>JAUIDI010000001.1 GCA_030428705.1 Bacteroidia bacterium
TTATGTCACCGGCGAGTTCGCCTACATCGTCTTTGCTGGTGATAAGGATTCCGACGGTACTTTACAGGAGAGCTTTTTCAGGAACATCGTCCTGAGGGAAGGAGACAATTTGCTAAAGATTAATGGAGTTGGCCGCCCCGTAAGCAACTACGACCCCGGAGCGCAGGACAATGGCGATTATGAGATACAGGACGATGGCAGCACGCTCCGTTTGTCGGGCAATGCTTGGAAGAAAGCTCGTCTGAACTATACCCTCACAGAAAATACGATACTGGAGTTCGAGATGAAGGTGACTGGCCTTGGAGAGATCCATGGAATCGGCTTCGACAACGATAATGTTTTGGGCGGCCAAGAACCTTGGCTTTTTGAGTTCGCGGGCTCTCAGACTAATTACGGTGACCAAACCTATCGCACTTATACTGGAAACGGATGGGTATCTTTCTCTATACCGGTGGGCAAGCACCTTACTGGTAATTTTGCCTACATCGTCTTCGCCGGCGACAAGGACTCCGATGGAGTCTTACAGGAAAGCTTTTTCCGGAACGTTACTCTTAAAGAAGTCACTGACGATCTGTTCAAGATAAATGACATTGGTCAAGAGGTCAGTTCCTACGACACTGGAACTCAGGACAATGGTGATTATGAGATACAAGACGATGGTAGCACGCTCCATTTGTCGGGCAACGCCTGGAAGAAAGTGCCACTCGATTATACGGTCACCGAGAACACGATACTCGAGTTTGACATAAAGGTTACGGGGTTGGGCGAAATACATGGTATCGGCTTCGACAACGACAACGTGCTCGGAGGCCGTGATACATGGCTCTTCCAATTTGCGGGCACGCAGACCGATTATGGAGATCGGACCTATCATACGTACTCTAGTGACGACTGGGTATCATTTTCGATACCGGTTGGCGATTATATCGCAGGTGATTTTAACTACATTGTCTTCGCTGGCGACAAGGACTCCGACGGTACTTTACAGGAGAGCTTTTTCAGGAATATCGTACTGAGGGAGGGCGACGGCCTTCTTAACATAAATGGCACGGGCCGCCCTGTGAGCAGTTATGACCCCGGAGCTCAGGACAACGGTGATTACAGAGTTCAAGACGGTGGCAGCACGCTCCATTTGTCGGGCAACGCCTGGAAGAAGGCCGAGCTCGGCTATGGCATCACCCCTGGTACCGTATTGGAGTTTGAGATGAAGGTGACGGGTCTTGGAGAGATTCATGGAATCGGTTTTGACAACGACGACAGGCTTGGGGGGACAGGGTCTTGGCTTTTCGAGTTCGCGGGCACGCAGATGGACTATGGTATCCAGCAGTACCGCACGTACTCGGGCAACGACTGGGTATCGTTCTCGGTACCTATTGGCGATTATGTCACCGGCGAGTTCGCCTACATCGTCTTTGCTGGTGATAAGGATTCCGACGGTACTTTACAGGAGAGCTTTTTCAGGAACATCGTCCTGAGGGAGAATGGTGTTGGCCTATCGAGTAAATTGAATCTTAGTGTAATGAAGATACACCCAAATCCCGCAAGGGAAAAGATATTTGTTGACTTCGAAAGCACCAATACACCGGAAATGGTGCGGATGGAACTGTACGATATGACCGGACGTCTGGTACGTGTTGTGGCCAAAGGGTCATTGGATCGACCAATAGCCGTTGATGACCTTAAATCAGGAATCTATTTATTAAAGACGACAGATACAAATGGGCGCGAATATATGAAACGTGTAGTCATTAAACATTGATTAAATAGTATTTAGCAAAAAAGGGGAAGCCAGTATGGTTCCCCTTTTTTTAATGTTTAGAAGTTGATTATTCCTGCATCGTATGATATACGTTCTGTACATCATCGTCCTCCTCAATCTTTTCTAGTAGTTTTTCGACATCGGCAACTTCTTCTTCGGTCAATTGTTTGGTCACTTGTGGAATACGTTCAAATCCTGAAGAAAGGATTTCAATGCCACGGTTCTCCAATTCCTTTTGAATAGCACCAAAACTTTCGAAAGGCGCATAGATCAAGATACCGTCATCATCGACAAAAACCTCTTCGGCTCCGAAATCGATCATATCGAGTTCAAGCTCTTCCGGGTCGATGCCTTCGGCCGGAATTCTAAAATTGCAAGTATGGTCGAACATAAATTCTACAGAACCCGAAGTACCCAAGCTACCGTCACATTTGTTAAAATAGCTTCTGATGTTCGCAACGGTACGAGTATTGTTGTCAGTGGCCGTTTCGATAAGAATGGCGATGCCATGCGGTGCGTAGCCTTCAAAAAGCACTTCTTTGTAATCACCCAGGCTTTTATCGCTTGCACGTTTGATCGCCCTTTCGATATTATCTTTGGGCATATTGACCGACTTTGCATTCTGGATGACCGCACGCAAGCGTGAATTGGAATCTGGATCTGGGCCACCTTCCTTCACGGCAATGACGATATCTTTTCCAATACGTGTAAAAGCTTTGGACATGGCGGACCAACGCTTCATCTTTCTTGCTTTTCGAAACTCAAAAGCTCTTCCCATTTCTTAACTTGATAAATTAGACGATCGCAAATTTAAAAAAAGTTGGGGTATCGTTTTCAATACCGCACTATTCGGCGTCGATAATTCGTTCTATCGCATGGGCAAGCTCAAAGTCTTTTTCGGTAACCCCTCCTGCGTCATGTGTATTCAATCTAATATTCAAGGAGTTATAGACATTGCTCCAATCCGGGTGGTGATTTTGGGCCTCACATTCGAAGGCGATTAGGGTCATTACCGAAAAGGCTTCCTTGAAATTTTTGAATTCAAATGAGGCCTCAATGGCCCCATCTACATATTCCCAGCCTTCTAGCTTTTCCAACCGCTCCTCTATGGTTCGTTCCGATAGTTTTTCCATGGATACTTTTTTGGTTAAAGATAAGAAAGTGCCATTGTTTCATCAACCCAAAATATGATGGTCGATGATATCTTGCGCGCACGCCCTTAGATTTTTTGGAAGATTGTTATCCTTGGGTAAAACGGCCAAATATCGTTCTTCATTGGTGGTGTATACTCTTTTATAAATCGGATTGAAATTGCCGATGCGCTCTACGATTTCTTTGATGAAATCTTCATGGTGTACCAAGTCGATACTTCCCAAATGGAATATGCCCGTTTTATCATGGTTGATAAGATAATGTATTTGTTGGGTCAACTTATCGTCGTTGGTGACATTGATGACGAGGTTCGGAAAGACCTCGACAGGTTCATTTTGCCAGATAAGGTTCTTTATTTCCTTGATACGCGGCGAACCGTTGCCAAAGACCATGGGCAACCTAAGAATGGCCATTTTCTTTTTCGGAAGCCGCAACAACATGTTCTCGATCTTGATTTTTAAACGCCCATAGACGCTTTCTGAAAGGGTTTTGTCGTTTTCGTACGAAGGATATTTGCTATAAGCATCAAAAACATTGGCCGAAGAGAGAAAATAGAGTTTGCAGTCACGCCCCGAAATATATTCTGTGAGATGCTGGTGCGCCTGTACCTGTGCCGCAAAATTGCCCCGAAGGGCCGAAATGATTATTTGGGGACGTATTTTTTCCAATAGTTGGAAAACGTCGTCCTCTTGCATATCGTAACGAAAGAATTTCTGGTTTTCCTCAAATGTCCTTCGGGCATTGAGATAAGTGCCATAGGTATCAAAATAGTTGCAGAGTTCTTTGTAAATGGCATTGCCAAGAAATCCGCTCCCTCCTAAAATCAATATTTTTTTGCCTCCTTCTTCCAAGCTTCCCTTTCGTTTGGCACGGTTGTATTATCCTTTGTAAAAAGGAAGTTTGACCACGGTGGCCGGTACGGCGTTTTTGCGTATTTGAATATGGATTTTGCTCCCGATTTCGGAAAATATCACCGGTACATAACCGAGTCCGATACCTTTTCCTAAAGATGGGGACATGGTACCCGAAGTCACTATTCCGATTTTTTTGCCATTTCCATCTACGATGTCATAACCATGGCGCGGAATTCCACGGTCATTCAATTCGAAAGCGATTAGTTTCCTTTCGGGGCCATGTGCTTTTTCTTTGGCCAGGGCCTCATTATTGACGAAATCTTTTGTGAATTTGGTTATCCAACCAAGTCCTGCCTCAAAAGGAGAGGTGGTATCGTCGATATCGTTTCCGTAAAGACAGTATCCCATTTCAAGACGCAATGTATCCCTAGCGGCCAATCCTATAGGTTTGATGCCAAAATCGGCGCCTGCCTCAAAAACTCTGTCCCAGACCTGTTTTACTTCCTCGTTCTTGCAATAGATTTCAAATCCTCCAGATCCGGTATATCCGGTGGCGGAAATTATCACATAGTCGATTCCGGCAAAATCGGCGACGACAAAATTATAGAACTTGATTTCGGCGAGATCTACCGAGGTCAAACTTTGCATAGCCTCGACGGCTTTTGGCCCCTGAATGGCCAAAAGGGAATAGTTTTCCGAAAGGTCGCGCATTTCGGCATTGAATTCGGTGTTGTATTTTGAAATATGGTTCCAGTCTTTTTCGATGTTCGAAGCATTGACCACCAATAAATACTGATCTTCTTTGATACGATAGACGATAAGATCATCGACAATACCCCCGGTTTCGTTAGGAAGACAGCTATATTGGGCCTTTCCGATGGTCAACTTCGAGGCATCGTTTGAAGTGACTTTTTGAATAAGGTCCAATGCCGTTGGCCCGGTAATCAAAAATTCTCCCATGTGCGAAACATCAAAAACACCCACGCCCTTGCGAACTGTCTCGTGTTCTATGTTCACACCTTCATATGAAACGGGCATGTTGTAACCGGCGAACGGTACCATTTTGGCACCGAGCGCTTCATGTGTTTTCGTTAGGGCGGTATCTTTCATAACCATCATGATTTTTGCTGGGCAAATTTATTGAAATAAATAGGGAAACTCTTGTTCGAAGTCGGTATGTTTTTCACAATTTTATGTTAGCCGAGGCATGTTGGTATTACAAAAAATGGTACTTTGAGCCATTAAAACCTTTCAAATGTTCCGGACATTACTTTTTCCAATTGTCTTTTTGATAACCATCAATGCGTGGGCGCAAGATACCCCTACCGACTTTTTATCCGCTGATTTTCATAAAGAAAGAAGGAATTTGGTCCGTCAGATGATGCCGCCCAATAGTGTAGTGGTACTGTTCGCCAATGCAGAACGCAACCGTGCGAACGATGTAGACTATGTTTATCATCAAGATCCCGATTTTTATTATTTGACGGGATACAAAGAACCCAATGCCGTTTTAGTACTATTTTCCGAAAACCAAAAAGATAATGAAGGTAAAGAATATAACGAGCTTTTTTATGTACAGGAACGAGATCCTTTGGCCGAGCAGTGGAACGGTAAGCGATTGGGCGTTGAAGGTGTAAAAAAGAAACTGGGTTTTGAGAAAGTTTTTAATGGTGGTGAATTCAGTAAAGCGGATATCGATTTTACTTCGTTCAATAAGGTCTCGTTTTTCGATTTCGAAAATGATGTCAGGGATAAGAGAGGCGAGGCCGACTTATACGACTTGATCAAAACCTTCAAGATAAAAGCGGAATATCCAGCTGATTACAGCGCAACGAAACAGCAATTGTACACTAGAATACAGTCCACCGATATCGAGAACAGTGCCAATGTCGCGCAGACCTTGGGACGTTATTTGAATTATGACGAGAAATTAAAAGATGATGAATTGCTGAACGGATTTGTAAACGCCAAAGACGATGCCATACGCAATGAGATCAAACAAAAAGTGAGTTTAAAACTGGATGCCAACAACCTTGATTCAAGTATAATCTCGGAAATTATGGCGACGTTGCGCGAGACCAAGACCGAAGAAGAATTGGTATTGTTGAAGAAAGCCGTTGAAATTTCGGCCGTGGGTCAAATTGAAGTCATGAAGGCCATGCATCCCAATATGTCTGAAACAGAGATTCAAGGGGTGCATGAATATGTGTATAAGAAATATGGTGCCGAATACGAGGGATATCCTTCCATAGTCGGTGCTGGAAACAATGGCTGTATTTTGCACTATATCGAGAACAATAAGACCCAAGTGGGTAATGATCTTGTCTTGATGGATCTTGGGGCGGAATATCATGGGTATACGGCCGATGTCACTAGGACCATTCCTGCAAATGGAAAGTTCAGTCCGGAACAAAAACTTATATACGATATCGTTTATGATGCCCAGGAAGCCGGTATCAAGGCAAGTGTTGTCGGTGCGCCTTTTCAGGCACCCGGAAGGGCTTCGAGCGAGGTGGTCGCCCAAGGACTTATCAAACTCGGTATCATTAATGAAGCCAAGGATGCCCGAACCTATTTTCCCCACGGTACCTCACATTATTTGGGATTGGACGTGCACGACAAAGGTACGTACGGAGCCTTTAAAGCCAATACGGTCATTACGGTCGAACCCGGAATTTATATTCCCGAGGGAAGTGATTGCGACAAGAAATGGTGGGGTATCGCCGTGCGCATCGAAGATGATATCTTGATCACGGATAACTGCCCGGTCAATCTTTCCGCAATGGCGCCACGAACTACCGAAGCTATTGAAGCCATGATGAAGCAACCGAGTCCGTTGGATGATTTTGTACTTCCCGAATTGGATTAACGCGCTAATAGATACGCTTTCAATTCTTCGTATGCTTTTATCCGGATGGATTTTTTCTCCTTGTCCATCACTTTCTGAATTTGTGGGGGCAAGGGCAGTTTCTTTCCAATGGCTTCTTCAACGACATCCAAAAATTTTACGGGATGTGCGGTTTCCAAGAAAATGCCATAATTGTCTGGATGGTCTTCCTGATATTTCTTCAATCCCAAATAACCTACGGCACCGTGCGGATCTGCCAAATAGCCTGAAGTTTTGTGAATATCGGCCAAAGCCTTTTTAGTCTCGGCATCCGAAAAGGAATAAGAAGAAAGGTTCTTGCTCAACAATTCGAAATCGTCTTGAAACAAATGGCGAATCCTGATGAAGTTGCTCGGATCGCCGACATCCATGGCATTCGAAATAGTGGCCGTCGAGGGTTTCGGGTCATAACTTTTGGTGCGCATGAATTCGGGAACCGTATCGTTGATATTGGTCGAAGCCACAAAATGTTTGACCGGCATGCCCAATTTTTGGGCGACCATACCGGCACAGATATTTCCAAAATTGCCCGAAGGCACGGAAAAAACAATTTCCTTTCCCTTGGATTTTGCCTGTTTGTAAGCAAAGAGAAAGTAGAACAATTGCGGTAACCAACGAGCCACATTGATTGAATTGGCCGAAGTCAATTTCATTTCCGCTAGAAGATCATCATCCAGAAAAGCGGTCTTTACCATTTTTTGACAATCGTCGAAAGTTCCGTTGACTTCAAGGGCCGTAATATTTTGGCCTAAGGTCGTTAATTGCCGTTCTTGAATGTCACTGACTTTTCCGCTAGGATAGAGAATGACCACTTTTACTCCTTCCACACCTAAAAAACCATTGGCAACGGCACCACCGGTATCACCTGAAGTAGCCACAAGCACGGTAACTTGGGAATTTTCGCCTTCTGAAAAATAACCCAGACAATGGGCCATAAACCGGGCGCCTACATCTTTAAAGGCCATGGTCGGGCCGTGAAAAAGTTCCAAGGTGGCAACATTGTTTTCGATTTCGACTACCGGAAAGTCAAAATCCAACGTTTTGGCAAGAATCTCTTTTAATTTTTCATTGGGAACGTCTTCGGAAACAAATTGATGAATGGCATTGAAGGCTATTTCGGTGTTCGAAAGCTCTTCGATATGTTCAAAAAAACTTTCGGGAAGCGGTTCAATGGATTCTGGAAAATACAAACCTTTATCCGGTGCAATTCCTGCAATGACAGCTTCTTTAAAGGATACTTTTGGTGCTTGGCTGTTTAAGCTGTAGAATTTCATTTATATAACTCTAATTCCTTTTGTATTGATTTTCGAAACATGTACATCATAGTCAATGCCAATATCTTGATAGACTTCTTTCATGCTTTCACCTACTTTATTGGCAATCGCTTCACCTTTACAAAAGGCAAAAATCGATGGTCCAGACCCTGAAATACCGCATCCCAAAGCTCCTGCATTTAGAGCTTCTGATTTCACATTGTCAAAACCGGGAATCAAAATTGAACGGATAGGTTCTACGATATGGTCTTCCAAAGATCTGCCAACCAGATCGTAATCATTAGTAAAGAGGCCTGCAATAAGACCGCCTACATTGCCCCATTGCTTTATACCTTGGGCAAGTGTAATTTTTGTGCGCAGCACACTCCTTGAATCGGAGGTTTTCACTTCTATCTGTGGATGGATGACCGTTGCATACAACTGATCGGGGCTTGGAATCGAAATAACATCCAACGGATTGTAGCTACGAACAAGGGTAAATCCACCGAATAGGGCAGGGGCCACGTTATCGGCATGGGCCACGCCACTTGCCAATCGTTCGCCTTCCATAGCGAATCGTACCAATTCAATTTTTGAAAAAGGCCTGCCGAGCAATTCGTTCATTGCCCAGACCGCTCCAGTGGAACTTGCGGCGCTACTGCCAATTCCGCTACCTGCTTTGATTTTTTTGTAAATCTCGATTTCGAACCCTCCGTCATAATCACTTGCTTCCAACAAGGCCAGACCGGCTACACCGGCAACATTTTTTTTTGCTTCCAAAGGTAAATCCTGCCCTGTCAATTTTGTGATACGGATTCCTTTTTTCGAAACCTTGCGAACGACCATTTCATCACCGACAGAATCCAAGGCCACGCCCAAAACATCAAACCCACAGGAGATGTTGGCGATTGTGGCAGGGCAAAAGACGCGTATTTCCCTCATTTTAAAAATTTCCAATTCTGATTATATCGGCAAAAATTCCTGATGCGGTTACATCTGCCCCGGCCCCGGCCCCTTTGATGATCAAGGGTTGATTCGGGTAACGTTCGGTGTAGAACAGCACGATATTATCACTTCCTTCCAAATTATAAAAATCATGCCCTTTGGGAATCTGCTGTAGACCAACACTAGCTTTTCCATCTTCATATTGGGCAACATATTTCAACTTGCTGTTCGTTTCGACCGCATCGCTATATAGTTTTTGAAAATCGGCTTCGTATTTTTTTAGTGACTCGAAAAAACCATCGTTGCTCTTGGTATCCAAACTTTCTTGGGGCAAGAACGATTTGTTTTCTATATCATCGATTTCCAACCGGTTGCCGCTCTCACGGGCCAAAATCAATATTTTACGCATCACATCGATACCGCTCAAATCGATTTTTGGGTCGGGTTCGGTATAGCCTTCCTCTTGTGCTCGTTTGACCACGTCATGAAAGGTGGTTCGATCATTGAAATTATTAAAGACGAAGTTTAGGCTTCCTGAGAGTACGGCCTGAATTTTCAATATTTTGTCGCCTGAAGCGATCAAGTTTTTTAAGGTGTCGATTATGGGCAGACCCGCTCCTACATTGGTCTCGAAGAGAAAAGGCGCATTGTACTCACGGGCAGTATTCTTAAGCTTCCTGTAATTTTGATATTCTGATGAACAGGCTATTTTATTACAGGTTACTACCGAAATACTATTGGCCAAATACGATTCGTAAGTTGAAGCCACTTCATTACTAGCCGTATTGTCTATGAAAATACTGTTGCGATAATTCAACTTTTGCACGGTCTCGAAAAATTTGGCCTTATCGGCTTTTTGACCTTTGGCGAGATTCGATTCCCAATTTTCCAATGATATACCTCCGCCATCAAAAGCCATTGTACGGGAATTTGAAATACCTATTACCCGAACATTCAGTTTTAAATGTTCTTTCAAGAATTTTCGCTGTTGTCTTATCTGGTTCAAGAACTTTGAACCGACATTGCCGACACCCATCACAAATAGATTCAATTGTTTGATGTTTTCCTCAAAAAACTCCTCGTGAAGGGTGTTCAAGGCTTTTTTTACATCTTCCGATTTGATTACCGCGGAAATATTACGTTCGGAAGCACCTTGTGCAATGGCACGTATATTAACGTTGTTTTTACCAAGCGTACTGAACATTTTACCACTTAGGCCCTGATGGCTTTTCATTTGATCGCCGATCAAGGCGATAATGGCAAGTCCAGTCTCTGAACCGACCGGATATATCTTTCCTTGTGCTATTTCAAAAGCGAAGGCCGTATTGATTTTTTCGACTGCATTTTCAATATCCTTTTCAGATACACCGATACATATTGAATGTTCGGAAGAAGCTTGTGTGATCAAGACCACATTGACCCCCGCTCTAGAAAGTTCATCGAAAAAGCGCGAGGAAATTCCTGGAATACCTACCATTCCAGGGCCTTCCAAAGATAAAAGTCCGATGTTCTCGATCGAGCTGATACCACTTACTACTCTTTTATCGCCATCTTGCGCTTTTGCGATTAAAGTGCCCTGGACATCGGGTTCAAAAGTGTTTTTGATATGTATGGGAATGCCTTTGGATAATACCGGTTGAATTGTTGGCGGATACAATACGGAAGCCCCGAAATGTGAAAGTTCCATTGCTTCTTGGTAGGAAAGCGCGGGAATCGCCTTGGCCTGTTTCACGATACTTGGATTGGCAGTGAACATGCCACTGACATCGGTCCAGATTTCCAAAACATCGGCAGTGGTAGCCGAAGCTATGATGGCCGCCGAATAATCGGACCCCCCTCTTCCGAGGGTTGTTGTATTTCCATTTTCCGAAGAAGCGATAAACCCGCCTAGAACTGTAACCTTGGCTTTGTTTTTTTCGAAAAACCCAGAACAATTTATATCGGTTGCCCCGAAATCGACAACGGCATTGCCGTATCGTTCATTCGTTTTGATGAGTTCACGGCTATCTTTGAAAACAACGTCCATTCCTTCTACAGAAAAGTATTCGGAGATTATATACGAGGATAGAAGTTCACCATAACTGACGATTTTATCGGAAAGTTTTGGAGTCAGTTCCCCGATCGAAAATGCACCTTCCAATAGACTTTCCAAATGGTTCAGTTCCGATTTGACTTTGCTCAATACCGCGCTTTGCGAATTGATGGGCAGCAGTTCTTTTGTTGCGCCCAAATGTCTAGACTCGATTTCCCTGACGATATCGGTATATGAACCATCTTGTAGAGAGGCCTTTTCGGCAGCCTGCAACAAAAGATCGGTTATACCTCCAAAAGCAGATACCACAACTGCGAGTTTGTTATCACTCGAATGGGCGACTATAGATTTGACGAGTTCTATATTTTTTGGGTTTGCGACCGAAGTGCCACCGAACTTGAGAACTTTCATGTGTTAAAAGATAAAATGGAATACTTGATAAATAGAAATGTACGGACAGGAAAATATAGTAGATTACCCCAAAGGGGTCGTAAGGGTAACGTTTCCAGTAGTATTTGAGGAAAATCGAAACTGTAAGCAAGTCTTGGTAACTTCCATATCTTAGATAAAGTACCAAAAGTAGTACATTTAAAATCCCAAACAAATCTTTGCCGTTATTTTTGCGAAATTGTCAATAATTCATAAATAGTGCTGTTAAATGAAGCTTTTTACCGCCGACCAAATATATGCCGCTGATAAATCAACGATCGAAAAGCAACAGCTTACGAGCGATGGATTGATGGAAAGGGCCGCAATTCAGATTTTTAATTGGATGCATGGGCGTATGCAAGGCGCGCCGGTGAAAATCCATTTGTTTTGTGGAATTGGAAATAACGGCGGCGACGGAATTGCACTTGCTCGCCACCTTCAAGAACATGGATACAATATTGCCGTATATGTGGTCAATTATAGCAAAAAGCGATCCAAAGATTTTTTGATAAACCTTGAGCGCCTGAAAGATAGGAAGGTATGGCCCGAATTTTTGGAGGAAGGTTCCAAGTTCCCTGAAATAGGACGCGATGATATTATAGTCGATGCAATTTTTGGAATTGGCCTGAATCGTGCTCCGGATGAATGGGTAAAACAATTGATGGAACATCTTCATGCCTCGGAAGCGTTCATTCTGTCTATTGATATGCCCTCGGGTTTGTTTGTGGACAAACTTCCTGAAGATAATAGGGGAATCATCAAGTCGAACTATGTACTAAGTTTTCAAGCCCCTAAATTGGTATTCTTTTTGCCCGATACCGGTATTTATGTGGGGCAGTGGGAAGTCTTGGATATCGGTCTCGACCCGGAATATCTCATGACAACGGAAACGGATTATGAATTGATCGGGAAGCATGAGGTATTGCCCTTATATATTCCTAGACAAAAGTTCTCGCACAAGGGTACCTATGGGCATTCATTGATTATCGGGGGAAGCTATGGAAAGATAGGGGCTGCAATCTTGGCGTCAAAAGCGGCACTGGTCATTGGAAGCGGACTGGTGACCGCCTATGTGCCTCGATGTGGGTACGTGCCATTTCAAACTGCTTTGCCGGAAGCAATGGTGATTACCGATGACAATGAAACACATCTTTCCAATATTGTTTTTGAAATCGAACCAAACGTCATTGGAATAGGTACGGGTCTAGGTACCGGAGAGGAAACGATAAGGGCATTTTCAGATTTCTTGGAGAAGAATAAGACGGCCCTCGTTATCGATGCGGACGGACTTAATATACTTTCAAAGAACAAAGATTTACTCAAGAAATTGCCTAAGCGGTCCGTGTTGACGCCGCACCCCAAAGAACTGGAACGTTTGATTGGAAAATGGAAAGACGACTTTGACAAGTTAAAAAAGGCCAAATTATTCTCTAAAAAATACGATTGTGTACTGGTTATAAAAGGTGCCCATACAATAACGGTTTATGATGGAAAGGGCTATATCAATGCTACGGGAAATCCAGGTATGGCCACGGCCGGGAGTGGTGATGTACTTACTGGGGTAATTACCGGATTGATTACCCAGGGTTATGAACCTTTAATCGCTTCCGTTTTTGGGGTTTATTTACATGGCAGGGCGGGCGATATTGCCGTTGAAAATACCGGATATCAGTCTTTGATCGCTTCGAGCATTATCGATAATATAGGAAAGGCTTATATCGATTTGTTTGAAATTCCTGAAGCGCCCGTGCCGGTAGAGGATGAAAAAAGTGAAGCTGAAAGTTAGGGTTTGGAATCTTTTACCTTATCCTTTATCTTGATGGTGCTTAAACACCGACCATGTCCTTTAATATCAATGCAGACCTTGTACCCTTGTTCCGTGGGCTCGTCACGGGGCTGAAACCTTTTGCCGCGGCGCAGGAAGTCGAATTGACGTTCGAATCTTCGGTAAAGAGTTTGATGGCATCCTATAATCCTGAAGAGGCACTCTCGGAGATTACCATACTTTTGAGTCGGGTGGTGAGTTTTACGCCCCAATCGTATAGTGTAAAGGTCTCCGTGGAACAATACGATGAGAACAAGGATCGCTGCGTACTTTGTATCGAAAATACGGGGGTGGACCTATCAAAACTTGGCGAGATAATATCCTCGGTCAAAAAAGGGCTGTTGGTGGAAAGATTGCCACAGGGAACCCGTTTCATCGTATCCATTCCGGTAAAGCCGAATCTTTCTTTTTCCGATGAACAAATGCAGAATGGTGTTTTGCTCCCAAGAAAATATCCTAATTATTATTCCGCCGTTGCCAAGCGACTGACCTCCCATTTTTCGAATACCGAAAACATGGAGAAGGCCGCGGAGTCAAAAAGCAACAGTGAAGGTGTTTTTCTTAAAAAAGTAAATGCCGTGATCCGATCGCATATCTCGG
This sequence comes from Bacteroidia bacterium, assembly GCA_030428705.1. Lineage (GTDB taxonomy): Bacteria > Bacteroidota > Bacteroidia > Flavobacteriales > Flavobacteriaceae > Meishania. The sequence goes on from JAUIDI010000001.1 coordinate 13,737, forward strand.
ATTCCGATTTTAAGGTAGACGCTTTGGCCGATGCGATGGCCTTGAGCCGTACGCAATTGTTCCGAAAAATAAAGACGTTGACCCAAATGTCTCCCCAACAATACCTGAGGTTCGTGCGCTTGGAAAAGGCGAAACGGCTGTTGCAGACAAAAGACAAAGACCTCAATGTAAGCGAAGTATGTTACGAAACGGGATTTGCGAGCAAAAGCCATTTTACCCGATCTTTCCAAAAAGAGTTCGGATTTTCCCCTTCGGAGTATATTAAAAGCAAAAATGTAACCTGAGTGCAATTTTTTGCAACCTGTGGTCAATTGCTGAAACAATATCGCCCCTAACTTTGAAAGTGTAAAATGGAAGTCGAATCATTTTAAAGCTGTAGCACTATGGAAAATCTAAAGAAAAATAGGGAATTCATTCTTCGATATTACAATGCCATATCGGGCGAAGAAAAAACCCAAGAGCTTTGCGAACAATTCATGGATGATGAAAAGCTGATAGAGCATATAAAGTTTTTTGACAAGGCCTTTCCGAAATACGAACTTTTTATCGAAGAAATGGTTGCCGAAGGCAATAAGGTCATCGTTCAGGGTAGGGCCACCGGAATACACAAGGGCGAGTTCAAGGGTATTCCACCGACGGGAGGAAAAATGGACCTACCCTTTGTAATCCGATATATCATCGAGAACGAAAAAATAACCGATATGTGGCTGATCGCTGATCAAATGATCCTAATGGAGCAATTGGGGGTGATGCCTGAAGCAACGGTCGCCCAATAATTTTCTTAAGACAACTTCCCTCAAATTTAATCAAATCCATTTCCACGCACAGTAGTGGAACAAGATAATCAATACCTAAAAACAAACAACTTTAAATAATTGAACATGAAAAATTACATCTGCATGCTTATCTTCTGCACCACCATTTCTGTAAGTGCGCAACTGTCAAAAAGTCCGCCTAGCATTGACACGACACCCGTGATTTCTGATGTTGCGATTGAATCTTCCGATGAGGAAAAGACACGTCAATTCGTCAAAAATTACATTGCCCAAATCAATAAGAAAAATTGGAGCGCGGGCATAGAAGAGTACTTACCTGATAGCCAAGAAGCATTTATAAAAGAGCACACGGCTTTTCGGGCTTCCTTTCCAAATTACAAGGCCACCATAAAGCGTATGTTTGTTGAGGGTAATGAAGTGATACTTTGGCTCAATATCACCGCCAATTACGTAGCGGATTTTCGCTACGAAAAATCGGAATATCAGGATCAGTTGCTTAGGAACTATAAAGCCAAAAATCAGGCTTTGAACTGGGACGAAACATGGTATTTTGACGTGGTAGCCGGAAAGTTTGGGGATAAGTGGGATATGCTGAAGGATAACTATGCGGTGCTAAAGGGATTGGACGTAAAGGAAAAATAGGTGTAATTTAAAAAATCGATTTTTAAGATATTATGCCAAAAATCCTAGTTTCCTGCGCCGCCGCTGAAGGTCATGTTAATCCCTTTCTGCCTTTAGTTACCCACTTGGTCAAGCAAGGCCATGAAGTGGTATGGATCTGTGGTCGGGCATATCGTCAAAAAATTGAGGGTACCAGTGCCAAATTTGTGGGTATGCCTGATGCTTTTGACCCCAAGGGTATGGATATCTATGATTTCAAACCTGAACTCAAAAAGTTAAAGGGCATCGCCCAGATCAAGTTTTATATCAAAACTTGGTGTTATGATGCGGCCGAGCCTACATTGAAAATCATTGATGATATCAGAAAGGACTATGAACCCGATTTGTACATCAGCGACCCCATGGTCTATGCACCTTACTTAAAGGCAGAGCTGCTGAACAGGCCCAGTATTAATCTTCATGTAATCCCATTGACATTGTCAAGCAAAGACCATGGCCCCTTCGGTACTGGTATTGGTCCAGTCAAATCTGTAATGGGGAGGCTACGGGTACGGGTTTTGAATTTTTTGGTGAATGAAATCCTATTTAGGGATTTGAGAAAAGAGTGTAATGCTATTTTAAAAGAGTTGGGCTTAAAGACCGAGAAGAACATATTCAATGATTTTTTAGAAAGAACTACGGTGGTATTTTCCACAACAGTGCCTGGGCTAGATTATCCGCGAAGCGATATGCCCGACAACATCAAATATCTGGGGCCCATTTTGCCAAAAGCGAAACCTGATTTTGTGGAACCTGAATGGTGGCCCGAACTTTTTGATGGTCGAAAAGTAATCTTGGTCAACCAAGGTACAATAGCCAATGACATCTCGGAGCTTATTTTGCCTACAATTGAAGCGTTAAAGAATGAAAACGTTTTGGTGATTGCTGTATCAGTTAAAGAAGAGATAAAAAATTTGCCAAAAAATGTGAAGACTGCCGAATTCATACCTTTTATTAATCTATTGCCATACGTTGATTTAATGGTAACCAATGGAGGTTTCGGAGCCACCCACATGGCTTTGGCACATGGTATTCCTTTGATTTCCTCGGGTGGTAGTGAGGATAAAATGGAGGTTTCCGCTATGGTGACACATGCCGGCTGCGGCATCAACCTGAGGAAACTGAGTCCTTCCGCGAAGGCAATACGAAAAGCGGTCAAGGAGGTTCTTAATAATCCAAAATTTAAGAAAAATGCGGAACGCCTGCAAAAGGAAATTGCGAGTTACCACCCTTTGGATTTGATTGCGCAAACTGTTGATGATCTGACAAAATAAAAAGCTTAAGTATCAAATCTGGGTTTTTCTTATAAGGAGTAAATATTGCCTTACTTTACCCGCTGCTTCACCCAAGCAAGTGCGTTGTTGAATTCGATAAAGAATTTCATGGGTCTCTTATAGAAAAGCTTTTCGATTTTAAAATTGTGCATATCGATTTCCTTGACGGAGACGATAGCGAACGCTTTGAGGTTTTCCAATTCCCTAAGATAACTGTAAATCGTGGGGTCGATTGCATAGGAATGCTTTCTTAGGCTGATGAACCCGAAGTTCTTTTCCCTAAAATGTATTTCCGAGATCCCTATTAATTGATAAGCACGTTCAAGGGTTATGGTAACCCCTTCTTCAAAAATAGCGACCATATAGTTGTCGTAGACTTGTACTTTTCCAATATCCAGCTGATATTCCCTGACAATAATTGTCTTCTTAGGTGGCTTCACTCTCATATGATATTCGTTATAGTGTCTGCAACGAATGTAGAAGTAAGCTGAAAAATTGCGGAAAATATTAGATTAAAGGCTCAAATATCGTTCATAATGCCTTGCATGGTGAAATACTGTGATTTAATTCTTACGAACCTATTTTATGACATAAAAAAAGGGAGTCAATTTGTACGACTCCCTTTTAGAAAAATTCTTACGAAAAATTATGTTTTGGATGATTTTTCCGCTTTTTTGATTTTTATGGTGAGTTCATCCTTCTTTTTGTCGAGATCCATAAAGATACTATCGCCTTCTTCCAATTTAGAATTGACTATTTCTTCCGCAAGCGCATCTTCGATGTATTTCTGAATGGCGCGTTTCAAGGGCCTTGCACCGTATTGCTTGTCAAATCCTTTTTCGGCGATATAGTCTTTTGCATTGTCGGTAAGGTTAAGGTCGTAACCTATATCCTTGATCCGGGCATACAGCTTTCGTAACTCGATATCAATGATTTTATGGATGTCTTCCCTTTCCAATGGATTGAATACGATCACATCGTCGATACGGTTCAAAAATTCAGGTGCGAACGCTTTTTTCAAAGCACTTTCGATAACACTTTTTTGATGACTGTCTTCCTGTGACTTTTTGGCCGCCGTGCCGAATCCGACACCTTGTCCGAAATCCTTCAATTGCCGGGCCCCGATATTGGAAGTCATTATAATTATTGTATTCCTGAAATCGATTTTTCTCCCCAAGCTGTCGGTCAAGTATCCATCGTCCAGTACCTGCAATAACATATTGAATACATCGGGATGTGCCTTTTCGACTTCATCGAGCAGGATTACAGAATAGGGTTTGCGCCTTACCTTCTCGGTCAGCTGGCCGCCTTCTTCATAGCCGACATATCCCGGAGGTGCTCCCACCAACCTAGAAATGGCGAACTTTTCCATGTATTCGCTCATGTCGATACGGATCAGCGCATCTTCCGAATCGAATAATTCTTTCGCCAGAACTTTGGCCAATTGGGTCTTGCCGACTCCGGTTTGTCCCAAGAAAATAAAACTTCCGATGGGTTTGTTCGGGTCTTTGAGTCCGGCCCTGTTTCTTTGAATGGCTTTGGCCACTTTTGCAACGGCCTCGTCTTGACCGATGACATTGGCCTTGATAAGTTCGGGCAGTTCGGCCAACTTATTGCTTTCGGTCTGTGCTATTCGGTTTACAGGAATGCCGCTCATCATTGAGACTACATCTGCAACATTGTCCTCGGTAACCGTCTCTTTGTGCAACCTGCTTTCTTCTTCCCATTTTTCCTGGGCAACGGCCAAATCTTTTTCGATACGCTTTTCGTCATCACGCAATTTGGCGGCTTCTTCGTATTTCTGTTTTTTGACAACGCTGTTCTTCAATTCGCGTACATCTTCAAGCTGTTTCTCAAGTTCCAAAATCTGCTTGGGCACATCCATGTTCACAATATGCACTCGTGAACCCGCCTCGTCCATGGCATCGATTGCCTTATCGGGAAGAAAGCGGTCCGTCATATAGCGATGGGTCAATTTCACACAGGCAACAATGGCCTCATCCGTAAATTGAACGTTGTGGTGATCTTCGTATTTGCCTTTGATGTTCTGGAGTATCTCAATGGTTTCATCGACCGTAGTCGGTTCGACAATGACTTTTTGAAAACGTCGTTCCAAAGCACCGTCTTTTTCGATATATTGCCGATATTCATCAAGTGTCGTGGCACCGATACATTGTATTTCGCCTCTTGCCAAGGCAGGTTTGAACATGTTGGAAGCATCAAGGCTGCCTGTAGCGCCACCGGCACCGACTATGGTATGTATTTCATCAATAAACAGGATGACATCGTCATTTTTTTCGAGCTCGTTCATAACCGCTTTCATGCGTTCTTCGAACTGACCGCGGTATTTTGTTCCGGCTACCAAAGAGGCTAGATCCAAGGTAACAACACGCTTATTGTACAGAATACGGGAAACTTTTTTGTTTATGATACGCAATGCCAACCCTTCGGCTATGGCACTTTTGCCAACGCCCGGCTCACCAATAAGCAAAGGATTGTTCTTTTTTCTTCGGCTCAATATTTGGGAGACCCTTTCAATTTCCTTTTCCCTTCCAACAACGGGATCCAATCTATTTTCCTCGGCAAGTTTTGTCAAATCCCTTCCGAAATTATCGAGAACAGGTGTTTTTGATTTTTTATTTCCTTTTTGGCTCGATGTCGACCCGAAAGTGCTTTCTTTTGAATCGCCAATATCTTCCGAGTCACCGGGGAATGATTCCGATGTTGGTGAGTCTATAATCTCGTCGTCACTGGTAATCATAAACTTGAACTGTTCTTTGACCCCGTCATAATCGACTTTCAGCTTGTGCAATAATTTGGTTGTCGGGTCATTTTCGTTCCGAAGAATGCACAACAATAAGTGTGCTGTGTTTATCGAAGAGCTCTGAAAGAGCTTTGCCTCTAGAAAAGTAGTTTTCAGGGCCCTTTCCGCTTGACGGGTCAAATGAAGGTTTTTCTTGTCTTTCTGGGAACCACCCGAATTCGGATTCGAAGGACTCAAAATCTCGACCTTACGCCTCAAATGGTCAAGGTCCACTTCAAGGGCGTCCAGAATACTGATAGCTTTTCCGTTACCATCGCGCAAAAGGCCCAGCATCAAATGCTCGGTGCCGATAAAATCGTGGCCGAGCCTAAGCGCCTCTTCTTTGCTATATGCAATTACATCTTTTACCCGAGGTGAAAAATTATCATCCATAGACTATCCTTAAATCAAGTATAAAATTAGTAAATCTCGGTCAATCATAGACAAATACCGTACCCATATTCGACAAACTTGTTCGAAATGACGAAAAAAGCATCGATTTACAAAATAATTAACAAGGTAATTATCAACTATAACTAACGGCAAAAGTGTTGATAAATTATTGAATAAAGTATTTATTCTTTTCTTTGAAAGGATTGATTTTGCGTATATTGGCATGCTTTTTTAACACTTAAATAAAACAGAAGATTTTTAGATGGCAGAAGGTGAAAAATTGATTCCGATCAACATAGAAGATGAAATGAAATCTGCCTACATCGATTATTCGATGTCGGTCATTGTGTCACGTGCACTTCCCGATGTCAGGGATGGGCTTAAGCCCGTGCATAGAAGAGTGCTTTACGGTATGTATGAATTGGGCGTTCGTTCGAATAGCGCGCACAAGAAATCGGCCCGTATCGTTGGTGAAGTCTTAGGTAAGTACCACCCTCATGGCGATACTTCGGTTTATGATTCCATGGTACGTATGGCCCAGGAATGGAGTTTGCGTTATATGTTGATCGATGGTCAGGGTAATTTCGGTTCGGTCGATGGTGATAGTCCGGCGGCCATGCGATATACAGAGGCGCGTATGCGCAAGATCGCTGATGACATGTTGGCCGATATCGACAAAGATACGGTCGATCATCAACTCAATTTTGACGATTCGTTACAAGAGCCTACGGTATTGCCGACTAGGGTTCCCAATTTATTGGTCAATGGGGCCTCTGGTATAGCAGTTGGTATGGCGACCAATATGCCTCCGCATAATTTGTCTGAAGTGGTAGATGGTACAGTGGCGTATATCGATAATAACGACATTGAAATAGATGAACTGATCACGCATATCAAGGCACCTGATTTTCCGACAGGAGGGGTCATTTATGGCTATGACGGTGTAAAAGAGGCATTTCATACGGGCCGGGGACGGGTCGTTATGAGGGCCAAGGCCAGTTTCGAGGAAGTGCAGGGAAGAGAGTGTATCGTTGTTACCGAAATACCTTTTCAGATCAATAAGGCGGACATGATCAAAAAGACTGCTGATTTGATCAATGAGAAAAAAATCGATGGCATTTCGATGATTCGCGATGAGTCGGATAGAAAAGGAATGCGTATCGTATACATACTCAAACGGGATGCAATACCGAACATCGTTCTGAATACCCTTTTCAAATATACGGCGCTCCAATCATCGTTCAGTGTCAATAATATTGCCCTGGTGAATGGACGCCCTGAAATGCTCAACCTCAAAGACATGATCTATCATTTCGTTGAGCATCGTCATGAAGTTGTCGTACGTAGAACGAAGTTCGAACTGAAGAAGGCTGAAGACAGGGCGCACATCTTGGAAGGGCTCATTATTGCCTCTGATAATATCGATGAGGTCATTGCTATAATCCGTGGTTCGGCCAATGCCGATGATGCCCGCGAGAATTTGATGGAACGCTTTAAGCTCTCGGAGATACAGGCCAAGGCCATTGTAGAGATGCGTTTGCGTCAACTTACCGGTCTTGAACAGGATAAACTTAGATCCGAGTATGAAGAAATTATAAAGACGATTGCCGATTTAAAGGATATTCTTGAGAAGAAAGACCGAAGAATGGAAATCATCAAGAACGAACTTCTTGAGGTTAAGGAGAAATATGGAGATGAAAGAAGGTCTGAGATTAATTTTGCCGGTGGGGATTTGAGTATTGAAGATATGATTCCGGATGAGCAAGTGGTGATTACTATTTCACATGCGGGATATATAAAAAGAACACCGTTAACCGAATATAAAACACAAAATAGAGGCGGGGTAGGCCAAAAGGCCTCTTCGACCCGTAACGAAGACTTTCTGGAACATCTTTTCGTGGGTACGAACCACCAGTACATGCTATTCTTTACCCAAAAAGGGAAATGTTTCTGGATGCGGGTTTATGAAATCCCGGAAGGAAGTCGTACCTCTAAAGGAAGGGCGATTCAGAATTTGATCAATATCGAAAACGACGACAAGGTCAAGGCATTTATATGTACCCAAGATCTGAAAGACGAAGATTACGTAAACAGCCATTACGTAATTATGGCTACCAAACAGGGTACGGTTAAAAAGACATCACTTGAGCAATATTCCCGTCCGCGCCAAAATGGAATTAATGCCATCGGTATCAGGGAGGGCGATGAGTTGTTAGAAGCTAAATTGACTACCGGTACAAGCCAGATTTTCCTTGGATTGAAATCCGGTAAGGCCATTCGTTTTGAAGAAAGTAAGACAAGGCCCATGGGCCGTAACGCCTCCGGTGTTCGCGGCATTACCTTGGCCGACGATAATGACGAGGTGATCGGTATGGTATCGGTCCATAATTTCGAAGATGAAATATTGGTGGTCTCCGAAAACGGTTATGGTAAACGTTCGAGTATCGACGATTATCGCGTTACGAATCGTGGCGGTAAGGGCGTTAAAACCATATCGATAACCGAAAAAACCGGAGGACTTGTAGCCATAAAGAATGTTTGCGATTCAGATGATCTGATGATTATCAATAAATCTGGTATCGCCATTCGAATGAGCGTTGAAGACCTAAGGGTCATGGGCAGGGCGACACAAGGTGTCAAATTGATCAACATCAAAGGTGACGACTCGATTGCCGCAGTGGCCAAAGTAATGAAAGATGAGGACGCGGTAGAAGGTACAGATATACTTGATATCGAAGTAGATACAGAAGATGGCACGGCTATTGATAAAGAGGGTAGCGAAGAATAATAATCTTTTAAACACTAAATATTTAATTAAATAAAAATGAAAACTAAAATTTTAATGCTAGCGGTTACGCTAATCGGCGCAATCGGATTTGCACAAAAAAACGAAATAAAGGCAGCGGAGAAAGCCCTTAAGGGTGGCGATTCAATGGCTGCAAAAACAGCCTTGGAAGGTGCATCGGGCATGATTTCCGGGGCTGATGAAAAAGTTCAGGCGCAATACTATTTCGTAAGGGGTAAAGTATATGCCGATTTGGCCAAAAAGGGAGATGCAACCGCATTTGAGGATGCCGCATCGTCATTACAGAAGGTTATCGAAATAGAAGGGAAAACCGGAAAATCAAAATACTCTGACGAAACCAAACAGCATTTGGCTTCGTTGACGGCCGATATGGTCAACGCTGCCGTAAAAGATAACAGCGAGGAAAAATATAAAGAGGCTGCAGAGAAACTATATACCAGCTACAAAATCAGTCCACAAGACACCTCTTATCTCTATTTTGCCGCTGGAAGCGCGGTAAGAGGCGGACACTACGACATGGCGTTGAATTACTATGAAGAGCTTAAGGCAATAGGTTATGACGGTGGTGGTATGATCTATAAGGCTACCAATGTTGATTCTGGAGAGGTCGAACAAATGGATAAAGTTCAGCGAGACCTAATGGTGAAATCAGGAACCTACAAGGATCCTATCGATGAGAAAACACCTTCTAAAAAGGCCGAAATCGTTAAAAATATAGCATTGATCTATTCCGAGACCGGTCAAGACGAAAAAGCAATGGCCGCTTACGATGAAGCAAGGGCGAACAACCCGGACGATGTTAATTTGATATTGAACCAAGCCAATCTGTATTATACGAAAGGAGACTTGGAGGAATTCAAATCCTTGATGGCAGAAGCTACGGCTTTGGCACCCGACAATGCCGATCTGCATTATAATATAGGAGTGATTAATATGGAGCAGGGCAATATGGAAGAGGCTCGTGCAGCTTATAAGAAGGCCTTGGATATCAAACCTGATTACACCAACGCCCAGTTGAACCTGTCGACCACATATATCAATGAAGGCAATGCATTGATCGATGAGATGAATTCTTTGGGCAATTCAAAGGCAGATATAGCCAGATATGATGAGCTCAAAACGAAGAAAGACGATTTCTTTAAGCAAGGAGCCCAAGTATTGGAAGATGCGCTCAAAACAAGCCCAGATAGTAAGAGTATCATGGAGCAATTGAAAAATATATACGGAGCAATGGGCGATAACGAAAACTTTATGCGCCTTAAAAAGATGATGGGCGAGTAAAATATCCAAAAGCATACTCATGTTAAAAAACCTCCTAAATCCGGGAGGTTTTTTTATATCACCTTTTTGATTACCCGTAAATTATGGGTATAATTTCCTTCTTCGGCGTTGAAGATTCCAGTATGATCTAAACGGTCTATCCGAACTTTTCCATTGACATGGATGATATAGTTGTTATCCATTATTAGGCCGACGTGGTCGATTATTCCCTCTGAATTATCAAAAAAAGCAAGATCTCCGGCCTCGCTTTCCTCGATAAAGCTCAATGCGGTTCCGACTGTAGATTGTTCCTGTGCTTTTCGATGTAGATTGCACCCATGTAGTTTATATACCATCTGAACAAAACCGGCTGCATCTATTCCAAAAGGAGTTCTTCCTCCCCATAAATAAGGTGTATTCAAATAAAGCAGGGCCATGTTTATCAAGTTAGATTTATCGTGCAGGCCGTTTACGGATCCACCTTCAAACTTGTGTTGAAGTAATTCCGTATTGCTGATGGTCGAGCCCAGAACTATAGGAACCAGTATGTTTTTTCCTGTTTCTACATGGGAAATCAGATCTGTGGAGCACTCATTTGGATTTCCGCTTTCTATTTCCTTATAATCATTTTCAGAAATTTTGTGCATCTGGTTATTAACGGCCCACCCTTCACAGCCGTCAAGAGCGATTCTGATCTTGCTCCAATGTTTACGCTGTTCCAATATTTTGAAGTGCTCGCCATACAAGATTTGAGACACCATCTCACTTTGGTGATCCGGACTAAACCTGACAGGAACAATACTAAGCGCACAAATACCGTACTGCATAGGGCTTTCTTAGTATACGGGTTTAGTGTCTTTCAAGAATAATCGCCGAGGCACCGCCACCGCCATTACAAATGGCCGCTGCACCGATTTTACCCTTGTTTTGTTCCAAGACGTTCAAGAGGGTCACAATGATACGGGCACCGGAACAACCTAAGGGATGCCCCAATGAAACGGCTCCACCGTTTACATTGACGTTTTTATCGGTAAGACCCAAAAGTTTCATATTGGCAAGACCTACGACGGCAAAAGCTTCATTAAATTCGAAATAATCCACTTGGTCTATCGAAATACCTGCCTTATCCAAGGCCTTTGGTAGCGCCTTGGCAGGTGCAGTGGTGAACCATTTCGGTTCTTGGGCTGCGTCAGCGTAACCCTTGATGGTTGCTATGGGTTCAAGATTCAATTCCTTTGCCTTTTCGGCACTCATTAAAACCAGTGCCGCTGCACCGTCGTTAATTGTTGAGGCATTTGCTGCGGTGACGGTTCCGTCTTTGGAGAATGCAGGACGCAGAGAAGGTATTTTTTCCATCTTTACGTTCTTATATTCTTCATCCTCCCTGATTATTATCGGTTCTCCTCTTCCTTGCGGTACTTCGACAGGTATGACTTCGTTATCGAATTTACCGGTCTTCCACGCCTCCGCGGATCTGTTGTACGATTGAACGGCAAAATCATCTTGATCTTTACGACTGAATTGATATTCTGTAGCACACGCATCGGCACAGACACCCATCGCATTTTGATCATAGGCATCGACCAATCCGTCTTTTTGCATGCCATCTATTAAAGACGCAGGACCAAATTTGTGTCCGTTTCTCATATGGACATAGTGCGGAATAAGGCTCATATTTTCCATTCCTCCTGCAATTGCAATCGAAACGTCGCCCAATGTAATGGCCTGTGCCGCCTGCATTACGGCTTTCATTCCCGAAGCGCATACTTTGTTGACCGTTGTACAGGGCACATCGTCAGGAATTCCCGCATAAATAGCGGCTTGTCGAGCAGGTGCTTGACCCGTACCGGCCTGCACTACGTTGCCCATTAAAACTTCCTCCACCATATTGGGCTTGAGACCGATTTTATCCATCGCACCTTTGATGGCGATAGCCCCTAATTTTGGGGCCGTTACAGAAGATAACGTTCCTAAAAAGCTTCCAATAGGAGTACGGACCGCCGAAACAATTACAACATCCTTCATTTCATGAACTTTGATGATGCGAAATTAAGAAATTAATGAACAACCGAATCGGGGAGTGGATCAAAAGACCTATATACGTATATATTTTCTATTTTTGGTAGAGATATCCCCTACATGCGAAATTTCTTGGAAAAGCTTTTCAAAAACCAATCCCGCATTTACAAATACCTACTGTATCTGGGGACCATCTGCTGTATTGTATTTTTTTTTCCGAAGGGAGGAAAATTCAAATATGAATTTCAAAAAGGGAAGCCTTGGCAATACGACAATCTTTACGCGCCGTTTGATTTCTCCATAAAGAAAACACAAGATGAAATTGCCGAAGAAAAGCAGCAGGTCGAGAAAGATCATTTGGATTATTATCGCTACGATTCGGAAATCGCCAATAAGATTTACACGGACTATAATACGGGTTTTCCAAATGTATTTGGAGGACCTCGATATACCGATGTACAAAGGCGGACGTTAAAAACTACGGGAAGGGAGGTTTTGGACAAGCTCTACTTGAACGGAATCTTAAAAATGACGGAGGCTTCCAAGGTAGATCGAGATATTTATCTGGTGAGAAATAATGAAGCACAACGGATATCTTCTAATAATCTATATGGAATTGGTGATGTCGAGCGTGTGATTCAATCGGTCCTTCAAGAAAAGGGGCTAATCGGTTTCAAGAACGCCTTCAACAATTTGTTTTTTGACCTGGTAAAACCCAATGTCTTTTTTGACCAGGCCCTTTCGGAGATCGCTCTTTCAAATGAATTATCGAAGATATCGACTACAAGGGGTACGGTCGATGAAGGAAAGCTTATCGTGGCTAAAGGCGAGGTTGTCGAATCGGAGAATCTTAAAATTTTGAAATCGTTGAGGTCTGAATACGAATCGGAACTTTGGACCGCCAATAATTACTATTACATTTTAACGGGATATACTGTTTTGGTGGCGCTGGTCTTGGTGATGCTGCTGTTGTTTTTAAAGAAATATCGAAAGCATATCTACAACAACAATGTCAAGGTCACTTTTATTTTCTTCAACATCTTGCTAATGGTTTTTGTGACCACCCTTGTCGTAAAGTATGATGAAGCTTATGTTTTTGTAGTGCCACTTTGCATATTGCCTTTGATTCTGAAAACCTTTTTCGATGCCAGACTTGGGTTGTTCGCTCATGTACTCACTGTATTGATACTAGGTTTTGTGGTGCCCAACAGTTTTGAATATATTTTTCTTCAAATCATTGCGGGTATCGTGACCATCTTGACGGTTTCTGAACTGTACAAAAGGGCCAATCTGTTTATTTCCGTGGGCCAGATTACCTCCATTTATATCATTGGGTATTTAGCCTTTCATATTATTCATGAAGGAAACCTTGACAATATTATGTGGTTCACCTTGGGCCTTTTTCTACTCAATGGCATGATTACACTTTTTGCCCAACCGCTTATTTATATTTATGAAAAGATTTTCGGATTGGTTTCTGACGTTTCTCTGTTGGAACTTTCGGATACCAATTCCAAATTGTTGAAAGAGCTCTCGAACAAGGCACCGGGAACTTTCCATCATTCGTTACAAGTGGCAAACTTGGCCGAAGCTGCTGCCAACGAAATCGGTGCGAATGCCATGCTTGTAAGGGTAGGGGCTATGTATCATGACATCGGTAAAATGAACAATCCGACATATTTTACCGAGAATCAGATTACCAATGTAAACCCCCATGATGAACTATCACCAAGGGATAGTGCCAAGATTATAGTTAACCATGTAATCGAAGGAATCGAGATAGCGCGTAAAAACAAACTACCGGACAGGATAATCGATTTTATCCGATCTCATCACGGCACTACAACGGTCTATTATTTTTTAAAGCGTCAACAAGAAATGGATGAGAATGTGGATGAAAAGGATTTCAGATACCCTGGCCCATTGCCATTTTCAAAAGAGACCGCTATTTTAATGATGGCCGACTCCGTTGAGGCCGCCTCTAAAAGCCTTAAAAATCCTACTTTTTCAATTATCGATGAATTTGTCGATAAAATAGTGGCGGGCCAAATGTCGGCCAACCAATTTTTAAACGCGAACATAACCTTCAAGGAAATCGAGATCATCAAAAAAATATTTAAGCAAAAACTTACGAACATCTATCATTTACGGGTGGAGTATCCTGAATAGGCTCTTCGCTTTCGGGAAATAAAAAAAGTAAATAAATTATTGTTTAATAGCTTCGGAAAAATGTACATTTGCAACCGCATTTTGCCATTATAATTTTGGCAGTATGTTCATTTGAAATAAGAGGAGAGGTGCCGGAGTGGTAACGGAGCAGATTGCTAATCTGTCGACGCGTAAGTGTCGCATGGGTTCGAGTCCCATTCTCTCCGCAAAGCCTTTCAAAAGGCATATAATGGTACCGACTAGAAATGTTGGTATTTAAAGAAACGATCGGGTTGAGAGGCCGGCGCACCGTCTGGCCCCTCGCTAAAAAAGGTCTACTAGACCTTTTTTGATCGCTCGGTCCGGGGTGTAGCGTAGCCCGGTTATCGCGCCTGCTTTGGGAGCAGGAGGTCGCAGGTTCGAATCCTGCCACCCCGACATCAACAATCCCCGTACTTACGGGGGTTTTGTTTTTTCGATATTTTGGTTTCTATTTAAATGTCCTAGATTTAATGGTTTTCAGGACGTTTTTTAGCAATTATTCCGCAAATGAAACTATCTGAAATCACCTCTCCGGTGTCCGAAATAGGGAATTAATCGGATAAAAACAATCAGAAAACGGAAATCAATATTTGCAAAAAAAAATATCCTGCTACTTTTGAAGCAGTATCAGGAATCTCTTAAACAGAAAGAAGAAAACTTCTTTATTGAACAGATTTAAAGAAATTTTCTTTGAACGTATTTCCTATTGTAAGTTGTTCATCGGCGATTTCTACATAATCACTTCCATAAGCCTTAATGTTATCCAAAGAAACAATATATGACTTATGTATTCTTACGAATTTATTGGCCGGAAGTGTTCGTTCTAAATCCAATAGCCTCATATATACTATCAGCTGCTCCCTTGAAGTATGAATAATGACGTAATTGCTTAGCCCTTTTACATATAGAATGTCTTGATAATATACTTTCACATTTTTTTTGTCGACTTTAAAGTATCTATATTCTTCGGTATTTTCAACGAACCTGCTAGAAGCGAATACTTTGTTTACTGCCTTTAAAAATCGTTCAAAAGAAATGGGTTTTAATAAATAGTCAACGGCATTCAAGTCATAGCTATCTAGGGCAAACTCCCTGTAAGCAGTAGTAAATATGACGTACGGTGGGTCTTGCAACGTTTTTAAGAAATTCAATCCCGATAGTTTTGGCATCTCGATGTCCAAGAACATAAGGTCGATTTTCTTTTCTTTTACTATGGTCGTTGCCTCCATTGCGTTGTCGCAAACGCAGACTAAAACGAGATTGGGAATATCATTGACATAACCTTTAAGGATATCTTGGGCAATTGGCTCATCATCAACAATCAAACAATTAAGTGGCATAGTTTAGTTGGTTTATTTCAAGTGTAACTTTAAATGTCTTACCCAGATTAGTCACTTCGAATTTCTTGTTGTTTTGATACAGCAAATCCAATCTTCTGGAAACATTGTTGAGACCAAGACCTGCTTTATTATATGCTTTATTGTTCTCTGGAATAGTATTCTCTATCTTAAAAAAAAGCCGTGTACCGTCTACATTAATTTCGATATGAATCCGACCTTTATTCACTTCATCTTTGACACCGTGCTTAAAAGCGTTTTCAACCAAAGGCATCAAAATCAATGGAGGAATCTCTATTTTGCTAAAATCCCCCTTTTTTTCAAAGGTGACTTCTACGCGTTTCCCAAAACGCTCTTTTTCCAGCTCTATAATATTTTCAATAAGTTGTACTTCTTTTTCTAGGCTCACCGATTTGGCGTTTGCTTCATAAAGGGAGAAACTTAGTATATCGGATAATTTCAAGATAAGTCCAGGAGCCTTGTCGGATTTGCCCAAGGCCAACCCGTAAATACTATTCAAACTGTTGAACAAAAAATGGGGATTTGTTTGGGTTTTAAGAAACTTGAGTTCGGCTTCCTTTTTCTCCTGCTTTAATTTTTCCGCTTCCTCTTTCCCTTTATACCAGTTCAAGAACAATTTGAACCCGGTCGTAAAAGCAACCGGAGAAACTATGATTAGGATGGCCTGAAAGAGCCTTGGGATATCAAACGGTTCTATGGTATCTGTCACCCACTGGGGAAAAAAAGTGGGATAACCCCAGTAGAGCACCAAATATCTTTGAGCAATACCTACAATAAATAATAGAAGAAAAAGCAGTAAGAAATAAAAGGCAAATCTGTTTTTGTAGAGATATTTGGGTATTAGCACGAACCAATTAACATATACGGCAACCAATCTTGTAGGCAAAAAAAGCAATTCGAAAATAATGGCTTCCTTTAGGTTCACTCTATAGCTCCATTCCGAAATGGCGAATGCGGCTATGATGATAATCCAAAAGAGTATATGATATAAGATATGTGGAGGCTTAACTTTCATTGATTCAAAGGTAAAGCTAAATATCAACCCTAATCATCTATTATCCGAAACCAAAGATTTCTTATGTATATATTGATTCTGGAGAGGTCGATTATTACAGTACACATAAAACTTACCGAAGTATACATAATATTAATCGGTCAATGCACAAAAACTTTAAAATGCTCAATCTGGGCCAATATTTTTGAATGCAATATTTAAAAAATGAGTATGGCGTTAAAGAAGTTTACGTTTTGTATGTGTCTTGTATATTTTTCAATCGCTCTGGCACAAACACCGAACACGACCGTCAATAATAGTTACATAGCCTTTACCGTTAGGGAGAAAGATTTACTTCCGGAAAGTGTTGCCTACGACCCTGTTTCTGAACACTTTTATATAAGCAGTACACGCAAGGGGAAAATTCTAAAAATCTCGGGTAATGGTGACGTTTCGGAATTCATTACTTCAAAACAGGACGGATTATGGATGGCCATTGGGCTAAAAATCGATGCTCAAAGAAGGCTGCTATGGATTTGCAGTACTGGCGGGGATAATTTGATCGACTATCCTTTAAAAGACGATGTTGACGGCCGACCGGCCGGAATTTTTAAATATGATTTGGACACGGGAAAACTCATTAAAAAATACACTCTGGAAGAACAAGGTATTGTTCATTTCTTCAATGATCTGTGTATTGCTAAAAATGGCGATGTCTATGCCACACATACCTTTAACGAACATGCCATTTATAAAATATCGTCCAGTGACGACAGATTGAAAAAAATGTATGGAGCCGATTTTATCAAATATCCCAACGGGATTGTATTTTCAGATGATGAATCCAAACTATATGTGGCACACGCCGAGGGTATCGCTTTTATAGATTTACAGAATGATGTTATAAAAGCAATTGAAGTACCAGAGCCTATAAAAATTAGTCGTCGAGAAAGTATCGATGGAATCTACTTCTATAACAACACCCTGATTGGTCTACAACCCAGTATAAATACGGTACAACAATTTATATTGAACACTGAGGGAAACGCTATTATCGATTCGAAATTATTGGAAGTAAACCATCCGATGATGAGCTACCCTACAACGGGCGAACTTGTGGAGAATGAGTTCTATTATATTGCCAATGCACAGTTTGAAAGTTTTGATAAAGACGGAAACCTCTTTGCAATGGAAAGACTTTATGAACCCATGGTGTTAAAATTAAAATTGAACTAGTATGAACATTCCAATTAAAGATCTATCATGGTTCCTTCGTTATTGGCTCGGAATAATCTTGATGTGGCGTAGTTACGATCCTCTGTTCATATCGGGAATCGCTGGATTTGCAGATTACCTGGATTCTTTGAGCATCCCAATGGCGAAAATCATGGCTTATGTAGCTAAAAGCGCAGAGTTTTTTGGAGGATTGATGATTGTTCTGAATTTATGGACCAGATTGTTTGCAGTGCTGGTCATCATTGTAATGGCCGTGGCGGTATTTGTTGCTCACAAGGGCCTCATTCTTACAGAAGCGGAGTTGGCTTTCAATTACTTGTTATTGGCTATCCTATTGTTTTTTAATCCGAACATCCCTTTTAAAATTTTTAAAAGCAAATGAATAAAATTGTTGTTGTGCTACTTGCCGTCGTATTGGTATCCTGCAAAAAGGATAATAAGACTATCCAGCAAAATCTTACCCTTAAATCGGGCAATGCGAAGCAGTTTCATCAAAAAATCACTTCCAATAACGGTATTTGGGTCAATAAAATAAAAGATACCGTTTCACCCTTTGGAGAATTCATAATGGACTTTGAGAACAAAGCAGACACCTTATTCGGTACTATCTATGGGGTTCATAAAAAGGGTGATACTATTCGTTTTTGGGACATTAGGGAATATTTTGACCATGTCGAGGGCAAGTACTACACTGAACAAAATGGGCCAACGGGGCACTCCTTGCATCAAACTTTTTTTGATTCTCCCTTAGTGAGAAAGGCCGAATTTATAATGAGCTATATAGATAGTACGGAGCAAAAAATACGTGATGAACATCTTTTCATGAACGACTCCATATTGATTTCCAAAAGCGAAATCTTTGATGAAAGGGAAAAGATATGGATAAAACAACCTGATGCTATCTGGAAAAAGAATTAAAAAAATAATTGATTTCGACCAATGAACGCTTCAATAATTGAAAAACAAAACAGGCTTTTAAAAATTACGCTTATAGCTCTAGTGGCCCTTAATGCTTCCTTCATGTTTTTTTCTTTCAAAAAGTCCGAAACTACCAAGTTCGAAGAAATTGATGTAGAGCGGATCAATATTGTGGAAAGGGATGGAACATTAAAGTTGGCTTTGTTTAATTCGGAAAGGCTTACCAGAGGGTTGGACGGGGACAAGCGACAAGGGACGGGGACTATTTCCGGAATGTTATTTTATAATCAGGAAGGTTATGAGGCGGGTGGACTGGTATATGACGGTAAAAAAATAGAAGGAGGCCAGGACATGGGCAGCGGATTAATGTTTGATGGTTACAGACAGGATCAGACCATTGCTTTGCAGCATAACGAAAGAAAAGACAGTATAACCAGTTTTTATGAAGACGCTTTAAAAATAATGTCCAGGCCTGATAGAGCTGATGTAAAGGAAGAATACCAATTCTACGCTATAAAATATCCTGAAAGCTTTGGTAATGAAGATACGCCTGAGCTTACGGAAGAACAAATTGATTCAATCGATTTTACGTTATCGCGCCAGAATAAAGTTGCTCACCAACGTATCTATTTGGGAAGTAAAAGAGGTGATAAAGGCAATGGTTGGTACGACCGATCAGGTCTTTGGATAAAAAACAAATACGGAAAGGATATGATAAGAATTTATGTCGATGAAACTAATACACCCAAGTTTGAGGTCTTGGATAGTTTAGGCAAAACCATAAGATATAATATAATACAGAACGAATAATGCAGATCTTAAGACTGCGATGAATGTTGAACTGAAACAACAATATGTTATGAATAGAAGGAAATTGTTAAAAAATTCCACTTTGGGATTATTAGGATTATCCATACCAAGTGTTCATTTGGCAAATAGCGGATTGGAATTGTATATGCAGTTCGATATAGCAAACAATCAGATTCCCAGTTTTTGGCCAAATATCGATCCGGAAATTGTGTCGGAAGTAGTTGGAAAATCTCATTTTGATTTAGAAAGAGTTAAAGAACTTGTAGATGCAAGGCCTGAATTGGCAAGGTCGGTTTGGGAATGGCGCTTTGGCGATTTTGAGTCTGCCATTGGAGCGGCTTCCCATGTTGGGCGACGGGATATTGTACTCTATTTGTTAAGCAAAGGTGCCCGACCTTCAATACACACATTTGCCATGTTAGGGGCATATGAGGTCGTAAAACATATGGTAGAGTTTTCGCCCGGAATACAATCAATAATGGGGCCTCATGGCATTAGTGTTCTTGACCATGCCTATTTTGGGGAACGGATGAAAGACAAAATGACCCCCAAAGAGTTGGACAATCTGAAAAGAACAATCGACTATCTCGAATCGTTAAGTGATGCTGGAGGAGAAAAGTATATTAAGGAAAGTAAGGAAGAACAAGCAAAATACTTGGGCGATTATAGATACGGCGAAGGTGAGAAAGAAGGTTTTACCATAGGCTTGAATATGAGAGAGAAAATGACCTTGGGGCCGCTTGGTGGTTTTGGGGGAGCCCTGTACAAAATAAGAAATAATTCATACATCTACAATGGGGCGCCTTCGGTCAACGTAACGTTCGAAATGAATCAAGACAAGGTAAAGTCTCTGACCCTAAAAGACCCGATTGTGACGGTTACGGCAAACAAAGTTTCCTGATCCAACGCTATTCATCATATTAGCGGAATCAAAGGTTCACAACTACGCATTCTTCAAAGAGTATTATTCATCAAATCAAGAACGAACTATCCCGAATATATAATTCATAAAGCTGATGTCATTGAAAATCGAACCATTAAAACCAACAGGTCAGTTTAAACACCAAACCTCTGTTTTTTACACCTAGATTTTCAGGATAATAATTGTCTGTGTAAACAATGAATAGATCCGACATGGGTGCATAACGCCATTGGAAACGACTGTTGATATTTACATTGTCCGCTTGCGTATTGTATTGAAAATAGGTCGTCCAGAACATTCTATTTGAAAAGGAGACCTCTGAAGTGAACTTGATTAAATTCAATTCTTGATCGGTCAATGGTTCCGGCAACGAAATTTTGTTATACTCATATTCGACGCTGAACCTTCCCCAAGGTTGGATACGATAATTGGCCTCAGCTTCAAAAAATACTCGTTTGCCATTGTAAAAACTTCCGTTGGTCGCACCTATATCGCCCGATAATTTTTTTCTGGGGTCAAACCGAAACCAAAAACCGTATTTACCGTACTTATAATTTCCTTTTGGGAAGGGGGTATCGCCTATGATAAATGAGTCAAAAGGCAGATTGTCCCGTTCGGGAGCGTATTGAAATTCCAAAGCGTTTTGGTTCTTGAAATCAAACCAGTAATAAAACCCGTTGAATTGAGAGTTTAAAGACCCATCGAGGTTGAGAATTGTAGTGTTCGTGATTCTTGGGCCATGTAGATTAAGTTTTGATTTATCATTTCGGGGAAAGAAATCGTATACCGCCAACCCTGCCAGTTGGTAAAACCCTAACCTTACCGAAATATCGTTAGTGGCATCGTAGTTGGTCAACCGCGGAACAAAGCCGACATCCGTAATATAGTTTTCCCCAACACGATGGCCTGCAATTCTGGCCAATATTCTTTTGGTCTGATATTTTAATGTAACCGTGTAATAAGACTCTTCGTCCAAATCCCCGGGATTAAATGACTTATGCACTCCTGCATTGGCACTCCAATTACCTTCGTTATCTATAAAATTGTACTCCAGGGCCAATACACGGTTATATGCATTTTGCAATGGGTTTTCAGTTTGTGAAGTTGTCTGCCTGTTAACCAACAACGCATCTATGGTCGAGCGGTTACCGATACGTCGTGAGAGTGATGAAACAAAATAATTTTGAGGGTTTGTTCCATCATCTTTCCCTGTTTGTACGTCCATCATGCCAATGCGCAGTTTTTTGTTTAAGTTGCCCGATAACCTGGCCCCAAAATGAATGGGAACATTAAGACCGATGCGCCTTGAGAAAAAAGGATTGATAGTACTTATACCAAAAGAATTGAAAAGGTCGCTGTTCTCCAGAAAAAAACCTCTACGCTCCGGAAAAAACAATGGGAATCGGGTAAGGTTGGTTTGTTGTTGGTCAACATCAACCGCTGAGAAATCAGGATTTATCGTTAAATCCAGATTCAAAGCAGGTGTGACGGCTATTTTTGCATCGATTCCTGCTTCAAAACCAAAATCTGTTTTTTCGTCCGTTTCGTAATCCTTGTTTGCTGACCCCAGAACATAAGGAATTGTAGCAAATTTTCCACCTTTTGTTTTTGGTGGATTGTCTTCCCAAACCATCTCGCCCGTGTGGCCAAGATTGATAGTATTGAAATTTCTGGGCACATGGTTCCAAGAAGTAAAATAATTGTTCTTCATGTCGTTCCTGACGAAGTTCAACCCCCAAACGGGATTGTTCGGGTCATACCGTAAGGTTCTTAAGGGAATGGCCATTTCTACATACCAAACTTTGTCTCCGTAGGTAATCTCTGAAAACCATTTATTGTCCCAATTCTCGTTTATAAATGATTCATTGCCACTAACGCTTATCAATCCTTCAAACTGCGCTCCTCCCGCATTTACCCCAAAAAAGAACCCATTGGTTTTTTGGTTGAACGGGTCAAGGACTATAGCGATACCGTCACTTCCAAAATGCTCATTGTCTTTATCCCTTTTTAGGGTTTGCACAATGTGTTTGTTGGATACATCAAAACAGATTATCCCTACGTACAAAAAATGCTCGTCATGCACTATTCGTACATCTGTTTGAAGTTCAGCGATACCTTCATCAACAGGCCATTGGTTTAGGAATTGGTCGGCTTTAGGACCGTCTTTCCAAGCTTCTTCATCGAGTACACCGTCCACAATTATTTTGACATCAGTTCTTTTTACGGGCAGGCTTTTTCTTTTTTGTTGAGCACTAATATTTGAGAAGAATGAAAGGATGAAGAAGAAGATAAATGGTCTGAACATTTCTATAGTTTCAAACTAATGTCCAGAAATTAAAGGCTCTAAAAATTTAATTTATTCGAACTTGCCGGGAAATAATGTAAAATTTGCTTGGTTTGATGTGAATGAACTAATATCAAAAGAGCCTTTCTTTTAAACAATTGTTCGATGTACCAATGGAGACCAAAAGCCTATTAATTTGGCGATTGTCAAGTTTTAGTTCTTTATGACTTTTAATATAAGTCGAGTTCTTCGATTACATAATATACTCTCCATTCACGCTGTCTACGGGTTTCGGTATTTCATTTTCCCTTAAGGTTTGGAGTATATTTATCTCGATTGTCCGGGTAATTTGGTTTAAGGGGACTCCCGTTGGAATATTCTCAAATGGGTTCAATAGTGATTTTCCAATTTTATGGATGGTCAAGAATACATAGCCGATCAACGTTCCTGCCAAGATAGACCATTCTCCTATGGTGTGGGCCGTGACCAACGTGACGAATACGATGAACAGCCAAATGAAAAAACGGGTATAATAATTATAAGTCGTCGGAAAAACAGTATTGGCGATCCTTTCGGATTTTCCCATTTCGTCGCAGAAATTGACTAGCATTCTGTTCAATTCTGTAAACTTGAATCCATCAATGTCGTTGGAAGAAGCGTACAACAGGCTCAAATCCCTTGTCTGCAACGCTAGTAGCGCATTGGCCTTATTCGATTCCGGTGCTATGGAGGCGATATCTTCA
Source organism: Bacteroidia bacterium (assembly GCA_030428705.1). Taxonomy (GTDB): domain Bacteria; phylum Bacteroidota; class Bacteroidia; order Flavobacteriales; family Flavobacteriaceae; genus Meishania. The sequence continues at coordinate 37,183 of JAUIDI010000001.1, forward strand.
TCGGAAATATATTTTTTGTACTCGTCTTCAACCGATTTTCTAAGGCCTTGTTTCAGGGCATATAAAAATGAAATATGTCGGTAGATCATTGTTCTGGTCCTTTCATCGTTGCCTTCTTTCTCGGTATGTTGGGTCTGAAAATGGATAAGTTGTCTTGCCCAGGTACGTGAGTCGTTGACCAAGGCACCCCATATTTTTCGGGCTTCCCACCATCTGTCATACGATTGGTTGTTGTTGAAACCTATGAAAAAGGCAAGGGCCGTACCCAATATCGTTGGAATCAACATCGGGACTTCAAAATCTGCAGGGATGAAAAAATAATGTATAAGGTAAGTCAGAACACAGAGTACAATGTTAAACGTAAAATGCTTCCATGTTCCTGAAATAATCCTATGGATGGCTATTCTGTTCGATATGATCATTTTTATTCAAATTGTATGAAAATCCTTGATTTTCAAAAAAGGGATGCGCCTTGGTTTAAATATCACCAATTTACAAAGGAAACCCCGATTCCTACAGTATTTTGGTAATGATTATAGTCGACCAAGGTCTCCCCATATCCCGTAAAAAGCTGTGCATGCAACTTTATATTGGCATTGAGGGGATACAAATAATTGAATTGCAGGCTTCCGTGATTGTCCTTAAAGGAAAATGAATTGGTGGCAACGGCGTAAAACGTATGTTTCTTTAGTTTATAAATGGCCGTAATTTCCCCATTGCCAATATAATCAGTAATCAAGGGGTTTTCATCCTCCTCGTCCTGCAACCTGATCCAAGGGCGCAAATAGATCTGCAGGTTTTTGCTTTCGAGGCCCAAACTGAAAATAATCCTGTTCCAGCTTCTAGATCGGGGCAGGTCCCTTCCGTTCGATTGATGGTTGAAAGTTATACCGGCCATTTTCAGGGTCAATCCCGGCAATTTAAGATTTATGGGAAAGTTGAGCATCAGTTCCGGTTCATAGTTCAACTCCCTAAAGGCCCGGGAAAGTTCCGAATTATAGATTTGCCAATGTGCGATCTGCGTATAGCCTACCCAAAGATCGCCGTGGCCAAAAAACAACGATTGGACCAGTTTGGTCTTAAAACTGAGCTGAAACTTGGCTTCATAATTATTGAAGTCTTTGGGTACGGTTGACGAATAATCGGGGTTTTCGCTTTGCGGCAGTCCGTTCGGGTCGCTCGACCATCTTCCTGCGGTCACATAGATCGGCTTGTACGAGGTCAGCCTAAAAGTACCTTGCTTATCCCCACTATCCAGTTCCCAAATTCGGGAAAGCGTTTTCAACGAATCCTGGTTTCGGAGAAGTTTTTGGCCGTTGGAGGCCAAAAAAGAAAAGAGCAAAACAACAAAAGGAAATATTTTTCTGAAAATCATATAATTGAAATTTCTATTGTCCACCATAGATAGGGACATCGTTTCGTTTCAGCACATACCCTTTCCAAGCGATAAGGAGATAGTCGTCGTCGGCCCAGTTTCCGGGGGCCGTTTTTTCGAGCAAAATACCTTGGTCCTGTTCCGGGAGAAAAAGTTCGGCCTTGGTTTTTGAACCGTCGAATAAAAGGTATGCAGGGTCGCCCTCGGTCATCATGCCATCCCTTAACGGATTCAGCTTGAAAGGTAGGCTATCCAATCCGATACATGCTTGTCGTATGTTGGAGAACGATTTTCCATCGGCGAACAGGCAAGTATCCGCTTTTGGTTTCTTGTAAGTTTCAACTTTTGCGGGCCCGGTTTCTCTTTTATCGGAGTTTTTGCAGCATACCAAAATCAGGCTTGCCAATACGAACAATACTGCCTTTTTCATGTTTAAAAGTAAATGATTCTCGATTCTCAAGGAGCGGTAAATTACTTCAGGCCAAAAACCACCTTTTTTGGCCCTAAAGCTTATAAGATACTAGTCCGTGGTATATTGCCCACACCCTTCCAGTTTGGTGAATTCGGTTTCCCTACCTTTCATGTATTCGACGGTTACCGAATAGGGGGAAGCCATACCCGATGTGGCACTGATACATTCGGTTTCGGTGATTTCAATGTTCATTTTGGCCATTTCGGTATGCAGGGCGTAGCGTTTTACGTTATCGTCCCCGGTAGGTTCCGTGTGGGGTGTTAATATCGAGTCGTTGACGGTCTTTAGCTTTATCATCCTTTCGGATATGGTCAAACTCCAAAAAGGCTCCGAACCGTTGGCTTTAAAGTTGCCATCGGTCGCGGTCTTTTTTTCAGCGGACGGTTCCTTTTTTACAACCGTATCCGCAGCCGTTACATTCTCCGATGGGCCATCGTTGCTTTCGCTAGTTTTTTTGTCCTTGCAGGATAAGATCGTAAGACAGACACCCAATAGAAGTATTGCGAACTTTTTCATTTTTATTGTACTTTTTTGAATCGCATCATGGAAACGTTGTCGATCATCAGGTTCAGTTTGCCATCGGCATCAAAACTGAACTTGTTCACTTTTTTCATGGTGTTCAAAAAGACCTTTTCACCGTCGCCACAGAACATCATGGTCGTCGGGCCCGGTTCGCCGAAGGAGATAGCGTCACCGTTGAGCGTATAATCGGCGGAGTATCCATTACAGCTATTGTTACCCTCGGCCTTTTGGGTTTCCTTATTGAAAGCTATTTGGGGCTTTTTATCGGGAAACAATCCTTCAAAGGCAATACGCGGGCCAGAGATATATTCCAATTCCCAGGTCGCATTGTACAGATTTTCACTCGCCGGTTTTTTGGTCGATGAGCACGCATACGAAATGATTGCCAGTACAACCAAAGTTTTCAAGACTTTAATTTTCATAATTTAAAGAGTATAGGTTAGTAATAACTTAGTAAAAAAACAATGGTCAACGGTATAGTGTTTAGTATATAATTTACGAAAAAAAACAATGGCTAACATTGAATGTTGTTTCAAAATTGAAACAACAAGTTAGACCAAGATTGAAAAAAAAGATGGCACAATAGAATTTGTCGGGATACACTTGTACTACACTTAATGTTTTGTATCGATTGGGAAATAAAGAATTTCTTGAAATTCTCTATTTAGATCCCGAAACAAGTCCGGAATGATATTTTTAGCAGAATCCCGACGCACTCCGATAGCTATCGGGGTCGGGGAATTCTTTTCGATTAAAAAATTAAATAGAGGACATCCAATGATACAAATCTTCATTTTTTGGTATCCCAAGTTTTTTGCGAAGTCTATATTTTTTTACCTGAACCGTTTTAGGTTGGACAAAAGTGAATCGTGCAATTTCCTTTGAAGAAAAATTGAGCCAGATCATTGCACATAACTTAAGTTCGGTATTTACCAGATTCGGATTTATCTTTAAAAGTTTTTGGCATATTTCAGGATATACTTCTTGGAAACGGGCCAAAAAGAAAGGGGAGTTTTCGGATGCCAGGGTTACAATTTCGTCGAATGCATCATTAAGTCTTTTCCTTAGTACATTACTTTCTTGTTCCTTCAACTGTATGGCAAGGTCCTTTTCAATGAGTTTCTCTTTACGTTTTTTATTGAAATACCTGTAAAGGAGGTATAAAAGCGCAAGAAGGATAACGATAATCACTGTAAGTAACCAAATAAATTGTCGTCGTTCCATTCTGTACTCACTTTCCTGCTCATCCAATAGTTGCTCCAAGGCAAGGTTCAAGGCCTCATTTTTTTCTTCTGAAATATTGTTGTTTACTTCCAAATAATTTTGATAATATTCAAGGGACTTTTCCGAATCACCGATTAAATCATATGTTTCGTACAAGCGCTTGTAAACAAGACCAATCTCCCTCACACGTTTTATGGCCTTGGAAATTTCCAAAGCCCGACCATAATAATCCAAGGCTGCCTTGTAGTTTCCCTTTTTTTTATGAAAATCTCCGTAAGTCATCAAAAAAACGGATTCTTGATACTTAGTGGGAGGATTAAGTGCCATCACATTTTGCACCTTTCTCAGATAATGTTCTGTAGAATCGAGATTATTACCTTTGAACATATGAAAATAGGCCAAATTTATATAAGGGTTTGGGTTGGTAGGATTTGATTTTATTGCCTTATGTCGGTAAATTAAAACTGAATCAATATTTATTGGGGCAAATGAAGCTGATTTGTTCATATACATCACACATAAAAGCCTATCGTCATCCAGTCGATATTTTTTGTACTGTAAAATGGCTTCGTCGTATTTTTCTATCGCTTTTTGATTGAGTTTTAATTCCAAATAATTGATTGCCACCCCAGAAAGTACACGAACCCTCAAATCATGATCCTTCGAGGTGATTGCCATCTTTTGGGCCAGTGCCAGATATCTTAGACTTTCCTGATATTGACCCAACGCGGTCAATGCGATACTAATCTGTTTATATCCCTTAGCCACTCCCCAATCATACCCGATCTCCCTAGATGTTTTTATTTGATCTACACAAAGGTTTGCAGCTTTTTCAAATTCTCCACGATACCTCAATTCGTTAAATTCCACGGTCAACAAACTATCTATCTGTTGCGTCTTTTCCTGTGCCACGGTCATCGAGGAAATAAACAAAAAAGCAAATACCATAATCATATGACGGGTAGTACGTTTTGGAAGCAATATCGAGTAGCAAACCAAAAGAAAAATTAAACTTTCGTATCCCATTGGATTAGAACTTCAAATTTAGGTATAAGAACGGGTAAATCTTTAAGACAATTTATTTATAATATGCTGATAAAAAGAACTTTAAAACATTCATTCAAGAGATGAAAGGTGTTTGGCATTCATTGTCAAAATACTAATCATTCTCAATTAAAATCTATATCACCGGGGGTACTCTATTTAGTTTTTTAATTCCCAAGTAGTCTCAAAATATGAAATGTAGTACAAGTGTATCTCGTTAAATTCTAAAATTACTTTTTTTTTAGCAATCTTGACTTTATCATGTTCTACCGATATAATAATACGGAAACGTTCTGATTGTTGAGCAGAACATTTTTACTGAAAAGTGATTTTCACATAAAACTTAAATACAAATGAGAACACAAACTTTAACCTTATTGCGCAGGGCATTTGCGTTGGGTATGCTTGTTTTAGCCTGCAATTATGGATTTTCCGTTGAGAAACCATTACTTTCAAATACCTTTCATATCCCTTCAAACAATGAAGCACAATCCCTATCGCAAATTGATGTGGCAAAGGCCTATAGCTTATTAAGGAACAAGGCATATACGTGGATAGACCTTCGATCTGAAAATGATATAAAATTATATGGAAGAATAGGCAATGCTAGATCTATACGCTACGATAATGGATCGCAGCCTTTCATCACTAAGGTGACAGTACTTAATCGAAATGCCAATTATATCGTATTCGCCAGCACAGGATATCAAAACACCGATATATTGGAAAGTTTTAGAAAATTGGGATTTAAAAATGTACTTGCTTTAAAGGGTGGTGTTGTAGAATGGAAAAAACGAAACTACCCACTTGTCAAGGATGATGAAAGTACTCCTGTGGACAAAGATGCCCCTGCAACCGGCGTATTCAGTTTAGAGGCCTCCGAGGCCATCAAATATGCCGAATCCGACGATGTCGTCTGGTTGGATCTGCGTAGGTCAAAGAATCCCAAGGCTGGCTTCATAAAAAGACTCAATCCCCTGATCGATAGCAACAATAATGCGGCGCTAAGAAGGGAAATCAGTATGCTTGGCAAAACCAACCATTACATATTTTTTACGGATCATGGTAATAGGAATAGTTACCTTAGAAGGATTTTTAGACAATATGGATTCAAAAACGCAAAATCTGTCAGGGGTGGATATAGAGCACTTAAACTTTTAAAAGAGAGACAGCCCCGATAAGAACTTTAAGTGACGTATTTTAAACCACTTTTTACTATTGGCATTCTGTAGTTCTTCCGAAGAAAATATATGAAAAACCGGCATCCCAAGGATGCCGGTTTATTTTTCTGTAATCTACAGACTTTTGTACGCCATGGAATTTGGCACTGGCAAAACTGTTCCTTTTCATTAGAATTTTCCGTAGCAGTTTCAAAATCGGCATTTTCTGGAACCTTAGAGCATTCCTCAGTGAGGATAAAGAAAATCAAATAAAAATTTATAATAGCTTTTTTTGGAAGTGGGTTAATTTTGTTAGGAAAATATAAAAGGAGAAAAAATGTTAAACTGGAAAGATATAATTCATTTTGCGACTAAAGGAAATCCTAAACCCGATAGAAGGGTAGAAAGAACAGAAGAAGAATGGAGAGCCCTTTTGACCCCCGAACAGTTTCGTATAACCAGGTTGAAGGGCACTGAAGCTGCACATAGCGGGGCATTGTGCAGCATTTATGAAGCGGGCAAGTACAATTGTGTCTGTTGCGACACCCCCTTGTTCGATTCGACCATCAAGTTCAACTCGGGCACTGGATGGCCAAGCTTTACCCAACCGATCAGAGAGAATACCATTAAATATGAAAAGGATACCTCTTTTGGCATGGTACGGGTCGAGGTAATGTGCAACACCTGTGATGCCCATTTGGGCCACGTGTTCCCCGATGGTCCTGAGCCCAGCGGTCTGCGTTATTGCATTAATTCCGAGTCGATGACGCTACAGGCCGAAGATGTAGAGACCAATTAATTCCATTTGAACTGAAGTAGGTTAAGGATTTATATCAATAAGGTTATAGTCTTTAAAGTTAGTAACAATACGGGGGATACCGGGGCGGCATACCCATTTTGCACGATAAAAAGAACCAAAAGTTTATTATGGATATCAAGAAGGAAGAGGCCAAAGTCGAGTACACGCTGCGCAACGGCAAAATGTATCTAACGCATTCAGACGTGCCCAATAACCTTCGGGGCAGTGGCGTAGGGTGAGAGCTCGTACCCAAAACTTTTTGAAAAGCTGACCGATGAAGGTTACAAGGCTGTGGCCGTCTGTTCGTACGTACTTGCTGTTAAAAACTGCCACGACCACTGGAAAGATATCATTGAATAATCAAAGGCTCTGATATATAACCCGTATCTTGTAGTATGGGTTTACGGTTTTAATGAGAAAAGAAGGAGACACGTTTTATGATACAACTCAAAATAAAGGATAAATTCAGCATAGAGCTTCCGGCCGACCCTGATATGGACAATTCAAGACGCCAGGTACTGGAGGCCTGTTTTTCCTATGTGACTCCCAAAAAACCAGGAAATCCTTCACTTATCCATTTTAGTCCCGAGATGGTTCAAGCCATTGGAATCGATTATAAAGCGGTCAAGTCGATGGAGTTGTTAAAAATATTTTCTGGGGAAGAAGTGCTATCCAACACTCGGCCCTATGCCATGTGTTATGGCGGACATCAGTTTGGCAGTTGGGCAGGACAATTGGGTGATGGAAGGGCGATCAATCTCTGTGAGGTCGAGCATAACGGCAAGAACTGGGCACTGCAGTTAAAAGGTGCTGGTGAAACGCCCTATTCGCGGTCGGCCGACGGGTTGGCCGTGCTGCGTTCGTCCATCCGTGAATATTTGTGCAGCGAGGCCATGTTCCATTTGGGGGTACCCACCACCAGGGCGTTGTCATTGGTATTGACCGGGGATGAAGTACTTCGCGATATGTTGTACGATGGTCATCCCGAATATGAAAAGGGGGCCATCGTGTGTAGAATGGCCGAATCGTTTATTCGTTTTGGCAATTTTGAGATTTTCACTTCGCGGGGTGACACAAAAACATTAAAAGCCCTTGCCGATTTTACCATAAGACATCACTTTCCACAGTTGGGCAGGCCATCAAAAGAGGCGTATATAAAATTGTTGAAAGAAGTGGCAGATAGAAGTTTGGAAATGGTAATGCATTGGCAACGGGTCGGTTTTGTGCATGGTGTGATGAATACCGATAACATGTCGATTCTTGGTCTCACCATTGATTATGGGCCTTATGGCTGGTTGGAGGGCTACGACCACGGGTGGACACCCAACACTACCGACCGCCAGTTCAAGCGCTATCGTTATGGCACCCAGCCGCAAATCGTGCTTTGGAACCTTTTGCAATTGGCCAATGCCCTTCATCCGTTGATAGAGGAATCGGAACCTTTAGAGGCCATTTTACGGGAGTTCCGCGATAACTATCCCAAGGCAAATGTAACTATGATGCGGAAAAAGCTTGGATTACAAACGAAGGAAGCTGACGATGCCAAAGTGGTGGCTGATTTGGAGGCCGTACTTCAGGCTTCGGAAACCGATATGACCATCTTCTTTAGAAAATTGGCCAATTTTGCAAAGAACAGGCCCGAAGAAGGTTTAAAAATTGTGGAAGAGGCTTTTTATACGCTGGAAGAGATAGAAGGAGGCATTAAAAATCAATGGGAACAATGGTTTGGTGTCTATGCAGATCGGTTAAAGATGGAAGATGTTTCCGATAAGCAACGGAAGATGGAAATGGACAAGGTCAATCCGAAATACGTGCTGCGCAATTATATGGCCCAATTGGGCATTGATAGTGCGGATGAAGGAGACTATAGCTTATTGGAAGAATTGTTCAACTTGTTAAAAGACCCTTATGGGGAGCAACCTGAAATGGAAAAATGGTTTGCCAAGCGTCCTGATTGGGCGCGGCACAAAGTGGGTTGTTCCATGTTGTCGTGCAGTTCGTAAGTCTTCGTATTTGCCAAGAGCCGAAAGGCAAAAGCGCGAAACATGTTTGGAATTCAGTATGGAAACGAAAAACTAAATTTTGGACAACGATCTGGACAAATACGTAAAACTTGTCGATGAGATCGGAAAGTGCCGCACCTGTAAGGCGTTTTTGCCCAATCCGCCCCGTCCGGTGGTTTCCTTTTCGCCCGAGGCTAAAATAATGATCATTGGGCAGGCACCCGGACGAAAAGTACACGAAAGCGGCATCCCCTTTAACGACAAGAGCGGGGAAACGCTTCGTAACTGGCTGGGGGTGGATAAAGACACGTTTTATGATATGACCAAATTTGCCATTGCCCCCATGGGGTTTTGTTATCCCGGGTCGAACCCCAAGGGAGGCGACCTGCCACCTAGACCGGAATGCGCCCCCCAATGGCACCCGTCTATTTTTGGGCAAACGGGCAATGTAAAGCTGACATTGCTTATCGGGCAATATGCCCAGAAATATTATTTGGGAAAAACGGGTAAAAAAACGTTGACCGAAACGGTAAAGCAATACCGGGAGTATCTGCCAAGATATTTTCCATTAGTGCACCCGTCGCCCTTGAATTTTAGATGGCAGGCAAAAAACACTTGGTTTGCTGATGAAACGGTGCCCTTTTTAAGGGAATTGATTGTAAAAATTTTAAACAACGAAGCAGATGAAAACTTATGATACCCTGGTAGAAGCCCTGAACGGATTAAACCAAAGAGGCTTTACCATAGACTTTAACCTGCAGTGCGACAGTGTGTATTGCAAATCATTGGGACGTGCTTTTATCCCGGAGGAATTCCATATTGTGGAATTTCATCGTTTTGAAGGAGCCTCCAATCCCGACGACCAGTCCATTGTCTATGCTTTGGAGACCCGTGATGGGCATAAAGGCGTATTGGTAGATGCCTACGGGGTATATTCGGATCCCCTATCCTTCGAAATGGTTCAAAAATTAAAGACCCATTGATACAAAAAAGAGGGCAAAAACAGTTTTTGGCCCATGAAAAGAGTCGAGATCGAACCGTACAATGCTATGTTGATCGAACACATAAGTCATATACAAGAGGGGTACTCCGAGGGATTGTACCAAGGAAAGAAATATGGCATCACCAAGACCGTTTTTAATGATGGAAAATCGTTTAAGGTTTATGCCAAGGAGTTGGGGGGCAACGATTTTATAAGTCTTAACTATTATGTGACCGCTTGCGGTGAAAAACTAAGACCCTGTGAAATGCCCGAAAGAAAGGTCGTTCACTTTTTACGGAATGTTGAATTAAATTAAAAAGATAAAAGATGGATAATTATAAAAAAGCATACATAGCCGGAGGTTGTTTTTGGGGAATGGAAGACCTTTTTAGAGTTCGGCCCGGAATAAAGGATACCGAAGTGGGCTATATTGGCGGCGAGAACGACCATCCTACCTACCAAAACCATCCGGGGCACGCTGAAGGCATTGAAATTACTTACAATCCTAACGAAACGTCTTTTAAGGAATTGTTAGACTTTTTTTTTAGGATGCACGACCCTACTACTGTGGACCGTCAAGGAAATGACAGGGGCTCAAGCTACCGTTCGGCCATTTTCTATCAAAATGAAGAGGAAAAACGGGAAGCTGAGGCAATGATCGCAATAGTAAACGAATCCGGTAAATGGCCCAATGAAGTAGTAACCACTTTAGAACCATGGTCGACTTTTTGGTCTGCCGAAGACTACCATCAAGATTATTTGGTAAAAAATCCCAATGGGTATACGTGTCATTTCGTAAGGTCTGAAGAAAGTTTTTTAAAGAATGTACCGCCATCCCTGTAAAAAGAATTTGTTCAACGACCACAATTTTAGTTCTGTTTGTTGGTCAAATAATGCCCGGCGGTTAGTAAGATGCCATAAAATCTTCTTTCAATATCCTCCTTAAATATAATAGGAGCTCGTCGGCATTTTCTTTTGAAAAGACCATAGGGGGTTTAATTTTCAACACATTATGTTCTGGGCCATCGATACTCATCAAAATACCATGGTCTTTCATTCGACCCACCAAGTAATCGGTTTGGTCGGGCAAGGGATTCATTTTCGAATCGACCAGTTCTATACCAAGAAATAGTCCTTGGCCGCGCACGTCCCCGATTATTGGAAACTCTTCCTCCAATGCTTTCAACCTAGTCTTTAGAAATTCCCCGACCAATTCAGCATTTTTGCGAAGTCCTTCGTGTTTTACCGTTTGAAGAACTGCCGTTCCGATGGCACACGAGACCGGATTTCCACCAAATGTGTTGAAGTATTCCATTCCGTTTGCGAATTTCACCGCTACCTCCTGGGTACAGACTACGGCGGCAAGTGGGTGTCCATTGCCCAAGGGTTTGCCAATCGTAATAATGTCGGGTACGACATCGTGAAGTTGAAAGCCCCAAAAGGTTTTTCCCATGCGTCCGCAACCGACCTGGACTTCATCCGAAATACACAGGCCGCCCGCTTGTCGCACATAATCATAAGTCTTTTTTAAAAAGCCTTTCGGTAATTCGATCTGACCGCCGCAACTGATAATGGGTTCAATGATAAAAGCCGCAAGTTTTCTCTTTTTGTTACGAATGGCATCGATTTGAAGTTGTACTTCGTCAGCGTACTTGCTTCCTGCATCGAATCCTCTATATTTTCCACGAAAAGCATCTGGTAACGGGATGATGTGCGTGTGCTCCGGAGCACCTTTACCTCCCTTACCGTCAAACTTGTATGAACTGATATCGATACACATGTTCGTATTTCCGTGGTAGCCGACTTCCGAGGCGATCATATCTTTCTCTCCAGTAGCGGCCTTCACCATGCGAATGGCAAGTTCGTTGGCTTCGCTTCCGGAGTTCACAAAATGTACGACATTGAGCTTTTCAGGAAGTGTTTCCAATAATTCTTGGGTCAAAACATTGATTTGATCGTGGAGATAGCGTGAATTGGTATTCAGCAATGCCATCTGCTCTTGCCCGGCCCTTACGACCTTGTAATTTTCGTGGCCGACGTGCGCAACATTGTTGACGGTGTCCAAATATTTTTGACCGAATTGATCCAATAGATATTGCGCCTCCCCCCGAACTATTTTAATGGGATTTTTATACTGAAGACTCAAACTTTTTCCAAGATGTTTTTTACGATAGTCGATTAATTCTTGATTGGAAGTTTTCTTTTCAGGAGCCAATTCTTTTAGTTTGAAAAGCAGGTTTGGATCTGGACACAGGCCTTGCCAAACCTCTATTTGTTTGGGATAGGTTACGCCAGGAAAGTCTCTTTTGTAACCGAGAAGCGAATACATCAATTGAAAATGTAGATGGGGAGCCCAATTTCCATTTTCGGGATAGTTTCCCAAGTGGCCAATGCATTCGCCTTTGCTTATTCGTTGGCCGACCTTTTTCTCGGATACACTGGCTACGGTCAAATGACCGTACAAGGAATAAAATCCGAAGTTATCCATTTGATGCCTTAAAATTATCAACCCACCGTATTCTTTGTCCCCGGAATCGTTTACTGCGATTATTATCTCACCATCAAAGAGGGCATGTACCGGTGTTTTTTCGGGAAGCCAAAAATCGACGCCTAGATGAACGGTGCGACTTTCGGGGCCTGAATTTCCCACTTTATCATATTCGGTCGATGTGTATAACGGTCGTGGTTCCAAGTACCCTCCCGCAAGAGTTTTGTCAGGATACTTTTTTTGTAACCGGTCGATCTTAAACTTAAAAAATTCCAGATCATTGAATTCCTCCTGATGGCCGATCCATTTACTGGAAACACTTAAATCGAGGTGATGGATTTTGTTTTTGCCGACCGTTGGAAATAGATCGGTAAGGGAAAATTTGTTTTGTGCCGACCACTTTTCGAATTCCCCTGAATCGGGGTGTACCGCAAACCCACAAGCCTGTCGAAAACTGAACAGCGCAAATTCCGGACTAATTTCCCTCCATTTTTTTAATAGGTCCCAAGCAGGTCGCTCACTGATTTGTAAGTACTCATTGTCAGGCTCTTTCGTTTTGTTAATAGCCGATTTGGTAACCGAAATAACCAATCTCATGGCGATGCACCAATACAGATGTTCGATTTCACTTTCTGTCAGTGCACATTGTTCGTGATAACCTTTCACAATCGGCATAGAAGCATCCAAGGGGTCATTATGACCCATGATTCCGTAGGCACATGCAACGGCAAGGTCGTTTATAATCTGGGTATGGCAAGCGTCTCCATAATCAATGGTCGTAACTACATAGGGGTCGACCAATTCTTCTGAAACGATTATGTTATTATCATTGGCATCGTTATGCACAACACCTTTTCTTAGTTTTGAATAGGACTTTTGTATGGTTTCGAACGCCTGTTGAAAAAATTGTACGAGGTTTTTTTCTGTCTCCTGGAACAAATTCAAATGCCTCTTTGTCCAAAGTGATTGAGCGATGTCCCAATCGAATTCCGCCCTATGGGCTTGTGCGTGATCGAAACCTAGCAATGATTTGCTCAGTTTACCGCAATGTTCGCCTAAGTTTTTCCTTAAATCGTCCAACTGTGGATTTACATTACTCCATAAACGACCTGATACCCAGGTTAGTAGGCGTATCTTCCTGTTTTCTCCGTTAGCATCGGTAATTGTTGTAAGTATATTTCCCTGAAAATCGTTGATAACTTTTGGCGCGATTAAATTTTCAGTATTATCGGAAATATGTTGGAGTATTTTTTGTTGAAAGTCGAGATAGCCAACGTCTTCTCCGGGTCTAGAGATTTTTAGAATAAAACCTGGCCCATCCTTGACCTTTATCCTGAAATTAAAATCGATTTCACCAGGTAAGATTCCGGCATTCCCCTTTATACCATAATGTTCGAGAACGATGTCCTCGGCCATTGCGGTCGTAATTTGAAGATTGTGGTAAGCTGTCATTAAAGGTTTAAGGACTAGCTAAACTGGTCAGGGTGCGGGTGCTTCCACGGTCCGCGATACTCTCTTTGCAGCAGTTTTGTCGCTTCAGGATCGTCGATAACGGTTCTTGTTTTTGGGTCATAGGCTAGTGGTCGTCCCAATTCCATTGATAGGTTGGCCAAAATACAGCTTGCAGTTGAAATGTGCCCTTCCTCGATATCGGCCACGGGACGGGTTCCGTTTTCGATGGCTCCCAAAAAGTCGAGCATATGTCGTCGAGTTGCGGGGGCCGCATTCAACTCATTATCCTTTTCGACGAGATCTTCAGGATATTGTTCCTTTTCGTAGAGTACATCGAAATGTATGGGTTCGGCATCTTTGTCGAAGGGTACAAAATCGGCTTGCATGGTGCTGCCGGAAAGCGTTCCTTTTTCTCCATATAATTTAAATGACCAGGGGTATTCGGGATCTGCAGGTGTACCCCAAGTTCGGTGCTGCCAGACACAGTTCAGTTCATCGTGTTCAAAAATCGCGGTTTGGGTATCGGCTATGTTCGATTTGCCATCCGTTTGTACGTAAATACCACCGGTAGCGGTTACCTTTTTAGGCCATCCCAATTTAAGCATCCAGCGTACGGTGTCGTACATGTGTACGCACATGTCACCGGTTATTCCGTTACCGTATTCCATAAAGGTTCGCCACCACCTTCTATGGGGAAGCCCATCGTAAGGTCTCAAAGGTGCGGGGCCTGTCCACATTTCATAATCCAAAAAATCCGGAACGGGTTCCAAAGGTGGATTTCCATTGGCCCGCATATGATAATAACAGCACATTTCTACATGTTTTATCTTCCCTAGAAGACCTGCATCAACGATTTGTTTTTTTATATCGATAAGATGCGGTGTACTTTTACGCTGCGTACCAACCTGTACGACTTTATTGTGTTTTCTTGCCGCGGCGACCATGGCCTCACCTTCAATGACATCAACGCTGATAGGTTTTTGGACATAGACATGCGCACCGGCTTCGACCGCCGCGATACATTGTAGCGCATGCCAGTGATCGGGTGTCCCGATAAGAACAATATCCAGATCTTTTTTCTCGAGCATTTTGCGATAGTCTGAGTACAGTTTTGGTTTTTTGCCGGATTTTTGTCTTTGGGATACAAGAACTGCCACTTCGTTCAAAAAATTACTGTCGACATCGCATAGCGACACTACGTTCACGTTGGCGACCTGAATCAATTTGAAAAGATCACTTGTTCCATACCATCCCGTTCCGATCAACCCTACACGAATGGGCTTGTCTTTATTGGTCAGGTCAAATCCGTAGGCGCCAAAAGTTGAGAGTAACATAGCGGCAGATGTACCTTTTATAAAGTTGCGTCGATCTGGATTGAATGTATCTTTTTTCATGTTTCGGGTTATTATCGATTTTTTTATTGAACGATTCTAAAGATATTGAAAACTCATTAAAATCTATCCAAAGTTTTTATAGATTTTGTAATTCGATGGATAATCTCTTTTTAATGGTAACTTTATCCGATTATTTAAAAACAAGAAATGGTAATTGAACTTAAAGAATTATTAAAGGCCAAATCGCTCTTGTTTGTACTGGTTTTTTTGGTTGCCTGTAAAGGTCAAATTGAAGAGAAAGGGGGAGAACATAAATATACCAATGCGCTTATAAATGAAACAAGCCCCTATTTGTTGCAACATGCGCACAATCCCGTAGATTGGAGACCTTGGAGTGAAGAGGCTTTGGAAGACGCCAAAAGAGAAGATAAGTTGTTATTGATCAGTATCGGCTATTCCTCATGTCATTGGTGCCATGTGATGGAAGAGGAAACATTTGAGGACGAAGATGTGGCTGCGCTCATGAACGAGAATTTCGTAAGCATAAAAATAGACCGTGAAGAGCGCCCTGATATCGACCATATCTATCAGACGTTCGTGCAACTGATCGACCAAAATAGTGGTTGGCCACTTAATATAATCGCCCTACCCAATGGAAAGCCTCTATACGGTGGAACCTATCACACCAAGAAACAATGGAGTGAAGTGCTTGCAAAAATCCACCAGTTGTACAAAGATAGTCCCGAAAAAGCCAACGAGTATGCCGATATGGTTGCCTCTGGTGTTCAAGAGGCGAACATCATTGCCCCACAGAAGGATACAAACGGAATCTCGTTCGACGACCTAACAAAAGCTGTGGATATTTGGAGGGCCAACTGGGATTTGGACTGGGGAGGAGATATGGGCCATGAAAAATTCATGCTACCGGTCAATTTGAATTTTTTGTTGGATTATGCACTCCTAACAGGCGATAAATTGACAAAGGCCCATGTTAGGAACACGTTGGACAAGATGGTCTTGGGTGGAGTATACGATCATATAGGGGGTGGATTTTTTAGATATAGCACGGATAGTCAATGGAAAGTCCCTCATTTTGAAAAAATGCTTTACGACAACGCCCAGTTACTGAGTCTATATGCCAAGGCATATCAGGTTTTCAAGGATCCTGACTATCATAGGGCCGTTATGGAAACCATTGAATTTCTTGAACGCGAAATGTACAATGGGGAAGGAGGGTTTTACGCAGCCATTGACGCAGACAGTGAAGGTGAAGAAGGAAAGTTTTACGTTTGGAAAGCAGATGAACTGAAAGATATATTGCAAGACGACTTTAAACTGTTTTCAGAGTATTATAATATTCGCCCTGAGAGCATATGGGAAGACGATAACTACGTATTATACAAAGAGGTCGAGAACGGTGATTTCGCTAAAAGCAATAATGTTTCGGAAAGTGATCTGACCAATGCAAGGTCACGGTGGAAAAAGTCACTTTTGGAACAGCGAATGGCGCGGGTGCGTCCCAATATCGATGATAAGATCATCACCTCATGGAACGCCCTACTGATCAATGGCTATGTTGACTCCTATAAGGCTTTTGGCGATTCCGATTTTCTTGAAAAAGCCAAAGATATTTTTCGTTATTTGAAGAAGAACAATTACCAAAATGGAGAATTCGTCCATGCATTCAAAAAAGGAAGCAAACGTAAAACAGGTTTTGTAGAAGACTACGCCTTTGTAATTGATGCATCGCTTAACCTATACAGTGTTACCCTTGAGGAGGAGTATCTGGATTTTGCATATGAATTGGAAAAAACCGCAATGCAAGATTTTTTTGACGAGGCTTCAAAGATGTTCCATTTCAATAAAGGTCAAAAGTTGATTTCAAGGATAATAAAAACCAATGATGGTGTATTGCCTTCTCCAAATTCGGTAATGGCGGGTAACTTACTTAAGCTGGGACATATTGGCTACGACCTTGAATTTATTGAAGGGTCGGAGCGCATGCTCGCCAACATGGCCGGGGTCATACAAACCGATTTGGCGGGTTTTGCAAAATGGGGCCAATTGTCCATGGCCTATGCTCATCCTTATTTTGAAGTTGCCATTGTCGGTGACCGGGCCTTGTCAATGGTCAAGGTGTTCAATGAAAATTATATTCCCAATGTAATCGTGGTAGGTAGTACCGAACCAAGCGATTTGCCATTGTTCAAAGATCGCTTTGAAGAAGAAAGTACTTTCATCTATGTCTGTCAAAACAGCACTTGTAAACTTCCTGTGAAAACTGTTGCCGAAGCTATTGACCAAATGGCGAATTTTTAGGAAATTCGATTTTATTCATTGAAATCGGCGTACATAATTTTTGTCGATTCCGTAAAAACAAGAAGTGATTTTTTGCAATTCGTCAATTAACAATAACATCTATTGGTATCTCTTCCACTATGCTATTTTTTTTGATATACTTATATGATTTTATCATTTCATCATCAAAAAACTAAAGTTAACTTATAATTTTTATGGAAATTTTAAAGAAGATTCATCGGGAGATAACCCAATTGTCCGATGAAGATTGCTTTATGGTGTTCGACCGGACCAAGAATGTTTTTGACTATCCCGTTCATTACCATCCGGAAATGGAACTTAATTTTATCAGTAACGGCAAAGGAATTCAACGAATAATCGGTGATAGCATTGAAGAAATAGAAGATGTAGAACTCGTACTTGTCGGTCCCAATCTTTATCACGGTTGGTTGCAGCATGATTGTCCGCCGAAAAAAATGCATGAGGTAACGATACAATTTCATAATGATCTTTTTGATACGGTTTTTCTAAGTAGAAGTGTCATGCGGCCTATCAAAAATCTATTCGAACGTTCGGTACACGGGGTTTTGTTTTCCGAACAGACATCACTTCAGGTGGCGCCAAGGCTTAAAAAAGTATCGAAATTGGGCGGCATGGATTATTTTATCGAACTGCTGTCAATACTCTATGACCTTGCCAATTCTAGAAACCAAAAGCTGTTGTCGACCACCACGGTTCAGCAGAAGAATATGGAGCATGATGACAAAATAAAAGTACTGTATGACTATATTCAGGCGAATTATGCATCGAAAATTACTTTGTCGGAAGTTTCAGAGCTATTGAATATGAGCAATGTGTCGTTCAACAGATTTATCAAAAAGAGAACGAACAAGACCTTTGTTGAATATCTGAACGATGTGCGCATTGGTTACGCTTCGAGGTGGCTTATCGAAAAGGATCTGGGAATTTCCGAAATAGCCTTCATGTGCGGTTTCAACAGTATTGCCAATTTCAATCGGGTTTTTAGAAAGTGTAAGGGGAGAACACCATCACAATATCGCGATGATTTTTCCGGAATCAAACGGGTGCTTTAAAATGCGGCCAGGGTCAATTTAAATATTAAATTGTCATTTGCCGATAGTTTTATGTCATCTTCGATTGCTTTTGTGTTATTCGGATAAAAAAATAGAGTAACTCGTTATTTATTTTTTAAATTGTTGCAAATAACAAAAATCAAACTATGCAGATAAAAGAATCCTCTGAGGTTTATGACGTAATTATTGTCGGTTCGGGCGCGGGTGGCGGAATGGCCACAAAACAATTGGCAGATGCAGGGCTTAATGTAGCCGTGGTGGAAGCCGGGCCTTTTTTCGACCCGAAGGACCCCAAAACGATGACCCAATTGAAATGGGCATATGATTCACCAAGAAGAGGGGCCGGAACAGACCGTGCATTTGGAGAATGGGATATGTCTTGGGGCGACTGGGAGGTCGAAGGAGAGCCTTATACCCATGAAGAAGGCACTGAATTCAAGTGGTGGCGGGCCAGAATGTTGGGCGGAAGAACCAACCATTGGGGGCGTATCTCCCTTCGGTTCGGTCCAAGAGATTTCAAGGGAAAATCACATGATGGTTACGGAGAAGATTGGCCGATAGGGTATGACGATGTCAAACCCTATTATGATAAGACCGAAAAATTAATCGGGGTTTTTGGTTCGAAAGAAGGCCTGCCCAACGACCCCGACGGATTTTTTCTTCCACCACCGAAGCCACGTTTGCATGAGCTTTTTTATATCAACGGTGCCAAAAAAAGCGGTATTCCGGTTATTCCTGGAAGGCTTTCCATGCTGACCAAAAAAATAAACGAAGATCGCGGCGTCTGTTTTTATTGTGGGCAGTGTGGACGTTCGTGCCAAGTGTACGCCGATTTCTCCGCAGGTAGTTGTTTGATATTTCCTGCTCAGAAAAATGGAGGCAAAGTAAAGTTGTTTGTCAATTGTATGGTACGGGAAGTAACGACCAACGATGAAGGAAAAGCGACCGGGGTATCCTATATCAATAAAGAAGACAGAAAAGAATACAAATTAAGGGGGAAAGTGGTCGTTCTTGCCGCCTCGGCCTGTAGTACGGCCCGAATCTTATTAAACTCGAAGAGCAAACAACACCCTAACGGAATGGGTAATAGTAGCGATCTTGTAGGTCATTATTTGCACGATTCTACCGGTGCCAGTGCCGCGGGATTCATTCCCGGGTTGATGAATAGAAAAGTTTCCTACAATGAAGATGGGGTAGGCGGTATGCACGTCTATTCGCCATGGTGGGGAGATCATTCAAAATTAGATTTTCCCCGAGGATATCACATCGAGGTTTGGGGAGGAATGAGCAACCCTAATTATGGCTTTGCATGGAATCCGAACGACTTCAACAAGTTCTTCGGTTTGAAGGTCGGCGGCTATGGCGACCAATTGCGTGACGATGTCAAAAAGTACTATGGTTCTGTCATTGGTTTTGGCGGTAGAGGGGAAAGTGTTGCAAAAAAGGAAAATTACTGTGAGATCGACCCTACTACGGTCGATCAATTCGGAATTCCGGTGCTTAAGTTCAACTACAAGCATTCCGACCTTGAGATTAAGCAGGCCAAACATATGCAGGATACCTTTGAAGAACTGATACACAATATGGGAGGGGAACCTTTAGGCGAAAAACCCGGCAAGGACAAAGATTATGGACTGTTGGCCCCTGGTCAGATTATCCATGAGGTGGGCACGACCCGAATGGGCAAAGACCCCAAAACATCGGTGACGAATGAATTTCAGCAACTTCACGATGTCGACAATGTCTTTATAACCGATGCAGGTCCTTTTACTTCGCAGGCCGATAAAAACTGTACCTTGACAATTTTGGCGCTTTCATGGAGGGCCAGTGATTATATCATCGAACAATTGAAACAACAAAATATCTAAAAGAAGATGGATAGAAGAAAAAGTATACAGACGATGATTCTTGGTGCCGGGGCATCGGCCTTGGCGTTTCATGGTTGCAAGACCGAAGGCGATACCAATGTTGAAGAAGCGGTCGCCGCATCCGATGAAAAATATTTTGGTCGAACGCCCAAAGAACTTGAGCGGATCGAAAAACTGAATGCCGAGCAATTGTTCAACGAACACGAAATGGAAACCATTGGGGTATTGAGTACGGTCATACTTCCTCCCAAAGAACCACATGGCGGACCTTTGGAAGCCGATGTTCCCGAGTTCATCGAGTTTATGGGAAAAGATATCCCGGAAATGCAGACGACCCTTTTGGGTGGTCTGATGTGGTTGGATCATAAGAGCAATACCGAGTTCGGAACGGATTTCAAATCGGCGACTTTGGAACAGCAAAAACAGATCTGTGATCAAATTTGCTATCACGATATTGAAGTGCCGTTGGATGACCAGCCCTTGGAAATCCAGTTTTTTTATATGATGCGAGGCCTGACGATGACCGGCTATTATACCTCGAAGGTCGGTATAGCCGACCTCGGTTATAAAGGAAATATGCCCAACGTTTGGGACGGGGTACCCCAAGACGTACTAGATCAGCATGGTGTGGCCTACGATCCCGAATGGATCGCAAAATGTGTAGACCAGAGCAAACGCGGGGTGATTGCCGAATGGGATGACGATGGTAATCTTTTAACATAAAATCAAAATGAAAAAATTTGCAATAGTAATAGTCATTGCTGCTTTTGGAATGTCATCGAACGCTCAAGAAGTAGGGTTGCAACTATACAGCCTTCGCAATCAATTCAAGACCGATGTACCCGGAACGCTGCAACTGATCAACAGTTGGGGCATTACCAATTTAGAAGGCGGTGGAACATATGGACTTGAGATGGATGAATTCAAAGGACTTCTCAAAAAAAACAATCTTAACGTGGTCAGTGTCGGTGCCGGATACGATGATTTGAAGGATGGAAATATTGATAAGATCATAGAAAATGCAAAAACCTTTGGTGCCAAATATGTCATGTGCGCATGGATTTCACATGAAGGAAACAATTTCGATATTGCCAAGACCAAGGAGGCGACCGAAGTGTTCAATACTGCTGGGAAAAAATTAAAGGAAGCAGGCCTAACACTTGCTTATCATGCCCACGGCTACGAGTTCCGTCCTTATGAAGACGGTACTTTGTTTGATTATATGGCCAAAAATGCAAAGGATTTTGCCTTTGAAATGGATGTCTATTGGGTACAACATGGTGGGGAAGACCCGTTGGCTTTATTGAACAAGTACCCCGATAAATTCGTTTTATTGCACTTAAAGGATATGGAGAAGGGAGTGAAAGGAAACAATACCGGTCATGAAGATGTTGAGACCAACGTTGTATTGGGCACCGGACAGGTAGATATCGCCGGGGTCGTCAAAAGAGCTGAAGAACTAGGGATAGTCGAATATATGTTTATAGAAGATGAATGCTCTAGGGTGGTAGAACAAGTACCTCAAAGCCTTAAATTTCTTGAAGGCCTGAAATAATTTTGAAGCAGATTTGTTGAGAACCTCCCTTTTCCCGAAGGGAGGTTTTTTAGTTTATTACCTTATCTTTAAGGGGTTCTCAATTTCAAAACAACACTATGCTAAAACCGAAACTTGCCTGTCTATTGGGCTTTCTCTTCCTCCTATATGTCTCATGCGCCGATAAAAAGCAGGAGGAAAACTTGAATGAAGGCGAAGTACCACATCCGAATATTATTTGGTTGGTGGCCGAAGACCAGTCACCGGACTTTTTCCCAATGTATGGTGATCGTACTATTTCGCTTCCGAACCTTGAAGCTTTGGCGCGAGATGGTGTAACCTTCACCAATGCCGTATCACCAGTACCGGTCTGTGCCCCGGCAAGAAGCGCCCTCATTACAGGAATGTATCCCACTACTTTGGGTACTCATAATATGAGGACCTACACACCGTGGCGTGAGATCAACGAACCTTTGTTGGACAGCCTGCCAAGTTATTCACCGATCGTTCCGAACGGGGTAAGGATGTTTACCGAGTACTTGAGGAAGGCCGGCTATTATACTGCCAATGGCCCCAAAGAAGATTACAATTTTGAAAAAACCGATGCAGCCTGGGACGAAAGCAGCAAGCAGAGACATTGGCGAAAAAGTAAAGAAGGACAGCCTTTTTTCACGGTGTTCAATTTTGCCGTATGCCATGAATCACAAATTTGGAGTAGGGGGAAGGATTCCCTTTTCGTCGACCCCAAAGATGTTCCCGTTCCGCCCTACTTTCCAGATACTGATACCATTCGACACGATATTGCGGTCAATTATAGCAATTTGAAGCGGTTGGACGACCAGATCGGGGAAGTTATTGCGGACTTAAAAGAAGACGGACTTTACGAAAACAGCATCATCTTTTTCTATGGCGACCACGGCGGCCCGTTCCCACGACATAAAAGGTCGTTGACCGATAGTGGCGTAAAAGTGCCTTTGGTCATTAAGTTTCCTGGCAACGAAAAAGCCGGTGGTACTGATGACCGCCTGATCAGTTTTATCGACTATGCACCTACCGTACTTTCTCTGGCAGGTATCGAACCGCCAAAAGTGATTCAAGGGGTGGCACAATTCGGAATATATGAAGCGGATAAGAAACCCGAATACACGTTTCATTCCTCCGATCGTTTCGATGAATTCTACGATCGGGTACGTGCCGTACGATCCGAACGTTTTAAATACATCAAAAGCTATAACACCGAACTGCCGCATGCCATACCCAATTCCTATCGGGAGCAGATGCCCATGATGCGCGAACTGCGAAGGTTGTATGCCACAGGAAAATTAAATGAGGAGCAATCGATTTGGTTACAAGCCCCCAAGCCTGAGGAAGAATTATACGATTTGCAGCGCGATCCCTATGAATTGGACAACTTGGCCGACCGACCGGAATTAAAGGATACTTTATTACACTATCGTGATGTGTTGAATGACTGGATAAAAGAAACCAACGATTTGGGGCAATATGCGGAGAGGGACTTAATAGCCAAATGGCTTCCAAATGGCGAACAACAGAAATTATCGCCGTTGGAAATGGAAGATAAGGAAGACGGTATTCGTCTAATCTCAAAAAAATCGGATGCTACCATTGTTTGGAAACAGCCGCAGGACTCTATTTGGAACGTTTATTCAAAACCTTTGCCAAAAGATACTTCCTTTGAGGCCAAGGCCGAACGGATCGGGTATACCGATAGTGAGGTTTTAGTGTATTCTTTTCAGTAAAACCAAAGGAATTTTCTTAAAGAAATTGCAACATTGGATATGTGACTGGATTTATCTACTAAAAAATTAGTATATCTACTAAATATTTAGTAGTATTGCTTCGTAATACATTAACATGAAAAAATTAACAGAGCGGGAAGATCAGATTATGCAGATTATCTGGCAGCGGAAACAGGTCTTTATCAGGGACATTTTAGAAGTACTCCCTGATCCGAAACCACATTATAATACCATAGCGACCATTGTTAAAATTTTGGTCAAGAAGGGTTTTCTAAAATCGGAGAAAGTTGGGAATACAGACCGTTACAGTGCCAAAATATCCATCGAAGAATACCGTAAGGAAGATATCAAGGACATTAAGCGGAAATATTTTGACAACTCACTACCTCGCATGATGGCCCATTTTGCCAAACAGGAAAAACTTTCGGACGAGGAGATCAATGAATTGATCGATATCATCAAATCAAAAAAAGAATAGAAATGGTATTCCTGTTAAAAGCATCTATTCTGATTTTGGTTCTATGGGCTTTTTATAAACTCCTATTGCAACATGAGAGCTTCTTTAGGCTAAATAGAATGTTCTTGCTGTTCGGTTTGATACTTGTTTTTGCGTTACCTTTTGTTTCGCTGCCCAAATTGGTAAACAATCAGGGAGCACTGATCAATTGGCTCGATGAAAATCTTGATGTTAGATCAGAAAGTTCTCCCAAGACATCCATGACATTTGATTTTGACGAGATAACACCCGTAGAAGAGGATGGAACAAAGAAAACTATTGTTAAGGTCGATACGACGGAAACACCTAAAGATTATACATATTGGTTAAGCCAAATTTATTTTTTTGGAACGATTGTATTATTTGCTCGTTTGATTTTTCAAATCGGTACGGTTTTCCTCAAAGTGAGAACCACAGAGGATAAATTACCAAATAATGGCTTTACCATTTTAAATGTGGATGACGATCTCGGCCCACGTTCTTTTTTCAGCTACATATTTATCAATCCTGAAAAGTATGATCTTGAAACCTATGAACAGATTCTTGCCCATGAACAGATTCATGCCAAAAAGTATCATACCATTGATTTGCTTATGGCCGAAATCACATTAGTTTTTTTATGGTTTAATCCCTTTGTTTGGCTGTATCGTAAGGAGGTCGAAAAGAATATCGAGTATCAGACGGATGCGTTGCTAATACAATCCAAAACCATTAAACCAAAAAATTATCAATTAAGCCTTTTAGAAATCGCGGTTGAACGAAAACCGCTCACAATTGTTTCAAATTACAATCAATCATTAATCAAAAAACGAATAATCATGATGAACAAACAAAAATCGAACGGACAAAGTATTTGGAAGTATGCCTTTATAGTGCCTACTTTATTTATAACTCTTTTATTGTTAAATCGCCCCTATTTCCTGCAATCTCAAGAACCTGCTGACGAGGTCTATAATGATTTTAACGAGGAAAACAATTACGAAAATGAATTTGATGACGATCTTAAACCTCTTTTGAGGGCCGCGGGCCAAGGGGATTATGGAGCAGTAAAAAAAATGCTCGAAAATGGGGCGGATGTAAACCTTTTGCAAGAGGGAGAAGGTACGCCGCTGACAATGGCAATACGCAGTGGGGAGTTCGAAATTGCGAAATTCTTATTGGAAAAAGGAGCTGATCCAAACCTTGGGACCAATGGGGATGGTCACCCTCTTTGGATGGCAGCAAGAAAGGGAGATATTGAACTTGTTCGTCTTCTTGTGGAAAACGGAGTTGATGTAAATACGAAGTATCCAGGGGATGGTAGTGCTTTAATTCAGGCGGCAGGTGCGGGAAACCTCGAAATGGTCAAGGTGCTTGTAGCGTTGAAGGCCGATGTTAATATGCCCGTTGAAGGTGATGGCAATCCCTTGATCATGGCCTCCAAAGGTGGATATTTGAACATTGTTGAATATTTGATAAACAAAGGGGCCGATGTCGATTATGAAGTCGTCGGAGATGAGGTGCCATTGATCAATGCTAGCGAACAAGGCCATTTGGATGTAATCAAGTACTTGGTAGCCCAAGGTGCGAATGTTAATAAAAAATGCACTGAAAACATCAATGGAAAAATCCGTGTGAGAACGGCATTGATAATGGCAAAGAAAAAGGGACATAGCGAAATTGTGGAATACTTGATAGCGAAGGGTGCAAAGGAGTGACCATCGATAACATAAACAGAAAACCTCTTTCTTTTGAAAATAGGGAAGGAGGTTTTTTAATCAATCCTTTTGAACATCAACAAACGCAGGTCGATTCCTTCGTCCCCATCCATTTTCAAAGTTTTTAGGATAAGCGGGTTTCTTCCTTTTTGAAGCTCGATTTTTCCCAAAATATGCGGTTTGAATTCTTTGACATACGATTCCATCCGCGGAACACGATCGTTTTCCATTCCGGTTAGCGGTGGGTCGTGGGCCTCTGTTACCATAGAAATCAATTTACTGTCACCTTGGGATAATTGAAGGGTAACTCCAGTGTCTTCTGATTTCAGCGTGTAGTAAAGTTCGACTTCGAATTCACCGTCGACCAAGACCTCGACATCCCAAGTAATCGAGTCTTTTTCACTTTTCCAATGGGTAAAAAAAGTATTGTTCGGATATCGGTTACTGCGTTCGATGTTGCCATGGGGAATGCCATCACGTGCCGGAATCTGGGTATACACAAAATCCGGATGCCCCAAAGTTATGGGCCTGTCATCGGTTCCGCTGTTTAAGGGAACGATTTCGGCCAGCCAATGTTCCTTGGCCTTTTTCAACGAATCGGCCAGTTTCGGAAACTTTTGGGAAACATCGGTTGTCTGCCCTCGATCTTCATCCATGTCATAAAGTCGGTTTTCGTTGTCCAAACGGTATTGTTGTGTGCGCATACTTGTTTTTCCGTTCCAATGATTGACTATCGACCGATCTGTCCATTCCGGGTTCTTGTCAAAAATCAAAGGCGCGAGATTCCTGCCATCCAAAGGTTTTTGCGTTTTCGGAACGATACCTACGAGATTCGATAGGGTAGGCAACAGATCTATGGCGCTTCCTATCTGTTTTATTTTTTTTCCTGCAGGGATTGAATCCTTCCACTGGATGAAAAATGGAGTGTGCACTCCGCCTTCATCCGTAGACCCTTTTCTGCCGCGCATACCCCCGTTCCATCGCCATCCGTTCGGCCCATTATCGGATAGGTATATGATAATTGTATTTTCTTCCAGCTTCAGTTCTTTCAACTTGTTAATGATTCTCCCCACATTATAATCGATGTTCTCGACCATCGCCAATGCCGCGCGTGTAAAATCCTCATCTTCCTCTTCCTCGCCATGATACTTCATTTTTAGGTTTTTGTCCTTGAACGCACCCCAGTAAGCATCCGGAACCTGCATTGGGCTATGGGGAGTGTTGAGGGGCAAGTACAGGAAAAAGGGATTTTCACGATTCTTTTCCATGAAATCGATACCATGGTCGGTGAGGTCGTCTACCAAAAACCCATTGCCTTTTACGATTTTGCCATTATGCTCCAACATCGGATTGAAATAATTGCCCCAATGACCCGAAGCAAAACCATAGTAGTCATCAAAACCTCTTGAATTTGGGTGATACGGTGGCTGCATACCGTTGTGCCATTTACCATAGGCAGCGGTTTTATATCCGGCCTGTTTCAATAGTTCGGCAATAGTGGTTTCATTCAAGTTCATACGTTCGCCACCCGCAGAAGTACGATGTACCCCCAAACGTGTTGCATAACGCCCTGTGAGCAGTTCGGCACGTGTGGGCGAACATACAGGTTGCACATAAAAGTTTTCAAAAACTGCTCCATTTTTTGCCAATGCATCGATGTTCGGGGTGCTGAGGTTGGTATTTCCATTAACACTCAGATCGCCCCAACCCTGATCGTCGCTCATTATCAATACGATATTCGGTTTTTTCCGAACGGTCGCTATCGGTTCGTTCCCTTTTCGTTCAGCGCAAGAGCTTAGCAATAAAACCGCCAGACCGATCAAAAGGAACTTGCAGTTCTTCATTAGGTGGATTTTAAACACTAAACTTTGCATTAAAATCTATTCTTTAATCGCCAACCCTACCATTGAATCGGCCGTACCATAGTATAAAAACCACTTGTTCTTAAAATAGACCAATCCCTCGATAAAGGTTGTTCCGGCTTTATACTGACCACTGATTTCATGGGGAAGGCTCGGACAGATAAAAGGAGCTTCGAGTCGGGACAAAAACTTTTTGGGATCGTTCTTGTCAAAGAGTACCTGTCCGCCACAATATGTGCCTTCAGAATATTTTGTCGTTGCCCCCTCACCGTTAAGGTTCTTGCCATTGTACAAAAGCAAGATTCCATTTTCGGTGTAAAGGGCCGGTGGCCCCGGCTCGGTAAGATGGCTGTCGAATTCGTTCAAAGTTGGCTCGAAAACATGTAATAGTTCTCCCTCTTCGTCGAGGAGGGGCGTCCAGTCGATACCGTTTTCAGATTCGGCCAAATTGACAAAAAGTTCGCCCCAGTACATGAGATACTTGCCGTTGATTTTTTTCGCCTTCAACCTTCCATCAACCAATTCGGTCACTACGGATCCCGACTTGCTCCAAACGTCCAAAAATTTACCGTCGTATGCTTTTTGAAAAACAGGCCCGTGTTTGGTCCACGTTTTCAAATCCTGAGAAGTCGCACAAGAAAGTCGGGCAATGTCTTTGTTCCAACTAGTATAATGCATGATATAAGTGCCATCGGCAGTTTCGACAATACGCGGATCTTCGATTCCGCCCGGCTGATCCCATCTTGAAAATTCGTCGTTATCAGGATATAGTACGGGTTCGGGATATTTTGTGAAATCGATACCATTGGTGCTGTAGGCCAATCCGATTCTGGATGTTCTTCCGCCCAAAATCGCATCGGGGTTGTCTTCCGCCCGAAAGAGCATAAATACGGTATCGTTTCTGACGATAGCTCCCGGATTGAAAACATCGGCCTTTTGCCACTGGACTTTCTTTTTGGTAACAGGGTCTGCAAAAACAGGGGTCGAATCGGCGGTCATTATCGGATTGATATCCGTTTTTTCGAAGCCGAGCATCCAAAAATCATTCGCATCTTTTTCGATTATTTTGACATTGGTTTTCTGTTGTTTGCAAGAAAAGTTGATTGTAAAAATTACAATAAGGAAGATAAATCTAAAATTCATGTGCCATATTTAAAAGGATGGACAAATACAGGCATAAAATAATCATTTTATTATAGGTTAAGTTGGATTATTAAGGATTTCAGGTTTTTAAAATTTAATTTGCGGTATCTTTTATATTTTTAAGACATCATATGATACGATATACCTTTGCCGCCGTCTTAATGTTCATTGTATTTGGATGCAAGCAAGAAACGTCCAAAAAAGAAAATGAGGAATCTCAGACCGTTCAAAAAGTCGATTCGGCAAGTATCAAGGGGCCTGCGTCGAAGAAATTCAAAACTTTCGAAGGTCTGGCCGATACTACCTTTGTACGTTTGGCGGACTTTAGCGATGGATTTGCCTTTGACATGCGTTATGCGACCAAGAACAATTTTTTAAAGGAAAAAGTGTATGATTGCGCAGAATGTTATACGCGGGTCAAGACCTTAAAGGCACTGTTGAGCGCCAACGCCGACTTCGGGAAATCAGGGGTCAAGATAAAGTTTTTTGATTGCTACCGCCCAAATTCGGTACAATACAAAATGTGGGAAATCGTACCGAACCCGCAGTATGTCGCTAATCCGAAAAAAGGGTCGATTCACAATAAGGGCGGAGCGGTCGATATAACACTGGTCACTTTAGAAGGGGAAGAACTTGATATGGGCACCGATTTTGATTTCTTTGGAAAGAAGGCCTATCACGATAATACCGATTTGCCTCAAGAGATTCTTGATAATCGAAAACTGTTGAAGGAGACTATGGAAAAGCATGGGTTTTGGTCAACAAGGACCGAGTGGTGGCACTATAATCTACAGGGCGCACATAAAGACCCTATCGCCAATTTCAAATGGGAGTGTGAATAGCAACTAAAACAATCGTAATGAACAACAAAAAGAAGTTTAAATTATCCTTGTTAGGATCTATACTAGTTACTTTTATGATAAATGCACAAGATGCCATCATTCCTTTATGGCCTGCGGACAAGATTCCGAATCGGATAGTATCTGATGAAAAAGAAGAGGTTATTTCCGAAGATATTGTCAGAATTGCCAAAGTACAGGAACCAACCATCGAAGTATATCTGCCGGCGAAGAAAAATGCCACCGGTGAGGCCATGTTAATTTTTCCGGGAGGTGGATACGGTATTTTGGCCTACGATTGGGAGGGTACCGATATCGCAAAATTTTTAAATGGTAAGGGTATTGCAGGAATCGTAGTGAAATACCGTTTGCCGTCCGATGTATCGCAGACCGAAAAACACAATGTGCCCTTGATCGATGCGCAACGGGCGATTCGGTTGACGAGGAGCAGGGCATCCGAATTTAATATCCGTCCGAATAAAATAGGGATTATCGGATTTTCGGCGGGAGGGCACTTGGCCTCGACCTTGGGCACCCATTTTGATGAAAAGGTATACGAACCGGTGGACGCAATAGATACCCTGACCGCCCGCCCCGACTTTATGGCGTTGGGATATCCTGTAATAACTTTCGGAAATTCGACCCATGGCGGGTCAAAGAAGAATTTATTGGGGGAGAACCCCAAACCTGAAATGGTCGAACATTTTTCCAATGAAAAGCAGGTAACCGAGAATACGCCCCCGACTTTTTTAATGCATGCAACGGATGACGGGGGGGTTCCTGTAAAAAATAGCTTACTGTTTTTTCAGGCCTTAAAGGATAAGGGAGTTTCCGCAACCATGCATATTTATCCCGAAGGAGGCCATGGATTTTCATTGGCAAGGGAAAATGTGCATTTACGGGGGTGGACCGAACGAATGTTTGAATGGATTGAAAGCTTAAGGTAATTTTTATAAAGTGACTAAAGAATCACCTTTTTTGTTTTCCACTTCCTGTTAAGGTACTTATGATACCGTGTTCGACATTTAGCCATAGATAATTGAAAAAAGACTTACTGGGATTACGTTCTACGTGGATTCTACCAAAACGGTATCCCTGTTCATCGGCTTTGGAACCGTCATTGATTAATATGCCTCCGAGGGTCGTAAGGACCTTATTTACTTTGTGTGTCTTTTTTCTGAATACCTCGAACTTAAAATCATGATATTTCATCTTCATCTGCCCAGTAGAACTCTTTGAATCACCGCTTATCGTAAAAAATAGGTTGTCAATGGTTCCTTTGGCATCGGCGTTCAGGTTGGGTACCAAAAACGAGTTCACACTTGGCCCCGAGAAATTACTTAACGAACCCGAAGCGTCAAAACGGCTGTTATGGGTATTAAAGCTCCAATCAAGGTGTAACGGTGATTTTCCCATCAATTGCGTCTTGGCATTGATTTGGATTTTTTCTGGTTCGGGCGCATGGTTGTTGAGGTTCAAGATATCCATTTCCAAGTCATCAAAGAAGATTCTACCGGTCCCTTGCCCAGCTTTAACATGCTCCTCATATCCTATATGGCCATCCGTGATTGACATTTTTGAAACATTTAGATCGATGGGTAGTTTTTTTAACAATGCCCCGTACAAAGGTTTGTGGCTTAAATCATCGGCAACAAGTTTGTCACGATATATCTCAAGGGCCAATTTTCGTATGGCTATACTATCCGAAGTGAAGTGGAATCGACTTTCATGAAATCCGTAACCGACCGACATAATTTCCAATTCAGGAATTTTCAGGGTCATATGGTCACGTTCTTTATTTATCTTTTTAGACAGCTCGAGCTTCGTATATTTAGGTTTTAGGTTTAGCTCGCGAATACTAATGTTTTGTGGGTCAATAGATAAACTCTCAATATCCAGTGTTTCATAAGTGCCCAAATCGGCAAAAAAATTATTCGCATGAAATGAATAGTTCTCAAATGCTACAGGCATCCTATTGTTTATAATGCTCGAATCGGTTTTAATATCGAATACGTCAAGGTCTATTTCCCCAACATGCACCTTAATACTATCGTTTTCCGTTTTTATCAGTGAAAATTCCCCATTATTGATTTCCAGTTTATCGATCAAGACCGTTTTCAAAAGTTTAATGTGCCCCACGGGCAAGGACTTTTTGTGCAGTTTCTCGTTATTGTTTTTTGGGTGATGTTCAACGCGCAAACCATCGATTTCAAGATTTGTTATTTCGATGGTATTGTTAAAGGCGAACTGTCTATAGGAAATGCCGTCAATGTTCAGGGCTTTTATTGTGGACACGGTATGCACCGGTAATGTGTCCTTGTTTTTGATATGCAGCACAAGATTCGTAAAATCAACTGATCCGGTGAGCAAGTTCACATTAAGTTTTTCATAGGTCAATTCAATATGGGGGGGTAATTTCTTCTCCAAAAACCCCGAAACCGTTTTTTCGGCGTAGCCGGATAATAATACTGGCGTCAACAGGATAATTAAGGCCAATACGGCTAGAATTCGGAAAAAGGGTTTTTTATGAAAGATCATCGTAACAGGCTATGAACGGCTTGTTTTAATATGAGGGGGAATACCATTGTAAGCTAAGCAAAAATGATGTGATTTTAATTATATTACTTCTTTTTCTTATGGAGGAATTGATGGAGTCAGGTTGATTTTTATATCAAAAAGTGATTCAATTCTAAACAACTTTTATATTTTTGCAATCCGATTTCGGGATGTAGCGCAGTCCGGTAGCGCACACGGCTGGGGGCCGTGTGGTCGCAGGTTCAAATCCTGTCATCCCGACCATTGAAAAGCCTAAAAACCGAAAGGTTTTTAGGCTTTCTCTCTCTTCAGTATCGAATGGAAAAGGATTATCCAGATCATTACATTCGGTATAAGTGATTTACTTGTCCTTGAATCAATTTTGTGATAATCTGGTCTATTTTTTTTATTTTCAAGGATAAAAGTTCCCTTAATTGCGTGGTAATCAGATATGGATGAACTATAAGTCTCATCCTTGGAAAAATGCCCTTCGATGCCCATTTACATGGATCGACATATCGTACCGGGAATAGAGGCCAAAAATGCGGCCCAGGCCCATCGTGAAGATATGTTGATCCAAGATGAGTACGGTTGCCGTTGTATGACCTATTGGGTCGATGAAGACCGGGGCCATGCCTTTTGTCTGATCGATGCGCCCAACGAAGAAGCGGTGAGGAAAATGCACGATAGGGCACACGGATTGATTCCCCATGACATCGTTCAGGTAAACAGCAATGTGGTAGAGGCATTTTTGGGTAGAATTACGGACCCGGTAGGATATTATGATTCTGATGACCACGATCTTAAGATTTTCAACGATCCCGCTTTTCGGATCATACTTGTTTCCCAAACCAAGGATTCCAGATTATTGAAGAACGAATTGGGGTCAAAAAAAACGGAAAAACTGCTAACCCTCTACCATGAGATCATGCGAGAACAATTGCATGAAAATCAAGGTCGTGAAGTAGAATTGAAAGGGGAACGCTTTATAGCTTCCTTTGTGTCGGTCACGCAAGCCGTGGCCTGTGCCGCCGAGGTGCGAAAAAGATTGCATGTGGCAGGCGAATTGATTGATTTGCGCATAGGTCTTAATGCCGGTATGCCCGTTAGTAAGGACGAAAGCATTTTTGGCGATGTTATCAGAATGGCGGAATATCTGTGCTGTGCAGGCGAATCGAGCCAAATTGTAATGGCTTCGATTATCAGGGAGATATATAAAAGCGATGGAAAAAACAACACAAACGAAAAAACAGTTTTTAAAACCATTGCACCGGCCGATGAAAACGCCTTACAACTTTTGTTCGATGTCATAAGGGAGGGCTACTCCGACCCTCAATTTTCGATTCAGGATTTCTGTAAAAAAACAGGTATGAGCAAGTCAAAATTGTATCGACAGAGTACGGCGCTCTTAGGTTTATCCCCTAATGAACTGCTTCGTGAATACCGACTTAAAAAATCGCTGGCCTTATTGAAAACGGACCGTAATATTGCCCAGACCTCTTTCGATTGCGCCTTTGGCAGTCCTTCCTATTTCACCAAGTGCTTTCAGGACCGTTTCGGTATCCAGCCCTTGGCCTATCAGAAAATTGCCTGAATCCCTTTTTGGTCTGTTTCTCATACTTTTTGGATTGTTCCTGATATTCTTCTGCTCAAGGACTTTCTAGCTTTGACCATATATAAATCTTAAAATTTAAAGTAATGAGAACCATCAAATTTATTCCGCAGTTGTTGGCCCTTTTTATAGGTCTGGCAATGTATTCACAGAATGAAACCAACGATCAAAAAGCGAAATCCATGAAAACCTATGTTATCGAACGCGAAATTCCCAATGCGGGAAATCTCACCACAGAGGAATTAAAAGGTATTTCAAAAAAATCAAACGAAGTGTTGGCCGAAATGGGCCAAGGCATTGAATGGCAGCATAGTTATGTAACCGATGACAAGGTTTTTTGTGTTTACAAGGCCGAGAACAAAGAACTTTTGGTAGAACATGCCAAAAAGGGCGGTTTCCCCATCAATAACATTAGCGAACTGTCGACGGTAATCAATCCAACGACTGCCAAAGAATAGGATTGTTAGGGTTAGCTTTTAGGAATATGGTGTAAGACCACGAAAAAATAGTATTTGGGCTGTACCATATTCCTTTTTTAAACTTCCCTGACAAAAAACAAAAACCTCCCCCAACATTGTATTTAACCTTTAAAATGAAGTATCATGAAAAAAGTAGATAGAAAAAAGAACAATAGCCCCTCGATTAAATTCAGTTGGGTCCTTACATTGATTCTAGTCGCTATGGGTGTCTCTTGTGACAATGATGATGAAATGGAACCGTGGGAGCTTGAAATAGCAGAATTGAAAGCCGCTGTCGAGCGCTTTGAAAACATAGAGGTGGCCAAAGCCGAAGGCTACGATGTTGATGTAACAGGCTATCGTACCGGAATGGGGCACCATTATTTAAAGGCCACGTTACTTGATGGCACCTTTGAGGTCACTAAGCCCGAAGTACTGCTCTATGCGCCAAATGATTCCGGGGGAATGGATTTTGTAGCCGTTGAATATGCCACCCCGATTGAGGATTTGGACAATCCGCCACCGGCACCCAAAGGATTTACGGGTAACCATGATGTGTGGGAAATCAACACCGAATTTAGTTTATGGACGTTGCACGCCTGGGTAGTGATGGACAATGCTGAGGGCATTTTTGCGCCGAGGAACCCAAAGTTACCGTAGAAAAAATAGCATTCAAAAAAGGAAAACCGAAGCGGATTGCTTCGGTTTTTTGCATTGTAGATTGGTTGGTACTTACATAAAATGCTAGGTTAAATAATTTGTTTTAGGTATTTGACTATCAATGCAGTTGATTTTCAAGAATGCATCGAAGTTTATAATACGTTCTAGGAATAAGTTGCACTGAAATTAACCTCGCAATAAGGGTCTTTAGATCCTTCTTTATTCGATTAACCTTTCCATAATATCCATTAACCTTTCATTAATCTAGGTAAGGGTCGAACAGGTCTATATTCGCCGTGTTTTCCTGTCAATTCGAAAATAGCGTTTATCGGCACAGCTTAATTCATAATGGGTCGAATGCGGCATAGACCAACTAAAAAACCAATTTATTAATGAAGGGACCCTTTAAAACTAAAATTGGGAACGAACATGATCGTTCCATCCATCAAAAGAAGAATACCCTTTCATCAGGTATCGTAATCTTTATTGCACTGTTCACGATTTGTTTTGTGCAAGGGCAGACCCCTAACGATGCCCTGATGATGCCATCAAAGAACATCTGTGTGCTGCTTGGTTACGATGCAGGGCAATTTAACCGTTACTGGGAAGGGGATTATCTGAGAAAAAACGAAACCATTGCAACGGTAGACCGGAACACTATACTTCCGATGGCGGCCGTAGGGATATTCGACAATCTGAACCTATATCTTAGTTTGCCTTATGTGAAAACGGAATCTTCCGAACCCAATGGAGGCAGGTTTGCGGGAGCAAAGGGCTTTCAAGATTTTGGCATTGCCCTAAAGTACAAAGCATTGGAAAAGCCGATCGGAAACGGACGATTGAGCCTACTCTCAACGATTGGATATACCACGCCCGCCACCAACTACTTATCGGACTATATGCCCTATAGCCTAGGCTTTGGCGCCCCCGAATTTGCATTGCGGGGCATTGCCCAATACCAGCTTGAAAACGGTTTTTATATACGTGGGATGTTGGCCCACCTTTGGAGGGGAACCACGGAAGCGGAAAGGGATTACTATTACAATGACGGAAGTTATTACTCGGCCCTTATGGATGTTCCGAATGCATGGAATTTTGAAGGGATTATAGGGGCCTGGTTCTTCGATACGACGTTAAAATTGGAGTTTAACTATGTCGGATTGAAATCGACCAGTGGCGACGATATCAGGGCCTACAATGCCGCACAACCGACCAACAAGGTCAAATTTGATAGAATCGGGGCCTCATTGCAATACTATATCCCGGCGATCAAGGGGTTGGGCATCGTTGCCTATCACAGTAGGGTGGTCAACGGCCTGAACACGGCAAAATTCAGCAATACCGGCGTAGGACTCACTTTTCAGTTCCAATACCTAAAAGACAAAAACCAAGAAGAAGATGCGCAATAGAAATTATAGACTCCTCCTTATCGTACTCGTGTGTATACTGGTCGTTTCCTGTGAAAAAGAAATACCCACTAAGTTGGAATTTGCGAACTATACCTATTCCGGTACCGATGAAAACGGTGGCGATTGGAATCCTATCTTGATCGATAACGGTGATGAAATCGAGGTAGACGCCCCGGAAGATGTTACTTCGGAAAACTACCAGTCGGAACTTTCCCAATTGAAGGCATCCATCGAAAACATAAACGCCGAGCAAAAAAGGGCAATCAATTATTGGACCAATAATCCGGTGGTGCGATGGAATGAAATCACACTTGAACTTATTGCGAAATACAACCTGATTCCGGGGCCTAACGAAGATGAGTCGTATACCTTGCCCAATCCTAGTAATCCTGAAGGGCCGCCGGCATTTCCGTTTGCCCATCCGCCGTATGCTTCCCGGGCATTGGCCTACCTTTCAGTGGCACAGTTCGATGGATTGATTTCCGCATGGCATTATAAGTATTTGTACAATAGGCTCGCACCTTATCAACAAAATGGGGCCATAGCCTATGCCTACGAACCGAATGATATTCCTTCATACCCTTCCGATGGTGCGGTTTTGGCCCGGGTTTCCAAAAGTGTATTGCTGGCCATGTTCCCTTTGGAAGGCGAATACCTGCAAAAAATGGAGGATGAACATTTGGAAAGCCTTTTGTTGTCGGGAGGGAATGTTTCCAGCGATATTATGGCGGGAGTTTCCATAGGGGATCAGATTTCGGCCATCGCGTTGGCCCGGGCGGCCAACGACGGCATGAAAAATGCTCAAACGCCCAAAGCGGTTTCCGACTCCATCAAAGCCGCGGCTTTCGAAAGGTTTGGCTGGCAATGGGACAATCTTGAGATTCCGGTGCGCCCCGTAGGTCTTACACCGTTGTTTGGAAAAGTAAGGATGTGGAATATAGAAAATGTGGAAAGCGTTAGGCCCATACCGCCGCCACAACTAGATTCACAGGAATATTTGGAAGATGTTGCCATTTTAAAGGACTATGCCGATAATGTGACCGAGGAGCGGCGTAGAATCGCCAACTTTTGGCAAGACGGCCTCGGAACCTATACCCCTCCTGGACATTGGAACCGTTTTGCCAACGAGTTTATCGTTGAAAGCAAGATGAATCCATTGCGTTCGGCCAGAACGATGGCCTATTTGAACATGGCGATTATGGATGCGGGCATCAGTTGTTGGGATGCCAAGTACTACTACCATTATCCCAGGCCCATTCAGAATATTCCGGGATTCAAGACCATTGCGGGAACCCCCAATTTCCCCAGTTACACCTCGGGGCACAGTGTGTTCTCGGCAGCCGGGGCCGAGGTGTTGGCCTACATTTTTCCCGAAAAGGCAAGTTTGGTACGTGGTTGGGCCGAAGAAGCCGCCATTTCAAGGGTCTATGGTGGTATTCACTGGACGTTCGATGCGACCGTCGGAACGGATCAGGGAAGGGAGGTCGCCCAATACACGATTGATGTAGCCAAAACTGACGGAGCAGACTAAACAGGTGCTAATTAATTAAACCGACCATAGGAAGCATGGTCACTCATTGTTCAATCATACAAATGAAGATAAAAAACGTAACCAAAGTTGTCGTTGTATTACTCGTATTCCTCCAATCACAATTATCCGCCCAAGTATCTATATCGGGAAAAGTAATCGATGAAGAAAGCGAGGAACCCTTGGTAGGTGCCCAAGTTGTTGTGGAACCGGAAGGAGGCACGGTTACCGATAATAATGGCGTTTTCTTGTTGAAATTAAAAGAAGGAGCGTATTCGGCCATTATAAAATACCTTGGTTATGAGGACAAATCGGTGGCAATAAACACCCAAAACCCGAACCTGGGAACCATTTCGATACAGCTAAGTAGCACCACGTTGGACGAGGTAATCGTAAGTGCCTCCCCAAATAGTTACCGAAGGGATTTTAAGGGAAGTAATTTCAGGATTAATCCGATTGCCCTGAAAAACAGCAATCCCATTAGTACCGAAGAAGTATTGCGGACCGTACCCGGCACCAATATCGTGGGCGATATGGGATTGTCGAACCGACCAAATATCAGCATACGAGGGTCATGGGGCAGACGCTCGAAAAAAGTGTTGCTCATGGAAGATGGCTCGCCATCGGCTCCTGCACCGTACATTGCACCGGGTGCCTATTATAATCCCGTGAGCGATAGAATTACGGCGATCGAAGTGTATAAGGGGGCCGATATGCTGCGGTTTGGCCCCAACAACATGTACGGGGCGATCAACTACGTTACGGCGTTACCGCCCCAAAAACCGGAATTGCGGGTCAAATTGATCGGTGGGCAGCGTAACTATACGACCGGATTACTTTCTTATGGGGGTACATGGAACAATCTCGGGGCCTTGGTGGAAGGCGTTTATAAAAAGTTCGACGGTTTTACCAACAACTCGTCGGTCGAACTGCTCAACCTGAATGCCAAGGTCTTTGCCAAGTTGTCGAACACCCAATCGCTGTATTTTAAGGTAAGCGGCCAATTTGAGGACAATCAGGCTTCATTGAGTTCCATTACTCCGTTTACTTTCGGCATAGACCCGGAACAAAACCCCTTGGACGCCGATCAATTTACGATGCGCCGTTATGGTATGGACATCATCCATAAATGGCTCCCCAATGCCCGTACCAGCTTTACTTCAAAACTCTATGCCTCCGATTTTGAAAGGGATTGGTGGCGACAGACCACGGCAAAAGTAAGGGCCTCCGAGGTGCAGGCCTATGTGGGCGATGCCATTTTCAATGAAAGGTACCGTTATTTGAACGGCCTGGATTTTAGTGATGAGGATTACGTAATCGTCGGAAGGGTACAAA
Source organism: Bacteroidia bacterium (assembly GCA_030428705.1). Lineage (GTDB taxonomy): Bacteria > Bacteroidota > Bacteroidia > Flavobacteriales > Flavobacteriaceae > Meishania. The sequence goes on from JAUIDI010000001.1 coordinate 76,166, forward strand.
ACGGAACGGAGAGCACCACGGACAGCCGTTGGGCCTATACCGTTTCCGGCATCAAGGAAACCATGGATATGGATTGGGATGCTTTTGGCGAAACACAACATGTAGAGGTCGGTCTCAATTTTCACCGTGAAACCTTCAAGGACCGTTTTTTACAAGCGCCTAATTCACGATGGGCAAGGCATGGCGACATCACTACGGACCTATGGTACCGCCTATGGTCCATCAACGGCTTTGTACGGAACGAATTCAACATAAATAAATGGGGCATCACACCGATTGTTCGATTTGACCATGTGGACATGTTTCGGCAAAACCTGATCACCGCCTCCCAAAATCCTAATTTGGGAGGAACTGGAGAAGGTCGTGAACCTAATGTTTATACACAGTTTTTGCCCGGACTGACCGTAGATTACGATTTTCCGCAAGGTGAACTTTTTGCAAGCATCTATGAAGGTATGATCGCCCCTTCGAAGGTTTTCGGCTTCTTGGTGGAACAAGATGGCGTTGTGACCAACCCGTTGGCCGGGGAGAGCATAAATATTGACCCGGAACTAAGTTGGAATAGAGAAATAGGTTGGCGGGGCAGTTTGATGAACAATAAAATGAACGGCCAGATTACCTACTTCAACAACACCAGTAGGAATTTTTATGCGGGTGGACGTAATGAGGTGTTCGAAGAATTGGGAAAGATCAACGTACAAGGACTTGAGCTATCCTTTACTGCGGAATTGTTACGCCGGTTGAATTTCTTTGCAAATGTCACGGTGCTCCATTCGAAGGTACTTGAAGGTAAATTGCTGGATAAAGATCTTTTTTCACAAGTCGTTCATAGTGCGGCGACGTCGGGCGAATTCATCGATAAGGTCAATGCGAATCGCGGCGCCTATGAAATATACGTTTCCGATGGCAATGGAGGGGAAACGCTTTTTACCGATCCTACCCTGACCACTAGTGATTTTCAGAATATAACGAAAAGCGTAATCGCATTTGGCGACGGAAAAGAAGAAAATACGGAAGCGCCCTACACCCCGAACATTAATTTAAACCTCGGATTCAATTATGATTGGAAAAAACTTTCGGGAGGCATTAGCGGGCAATACGTGGACGACCAGTTCACCGAATTCCATAATTTCAAGAATGAATCGGCCGATGGCGCCATCGGACAACTACCGTCCTATTTTACCATGGATGCCTTTCTGAACTATAGGTTTGACATGCCCAACGGTACACAGCTTAAGGTTTTTGTAAACGGAAAGAACCTTACTAACGATATCTATAGGGCATCGCGCTTGAACCGGGCCACTTCGGGGGTTTTTCCGGGCGGGTTCAGACAGATCATTGTGGGCGCCGAAATTACGATTTAAGAGGACTACTTTCAAAAGTTGAAAATACCAACCAAACACAAATTTCTGGAAAAGTTCTTAGTAGTTTAGTTTTTTAATTTCCTTTTTGGCCGCATTTATCAATTGCTTTAATGCCTTTTCCTTTTCGGGACAAACATTTTGGCGTAAATCGAATTGGGCGGCATTAATGAGTCTTTTGCAATAGTCGATCTGCATTTCTATTGGCAATCCGCAAATGGCGTTTTCGAACAGGGAATCCAGTTCGGAAAGCGAACATTGTGGCTGTTTGTAAAATAACGATAGTAATTTTCTAGGCATTTCGGTCGATTGGTTTTTTTGACTCGATCAAGTTCCATTGGGTTGGTTGTAAAATAATCCTCAGAACTCATTATTTGAATAGCTAAAAAAAGGCCACAAAAATTAAGCCATTATAACTAAAAGATGTTATAAATTTTACAGGTGTTTAGAAAGTGAAGCGTTCGCCGAAAACGTAGTTGCCAGCTTCTTAGAACACCTTTGGAATTATGGTTAATAACCCTGCAAAAACCGCTTTACTTTTAATTTCGTAGGTATTTTTGGAATAGCTATCTTTTGGTATTCTTCTGAACAATATATGTGAGGGCCAACTATTTTATAAAGACACTTTTGTTTCGCAGCCTGATGATTGCTATCTCCTCGTTGTATCTGCTTGCCCCATTAAAAACTCAGATATATGACCTGCTACACGGCTTTTCACATAGTCTTTCACTTGAGGACCATCATGGACAACCACATCATGACGATGACCATACCCATAATGAAGACCACGACCATGGCTTTCTATCGCCACATTCCGCTACTGAAAAACACCACCATGGCGAAGAAGGGCATAACGATGACCATACCCATGAACTGCTTTCCTTTTTAAGTTCGGTATTCGATACCGATAACGGTCAAGATAATGATGAAAAATACCTCTTTGCTTCCGAGTATGATAAGCATATATTACCCCATAAATCTGAAGGACAAACGTCATTTTTCATTATCGAAGAGTCCAAGATCTGGTCTTATACTGAAAAAGTATATGGGTATTGCTTGGAAATTAAAGCTCCTCCTCCGAAAGTTGTGCTGACATAAGGTATATCAATCTCATTATTTGACGTATTTGATGCATACGTAAACTCGGTGTGCGAATACGTTAAATAATCAGTGCACTTTTTTGTCCTGATTTTTTATTTGGATAGATGAGGTATTGCTATGCCTTATTTCCTCACGATATATTTCAAAAGGATATTTCCTTTTCGAAAAGCAATTATCAATTCATAAAGTTTTAATGGATGGAACCGACATGCTCAAAATAATCCTTGGGAATCTAATGGAGTGATTGTTTTGAACATCAAACCTGCCTACCGGTAGGCAGGGGTTGCATGTAACTCCCGATAGCGATCGGGATAAAAACAAATAGATATAAACATGAAATATATATTAGTGGCATTTTTAATGCTGATTACGACCACTATAGGTGCCCAGAATCTAAAGGGAACGATAGTGGATAAGGATAATCGACCGTTGGAAGATGTGGGCATCTTCAATCAAAACTCGGGGCAACATAACCATTCTGATGCCACAGGTTCCTTCGTTTTGGCAAAAACCTCGGTCAATGACTCGGTCTATTTTTCGCGACTCGGTTATAAAACACAATTACGTGTCGTTTCCCGGAAAGATTTGGATACAAAAATCCTCTTGACCATGGACGAATCGAGTATATCGCTGGATCAAGTGGTCGTGGTGTCGGAGATCAATGCGCTTAGTCGTCTCGTAGATGTCGATGTGCAGACCAGTCCCGTAAAATCATCACAGGAAATCTTGCGTAAAGTACCGGGTTTGATTATCGGCCAACATGCAGGTGGAGGCAAGGCGGAACAGTTATTTCTGCGCGGTTTTGACGTTGACCACGGAACGGACGTGGCCATCAGTGTCGACGGAATGCCCGTGAATATGGTCTCCCACGCGCATGGTCAAGGGTATGCAGATCTACATTTTGTAATCCCTGAGACGATAGAGAACGTAAATTTTGGCAAAGGTCCATATTATGCGAACATGGGTAACTTCAATACAGCCGGTTACGTAGACCTCAGATTGCGAAAAACGCTCAATGAGAGCCTCGTTTCATTGGAGACCGGTCAATTCAATACTTCCCGGCTCTTGGGAATGTTCGACATATACGGATCGGGCGACAGTAATGCCTACATTGCCTCGGAACTTTATCTGACCGATGGCCCGTTCGATTCCCCGCAGAATTTTAACCGTATCAATGTGATGGGAAGATACAATTACAACCTGTCGGGCGATCGAACGTTGGATATTACGGCATCGCATTTTCAAAGCAAATGGGATGCCTCCGGACAGATTCCCCAACGGGCAGTCGATCAAGGGTTGATTGGCAGGTTCGGGGCAATCGATGATACTGAGGGAGGTCGTACAAGTAGGACCAATGTACTGATAAACCACACCAAGGTACTGGGCGAGAACAAATTGTTCAAGACCAAAGCCTTTTTGTCGCAGTACAATTTCGAGCTGTATTCGAACTTCACTTTTTTTCTGGAAGACCCTGTAAATGGGGATCAAATACGTCAGAAAGAAAATCGGATCATGATAGGGGCCGAAAGTGTATATGAAAGAAAAAACCTGACCCTAGGTGGAGATACGCAACTCAAGTATGAATCCGGAGTCGGCTTTCGTTACGATAATGCTGACGATATCGAGTTGTCGAGTACGTTGAACCGTCAAACGACATTGAACCGGATCGCTTTGGGCGATGTTGACGAAGTAAACACTTTTGGATTTCTGAACACCGAACTGAAAACCGGAAAATGGCTGATCAATCCTGCTTTGCGATTGGATTATTTCAAATTCGATTACGTAAACAAGATTACCGAAACCTATGATAATCGGGGTGAATCCAAATTGGCCTTTAGTCCGAAATTGAACGCTATTTATTCGGTGAACAGGGATTGGCAACTTTTTCTAAAGTCGGGAATCGGATTTCATTCGAACGATGCTCGGGTAGTTGTCGCCAATAGGGGCGAGGACATACTTCCGGCGGCATACGGTGTGGATGTGGGTACGATACTAAAACCTATGGACCGATTGGCGTTGAACGCGACCTTGTGGACACTTTTTCTAGATCAGGAATTTGTGTATGTAGGTGATGCGGGAATTGTCGAACCCAGTGGTAAAACAAGAAGGCTTGGTGCGGAATTAGGTGTGCGTTACCAAGCATTGGATTGGTTATACCTATATGGCGATGTCAATTACACGCATGGCAGGAGTACAGAAGAACCGGATGGGAGCGATTTTATTCCCCTTGCACCTGATTTTACCTCTTCGGGAGGTATTTTGGTCGATGGTCTGGGCCATTTTTCGGGGGCGTTGACCTACCGTTTTGTAGATGATCGGCCCGCGAACGAGGATAATTCGATTACCGCGGAAGGTTATTTCGTAACCGATTTCAATTTAAATTTCCATTGGAAAAATTGGACATGCGGTATAATCGTAGAGAATCTTTTCGATACGGCCTGGAACGAGACACAATTTGCCACCGAAAGCCGTTTGTTCAACGAACCCGATTCGGTCGAAGAGATACATTTTACGCCCGGAACCCCATTTTATCTCAGAGGAAAAGTTTCCGTGGCATTTTGATTCTACTTTTACAGTGTATTCAATTTGAAAACCTCGGGGTAGAGCCCCGAGGTTTTTTGTTTTTATCCTTCAAGAATATAATTGGGCGTGGCAAAGGGTATTCCTTAAGGATAATTCAAAAAACAGTTTGAAACAGGGCAATGGACAGTGAACTCGGCCAGTTTGTAACCTTTGTTACCGAATCGAATAGCTTGAAGGGTTATTTTTGATTTAAAATTGATTGGAATGTTCGGCAAAGGTTCAAAACTTTATAGTATTCTTTTTTTAAAATGTCCGCGATGTCATAAAGGCTCTTTTTTAGAGGCCAATCCTTATAATTTGGGTAAATTTAACAAGGTGAAAAAAAATTGTCCCAAATGCGGACTTAAATACAGTATCGAGCCGAGTTTTTACTATGGCTCCATGTATGTTTCATACGCGGTCGGAATTGCCGTTGCGGTAGCTATCTACGTACTTACCCTTGTGTTCGGTCTTGATTTCGGGCCTTTGCCACTTTTTGTTACGATCGTAATAGGCCTTATTTTAGCAATGCCCTATATCGGTGCTGTTTCAAAATCGATATGGGCCAACTTTTTTTTCAAATATGATAAGGCTATGGCCGATACCATAAAATAGAATTTTGCATGATACAGGAATTAAAGGAAGGTTACGGACATGTTTTTGAGGATGCCCTGATTAATGAGATTTTGCAAGTGGGTACTTTTAAGGAAATTCCTGAAGGTTTCAAGTTGATGGAAATAGGGCATTACGTAAAGGCAATGCCTCTTTTGGTTTCGGGTGCCATCAAAGTATATCGTGAAGACAATGACGGTAATGAACTGTTGCTCTATTATTTAGAAAAAGGCGACACCTGTTCAATGACCTTGACCTGTTGTATGGGCGACGCCAAAAGTGAAGTGCGGGCGGTTGCCGAAACCGATGCGAAATTGATCATGATACCGGTTCAGAAAATGGAGGAGTGGACGGCAAAGTATAAGTCTTGGCGAAATTTTGTTTTTGAGAGTTATCACAGTCGATTAAATGAACTATTGAATACCCTGGATAGTATCGCTTTTGACAAAATGGATATGCGCTTGGTAGGCTATCTAAAAGAAAAGGCAAGGATCAACAACGGGGATATCGTTCAGAACACCCATCAAGAAATTGCCTATGAACTCCATAGTTCGCGCGTTGTCATTTCGCGATTGCTGAAAAAGCTCGAACAAATGGGCAAGATAGAACTTCACAGAAACTACATTAAACTACTGCAATTGTAGGACGCCTGTCTGTAACCAATGTTACTGTATATCTGCGTATGGCCATATATTTTTGGGATTAAATCCCGCTTAGATGCTCAAAAGCTATTTGCCTATTTTTCAATGGCTTCCAAATTATAAAAAGTCATATTTGTCAGGTGATATAGGTGCCGGACTTACCGTGGGTATCATGTTGATACCCCAAGGTATGGCCTATGCGATGATTGCCGGTCTCCCACCTGTTTTTGGGCTGTATGCTTCCTTGGTTCCACAAGTGATATATGCGATTATGGGTACATCGCGTCAACTGGCGGTAGGTCCCGTGGCCATGGACTCGCTTTTGGTGGCCTCTGGCCTTGGCGCCCTTGCTTTATCGGGTATCGACGAATATATTACCATGGCCATTTTTTTGGCCTTGTTCATGGGCATCATCCAACTGGGTTTGGGCTTGTTGCGTATGGGTTTTTTGGTCAATTTTTTGTCAAAACCGGTAATTAGTGGATTCACCTCTGCTGCGGCCATTATCATAGGGCTAAGCCAGTTAAAACATCTATTGGGTACTTCGGTAGAAAGTAGTAATCAAATACACATTTTATTGAAGAATGCTTTCGCCACGGTTACCGACACGAATATGATTACCTTGGGCATCGGTATTATAGCGATCGTTCTTATAAAGACTATCAAGAAGTTTGGTAAACGAATTCCTGCAGCCTTGATCGTAGTCGTACTCGGTGTTCTGGCGGTCTATTTTTTCAACCTTGGTGATGTAGGGGTAAGGATCGTAGGGAATGTGCCCGGTGGTTTGCCATCCTTTGAAATACCTACCATCGGCTTTTCGAGAATTTCCGAATTGCTGCCCATTGCACTTACCCTTGCTTTGATCGCCTTTATGGAAGCCATTTCGGTGGCAAAGGCAGTTGAGGAAAAACATACCGATTATGTAGTTGACTCCAACCAAGAACTCATCGCTTTGGGAGCCTCGAACATTTTCGGGTCCTTTTTTCAATCATATCCCGTGACCGGTGGTTTTTCAAGAACGGCGGTCAATGATCAGGCAGGGGCGAGAACAGGTATCGCTTCAATGGTAAGTGCCTTGATAGTTGCGCTCACACTTATGTTCTTGACACCTTTGTTCTATTATTTGCCCAATGCGGTCTTGGCAGCCATTATTATGGTTGCCGTTTTCGGATTGATCGATTTCAAATATCCGGTTCAATTGTTCAAAAACCGTAGGGATGAATTCTTCCTTTTGATCGCTACTTTTTTGATTACCCTGACCGTTGGTATCAAAGAAGGTATTTTATTGGGTGTTTTGATTTCGTTGCTTTTACTTGTCTATAGAACCTCAAGGCCCCATATAGCCATATTGGGGCGAATACGGAATACCGACTATTTTAAGAATGTGGCACGTTTTCCGGAAGATACCGAGACCTTTAAAGAGTATTTGATCGTACGTTTCGATGCACAGCTCTATTTTGGAAACAAGGAGTATTTTAAAAAGGAATTGTTGAAGCAGCTTGATGGTAAGGGCACCGAAGTAAAATATATTATCCTGAATGCAGAGGCCATTAACTATATCGATAGTAGTGCGGTCCATATGTTGCGGCAGGTTATCGATGAATTAAAGAGTAGGGGAATAAAGCTGGTCATTGCCGGGGCGATCGGCCCGGCCCGTGATATTTTTCATAGTAGTGGATTGATCAATGATATCGGGAAGGAGAATTTCTTTGTCAAGACCAACGAGGCTTTTGAACATTGTAGGTCCCTAAGTTGTAAAACGGCCATCGAAGAGAAAATAGCGCTGCAGGCAAAGAAATCCGCTTATGTAACATAAGTAACTGTACGGCAATAATTTCTAAATTATTTTTAGCAGATAAACCATAAAATACATAATCATGAAAATAGAACAGATTTATACAGGATGTTTGGCTCATGCTGCCTATTACATCGAAAACAATGGTGTAGCAGCGGTTTTCGATCCTTTGAGGGAAGTACAACCCTATTTGGATAGGGCAAAGAAAGACAATGCCAAGATTAAGTACGTTTTTGAGACCCACTTTCACGCCGATTTCGTGAGCGGTCATCTTGATCTTCAAAAAAAGGCGGGTTCACAAATCGTTTTCGGGCCCGGTGCCAAACCCGCTTATGAGGCCATAACGGCCGAAGACGGACAGCTTTTCGAGGTGGGAGATTATAAGGTAAAGGTAATACATACCCCAGGCCATACCATGGAAAGTACGACGTATCTGCTTATCGACGAAAACGGAAAAGAGCACGGAATAATTACCGGGGATACCCTTTTTATTGGTGATGTCGGACGGCCCGACCTTGCCCAGCATGTGGTTTCGGAATTGACCGAGGAAAAATTGGCAGGGCATCTTTATGATTCACTCCGTAATAAGATTATGCCCCTTAGCGATGATCTGATCGTATATCCCAATCATGGTGCCGGATCGGCTTGCGGAAAAATGATGAGCAAGGAAACGACCGACACGCTTGGTCATCAGAAGGAAGTAAACTATGCATTGAGGGCAGATATGACCAAAGAAGAGTTTATCAAAGAACTGTTGACGGGTCTTACTACACCTCCGGGATATTTTCCCCAAAACGTTTTGATGAACATAAAAGGTTATGAAAGCCTTGACAAGATAATGGATCGTGCGACTACGGCTTTTTCTCCCGAGGCATTTGAAGCTGCCGCCAATGAAACAGGGGCCTTGGTGCTTGATACAAGGGATGCCCAAGATTTTGCAAAAGGTTTTATCCCCAATAGTATCAATATTGGTTTGGAGGGTAGTTTCGCACAATGGGTCGGTGAAATGATTCCCGATGTAAAACATGAAATACTGCTGGTTACTTATCCTGGAAAAGAGGAGGAGGCCATTACCCGACTATCAAGGGTGGGTTACGACAACACCCTTGGTTTTCTGAAGGGAGGCTTTGACTCTTGGAAAGAAGCGGGAAGAGATTATGAAAGTGCCCAACGCATAACGGTGAAGGAATTCGAAAAGGCCATGTTGGATGAAAATCCGCTGGTCATCGATGTACGCAAGAAAAGTGAGTTCGATTCCGAGCATGTTATTGGAGCGATCAATGTTCCTTTGAACCAGATCAATCAGAATCTGGCCCAATTTCCAAAAGATAAGCCGTTCGTACTGCATTGTGCTGGGGGGTATCGAAGTATGATTGCCGCTTCTATACTCAAGCAAAGAGGTTGGAACGATTTTGCCGATGTAATTGGGGGCTTTGATGAGATTGCCAAGACAGATATCCCTAAATCGGAGTACATCTGTCCGACTACGCTGCTGTAGTCGTCAAAACTTAAATATTGTTTAAAAGAGACCTGACAAACTGTTACAGGTCTCTTTTTGTAAGGTAATATATGTAACCATTGTTACTTTCTTGCCCGATGATATTTTTTAAATTTACATCGATTAAAACCTAATCAAATGAAAATAGAACAAATTTATACCGGATGCTTGGCACAGGGGGCGTACTACATAGAAAGTAAGGGTGAGGTCGCTATTATCGATCCCCTTCGAGAAATAAAACCTTATATCAACCGTGCCAAGCTCGATGATGCCAAGATCAAGTATATTTTTGAGACCCACTTTCATGCCGATTTCGTGAGCGGGCATGTAACGTTGGCCAAAGAGACCGGTGCCCCGATTATCTATGGGCCGAATGCCAACCCTTCCTTTGAAGCCGTTACTGCCGAAGATGGCCAAGAGTTCAAATTGGGCGAGGTTACCATTAAGGTATTGCATACACCGGGTCACACGATGGAAAGTACTACCTATCTTTTGAGGGACCAAAAGGGTAGGGACCATGCCATATTTAGTGGTGATACATTGTTTCTTGGCGATGTCGGACGACCCGATTTGGCCCAAAAAATGGGCGAATTGACGGAAAGGGATTTGGCCGGTATGTTGTACGACAGCCTGCGCGAAAAAATCATGCCCTTGGCCGACGATGTTATCGTATATCCTGCCCATGGAGCAGGTTCTGCCTGCGGAAAGAATATGATGAAAGAAACGGTAGATACCCTTGGCAATCAAAAGAAAGTGAACTATGCCTTACGCGCCGATATGACCAAGGAAGAGTTCATTGGTGAAGTTACCGAAGGTCTGCTTCCGCCTCCCCAATATTTTCCTTTGAATGTTAAAATGAACAAAGAAGGGTATGATGACATTGCCGATGTTCTGAAAAGGGGAACCCGGGCACTTTCGCCAAAGGCATTCGAGGTCGCGGCAAATGAGACCGGGGCTGTTGTTTTGGATGTACGCCACCAGAGCGATTTTGTCAAAGGTCATATTCCACGTTCCATATTTATCGGTTTGAACGGAGATTTTGCCCCATGGGTCGGTGCATTGATCGCCGATGTAGAACAGCCTATACTGTTGGTAGCCCCAAAGGGAAGCGAAGAAGAGGCAGTGACCCGACTTTCCCGCGTGGGTTTTGATAACACATTGGGGTACCTTGAAGGAGGTTTTGAAGCTTGGAAAGAGGCATCTATGGAGTATGATACGGTAAGCCAGATCAGCGCCGATGGCCTGAAGGAAGTTCTGGAAACCGAAAAAGTACCCGTTTTCGATGTTCGAAAAGAAAGTGAGTATAAATCGGAACATGTATTGGGAGCCGACAATACGCCACTTGATTATCTGAACGACCATTTGGCCGAATTCCCCGATAGCAAACCTTTTTATGTACACTGTGCCGGGGGATACCGAAGCGTCATCGCTTCATCGATTTTGAAAAGTAGGGGAATACACAACCTTATTGATGTAACGGGGGGCTTCAGTGCCATGAAAGAGGCAAAATTACCCGTTTCCGAATATATATGTCCAACGACCCTTTAGTAAGAACTTTTGGTTTTGGACGTATATAGCAAGTCTTTTAGATACCGCCAATTTTGTACTTTGTTTAACATTACTGTGTAACCTAGGTTACTGTGCTTTCGATAATACGATACTACCTTTATCGTATGAAAATTTTAGATATGGAAACTACAGATAATACAAACACAGCGACAATGCCGAGAATCGGGGATCAAGCTCCCGATTTTGAGGCGATTACTACAAAAGGAAAAATCAAATTATCCGATTTTGCCAAGGATAAATGGATAGTCATGTTTTCGCATCCCGCGGATTTCACTCCGGTATGTACTACCGAGATGAGCGGTTTTGCCAATCGAAAAAAAGAATTCGATGCTATGAACACCGAATTATTGGGATTGAGCATTGACAGTGTGCACGCCCATTTGGGGTGGGTCAGCAATGTAAAGGAAAAAACGGGGGTCTACTTCGATTTTCCGATTATTGCCGACCTCGATATGAAAGTGTCAAAGTTATACGGCATGCTTCAGCCCAATGAAAGTGAGACCGCAGCGGTACGGGCCGTATTCTTTATCGACCCGAATAAAAAGATACGGTTGATCATGTACTACCCGTTGAACATTGGTCGAAATATGGACGAGATACTTCGGGCTCTAGAAGCTTTGCAGACTTCGGATAAATACAAGGTAGCTATGCCATTGGATTGGAAGAAAGGTGATAAGGTAATAGTCCCTCCACCAAAGACCTTGGAAGAAATGAATGCCAGAATGAAGGACGATACCATTGAGTTGGTCGATTTTTATCTGGCAAAGAAAGAATTGAACTATAATTGATTGGTTGGTTGATTCAGGAAACGGTCTGTGCGATATAGGCCGTTTCCTTTTCATTGAACATTCCTTAAAAAAATAAAATATGTCATTTTTCAGTACACTTTTTGGTTCAAAAAAGGAAACATCCGATAAGATTTCCGTTTTGGACAAGAACGCCTATGCCCAGGCCATTTCGGGAAACAAAGTACAATTGGTCGATGTGCGCACTTCGAGCGAATTCAATAGCGGCCATATCAAAAATGCGATCAATATCGATTTTTTCAATGCATCGAATTTTCAGAAATCCTTTGAAAAACTAAACAAGGATAAACCTGTATACGTCTATTGCCGTTCGGGCGCGCGAAGCTTTAAGGCTGCCAAAAAGCTGGTCGATATGGGCTTTACACAAATTTACGATTTGCAGGGCGGTTATATGAGATGGGGATAAAATCGAGGTAAATAGCTATTCCTCGAAAAGCCTATTTTGGAGTTGATTGAAGTAAATTAAAAGAATGTAACGATGAAAGCATCGGTAATAGTTCAAAATCTTAAATGTGGCGGATGTGCCAAGACCATAACTTCAAGAATATCGGAATTGGAAAACATTTACGATGTTTCCGTTGATGTGGAAACATCAACGGTTTCCTTTGTTCATAGCGATATGAACGATGCGCTTGTAGTGAAAGACAGGTTGAAATCTCTGGGCTACCCATCCATAGACGATAAAAATTCCGTAGCGGCCAAAGCCATCTCTTTTGTCAGTTGCGCAACGGGAAAAATGACAAAATAAGGTAAGGATGCAATTTTGTAATTGATTTTATATTAATAAGTTACAAATATTTAACGTATGAAAAAAGGTATTCTTTTATTGGCGATCCTAGGTATGTTAAGTTGTAAGGACAAGGCTAAGACCGTACCTCTTGATACGGCATCTGAAAACGAGGTTGCACAATCTGGGGAGGAACATCCAGGTAAAAAAATTATGGAAACCGAATGTTACCTATGCCATAATCCCAAGGCATCGGAGTCCAGTATGATAGCCCCCCCTATGATAGCCGTCAAAAAGCACTACATCGACACCAACACGTCAAAAGAAGAATTTATCGAATCATTGATTCTATGGATAAATGATCCCGAAGCGCCGTCAAAAATGCCGGGTGCTCAGGAAAGATTTGGTAAAATGCCCTATCTACCATATCCGGAGGAAACCATTACCCAAATCGCCGAATACATATATGACTACGAAATCGAGGAGCCGGAATGGTTTGCGGCCCATTTTGAGGAAGAGCACGGTAATGGGAATGGCAAGGGAATGGATATGGGGGAAAACCGGGGTAAGCATGCACCCGAAGAAATTGAAAACGACCTTTCCGATATCGGTCTTGGCTATGCTCTGGCGACCAAAGCTGCCCTAGGGAAAAATTTAATCAAGGCCATCAATGAGAAAGGAACCGTAGGTGCTATTGAATTCTGCAATACGGAAGCCATGAAATTGACCGATAGCATGTCGGTCATGAAAAATGCAATAATAAAAAGGGTTTCCGACAAACCTAGAAATCTCAAAAATCAGGCTACCCAAGACGAATTGGGCTATATCGATTACTTTAAGAAAGTAGTTGCTTCGGGTGGGGAAATCGAACCCATAGTTCAACCAAACGGTGATGAGATCAGTTTTTATTATCCGATTACTACAAATACCATGTGCCTACAGTGCCATGGAAAGCCAAACGAACAAGTTAAGACAGAAACGTTGGCTACATTGAAAAACCTATATCCTGATGACAAGGCAACAGGTTATGATGTAAACGAGGTTCGGGGTATTTGGGCCATCACTTTCGATGCGCAAGGTGGGGAATAATCGCAAAATTTATCCTTGATGAGAACACTAGGTATGATCGGCGGCACCTCTTGGCATTCGACGATAGTCTATTATCGAATGATCAACGAACTGGTCGGTGCCGAAATCGGTACGCAGGGTAACCCACCGTTGATTATACACAGTATCAATATTGAATTGATGCGCGAACAGAATCGCGAAAAAATCAATGCGAAATACCTTGACGTATCGCAGAAATTACAAACTGCCGGGGCCGAGGCCATTATTATATGTGCCAATACCCCGCATATGGCCTACGAGTTCGTGCAACCGAAAATAGATATCCCTATTCTTCATATCGCGGATGCCGTAGGTAAATCGGCTGAAAAGCAGGGTCTCAAGAAACTGGGGCTATTGGGTAATCGACCGACCATGACAGGAAACTTTATTCCGGACATTTTAAGGAAGAATTACGATATCGAGACGATTGTTCCTGTAAACCAGTATATTGGACAAGCACATGATTTAGTTTCCAAAGAACTGACCCAAGGGCAGTTTACGGCCAAGGCCAAAGCGTTTTTTCTTGACCAGATAGAAAAGCTTCGCGTACGTGGTGCGGACAGCATAATTTTGGGATGTACCGAATTGCCGATATTGATCAAACCGGAAGAAGTTGACCTGCCTACCCTTGCCACGACCGACCTTCACGCCCAGATGGGGGCTTCCTTTATTTTAGGAAGCGGACAGGGCATTTAAATCTCCTGCTGTTTCGTTATCTTTAGGAAAAAAGTGATAGGCAAAGTATTGGACCTTCATTTTCCTGAATTGGCAAGAATGCCACTTCTTAAGGAAGAACTGATTTCGGCAAGCCAAGTATGTAAATTCAAGGCGGGGACTGTAATTCTTAAGCAAGGCGAACATATTAGGGCAATTCCCCTTTTGGTCTCCGGTTTGGCAAAGGTATTTAAGGAAGAAAGTACAAGTGGCGGTGAAGTACTGTTGTACTATATCAAACCTGGCGAAAGCTGCGCCATATCTTTGGCGACCTTACTTCGAAATGGCCAAAGTCAAGTAAAGGCAGTTATTGAAGAAGACGCAGAAGTTGTGGTCGTTTCGGGTGATAAAGTGCTGTCCATGGTCAATAAACATCCTAAATGGAATGAATTTGCCTATGATTTATTTAACGAAAAATTCGAAGAATTGCTCCATGTTATTGAAGTGCTGACTTTTGCGAACAAGGATATTAGACTTTTGGATTATCTGCGGCAAGAGGCAAATCTCAAAAAAAGTAAAACCTTGCTTACGACCCATCAACATATTGCCGATGAGCTCGGGTCTTCTCGAGAGGTCATATCCAGACTGTTAAAAAAGCTTGAAAATCAAGGATTTGTGGTGTTAAAACAAGGGGCGATCGTTTTGGTTGAATAAACTTGAACAAAGATTTCACCGGTTGTAACAATTGTCACAAGAGTTGTCCTGTTTTATTTTTAATTTGGGATATGAAGCTGAACAAAGGTATGAAGCTTTTGTTGGTATGCCTTATATGTATAGGCATCGTCACTGGCATTGTTCTATTGATCCAATATTTTACTACTAATTAAAATCACATATTATGAAAAAAAACATGGGAGGAGCGGATCGTACCATCCGTATAATCGTTGCGCTGGCTGTAGTGGCCTTGTATTACTTTAAGGTGATAGACGGTACTTTGGCCTATGTATTATTGGCATTGGCGGCCATATTTTTGTTGACGAGTTTTGTCAGTGTTTGTCCGTTATATTCCATATTCGGTATTAACACATGTAAGGTGAAGCAATGACTTAAATACGATTAAGCTCCGAAAAAAGGCCTATTCTTTAGTATAGAATAGGCCTTTTGTTTTAGCTCATTTTGATTTTTGAATCAGCTTGTGTAACCAATGTTACAGAAATGCCGATCTATAGTATTTATATTTAACAGATTCACAAAAAAACAGCAACAATGAGCTCACATCATCAAATACTTATTATCGGCGGAGGCACTGCGGGAATAATGGTTGCCGCACAACTTATCAGGCAAAAAAATGCGAAGGACGTTGCCATAATAGAACCGGCGGATACGCACTATTATCAACCTGCATGGACTTTAGTAGGTGCGGGGGCATACGATTATGAAAAAACGGCAAGGCCCATGTCTTCGGTAATGCCAAAAGGCGCCACTTGGATAAAGGACAAAGCGACCGGCCTAGATCCAGAGAATAATTTGGTGCGTACGGCAACCAGTGGAGACATAACTTACGATTATTTAGTGGTTGCGCCAGGGTTGACATACGACTTTAGTTTAGTTCCGGGTTTGGGCGAGGCAATGGATAAAGGTGTGGTCTGTAGTAATTATACAGACCCAAAACATACCTGGGAGGTCATCAAGAATTTCAAGGGTGGGACAGCGTTATTCACACAGCCCACAACGCCCATAAAATGCGGTGGGGCACCACAGAAAATAATGTATTTGGCGGAAAGCCATTTTAGAAAGAGCGGTGTGCGCAAAAAGACCGATGTCGTGTTCGCCACTGGCGGTACTGTTATTTTTGGTGTAAAAGAAGTTGCCGAAACGTTGATGAAGGTGGTGGATAGAAAAGATATCAATTTAAGGTTCCATCACAAACTTGTAGCCGTCGATGCCGAAAAACAGATTGCATGGTACGAAATGGGTAAAGATATCTCCGCGGGAGGTTGTGTGGTGATTACTGGCGAAGAAGGAAACGAATTGCAACTGGATGAAACATTCCAATACAATTACAAAGATGTAAAGGTAACGGTCGATGGTGATCGATACGGCATTCACTATGATATGATGCACACGGCTCCCCCGTCGGTAGCGCCCAAGTTTGTACAAGAATCGTCATTGGTAAACGACGCAGGCTGGTTGGATGTCGATCATAAGACCATGCAGCACAATAAGTTCCCCAATGTCTTTGGTCTGGGCGACGTTGCGGCGTTGCCTACGGCCAAAACAGGCGCCGCCATTCGCAAGCAGGTGCCGATAGTGGTCGACAATCTGGATTTGTTGGTCAGAGCAAACCACAGGGGCAACAAAGCCTACAACGGGTATTCTTCATGCCCGCTTGTTACCGATTATGGAAAAATGGTGCTGGCGGAATTTGATTATCACAACAATTTTACCCCGGATCCCAAACTAAAGCGAATGTTGATTTCAGATTCGTCAAAAGAACATTGGCGTCTATGGATGCTTAAAAAATATGGTTTACCCTACTTATATTGGAATAAGATGATGAAGGGGCAAGATGTATGATGAACTAGACTAGGGGTAAGCCTTTGAAAAGACGATACGATTCAGTATCGTCTTTTTTGTATAAAATTACCAACCTTGTTCTAATAACCTTGGAAACAATTTAAGGTCGCTTGAAATAAAAAATTAATGGGGCAAAAGCCCCATTAATTTTGTTTAGAACTTGTATTGCAAAAAGGCCGATAAATTCCTTCCAGGATCATTTATGGGAACCCGGTCAAAATTAGCCTGATTGTTGAAGACAAAATTAAGGTGGTTGCTATAAGATTCGTCGAATACGTTCAACACCGCAATGCCAAGGGTCAAATTTTTAAAAGGTACGACGCCTAGGCGCAAATCCAATATTTGGTAACCCGGTGTTGATTGTTCTCCGAATGATAGGGCAATATTATCTTGCTCGGAAGTCACTGTATAATTGGCATTTGCCCAAAACCTTTCCTTTTTGAAACCAAGTTTGAACCGGGTCGTTAAAGGTGGAACCAAAGGCAATGATTCGTTGAGTTCCTTGTTCTTGGCATATACGTATGCCATTTCAGTCGTAAAGTTGAAGTTGTTCCAAAAATCGAACCCCGCCATGACCTCAAAACCAGTTTTATAGGCTTCGTCCAAGTTGCGGAAAACCTTTGGGTTCACGGGTTGCTGTGTGGGCATAAATTTTCGGGTCTGGGTTTCATCGATAACAGCTACGATATAATTCTCGTAAAACGAATAATAAAAAGACGTTCCATAATTGAACAGATCCGAATTTTTGTTCGACAACGGCAGCGACCCTTTAAAACCGATTTCGAACTGATTGTTCACTTCGGCATCCAGTTCAGGGTTACCGATGTATTCATAAGCATCTTGTCCGACCGTAAAATGGTTGATGACCCTTTCGATCATGTTGGCCGATCGAACGCCTCTTCCATAGGCCATTTCCATTATAAACCGCATTGATGGAACATATTTTAGGGATGCGGTACCACTAACGTTGTGCTCTGTACGTTTATCCAAATCAGGATACAACGCCGCAAAATCAGCCTCGGGATCCTTAATTTCTGAAGTAACATTATCATATCGCAGTCCTACGGTCAACATTGTCTTTTCGGTCAACGGGTATTTGCTCTCCACGAAAACCCCAATATCGTTGATATACGAATCTTGCCATACTTTATCGGTAAATTCCATGGGCATCGGTAAGGGTCCCATGGCATTGCGTTTGACCAAACGGGTACGTTGGCCATCCCTTGCAATATGTAGCGCATCCACACCTGTATAAAGGGAAAGTTTCTCGCTTGGTCTCAACTTTAATTCTACTTTTCCGCCGGCAGTGGTCGCATCGATGGCCGAAAGTGCATCTACCATCATAAAGCTTGGTCTTCTCGTATTGCTCATGATATGGTCTACATAGCTATAATAGGCTTTGGCCTCCACATTTTTAACAAGCCCGTTCAAGCCCATTAACTTATAATCCAAAGAAAGAATACTACTATTGTCTTCATCGGTATCCATGGGCAAACCCGCGTGTAGGACATCGCGCCCGTACGATTGCCTCCAATGAGCCTGTATGCGTTGGTCCGACGTAAAATTATAGCCGGCTTTTACCCCGTAATCAAGACTGCGGAAAGAAGAAGGGATTTCGGTTCCATCGCCATCTTCATAATTGCCGAAATCTCGGAAACCGACATTTCCGACAATATCATAATTCTCGGTGGCTTGTTGTAATCGCGCCATTGATACGATAGAATTTCCATTACTTTCATACCCGGCGTTGATACTGCCGTGAAGCCCGTAATCCTCTGCTTCGGGCTTTTGGGTGACCATATTGACAATGCCGCCGAAAGTTGCCCCATAGCGTACGGTATACGGCCCTTTGATGATTTCGATTTTCTCGATTTCCTCGGGTATGACATGGGTGGTAACGGGATCCATTCTATTGGGGCAGGCATGCATGGCCTTGGTGCCCCCATCGAACTGAACGTTCAATTGTTCGTATTGCGTCGCCCTAAAGCTTGGGTCGATAGCATAGTTGCCACGTTTTATAAAGGAAAATCCATTGATATCATTGAAGAGGTCTGCAACATTTCTAGGTTGTACGATTTTTTCCACGTAATCGTTGGTTTCCAAGGTCAGTACGGGATCCGTTTTGGCATCCCCGGTTACGATTATCCCGTCTATGGAAATAGGAGCTTTTTCCATCGGAAAAACAATAGGCTCGTCACTTGGTTCGATCTTTTGTTGCAATGTTTTGTATCCTACAAAAGAAATGTTCAAAATTATAGCTCCCTCGGAGGGCATTTCAATTTCAAAATTTCCATTGCTATCGGAATAAGCGGCCAGTCCTTTTTCGGTTGAGATATGGGCCCCTATCAACGGTTCATTGTTCGTTTTGTCAACTATTTGCCCTTCAAACTTTTGTGCGTTGACCAGATGCACCAATAGCAATGCCATCAGCGCCCCAATATATTTTAGGTTCATTTTTAAATTCGTTTAATTATACATAGAAATAGGGCCATAACACATAAATTAAGTGCTTGGCCAATGTGAATTCGAAAATATCCCTAAAGTTGGGGAGGGTGGATTATGCGATCGATAAAATTGAAATCATATAGATTTTGGTATTGAAGAACGTTTAGATCTGATGTGTCGGGCTGCAAAAATCCCATCGAAAAAAAAGTACCCACAAATAATACGGTCTCGTTTTTCAACCAATCAAGGTTTATGGGCATGCGTTCGTCTTCGGTTTCTTGCATCAACATTTTTGAAAGAACACACTTACCATCGCATTTCAGTTCAGGTCTCGCCTTGTTTTCACAAAAACGCTCCACGAAATCTTCGGTAAAGAGGGCATAATAGCCAATAGTCCCGGTAATCTTTAAACTACCGGCCAAAGTGACCATAACAAAAAAAGCCGATATGGCCAGATTTGATATTTTCATACCGCTAAGATAACACTGATAAATAACTCAAAAGGTGACTTTGGTCACATACTTATTTTTTCTTGTGTAACACGGGTTGCAATAACTCGGCCGACAGTTGTTTATTTTTGCAACAAATTGATCTTCGAAAAATACTTTGTCTTATGGAAGACATGCTTTTCTATGACCGTATTCAGTTTGCCTTTACGATAACGTTCCATTATTTGTTTCCGCAATTGACGATGGGCCTCTCGCTGTTGATCGTGATTTTTAAATGGAAATTTTTGCGTACCCAACGATCAAAATATAACGATGCGGCCAAATTTTGGATGAAGATTTTTGCTCTGAACTTTGCGATGGGCGTTGTGACCGGTATTCCGATGGAATTTCAATTCGGTACCAATTGGGCCAAATTCTCGGAACTGACCGGAGGAATCATTGGCCAGACCCTCGCCATGGAAGGCATGTATTCGTTCTTTTTGGAATCATCCTTTCTTGGGCTGTTTCTTTTTGGGGAAAAGCTAATGGGGCAGAAGCTACATTTTCTGACGGGCTTTCTGGTATTTTTGGGTTCATGGGCAAGCGGTTTCTTGATCATTGCCACACATTCATGGATGCAGCATCCGGTCGGCTACGAGATACTTGAAAACGGAAAATTCGTACTCGATAATTTTTCGGCCCTGTTTTCCAACCCATGGCTCTGGCCTTCCTATTTGCACAATCAATTGGCTTCGGTGGTTACCGCGGCGTTCGTGGTGGCAGGGGTCGGCGCATTGTATCTTTTGAACAATAAGTACAGTGAATTCGGTAGACTTTTTGTAAAGACCGGAGTGATTTCCGGTTTGGTATCGTCGATTTTGGTCGCTTTTCCGACGGGGGATTGGACGGCCAAAAACGTGGTCGAGCACCAGCCCGTAACCTTCGCTGCCATGGAGGGCATTTTTAAGACCGAGGATGGCGGTTCAGAAATCGTGTTGATCGGCCAACCCGATATGGAAAACAAAAAGCTCGACAATAAGATCGCGGTTCCAAATATCCTGAGTTTCTTGACCTATCAGAATTGGGATGCCGAAATCAAGGGCTTGAACGAGTTTGACGAAAAAGATTATCCGACAAATATACCGGGGCTGTACTATGCCTATCATATCATGGTCGGTCTCGGTACCATTTTTATCGCTTTGATGGCCATTGCGGCAATACAGCTTTGGCGCAAAAAACTCTACAAGACCAAATGGGTACTTTGGGGCCTGCTGTTCATGATCCCTTTTCCGTATATCGCCAATACGACGGGCTGGTACACTGCCGAATTGGGGCGGCAACCGTGGCTGGTCTATAATTTATTGCGTACATCTGAGGGCGCTTCCCCGACCGTATCGGCCGGAAATACCCTATTCACTTTGCTTGGGTTTGTCGGGTTGTATTTATTGCTCGGAATGCTGTTTCTGATTTTGGTCGGAAAGATCATCAAGAAAGGGCCGGAAACAACAATATCATAAAAGGCTTTGGTTATGGAACTATTTTGGTATATCGTTTTAATGGGAATGCTCGCCACATACATCGTTTTGGATGGCTATGACTTCGGTGCGGGTATTGTACATCTGTTCTTTGCCAAGACCGAAAAAGATAAAAAGGCCGTAACCAATGCTATAGGCCCGTTTTGGGATGCCAACGAAGTATGGTTGATCGCTTCCGGAGGGGTATTGTTTTTTGCCTTTCCGACCTTGTACGCCTCTTCGTTCAGTGGTTTTTACCTTCCGTTGATCATGATTTTATGGTTGTTGATTTTTAGGGCCGTAGGCTTGGAACTCCGTGGACAATTTCACAATGTTTTATGGCATGAGGTCTGGGACAAGGCCTTTGGTATCGCCAGTCTGCTTTTGGCCCTGTTTTTCGGTGTCGCCCTTGGCAATGTGGTACGGGGCGTGAACCTTGGTATGGTCGAAAACGGTGTTTCGGCCCACGAAGCCCATTATTTTTTCTTGCCTTTATGGAACCCCACTTTCAGTCCTAGTGCCGAACATCTTGGCATTATCGATTGGTTTACCCTATTATTGGGTATTATCGGGGTCGTTGCTTTGACCATACATGGCGCCAATTGGATTATATTCAAAACAAATTCCGGTCTTAACCAAAAACTGAAACAGGTCATTTTCAGATTGAATTTTGTGCTGTTGGCGCTCGTGATCGCATCTTTATTGCTATGGCATATTATCGAACCCGACCCCTTTCATAATTTTATCGAGATGCCCTGGCTGTGGATTCTTCCTCTAATTACGTTCATCGGGCTATTCGGATTGTTCAAAGCACAACAGTTCAAAAAGGATGGAACGGGATTCCTGTTTTCCTCACTTTTTTTGTTCGGAGGATTTTTGACCACGGCGGCATCTATTTTTCCGAATGTGCTGCCTTCTACCAATTCTATAAACCCTTCTTTGACTATTTATAATGTGGCCGCAGAAGAATATGGACTTTCCGTTGGGGTCAACTGGTTTGTTGTGGCGTTGTTCCTTTTGGCCATATACATGGTAGTTCAGTATCGGATCTTTAAAGGAAAAATGGACGATGTCGGTTATGGCGAGCATTAAAAAATAACATAAGCTTAGTATTTAGGCTTTTGTCAGGTTGAGAAAAAGCATCCTTGAAAAAGGATGCTTTTTTGTTTTGGAACGGTACATCGGTTATGTAACAAAAGTTGCTGTGGATAGTTCTCAAAATCCTGAATTTTACGGTAATGGATAATTATAGTCGCGACAGTAAAAGTGATTCTTGTCTTGTCACTTAGTTGGTCTGATTTTATCACTAATTCAAAAAGAAATGGCAAAAATAGTCATATTGGGTGCCGGAATATCAGGCCATGTGGCCGCGGCACATTTGCGTAGGAAATTATTGAAACAGCATGAGGTCTTGGTGGTTTCACCGAACGGCAACTACCAGTGGATACCCTCAAATATTTGGGTAGGCATTGGAAGAATGAAATCCGAGGAAATTTTGTTTCCGTTGCAACCCCTTTACAAAAAGAAGGGAATCGGTTATAAACAAGCGAAAGTGACCACTTTTCATCCTGAAGGGGATTCGGAGACCCAAAAACCGTTTGTGAAGGTCGAATACGTTGTCGGCGAACAAAAAGGTAATACCGAAAAGGTCACCTATGATTATTTGATCAATGCCACGGGCCCCAAATTGGCCTTTGATATGACGGAGGGGCTCAACCCCGGGACAAACAAGGCCTATTCGGTTTGTACGTATACCCATGCCGAACATGCCTGGAACGCCCTCAACGATTTGATCCAACAGATGAAACAGGGCAAAAAAACCAAAATATTGATCGGTACGGGGCATGCGAAATCGACTTGCCAGGGGGCCGCATTCGAGTATATTTTGAACGTAGAGCAAGAATTGCGCCGACATAAGGTCCGTGATAAGGCCGAGATTATTTGGATTGCCAATGAGCCTCAATTGGGCGATTTTGGTATGGATGGTATGCTCATGAGCTACGGCAACAATATCATGAAGTCGAGTGAAATGGTCGAAATGGTCTTTGAGGACCGAGGCATTAAATGGATTATCGGTGCCGGTGTAAACAAAATTGAGGACGGTGTCGCCCATTACGAAACCCTTGATGGCGAATACCATTCTGAAACCTACGATTTTGCCATGTTGATTCCTGCCTTTTCGGGACACGGATTTAAGGCCTATGACAAGAACAACGACGACATAACCGAAAAACTGTTCAAAGGTTTTATGCTGGTCGATGCCGATTACACCCCTAAACCCTACGAAGAATGGAGCGTACAAGATTGGCCCGAAACCTATCAGAATCCGTCCTATAAGAACATCTTTGCACCGGGTATCGCCTTTGCCCCGCCACATGCCATTTCAAAGCCTAGAGTGAGCAAAAACGGCACGCCCATTTCCCCGTCACCACCGCGTACGGGTATGCCTTCGGGCATCACGGCGAAACTGGTCGCCGACAACATCATCGATATTATCAGCGGAAAAAAGGAACTGGATCACAAAGGCTCTTTGGGGAATATGGGTGCGGCCTGTATCGCCTCCGCCGGTTATGGAATGACCAAGGGTAGCGGAATCAGCATAACCACTTTTCCAATTGTGCCCGACTATAACAAATACCCCGATACACAAGGAAGAAAATTGGGCAAGACCTTTGGCGAAATCGGGCTGGCAGGGCATTGGTTGAAATTGGCCTTGCATTACGCTTTTATCTATAAGGCCAAAATGAAGCCTTTTTGGTGGTTGATTCCGGAATAGCACCCGGTCGAGTTCGATGGAATTTTTACCGAATAGCGATTAAAAAATATGTGAAATGACACGAAGAATATCAAGATCGAAACGCTTTTTTATGATGAACCCCGTCATACAGCTTTTTAAGTTCATTTGGTTGAGCATAAAAATAATGATCGTCGTGGCCGGTGGCCATGGTGGAACGCGTAAGGCAAGCGACCGATGACAAAAAGAGCGATACTATTGACCATATCCGGAGTCATTCTCGGTGCCATCGGGGGTTATATCTATTATGCCGAAATCGGTTGCTTGGGCGGTACTTGCCCGATAACTTCGAAACCTCTGAACAGTACATTGTATGGAGGGGTAATGGGAGGGTTGTTTATTAATATGTTCATCAAATCCCCAAAAAACTAGAAGATATATAAACTTGATTTTTTTGTGGTGGTTGTTTAAAAGGCACTTCTGTGATGGGAGTGCCTTTTTGTTTTTACGGATTCCTTTTCCCCTTCAAAAATTGAAATCATTGTCTTTTGCCAGAAAGGGTGGCCTGCGCGTTTCGATTCGAGCCACAACTCCGATTTTGGTAACATTGGTTACTGTGCAGGCCATTTTGTCGCTCTAATTTTGTCGAAAATAAATTGATACGATGAAGTATAAACTAATAGGTTTATTGTTATTCGCCCTCTACTCAGGAATGTCGCAAGATGTCAGGCCCATTACCAAGGAAGAGGTTCTTGCCAAAGTAAAGGCAAGCAATAATACACTTAAGATGGCTCAAGAAGATGTGCTGGCTGCCAAAGGTGATTTTAACCAGACGAATGCGGTTCTGTTACCCAATATCAGTGTTTCTCATACAGGGATTGCCACTACGAACCCGTTGATGGCCTTTGGCTCAAAACTTAACCAAGAGATTCTTACGGCGGCCGACTTTGCCCCTGATCTGTTGAACGACCCCCGTCAAATCGAGGACTATGCCACACGTGTGGAAGTGCAACAGCCCCTTTTGAATTTCGATGGAATTTTTCAGCGCAAGGCGGCCAAGGCCAAATGGAACGCCACCGAACTGCAATCCGAACGTACACAGGATTATTTGGCCCTAGAGGTCGAAAAGGCCTATATGCAGTTGCAGCTTGCCTATAAAAGGGTGGAAGTATTGGAAAAGGCCAAGGAAACGGGAATGGAGAACAAAAGGATCGCCAACAACAGCTTTAGGCAAGGGTATCTTCAAAAGGCCGATGTACTGGAAGTCGAGGTGCATGTTACCGAAATCGACAACCAGTTACAATACGCGAAGAGCAATATCTTGAACGCCAGCAACTATTTGTCGGTATTGATGAACGATGGTGAGACCGGAATTTTGAAACCGGCCGATTCGTTGGTGATTATATACCACACCGTGCCCGAAACGGACCTCTCGGAAAACAGAAAGGATATTCTGGCCATGCAATCGGCCACTGAGGCCTACCGGCAAATGCATAAAGCGGACCAAATGGCCTTTTTGCCAAGGTTGAATGCCTTCGGTACCTATGAACTTCACGATGACGAAATCTTTCAAGGGGATGCCAACGGATATCTGTTCGGCGCAGAACTGAGATGGAACCTCTTCGAAGGAAGCAAACGTTTCGGAAAATCGCAAAAAAGTAAAGCCGAATACGACAAATCGAAATTACAACTTGAACAGTATAAATCGGAAAGTCAATTGGAACTGAACAAGGCAAAAAGAGGGTTGGGCGATGCCCAGAATAAACTGAAACTGACAAAATTGGCCTTGGAACAATCCGAGGAATCGTTGCGAATCAGGACCAATCGCTTTAAGCAAGGTTTGGAAAAAACAACAGATCTATTGATGGCCGAAACAAAATATGCCGAAAAGCAACTGGAATATTATGCAACGATATTTCAACACAACTATGCCTTGGCCTATGTTCGGTTTTTGACCCAAGAGTGACATTGCGAACATGAAAAATAGATAAAAGACGATTATTAAAGAATTTGTACAAGTACTATAAGCTAAAACAATGAAAAACAAAAGATACATACAAGCAATAACCATAGGGATGACTCTATTATTGGCAAGTTGCGGCGGTAAGGATAAAAAAGCGGTAGCCGATAATTCCCCCGCGGTGGCCGTTCAGGTCAAGACCGTTTCAGAAGATAGTAGCAGTCCTTTTTTGACCGCCAGTGGCAAGGTCGAAGCGGTCAAAAGTGCCGACATCAGTACACGGATGATGGGCTATGTCGATAAGATCTACGTTCAGGTAGGAGAAAAGGTACGTAACGGGCAACTATTGCTGAGCGTCAACAATGCCGATGTTTCGGCCAAACTGGCGCAGGTAAACGCAGGCATAACTGAAGCCCAGGCTGCCTTTGACAATGCCGAGAAGGACTATGACAGATTCAAAACGCTCTTTCGGGAAAACAGTGCGTCGCAGAAGGAGTTGGACGATGTTACGGCGAACTACAATATGGCCAAGGCGCGGTTGGAGTCCGCCAATCAAATGAAGAACGAGGTGAACGCCCAAATGGGATATGCGAACATTCGCGCCCCGTTCAGCGGCGTAGTGACCAATAAGTTCATTAACGCTGGCGATATGGCCAACCCTGGAATGCCGTTGCTCGAAGTGGAATCCCCTGGAAAATATCAGGTGTTGGCGATGGTGCCCGAATCGGAGATTCTTGAAATCAAAAAGAATACGGAAGTAACGGTGCAATTGAAGGCCCTTGGCCAAACCGTGAACGGAAAGGTAACCGAGGTAAGCACATCTTCGAAAAACACAGGCGGCCAATATTTGGTCAAAGTTGTCCTAGATGCGACCGATGCGAAAATCTTGTCGGGCATGTATGCCACGGTACAGTTTCCGGTAGAACGAAAAACCACGAGTTCCGCCGTAATGATTCCTGTGGATGCCATCGTGAACAACGGACAATTGACGGGCGTCTATACGGTAAGCCAGAGCAACACGGCACTTTTACGTTGGTTGCGCCTGGGAAGGACTTTTGGAGACAGGGTGGAAGTGTTATCAGGACTATCGCCCGATGAACAATACATCGTTTCGGCGGAAGGGAAATTGTACAACGGAGCAAAAATCTCAAATCAATAAACGGGATTTGCGTTAGGGATTGTAGCGGTTACCCCGTATGTGCCGATAGGCGCAACGGAGTAAAAGCGGAAAGCCCGCCCGCCTGTCTTTCGACAGGTGGAAACGCCCCACTTATAATGAATTAAAAAATGAAGGAAGGTCTAGCTGGCAAGATTGCCAAAATGTTCATAGGCAGTAAGTTAACGGTGCTTCTGATGATCGTGTTCATGGTCATCGGGGTGTACAGCTCGTTTTTGATCCCGAGGGAGGAAGAACCGCAAATCGATGTGCCGATGGCCGATATTTTTGTGGGATATCCCGGGGCGAGCCCTACCGAAGTGGAGTCGCGCGTAATCAAGCCTCTGGAAAAACTGATTTCGAACATCAAAGGGGTCGAATATGTGTATTCTACCTCGATGAAGGAGCAGGGCATGGTCATCGTACAGTTCTATGTGGGCGAGGATATCGAACGTTCGTTCGTGAAGCTCTACAACGAGATTAACAAGCACATGGATCAAATGCCCCAGGGCGTAACGTTTCCGTTGGTCAAAACACGGGCCATCGATGATGTACCAATGCTGGGCCTAACGCTATGGAGCGAGAATTACGACGGGTACCAACTGAGTCAAATGGCGCAAGAACTCGAAAGCGAGATCAAGAAAGTGAACGATGTGGCCGTTACCCATAAGATCGGTAATCAAGATCGCCAATTGCGCGTGGTACTCGATAAGGACAAACTTGCCGCCAGCGGACTCGATTTCTTATCGGTCTCCGAAATGATCAAAGCGAACAGCGCACAATTGAACTCCGGTAGCTTCGATAAGAACGATACCGAGTTTCTGGTAAGTACGGGCAAGTTCTTGGCCTCGGTCGGAGATGTCGAGAACCTCGTGGTGGGCGTACAGCAGAACCAGCCGATCTATCTGAAACAGATCGCGAATATTATCGACGGCCCCGAAATTCCACAGAGTTATGTTTCCTTGGGTTTTGGACAAGCCAGTGACAAGGCGACCGATTACAAGTCGGAATACCCTGCGGTTACCATTTCCGTAGCGAAGCGAAAGGGCGCCGATGCCATGAAGATCGCCGATATCGTTATCGATAAGGTAGACCATTTGCGTACCACATTGATTCCTGATGACGTACATGTCGAGATTACCCGAAACTATGGGGAAACGGCGTCGCACAAGGTGTCCGAACTATTGTTGCACCTTATAGGGTCTATCATCGCCGTAACGCTGGTCGTCATGCTGGCGATGGGTTGGCGTGGTGGTCTGGTCGTGTTTTTATCGGTTCCGATCACGTTCGCCCTGACCTTGCTGAGTTACTATATGCTGGATTATACCCTGAACAGGATTACCCTTTTTGCTCTGGTCTTTGTTACGGGTATCGTCGTGGACGACTCCATTATAATTGCCGAGAACATGCACCGACATTTTAAGATGAAGCGGTTGCCGTTCAAACAGGCTGCCCTGTATGCGATCAACGAGGTTGGTAACCCTACCATTTTGGCTACGTTTACCGTCATAGCATCGGTATTGCCGATGGCCTTCGTTTCGGGATTGATGGGTCCATATATGGCCCCGATGCCCATTGGCGCTTCGATCGCCATGATTTTATCGCTGTTCGTGGCCTTGACCATAACACCGTATTTGGGCTATATTTTCCTTAGGGAAAAGGACAAATCCACTGGTTCAAAGGAAGAGGAGAAGAAAAAACCTTTGGAGGATACCTTAATCTACAGGGTCTACAACAGATTCGAGCGTCCATTGATAGAAAACAGCGGTAAGCGTTGGATGTTCTTGGGATTGACCTTTTTACTGCTCATGGGCTCAATGGTATTGTTCTTTACCGAATCGGTCGCCGTTAAAATGTTGCCTTTCGACAACAAAAACGAGTTTCAAGTAATCATTGATATGCCGGAAGGTACTACTCTTGAGCGCACAGCGGTCGTAGCCCGGGAAATCGCACAGTACCTCTCAACGCGCCCGGAAGTTGTCAACTATCAGAACTATATCGGTACATCCGCGCCCATAACCTTTAACGGTTTGGTACGCCATTATGATCTGCGTGGCGGGAGCAACATGGCCGACATTCAAGTGAATTTGGTAGACAAAGGGGAACGTTCTGCACAAAGCCACGACATTGCAAAACTGCTTCGGCCCGAGATCCAAAAAATCGCCGCCGAATACAATGCGAACGTAAAGGTAGTAGAGGTACCGCCAGGCCCTCCGGTGTTGTCGACCATTGTGGCCGAAGTCTATGGCCCCGATTACGACGAGCAGATGAGGATTGCCGATAGTGTACAACATATCTTGAAGAAAACCGACGATGTGGTGGATATCGACTGGATGGTGGAAGCCGACCAGACCGAATATCAATTCGATATCGATAGAGAGAAAGCCATGCTATACGGCGTTGCGCCGCAACAGATCGCCTATACCATGAATATGGCGTTGTCGAACCGGGCGATAACCAATCTATACGATGAGGATGCCACCGATCAGGTCGGTCTGGTTTTGGCCTTGGACGAGAAGGAAAAATCGACCATCAGCGATATTTCGCAATTGAAGGTCGCTTCCAAACAGGGCAATATGGTGCCCATTGCCGATTTGGTGGACATTGAGGAAACCACCAGTCCGAAGAGTATCTACCGTAAAAACCAAAAGCGTGTAGTCTATGTCTTGGCCGATATGGCGGGAAAGCTGGAAAGCCCGGCCTATGCAATTCTCGGTATGGAAGAAAAATTGAAGGCGATCGATCTGCCACAAGGGTATGAGATCAATGAAATGTACTTGGGCCAACCGGATTTCGAAGATGACTACACCATCAAATGGGATGGGGAATGGCAAATTACGCTAGAGGTGTTCCGGGATCTGGGTATCGCTTTTATGGGGGCGATTAGCTTGATCTACATCTTGATCGTCGGATGGTTCCAGAACTTTAAGGCTCCCGTAGTGATGATGGTCGCGATACCCTTGTCTTTGATCGGAATCGTTCTGGGACATTGGATCATGGGTGCCTTTTTCACGGCCACATCCTTTATCGGAATGATTGCCCTTGCGGGTATCATGGTGCGGAATTCGGTATTGCTTATCGATTTTATCAATCTGCGTTTGGCAGAAGGTGTTCCCTTAAAACAAGCGGCTATCGAGGCCGGTGCCGTTCGTACGACGCCCATTCTATTGACTGCGGGAACGGTGGTCATCGGTGCCTTCGTCATTTTGTTCGATCCTATTTTTCAGGGATTGGCCATTTCATTGATGGGCGGAACCATAGTATCAACGGTATTGACTTTGTTAGTGGTGCCATTGGTTTATTATATGATAGAGCGAAAGAAGTATCCAGAGCCGGAGCTTCAGCAAACGAATGGCCCGATTGAGGAAAAAGAACAAGAGGCCACGTAATGCAATACCGCAAAAGCGGAAATGACACAAAAACATTTATCTATGAAATTATTAATCGTCACGGTCGTAGAGCAGTTCGAAAAAGATATTCTGCGGCTGTTCAAAAAAGCGAATATCGAAAGCTTCAGTGAAAGCCACATCGATGGATATAAGAACCCTACTTCCATGGTACGGACGGCCAGCTGGTTTCCAAGCGAGAAGGGGGGAGTCGAATCGAACCTGTTCTTTTCATTTACCGAGGAAGAGAATATCGAAATCCTGTTTGGCCTGATAAAAGAATTCAATGCTAATCTGGAGACCAACAACCCTATCAAAGCCGTAGTGGTACCTATCGAAAAATCGATTTAATCATTTAAGAACAAGCTTTTAAAAACAATAGAAATGCTAAATACATATTTTAGGGTCATTGTAGGCACATTAGTTTTATTGAGTGTCGTATTGGCCGTGTACGTAAATATCAACTGGTTATGGTTTACCGTATTCATCGGAGTTAATTTGATTCAATCGGCATTTACCAAGTGGTGCCTGTTGGAGACCATCCTATTGAAATTGGGTGTGAAAAAAGGGTAGGGATTGACCGGAATAATCGTTAAAAGACACAATGGTGACATGGACCAGGTTTTCTGTTGATTTCTAGTTCCATCTTGGCCGGATTCCAGGGGCAAACGGAAATCTCAATGACTTATAATACTCTAAAGTTTGTTTGGGTTTTTCGACACCGTCGGGCAAATTTCTTTTTGAAAAGGTCTGGAAATAGAGTAGGCAAGCATCCCTCCACCATTTTGCTTCCTTTAATTGGATTTTTAAAAGCATCGCAACCTCTTTGTATTGCGTCTGAGTGATGTGTGGTTTTACGGTTTCCCAGGTCTTGATCATCGTTTCAACCTGATCTACTCCTTCCTGATATTTTAGGGCCATTCCGTTCCAAAGGGTCTGTCCGTTTTTAAGTTCGTAATCCCAGGGTAAATGATGGAACCATAACAGATATTCCTCTGGGCAGGTCTTAGGGTCGTTAAAAATTGTAGCAACCTCATCGGCATATTGTGCGGTGGCATTGCTTCCGGTTGGGGTACGATCGAAGCCGATACCTTTTTCATCGGCCTTATGATAATATATGGGATTCCATTCAGGCCTGCTCAAGTTACCTACCCAAGGTCCGGGGCCATAGTGGTGACCAGTATCAAAAATATGGTGAAGTCCCAAAGGACCCATGTAATTGACAACGGCTTCCCGCGAGTTCATCATCATTTTTTTGATGGGGACGACAAATTTTTCATCATCGGTGTACGTGGCCTTGATCCATTCTTCGGCAATAGTATCTGAACTTAAATCAGGGTTCCAGGCAAGACGGCCGAAACCGTACCAGTTGGCCTGCGCAAAAGGATGGCCTGTCCAGTTGAGGTCGGTTCCAATATTAGCCACCCCGGCCATTCCGGATATCTTTTTATTATGTAACGACCCGTCAACAACTTTCGCCACCGTTGACCCCTTGCCTTTTTGATAGGTGTCACTTTTTAGAACTTCTTCAAAGAGCTTGGGCAGATAGACCAGGTGCGTGCTAAAACCGAGATATTCTTGTGTAATCTGAAACTCCATCATCAAAGGTGTCTGCGGCATGGCCCCGAACATCGGATGAAAAGGTTCCCGTGGTTGAAAGTCAATCGCCCCGTTTTTTACCTGGACCAATACATTGTTCTTGAACTGCCCATCAAAGGGTACAAATTCACTATAGGCCTGTTTTGCCCTATCTTCGGGATCGTGTTCCGAATAGACGAAGGCCCTCCAGATAACATTTCCCCCGAAGGGTTCCAAAGCGGTCGCCATCATATTGGCACCATCGACATGGTTTCTTCCATAATTTTGGGGTCCGGGTTGACCTTCGGAATTGGCTTTTACCAAGAAACCTCCAAAATTGGGAATGTAGCCATAAATTTCCCTCACTTTGTCGTTCCACCATTTTTGAACTTTCGCATCCAACGGATCCGCAGTTTCCAGACCACCGATTTCCATTGGGGCTGAAAACCTTGCTGTTAGATAGACTTTGATTCCGTAAGGCTCAAAGACCATGGCCAAAGCCTTTACTTTTTCCAAATACATGGGGGTCAAGATAAGTGCGTTGGCATTCACGTTCGTAAGCGACACGGCATTGATGCCGATCGATGCGTTCGCACGCGCGTAATCAACATAGCGTGGGTCTATAAAATCGGTTAATTTTTGCCAGTTCCATAGCGAAAAACCGGCATAGCCCCTTTCCACTGTACGGTCGAGGTTATCCCAATGGTTGAGCATTCGGATATCGATTTTCGGAGCATCGACCAATTTTATTCCTACCAAAGATTGCCCAGTCTGTATTAAGTGCAACAATCGAAAAATGCCATATAGAATCCCTATATCATTATTGGCAGTGACCACAAGAATATCTTTTTTATTGTGCGGTACGGATTTAATCACAAATCCTTCGTTTCCAATCTTTTGAAGGTCTTTTTCAAACGATTTGATTACCGCTTCGGGCAAAAAAGAGCCTTTAGTGACAATCAAAGTATGATCTGGATTTATCGAGTTGGTGAAATCAGGTATCCGCCCCAACATCTTTTCAAGTCCGGTGGCCATTTCTTGCTTGGCAACCTTAAGTGTGTTCGTTCCACCTTGAAAATATATCGAGGTGGTCAAATCGTTATATGCTTCGACCAGTGATGGTTGCTGAATTTTGGAATATTCCAACCAAAGATTATATCCTTCAGGAGATTGTGAAAAACTCGAACCTATGCAAAGAAAAAATATTAGAATAAACTTTTTACACCCCATTTTTGACCTTTAAGTTGATTTGACCTTTCTTCGAACTGAAAAGGGCAGAGGCCATCAATACGTTTGTTGCATAGACCTATATCCTTAACAGGTTAAAAATACCTTATGATCAGGTACTCGATAAAGATAATACAGAAGAGACAAAAATCGGTCTACTCGTCACGTAGTGAATCAACAGGGTTGGCGATCGCAGCCTTAAAACTCTGCCAGCTTACCGTGAGCAAAGCGATTATCAGTGCCGTAATTCCCGCAAGGGCGAATATCCACCAATTCATGGTCGTTTTGTAGGCGAAGCCTTCAAGCCACTTGTTCATGGTGTACCATGAAACGGGTACGGCGATGACAAAGGCCAGACCGACCCATTTGACAAAGTCTTTGTTCAAAAGGCTTAGAATTTGACCGATTGTTGCGCCGTTGACCTTTCGAACGCCAATCTCTTTTCTTCTTTGGATACAGGTGTAGGAGGTAAGCCCGAACAATCCCATCGAGGCAATGAGTATCGCCAAAATTGTAAATATTTGAAAAGCGGAACCGAAGGCCTTATCCTCATTATACTGTGCTTCAAACTTTTGGTCTAAAAAGGTATAATTGAACGTGCTCTTTGGAAACAACGCTTTCCATTTGTTTTCGATCTGTGTAATAGCATTAGTCATACCATTCGAAGAAAGAACCGTTTGATTGAATTTTACAAGAAGTTTATCACCGTTGGACCCATAACGCAGCAACATTGGTTCAATGCCCGTTTTCAGACCGAAATGATGATAGTCTTTGATTACCCCTGAAATAATCCGGTCTTCCCCAAAAATTTTCATGGTTTTGCCAACGGCATCCTGCATATTGGAAATCCCCATAAACCTTACGAACTTTTCGTTTAAAACGACCTTGTCGCTTTCACCGTTGGGGTTTTCCTTAAAAGGTTCTCCGGCAAGGAATTCCAAGTCCATCAACTTAAAATAGTCCGGGTGTACCCCATAGTTATAGGTGATTCTTTTGTCGTCCCTAGTCCCATTTGGAAAGGTAATGCCGGCATTCGAATTTAATTCATCATATCCTCCACCCGGATAGGTTTCTGCCCCGGCGGTGGCTTCGACAAACGGAAAATTTTCCAGTTCATTTTTAAAAGTTTCCAAATTGTTAATGAACAAGGAATCGGGCACCGTATTCAATACCTGTCCGTTCAGGGCGACTACCTGATGCAAGTCGACTCCAATAGGTTGGTTCTGTATGAACTGAATTTGCTTTGTGACGACTATTGTTCCAATCAATAAAACGATCGTTGCGAAAAATTGTCCCATTATCAACGCCTTTCTAATAATCGGACCATTGCCCGTGGTTTGCATCTTTCCCTTAAGGGACTTTGCGGGAGCGTATTTGCTCAAGACCATAGCCGGGTACAGACCTGAGACTAAAGCTCCAAACAGCACAAAACCTAACATTGGCATAAAATCGATGATGTTCGAAAAACCAATGCTTAGTTCCTTACCGGAATAGTTATTAAAAATAGGCAAGACCAGTAATACAATTGAAACCGCAACTATTATGGCCAATAGATTCAGCAATAATGACTCTAAAAATGATTGCAACATGATTTGCGGTTTCTGTGCCCCTGCCACTTTTCGAATTCCTGTTTCCTTGGCCCGTTCGAGCGATTTGGCCGTGGAAAGATTTACATAGTTTAGCCAGGAGAGTACGAGAATTATCAATGCAATCGCCAAAAGGAATGTGACCCTTTTGGCACTGCCATTGGCTTCTGCCTCATAAGGCTTGTTCGAATGCAGGTGAATATCTTCCAAAGGTTCGATATTATGCCTTTCATAAGGCAGGTCTTCTACCTTGAAATCCATTACCTTTTTCTTAAACTCATTGGCATTGGCCAAGGGGTCCAGCTTCAAATAGGTAAAATACATGTTTTGATTCCATGTGAATTTCCAGTCGCGTTCAAAAGTCTCCCAGGTGTAAAAAGTTTTAAAGGAAATCAAAACGTCATTTTTGATGTGGGTGTTTCTTGGGCTATCGGCAAGAACTCCGGTTACGGTAAAAAGCGGGCTATCACTGCTAAATACCTTCAAAGTCTCGCCCAATACATCATCATTACCGAAAATCTTTCTTGCCAAAGATTCGGTCAGAACTAGAGAATAGGGCTCGTTTAAAGCCTTGTTAACGTCTCCCTTGCTCAATGTGCGGTCAAAAATTTGGAAAAAGGAGGGATCTGCCAGTGAGCCCCTATTGTGTTCAAAAACCCTGTCATTCTTTATGAGTACGGCGTCGTTCGTATGACGTAGCCTTACATAATCCTGTACTTCGGGAAACTCATCCTTTAGTGTTGGCCCACTGACAATATACGCATTTGCGTCACCGGGAACCCATTCACCACCTTCGAGATAATCCATATACACTCGGTATACGTTTTCCGACCCTTCGAACTTATCATAACTACTTTCGTAGTTGACATAGAGTGTGATTAAAAAAAATGAAGCGATGCCGATGGCCAACCCAAAAATGTTGATAAAGGAGTATAGCTTATTTTTAAGCAGATAACGTGTCGCGATTTTTAGGAATAGTTTATACATGGTTTTTTGCTTATCGTTGTTCGTTAATGGTTGATGGTTGTTCAAAATTCATAATTCGTACTTCTAACCTCGTACTTCGTATCTTCTCTCTTCTCAATTCTAACACCTCACCCTCATATCTAACATTACTCGGTTCGCAAACTTTTTACCGGGTTTGTATTGGCCTTGGCAATAGTTCTTATACTCATGATTATCAGGGAAATAAAAGCCATGATAATTCCGCTCAATATAAATATCCATGCGCTTAATTCGGTTTTATAGGCAAAATCTTCTAACCATTGATGTAGTCCGTACCAAGCGACAGGGGCCGCTATCACAAAGGCGATACCGACGAGGACCAAAAACTCTGTGCAGAGCAAGATGTTCAATTGCAATAGGGAGGCCCCTAGTACTTTTCGTATACCGATTTCCTTTGTACGCCGTTCGGTGGTGTAGACGACCAAGCCAAAAAGCCCTAGACAACTGATGGCGATCGATAACCCCATGGCCCATTTTAATAGGGTAGAGGTCCTGCGTTCACTTTCATAAAATCTTTTAATGGTGTCGTCCATGAAGGTCAATTCAAACTCTACATCGGGATACACATCGTCCCAAATGGACTCTATTTGCGCGATAGCTTCGGACCAACCGCTAACATCATCGGTCTGAAACGAGAAATGAACTGTATTAAATCTTGACCGAGTGCGATACCAATCGCCGGCAAAAGCCATAGGTTTTATGCTGGATTTTAATGAACGCTGATTAAAATCTTCCATAACCCCAACAATCGGATGTGGTACATCATTGATTTTGACGACCTTCCCGATGGCCTCTTCGGGTGCACTAAACCCTAAGTGTTTTGAGTAGGTCTCATTGATCACTAATTCCCTTATGCTATCATTTAACTGTTGCCTACCTGCCAAAAGATCAATATCATATAAAGCCAAATAATCCCGATCACCATATAAAAACTTCAATGCTATGTTAATTTCTTTATCACCTTGAAAATATGTTGCATATGATGAGTTGGAGCTGTTCGACGCTGGAGGATTCCCACTTAGACTAAGTTTCTGCACCATGGGCAATGCCTCGATTCTTTCGGCCAGCAATGTGCGCTTTTCAGGTCCGGGCACATGCCAAGGTGTTCTGACCGAAGCAATGGCCTCAGTTCGAAAGCCCATATCCTTAGTCATTAAATAGTCGATTTGTTTTCCGACCAAGAATGTTGCTATGACGAATACTTGGGCAACACTAAATTGAAAAACGGTCAGGTATTTGCGCAGGGTCGTTTTTTCACTTTTTTGGGAGATTTGGCTTTTGAGAACAGCTACCGGCCGGTAGCTTGAAAGAACAAGAGCGGGATAAAATCCTGATAGCAAGGTTACCAAAGCCAAAAGAACCAATATGCCCACGATTACCCACGGTTCCCTAAAAAGTCCAAAATCAAGACCTTCGGGAATGAAATCGGAAAACGCTTGAAGTAACCAGTATGAAAATACAATCGAAAGTGCCGATGCAAAAATTGTTAACAACAAGGTTTCCGCCAAAAATTGAAAAACAAGTTGTCTTTTGGATCCCCCCAGTGTTTTGCGTACCCCAATTTCTTTAGCGCGCTGCGTAGCCTGTGCGGTATTGAGGTTGATAAAATTAATGCAGCCCAATAACAACAAAAAGAGGGCGATAAAACCTAGACTGATCAATACCGACTTGCTTGCCTTGACCCTGCTAAAATCAAAAGAATAGTAGTTGGGGTCCAAGTGCAGTTCGGCTAGAGGTTGCATGTAAAAGTTTCTGATACGGCCACGGGCCACTTCTTCTTCTTCGTTGTGCTCCTTGGTTAGCGCATCGAGGGTAGATTGTACGGTTTCCTTGGACACATTTTGTTCCAGTTTTACGAATAATTGGGATGAAGAATTGGTATTGTTCCATCCGGCATACTCCACATTGTTCGACATATCAGCCTGTTCGGCGGTTTTCAACGATATGAATTCTTCAAAGACCAAATCGGTGCGATTCTCAAAATTGGCCACAATGCCTGTAATCTTTACCGGAATCGAATCTTGATACACCAAGGTGCTTCCCATAATCTCATCGGGCCGCCTGTCGGGAAAATAGATGTTGGCCCTATTTTGGGACAACACGACTTCATTGGGGTTTTCCAATACGTTGTCGGGGGAACCGACAATCCAATCGTATTCAAAGACGTTAAAATAAGCAGCGTCGGTATACACCACATATTCAGGCCTTTTGAAGATTTTATTGTCCTCGCTATTGCGGATGGTAACGGGGTAAGTGGTGAGTACCGGAGCAACCGTCTCAAGACCTGCCCCCTTTTCTTTTAAGGCTTCCGCCAGTGGATAAGATACGCCGGGATTGTATCCGTTTCCTTCGGGAGAGGTAAATTCAGAAGTGATACGATAAACACGCTCCACATCAGGATGAAACTTGTCGAAACTCAAATCGTAATACACCATTAGGCCGATTACGAAAGAAGCACTCAAACCGATGGCAAGGCTACTTACCTTGATCAAGGAAAACAATTTGTTCTTGGTAATACTTCTAAAGGCTATTTTCAGGTAATTTTTGAGCATGGTTCTCGTTTTTTATGATGATAGTTATTCCTCCCTCAACCCATCAACCGGATTTCTGTTCGCGGCCTGAATCGCTTGGCTGCCAACGGTTAGCATAGCAACAAACAATGCTAACAGTCCAGCACCAAGGAAATACCATAAATTAAGGTTTATTCTATAAGCAAAGCCCAAAAGCCAATTGGTTGACAACCAATAGGCGAGTGGGAGCGAAATTAAGACAGATATAATAACAAGCTTTGCAAACTCGTTGGAAAGCATAAGTGTTACTTGTGTAGTGGTTTGCCCCAATACTTTCCGTATGCTGATTTCCTTTCTGCGTCGTTCCGCCGTAAAAGTTGCCAAGCCCAAAAGACCCAAACAAGAAATTAGGATAGCCAGACCTGCAAAATATTTGGAGAGCATTGCGACCCTACTTTCGGATTCGTACAGAGCTTGAAAATCAGTATCCAAAAATTTAAAGTCGAAAGTATACCCTGGATTGAATTCGCCGTAAATCCCCTTTAATTGTGCCAATGTCTCTTTTTCACTTCCCGCCGCTAGTTTTGCCATAAACAAAAAGGTCTGTTTTTCTGGAACTAAACGAAAGAACATTGGTCGAATGGCCTCACGAAAGGATTGAGAGTGGAAATCCTTGACGACCCCGATTATCTGACGATCTTCTCCCCATAAATTAACTGTTTTACCTACTGGATTCTCCAGCCCCATAGTTCTGATAGCTGTTTCGTTAAATAGAATGGCGTCGGTGCTATCGGATGCAAATGCCTTTGAAAACGCCCTGCCTTGCGCTACTTCGATATCAAGTGTTTCTATTAGACCCACACTTGTACCCATATCCATGAAATCGATGGTAGTTCCTTCTTCTTGTCCCGGCCATCTAACTCCACTGGTATTGTTCATTTCGGAACCCACAAAGTTTTGTACGGCTGTAGAAGCGTTCAAAACTCCCGGAATTGCACTTACTTTTTCCAAAAAAGCTTCTGAGTTTGATTGCAACGGACCTTCCTTTTGAAAATAGATTACATTATCTTTTTCCATTCCAAGGTTCTTTGACTGTACAAAATCGATTTGTTTGTACACTACCAATACGGCCACGATCAAGATGATGGAAAGACCGAATTGAAATACGACTAGGCCTTTGCGTACCCAAACTTCACTAGTGGTACTTTTCAATTTTCCTTTTAAAATGGCAACTGGATTAAAGCGCGACAGATGAAGTGCCGGATAGCTTCCTGCTAGTAGGCCTGTAAAGAGAACGGTCAGCAGTATTATTGCTACAGTCAGGAAATCAGGTAGCAGCGATAGCGTTTTACCCGTAATAATATTAAATTGTGGCAATACGACAATCATAAGTAGTATTGCTACCAATAATGAGAAGAAAGCCGTTAATATGGCTTCGCCAAAATATTGTAAAATCAAGGTTCCTCGCTGGGATCCCAAGGCCTTTTTGATGCCAATTTCCTTTACCCTTCTAGTGGCATTCGCGGTGGAAAGGTTCATAAAATTGATGCATGCGATAATCAATATGAAAAGGGCAATGGCCGAAAACAAGTACACATATTCTATTCGACCGCCCACAACTTTTCCATTTTCAAAATTTCCATGCAAATAATTGGTGGAATATTGTTTTAGAAATAAATCGGCCTCTACATTGTTGTCTTGCGCCTTAGAAAAACCCTCGATTTTTTTGGCGAATCGCTCTATGTCAGTATCTTTTTTCAAAACTATATAGGTAATTGGGGTATTCTGAGTCCAATTGGATTCTCTTCCGATATTGGGGGACAGTTTAACAAATCGTTCAAAAGGCAATATGAAATCGAATTGTTGTGTTGAATTTGAGGGTAAATCCTTAAAAACGCCACTCACGGTATGAGTCTCGTCGGTGTTGAGTGTACTCCACTCCAATGCTTTTCCCATCGCAACATCCGGACTACCAAAGATTTTAGTTGCCAAAGATTCTGATATTACGATTGAACTGATATCCTTCAACACTTGGTCTTCGGTACCCTTGATTAATTCATACGAGAACATTTTGAAATAGTCCTTGCCCGCAAATACTCCGAGTGCTTTGTAGGTTTCTTTTTCAGTTGTCAATGGCACATTTCCTAACCATCCGCTCGGTATGAATGGCGATGCATATTTTACTTCTGGCAGTTGTTCCGCCATCGTCTCTGCAAGCATATCGGGTGTCCAAAACGCTAACTTAGTTCCATCGGGTCTTTCGAATTTGTTCCAGACTTGATAGAGCTGCTTATCATTTTTATGAAACTTGTCAACTTGAAGTTCATCAACTACCCAGAGCGTAATTAATAATACGCAAGCCAAACCGGTTGAAAGTCCAATAACATTTATTAGAAAAGTACTCTTATACTTTTTTAAGTTCCTGAAGAATAACTTTAGGTTATGTTTTAACATGATTTTCGTTTTTTGATGATTTTATTCGGTCCGTAAGCTTTTTACGGGGTTGGCCATGGCCGATTTAATCGATTGAAAACCGACTGTTATAAGCGTGATTATCAGGGCAAACCCTCCGGCCAATACAAATACCCACCATTGAATTTCAATTCGATAGGTAAATCCTTCCAACCATTTTTGCATAAAATAATAGGCCATGGGGGAAGCTATTAAAAATGCAATACCTACAAGTTTGATGAAATCTTTGGTCAGCAGCCCTAAGACCGAGTTGATGCTGGCTCCCAATACTTTTCGAATACCGATTTCTTTTTTCTTCTGTTCGGCTACATAGGAGACCAGACCGAAAAGGCCAAGGCAGCTAATCAGAATGGCCAAGATGGTAAATACAACTGATATCTTACCGAGACGTTGTTCCTCCTCAAATAACTTTGCTACCTGTTGGTCGACAAAAGTATATTCGAAAGGGGTTTCTTTAGTAATCCCCATCCACTTATCTTCCAAACTGGCCAACAATGTTTTAAAATCCGTTGTTTCGGTACGCATAACGATCCAACCAGGAGTATCCTCGTTGAAAAGGGCAATGGGTGCTATGCTTTCTGTTAATGGTGCAAAATGATAGTTCTCTACCACCCCAATTATATCGTAAAGTTCTGTTTCGCCCTCATAGGTGCTTGCAATTTTTGATGAAAGTGCCTGTTCAAACGGAATGCCAAGCGATTCCAATACGGCTTTGTTCACGATGGTCTGTGTACTGTCGTTAGCCCTAAAATCCCTTCCTGCGATCAATCTCATGCCCACGGTGTTTATATATCCAGGACTCATTCCACTATAGTGTATCAATGTTCTTTTGGTGGGGTCGGTCCCGGGCAAATGTCCCCCGAAATCACCAAAGACGCGTTGCGAGGGGTAATTGTTGGCCCCTGCAATATTTTTTACCCCGGAAACGGTAGAAAACTGCTCCCTTATGGCATCAAACCGACTAAATGTTTCATAAGTACCCAAGCGAACGGCCAAAAGATTTTCTTGTTTGTAACCCAAATCCTTATTTTGCCCGTATCGAACTTGCTGCACAATAATGACTACGGCCACGATCAGCGCGGTCGACACCACGAACTGAAAAACGACCAAGGCCTTTCTTAATCCGACACCTCCCGAAGCCATTTCGGTAATTCCACCTTTTAACGCCTTTATAGGTTTGATTGCGGCCAGTATCAAAGCTGGATAAACACCGGCCAAAAGTCCCGTAATCAATGCCAAACCAAATAACAATACTGCGATTTTAGCATTTAAAACATCGGAAAGATTCAAATCACCATGCCCAAGCTCATTGATAAAAGGAAGCAATAAAATAGTCAGGGGTATGCTGATCAGGGTCGCAAAAAAGGTCAGCAGTAAAGATTCTCCCAAAAATTGATAGGTAAGGGAGCTTTTATTGGCGCCCACCACTTTTCTGACCCCTATTTCTTTTGCCCTCTTGTTCGCGAAAGCCGTACGTAGGTTGATGAAATTGATACAGGCCACCACTAGGATTATACCTGCCAAGATAAGAAGGGTGTACAAGAAGCCAATTTCCGAAACGATATCAAGTTGATTGTTTATTCCTTTGGAGTATAGATGTATGTCCTTTATAGGCTGTAATAACAATGTCTTCTCAAAACCTGCGGCGGCCAGATCTTTGGCGCCCCGTCTCTGTAAAAATTCGGGAAGCTTTCTTTCCAAATTTGTAGCGCTGGCGGCTGGAGCCAATTTTACATAACTGTAGACAAAATTTTGTGTTGCATAGTTTTGGACACTCCTTACAAATTGCCCCACACCGGGTGTATTCATACTTATAATATAGTTCGGATTGAGATGGGTCTTACCAAAATCATCCTTAAATACCGCGGTGACCGTTTTGTTCGCGGCCTGCTCGCCGGCCCCTAAAACTATATTTCTATTTAACGCATTTTGGTTTCCAAAAAGTTTCTTTGCCAACGTAGCGGAAAGCACGATGGAATTCGGGGCGTCCAAAGCATTTTGTGCCGTCCCTTCCAATAAGGGATAGTC
Source organism: Bacteroidia bacterium (assembly GCA_030428705.1). GTDB lineage: Bacteria > Bacteroidota > Bacteroidia > Flavobacteriales > Flavobacteriaceae > Meishania. The sequence continues at coordinate 119,205 of JAUIDI010000001.1, forward strand.
AAAGACTTTAAAGAAAGTGGAATCGGCCACATAGCCCCTTTCAGCATAGTAGCTTTCAGTAGATTCGGCTATACGAATCGGCGATTCAAATTGTTCCATATAAACTATACGGCATGCCTCTTCAATTTCGGGAAAGTCCTCTTTCATGGCAAAAGCGATTGGAGGTCCGGCCGTCGCGGAATTCGTATCGGGAGAATTAACTCCTATATGTTTTATCTTGGTCCGGATTCTGTAAATAGTTTCGGCTTCGGCGAATTGGGTGTCATAACCCGTTTGGGCGAGTACATAGACCAAAATACAGAGACAACTTGCAGTACCAACGGTAAGCCCAAGAAGATTGATACCTGTTTGCAACTTGTTCTTGGTCAAATTCCGCCAGGCGATTTTTAAATAGTTTTTGAACATGGTTCTCGTTTTTTGATGATGATTTGAAGACCGCACGGGATTTGTAAATATCGAATTGCCCGTTGAAGTGTTCCGAGTTTTTCATACCTATATTTATGCCAAAAAAATAACCAATTGATAATCAGAATTTTATGTTTGACCGTTTTTGGTGACAATTCTAAAAATGTAAAATAATTTTACATAAAGTGTCCAGTATTTTTACGTTATTTTGGGAGAATTCAAGGTGAGGTTTTGTTTAAAAACAAGGTGTTGTATTTCTTTTATAGCGGAATAAACTTTATTTTTGATGGTGTTACTAATTCAAGGTCTTTTCTAAAATTTTCGAACCCTTCCAAACCAAATTAGCGATATAATGCAGGTAGAAAATGTAGGTGTGCACCTATCCCAAATTGTCGAAGACCATGTTTCAACGATGTCGAAAAACTGGTTGGAGGAAAAAATAAAACACATCGTAGATGAGCAATCTGTAAAAGACCTTTATCTGACCTATAGCTTGATCGGAACCAAGATCGATTCTGAAGAAAATTTGGAGATTGCTACCGATTCCGATGTCGGCAAGTATCTAAAGACCCAAAATGCGAACATTCGACAGGTGGCCAGAATATATCTTCTGGTAAAGATTTTGGAGGCCGATACCGATTTTTTTGCGACCAAGGTGGCCAATATCATTCAGGTGGCCGATACGGGCGAACTGGAAACTTTTTTAAAGTTTTTGATTTTACTGCCCGATCCCGTGCGATACAAAACCACTGCCGTTGATGCTCTAAGAACGAACATTGCCACAGTTTTCAATGCCATTACCTACAATAATCCGTACCCATCTTTGTTTTTCAACGACCAACAATGGAACCAGATGTACCTAAAGACGGCATTTATGCAGGGGGACCTGAGTGCCATATTGGATATTGACAAAAGGGCCAATACGGATCTGGCCAGGATTATATCCGATTATGCCCACGAACGATGGGCGGCCGGCCGTGATATCGACCCATACTTTTGGCGGCCGGTTTCCAAGTTTTTGAACGATACGCTTTTAGGTGATATGAAACGGTTACTGGCTAGCGATAACCCAGTGGAAAACAAAGCCGGGGCACTTTGTTGCTATGGTTCGGATAACCCGGAAGCAAAGAAGGCATTGGAAAACCACAAAGAACTGATTGCGCAAATTGAAAACAATACAATAACCTGGGAAAACCTAAAAGAATAACATGGAAGAAAAAATGATGTTTATCGATCCGCATGTGCATATGACGTCGCGAACCACCGATGACTACGAAGCAATGGCAAATGCCGGGGTAGTAGCACTGATAGAGCCTTCTTTTTGGTTGGGTCAGCCACGTACACAAGTGGGTTCTTTTCAAGATTATTATAGCAGTTTGGTGGGTTGGGAGCCATTTCGGGCGAGCCAGTTCGGCATACAACATTATTGTACGATTGGTTTGAATTCCAAGGAAGCGAATAATGAGGCCCTGGCAGAGCAGGTAATCGAATTATTGCCGCTGTATGTGCATAAACAAAATGTGGTCGCCATTGGTGAGATCGGTTATGATGACCAGACCCCGGCAGAGGACAAGTATTTTAGAATGCAATTGGAACTGGCCAAAGAACTCGGTATGGTCGTTCAGGTACATACACCCCACAGGGATAAAAAAGCAGGAACCATCAAAAGTATGGAGGTCTGTCTTGAGCACGGTCTGGACCCTTCAATGGTCGTTATCGACCATAACAACGAAGAAACCGTAAAAGAGGTCTTGGATAGAGGTTTCATTGCTGCATTTACCATTTACCCAAAAACCAAAATGGGCAACGAAAGAATGGTAGAGGTAGTCAGAAAATACGGCAGTACGGATATTATTGTGGACAGTTCGGCGGATTGGGGGGTCAGTGACCCGCTCGCCGTTCCGAAAACGGCCGGCTTGATGTTAAGACGGGGCATTGCCAAAGAAGATGTAGTCAAGACCTGCTATCAAAATGCTTTGGATATTTTTGGCAAAAACGGCAAGATGAAAGAATCGGATTGGCTGGACGCCAAAGGGATCGACCAAAGGGAACTGTTCAATGACAATAGCGTACTCAGGGGACAAGAGCCCAAAATAGGTTCCGATAAAATCGTTTAAATGGGTGCTGTATTCCAGGGCTATTTGCGATTGATGCGTCCCCCGAATTTGCCGACGGCCGCTGCCGATATATTGGCAGGAGCAGCATTGTCGGGAATACTTTTCGTAAACTCCATTGAGCTTAATATCGTTTATCTTGTGCTGGCTTCGGTTTTCCTCTATGCCGGCGGGGTCGTACTCAACGATGTTTTTGATTATGAACTTGATAAAGTCGAACGCCCGGAGCGACCGATTCCGAGCGGCTTGATTCCTCTAAAATCGGCAGCTTTCTTTGGTGTGGTACTGTTACTGATCGGAATAGTTTTTGCTTTTTTGACGAACCGATTGAGCGGTTTGGTTGCTGTACTATTGGCTTTCTCGATTCTACTTTATGATGCCTACTCAAAAAAACATGGTTTTTTAGGCCCTTTGAACATGGGGCTTTGCCGGGGACTCAATCTGTTGTTGGGCATGTCGGTTCTTGGGGAAATAAATGTATGGTGGTACGGCATCATCCCTTTGATATATATCTTTGCGATTACCTTGATAAGTAGGGGTGAAGTTCATGGGAACAATTCGACGCACATTCTTTGGGCAGGCGTTTTATACCTAACGGTGATTTTGGCCGTTGTAGCTATAGTAATGATCAAAACAGAAAATATCGTGCAGGCTTTACCCTTTCTGGCACTTTTTGCTTTTTCAGTATTTAAACCTTTGGTCAGTGCCTTTCAATCGAACACTCCTGAAAATATCAAAAAAGCGGTCGTAGCCGGGGTGCTTTCATTGATTGTACTTGACGCGACCTTAGTTGCGGGTTTTTCTGTTTGGTGGTATGGCGTTTTGGTATTGTTATTGTTGCCATTGTCCATATTTTTGTCAAAACTTTTCGCCGTTACCTAAATCAAATTGACGCCTTTGAAACCCATAACACAATCTTTTTCGGTTCCTTACGAATACAAACTACATTTTACACAGGGTCTGTTCGATGTTGAGAATCCGCTGTTTAAGGATATTTTAAATGCGTATAAAAAGGATGAAAGCATAAAATTACTTTTCATCATTGATGACGGCGTGAGCGAAAACCATCAAAACTTATTAAACGATATCGTGACCTATTGTGGAACATATACACAGCATTTGGAACACACCGAAAGCATCGTGATCAAGGGAGGAGAGCAATGCAAAAATGACTATCAAGAAGTCGAACGTGTTCTAAAGGCCATCAATGACCGGCATATCGACCGGCATTCTTTTGTGATTGCCATTGGGGGCGGCGCACTTATCGACATGGTAGGCTATGCGGCCGCTGTGGCCCATAGGGGCGTGAAATTGATTCGTATTCCTACGACTGTACTTTCGCAGAACGATTCCGCCGTTGGTGTAAAGAACAGCATCAACCTGTTCGAAAAAAAGAACTTTTTGGGCACTTTTGCCCCGCCTTATGCGATTATCAACGATATTGATTTTTTGTCCACTTTGGAACAGCGTGATTGGATCGCAGGTGTGGCCGAGGCCATAAAAGTATCCTTGATCAAGGACAAAACTTTCTTTGAATCTATTGAGAACAATGCAAACGGTCTCCATACACGCAAAATGGAACCGATGCAAAATCTTATTTATAGATGCGCCGAAATCCATATGCATCATATTGCCCAAGGGGGTGATCCTTTCGAAAGCGGTTCGTCAAGGCCTTTGGATTTTGGTCACTGGGCCGCCCATAAATTGGAGCAGATGTCCAATTATGGACTTCGACATGGAGAAGCCGTGGCAAAGGGTATTGCCTTGGATGTTGTCTATGCTTATTTAATGGGAATGATTTCAGAAAAAGTGTTGAAGCGAATTCTTGATTTGATGGAGCGGATAGGTTTTGACCTGAAAATACCCGTTGCTGGCGATCAGGAAATGGATGAGCTATTATTGGGACTCAAGGAGTTTCAAGAACATCTGGGCGGAGAACTCTGCATTACCTTGATTACGGATATCGGCAAACAACAAAATGTAAATACCATCGACCTTGAAGTAATGAAAAGTGCCGTCAACCATTTGAACACACTTTGCCAATTAACCTAAACTCCGGTAAATGCTGATCAACAATTCCCGTTATCTTACCTATTGTACCAACATTCATCCAGGGGCGAACTGGAAAAGCACGTTTGAAAGCCTTAAAAAGTATGTGCCCGGCATAAAGGCCAAAGTTTCCAACAAATCGGATTTTGGTCTTGGTCTGCGATTGTCCAATAGAGCAAGTGAAGAACTTGCCGAGGGAAACAATCTTGATACATTCAAACAATGGCTTCAGGAAAATGGGGTGTATGTGTTTACCATGAACGGATTTCCCTACGGGAACTTTCATGACGAACGGGTCAAAGAAAATGTACATGCTCCGGATTGGACCACAAAAGATCGGGTAACCTATACCAAACGACTTTTTGAACAATTGTCCGAATTGATTCCTGAAGGATTATCAGGCGGCATATCAACTTCCCCGATAACGTACAAATACTGGCACGATGCAAAGGAATCCATCCAAAAGGCCTTTGAGATTGGCGCAAAAAACTTTATGGAAGTCGCATTACAGCTTTATGATATTGAAGGGAAAACGGGCAAATATTTACATCTCGACATTGAACCAGAACCTGATGGACTGCTGGAGAACAGTGATGAGGTCTTACATTTTTACGGGGACTATTTAATCCCTATCGGAACGGAAATTTTAAAAGAAAGACTTGATTTAAAAGAACCGGAAGCTGAAAAGATTATCAAACGTTACATAACCGTATGCTACGATATCTGCCATTTTTCGCTGGCCTTCGAAGAACCTGTTGATACCTTTCGGAAATTCCGAAATGCGGGCATAAAAATTGGCAAGATTCAAGTGAGCGCGGCATTAAAAATTATAAATGACGAAACGAACAAAGAAGCCCTATGGCAGTCGCTTTCCCGTTTTGACGAACCCACTTATTTGCATCAGGTAACCGAAAAAATCAATGGAAAGATCAAGACGTACCATGACCTGCCTATCGTTTTGAAAGAACGAAAGGCCTTTTCAGAACTTCGAGCCCATTTTCACGTTCCTATTTTTTTGGAGCAATTTGGCAAGTTGTATTCCACTCAAGACCATATTCTCAAAGTGGTCGATTATCTCAAAAAAAATCAGGTTTCGAAACACCTTGAAATAGAAACGTATACTTGGGATGTTCTTCCTCAAGAATTGAAAAGAAATCTGTCCGAATCCATTGTACGTGAAATCGAGTGGTTCAAAGAAAGGCTCTGACCTATGCAGAAAACCGTCGTAATAAATGTAGTGGGCCTGACCAAAAGGCTGATTGGCGAGCACACCCCATTTATAAAATCATTTTTTGAGAAGGGCAAATCGACGACGATCACGCCTGTACTTCCGGCGGTAACCTGTTCGGCCCAGTCTACCTATCTCACCGGAAGGCACCCTTCGGAACACGGTATTGTGGGCAACGGCTGGTATTTTAAGGATGAGTGTGAGGTAAAATTCTGGCGGCAGTCCAATAAACTTGTACAAAGTGAAAAAATTTGGGACAGACTCAAAAGTGAAAATCCGGGATTCACATGCGCAAATATGTTCTGGTGGTACAATATGTACGCAAATACCGATTACAACGTTACGCCCCGCCCGAATTACTTGGCCGATGGCAGGAAGATTCCCGATTGTTATTCACATCCTTCGGATCTTCGGGATAAACTTCAGGATAAATTGGGCACTTTTCCCTTGTTCCATTTTTGGGGGCCGAAAACCTCGATCAAATCGAGCCAATGGATAGCGGATGCCACGATAGAAACCGATCGTTTATATGATCCGACACTAACACTGGTGTATCTTCCTCATCTGGATTATAATCTTCAAAGACACGGAATCGATTTTAAGGTCATTTCAAAGGACTTGAATGAAATAGATAGTGTGGTACGGCATTTGGTCGAATATTATCAAAACCAAAATGCACATGTAATCCTACTTTCGGAATACGGTATTACCGATGTTGACAATCCCATCCATTTGAATCGGGTTTTAAGGGAAGAAGGACTGCTCAACGTTCGGATCGAGCGCGGATTGGAACTTTTTGATGCCGGTGCGAGCAAGGCGTTTGCCGTGGCCGACCATCAAGTTGCGCATATCTATTTAAATGACAAATCGTTGGTGTCACAAGTCAAAAAACTAGTTGAAAAAGTTGAGGGCGTTGAAAAGGTATATTCCGGTGAGGAGCGAAAAGCGATCAATCTGGATCACGAACGTTGTGGCGATCTGGTCGTTTTGGCGGATTCCCGCTCATGGTTTACCTATTACTTTTGGATGGATGACGAAAAAGCGCCCGACTATGCCAGAATGGTTGATATCCATAAAAAACCGGGCTATGATCCTGTCGAAATGCTAACGGATCCAAAGGACAGATTCGTTTTGGCCAAGGTAATCCGCAAACTGGTCATGAAGAAATTAGGCTTCAGAACGGTAATGGACATCATTCCTTTGAATGCAAAATTGGTAAAGGGCTCACATGGCCGGATTCCTGATGATGTTGATGATTATCCCATTTTGATTACGAATAACAAAACTTGTAGTCTTGAGAAAAACATAGCGCCAACCGATGTCTTCGACGTAATCAAAACCCATGTACAGTAGCTCGTTAGAAACAAAAAGGTTTTGAGACCTCGAAATTGTGATCAATTATGTTTAGTCAAATAGAGAAGATTGTTTATTCTGTACAGGTGCAACAAACTCACGAAGATAAATGGTCGATTTTGATTTTTTGCCCGACGCTTCCCTCCATTTTAGCATTTCGGGAGAAACCTGGCTCTTGTGACATTTTAGGGATTCCATGGCCCTTTCGGCATCTTTGTTCGCATATTTGATTTTGACATTTAGATATGTCGAATCGATTCCGGCCAATTTTTTTCGTTCAGGCTCATCAATAAGATTGGAAGGAGTACCAACATAATACAACTTTTTAGTTTTTTCCCAAATTTTGCTGAGAAACACCTGCGTTACCGATGCACCTACCAAGCGGTGATCCATATGGGTGCTCCCTCCGTCGGGCCCCCAAGTGATCAGAACGTCGGGTTTCCTGTCCGCAACGATACCTTCTAACTCTAAAATCAATTCTCTTGCATGGGGCACATGGCCATCATAACCCTCGGCGGCCCTAAGCTGGTCATGATAATCTAGATGTATCAGTTCTACACCAAGTTTTTTGGCGGCACACTGCATCTCTTCTTTACGCAGGGCGGCCAAACCATCCCCGGCCACATGGTCGGTAAAATCGTTAGTGCCCAATCGACCATCTGTGCATATAACGAGATACACCTTGATACCCTCATCGACATATTTTGAAAGGATTGGGGATACGGTCATTTCGTCGTCGGGATGGGCAAAAATAGCCATAAGTACCTTGTCGTTTCCATTTTTTTGGGCGGCTCCCGATAAGAGGTTTAAAAACAACAGTGAAGCCAATATGGCAATGGACGTAATTCGAGCGAATTTTTGTTTCGAGATCATTTTGAAAAATTTAGTTGCCCACCACGGTTTACTACTAACGAAGTTACTGCGCAAGACTTTCGATGGAAAGCTTCTTGTTTATCCAGTACTCATCATCTTTAAACCCATAAGCAGAGGGATTATACTTCCCAACCAAGTCAACATTCGCTTTTTCGGGGACAGTTTCATCCATAGCCCAAAAAATACCATTGATCAATAGCCGTCGTACCCCTTCATTCAATAGATCTGATGCTGCGCCTATGGTCGAGGTAAAGGCCTTTCCTTTCTTTCCGTTTGGCAGTTGATAGCTTTTTGTCCACGCGATAGGCATCAAAACATTATTTACCTTGTCTCCCACATTGTTTTCGGTGGCCAGTTCATCATCTGAAGGTTTCATTCCAAAAAAGACATCGTTTTCATCATATTCACCTTTTCTATTGACAACTTGCCCTAGAATTATCGGTTGGCTATCGCCCGGTAATGGTAAGCGAATACCATAAACATCAGTAGGGCCCCAAATTTCACCATCCTCAATGCCGTTTGCAATTGGATGGGTTTTAGCACCTTCGGCAATAACACCCCTCGTACTTTGGTGTTTGTGGTGCCCGTGATGATTCACCCAGTTTTCTCCGAGTACCAGCCTTCCGAATCCGTCCTTCCATTCGGCTTTGTCGTCTTTGTAATAATTGCCGTAATGTTTGAAATTCGAGGTGGAATCCTTTGAAAAATTAAAGGCGTGTGTAGCCGTTCTGATTCCGACCACGGGTTTTCCGGCCCTTAGGTAGTCGTCGATATGTTGCATCTGATCATCGGGCAATGCACGGAAACGCGTAAATATGACCATCATCTCGGCCGAATCCAAGGCTTCCAGACCTGGGATGTTTGTTCCGAAATTCACATTGACCACTCCGGGTTCGATAGGATCTTGGGCAAACAAGACCGTACAACTGAACCCATAATGTTTGGAAAGGATTTTTGCCAACTGTGGCAGCGCCTCTTCGGAGCGATATTCCTCATCTCCGGAAATCAAAACGATATGTTTTGCATTTGCACCGTTTCCCTCGAAAGTCAACCATTGCTTCGGGGTCTCTTCTGCTTTCTCAACAATGGTTTCTTTCTTTTTTTCGGCACAGGAACCAATCAAAAAACCGAAAATCAAAAAAAGGAATATTTTTTTCACAAACTTTATTTTTAAATGTTTACACCCTACGTTGAATATCTTTTATTATCCAATTTCCAACATCCAAATCCGACTTTGTACTTCAAATCCCCATTCCTTCCTTAATGAGCCTCAACCCTTTGGTGTATATCTCTTCGGAAGGGGAATAGTCCCGCCATACGTTAATGGCATTGGCAAATTCGGGTATGATCGTGCTAAAAGCTTCTATGGTCAGCCATCCGTCATATCCGATTTCCTTTATGGCCGGAAAAACATCGTTCCAATCGACTTGTCCGCTTCCTGGTGTGCCACGATCGTTTTCGCTGATGTGTATGTGTTTTAAGACTGGCGCAATGGTTTTCAAGGCGCCAGACTGACTTTTTTCCTCGATATTACTATGGTGCGTATCATACATTGCACCCAAATTTGGATGATCCACCGCCTCCACCATAGTTTTTAGATCGACCATTGTATTGTACAAGTAGCACTCGAACCGATTTACGGCCTCGGGTGCAAGTATAATGTTCGATTGTTCTGCATATTCGGCAGCTTTTCGCAACATTTCGATGCTCCATCGTTTCTCTTCAAGGGTCGGAGGTTGACGGGTAAAATAAGCGAATGTGGAATGGAACGGTCCACAAATGACTTCAACATTGGCAGCAGCGCTCATATCGATCGACCACTTGAGCTTGTCCAAGCCGGCGGCTCTATAACTTTTATCGGGACTAGCAATATTCTCTTCGGGCGCCAAAGCGGCCACGGCAGTTACGCCCATTTCCGTATCTGAAAAATATCGGCCCAATTTGGCATAATGCGTTTCATCGCCTTCCCCTAAAAATAGTTCTACACCATCATAGCCGGTTTTCTTTAAGGTATCTACGATGGGGAAATGTTCTTCCGTCACATGGTTGGTCCAGAGGAGCATGTTCATTCCTATCTTCATAACAAACTATTTAATCGAATTCGTGTTTTGACAAAAGTAAATGTTAGGTCTCAATAAAAAAATAACCCCCTCCTGAAACAGGCAGGGGGTCATTTTATGTTTCTTTTGTATTAATGTGCTGTAGCGACAGGGGTATCATCTTGCTTACGGTTCTTTACCCAAAAGTAAAGAATGGTAAAAAGAACGATTAATATGATTGGAAAAAGGGTAATGGTCTGCATGGTATTTTGGCCGGCTACCAGTTCCAGTTCATCACCCGTAAGTCCCGCTGCCGCAGCTTCGGCCTTGTCCGAGTCGATCCATCGTCCGGTAAGAGGTTGAAAAATGGTCTGGGAAAACATTCCCACGGCACCTAGTATTGACATTCCTAAAGCGCCACTTTTTGGAATTTTATCAGCAATAAATCCTATCATATTGGGCCAGAAATAGGCAACACCCAAGGCGAAAAAGATAGCGGCGACATAGGCCATTGTTCCCGTTTGCGTACTAAATAGATAAATACCGATAGTGGCCAAGACCGCAGATCCGAGCAATACGCCGGTCTGGTCAAATTTCGCCACCATTTCACCACCAAAATAGCGGGCTACGGCCATGATACCGGTTACCAATGCCAGAATCAACATAGGTTGGGCCCCACTTTTTGACAGGATAACACTTGTCCATTGTTGCGGTATGAATTCAGTAGCGGCGGTCAGCGCCATACAGACAACCATGAACAAGAACAAGGGGGAAGCCATTGCCTTTAAATTGCCCATCAGTGTAGCCCCTTCCTGAACTTTTGCCTTGGGCCAACTTTGGCCAAAGAATAAATAAGCGTAAATCAATGTAGGAATCATAATAACCCAAATTTGTGATTCCCAGCTCATACCGGCATCCGTCATGAATTTTGAGACCAAGCTCCCGATAACGATACCTCCTGGAAACCACATATGAAAACGGTTCATCATCTTGCTCATTCGGGTTCCCTGATAGGCGTCGGCGATCATCGGGTTACAAGCTGCCTCCGTACACCCGTTGCCTAGACCGATAAGCAAAGTCGATATCAAAAGGCCCGTATAACTTCCAGCATAAATGGTCATTATGATACCGATGGCATGGGCAAAAAAAGCGAATTGCATAATGGCCTTCCCGCCTACCTTATGATATATCAAACCTCCTATTACCATGGAGATCGGAAAGCCTAGGAACCACATTGAATTGATATAACCCAATTGCTCGGCATTTAAACTCAATTCTTCGCCTAGTTGCGGTAAAATTCCAGCTCTTATACTGAATGAAAGAGCCGTGGTAATCAGTGCAAAACAACTACCATAAAACAGCCTATTGGCATTGGTAGTTGAAGCAGATGCAGTATTTTCCATAATATGTTGTTTAAGAAATTAGTTGGTTACACAAGTTTCGAACTTATAAAAAGCGGAGTTAAATATCGTCAAAAGTTCGACTTTTTTTTGAACTTTTCATAATTAATTTGTTAAACTGATGTGTCATTGACATTTGCGTTTGGATATTAGTCTTGCAAAAATTTTCGATAATCCTATTTTTGGTTAATTTTAGGACAACAAAAATTACCTGATAAACTGTAAATCCCAATAAAAATGCAAGAGAACAACTTTCCTAAACTCCACAATGCGTCATGGCCCGGGGTGGTGGGCAAAGGCCCCGATTCGGAACCGCCTATCGATTTGGATACGATGCTGAAATTAACTGCCGATGCCGAGGTAGATGGACAAAAATTCGATGGTGTCGATCTTTTCTTGGCAGATCCCCATGTGAGCATCGATTCGTCGGATGACGACTTGAAACGACTGGCGGACAAAGTCGGTTCGTACAATTTGGAAATAGGAAGTTTTGTGGCTCCGGTTTGGGGCGTTACGGGCGGCGGTTCGGCAATGGGCTCTGCCGAAGAACGAAAAAACTTTGTCACCCAAGTTCAAAAGGCCTGCGCCATAGGGAAGAAATTACGTGATATGGGTATCAGGCCTCACGGTGTCGTTAGGATCGATTCTTCGGTCGATCCTGAAAGTTGGGCCAAAGATCCGGCGAACAATACAAAACTCATCGCCCAGACCTTTCGCGAAGCTTGTGACGTAGCGGCCGACTATGGCGAATCACTTGCAGCAGAAGGCGAAATCTGCTGGGGCGGTATGCACGGCTGGAAAACGATGATCGATACCTTAGAAGCCGTTGATAGGCCCAATATCGGTTTTCAGGCGGATATGGCGCATACCTTATTATACCTTCTTGGCTACAATAAAGAGGATGAACGCATTCTTCCCAAAGATTTCGATTGGAATGATCGGGAAACCCTGACCGCAGGACTCAAAACCTTGACGGCGGCTCTGCGCCCTTGGACGATCGATTTTCACGTGGCACAAAATGATGGTACCGTTTTCGGTTCCGGTTCCCATGATAAAACGGGAAGGCATTGCCAGGCATCCGATCCCAACGGCAAATTAGATATTGCTGTGGATGCCGGTCATTGGCTACGCGATGAAAATGGAAACCTGACCAAGAAATTAAAGCACATTTGTTGGGACGGATGTATGTTCCCTAACGAAGTGATGATGCAACCTAAAACATGGAACGATATTTTGGGTGCCATGTTGAAGGTTCGCGAACTGCACGGCTGGAAGGAATAAATCCAATATTCAAAAGTGGCAATGTATGCCGCTGAAAGGTTGTAATCCGTCTCTTTCCTTGAAAGAATAGGTGATTTCAATACAATGACGGTTTCCCAAAACAGAAATAGAACGACTACTAAGATTATCAAGACATAAACATGAGCGACAAAAAAGAATTTAGAGTAGGATTGATCGGCTACGGATTTATGGGGCGTACCCATTCCAACGCCTATAAAAGAGTCGGCGATTTTTTTCCCGATTTAAAATACAGACCGGTTTTAAAAGCGGTTTGTGCGCGTAACGAGGAACGTGTCACCGCCTTTGCCGAACAGTGGGGCTATGAGTCGGTGGAAACCGATTGGCGTAAAGTGGTCGCCCGTGACGATATCGATGCGATTGACATCTGTACGCCAAATAATATGCATGCCGATATTGCCATTGCCGCTGCGGAGGCGGGCAAAATGGTACTCTGCGAAAAGCCATTGGCACGAACGGTGGCCGAGGCACAACCTATGGTAGATGCCATTGAAAAGGCCGGGGTCGCCAACACGGTATATTATAATTATAGAAGAATACCTGCTGTTACCCTGGCCAAACAACTCATAGACGCCGGAAAGTTGGGCAAGATTTTCCATTATCGGGCCAACTTTTTGCAGGATTGGACAATAAGTCCTGAACTTCCTCAAGGAGGCGAAGGACTGTGGCGGTTGGACGATGCCGCGGCCGGATCTGGGGTTACGGGCGACCTATTGGCGCACTGTATCGACACAGCAATGTGGCTTAATGGCGGTATCAAGGATGTTTCGGCCATGACCGAGACTTTCATCAAGGAAAGGGTACATTCATTGACTGGCGAAAAGCAAAAAGTAGGTATCGACGATGCCTGTATCTTCCATTGTCATTTCGACAACGGTTCGTTGGGACTGTTCGAATCCACACGCTATGCCAGGGGCCACAAGGCCCTGTATACTTTTGAGATCAATGGTGAGCACGCTTCTATAAAATGGAATCTGCACGACCTTACCCGTCTCGAATATTTTGACCATAGGGACGAGTCGATTGAAAGAGGGTGGCGTTCCATCCATGTGACCGATGGCGACCAGCCTTATATGGACAAATGGTGGGTACCTGGATTATCCATCGGTTACGAGCACAGTTTTGTACACCAAGTGGCCGATTTTCTTCAATGTTTGGAGGAAGGGAAACCGTGCTCTCCAACATTCAGGGAAGCCCAGGAGACACAGAAAGTCTGTGAAGCCGTTCTCGAATCCGCAAGATCAAAAAGCTGGAAAGATACCGGAGTTCAATGGTAGTAGCGTTGATTGTCGCACTATAAAGTTTTATTGAACTTGACATTAAAAACTACCAACGAACAACGAAAACATGAGTGAAACAATAAAAGGCTTTTGCCTTCACGGCAAGGAAAAAATTTACCCGAATTCCGATAACGTAACAAAGAACACTTCGGTGGTCGATATGGAAATCCCTGAGTTAAAAGAAGGGGAAATCTTGGCCAAAACATTATATACCGGAATATGCGGCTCCGATAATAGTGCCTCTATAGGAAAGGCGAATTTTGATTGGGTGCAACGGCCGCGGATCATTGGCCACGAATTTAGTGCCAAGGTTTTGGAATTGGGACCGGGCGACCACGGTGATATCAAAGTGGGGGATATTTTTACGCCTTTGGCGATGTTGGGCTGTCAAGATGAAGACTGCCCGGCATGCAATGTATCGAAATGGAATCTTTGTCCTTCAAAACAAATCATCGGTTTTCATAGGAATGGGGGTTTCGGCCAACGGGTCGTATTGGAATCCGATAGGGTAGTACATTTGATGGACGGCCTCACACCCGAGCAAGGGGCTTTGGTCGAACCCTTATCGATTATCACGAATGCCCTATATAATAAATGCAACATCAAGCCGGGGCAAGATGTGGTCGTCACCGGATGCGGAATCATAGGTTTGATGTCCGCCGAAGTGGCACGGGCCGCGGGTGCAAGGGTAGCTGTCACGGGAATCGCCCATGATCGGGATATCCGTTTGAAAAAGGCAAGGGAAAGAGGATTCATTACTGTAGAGGTTGCTCCGGAAAACAGCTTGGCCATTCAATTACAAAATAGATTGACCGATGACAAGGGAATTCCTTTTGGAACGAACGGAAAGGTAGATCTGCTCATAGAATGCTCGGGTGTAGCGGCGGTATTGACCGAGGCAATCGAAGTGGTTCGCCCAGAAGGGGATATCTGTGTCATCGCGACATACGGCCAAGAAGTGCCCATAAACGCGACCCATTTGACACGGACTTCCTTAAATATGAGGGGCTCGATGGGTTCGTGTAGGGATGACTATATGGCGGCAATGAAGTTGATGGTTACAGGAGTCTTTCCCGCCGAACATTACACCGATTTCTATGATTTTGAAAATGTGACCCAAGCTTTTGAAGATTCCATTAAGGCAAAAAACATGAAGGCGGTCGTAAAAATGAATTAATTTCTAGAAAAAAGGAATTTTATGAAAACGATGACATGTAATCAATTGGGTGGAGCTTGTGAACGAGAATTTAGCGCGGAAACTTTTGAAGAAATAGCCGAAATGAGCAAAAGGCACGGAATGGAAATGTTTCAAAAAGGAGATAAAGCTCATTTGGAGGCGATGAACAAAATGCAGGAGCTGATGCAAAATCCCGGTGCCATGAATAATTGGTTTGATGACAAAAGAAAGGAATTCGAAGCGTTACCGGAAAGTGAATAGAAACCGTTGAAACAAAAACATGCAAAAAATCTTTATCACGGGCGGCACGGGATGCATTGGCTCCGTAACTATTTATAAATTATTACAATCTTCCTCGATCGACAAAATTATTGTCGCGACCCGATCCAATAACACCGAGCCGTTAAAACTATGGTTGGGCGAAGATTTAGATCCGCGACTGGAATTTATAAAACTCGATGTTTCCGATTATAAGGCCATTGAAGAAACCCTTCCCAAGATAGATCCCACTCATATCATCCATTTGGGTGCGTATCAAAGTCCGGATTGTTCCAACGATCACATCGGTGGTATGCAGATCAACACGGGCGGTACGATGGCATTGTTCGATGCCGCGGAAAAGCTTCCGAATCTGAAACGCTTCGTATTTGCCAGTTCGGCCGCGGTCTATGGTATGCGATCCATGTATCCCGAGCCTGGTATTAAAGAAGATGCACAACTGGCTCCCCCTAACCATTACGGTATCTGGAAGTTGGCCGGGGAACATTTGGCCCGACTTTTTCACGACAATACGAAAGTGCCGACCGTTTGTCTCCGCATAAACACGACCTATGGAAAAGGAAGGGACAAAGGTAAGACCTCGGCCCCGACCAATGCCTTGAAGGCCATTGCCATGGGATCCGTATCGAATGAACTAACACCATTTGCCATGCCGTATCAAGGGCGTGAAAACTATCATTTTGTGGAAGACGTCGGTAGTCATTTTGCAGAATGTACCTTACAATCGTACGAAGGTTTCGAGGCATTTAACATCAAAGGAAAGACTATTGCTATTGAAGAGTTTTTGGCTATCGCCAAACAACAGGCCGTGGAATTGGGAATGGGAGACTTTGCCGAACTATCCATAATCGAAGGGGCTCCACCGAATTTGTTCGTTTCCGACCTGAGCCATGAAAAAATAGATAGTACTTTTGATAACCTTCCTTTGACGGCTATTTCAGAAGGTGTACGAAAATCCTTGGTCGAGTTCAAGACCATGGCGAAAAACGGAATTTTAGAATACTCAACGGCAAGCTCATGAAGACATACGGAATCGGATTTATAGGAGCGGGCGATATTGCCGATCTGCATGCCGAGGCCATTAACGGCTTGTCAGGGGCAGAACTTATCGGGTTATGGAACCGCACTCCCGAAAAAGCGAAAGCCAAAGCCTCGGCATTTGGTTGCAAGCCCTATGGTTCGGTCGAGGCACTGTTGTCAGATCCTAAGATTGACGCCGTTTTCGTTTTGACCAATATGGAGACCCATTGCGAATACACCGTTCAGGCCGCGGAAGCCGGAAAACATATTTTAGTGGAAAAACCGGCGGCTTCCAATATCGTTGAATTGGAAAAAATGCAAAAAGCCATCCAAGCGGCAGGGGTAAAATGCATGCCCGTTCACAATTACATTTACGAACCGGGAATCATGCGGGCCAAGCAAATGATAGAAAATGGCAAACTGGGTGATGTGGTCCAATTCTACATGATGTACAACATCCACCATGCCGATGAGATCCGGGCGCGTTATCCCGGGGTCATTCGTCAGATTCTGACCCACCACAGCTATACGATGCTCTATTTGGCGGGCGAACCAGAAAAGGTTTCCTGCTTTATGAATACGGTAGATGACACCATTGCCCCCCAAGAGAATGTGGCCATGGCGAATATTCAAATGAAAAACGGGACCTTAAGCCACCTCTGTGCCAGTTTTGCTAACGATGACCACGCCGGGGATCCGTGGACATGTATCATCAAGGTAATTGGTACGAAAGGCAGTACACGATATAGTTATCGCGATTTTGTGATCAACGATCGCAATGGGGCGCATTCACAGACCTATCAATGCTACCCCGAATCGATCAAGAACACGGCGACCCATTTTGTCGATAAAATATTACGGGAGGATGAATTGCCGCTATCAAGCATACAAGACGCGATTACCTGCCAGAAAATCATCGAGGCTTGTGAACTTTCGGTCGTAGAAGGAATCCATGTCACATTATAATATTCAATTAAAATATGGTACAAAATTTTAAAAAAATCATTGGGTCGTCAATTTTAATAGTCCTATTGAACATTGCCTGTTCAGAAAAGCAAGAAGGAGCGATACAGGTGCATAAAAATGACCACATCGTACTTATTGGAAATAATTTGGCTTCTAGAATGATGAATTTCGGACATTTTGAGACCGAAATGCACTTGCGTTATCCCGATAGCACTTTGTTCATTCGAAACATGGGGGATGGAGGCAATACTCCGGGTTTCCGACCGCATTCTTCAAGAAATTCACCGTGGGTCTTCCCCGGAGCCGAAAAGTTCCATCAAGGCGCACATGCCAATAAATCTGGGAGTATCGGTTTTTTTCCTTCAGAAGATGAATGGTTGACCAATTTGGATGCTGATATTATTATCGGATTTTTCGGTTATAACGAATCTTTTGACGGGGAGGCCGGATTGCAAAACTTTAAGGACGAACTACATGCGTTCATCGAGCATACCGAAAAGCAAAAGTATAATGGCGAATCGGCCCCTCGGTTGGTATTGGTTTCCCCGATCGCTTTTGAAGACCGCTCCGCCGAAATGGATCTGCCCAATGGAACCGAAGAAAACAAAAATCTAAAGTTATATACCGAAGCCATGCGGGAGGTAGCCGCCAAGGACAGCGTGGTTTTTGTCGATGCTTTTGACCCGAGCAAGAAATGGTACGACTCCGAAACTGCCCCAATGACTGCTGACGGATTCCAATTGAATGATGAGGGCTATCAAAAATTTGCCCAATTATTGGCCGATACCGTTTTTGGAAAACATAAGACTATTGTCGATGAAAAACGTGAAACCGTTCACAATGCCGTAATGGACAAAAATTGGTTTTGGCACAATGAAATAAAACTACCGAACGGGGTACATGCCTGGGGAAGGCGTTACGACCCTTTTGGCCCTGACAACTATCCTGATGAAAAGGTAAAGATCAATGAAATGACGGCCAATCGCGATACCTTGATCTGGAATACCGCTCAAGGAAAACCGACCGATCTGGCGGCAATGGATGCCAAAACAAAAAAGCTTCCTCCCGTAGAAACAAATTACAAGGATGTCAATGGTGCAGGAAATCCGGAATACCTATATGGCAAAGATGCACTTGACAAATTGAAGGTAGCCGAGGGCTATAAATTGGAACTGTTCGCCTCCGAGGAAGAATTTCCCGATTTGGCAAACCCGGTACAGATGTCCTTTGACAATAAGGGAAGGCTATGGGTCGCCACGATGCCGAGCTATCCCCATTACAAACCGGGGGACAGCAAGCCCGATGACAAATTGTTGATTTTGGAGGATACCGATAACGACGGAAAGGCCGATAAGCAGACCATTTTTGCACGTGGACTCCATTTGCCGTTGGGTTTTGAATTCGCCCCTGAAGGTGTTTACGTCACCCAAGGTACGAATTTGGTCTTGCTCAAGGATACAGACGGTGATGACCATGCCGACGGCAAGGAAATTATTTTAAGCGGATTCGACGATCACGATACACACCACGGTATTAGTGCCTATGCCGCCGATCCTTCGGGCGCCATGTATATGGGCGAAGGTGTTTTTCTGCATACCAATGTAGAAACGGCTTATGGTCCGGTAAGGGCGACCAATGGCGGTTTTTACCGCTATAGCCCACAAAGGCATTACTTGGAACGCACGGCGCAATTATCGATTCCGAACCCATGGGGAATCGCTTTTGACGAATGGGGGCAACCCTTCTTTGCGCATACTTCGGGTCCCGATATGACCTGGATGATGCCGGGAACGATAAAATCGCGGTACGGACAGGCCAATCCGCTTCCGAAAAACTTGATCGAGGAAGCACACCGCGTTAGGCCTACGTCGGGACTGGAATTTGTATATAGCAGTCATTTTCCCGATAACGTTCAGGGCGATATTTTGATCAACAATACCATAGGCTTTTTGGGCACCAAAGAACATACGATAGTGGATGATCCGAATTCTTCGGGTTATACAAGTACCCACAGAACCGATCTTATTGTTTCCGACGATACCAATTTTAGGCCCGTTGACATGGAGTTTGCACCCGATGGTTCGCTATATTTCGTCGATTGGCATAATGTGCTGGTCGGCCACATGCAACATAATGCCCGCGACCCGTTGCGCGATCACGTACACGGAAGGATCTATCGATTGACTTATCCATCGCGACCATTGGTCGAACCGGCCAAAATTGTGGATGCCAGTATCGAGGAATTATTGGACAATTTAAAACTTCCAGAATATCGAACACGCTATCGTACAAGAAGGGAACTTCGGGCAAGGGATGCCGAACAGGTATTGGAAAAGACAAAGGCCTGGGCCGCGAATTTGGACAAAAGCGACCCAAGATATGACCACCACTTACTGGAAGCACTTTGGGTAACTTGGGGGTTGAACAAGGTCGATAGGGACCTTTTGGTCCAAACCCTTCATACCGAGGATTTTCGAGCACGTGCGGCCGCCGTGAAAGTATTGCGATATGCCGGGCATCAGATTTCGGACCGGGCAGATCTGTTGATGGCCGCTGCACAAGATGAAAATCCCCGCGTGCGATTGGAAGCCTTTGTGGCCGCTTCTTGGTTGAATAAAGAAGTAGGGGTTCCGATTGTAGAAGCGGCCGGAAAACTTCCTTTGGATGATTGGATGCAAAAACCGTATGAAGCCGCTTTGGCCCATTTGAATGACCATAATGTAGGCGAAGATCCGGAGGGAGCCACCAAGACCGATTTGGAGGGTGTGGCCAAAGAGTTGTTCGTCAAAGGAGAGGAAATCTATAATCGCGAAGGGTTTTGCGTAACCTGCCACCAGCCCGATGGACAAGGATTGAGCGCCTCTCAATTTCCACCGTTGGCCGGACAGGAATGGGTGACAGGCAACGAAGAACGCTTGATAAAATTGACCTTGAAAGGTTTGATGGGCCCCTTGGAATTAAAGGGCAAAACCTATCCTGGTCAGGTACCCATGACCCCTTTCGGGGGAATGCTTAACGATGAAGAAGTTGCCTCGGTATTGACTTTTGTACGCAATACATTTGGCAATAAGGCGAATCCGATTACACCTGAAAAAGTGAAAGAGGTACGTGATGGCGTTAAGGACAAAGAAGGGTTTTATTCGCCCACAGAGCTTTTAAAGGAGCATCCGATGCAATAGTCCAAATTTTAAGTTGAACTCGTGTTGGTTTAGGCTTTGTCATTTTTGCTCAACGAGGTCACTTCGATAAATGCTGAAAGGCCGAGACCAAGAAACAAGAGTATTTCGATTTCGAAACCTCCCAGTTTCGATGGAATACTTCCGGTTTTTGCCAATATAAACAGAAGTAACGCAGCCAAGGTCATGATGGGCATCAAAGGGGAAAGTTTCTTCGCGCTTAAAATTCCGACCAAAATCATGGGTGCCATCATTGCGGTTCCCGTAAAACTTGTTCGGGCCAATAAAACCAAATGTTCGGTACTGACTATCGAAAAAATCAAGGCGAGCAAGGCAAATACAAAGATGAAGACGCGGGTAATCGATACCGCTTTGATATCATCCATAGAAAGTAAGGAACGTAGTTCCGAACCCAGGGCGAATATTTGCGAATCTGATGTGGAAATGGCAGCGGCTATCAACCCGACCAATCCCAGAGCGGCGATACCGGAAGCCTGATCGTACAGGAGTACGTGTCCGACAAAATCCTGGGTGGACTCATCAGGATATAAAACGGCTCCGTACATGCCCATAAACAATGTCGGAAGAATAATCAGAATGGCAACGACGCCCAAGCCGATCGCCATTTTTCGCAGCGCAGAACTACTTTTCATAATGACTACCCGGGTCGAAATCTGAGGTTGGGTAAAGGGAAGGCAAATAATGGCAATTGCCGAAACGATCAAAAATTGAGGCGTGAAAAGTCCTTTTGGTCCGGGAACGGATAATAGTTCATTGTTTACCGTTTTCACTTTTTCGAACATCGATTCAATACTTCCAAAATGGTCGATACAATTCCATCCGATAATCCATATCATGACGAAAAGTAGGATTCCCTGTAAGGTATCGTTGTACATAATGGCCCGTAATCCACCAGTTTCACTGTATAGAATCATGATGGCCACAATGATCGAACTCCATCCCCAAACGGGAATAGCTTCCGGAAAAGCCGCATTCAAGAAAATGGAGATACCGCTAATCTGTACCGCGATATACGGAATCAAGAAAATCACTGCTCCCCCGAATGCGACATATCCCGCCAATTTACTGTTGTAGGTATTCGCCATCAAACCCGACATTCCCTTGAATTCAAGTTTACGGGCCTTTCTCCTTAACAATTCCCCGATCCGGATCAATCCATAGACCATTATGGCATCGGATACCGCAAGGAAAATCCATGCCCCGACACCGTGCGTTCTAAAAAAATCGGGCATGCCGACCACGGTAAACGCACTGAACAAGGTAGCCGCCGTTGTGAACAATCCGATTACAAAACCGATGTTGCCGCCACCCAATAGATAGTTCGAAGTCGTTTTTTCCTTTACCCGCGTGAGCCGGAGCAAGAAAACCAAAACGATCAGATAGGCTATACCAGCAATAATGAATTTAGTCAGCATGTCGATCTTCTTTGTTTACCAATGAAACCAAATAGGCGAGAACCACAAAAAGAACGCTGACCAAAAAACCCATCCACATGGTGTAGGGTATTCCCAAAACGTAGGGGTTGGCCTCATTTTGTGGTATTACAAGCGGACTGAAGGTCGCAATAACCAAAAGAATTGCGAGCAAATCCAAAATTCTTAACAATCGGGTGCGTTTAGTTTTCATAAGCATACTATAATCTTGGAATCGACAATCCGCCATCCACGTTGATTACTTGACCTGTTGCATATGGCATTTGACCTTGAACCAGGGCCGAGACCACCTTTCCGATATCTTCGGGCAAGCCCATTCTTGGTTCGACAGTGAGCCCTTCGGCGATCAGCTTTTGATATTTTTCAAGTACTGCGGAAGTCATATCCGTTTTTATTACTCCTGGCCGGATTTCATAAACGGGAATATCATGTTCGCCTAAACGGGTCGCGAACAACTTGGTCATCATGCCCATGCCAGCTTTCGAAATACAATATTCCCCTCTTTCCACGGAAGCAGTCACTGCGCTTACCGAGGATATGTTAATAATATGCCCTTCGAAATCCGCATTTTCCATTTTGCTTGAAACCATGAGATTGGCCACCTCTTGGGTAAGGAAAAAAGCGCCTTTTAGATTGATATCCATCACTCTATCATAACTTTCTTCCTCCGTTTTTAAAAGATCCATGCGCTCTTTTGGGGCGACTCCCGCGTTGTTGATGAGCACATTGATAGCTCCGAACCGTTCGGTAACGGTTTTGACGATCTTGTCGCGGTCCGATCTCGACGAAACGTTGCCTTGGCAATAGATCGTTTCGGCTCCCAGCGTTTTGAGTTCTTCGAGAATTTCATTTACCTCCGATGCTTCGCGCATACCGTTGATCGCCAAATAGCATCCGAGTTTGGCCAATTCTTTGGCAATGCCCAGACCGATTCCGCGGGAACCTCCGGTAATCAAGACGTTTTTTTTCATAGGTCGGCGTTCTTCTTGAATTGCTTTAATTCGGTCGCTTCAGGCATTTTTTTATAATAGGAATCCAACGGAAAACAGCCCGAGATCATTCCTATTCTGGGTGCGGTCGTACAATCTGAAAAAGTCCTGCAAATACTACCCCGAACCAATGTTTTGCCATTTAAAATATCTTCCGGCATATTCGGATAACTCAATACCATTCTTCCCAAACCAACAAAATCGGCGGCATTTTCCTCGATAACCGCTTCGGCAACATGGGGAAGCCATTCCTGAAGGTACGAATAGGCCGATCCAACGATTACCAAGTTAGGAAACTTCTTTTTGATTTCCTCGGTGATACGTATTTGCCTGGAAACACCCACAAGCGGATCTTCAGGAGGTAAATAACCGTCGGAAGGCGGAAAGATGGCCGGCCGCTGAATATGGGGAACGTAATATGGGCTTCCCGCAGTAATGCAAACCAATTCAATGCCCAGTTCCTCGAATCGGCCCAGCATCTCGAAAACTTCGGTCAGATCGATACCGGTACCGGTGGAATCTCCTCCAAAAGCTTCGTTATACGGTTGATCGGTCGCTTCGGGAATGCCGATATTCGATCCGTCTTTCTTATAGGGGATAAAGTCAAAAGCACTCAATCGCACGGCTACAGGAATATTACTTGTCGCCCGAATACCTTCCACGATTGAAGTCAAGAAACGCATTCTATTCTCAATGGAACCACCATATTTTCCAGGTCTGTTCCTGGCACTGAGAAACTCATGGCCCAGATAACCGTGACAGTGTTTAATGTCTACAAACTGAAAGCCGGCTTCTTTGGCAAGACCTGCAGCGGTCACAAAATCCTTCACCAATTCATCGATTTCGGCATCGGTCATCACTTTGTGGTTTTCCGACAAGTCGAATTTTTTGTCAAGTATGGAATGTCTATAAATCGTTTTGGGCTTTCTGACCCTATCGGGATCGGGTATGGCAAACCGGCCCGAATGGGTCAATTGAAGACCTATCAACAAATCTGAAGATGTGCCGAACTTTTCTTCATGATCCGAAACCAAGTTCGCATATAGATCCTTAAAGGCACCTAGATTTTTTTCGTTGATAAGCAATTGGTTCGGGTTCGCCCGCCCTTCATGACGTACGGCAACGGCCTCACACCCCCACAACAGTTTGGCCCCGCTAATGGCAAAATTATGCCACCTTCTTTTTGTCAAATCCGTGGGAAGGCCGTCATGTGTGCCATCCCATCCCTCCATCGGTAGAATGCAGAATCGATTGCCAATGGTTTGGCCCGATTTCATGGTAAAGGGTCGGCCAAGGGACAATGATCTTTCGGAACTCAGATTCTGCTTGAAAGGGATTTCGACCTTGAGATTTTCCAAATGGGACAAGAAAATCTCGGCGGATTTCAACTGGGCGACTCGTGTAAATCTTGGTTTTGCTTTGGCCATTCTAAGTATTTATGCCTTTGTAAAAGGTGTAATAAGATTCTCCTTTGATGATTCCGTTCAAATAATGGGCCAGTTCGCGGGCATGATAATCGCCCCACATGCAGGCCTCTCCACAGGGAATTTTACTGTCTTCAGGGATATGGTCCCAACCATTGGGCCGATGATAGATGCTGTGCAGAATCAATCCTTGGTGATTCAAATCGGAACTTAGATAGGGTTCATCGAACAAAGTGTCGACCACCGTCAATCCTGCCGACCAATATTTTTCAGCTTCGGAAGATTTCTTGTTTCTTAGATAATTTCCCAAACGCAACAGGCCCTGCGCGCCAATGGCGGCTGCGGAACTGTCAATGGGTTCATGTTCATTGAACGGATCCGAATTTTTTTCTCTCCAATCGGGCAAGTTGTCCAATCCGGGAGCGCCTGTATCCCAATAGGGAATACCGTCCAATGCCGTATTTTCGATATAGAAATCGCATGTAGCCTTTGCAGCCTTGAAAAGGGATTCTTCCAAATATGCTTTTCCGCCAAGTTCGTCAAGTTCAGGTAGGTTAACTTGACTTTGCAAGAATTCCAATTGCTCGGCAAAGCCCAACATGGCCCAACTCAGTCCACGCGTCCATGTTGAAAATCCGCTATAACCCTGCTGTGTAGAGGGAGACCGAAAGTTTCCATCATTGGTGTTAAAAATGGCTTCATGTGCTGTACGTCCCCAAACATCGTAAATGTCGCGGCCTTCGCCGTAATAAATGGAATATTTGGCCGTTGCCAAGGCATGTTGATAGGCTCTTTTCAACAAATTGACCTTAATATCGTTTTCTCCCGAGGAATGATGTTTGAGCAAATACCCGGCAACCAAGATTCTAATGGTACGGATGGTGTCAACGAACAGCGAATGTGGCCCGTTGAAGGAATAGATAAAACCGCCTTCGGGGATTGATGTCCACCGTTGTGCCTGTACGGAAGCGGAAAGCTTCAATGCAAGGATGCAAAACTCCTTTAGCCAGTTATCCTCAGGAATTTTACCTTCGTTCATTAATCGCAACAGGTTTCCGTAAGTACTTAGGTTATTGAACCCGTGATCGTGAACCCCAAAATGGCTTACATGCGAGGTCATTTTGGTCTTAATATTTTCTATGGCAAGATTTAAAAAGTAAGTATCGTCAGAAGCCTCATATTGAAAAAGTTCCGACCCGAATTGAAAACCTTGCGTCCAGTCGGTCCAGCTTCTAGGCTCGTATTTTCCATTTACGGTCACCACGGGAGAGCCGATGGATTCCTTTAGCGAAGTGGTCATATTCTTGATCTTGGCACTGGAATACGACCATAGTTTGTTGGTTTTTTCAGAGAGATGCCCGGGTTCGAGTCGTGTATTTATGTTCATGCTTGGTTGACTTTCTTTAGTTGCTTTGTCGGCCGATAACCAAATGTCATCTTAAGCTTTAAAATCAAATACTTTTTTCAATGGCAGCCATTTTTCCCCAGGTCGGGCAACGGGCAGGGCTTGTTGATAATTCCACATCAAGGTTTCCCATTCCTGAACTTTTTGATTATCGGCATCCATTTTCGCTTTTTTATCGAACGAAAACCAATCTTCAACCTCGATCAGCATTACCAAACGATTGGCGATACGGTAGATTTCCATATGTACAATTCCAGAATCCCGTAAGCTATCCAGTACTTCAGGCCATACATTTCTGTGGTATTCATCATACTTTTCTATCAATTCGGGGTCGTTTTTCAGGTCTAGGGCGAGACAATGTTTTTTCACGTGTTTAAATTTTAGTTGATCAATTGATAATAATCCTAAATTATGAAATTCGGAATCTCGATAGCCATCGGGATGACCACTATGTTCCGTTATTAAATTTTCTTAAAAATCTCTTTTGAAAAGAGAACTTTAAATAGTCCGTTAAGGTATGAATATAACAAAGTTTTACATCTATTTGATTATGAAGTAAAAATTTGGGGCTAAACTAACAATTTCGTAATCTAGTGACCTTTAATGGGCGGTAATATCAATTTTAAAAAAATATCACCGAGAACCCCTAAGCATTATGAAATGATAGAAACGTTTAGATGGTTTGGTAAAACAGATCCAGTCAGTTTAAGTTATATCAAACAAACGGGGGCCAGTGGGGTGGTAACGGCATTACATCATATGCCGAACGGCGAGGTCTGGCAAATCGATGAGATTCAAAAAGTCAAAAATGAAATAATGGCCGCCGATCTTGACTGGGCCTTTATCGAAAGCATCCCCATTCATGAAAATATAAAGCTGCGAACGGGCGATTACCTACAACGGATCGATAACTATAAAAGGAGCCTTGAGAATGTTGCGGCGTGTGGTGTAAAGAACGTGTGTTACAACTTTATGCCCGTTCTAGATTGGACACGTACCCAACTCCATTGGCCCCTTAAAAATGGAGGCACCGCCTTGCGGTTCGATAAAGTCGATATGGCAATTTTTGAATTCTATATTTTAAAGCGGAAGGGAGCGGAAAACGATTATACGGCCGAGGTATTGCAAAGTGCCGAGAACCGTTTTTCGAAGATGACGAACGAAGAAAAGCAAGAACTTCAAGACAATGTTTTGATGGGTCTTCCCGGTACAGTCGACGACTTGACGATTCCCGTTTTTAAGAACATGATCGCTGCCTATGAAGGTATTACCCATGACGACCTTAAGTCGAACCTTTCCTATTTCTTGAACGAGGTTATTCCCGTTGCTGAGGAAAACGGGATCAAGATGGCCATCCATCCCGACGACCCACCTTTCGATATCATGGGGTTGCCGAGAATTATTAAATCGGAAGCCGATCTCGATGATTTGATAGATTTTATCGATAGCCCTTCCAACGGAATAACATTCTGTACGGGTTCTTTAGGGGCAAACCCCAAGAATGACCTACCCGCGATGATACGAAAATTTGCCGACCACATTCATTTTCTACACCTCAGAAATGTCAGACGTGAGGAAGATGGAAGTTTTTACGAAGACAACCATTTAGAGGGTTCTTCCGATATGTATGCGATAGTAGAGGCTGTACTTGAAGTTGAAGATAATAGAGGTGTTGAATTACCGATGCGACCAGATCATGGCCACCAAATCTTGCATGATCTGAATACAAAAAATGCATATTCAGGCTATACAGCCATAGGTCGATTAAAAGGATTGGCCGAGATTCGAGGGCTGGCATTGGGGATTTCGAAAAGTAGATAATCTATTAACCATGTGCCGTTTATCATTTAACAACTGACCGTCATTATGAAAGGACTTGATACAATAGATTGGGTAGTAATCGTTGGGTATTTTTTGATTCTACTAGGTGTGGCATGGTGGGTCATCATGCAAAAACAAAAAAATACCGAAGACTATTTTCTGGCCGGAAGAAACATTGGCTGGTTCGTGGTCGGCGCATCGATATTCGCTTCTAATATTGGATCGGAACATGTCGTTGGCCTGGCCGGAAACGGTGCAGGGGACAAGATGCCCTTGTTGATTTACGAACTCCACGCCTGGATCGTGCTTATGTTAGGTTGGGTTTTCCTTCCGTTTTATGCGAGAAGTGGGGTTTTCACGATGCCGGAATTTCTGGAAAAACGGTTCGATGCCCGATCTAGATGGGTACTTTCCGTGGTTTCCTTGATTGCCTATATTCTGACCAAGGTTTCGGTAACTATATATGCCGGTGGGGTAGTGGTCTCGGCCTTATTGGGTATTCCGTTTTGGATCGGTGCGGTAGCAACCGTTGCCCTTACCGGGGTGTACACCGTTCTAGGAGGTATGCGTGCCGTGGTCTATACGGAGACCATTCAGGCCGTTATTTTGGTGTTGGGAGCCGGAGTATTGACATTTATCGGCCTGGATGCCGTTGGTGGATGGGGCGAATTGAAAGCAACCATCGGTACCGACTATTTTAATATGTGGCGTCCGAATTCAGATCCCGACTATCCTTGGCTGCCCTTATTTATTACCAGTACCATCGTAGGTATTTGGTATTGGTGTACCGACCAGGTAATCGTACAGCGGGTATTGACCGCGAAAAATATTAAAGAAGGAAGACGTGGAAGCATTTTTGGGGCCTTGTTGAAATTAATGCCGGTCTTTCTTTTTTTGGTTCCCGGAATAATTGCGCTAGGACTGAAAATGCAGGGAAAATTAGATTGGAACAGTCCAGATGAGGCTTTTCCAGTTTTAATGAGCAATCTATTGCCTTCGGGTTTGCGCGGATTGGTGGCCGCCGGACTTTTGGCCGCTTTGATGAGTTCGTTGGCCTCGGTCTTCAATTCATGCTCGACCTTGTTTACCTTGGATATTTACAAAAAACTAAGACCTAATAAACCCGAAGAACAATTGGTAAGAACGGGAAGGATAGCTACTTTTTTTGTTGTAGGATTAGGGTTGTTGTGGATTCCTATCATTTCACGTTTATCCGATGGCCTTTATGAGTATTTGCAGAACGTCCAGGCCTATATTTCGCCACCGATCGCGGCCGTATTTCTATTGGGCATATTTTATAAGAGGATAAATGCCAACGGCGCCATCGCCACATTGGTCGGGGGGTTCATCATCGGATTCTCAAAATTGACACTTGAAATATTGAAGTCCGGTTTTTCAGAAGAAAGCTTCCTGTTCAACATCGCCGATATCAATTGGTTGGTCTTTGGGGCCTATTTCTTTGCTATCTGCGTTGCCATAGCTGTTTTGGTCAGCATGTTCTATCCGGCGCCTTCCCAGGCCCAGTTGGCCGGTTTGACTTTTGGTACTGTAAGTGCCGAACAAAAGGCTGTGAACAAGTCAAGTTACAATGTTTGGGATATTGTTGCTTCGGTGGCCGTTGTTTTGATCGTGCTCTACATAATGGTTTCCTTTAGCACGTTGTCTTTGTAACAAGGCATTTTATGGGAGCGGGCATTCATATTAAATTGGTTAAAAAGTCATAACAAATATGATATAATCCTTATATTCACGAATCCAATAGTCTCAACTTAGAAAACTTAAATACAAATAAATTTGAAATAATGAAAAATGAAAAACGAGCGGACCGGAACTCAGGTTCGAGCAAATCGAGAAGAACATTTGTAAAACAGACTGCATTGCTTTCAGGGGCGGCTGTTTTACCATCGTTCAAAATGAACGCGATGTACAATGTTTTCAATGAAAAGAAACTGAAGATCGCTTTGGTCGGATGTGGGGGAAGAGGTACCGGGGCTGCAGTACAGGCACTTCGGGCCGATGGAAATGTCGAATTGGTCGCTATGGCCGATGCATTTGAAGACCGTTTGAAAGGAAGCCTTGCCAATATTACCAAGGAGATGGGAGATATGGGCAAAGGAAAAATCAATGTAAAGACCGAGCATCAGTTTGTAGGTTTTGACGCCGCCCAAAAAGCGATGGACTTGGCCGATGTCGTCATATTGGCTACCCCACCGGGCTTTAGGCCACAACACTTTGAGTATGCTATCAATAATGGCAAGCATGTTTTTATGGAAAAGCCAGTGGCCACAGACGTGCCTGGTGTACGAAAGGTCTTGGCGGCAGCGGAAAAAGCCAAAGCCAATAAGCTTAATGTAGTCGTTGGTCTGCAAAGACATTATCAAGATAATTATCTGGCGGCCATAGATCAGCTAAAGAAAGATGCCATCGGAAAGATAGTTTCAGGTCAGGTCTACTGGAACAGTGCCGGGGTATGGGTGCGTGAGCGTCAACCTGGGCAGACAGAGTTGGAATATCAAATGCGCAACTGGTATTATTTCAATTGGTTGTGTGGTGATCATATTTTAGAGCAGCATATTCATAATATAGACGTGGCAAACTGGTTTATTGGTGAATATCCAATTTCTGCTCAGGGTATGGGTGGTCGTCAAGTGCGTACAGGCAAGGATCATGGAGAAATATTCGACCACCATTTTGTGGAGTTCACTTATCCAAGTGGCGCGGTGATTGCCAGTCAATGTCGTCACCAACCAGAGACCATGAGCAGGGTTTCCGAATTTTTCCAAGGTACCAAGGGTACCGTATCGACAGAAGGTGACAATGCCACTTTAAAAGATTGGAGTGGTAATGTTGTTTTCGAACACCGAGGAAAAGATGATCCGAATCCGTATCAAGTCGAGCATATCAAATTATTCGAATCGATCCGTAATGGCGGAGTGATATCCAACGGCGAGTATGGCGCCAAAAGTACCATGACGGCTATATTGGGAAGAATGGCCACATATTCGGGCAAGGTAATTACTTGGGATGAGGCGATGAAATCGAACCTGGCCTTGGTGCCCGATAACCTTACTTGGGATTCACAGGCACCTGTACAACCTGATGCGGATGGCTGGTACAAAATACCGACCCCGGGTAAAACGGTAGTGCTTTAGAAGTGATAAATAAACATATGAAGTTACCATTATCAATGACATCCCTACTTTTGGTGGGGATGTTCTTTTTTTCATGTAAAGATAAATCCGAAAAGCAAGATGTTGCCGAGGAAACGCAAAAGCCGAATATTATCTATATCCTAGCGGATGATTTGGGCTATGCAGAGGTTGGGGCTTATGGACAAGATAAAATAGAGACACCTAATATCGATGCCTTGGCCCAAGAAGGAATGTTGTTTACACAACACTATACCAGTGCGCCTGTCTGTGCCCCGGCACGCTACATGTTCTTGACCGGTAAGCATGCCGGGCACGCCTATATCAGAGGCAATCATGAGTGGCGAGAGCGAGGAGATGTTTGGGACTATGTTAGTATGGCAAAGGATTCTACGCTTGAAGGACAAAAACCGATACCGGAAAACACCGTTACCCTTGGCCATCGATTACAAGAGGTCGGCTATACGACCGGCATCGTCGGAAAATGGGGGCTCGGGGCACCGCACACGAAATCGGTACCCAACGATATGGGCTTTGATTTCTTCTATGGTTATAACTGTCAAAGACAGGCACATACCTATTATCCCTTACATCTTTACAAGAATAGAAATCGGGTACATCTCGCAAACGATACGGTACCGCCGAATACCAAATTATCGAAAGGTGCCGACCCGAACGATCCGGAAAGTTATGCGGCCTACACCTTGACCGATTATTCGCCTAATCTGATGTTTAAAGAATTAACTGGCTTCGTTGAAGCGAATGGCGACAAACCTTTCTTTTTATATTGGGCGACCCCGATTCCTCATGTTGCTATCCAAGCACCGCAAAAGTGGGTAGATTATTATGTCGAAAAGTTTGGGGAAGAACAACCTTATTTGGGCGAACGAGGCTATTTCCCACATAAAAATCCAAGGGCCGGATATGCCGCGATGGTCTCCTATCTCGATGAGAATATCGGTAAGCTGGTACAACAACTCAAGGATAAGGGTATCTATAAAAACACCTTGATAATTTTTACCTCTGACAATGGCCCGAGCTATGCAGGTGGTGCGGACCCTGAATTCTTTGAAAGCGCGAAGCCTTTTGATGGAAAGTATGGCAAAGGAAAGGGTTTTGTTTACGAAGGCGGCATTCGGGTACCGATGATTGCTTCATGGCCTGGTCATATCAAACCGGGTAGCAAGAGCGACCTTATTTCGGCCCATTATGATATGTTGGCCACGTTCGGTGAAGTGGCCGGATATTATTCCGAACAGGAAAATACGGATGGTATAAGTATGCTTCCCACGTTGCTGTCAAAAGAAAGTCAACAAGTGCACGATTTCATGTATTGGGAGTTTCCCGAATACGGGGGGCAAGTTGCCATTAGAATGGGAGATTGGAAAGTGGTGCGACAGAATTTGAAGAACGAAAAGGAAGATTCAACTTTAGAATTATACAATTTAAAGGACGATCCTACCGAAACAACAAATGTAGCCGAGTCCCATCCGGATATTATCGAAAAGGCCGTTGCAATTTTTGCCTCCCAACATAACGATGCAGAAGAAGAACGCTTTCGGATTCCTGCCGTTGAAAATGGCTTATTAGGGAACGTCGAAGAGTAAGTTTATTCTGTTGAAAACTTATATACCGTAGTCGATTTATATTCTTGACCCGGTTCAAGCACAGTGCTCGGAAAGTCCTTTTGGTTTGGCGAATCTGGAAAATGTTGGGTTTCCAAACATATTGAACCACGAAATATAAAAGGTTCGTTGTTTTTTCCTATAGTCGTACCATCGGAAAAATTACTGGTGTAGATTTGGACCCCGGGCTCACTAGTGAAGACTTCCATTAAACGACCACTATTGGGTTCTGTTACTCGAGCGGCAAAGACCAGGCCATCTCCATTTTTTGGTGTTTCGTTCAGAATAAAATTGTGATCGATACCATTGGCGATTTTAAGTTGTGGATGGTCTTTGTCAATATCTTGTCCGATTAGTTTGGGAGACCTAAAATCAAAGGCAGTATTTTCGACGGCCATGGGTGCTCCCGTGGGAATCAACCCTTCATCTACGGCATTGATATAATCCGCATTGACCTCAAGAATATGGTCGTGCACGGTTCCCTTGCCCACACCTTTAAGATTGAAAAAAGAATGGTTGG
The DNA here is from genome assembly GCA_030428705.1 of Bacteroidia bacterium. Classification (GTDB taxonomy): domain Bacteria; phylum Bacteroidota; class Bacteroidia; order Flavobacteriales; family Flavobacteriaceae; genus Meishania. The sequence goes on from JAUIDI010000001.1 coordinate 152,250, forward strand.
TCAGGTTCACATGGGTCTTTTTGTCGGTCGTGGCGAAGTAATCGATTTTAAGCGCATTGTCATCGGTTAGCAAATAGGTGGCCTTGACATCAAGATTGCCGGGGTAACCTTCTTCCATATCCGGTGAGGTTCTACTGAACGCAATATAGTTTTGGGCGACCGAGTCTACCGCCCAAACAACCGAATCGAAACCCTTGTCTCCACCATGCAAGTGGTTTTCACCATTGTTGCGGGCCAAAGTATAAGTCTGACCATCGAGTTCAAATTGGCCCTTGGCAATTCGGTTTCCATATCTACCGATTATGGAACCGTAAAACTTGCCACTTGGCTTTTGATAGCCTTCTAGAGTAGGAAAGCCAAGGACAATATCTTCATAATTCCCATTTTTGTCCGGAACCATTAGCGAAACCAGATGCTGTCCGAAATTGGTCAATGAAGCTTCGATTCCGTTTTTGTTTTTCAAAAAATATAGTGAAACCGCTTTTCCGTCCACTGAAGTTTCAAAGTCTTCGACAGATATACCCGATAAAGGGCTTTCCGATTCGGTTTCTTCGGCAATTTCTGGAACTTCGTTTTTCTTCGGCGCCTGTTTGCAATTAACGAATATGATTAGCGACAATAGAAGTAAGGGTACTTGATTTCCTATGATTTTCATGATTTTTCCTTTGGATTATGAAGATATAAAATAACTTTACATCTTAGACTTCCGCAGATGAAATATCACCAGTTTCAATTTAAATATTTGGCGACTACCTTCAGTATTGTATTATTTTTCGTTGCATGTCATGACCCCAAAAAAAAGGTCGACGAGAAAGTAACGGAAAGTGCCCATAAAGAGCCTGACATAGAAAATACCGATTTTACCGTTATCGAAACAATGCCTGTTGGTGTTGATACTCCCAAAGGTATGGTGTGGATTCCTGGGGCTATGTTTAAACAAGGAGCTGTTGATCAAGATGCCATGGCCATGGGGCATGAAAAGCCATCTTTTCAAGTGGCCATCGATGGGTTTTTTATGGACGAGACCGAAGTGACCAATGCGCAATTCGAAAAGTTTGTCAAAGAAACGGGTTACATAACCGTGGCCGAAAGGGAAATCGATTGGGAAGAGATGAAAAAACAACTTCCGGCGGGTACACCGAAACCTCACGACAGTATTATGCAGCCAGGCTCCTTGACTTTTAAGAAATCAAAAAGCTCGGTGCCGAATCTTTATGATTTTTCGCAATGGTGGCAATGGACGATCGGAGCCAATTGGAAACATCCCGAGGGCCCAAATAGCTCGATAAAGGGAAAGGAAAAACATCCAGTGGTACATATCGCCTATGAAGATGCTATGGCCTATTGTGAATGGGCGGGGAGAAGACTTCCAACGGAAGCCGAATGGGAATTGGCCGCGCGAGGTAATCAAAAAGACAAGATTTTTTTCTGGGGCGACGACCTTAGTCTATTGGGAAAACAAGCCAATACTTGGGAAGGCGAATTCCCCGTTATGAATACCCAACAAGACGGTTTTGAAAGACGTGCCCCCGTAAAGTCGTATCCGCCTAACGATTTTGGACTTTATGATATGGCAGGAAATGTTTGGGAATGGACAGGTGATTGGTACAATACGAATTATTATAACGAAGTTTTTTCAAAAAAGCAGGTGCTAAAAAACCCCCAAGGCGCATCGACTCCATTTAATGAGCGAGACCCCTATGCCAAAGAGAAGGTCATGAAAGGAGGTTCTTTTCTTTGTAGTGAATCGTACTGCGCGAGCTACAGGGTTTCGGCCAGAATGGCGACGAGCCTCGACTCTTCTTTGGAGCATTTGGGTTTTCGAACGGTCGTTTCGGCCGATATGATCGAATCGGGAAAGAAATAATTCAAATGGACATGGGTTTCTTACAGGGCTTTGTTCCGACGATCAATATAATTTCTCCAGGAAGAATCAATCTGATCGGGGAGCATACCGACTATAATTTAGGATATGTATTGCCCACGGCGATTGAAAAAAGGATATTACTAAAGTTTCAAAAAAATGGCACGGATACCCAATGCCGTGTTTACAGCAAGGATTTTGACAAAGGTTTTGAATTTGACCTGAAAAGAATTTCGCGTAGCGATAATGATTGGGAAAATTATGTTTTGGGCGTTCTGAACGAAATAACAAAACGTACGGATAAGGTTCGAGGTTTTGATTGCGTTCTTGAAAGCGATCTTCCGTTAGGTTCGGGACTTAGTTCTTCGGCTGCCCTTGAATGTGGAATGGCCTTTGGATTAAATGAGCTTTTCGACCTCGAATTGTCGAAAATGGATATCGTAACCTTATCACAAATTGCCGAACATACTTATGTAGGAACTCAATGTGGAATAATGGATCAATTTGCTTCGGTAATGAGCGAAAAGGGCCATGTGATTCTTTTGGACTGTAGATCTCTTGAACATGATCTGATTTCCGCAGACCTTGATCCTTACAAGATTATAATGCTCAATACCGGTGTTTCACACAGTCTGGCAACCAGCGAGTATAATAAAAGAAAGGCCGAGTGCGAAGAGGGCGTCTCCATATTGAAAAGAGAAAACCCCGAGATAAAATCACTAAGAGATGTCTCGAGAGAAACGTTGAAACGCTTTAAAAATGAAATGGATCCCGTGGTGTATAAAAGGTGTCATTTTATAATAGAAGAAAACCAAAGGGTTTTAGAAATGGCAAAGGCCTTAAAAGATAATAATCTTGAAAAAGTTGGCACGATTCTTTACAAGGCTCATGAAGGCATAAGCAAGGAATACGAGGTTAGTTGCACGGAATCCGATTTTCTTGTAGACTATGCTAAGGAGAATCCCTCTGTACTTGGGGCGAGACAGACAGGTGGTGGTTTTGGGGGCTGCACCCTCAACATAGTACATAAAACTGGGGTGAAAAATTTCATCGATACGGCCATCGATGCCTATAAGAAAGAGTTTGGAAGGGAACTTATTGCTTTTGAAGCAAGCCCTAGCGGTGGAACTGCGAAACTATGACGAATGTAAAAAAGGTCGTTAGTGATTGACCAGTGCTTCTTCAAGTCGGTCTTTTTTATGGCGGCTTAAAGGCAATTGTCGACCTTTGATCTCAACAATAGAAGTATTGAATTTATCTACTTTTTCAAGGTTGACAATATATGATTTATGGGTACGTAAAAATTTGCCTTCAGGTAATTTGGTGACAAAGTTCTTCATCGTGGAGAGCACTAGAATACTTTGATTATCAGTCATTATTTTAATATAATCCCCAAAGCCTTCGATCCAATTGATATCCCTAATGTAAACCTTAATTTTTTTCAAGTTGCTGTTCACATAGATAAATTCACCCTCTGTCGCGATTTTTTGATTGAAGGTATGATTGGTAACCGCCCTCTTGATCGCTTCATCGAATCGATCTTTATTAATGGGTTTTAAGAGATAATCGGTCACATTATAATCAAATGCCTGAAGGGCATGGTTGGGATTACCTGTAATAATAATGATCTGTGGTCGGTGGTCAAGTGATTCGAGAAGCTGAAATCCATCCAAGATAGGCATTTCGACATCGAGAAAAATAAGATCGGTGTCATTTTCCATGACTATCTTTCTTGCATTGATACCATTATGGTATTCTCCTATCAATTGTAGGTCGGGATGGTCGTTAATATGTTTGACAACTGCCGCACGTTGCACGGAAGAGTCATCGACGACAATAGTTTTTAATACAACACTTTTCATAACATACAATAAATCAGATAGGTAGCAATTTAAACAATAATTATTGAATTATAGACCACATGCCCGATTAGTACCCGATTTAATACAATATGCTTGCAAAGATATTAGGTTTAAGGACTCAAAAAACATGATTAAAATCATTAATTTAAGAATCCTCGATATATTCAGGCAGGCCTTCCAAAAATTTTTTTTTGACCATTTTTTCGATTTAGCCATTAAAGCTCTTTTTGTTTAAAATCGGTACTATCAATGCCGTTTTGAATGGTAAAAACTTTTAATAACTTTCAAGTAAGGTTTTTTGCAAAAAACCTACTTTTGTTCATATAAACAGTGTACAGAAATATTAATTATGTCAGAGAAGATGGAACGTTTGAAAACATTGATTATTGGTTCAGGGCCCGCTGGCTATACTGCTGCAATTTATGCGGCTCGTGCGGACCTCAAACCAGTTTTATATACAGGTTTGGAACCGGGGGGACAATTGACCACAACTACCGAAGTAGATAATTTTCCGGGGTATCCCGAAGGTATCGATGGGCCAACCATGATGATACAGTTACAGCAACAAGCCGAAAGGTTCGGCACGGATGTTCGAATAGGAATGGTCACTGCCGTTGAGTTAAGTGATGAAATTGGGGGGATTCACAAGGTAACCGTCGATGATTCGAAGACAATCGAGGCAGAGACCATTATTATTTCTACGGGCGCAACGGCTAAATATTTGAATCTGCCAAGTGAGCAGCGATTGCGAGGCGGAGGGGTATCTGCCTGTGCGGTTTGTGACGGATTTTTCTACAAGGGTCAAGATGTCGCTATCGTGGGGGCAGGGGACACCGCTGCTGAAGAAGCGTCGTATCTCGCGAATATCTGCAATAAGGTGACCATGTTGGTGCGCAAAGACTATATGCGCGCCTCAAAAGCCATGCAACATCGTGTCAATAGCCTAAAAAATATTGAAATTCGGTACAATACCGAAGTAGACGAGGTTTTGGGAGACCAAGTGGTCGAAGGCCTTCGTATGGTGAACAACCAGACCGGAGAAAAAGAGGATATCGCGATAACCGGACTTTTTATCGCTATTGGCCATAAACCGAATACGGATATTTTCAAAGGTCAGTTAGATATGGACGATGTGGGCTATATCATTACCAAGGGGAAATCTACAAAAACCAATAAACCTGGGGTTTTTGCTAGTGGCGACGCACAGGACAAAGAATACAGACAAGCAATTACTGCCGCTGGAACCGGCTGTATGGCGGCCTTGGATGCCGAACGTTATTTGGCGACCGTAGAAACGGCCAAAGAAGAGGTGGCCTAGATGAAAGAGGTTTATACCGTATAAAAAAGCCCCCGTGATAAACGGGGGCTTTTTTATTGCCGTTCCTCATAAATCCGCTTAGTCGATACGTTTATAATTTTCGGCATTGATTCGATTTCCTTCTTCATCGACGAATATTTGGCTATACCTATGGTTCTTTAAATCAAGTTCCATTTTCCACTCCATATGTTCATTTGCGATTTTTCGCATAGAGGCCGACATGTATTCCAAACGTTCCGTCAACATATTGTCTTCGACCTCATAGGAACCATAACCGAACCATTCAACGGAGTCGTCAGGTACGTATCGTGTCCACATTACTTTACCATTATAATACATCTTGATTTGACGATAGCCATCCGTGGTCGGTACGGTATCGGATACATTCACGCCATCGGTATAGTTATAGAAACTCACCAGTTCCCAAGTACCTTCGATGGAGGGGTGAAATAGCGGCTCTTTATCTGCGGGACCGGTAGCAGAAATCAATAGTAACGTCAAAACTACTAATAAAGATATTTTTTTCATGGCGGTGTTCTTTAGGATTATTACTACGTTAGCATTCAAAAGTTACAAAAAATAATAATGATATGATAATTTTTGAGCCCATTAATTAACATATTATCAGTATAACTTTGAAGCTTTCGGAATACCTCAGAAATTGTATCTGGCTATTTGCCTTAGCAACATTTGAAGGTCATCAATATTGTGTTGCGCCCCTAGAACGATTCTGCCCTTTGTTGAATCTCCGTCGGAGGGATAGCTGAAGTTTGTGGTAATAATGGAGCCTTGTTCCAAATAAGTAGCCAAATCTTGGTCCATAAAGGAAAAAACGGGGTAGTCTTTCATAAAAAAGAAGGCTTCCCTCTGTTTTAAATGCTTCAAAAAGAAGGCGATATTGTGCTGCAGTTTAATCCTTTTTTCCGCAAGGATATTTTTTGAATCGAGTAAGGTGGCCAGGCCGGCAGGAGTGGCCGGACTCGCCCCTCCGAAGAAATCGGTTTCCATTAGCGTTCGTATTCTTTCCTTCCCACCAAAAATAGCACCGGCCTGAACGCCGAAAGCCTTGCCAAGGGAGGCACATACAATAAGCTCTTTTGCCCTCAATTCAATCAGTTCTTCAAATACCCCACCTCCATTATTTCCAACAATACCGATACCATGCGAGTCGTCGACTATCAATATCACGTTGCTTAAAGGAAGTTCTTTTAATTGCTTGAAATCTGGATAATTGCATCCCGAAAAATCAATGGAATCAAGGAGCACCACGGGTGTTGCTTTCCGATTTGAATCCAAATGGGCCTGCAACGCAATATTAAGCGTTGTATACGTTGTATAAGGTTTCGAGCCGACTAAATGTAAGGCCGAATGGGTGTGCGGGGCATAAAAGAGCTTGTATTCGGAAGAACTGAAATTACGGATCAATAATTGCGCTGCTAAATAGCCTGAGGACATGGTAACGCAAGACTCGCTTCCGACTAAGTTTACCAAATGGTTTTCTACTTCTTCAAAAATAGTAAAGCGGACATTCGATTTGCGGGAAGCGCCGTAGCCCGTACCATATTTTTTAATGTTATTTATCAGAATTTCTTGAAACTCTTCGTCCGTCTGTAACCCCAAATAGGAAGTACCACCAAAATAAAGGTGTTTTTGGCCATCAACGATAATTTCGCGTCCGGGAAAACTATCAATTTTATAGATCATGACCGCATAGTTATACCGCTACCGCCCAGTTTCGGAAATATCAGACCGCCTTCTCCCGTAAGGATTACGCCATCCGCAATATCTTCTTTAAGTAGTAGAGGACCATCCATATCGACATAATCCAATTGTGGAAGCAGTTGGGCGATTGCGGAAATTCCCACCGTTGACTCGGTCATACAACCGACCATGATTTTAAGTCCCATTTCCCTACCTTTTTTGATCATGCGCAGGGCAGGGGTAAGTCCCCCACATTTGGTCAACTTTATATTTATACCATTAAAATGAAGGCCGCACTTTTCGACATCCGCCTCGACGATACAACTTTCATCGGCGATTACCGGAAGTACGCTTCGGTGCATTACCTGCTCCATACCTTCCCAATCCTCTGCTTTCAAGGGTTGCTCCAAGAATTCAACGCCCAAGGCCTTGAGTTGTGGGGCATTTTGAATGGTTTCTTTAGCGGTCCAAGCGCAGTTGGCATCGATACGGAATAGGGCATCGGTATGCTTCCGAAGTTCTTTGACAATGTTCACATCATTATCGGTGCCCAGTTTTATCTTGTAGATAGGCCAAGGTGTTTCTTGCATCTTGGCTACCATTTTTTCTATGGAATCGATGCCTATGGTGTAATTGGTAATCGGATAATTTTCCTTTGAAGTACCCCATAATTCATAGAGGGGTTTCCCCTTTAGCTTTCCATAAAGATCCCATGCCGCTAGATCGAGTGCGCAGATGGCAAAATTGCTCAATCCTTCTTCGACCAAAAAGGAGTGAAAATCTTCCGGGGAGTCCAAGTTGAATGCTTCGATTTCATCTCGAATGGACTCGATTTCGGAAGTCATACTTTCAATCGTAATTCCGTAGTACGGGTTGGAAGTCGCCTCTCCATACCCCGTTTCGTTTTTTCTACTTAACGAAACAATCAAAGTATCTTGAAAGTCATGGGATTCACGCGAAATACTAAAGGTATGCTTTAAAGTAAGGGTGAACTTTTTAAGGGCTAGGCGCATTGCAAAAATGGTTTGTACTAATATAGCTAAACCTTGGCTACTACAAAATGAAAACCCAGGTTCTTCAAAAGAACCTGGGCCTTATATGCTAGGTGATTTTATAACTTATTTTAATTTCTGTGAACGCTTCCGGAAACCGATTTTTTAGTGGTTACGTTCGGATCTCCCGAATAGGAGATGTTTCCTCCGCTACTGGCATTGGCCGTTAGTCTATCCGACACATCGATACTTATGTTCGAACCGCTGCTGGCTTCGGCATTGCAGTTTTTGGAGTGTAGTTTTTTTGCATGGATATTCGCACCGCTACTACCATCTACATAAGTCATTTGGGAGTTGCCTCCTATGTCTAGATTGGCCCCGCTACTGGCATCGATATTCACCTCGTCGGCCTGTAACTCGATATCCAACAATGCACCGCTATTGCCATCTATTTCAAGCCTATCGGATTTAATTGTGTTCTGGGTTATCAAATTGGACCCACTGGTGCCTTTTAAAGCGGTTACATCGGGCAGGGAAACATATACTTTTTTTGTCGCCCTACTGATATTTTCGATGGCATGGATTCTTAACCTTCCGTTCTTGATATCTGTTCCGATGAGGTCGATAACGTTTTCATCGGCCTCGACCGAAATTTCAAAATCATTGGCTTGGGTTACATATACCTGTATTCCCTCAGAGGCATGTACTTCGGTGAAGTCGTCGGTTACTTCCCGGTTTTCGGTAATTACGTCGCCGTTGCCCCGTACACCGGTTCCAAAATCGCCAAAGTTGATATCGAATCCACAGGAGGATAGGATCAAAGCCATTATCAGGCCTATTGCAATTCTTGCTAATGTTGTCATGATAGTTGTTTTTATGATTGATATAAAAGTCGTATTAAAATTTATCGTTATAAATTCGGTTGTACCGAACTGTCAAATTATCGGTATGAACCGTAATCAACGGTTGTCACTGGCATCGATTTTCACGCCCCTGCCATTTACATTGATGTTCACGCTATCTTGGCTGTCCTTGGCCTTCATCTCTACACCATCTTCGTCGATTTTCATTTTGAACGAATCCCCATTGTCTTTGATGTCAATGTCCACACCATCCGCATCGATTCTGATGTGATTGTTATCTTCATTACTGTCGCTATCGAGGTGTTCAGGGCAATCTTGACATATCCACTCGCCTTGGGGGCTCAATTTCCAGATATAGTCATCAAAATCGCATCCGTTCATGTACCTATCATTGTTGGCGCGAAGTGTTCTACAGCGGCCATTTGAACGATCATAGTCGATAACCGTACCGACCGGCAAATAAAGGTTTACCCTGACCTCTTGGTCTTTGAACTTATTTTCGCGCGGAGTGGTCAAAAAGTCATCGAATATAATACTGTTTCCCACTACCTCGTATGAATAATCTATGTTTTCGGCGGTCTCCTTTGCATTTTGAAAGGAGCTTCCATCGGCATTTTTTCTAATCTCTATCCTAGCGATCGTATCCTTTGATTTTTTAAGGGAAATCCTAACATCTTCCGATACCAGTACTTCCTGTCCTTCTTCATTAAAGTTCAGTACCATACCGTTGATACCGATACGATTGTCGTCATCGGGAATATCGGAAGCCCGCATTACAATGTTCAAGGTATCGATGGGCTGCTGAAAGACAAGTTCGTTTTCAGTAGTTGTGCTTCCCGAATAGGCATGGGCGGCAGCTTCTTTGACTCCAAGAATGATCAAAGTGATCAAAGAGATCAACCAAAGGCCCAAAAGTGAGAACTTGGCTATATTTCCAATCGACTTCAGGTTGTTTATCAATATCTTCAGCCCGAGGTATAGGAGGAAGAAAAAGGGTATTCCGATGGCGAAGAAGCTCAATAAAGAAACCAGCCATACGGGCGTGTTGGTGGCATTGACGATATTGTAAAAGTCCACCCCTGGTATATGGACCATATCTAAAATACCTACCGTGAACAACCCGATGAACAATCCGATTATGGTCGCTGCACCGATGATGATCAATAGGATACCGATGAACTTTCCGATAATCTTGAAAAAGAACATGATGATATCACCCAGGGTATCGAAAAAAGTCTTTCCACTGCTTTTTACTTTTTCCCCCATGCCTTCATAATCGACACTTTTTACACGATCGGCGACTTCTTCGAACCCTTCTTTTACTTTTCGCTCGATGTTACTGATGTTTATGGCCTCGCCCCGCATATCCAATTTTTGCGAGGTCGTGGCCGCTTCGGGAATAAGTATCCAAAGGAGTCCGTAGATCAGAATAAAACCTCCACCCGATCCAAGGGTCAAGAAGATCCAAAGCAATCGCACCCAAATGGCATCGATGCCAAAATAGTGTCCGAGTCCTGAGGAAACACCCGCGACATATTTCGATTCGGTATCACGATATAGTTTTTTAGTCCTTCTTGAGCTACGCTCATTGGTTCTTTTGGCTTTTGGTTCATCTTCGAAGATGTCTTCGTCTACCATGTAATCTTCGGGTTGCCCCATGATTGAAATGACCTCGTCGACTTCTTTCTCGGTGATTACCTGACGCTCGTTTTCGAGTTTTTCGTAGAAAAGCTCTGCGATCCTAGCCTCGATATCGGCCATTATTTCATCGCTGCCGGGCGTGTTGGCAAATGAGCGCTTTATCGATTCGAGATAGCGCCTCATTTTATTGTACGCTTGTTCATCGATATGAAAAAGTGTGTTTGCTAGATTTATATTTACTGTCTTGTTCATTTTTAGCTGTTTTTTGCATTGGTTACCACATTGGTGGCATTTCGTAATTCGTCCCAAGTGGTATCCAGTTCCTTAAGGAAAAGTTTACCGGTTTCGGTCAACGTATAATATTTTCTCGGCGGCCCCGAAGTCGATTCTTCCCAACGGTAGTTGAGCAGTCCCGCATTCTTCAATCGGGTCAATAGGGGGTAGATCGTGCCTTCGACGACAAGCATCTTGGCATCTTTCAAGGTATCCAGAATCTCGGAAGCATATTTGTCCTTTCCGTTAAGAATCGACAGTATGCAGTACTCCAACACCCCTTTGCGCATTTGTGCCTTTGTGTTTTCTACATTCATAATTTCTTTCTTCTTTTTACGCCCGACCTTCCCTTTTTCGAGGGAACTTTTTTCCAATACATCTGAAATAATGGTCTGCATAGTTTAACTGTTCGTTTTTTGATTCCGCCTTGTAGCGGGCAAGCTGATGAATAAACATCCTGATGATTGATTTGTTGATGATTAAACTCCTATTCGGGCGTGATTAAGACCCTTTTGATTAATGATTCATTTTTATTGGAGGCCAAGGGCCCCTTATTTGATAAAACTAATAGTGAACGGATATACATACTTTTCGCCCCGGCCACTTTTCAAAGTCGCCAAAATGGTACAGACGATATCCAAGACCAAGAGCCCGACACCGATGATTATGGCGGCCACCATAAAAGCGATATGAATACCCATACCTGAATGATGGTGACTGAACTCTGATATATCATGCCGGTTCACATCAAAAATGTCGATGAAACCGACGAACTCAAAGGCAAAGACAAAAAACAAGATTGCCGTGATGGATGCCATGACCACACCATATAGTAAAATACTGATCTGAAAATTCAAAGCCTGTTTACCATTATGGTCAACGAAGTCATGATCGTTCTTATTGGCCGTCCAAAGTACCAGTGGCAGCAAAAAGTTACCGAATGGAATGAAGTACTTTGAAAGGGTCGACGCGTGTATGATCGCGGACAAATTTCTTTCGTGCTTGGTCAATGTATCTGTCATAGCTTAGTAATTTCTTATGCAAATATATATCCGAAAGAAGGTACTATGCAAAACAAAGTACTAAAAATTAACAAAATATTAACATTGTAATTTACGCCTGTTTTGTCAATAAACCTCTTGAAATACAAGTAAATTCAATACTTTTGGATAAAATCGACTGCAATTATGAGCATGACTCCCAAAACGATAAATTCGTTCAATTTTTTTAAACTTCCATCGGTTTGGTGGTGCGGAATTCGCGTAAAACGACTCGACGATACCACTTGCGTAGCTACCGTTAAGCACAAATGGATCAACCAGAATCCGTTTCGTTCTATGTTCTGGGCCGTTCAGGGTATGGCCGCCGAATTGACTACGGGAGCGATGGTGATGCGACAGATCCAGCAAAGTGGAAAGAAAATTTCAATGCTCGTATTGAACAATAATGCCAGTTTTACGAAAAAGGCCACGGGTAGGATTACCTTTACCTGTAATCAGGGACACGAGGTCGATGCAGCAATAAAGAAGACCATAGAAACAGGGGAGGGGGAAACCATTTGGATGAAGTCCGTAGGGGTCAATGAAGACGGAGTAGTGGTGAGTACTTTTAACTTTGAGTGGACAATACGTGTAAAAAAATAGTTTACTGGTTTAGAAGTTTACAGGTTTATCATGTAACAAATTTCCGAATCATTCAACATATGAAACATAGTCAAAATCTTTAAACTTATAAACTTTTAAAAATGAACGCACACGAAATAGATTATCAGATTTACGGGGAAGAAATGCAATATGTCGAGATCGAACTCGACCCGCAAGAGGCCGTTGTGGCCGAAGCGGGGAGTTTTATGATGATGGACTCCGATATTAAAATGGATACGATTTTTGGAGATGGATCGAATCAGGACAACAGTGTTCTCGGAAAGATTTTTTCCGCGGGCAAACGGGTGCTAACAGGGGAGAGTCTGTTCATGACCGCATTTTTAAATGTTGGACAAGGCAAAAAGCAGGTCAGTTTTGCTTCACCGTATCCGGGAAAGATAAAGGCCATCGATCTGTCGGAGGAAAATGGAAAGTTCATATGCCAGAAAGATGCTTTTTTATGTGCTGCCAAAGGGGTTTCTGTGGGTATCGAATTTTCCAAAAGACTCGGCCGCGGACTATTTGGAGGTGAAGGCTTTATAATGCAGAAATTGGAAGGTGACGGCATGGCTTTCGTACATGCGGGCGGAACCCTTGCCAAAAAGGTGTTGGCTCCTGGAGAAGTCTTAAAAGTGGATACCGGTTGTATTGTCGGCTTTTCGCAAACCGTGGATTACGACATTGAATTTGTCGGTGGGATAAGAAATACGGTTTTTGGCGGTGAGGGGCTATTCTTTGCCACTCTCCGTGGTCCGGGTACGGTCTATATTCAGTCATTGCCTTTCAGTAGATTGGCCGGTCGTGTTTTGGCTTCGGTTCCGAGAGGTGGAAAAGATAAAGGAGAAGGAAGCATTTTGGGTACCCTGGGTGATATTGTTGCTGGTGATAATCGGTTTTAAATAGTTAAAAGTAGAACATGAGTATCAAGTGGCAAGTAGCCAAAAGCTAGAGGATAGAAGCTAACGGTAAAAGCCACTACTAACAATAAAAAGCCACCGACAAATTAAATGGATTTCCAAAACCTGATCCACTTTTTAAAAGAACTGAACAAAAACAACTCCAAGGAGTGGATGGACCAAAACCGAAAGTGGTACAAAGATGTCCGGGATGACTACATTTCGTGGTTGGACAAAATGAACACAAAATTGGCCACGATCGATGATGAATATTATGATACCCCGGGCAAAAAAGGAATCAATCGGATTAATAATAATTTGATGTTCCAGCCGCATAAACCGATATATAAGGACCACTTTGGCGCTGGGTTCGACAAACGTCCCGGAACAGGGGATTTTTATATCGAGATTGGTATTGAAAGATCAATCATGGCTGGTGGTTTTTGGCGGCCGGGTCCCAAAACCTTGAAAAGCATTCGTGATGCCATCGATTACGATGGGGAAGAATTGAAAAAAATCTTGGATAAAAAGTCCTTTAAAGACATTTTTGGAGGACTTTACGAAGATGTGAAACTGACCAATGCACCCAAAGGTTTTACGAACGACCACCCACATATCGATTTATTGCGTAACAAGACATTTGGCGTCGCTACCGAATTCTCTTCAAAAGAGGTTTTTAAAGATAACTTTGAGGAAAAAGTGATCAAGGTATATAATGAGGTACTTCCTTTTCGACGCTATCTGAACAAAGCGGTTACCGTTTGACCGAAAATCAAAGTGCTTTGGCCCGAATTGCCATGTAGGGTTTTTGGGGCAATGCGATTTCGACCGTTCCTGAATACTCTTTTTCCAATTTTTTGAGGGTCATTTGCCAAGCGTCTATGACTTCGACGGCGTATTTCTTGTCTTCCGATAACTTAAGAACGGCACTGGCCTGTTGGCTATTTCCGTAATAATATAGATAGTATTCGTCACCTTTATGAAGGTAAGTTTCCTTGTTCCACACTGTATGTAGGGGAACTAGACCTTGTTCGGGTGCTTCTTTCATAATCTGATGTAGAAAAGCGATCCGCCTGGGGCTTTCTCCATAGAGCTTACCGCCTTTGGACCACCATAAAATATTCTCAGGATGTACATAAGTTTCGCCATGCGAGGCATATCCGCCCCGGCAATAAAGTATCCAAAACCGGTTTACCGTTTCCTCGGCGGTCAAATTGCCCCAGTCGAAAGGGATATTGCCTTCGTATACGAATTCATCGTTTATGACTGGTTTGTTGTATGTTTCGCGCCAGGCCTGTGTTTTTTCCAGATATGGTGTCTGAACGCTGAGATGGGTAATCCAAGGTAGTGAATGATTGTACCAGCCTTTACCATTGTGGATCGATTTAAGATGGCCGTAGGGGTCGCACTTCAATAATTGCTTGAAATACATTTCCCATTCACTATCGGGTTTGTTCATTAAGTCATACTCGTTGGCCATATTCCACCAAACGTTGCGATACGCTCCAAGCCGCGCCACTAGATATTTCAGGTATAACAGGTTTTCTTCAATGCTACCCTTGCTGAACCCCCATTTGTCATAGGGATGGAAAAGAATCACATCCGCCTCTACGTTCAATTTTCGGAGTTCACCAACCTGTTTTTCCAAATGTTGAAAAAAATCCACATTGAAACGGTTGCGCTCCCATCCGCCTTCAATTGAACCTTCGTAGGGATAAAAGGGTGGTTCGTTCGAGACGTACCGGCCATAATATTTTGGCATAACGGTCATTCTTAGTTTATTGAAAGTACTTGCTTTCAATGTTTCAAGGGTCTCTTCGATCAGTTCATTATTTTGATGTACCCAGGCATAGGCCGTTGTGCCAACAGGATAAAAAGGCACACCATCGGCATATTTGAAATGAAAGGTATCACGTACGGAGACCGGCCCGTGATTTTTTTCTTTAGGAGGGGTACAAGTAAAACTTCCCATTTTTTCGTGTGCCGATGCGATGTTGCTCTGTATGGTATAGGTCCATTTACCTTCGAACTCGGGCATAAAACGGACTTTGTAAGTCTGGTTTCCGTCGTAGAAACCGTCAACTTGGTAAGTACGGTTTTTATACTTGAATTCTGCGGTCAACCAAACCTCGGTAAAGGGATTGTCCACTTTCTGGCCTTTGAATTCAAGTTCAAAGATGCCCCATCTTTCCGTTGCATAGGAAGATGTAGCAACAAGAACGATTAAAATGAATAAGATTTTTCGCATGCGCTATTCGCCAATTTGGTTCACAATTCGTTGGATGCCCGTATCAATCTAGCGGATAAATCGGGATCTTGCATATCGGCGTCCAATGGAAACATTGGTCTTTTGATGTTTTTGTATCCCAATCGTTCAAGATCTTGATCGACACCACCGGGGGTAAGGGCCATGATCCAACCTTTTCGCATATCGTACAATTCTGGTACGAGGTAACCGATTTTTACGATGATAATATCGGTTTTCCTTGGGTTCAGTCCCAAATCGGTAAAGTCCTTTTCATGGTGATACGGTTTTCGTTTTTTGGTAACAATGACATTGGCACTTCCGATTTTGACCACAACTTCGATTTCGGCATCGCGATCACCTTCCCTGATGGCCGTAACGGTACCTTCGAGTTTTAGGGGCGGGGCAAAACGGTTATCGACGGCGGCTCCGGCCAAGGCCGATACTTTTTCTCCCACACCTACCTTCAAGGCCTCTTGTATCAATTCGGGCCCGGGGATGGAAGCGTAAATCAACGAAGTGCCGTTCTCGTTTTTGAACTCGGGTCTTTTTAATAGTTCTTGCAATGTCCATGTAACATCACCTGCGCCCCCCGCAGTGGGATTGTCTCCCATATCGCTAATTATAAAGGGATGCTCGCTACTGGTGAGGGCCATTTTAAGGCTTTCTTCCAAGGTAGCTACGGGTGCCACGAATTCGAATTCATTACGCACATCCCAAAAGGCCTTGGCCAATTTTTCTGCTCCTGTAACAACTTTTTCCTTGTCGTCACCGGTAACCATGACCACCGCATGGTTTCGTGTTTCGTCGGCCCAGGCATAACCGATCCAAATGGCTGCATCGATGATGCCTTCTTGGTCTGCCACCGAAGGAATTTTGCCGTAAAGACTTTTGCCCGGTTCGATACGGGTGCTGGTCTTTTCGCCCGGAAGTAAAATGGGAACGGGAATCCAAGCTTTGTATTTGGGCTTTCCTTTATCGTTTTCCAAACGGTCCAATAAGTTTATAATGGAACGTTCCTTGGATTCCAGCGCATCTTCATGTGGTGCCATGCGGTAGCAAGTGATCAGGTCGGAATGTTCCGCTAGTTGCTCCGAAACATTGCCATGCAGGTCCATTGAGGTTGAGACCAATACATCCGTACCGATAACCTCGCGGATTCGCTTGATCAGATCGCCTTCCGCATCTTGAAGTCCGACAACGCTCATTGCCCCGTGGATATCGAACCAAAGACCGTCGTACGGACCATTTTCTTTTAGCATTGCCAATGTTTTGTTGACCATTGATTCGTAGGCCTCACGGGTAACGATGCCTCCCGGTAACGATTTTCCCAACAAAGTAGGAATCCACTCGGCTCTTTTTCGAATATCAGAACCTTCTTCAAAAAAGGAGTAACGCCCGAAAATCGAATCCCCGATCCGGGCATGAAAAGCCTCTTCATGGGTTTGGGCTGGGGAGAAGGTGCTCGATTCTATACCGATTCCGGCAATAGCGATTCTTGGCAGTCTATTCTCATTTTCCTTGTTCTCGGGGTTTTCCTTACATCCGATAAGCGTTATAAGAATAAGTAATGTTTTGAATATTGTTTTTTCTACTTTGATCATAGTGTATCTAAGTGTAATTTTCTATTAGGGATTTACCGAAACGACCATTTCATCACCTTCGTTCAGTGTAAGCTCGTAGTAAGAAACGACCCTTCCATTTTCATTTTTTTGATGACATTTGATTTTTTTGCCGTTCAGGTACAAGAACTCATGTTCGCCTGGTATTTCCGCGATCCAGTCAATAGGTGGACCCTTGAGATTGGTAGCAGCCGTTTTCACAGCTCCGTGATGCTTCACGGCAATTTTGTTTGAAAGAACGGGGATATTCTTCATTTCGGCCCAGTCCTCTTCACTTTCGATTCTAGGGCTTGTCGTAAAAGTATTTGTTTCGGCTTCCACATTTATTCCCATGAGTCCTCGGGTAAGGTGTTCGATGATGGTAAAGGAATTTTCAGGATAGTCCCTACGTTTGTTTTCGGCACTGCACAAATCGATTATGGTGCGATCGGCCAAAGCCCACTGTCCATTTTCATAGAAAATTATGGGCAGATACGATTTAAGTTCGACTATTAATCTATCAAAGTTTTGGGCATACGCATCTACCACACTGTTGATTTTATCTTTATCGCTTAGTACATCAAAATAGAGTAGGTAGTGTAAAAAGGCCTGATTATCGCCGACCATAAAATAATCGAATTGCCCATCATCGTAAATAATGGAACGGAAAGAATTTCGTTCCTCGTCCCACCAAAAGTCACGCAGAAATTGAAGTTCATCTTCGATCTTGGATTTAAAATTGTCCCCTTCGACCAAATTCCCTTGAAGTCTTAACAATGCTGCATATGACTTATACGCAGCTATTAGTGAAGCAGTCATATCGACTCCCAATTTAGCATCGCCCCTGCCGCCTTCATTGTACGTAGGTATACCTCTCTTATTGCCAAACCGCGAACTATCCTTCACTTTTACATGTAGATTCCTGTTTCTCTTCAAGACTTCTTTATGGCCTAGATCCCAATGGTCTACATATTCATTCATGCTCAATCGGTAGAAATTTTGAAACGTATCGTTTTCGAGGTATGCTTTATTACCTGTCCAATTGTAAAGGCGATGGGCATTGAAGATAATATCGAAATTGGCGGGTAGATTGTACCAAAAATCAAAATCATTTTCATAATCGACCGGGGCAGGCCGATCGTATCGATTAATTTCCCAATACGAGCAGTAATCTTTTTCAGCATTGATATTTTGTGCGAATTTTAGAAACATGTTGTAATTATGGTCGCTCAGCCCCAAAATTTCGGCACCTATAGCTTGATGTGAGATGTCTCGCATACAAAAAGCTTCACGATTGGGCAAGGCAGCTTCATACCATAACCCTACTGGATCCGAGCCATGGTGCACATAAGATAGGGCCTTATCCTTTGCCCATATGAAAGCATTTGTCAATTCTTCGTTTGACGAATCAAAGGTTAAATCCGCAGGTGTATTTTCGTAAGTTTCGTTTTTAAAATTTTGGTCTGTAGATTTTTGTTTACAACCCAGCACTGGCAATGCTAAAAGCATTAGATTCAATATTAATTTCTTCACCCGAATTTTATTTGGAAGGTCTAAAATAGATACTACATAAATATAGTGCTAATTTTCTTTTGGTCGAAGTTGCCCGATTGTTAATGGATTCTAATTTCTTATCTTCAACCATTAAATAATTTAAGCAGGATGGCCAATTTCAATATTGACGCACAAAAAGATATGGTTTATGATGCCATTGTCATAGGTTCGGGAATCAGCGGCGGATGGGCGGCCAAAGAACTTTGCGAAAAAGGACTTAAAACCTTGGTGCTCGAACGAGGTAGGATTGTGGAGCATGTAACGGACTACCCTACAATGAACCTCGACCCCTGGGACATGGAACTCAGGGGAGGACTGACACCCGAACAAAAAAAGAAACATTACAAGAACATCCGTTCCGGATGGGTGGGATCTGATACCGAACATTTTTGGGCGGATGATGAAGCAAATCCTTATACCGAGGTCAAAGCCTTTCTTTGGTTGCGCGGCCATCAAATGGGGGGCAAGTCCTTATTGTGGGGCAAGCAGACCTATCGTTGGAGCGACCTTGATTTTGAGGCGAATGCCAAGGATGGCCACGGTGTCGATTGGCCCATTCGCTATAAGGATATCGAACCATGGTATACCTATGTCGAAAAGTTTGCTGGAATCAGTGGCGAAGCACTGGGGTTGCCACAATTGCCCGACAGCCATTTTCTGCCGCCCATGGAACTCAATTGTGTCGAGAAACATGTCAAAAACAGGATTGAGAACGATTTTCCGGGAAGACACTTGATTATTGGGAGGGTGGCGCACCTCACCGAACCCCTGAACGGAAGGGGCCAGTGTCAGTATAGAAACCGATGTAGTAGAGGCTGTCCCTATGGGGCTTACTTCAGCAGTAATGCCGTTACCTTGCCTGCCGCGCATGCCACGGGAAACATGACGATCCGACCCTATTCTATAGTACAGTCGGTCATCTACGATGATGTCAAGGGTAAGGCAACCGGAGTGCGCATTATCGATGCCGAGACCAATGAGGATATTGAGTACAAGGCAAAGATAATTTTCGTTAATGCCTCCACTTTGAGTACGACGCAAATATTGATGAATTCAAAATCGAAACGGTTTGAAAACGGATTGGGTAACGATAGCAGGGAACTGGGCCATAATCTTATGGACCATACCTATCGGGTCGGTGCTATGGGCCGTATCGATGGTTTCGAGGACAAATATTACAAGGGTAGGCGACCTAATGGTATTTATATCCCCAGGTATTGGAACATTGACGAAAAAACAAAATCCGATAAGTTTCTACGCGGTTTTGGCTATCAAGGAGGAGGTTACCGCGGAGGAAATGCTGCCAATAGCGAATCTTTCGGGGCGGATTACAAAGACAGCATTTTGAAACCCGGCCCATGGGAATTCTTTATTACGGGCTTTGCTGAATGTTTGCCGTACCACGACAATAAAATAAGCCTGAACAACGATGTTTTGGATAAATGGGGACAACCCACCTTATCGATTGATGCCGAGTTTAAGGAAAACGAAAAGGCCTTGAACAAACAGATTCAAGAAGATGCAGTAGAAATGCTCGAAAAGGCAGGTTTAAAAGATATATTGGGTTTTGACAATGAGCATCCGCCGGGCTATGGGGTACATGAAATGGGTACGGCACGTATGGGCCGTGACCCCAAGACCTCGGTATTGAACGGATTCAATCAGGTTCATGGTGCACAGAACGTATTCGTGACCGATGGGGCATGTATGACCTCTTCCTCATGTGTGAACCCCTCGTTGACCTATATGGCGATTACCGCCCGGGCCGCGGATCATGCAGTTTCTGAACTGAAAAAAATGAACATATAAGCTATGGATAGGAGAAATGCCTTAAAAAAAACGGGACTATTGGCAGGGGCTACCTTGGCCGTGCCTTCAATACTTTCATTATTGCAATCGTGTAAAAACGAGCCAAGATTAGGTTGGCAACCTCTGTTCTTTACTGAAGAGGAGGCCAAAACCGTTTCCAGCTTGATAGATATGATTTTGCCACGGACCGATACTCCCGGTGCTTTGGATGTAAAGGCCGATATGTTTATCGACAAGGTCATTGCCAAAACTTATGATGGAAAAGGACAACAGCAGATGCGTGATGCAATCGCCAATTTCAATGAAGATTGCAAGACGAATTTCGGTGCCATATTCACGGAATTGGGTGAAGACGAACGTATCAAAGTGCTGAAAGATAAGGAAGCAAGTTCGGGTAAATTCGGCAGGGGGGTCTGGGGGACGGCTGTCGGTAAACAAGAACCAGTCGGGTTCTATCGCTCGATGAAATCGATGGCGATATGGGCCTATTTTACCTCTGAGGAAATCGGTGAAAATGTGCTGAGGTATGACCCGATCCCAGGTGGGTACGAGGCCTGCAAACCTATTTCTGAGGTAGGGAATCGCTGGAGTTTATAGTCCTGAGAATTAGCTCTTTTAGATTGTCATTTAAATAATTTTATAAGATGTCCAATCCTAAAATTCGGAATATCGAAAAACTAGTACTCTCCGACAATTGGTACACCTTGAACAAGTTCACTTTCGACTACCAAAAAGATGACGGCACTTGGGAAACACAGCATCGCGAGGCATACGACCGGGGCAATGGAGCTGCCATTTTGTTGTACAATAAAAGAAAAGGTACCGTAGTCCTGACCCGGCAGTTCAGAATGCCGACCTATGTCAATGGCAATGAAGATGGAATGATGATCGAAGTCTGTGCCGGATTGTTGGATGGAGACAACCCTGAGGATTGCATACGTAAGGAAACCGAAGAGGAGACTGGTTATAGAATAAATAATGTAAAAAGGGTTTTTGAGACCTATATGTCGCCAGGGTCCGTGACCGAAATCCTTTATTTGTTCATTGGCGAATATGAGGACAGCATGAAAGTAGGCGAGGGTGGAGGCGCCGAACATGAGACCGAGAACATCGAGGTATTGGAAATAACTTTGGAAAAGGCTCTTGAAATGATAAAGTCAGGTGAGATTAAGGATGCAAAAACGATTATGTTATTGCAATATGCGGAAATCAATAAATTGGTTAAGAGTTAAAAGTGAAAAGTTAGGAGTTAAAAGTTGTTTCTTTAACCATTAACTAATAATTATCCCGAATTGTCTCAAGAATCGATTGCATCCGTTTTTTGACTTCCGAGGATGGATGTCGAAAATGATTGTTCATAAAACTGAAAATCAAAGTCTTGCCGGATTTTGTAATGAGGTATCCACTAAGACAATGATTATTACCTAGACTTCCTGTTTTGGCATAGATATAGGGTTCGGGATTTCCGGGGTACCAATCTTCTAAAGTTCCCGAAACTCCTCCGGTAGGAAAAAAGTCGAATAAGTGCTCCTGGGGCATTCCTTCATACAATTTCTGCAGCACCTGAACCATCGATTGTGGCGTGAAAAGATTGTATCGAGAGAGTCCGGATCCATCGACCCAACGCGGGGATTGCTTTAGGTCGGCCAACTGATTTTCAAGAATATGGTCACGTGCCTCGGCAAAATTCAAGGTATCGGTCAAGGTGCTGGTGGACAATAGCATCAATTGTTCCGCCAAAAAATTATCACTTTGGTGCATCATCCGTTTTAAAACGGAATCGGTGGACATACCATAGACGATGGTTTTTTCTCCTTTTGGAATTTTGTTTACAACAGCGACCTTTTTATTCAATGCTTTTTCGAGCAGTGTACGTGTCAAAGTGCTATCGATTCGATAAGGAATTTCGGTAGTGTCCCGCCTCGATGACGCATAGTAGAATATGTTTTTTTCAGCTTCCCTATTTTTGGAAAGGTCAAGATTTACAACGTTCTCCTTAAAATACTTTGGCAATACCTGTGTCGAATCGCCACCGAAAATAGTGGCCACGTTTCCATATAAGGGGAAAGCCGTTCGCTCAGGTTGATAATAGTAGGGATAATCGTCCCAAGACCACCCTGGGCCATATTTTTCCTCATGGAAATTGTTGAGATATAATGCAATGTTTTTATATCCTTTTAAAAATTCGATTGTTGTGCTGTCATTGAAGTAGGGATGGAGCAGGGTGGGATCGCCCGTTCCTTCGATAAAAAGCGTATCGTTTTTGAAAATAGACTTCAAAGTAGGAATTTGGTTGGGCAGCAATTGCAGGGTGGTAAAAAGGGTAAAAATCTTGGTATTGCTGGCCGGGGTAAAATAGCGGGCACTATTGCAATCGATAAGGGTATCTTTTGTGATGGGGTCGATTACCAAAAGTCCTGTAAACTGATTCTTGAAAAAGGGTGAATCAATGGTTGTGGTGACATGTTTTTGAATTCGATTTTTTGTTGTCCCGCACCCTATTAAGAGCAACAGTACCAGTGCTTTAAATATCCCGTGAATCCGTATCGATTTGCTAAAAAATTGATCGGTTTTATGCATATTGTCCAATTTAACATGAATTTATCTAATTTTTAACGCCCAAGGCGCAATATAATATACCTTTTGCTTGTTAACTTTACATTGTAGGTAACAACTAATCTAAAAACAATTTGTAATATGGCTAGAGCTATGCTTGAGTACACGAAAACCGTACTCAAAAAAGTTAGTTTTGACACAAAACTGTTTTGCAAAGAAGTTAAAAAAGCGGTAGCACGATTATTGCCGGAAGAAATAGAAGAATTAAAACAATGGCTGCTTCGATTTATAACCGATAAGCCGGAACTACAACAAAGCCTTGTTTATTTAAAGGCATAAAAAGAAAATCCCGCCAACGGCGGGATTTTTTATTTCCCAAGGCAACCTTACCTCATGTTTCGCATCCTAGAATAAAATCCGGTTTGATTATCAAAAGGTATTTTGTACTCTTCTTGCTTTTGGGATTCGTTTCGTGCGACAAAGATTCCCAAGATGGCGTTCCTTTGGTTTCTAGTGATATTGTGGGTTCATGGCAGATTGTTTCCGAAAGTTATAGTATTGGCGGCCCTCAGATAAGTGCTGAGGTTAAAAACGGAGCCATCTACAGTTTCAGTTCAGACGGTACTTTTGTATTATATAAAAGCGACCTTTCTTCGGTCATCTATTCAGGAACATTCGACTATAAAGATGAAGTCATAACGTTAAATTATGTACGCGATGGCGAAGCTGCCTATTGGGACTTAAAAACATCTTTCGAAGATGATTTTCTCACCTGGTACCCCATTGGACCTACCATTTGCATTGAAGGTTGTTCTACTACATTAAAAAGGCTTGTACGTTAGAAGATGTTGCTAAATCATTTTCCGCTTATCGGACTGATGATTTTAACATCCTGAAAGGCGATTGCACCCCTGACAATTCCCGAGATTACATCGCGCAAGGCTTCGGTAATCTGAATTTTCAATTCACTTTTATGATAGATCAGGCTGACTTCGCGCGCAGGCGAGGGATTGTTGAAATGTTTCAGGTTTTTCTTTTTGCCCGTATCAAGTTCCAATGTATTCAGATAGGGTAGAAGCGTCATTCCCATACCTTCATTGGAAAGATTGACCAAAGTCTCGAAACTTCCGCTTTGTAGCTGAAAGTGTTCGTCTACCTTTTTTTTAGAGCTATTGCAAAGATTTATTACACCGTCGCGAAAGCAATGTCCATCTTTTAACAACAGCACATCCGAGATATCAAGATCACTGGGATCTAATTTTTGTGATTTTCCCAGTCGGTGCCCTTCGGGCACATAGCCTACGAAAGGCTCATAATATAATGGGCGTTCTTTGATGAACTCGATTTCAAGAGGTGTCGCGGCGATACCTGCATCGATATGCCCTTCCAAGATATCACTGATCAAGTCTTCGGTACTCTGCTCCCTGATAATAAGGTTGACCTTCGGATACTTTGTTATGAACGTCTTAAGAAACATGGGTAATAGGGTAGGCATTACGGTTGGGATGATACCCAAGATAAAATCACCCCCGATAAAACCCTTGTCCTGGTCTACGATATCCTTTATACGTTCGGCTTCATTGACGATATTTTTAGCTTGGGAAACTATTTTTTTACCCACCTCGGTTATGCCTATAGGCTTTTTGCTCCGATCAAAAATTAGGACATCGAGCTCGTCTTCCAATTTTTGGACTTGCATGCTCAGGGTAGGCTGTGTTACAAAACTTTTTTGTGCGGCCAAGGTAAAATTCTGGTACTCGGCGACTGCTAATACGTATTGCAATTGGGTAATTGTCATGTCTGATAATTTTCAACAATAAAAATATAAAAACTATCAATAAAACTTATATAAATGTGCATTTAATATTTATTAAATTTATACTTAATTAAAAAGAGCAGTACTTATGAAACTAAATAGCATAGGCCTAAGTGCCACAAAATCGCAAGAGCTGAGCAATGATTTGAATTCGTTGCTCGCCAATTTTCAGACCTACTATCAAAACCTCAGGGGTATCCATTGGAATATAAAGGGCAAACGCTTTTTTGATCTCCACATTAAATTTGAGGAACTCTATACCGATGCCAACATGAAGGTCGATGAGATCGCCGAGCGTATCCTCACCTTGGGCGGTGTGCCCCAGCATACTTTTAAGGACTATATCGATAATTCAAAGGTGCCCGTGGGCAAGAACGTGACTCAAGATGAAGATGCCATTCGCTTGATCGTTGATTCGCTAACGGAATTATTGGTCATCGAAAGAAGAATACTGGAAGCTTCCGATGAGGCCAATGACGAAGGTACGAACAGTATGATGAGCGATTTCATCACCGAACAGGAAAAAACCGTATGGATGATGAAGGCCTGGTTGGCCGAGGAGATATAATTGTTTACTTTCCATAAAAAACCTGCCACGGCAGGTTTTTTTATGCCAATTGCCGGGCCGTAAAGTTAAAGTGGTTACGTCATAAATCTTTATATTTAATGGCAGCAACTATCAATTATCATGATGTCCGATTTAGAGGCCGACCTTCCTTCATTTTTGACCAAGGTGCAATTCTTCTCAGAGGTATCTGAAGCTTCCCTGTCCAGTCTCGGTAAGAACATGGAAATAGAGACCTACTACAAAAACGATTCTATAATCAGCAAGGGTGAAGTGGGTGATGCAATGTACGCCATTTTAGAAGGGGAGGTCAAAGTGCACGAAGGGCAACATGATTTTGGAAGGTTGTCCGAGGGCGACTGTTTTGGCGAATATGCGTTGATTGATGATGAAACTCGATCGGCCTCGGTAACGGCAACAAAGGAGACCAAAGTGGCCAAGATCGATCGGGAACACTTTCTTGATCTGATGAAGAAGGATAAGGGGTTTGCCCGAGGCGTGTTATCGGTCATGATCAAACGCCACCGCAAGCTCGATAGTATTCAGGAGCAGTTGGCGAATTCTAAAAAACAATTGGAACTGGCGAACGATAAAATGAGCGGACTCATTAATGGTGCAATGGATGCCATAATCATGTTCGACAACAAATTCAGGATTATTTTGACGAATCCATCTGCGGATGCCTTGTTGCAGAATGATGATGCCCTACAGCGCAATGTGCTTTTTTTCTTTGATGAGGCCAGTGCTGACCTGATTGAATCTTTGGTTAAGTCAGGACTTGAAGGTGATGAAAACGCCATCAACAATTATTTGCCCCACGTTGTCAGAGTTATAGGTTCGGAAGAAAGGGAAACCTTAAATGAAGGAACGATCAGCAAATATGGCCAAGACGAAGCGATTTTTTATACCTTGATTCTAAGGAATATCGAAGAGCGACTGGCCGCCCAGGACACCATAAGCCTGTTGACCAATCAGAAGGAATATCTGGCCGAAGAGATAAAGGAATTGACCAACAGCTATGGTATTATTGCCCATGATGATAGTATGGCAAAAGTTCTGAACCTGGTCCGGCAAGTGGCCCAAACGGATGCTACGGTATTGATTAATGGAGAAACCGGTACCGGAAAAGAATTGGTCGCACGGGCGATCCATCAGGCAAGCTCTAGAAATGACGGGCCACTGATACGGATCAACTGCGGTGCCATTCCCGCAAACCTGATCGAGAGCGAATTGTTCGGCCATGAAAAAGGGGCCTTTACCGGGGCCACCGCAAGTCGAAAAGGACGATTTCTTTTGGCGGACAAAGGAACTATCTTTTTGGACGAGATAGGGGAGATGCCCTTAGATCTGCAACCCAAATTACTTCGCGTAATTCAAGAAGGGGAATTCGACCCCGTGGGCAATTCGGAGACCATCAAGGTCGATGTTCGGATCATTGCCGCCACGCATCGCAATCTGCTTGGCTTTTCGAAAGAAGGAAAGTTCAGGGAAGATCTTTTCTACCGATTAAACGTATTTCCGATCGTGGTTCCGCCACTTCGGGACAGGGGAGATGACATTCATCTGATCGCCCAAGAGATTATCGATCGGTTTTCCGCGAAGTTGAACAAAAAGATCGACCCGATTTCCGAGGGAGATAAAGTGCTATTATCTCGATATACTTGGCCGGGCAATGTCCGCGAATTGCAAAATATCATCGAGCGGGCGGTCATCATTGCCCAAAACGGTACTATCGACTGGCATGCCCTGATACCAAAATCGTCCGATGATGGCCCGATGGAAATCGAGTCCCAAAAAGAACAGATCCTCACCTCGGAGGAAATGACCCGACTTGAAAAAGAAAATATTCTTCGAGCGCTTCGAAAGACCCGTTGGAAAATCTCCGGGAAAAATGGCGCGGCCGAAATCCTAAAAATTAAGCCGACCACCCTTACCTCAAAGATCAAGGCACTGCGTATCGAACGCCCTATTTGACTTTACGAAACCCCGTCGGTGTAAATGACGAAATTTTGGTCGACCCAAGGTTTCGCTTTTTTGTGCCGATTAGGAAATCCCCCGTCATGGGTTACGGCTATATTTTGAAACGCACTCGGTCAAATACTCAAGGAATGTCCTTTTTATCGGAAATCATGCACCCTTTCCACTTGCCGTCTTTTAAACCGATTATCAGAAAGCCAAAGTCATCGGACATGCATGAGCCGCTAGATTTGCCTCCCGAACCTGAAAGCGATTTGATATTTCCTGATTCGTCACGTGAATAGTCAATCCGTATGCCTCTGTCAATATTTTCCAAAACTTTAATTCGGGACTTAATCTCTTCGTCGCTCATATCCCTGTTTATTCGAATGATCAAATCGTATTCCGAATTTGCTACAGTGTGTAACATCTTGGCCGAATCAGGCATTTCCACATGATTGTTTTGACCGAATACGTTTTGAAAACCGATCAACAACATAATCGGAAAGATAATTTTTGTTATTTGTTTCATTACTTTGAATTTAGATATTTCCCCTAATGGTATTGTATATGGCTCGTTGCGGGAAATCCGCGAGGATTTTCCGCAGCAACCGAAATATAGCAAATTGCAATGAATTCCGATTAAGGAATTCAGCCGCAATGAGCTATACACAATGTTTTAAAACGTTATTTTATTTTAAATAGTTCGAATTGGTAGGTTCTTTCCATCCAATTTACTTTTAGGAAAAATGATTCAATTCCATTAGTGAGAATTTCGTACTCATATACATCACCTGCTTTGCTAACCTCTTTTTTCAAAGGGTCGTTACTTTCCTTGAAGATTAAATCAAATTCGCAATTATCTTTCCATTTAATGTCGAGTAAAGAGTAAGTCCGTCCGTTCTTCATTCTTTCCAAAAACATATTTTTTGAAATCGTAACGAATGTGGTGTCCACAATACCCATATCAGGTCTTTTAGTTAGGTAATAAAAGTCCCCATTTTTTAGGTCGTCACAGTTTAAATCTTGTTGTTTTGTTACTTTTTCCTCGTTTCCAACAATTCCGGTTGGAAAGTTGTCCAAAACGTAAGGGCATTCTTTAATCATTTTGGCGCCGATTTTATTCCCAATGGTTTCCATATCAAGGTCGTCCATCGTTTTTGCGTCGTAATGTTCTTTAATTTCATTAAAATTTTTTATCAGCAAATCCTCAAAACAAGGTCCCATTTCATCTGGATTTTTCACTTCTTGTTTTTCAATACACTTGCATAATTTCTTGGATAGTTTGTCAATTATATCCTGAGCATTTAGGCTGTAATTAAATCCAATAAACAGGATGGTTAGAATGAGGGTATAATGCTTTTTATTCATAATGTTTTACAACGGTCATGTGTATGATTAGTTGCGGACTTTTTCAACGGAAAATGTCCGCCTGACCTTAAAGATAATTGATTGCAAAGGACTCCGTTTAAGAAACCTGGCCACAATGAATTATAGCCAATGTTGTGGCTAGTATTTTTTAAATTTGTATTCCTGCTCCACTTATGATTTTAAGTTCTCCATTGATTAGTTTCCATACTCTGATATATTGAAAACTTCCTTCAAATGGACTGTCTTTATAACTTCCAATCATATCTTTAAATACAGCAACCATAGCTATATCATCAATTATTTTAATTTCTTGGTCTCTTACAGTTAGGCTTTCTACTTTCAAGTCTCCTGTTTTCATACTTTCTGTATGGTCCAATTTTCCCACAATATCTCCTGTCGGAATTCGAAAAAATAAGTCAGTATGTAGCTTAGATTCAAAACCAACTACATCGTTATTTCGAAGTGCAGAAATTAATTCGTCTTCTGCTTTTATGACTAATTTTTTATTCATAATCTTTTTATTAGCCACAACGGTCTAGGCTATCAGTAGTTGCGTGGTTTAGCGATTAACTTTGCAAGTACACACCAAACTGAAAATCCGCGAGGATTTTCAGAAGTAGGCGAGAACCAGCAATTACTTGTAGCCATTGTTGTGTGGCGTTTTTTAGTTATTAATTAAACTCAAAGCCCAATCATAAAAAATTCGGTCTTTATTTATATAGATTAAAGTTAGGCCTATTGTATCATAAAATCCGTGAGCAAAAACAAGTAAAGCAAGATTTGTTCTATTCTTGTAAAAAGCATAGTGGAAAATTAAACTTGACAATCCTACCGCAATGATTCCAGAAGTTCCTTGATAGTTATGTGAAATCCCAAAATAAATAGATAATATAAAAACAGAAATGAGCCACGTTTTGTTCGTATTTCCCATAAATTCAGCCAAATGCTTCATGTAGTAGCCGCTAAATAAGAATTCTTCTCCAAATGCCGCAAATACCCACATTATTAAAAATAGAATAAAAAAGTTGGCAAAATCTCCTCTTATATCATCTAACGAACTTAAATCAATTTCACCATAGTGGATTTCCAAGAAAGGTTGAATGCAAATGTCAATGATAACAAATATGATTATTGCAAGTAACAGACCTTTTAATATGGTACTTAAACTTATTTTTTGACCAAACCCAAATTTTACCCAGTTCCAGCCACTTTTCCATAATAGAAATAATGCTATAAATAGACCAAAGAAGTAACCGTAATTTCTATCTGCAAGAGAAAGTAAGGGAGCAATAATCATTACGATTATTACCATATATGGTTTAGAAAGAAATCTGTATAATTTATTTATCATATGTTTGTTTTAAATGACACACAACGCCCCGCTAAACGCAGTTAGGCACAGGATTTTCATACCTCAATTGAAATTTGTTCTAAATTCTGTGGGCGACTGATTCGTTTTAAGCTTAAACAGTTTACTAAAAGACTGAGAATACTCAAAACCTAATTCGTAAGCAATTTCACTTATTGTTTTGTTTGTTGTCACTAATTTTTCTTTAGCTTTTTCAATTAATTTTTCGTGAATGTGTTGCTGTGTATTTTGCCCTGTTAGAACCCTAAGTAGGCTACCTAAGTAACTTTGTGATACATTCAATTCTTCGGAAACATATTGGACAGATGGTAAGCCTTTAAATATTAAATCATTACTATTAAAGTAATCTGTCAATAGCTTTTCCAAGCGTTCCAAAATTTGATGATTGGCCTTTTCCCTTGTTATGAATTGACGATTGTAAAACCGTTCTGAATAACTGAGCAAATTTTCAATATGTGTACTAATGATTTGTTTGCTAAATTTATCTATGTTTATTTGATACTCTTGCTGAATATTGTGAATAATAGTGTTTATTGTAGATTCTTCTTTAGGGGAAAGAAACAGTGCCTCATGTATGGCATAATCAAAAAAATCGTACTGCTTGATTGTTTTTGCCAATGTTGTATCCCAAATAAAATCAGGATGAATAAGTAAAAGGTATCCTGAATTTACTGGTGTATGGTTTTCATCAATCTCTACACTAAATACTTGATTAGGCGACATAAAAAACAATGAACCTTCATTAAAATCGCATTGCTGATGCCCATATCTAAACTTAATGTGTGATGATTTTTTTAAAGAAATAGCGTAAAAATCAAGCATCCAATTTATTGAATTGTTTTTATCTGAATGCTTGACTAAGGCGTAATCTATCACACTGATTAATGGGTGCTCTGGTGGTGGCAAACCTCTTGATTTATGAAATTCACTTATTGTTTTGAATCTATGTGGTTTTCTACTTGCCATTAGAAGGTAAAGGTAGTTATTGCTTAAAGATGACTGCAAATTCCTTTGCAAAGTCAGATAATTTTATTTTTCCGAATGTAGGCTTGTGTAAATTGAAATCCTCATAGATACTTCCGCTTCGTTGAGCTGCTTGCATAGCCACATAGTCTTCGGCAATTTGCTTATTCATTCCAAATTTTAGTAAGCCGTCCAAATATTGTTCATCCGTTACTGTTATCCATTTTAAATCAGGTTTTCCAATAGCCTTACCTATTGTTTCTGCAATTTCATTTGACGAAACTTCATCACTGGCTATATAACGTATTTTTCTATGGTCAAATGGATTATCGAATTCTTCCGCGATCACATCGGCAATATCATAAGGTGATACCCAAGGTTCTTTCTCTTCACTTCCAAAATTAGAAACGATAATACCTTGTGATTTAATCGTTGGAATTTGTCCAAATAGATTCACATAAAACCCAACTGGTCTCATAAATTTAATGACTACATCATCCGACAGTTGGTTTAATATACTTTCCGCTAAATGATGGAATTTGAGGATGCCAACACCTTCAGAAGTATGAGCACCAATACTACTAAGGTGAATCACTTTTTTTATTGCGGATGCCTCAATCGCATTTTTGTAATTATGGGCAATCTGGTCAATATATAGTAGATAATCAAAATCTGGATTAAAAAATCCAAAAGTTTCCATACAATAAACCGCATCTGCACCATTGAATGTCTCTGTTAGAAAGGACACATCTTCCATTGTACCTATTGCTGCATTTGCTCCTAAATTTTCAATTTCTTTTTGTTTTTCGGGATTACTGCTAATAACTGTTACCGAATGTCCTTTTGCAATTAATTTTATTGTGAGGGGTTTGCTAATGTTGCCCAATGAGCCTGGTACTACAATTTTCATTTTTTCTATCTTTTTTGTTTGTGCAAAGTTCCGTTGTTATCAAACAGCAGTTGTAGCCAAAATGATTGTTGTTGTATTCAGAATGAGAGATTTCAAAAGATTAATTTATTGTAATTGGAAAGCAGGCGGGTTTTATCTTGTGCCTAACGCCCCGCTAAACGCAATTTGGTTTAGCGGGGCGTTGGAACACATTCAGCTTTAGCTGAATGTGTTCCAACGGTCTCGGCTATGAGTAGTTGCGTGGTTTAGCGGTTAACTTTGCAAGTACACACCAAACTGAAAATCCGCGAGACACGAGCACGAAGTGCGAACTGTGCGTAAGCAAATTTTCAGAAGTAGGCGAGAACAAGCAATTGTTTATAGCCATTGTTGCCAGTAGTGTTTTTTAATTATTTTATTCGTTTTCTATTCACGTTGTACATATCAAAATTCGGATGTTTCCAAAATTTTTCAAGTCCGTTTTTCTCAATGTATTCCATTTCAGACGCATAGATTGGATAAAGTCCAGCAATATTGATTTTGTAATTCAGTCCGATGTCGATATTAGCAAAATCTTTTTTGTCCAAAATCGAAGGTGCGAATACAAGAAATGCGTCCATTTCCGATTC
Source organism: Bacteroidia bacterium (assembly GCA_030428705.1). Classification (GTDB taxonomy): domain Bacteria; phylum Bacteroidota; class Bacteroidia; order Flavobacteriales; family Flavobacteriaceae; genus Meishania. Next base: position 184,626 of record JAUIDI010000001.1, read on the forward strand.
GTCCGATATTTTTTCTCTAAAGTTAATTGTGTTGCTGTAACTAAATGGACAATCTCCTCTTAAACTATTCGCTAAATATCCTGCAACTTGAGCCCAAGAAGCATCTTTCGAGTCAACTGTGATTATTAATTCAGGTCGTCCAAATTTCCATTCAGGATGATTTACGAGTGAAAGTCCGTATGTAATTCCAGTTATCATTCCTTTTTCAGGAATATCTTTATAAACTATGCTTGTAACACCTGCAATTCCGTCTATTTCAGATTCCTCTTTGTAATATTCAGGTTCAGTTTGGAAAATTCTGTCCAAATGAGCCATAAACTTTTCGACTGGTGTTTTTTTCTTAAATATTCCTTTCAGCATAAAGATTGGTTTACATTACTGGCAACGGCCCCGGCTAACCAATCGTTGCGGTGTGGGCGCTTGCTGCTCAATTTCATCGCTACGAAAAAAGACGGGATTTATCGGCTTGTAATGAACCTGTGTTGGTTCGCGGATCGTTTGCAGCAAAGCGCCGGTGCAACATCGCTCCAGTTTTGACCTATTTTGCTAAGATATAAAAATGTTTACCCGCCTCTGGCGGGCCCGCCCGAACTTTTGGAAAAAACGGGCGGGTTGCTTGTTTCATCGGCCAGCTATGTTGGTTAGGTACTGTTAGCGGTTGTGTTTTTATTCCCAGTATAATTGTCCATTTAGCGGCACCATTAATATAGTCCCAATTTCATGGTCAATCTCGACTTTTTGATGTTTAACTATTGTGTCCGTCTTAACAAGATCATCGTATTCTATTGGAATGCGTTCAACCAGCCCAAACAATAAATCGTCGCCACCTTCACAATTTGTTACAATATGAATTTTAGTAGGAACAAATTCTAATTCATAGCTCAAAACGCCATTGTCGTCATAATATCTCCAAATTCCAGTTCTGTAGTGATAAAACTGATTGCAAGGTCCAGCGTAACAACATTCAATATAGCTTCCGATTTTATAATTTCCTTCGCGTTTAAGAACTCCATTCGTGTTATACTCTTTCCAATGTCCGACCTTTAAATTGCTTAAAGTTTCTCCATCCAGTGCCATTTTGCCAATACCCGTTAAAACCTCTTTATCGTTACATTTTGTAACTAGGGTGTCTTTTTCTGGAAGTCCATCAGAAATGTCTCCGTATTTTCCATAGTTCTCGGCGTTTTCACTAGTCCATTGTGCATGAGCATTATTTACAAAGGCTAGGAACGAGAAAAGTAAAATGTTTCGGATTAATTTCATTTTTTTCAACATTGCCGCTAACGCCCCGCTAAACGCAGTTACGTTCTGGATTTTAAATTGTTGTATCGAAGATACATAAAGATTTAAAAGACAATTGGAACGTGTCCAAATTGCTTTTAGGGATTTTTAGGGAAGCGCGAAGAGCAATTTGGTTTAGCGGGGCGTTGGAACACATTTCCAAAGGGGCGGGAGTGCGCAGCGCGTAGCAACTTTGGTCAGCTTTAGCTGAATGTGTTCCAACTTGTTTATATGTGGTGAGTTTTCGCCACTTTTATGCCAATACGGCTGGCTAAGAGTGTATTTTGATTAAAAAATACATTCTTAGTAACCCAAAATATTGCAGCCATAACGGTCTTGGCCATACGCTAAATTTAAGAAATAACCTACATCTCGTCAAAAGGGTTTGTTATACGTTGCAAACTGCCGGTCGAAACGGTATATGAGCATCACGGTCTTTCGGCAAATTTCGTCCGGAGAACAAATGCCAAGCACGCGGCAGCACAAGTCTGTTTAAGCCCTACGCTTATGCCGTAATATAGATATAAAGGGTTGCCCGCATTTTTTCTACTTTTCCTTTTTATCGATATAAAAATTGCGGTCGACCTTAAAAGTCGTGGCATTGGGGTCGGCGGTTTCGGTTTTCCAATCCGAAGTTGGGGTGAGCCATAACGGTTTTCCATCGACAAAAACCCGTAACGGCATGGCAAAACCTTCGATTACGTTCGTCCATCGGTATTTGATGACATTACCATCTTCCATTTGGTATTCAAATACCGGTATTTGCGTCGTACGCAAGTATTGGTCGAAAACCTTTGATAGATCCAACCCCGATTTCTCGCTTATGTAGTTTTCGATTTGTTGGGTGGTCACGGTCTGGTGGTAAAAATCTTTGTTGAGTCCGCGTAAGATCTGCCGCCATTTTTTATCATCATCGATCAATTGACGAATGGTGTGCAGCATGTTGGCCCCTTTATAATACATATCGCCCGACCCGCCATGGTTCACGCCGTATTCCCCGATAATGGGGCGGTCGTTCTGTATGTTCGCCCGGGTACCGATAACATAGTCGGCCGCCGCTTCGGAACTATGGTAATAATCAAGGTAAAGGTTTTCCGAGTAGGCCGTAAAGCCTTCATGGATCCACATATCGGCGATATCGCGATAGGTAATGTTATTGGCAAACCATTCATGGCCCGACTCATGGATAATAATAAAATCGAATTTGAGTCCTTGGCCGGTATTTGACAGGTCGTTGCCCAAATAACCGTTCTGGTATCGATTGCCGTAGGTGACCGAACTTTGGTGTTCCATGCCCAAATAAGGGACTTCCACCAATTTAAAACCATCTTTATAAAAAGGGTAGGGGCCGAACCAATGTTCAAAGGCCTTCATCATCATCGGGGCCTGTTTGAACTGTTCCTTGGCCTTTTCAAGATTGTCCCGTAATACGTAATAATCCAAGGACAACGGACCTTGTTCGCCTTGGTATTTTTCCCCAAAATGCACGTAGTCGCCAATATTGACATTGACGCCATAATTGTTGATGGGGTTCGCCACGAACCAATGATAGGTCTTGGTGTCGGTAGCCTCGTCGATCTTGCGGAGACGCCCGTTTGAAACGTCCATCAAATCTTTGGGAACCTTGACACTGATCAACATACTATCGACCTCGTCGTACATGTGGTCTTTATTGGGCCACCAGACACTGGCACCCAGACCCTGGCACGAAGTAGCGACAAAATGCTTGCCGTTTTTATCTTTCGACCACGAAAAGCCACCGTCCCATGGGGCTCGCACGGCCTCTTTGGGATTGCCTGAATAGTGTACGACGATTTCATTAAAATCCCCGACTTTTTGTGGTTTTTCCAATTTGATAAAGTGTGCATTGATCTTTGAAGAAAAATCCAGCGTTTTACCGTCTTGGGTAACCTTTTCGATTTTTAAGGGTGGTTGTAGGTCGATTTGCATGACCTGCGCCGAATTCAAGACCTTGTACCGTACCAGGTTCGACCCCGAAATATACTTTTCGTCGGGTTTGACCTCGATATCGAGATGGTAATAGTTCAAATCCCACCAGGCACGTTCTCCCGTAATACTTCCCCTGAGCGTATCTTGTTCGGTAAATTGCTGGGCTTTTGCGGATATTCCGCAAATTAAAAATAGTACGATTGACAGGTATTTGGCCATTTTTTTATGCTCTATACGATGTGATATCCTTCCATGAAACAAGTTGTATGCCATTTTCTTTAATTTTTGATTTACATTCTTGGCTCGTAAAATACTCAAAATCCTGTTGGCGCCATTCCGAGCCAAAATTGGGATGGTCTTCGGTAATGCTTTTCATTTCATGGGTATCGAACGCCGGATGGATTAGAATCATATTGAATCCCGGTTCCATATTGTCAAGAATGTCACCATAAAATTTCTTCAAATTTCCTTTTTCAAAAAATCGATATTCCCCGACGTAGAGGTGGTCGACTAATAGATCGCCATCTTCCAAGGCCGTTTCGCCCCCGTACCCCACAAATGTCATCAGTTCTTTACTGAGAAGGACCGGAAGATCATACTTTTTGCCCAAATTCTTATAAACCGAAACCAATTCGGCACTGGTCGCCACACTATACATATGGCAATCCAAATGGCTGGGTTTGAGTCCGAGGTCCAACGCTTTTTCGATTTGCGCCGATAGTTCTTTTTCCGCTTCTTCGACCCGCACCCTTTCTTTGAACAACGCCCTGTTTTTTTGAAAATGGCCGTTCTTGTCCACGAGACTGGGTACCTGATCTGTAGAGAGAACAGGGCCAAATCTGTAGTTTTTCCATTCGCAGGTCAACGTCAAATGAATACCATAATCAAATTGGGGGTTCCCTAGGGCAAATTGTGCCATTTCGTAAAACCAAGGACAGGGTACCATCAAGCTGTAAGAAGTCACCAAACCGGATTGTAGGGCTTCAATGGTTGCCTGGTTTTCAGATGTGGACAACCCCGCATCATCGGCATGGATCATCAGAAGCTTGTCATTGCTAAACTTGGGCATTTTAAAAGTGCTTTGGTACGCTTACCTAAAAATCCCGTTCGGAAAAACGACCGGGCTCTCAAAACCGTCTTTTCCAACAGTAGAAATCCCGAAGAAATAATTGTCGATTACGATACCGTTCAGGGTATATTCGGTCACATTGCCTACATAGCGGCTGTGGTCCCATGTCGGGGAAGTCGTATCGCGCCAATAGATTTTGTAGCCTTTCGCCCCATCGACTTTACTCCATTGAAATTTAGCGGAGGGCTGTACGATACCGCCTATTTTTACCTCTTTTGGTGCTGGAGGGGCCCAGGCCAGTGACGCCAGGTTAATGGCATTGACCGCGGTCAGTTTTTGGGCATAGTCAAAATTCACGTGTTCCAGAACGTCACCGTATTCGATTCCGTCTTCGGTTCGAATATCCTGATGTTGTTGGGTATAGTTTTCATGGGCTTCCATGATACGTATTCCTGCATAACCGGCATCGTTAAACGGACGGTGGTGTCCGCCACGACCAAAACGATCGAGACGGTAGACCATCATCGGATTCATTTCGGGCATATATTTTTTGGTGGTCTTATACACATAACGGGCAAGTTGCCGTGAAATGCCATCGACCTCGCCGCCATAGAAGCGACGGGCGTTTCGTTCTTTTTCCGTTTCGGTAGGGGGAACGGGTTCCGAGAAAATCCGAAAATCGACATTGCTGACAATGCCATCGACTCCCGTAATGTTTCCGATCATGTCGTTGTTGAGAATGCCGATGATTTCCCATCCCTTTTCCTTGGTATGGGCGGCAAGGCCTTTACCCCCAAAAAGCCCTTGTTCCTCTCCCGACAATCCCACATAGATAATGCTGTTCTCGAATTGGTAATTCGAAAGTACCCGGGCTGCTTCCAAAGTGCCCGCCATTCCACTGGCATTGTCGTTCGCACCAGGCGAATCATCCGTAAAATTGGTAGGATCGCTGACCCGTGAGTCGATATCACCGCTCATGATAATATAGCGATTCGGATATTTAGTTCCTTTTTGTACGGCTACCACATTGACCACCCAAACATCATGTACGATGCGCTGGTTCTCTCCCTTTTTTACCAGGTCTTTTTGATAGAAAACGTCCAAACAACCGTTGCAGGCGGCCGATGTTTTTTCGAATTCCGATTTTATCCATCGCCTGGCGGCACCTATGCCCCGTGTCTGCGACACCGTATCGCTCAGCGTGTGCCGCGTGCCGAAATTGGCAAGTTTGGTGACATCGGCCTTGATGCGTTCTTTTGAAACGGCCCCGATGATATCGTAAATACGTGAATCAGTCTGCGCGGATAGAAAGAGGGAAACGGTCATAAGACCTAAAAAAAGTAATTTTCTCATTTTTAATTGTATTCGATTTAGCCTTGACAATGTATTAAAAATTAAACTACTATCACGTAAAGGCGAAAGATTTGGAATCGAATGTAAGTTGGCCTATGTTGTCCTCCCCAACCCCTCCAAAGGAGGGGAGCATATAATCCGTCGCAATCCCTCCTCTTTGGGGAGGTTAGGAGGGGATAAAAAATCTAAAGGAAAGGAATCCTTGCTCGCCGCAGATTCTCCTATTGTCCAAGGAGACATTAATAGGACTTTTTGAGCAGTTGTACCAATCCCAAAACCGGGCCTAACGTCAAGACAAGAAAGATATAGGTCGGGTCGATACGCACCGCCAAAGATGAAACCAATTCAATACTGATAATGCTTATGGCGAATCCGATACAATTCATCAAGGTCAATGCCGTACCCTTGAGTTCGGGTGGTACGGCGGAGGCAACAAGACTTGAAAATTGTGGAGAATCGGCTGTAACGGCCATGCCCCAAATGCAAAAGGCCGTAAGAAAGATGAATGTCGAAAAATGGAAAAGTAATGGGGATGCCAAGCAAAGCAATCCAGAAATAAACAAGGACGTTACCGCTACTTTTTTACTGCCGTAGCGCAAGGAAAACAGTCCGCCCAAAATGCAGGAAATACCGCCGATCGCGATTATCAGGCCCGCCCATAACGGAACGGAAACGGTATTTTCGTTTAAACTATTGAACGTTTGAACGGCAAAAGGTACAAAGGCCCAAAAGGCATAAAGCTCCCACATATGGCCAAAGTAGCCAAAGGATGCCTTACGAAAGGCAGGAAGCTTGAACAAACCGGGACCGACCCGCAGATCGATTTTTTTGCTGGGCCTTCGAAAAGGCCCATCAGGAACTTGCCACCATAAAAGCAGCCCACCCAAAGCGGCGATCAGCGATGTAGAAAGGATTACCGCATCAAAATTATTGCCCCAGCCGATACCTTTGATCAAATAGGGAAAGGCCTTGCCAAAAACCAACGCACCGACCAGATAGCCCAGTGCCTTTCCGAGCCCCTTTTCGTAGTAGTCTGCCGCGATTTTCATTCCGATAGGATAGATCCCGGCCAAGAAAAATCCCGTGCCGAAACGAACCGACAACAAGGCCGTTTTCGAGAGGTGTTCCGACAACAAGACCAAATTACATAAGGCGGCCAATACGGCGCACACGAAAAATACCCTTGAGGGCGAAAAACGATCGGCGATCATTAGCAATGCGAACGTCAGCGTGCCGATAATAAAGCCAAATTGTACAGACGAAAGAATGTAACCTATCAATTCGGTTCCGAAACCTGTTCTCAGGGCCAGTTCATCGACCACTGAATTGCCCGCGAACCATACCGAGGTACACGCAAATTGCGCAAGTATTATAATAAGAAGGATGTAACCCCTTGACTTCAATATCAGTTAGCGTAAGAAAGTGACTTTGGCAATTTTGCCATTTTCTACTTCGTAGATGGCCACGGTACTGAAGTTATTTCCGTTCATAGTGATGAATTCCTCATCGATCACTTTGTTTCCGATGACCATTCTATTTTTGATTTCACAGTTGAGATTCGGGGTTTCTTTAAAAAAACCGGAATAGCCTTCCCTCATTTTTTTGGTTCCCTCGTATTGCAATTCATTCGGGAAGTCGAAGACTTTGACATCTTCGGAATAGGTAGCCAAGAAACCATCGATATCCCTCGCGTTGTATGCTTCCAATTGTTTTTGAACGATGGTTTCAGGATTCGACTCAGGGCCATCGTCAAAAATAAAGGTCATACTCGAAATTCTTCCGTTCATCACTTCGTACATGGCAACTTGCCTCTGTACTTTTCCATTGCCGGTCACTTTTTCTTCATCGATTACTTTGTTGCCGATGATGATACGTTTGACCACTTCGACATCGTAGACTTTTTTTTCGGGGGACAGGCCACTGTAATTCTCCCGCATTTTTTCTCGGCCTATATAAAGTGTGTCGTTCGGAAAGTTTCGAACGACGACTTCTTCGGAATAACAATTTACAAAGGCATCAAGATTCGCGGCATTATAAGATTCCACTTGTTTTTGAACGATTTTCGCCGGAGACGTTTCGGACACCAATGCCAAATATTTTCCGTCCGGACTGACCGCCATACGTGAAATGGAGTTGATTTCCTTTTCCTCAAAGCGATGTAGCACCTTTGGATTTCCGTTCATCCCAGGGCTTATGATATAAATGGATTTACCCGAGGGAATCAACAGGCTTCCATCGGGCATCCAACAAATATCGTTTATGGCTTCGGGCAATGGGGAGACCCACTTTATAGCTCCTGTTATCGGATGTAATGATTTAATGGCCGTACTATCTGTTACCTTACTGATATAACCGACCAAATCCGATTTGGGAATTTTTTGCAACGACCGACCTACGTTTTTTTGAACGGTGTGGTTGCTCCCGTCGTTTAAATTCGATACGACCAAATCCATGCGATTTTCTATTAAAACGGTATTGATCAAAATGTCTTTTGAATACCACACATGATACCCCACTTTTGCATCCTTTCGGATGGGTTCCGATTTTCCCGTTTTGATATCATAGCGATATAAACGCTGCAATCCATTGGTATCCAATCGAATGGCGGATATATCTTCGGAGCCTGGAATGCGCAAGGGAGAATATTCACTGCCTCCCGGTGTATCGGTCAGCCATGAAATTTCTCCATTTGAGATGGTGTAACTGGCAATATCGGTCTGCCCATTTCTAGTGGAGGAAAACAGAATCATATTCTCGTCGCAAAATGAAGGTTGGTTGTCATAACCCTCATTGTTCGAGACATTTCTTAGGTTGGAAAGCTCGATTTTTTTATCCTTTTCAGTAATATCAAGAAGGTAGACCTCGGTATCGGGTTGCGCATAGGATAAGGTGGCCGTTAAAAAGAAACCAACGAGAACTAGTTTTTTCATCCGTAAGGGTTTGCGATTAATTTATGCTTTTGCAAATGAATTCAAAAGTTCCCGTACCTTTCGTGTGTTCTCCACAAAATACTTGGCAGCGGTTTTTTGGCGACCTACTTTCACCGTCACCGTACTTTCCGGAAGTTCTTGAAACATGAATTCGTCCGTCCAATCGTCTCCTATGGCAAATACAAAATCATAATCGTCTTCGCCCATCATTCGCATGGCCGCACGCCCTTTGTTGACGTTACTGCTTTTGACCTCCATGACTTTATTGCCGTTGAGTACACTAAGGTCATCGGTACCGATAAGACTTCTCAGAACGGTCGAAAGCTCGGTTGCACGAAGATTTCCAAAATCGGGATCCGTTTTACGGTAGTGCCAGGCTAGCGAATAGTTCTTTTCCTCGATAAAACTTCCCGGTGTACGATCAACGAAAGACTCGAGTACGGGACGTATTTTCTCCATCCAATCGTTCTTGACGTTTTCCAAAAGTTTGAAATCTTCCCCATTTCTTGAAATCCAGACCCCATGTTCGACGATCATGTTGTACTTTTTCTCCAGAAACCATCTCGTAAAAGTGTCCTTGTCCCTTCCGCTGATGAGAAAAACAGTAGTATTCTGCTGATTGTACAGGGCATCCAATAAATCAAAAAGTTCTTTGTCGGGCCCTGCTTTTTGGGGATCGTTGTGAAATCCAGCAAGCGTGCCATCGTAATCCAGGAAAAGCAACCTTTTTTTCGCTTTTTTATAATCTTCGAGAATGGCGTTCAACCGAGGTTCGGTAATTCGACTCGATACATTGGCCGCATCCCTGTCTTTTTGTTCTTTCAAGGAATTCATAAAATCGTTCGCCCATTTCTCCACATTATAGCGCTCCAGACGCTTTTGCAAGATTCCGTTTCGTGCCTGTTGTTCTTCCTTCGGCATATTTATCGCTTCGTACAACGAGTCGGCAATTTGTTCGAAATTATTCGGATTGATCAACAACGATTCGTTCATTTCATTGGCCGATCCTGCCATTTCGCTCAAGATCAGAACTCCGGTCTTATCGGTACGCGTTGCGATGTATTCTTTGGCGACGAGGTTCATACCGTCCCTCAAAGGTGTCAACCAAGCGATGTCGGAAGACGTATAAAGATCGATCAGGTTTTCAAAGGGCATGGATCGGTAGAAATACCAAATGGGCGTCCAGCTTACCGTCGCGAACTCCCCGTTGATCCGCCCGACGAGTTCATCGATTTCTTTTTTCAAGAGCTGATATTGTGGTACGTTCGAGCGCGAGGGAACGGCCAAAATTATCAAGCGTACCTTTTCTTTGTACTGCGGATATTTGTTCAGAAAATACTCAAAGGCATAGAGGCGTTTGGCGATTCCTTTGCTATAATCCAATCGATCTATCGAAAGCAAAAACTTGTTTTCGGGATCGGATATTTTATGTTTGTTGAGCCTTTTCTGCAATTCGGAAAGTTCGTCCGGATTTCGTTGGGCGTGCTCTTCCGCCGCATTCTTGAATTTTTTATAATCGATTCCCATGGGGAAGGAATCGACTTTGATGACCCTATTGTCTACATAAATATCGTTGAAACTGACCTCGAGACCGAGAATTCTACGCACCGAGCTTAGAAAATGCCGTTCGTAGTCATAGGTATGGAAGCCGATGAGGTCGGAGCCCAATAATCCCTGCAATACCTCTTCGCGCCAGGGCATGGTCCTGAAAATTTCGAACGATGGAAACGGAATATGCAAAAAGAACCCGATGGAAATGTTGGGCCACTGTTCACGCACCATTTGCGGTACCAACATCAGTTGATAATCATGTACCCAAATGATATCGTCTTCGCTGGCCTTTTCTAAAATCGCGTCGGCGAATTTTTGGTTTACCGCCTTGTACGTATTCCAACTGGCAAGCTCGAACTCTGAATACTCCAAAAAATAGTGGAACAAGGGCCAAATGGTCCGATTGCTGAACCCATAGTAAAAACCGTCGACTTCCTCGGCGGTCAATTTGACCTTTGACGAACCGTGCTCCGCGAGGGCCCTATCGATATCGTCGCCAAGTTCGTCGGGAATTTCCTCATCGGTCAATCCGCTCCAGCCGATCCAAAGACTATCTCCTCCTGAATGCACCGACTTCATGCCGGTCGCCAACCCGCCAACACTGGGCACCGCATTGATGCGCCCATTGCTAATTTGTAATTGAACGGGTAGTCGATTTGAGATTATGATAGTTTTGCCCATATTTTGAATCTTTTTGGTGTCTTTTGAAGACATTGTCTTTAAATTTCGGCAAATTGCAGCGCAAAACCAATTGAAAGACCTTTTGAATCAACTTTTTTATTGAATGGATAATTTAGACTACGGAATAATAGGGAATTGTAGAAGTGCCGCCTTGATATCAAAAACCGGTAGTATTGATTGGTGCTGTCTGCCGGAATTCGATTCGTCCTCCGTTTTTGCAAAACTATTGGATGACGAAATCGGCGGTAGTTTCGAAATCTTGGTCGATGAAAACTATACGATCAAACAACGGTACAAAAAAAATACGGCCGTACTTATAACACGATTTTCAGACGGCAAAAATACCTTTGAACTACATGATTTTATGCCGAGGTACTACAATGAAGGTGGCGGGTACCATTCACCTCCCGAACTGGCACGACATGTAAGGCATATCAAGGGAAAGCCCAAGTTTCGAGTAAAATACGACCCCAAGCTCGAATATGCCTTGGGAACTACGAATACCTATGTAAAGAGAAGCTTTATCGTAAGTCTTACCGAAACCGAGAAGTTCGATACCATATTTTTATATACTTCCTTTAACAAGAATGCCGTCGTCGAAGGTAGGGAATTGGAGGTTACCGAAAATGGATATTTCCTGGTCGGTTACAATGAAAAAATTTTACAGCCCACTTCTAGAAAAATATATCTTGACCTTGAACGCACCAAGGTCTATTGGTTGAATTGGGCGAACAGGACCCCTTCGTACAGAAAGTATAACAAACAGATCATAAGAAGCGCCATTACTTTGAAATTGCTCAGTTATGATAAAACCGGGGCGGTTTTGGCCGCGGCGACGACCTCATTGCCGGAAACCATTGGCGAGGTACGCAATTGGGATTATCGTTTTTGCTGGATTCGCGACGCCTCGATGGTCATCAAGGTCATGAGCGACTTGGGCCATAAAAATGTGGCGAGAAGATATCTGCAATTTATTATCGATTTGATTCCCGATAAAGACGAAAAGTTGCAGATCATGTACGGTATCAACAAAGAAAAGACATTGACCGAAGAGACCTTGGATCATTTGAGTGGTTACAAAGGCTCAAGACCGGTGCGTATCGGTAATGCCGCCTATGCCCAAAAGCAAAACGATATTTACGGTATTCTAATGGATGTCATACATGCCCAGCTTGCGAAGTTCAGTACCGATATTGAAAATGGCGAAGAGTTATGGGGAATCACTAAGGGAATCGTATGGATCGTGAGCAGGCATTGGCAAGAACCGGATAAAGGCATTTGGGAGTTCCGTACCGAGGACAGGCATTTTACATTTTCAAAAGTACTGTGTTGGGTAGCCATCGATAGGGCCGTGAAAATCGCCCGCATTTTGAAGAAGACCCGGAAACTTGAAAAATGGGTGGCACTGGAACAGGAGATCCGAGAAGATATCCACAATAATGCCTGGAACCCTAAAGTGAACGCCTTTGTGCAATCCTATGGCTCCCACCATCTGGATGCTTCTGTACTATTGATGGAATCTTACGGATTTATTCATGCCAAAGACCCAAAATTCATCAGTACCGTGAAGGCAATCGAAAAAGAACTAAGCAATGACGGACTACTTTATCGCTATAAAAACGAAGACGATTTTGGGTTGCCATCCTCTTCGTTCACGATCTGCACCTTCTGGTTTATCAATAGTTTGTTCAAAATTGGGGAAGAGGAAAAAGCAATGCACCATTTCGACCAATTGATGGGTTATGGTAATCATTTGGGCTTGTTTAGCGAGGACATTGATTTTAGGACCAAAAGGCTATTGGGTAATTTTCCCCAGGCGTATTCGCACCTTGCCCTTATCGAATGCGCCATAAACTTTTCGAACAAAGAGACCGAAGAAACGATTTTGGAATCCATGCGGGAATAATCTTGAACGAACGATTCCCCCTTTGAAGAGGGAAGTTTTATACACTGGAAAGCCCAATTTCTTTTGCCGTCTTTTTGATTTTTTGAAGCAGTTGTACCAAATGCTCTTCCGTTGTAAACGGATTCATTATCGTACAGCGCAAATAGTGTACTCCCTTTAGGGTCGTCTGTACGATATAGAATTCGCCATCTTCCAATAATTCTTTACGAATCGTCTTATTTAGGATATTTAGTTCGTCATTGCTCAAACTGTCCACGGTATATCGAAAGCAAACAATGTTGGATGCGGGTGTTACCGCCAATTCGAAATTGAGATTCTCTTGTATGATTTCCCCGAACCGTTGGCCAAGGTCATATTGATGGGTTACGTATTCGTCAAAAATGTCATTACCGTACATTTTGAATAGGACAAACCAATAGAGGCTCATCATTGTTTTGGTACATTCAAAGGTGCGTTTGGCCAAATTATACCAATCTTCGCCTTCGGATCGCTCCAATAAATAATCGGCTTTTTGACTGAAAGTTGCATGCGAATGATTGCCGTTTTTGAAGAGTAATGCCGTGGTAATAATGGGCATCATCATCATTTTGTGACCGTCAATGACAACGGAGTCCGCGAGTTCGATTCCTTTGACCGTATGGCCGTATTTTTTCGAAAAAATGGCTGCGCCCCCGTGGGCACCGTCGACATGGAACCACAAATCGTACTTTTGTGCAAAATTGGAAATCTCGTCCAAATCATCATAGATACCCGTTGCGGTCGAAGGGGCACTTCCCACAATGGCAAAAACCTGGATTCCATCTTCCAATGCTTTTTGATAGTACTCGTCAAGCTTGGAAGTGTCCATTGAATAATTGGTTCTAACCGGAACTTCAATGATTCCTTGCTCACCCAACCCCATAATCCTTGCGGCGCGATCAATACAGTAATGGGCCTCTTCGCTGACCATAACGCCCAACTGTTCCCTATGACCATTGATCCAAACATCATGGCCGACCTGGGCCTTTCTTGCCGAGAGTAGGGCGGTAAGATTAGCAAGGGTACCACCCGATGTCAAAAATCCCCTTGAGCTTGTATCAAAACCTATCTTTTTACAGAGCAGATCAATCACGATCCTTTCAATGGCCGAACTTGACATACCCATTTCATAGACGGCCATGCCGTTGTTCAACAAGGAACCTACCAAGCCCGAAAGCGCGGCAATAGGAGCCGTCGGTGCCACTTGATGACCCATGTATTTGGGATTGTGAACATGGGTGGTACGTGCGACAACTTTTTGAAAAAAAGTATTTTGGTCACCATTCGCAAGAAAATCGGCCCAATATTCACGTTCATTTTCGGGGAGGTTCCATGCAATCGTTTTTTCCGATTTCCCACTGGTGTTATCCGCTAAGTGATCTGCGAGTTGATCGATCAGTCGGTGGCCCCGTGCCCTAAAATCTTCCGGGGAGTATGCTTTTTTGAGAAGGCTTTTGTCCATTCGGTAAATGTAATCGGTATTTCTGTTTGGAACAACTCGGTCTTGAATTCGTATTTCTGATTAAAGAAGAATCCGTACCGTATAAAATGCTCAAGATTCGTTACCTCGCTTTACCTTGTCTCGGAACGATTATCGTCCATAAAAAAACCGCCCACCAGTAGCGAACGGTTCTCACTTTTGTCTCCTAGGGGAGTCAATTTGAATTAGTCAAAGGTGTAACCGTTGTCGGCAGCCACTTTGTCCGCAATTTGAGTGCGCAAAGCTGCTACGTTCGGGTTATTGGTATACTTTGTAAAACGTTTCAAGCCCATAAGCATCATGCGCTGTTCATCGCCTTCGGCAAAGGAAACAATACCCTCCTTGCCCTTTTGGATAATGGTTTCGGTCGCGTTGTAGAGGTACAACTTGGCCATTGCTATTTGGGTCGCTTGGGCGTCTTCCCCAAAACGTTTCGCATTTTTCTCCGTTCTAAGGATGGTGCTTTCAGCCATATAGATTTCAATCAAAATATCGGCAGCAGCCAACATCAACTGTTGGTGTTTTTCAAGTTCAGTGCCGAATTTTTGAACGGCACTGCCGGCGACCATCAGGAATACTTTCTTCAATCTGGCCACCAAGTCTTTTTCTTCGGCAAATAATTCCGAAAAATCCGGAGTGTCAAATGAGGGGATTCCCATCAATTCTTCACCGACCGCAGTGGCAGGGCCCAACAGGTCGACATGGCCTTTCATGGCCTTTTTGATGAGCATTCCAACGGACAACATTCTGTTGATCTCATTGGTACCCTCATAAATGCGAGCAATACGGGCATCACGCCAAGCTTTTTCCATTGGGGCTTCGGCACTGAATCCCATACCTCCTAAAATCTGTATGCCCTCGTCAGAGGTGTTTTGCGCGTCTTCCGAAACGGCAACCTTTAATATGGAACATTCAATCGCATATTCCTCGACTCCTTTAAGTTCGGCCTCTTGGTGCGAATTGCCCGCTGCTTCGCGAATCGCTATCCGATCCTCAATGTTTTTAGCCGCCCGGTAGCATGCTGAATCCCCAGCATAGGCATTCGTGGCCATGTTCGCCACTTTTGCCTTTATGGCACCGAAGTTCATGATTGGTGTCTTGAACTGAATGCGTTCATTGGCATATTTTACGGCTTCGTTGACAATGCGACGTTGTGCATCCAAGCACGCGGCGGCCAATTTGATACGCCCGATATTCAAGGCATTCATGGCAATCTTGAACCCGTTTCCACGTTCGGAAAGCATATTCTCGACCGGAACCTTGGTGTTGCTAAAAAATACCTGCCGGGTAGAGGAGGAGTGGATACCCAATTTCTTTTCTTCATCCCCTAAGGAAATTCCATTTTCAGGGTCGTTCTCGACGATAAACCCCGTGATATTCTTGTCATCCTCGATTCTGGCAAAAACGATGAACATGTTACAGAAACCTGCATTGGAGATCCACATTTTTTGTCCTGAAATACTATAATATTTTCCATCATCCGACAAAACGGCCTTGGTCTTTCCTGAATTGGCATCGGATCCCGCCCCGGGTTCCGTCAAACAATAGGCACCGAACCATTCACCTGAAGCCAGTTTCGGAACATATTTTTGTTTCTGTTCTTCGGTACCGTACAAGGTTATCGGCATGGTTCCGATTCCTGTATGGGCACCGAACGCCGTACTGAACGAACCTGTAGCACCTGAAATATAGTCACAGACCAGCATGGTCGATACAAAGCCCATACCCATACCGCCATAGGCTTCGGGAACGGCTACGCTCAATAATCCGAGTTCGCCGGCCTTGCGCATGCATTCTTCGGTGTAGGCGTAATCTTTTTTTTCGAAACGCTCCCAATGCGCCCAAAGTTCGCGATCAACAAATTCTTTGGTACTGTCGCGCATCATTTTTTGTTCTTCGGACAAGTCTTCCAAAGTGAATATATCTTCGCATTTTGTTTCCTTTACGAGGAATTGACCACCGCGGAGGATATCTTTTTCTTTTGTTTCCATTGTTGTAAGTATTGAGAATTGAGATATGAGATATGAGAAGCAATTTTGAAAATACTAACTACTCAATACTCATACCAAATTACTATTTTAAAAATTCAAATATTCCCGCAGCGCCTTGCCCCGTACCCACGCACATGGTGACCATACCGTATTTGCCCTGCATGTCCCGTTTGCGCATCTCATCGAACAATTGTACCGAAAGCTTGGCTCCCGTACATCCCAATGGATGTCCCAATGCAATGGCTCCTCCGTTGACGTTTACGATTTCGTTGTTGAGATCCAGTTCTCGGATAACGGCCAACGATTGTGAGGCAAAAGCTTCGTTCAGCTCAATCAATTCAATGTCATTTTGTTTCAATCCTGCTTGTTTCAGCGCTTTTGGTACGGCCGCAACCGGACCGATGCCCATAATCCGGGGAGGTACCCCGGCCACCGCGTAGTTGACCAAGCGGGCTATAGGCTCCAGGTTCAGTTCCTTGACCATATCTTCGCTCATAATCAATACAAAGGCGGCGCCATCACTGGTCTGCGAGGAATTTCCCGCCGTGACGGAGCCGTTGGCGGCGAACACGGGTCGCAATTTGGCCAGAACTTCCAACGAAGTATCTTTTCGTGGTCCCTCGTCTTTGTTGACTGTATATTTTTTGGTGGCTTTTTTTCCGTTTTCGCCCACATAGGTCTGTTCCACATCAATGGGCACGATTTGGTCTTGAAAACGATCTTCTGCCTGTGCTTTCAGCGCTTTTTGGTGCGAATTGAAGGCAAAAAGATCTTGGTCTTCCCGGCTCACATTGAATTCGTTAGCTACGGCCTCGGCCGTGTTCCCCATGCCCCAATAATAATCTTCGTGGCCTGATTTGGCGAGGTCGTAGTTCAATTCGGTCTTAAAGCCCGTCATGGGTACCGAACTCATACTTTCGGCGCCTCCGGCGATAATACAGTCGGCCATACCAAATTGTATCTTGGCTGTGGCCATGCCGATGGTCTCCAATCCCGATGAACAAAAACGGTTGACTGTGACCCCGGGTACGTCCACAATGTCAAGGCCCATTAATGAGATAAGCCGCGCCATATTGAGACCTTGGGATCCTTCGGGCATAGCATTGCCCACCATGACGTCATCTATTCGTTTTTTGTCAAAATCGGGCAGTTCCTTCATCATGTATTCGATGGTCTGTGCGGCCAGTTCATCCGTTCTCTTGAAACGAAAAACGCCTTTAGGGGCTTTCCCGACGGCTGTTCGATATCCTTTTACTATGTATGCGGTTTTCATTAATTTTTGCTTTTCGGTTTTGGCTCTTGGCCATTCTTGCTTAAATTTCAGTTGCCATAAGCTAAATGCTATAGGCCAATAGCTAGGTAATTAATTGCGCAAAGGCTTGCCCGTTTTCAACATATGCTGAATTCTTTCCAATGTCTTTTTCTCCGTACAGAGTGAGAGGAATGCTTCCCTTTCGAGGTCTAAAAGATATTGTTCGCTTACCAATGTGGGTTCGGAAAGGTCGCCCCCAGCCATCACGTAGGCCAATTTGTTCGCTATCTTTTTATCATGTTCACTGATGTAATGGCTTGCTTCCATGGCATCCGTTCCGACCAAAAACATTCCAAGCGCTTGTTTTCCAAGAACTTTGACATCCTTTCTTTTGGGAGGTTTCGTATAACCCGCTTCGGCCATCAGTTTTGCATGCGCCTTGGCCGTCGCGATCTGTCGGTCTTTATTGACGACCACGATATCTTTTCCGTGTTGAAGGATGCCCAGATCATAGGCCTCATAGGCCGAGGTCGAGACTTTTGCCATTCCGATGGTCAGGAAATACTCCTGCAAAACGTTCAACTCCACATCGCCTTTTCTGAAGGTATCTTGTGCGCGGAGTGCAAATTCTTTTGAGCCGCCGCCACCGGGAATTACACCAACCCCGAATTCTACGAGACCGATATAGGTTTCGGCCGCTGCTACGACTTTGTCGGCATGCATGGAGAGTTCGCAACCCCCGCCCAAGGTCATGCCATGGGGTGCGGAAATCGTCGGAATCGACGAATATCGCATACGCATCATCGTATCCTGAAACATTTTGATGGCCATGTTCAATTCGTCGTATTCCTGTTCGACGGCCATCATAAATATCATGCCAATATTAGCACCAACGGAGAAATTTGCAGCTTGGTTACCGACGACCAATCCTTGAAAGTCTTTTTCGGCGAGATCGATTCCTTTGTTCAATCCGGCCAACACATCGCCGCCGATGGTATTCATTTTCGACTGGAACTCTACGTTCAAAATTCCATCGCCCAAATCCTCTATGACGACACCACTATTTTTGAATACTTCGTTCGATTTACGGATATTGTCCAAAATGATAAAGGCATCCTGACCGGGGACTTTTTCCATCGATTTCTTCGGAATATCATAATAGTAGGTAGCCCCATCTTTGACACTATAGAAGGAGCCGTTTCCGGCTGCCTGCATTTCAGTGACCCAACCCGCGGGTTCTTGCCCTTCGGCCTTAATGAATTCCAATCCTTTTTCAAGTCCGACTGCATCCCATATTTGGAAGGGCCCATGTTCCCAACCGAAACCGGCCTTCATGGCATCGTCGATTTTATAGAGTTCGTCGGTGATTTCTGGAATGCGATGCGAGACATAGGCGAACAATTGCCCAAAACTCTTTCGGTAGAATTCACCGGCCTTGTCCTTTCCATTCACCAAAACGGTAAAACGGTCAATAACCTTGTCGATGGTCTTGGTAAGTTCCAAAGTGGCGAACTTGGCACTCTTTTTAGAACGATAGTCCATGGTGTCCAAATCCAAAATAAGGATTTCGGTCTTGCCCTTATCGTCTTTTGTCTTTTTATAGAAACCTTGTCCGGTCTTACTGCCCAGCCACTTGTTCTCCATCATTGTGGAAATGAAATCGGGCAGGGCGAACAGTTCGTGACGCTCATCGTCCTTGCAATTTTCGGAGATGCCATTGGCGACGTGCACCAAGGTATCCAGACCAACTACATCGACTGTTCTAAAGGTTGCGGATTTCGGGCGACCGATTACAGGGCCGGTCAACTTATCGACCTCCTCGACGGTCATTCCTAAATCCTTGACCGCATGAAATAGGCTCTGAATGCTAAAAATTCCGATTCGGTTTCCGATAAAGGCAGGTGTATCCTTCGCAACTACGGAAGTTTTCCCCAAGAACTTTTCGCCATAACCGTTCAAAAATTCCAATACTTCCGGCGAAGTCTTTGGCCCCGGAATGATCTCAAAGAGTTTCAAATACCGGGCCGGATTGAAAAAGTGCGTTCCGCAGAAATGCTTTTGAAAATCATCACTTCTTCCCTCGCTCATAAATTTTATCGGAATACCGGAAGTATTCGAGGTGATCAACGTACCGGGAGTGCGGTGTTTTTCCAAATTCTCGAAGACCTGTTTTTTAATGTCCAATCGCTCGACGACCACTTCGATGATCCAATCGACTTTGGCGACCTTGGCGATGTCGTCTTCCAAATTTCCGGTAACGATCCTATTGGCAAATTTTTGATGGTAAATAGGAGAGGGTTTTGATTTTAGGGCCCCTGCCAATGAATCGTTGACCAATCTGTTGCGAACCACTTTATCGTCCAAGGTCAATCCCTTGGCTTTTTCTTTGTCATTGAGTTCTCTAGGAACAATATCGAGCAACAGTACTTCTACACCGATATTGGCAAAATGGCAGGCAATGCCGCTACCCATGATTCCGGATCCGATTACGGCTACCTTATTAATATGTTTGTGCATAGGTTAATCGTTCGTTTTGTTAGATGGATGTTTTTTCGAATATGTTCTTTTCTGAAATTATTTTCATAATATTTTCGGTCACTTCGAAAAAGTGCTTCATTTTTTCTTCTTGAATACTTTCGCGAACCTCATCGTTGAACTTTAGTACCGCGCTTTTTGAAAGTTGTCGTTTTTCAAGACCGAACTCGGTTAAATGAATCAATACCCCGCGACCGTCATCAGGATTGGGCTTTCGTATAATCAATCCCTTTTCCTCCATGTTTTTCAAGATTCTTGAAAGGCTGGTGGCCTCCATGCCCATTTTGGGCCCCAACGATGTTGAGGGAGTGCCTTTTTTCGGGTCGATGCTCAACAGCGTAAACCCTGTCGCCATGGTGCTGTCATACTTCTTGGCTTCTTCGTTATACATTTTTGAAACGGCCAGCCATGTTTCGCGTAAAGCGTAGTCTATAGTAATCTCTTTCATAAGATATTGTCGGGAACTCCAAAGATATAAAAATTTATTATGCATGCATAATAAATTAACATAAAAACAGAATGTTTTTTTCAAGAAAGTGTTAGCTGTTTTTAACTTATCTGTTGTCGGACATTTATGAAGAGTGCTCGTAGATATCGTTGTAGAGTTCGATATATTTTTCTTTGATCGCCTTACGTTTGAGTTTCATGGTCGGGGTAAGGTGTCCTCCCTCGACCGTCCATTCATCAGGCGTAAGCCGAAACTGTTTTACCTTTTCCCATTTGGCAAAACTCTCATTTGACTTGTCAACTTCTTCTTGGTAACGTGCCAGTACCTCCGAACTGTTCAAAAGCTCGTTTTTTTCCGTTTCCGATAGGCCATGTCTTTTTGCCCACTCCTGTAAGAAATCAAAATTGGGCTGGATCAATGCCGCGGGCATTTTTTCGCCTTCCCCTACGACCATGACCTGTTCTATGAAACGGGATTCTTTCATGGTGTTTTCCAATAATTGGGGCGCTACATATTTGCCTCCTGAGGTCTTGAACATTTCCTTCTTGCGATCCGTGATCATCAAAAATCCGTCTTCATCGATTTCACCGATATCGCCCGTATGAAAGTAGTCACCCGTCATTACTTCGGCGGTTTTTTCGGGGTCTTTGTAATATCCCATCATTACATTGGGGCCTTTGCACAAAATTTCACCGTCTTCGGCAATCTTGATATCAACGCCATCCAAGATTTTGCCGACCTTGCCGATTTTCCAGCCGAAGTTTCTTATTTCGCTTACCGAAATACCCGGGGAGGTTTCCGTGAGGCCGTAGCATTCCATAATCGGCATTCCCGCAGCCCCGAAAATATGTCCGAGCCTGGGTTGAAGGGCCGCACTGCCCGATGCCATCATTTTTAAGTTACCGCCCAAGGCATCCTGCCATTTGCTAAAAATCAATTTTCGGGCCAGTGCCAACTGTTTTTCGTACCACCAACCGTTTTTTCCATAGGGCTCGAATTTCAAACCTAATTCTACCGCCCAATAGAACAGTTTCTTTTTGATTCCTGTTAGTTCGGCTCCCTTCGCAATAATGGCATCATA
The DNA here is from genome assembly GCA_030428705.1 of Bacteroidia bacterium. Lineage (GTDB taxonomy): Bacteria > Bacteroidota > Bacteroidia > Flavobacteriales > Flavobacteriaceae > Meishania. The sequence goes on from JAUIDI010000001.1 coordinate 206,152, forward strand.
AACCTTTTCGACCAATCTTGGCACCACTGTCATAGCCTCAGGTTTTACTTCTTTCACGTTTTCGCTGATTTTGTCCAATCCCTCCGCAAAATAGATTTCATAGCACAGGTATTGATAGGCGTAGGCAAACGTACGTTCAAAAATATGGCATATGGGAAGGAAGCTCAATACCTTGTCGCCCGGTTTTAGGGGCAATCTATTTTTTGCCGAAAGTACGTTCGAAACAATATTGTTGTGGGAAAGCATTACGCCTTTTGGCTTGCCGGTGGTTCCAGAGGTATATATAATCGTGGCGAGGTCTTCCGGCTTGACCTGATCTTTTCTCACCTCGACTTCGTTCTGGTTCGAATCGTCTTCGCCCAGTTCAAGAACCTCTTGCCAGTTGTTACAATTGTTGAGCTTATCAAAAGAATAGACCTCTTTTACGGTCTTTAGTTTGTTCCTGACTTTTAGCACTTTTTCCAGGACTTCATCACAGGAAACAAAAATGTACTTTGATTCGGAATGATTGATGATATATTTATAGTCATCCTCTGAAATCGTAGGGTATATGGGTACGGTCTGGGCTCCGATCTGAAGTATACCAATATCCATGATATTCCATTCGGTACGGTTTGTCGATGAGATCAATGCAATCTTATCGTCTATTTGGACCCCCATTCGCAACAACGCCCTACTAATGGTATTTGCCTTTGCTATATATTCCTCGGTCGATGTGGGCACCCATTTTCCATCGTATTTAGTAACCAAACATTTGTCAAGGGGATGGTTTTCAAGTTGGTAGTACGGAAAGTCGAATAACCTAGTTACTGTTTGCATATTTAGTTTCTGATAGGTTATTGCAAAATAGGAAAAGGAAGTGGGATTCTAAAATGGCTTTGACAAAATACGGAAACAATTTTTGCGAAATCAACAGGTAGGGACGTCGAGTCTAATGATTTAAGCCCAAAAAGACTATAATCGATCAGATAATTCGATCTAAATTACTAGACGATACGGTTACTTTTTGTTTCTTTCGATCCATTCCCTGGCATTTACAAAAGCCTCCAACCAAGGCGAAACCCTATCGTTTCTGTCCTTTGGATAATAGGCCCAGTTCCAAGGAAAAATAGAGCGTTCGATATGCGGCATGGTCACCAGATGCCTTCCCGTTTTATCACAGAGCATTGCCGTATTGAAATCGCTGCCGTTTGGATTGGCCGGATAGCCTTCATAACCGTATTTGGCAACGATATCGTAATCGTCTTCGGAAAGTGGCAAACTGAATTTCCCTTCTCCGTGGGAAATCCAAACGCCCAATGTGGCCCCTTCCAACGAGGAAAGCATTACCGAATTGTTTTTCTGGATTTTCACCGAGGTAAAGTTACTTTCGTGCTTGTGCGAATCGTTGTAGGTCATTTTTCCGTGCCGTTCGCCATGTTCGGGATTGATAAGATCAAGTTCTACAAACAATTGGCAACCGTTACAGATACCTACTGAAAGCGTATCGGGCCGTGCGAAGAAATCATCGATGACTTTTTTTGCCTTTTCATTGTACTTGATGGCCCCGGCCCAGCCTTTGGCACTGCCCAAAACATCGGAATTGGAAAATCCACCCACAGCACCTAAAAATTGAATATCTTCCAACGTTTCTCGGCCCGAGATCAAATCGGTCATGTGCACATCCTTGACATCGAAACCGGCAAGGTACATGGCATTCGCCATTTCACGTTCCGAATTGCTGCCTTTTTCACGAAGGATGGCCGCTTTAGGCCTCGACTGCGCTTGACCGGACAACTTTCCTGTATGGTTTTTGGGAAAGACATACTTTAAAGGCTGATTTTTATAATTGTCAAAACGGTCTTTTGCCAGACCGTTTGAAGTCTGTTTGTCGTCCAATAAATAGGAAGTCTTGAACCAAATGTCCCTTAACGAAACGATGTTCAATCCCATTTCCATACTGCCGTTTTTGATGCTCAAGGTAGGTTCTGAAACTACGTGCCCTATCTTTTTAAAGTCGATATTTTGCTCCGACAGATAGGTTTCCACGGATGCATCCTTTGCCTGAAAAGCGATACCTGCATTTTCGGAAAACAACAATTTTATGGTATCGGGCTCCCCTAAATCGGAAAGGTCTAGTTCGGCCCCTAAATCATTGTCGGCAAAACACATTTCCAATAGGGTTGTTATCAATCCGCCTGAGGCAACGTCATGCCCGGCAGCTATTTGCCCTTTTTTGATCAAAGTCTGAATGGAATTAAAGACAGTTTTAAAATATTCGGGATTTTTTACCGTTGGGGCTTCATTTCCTACGGAATTTCGAATCTGCGAAAATGAAGATCCGCCCAATTTAAAACCATCTTTTGATAGGTCGATGTAATAAATACTGCCACCATCTTTTTTAAGAACCGGTTCGATGACTTTGGTGATATCATCACAATGGCCTGCGGCTGAAATTACGACCGTACCCGGAGCAATGACTTCTCCATCTTCATATTTCTGTTTCATCGAAAGGGAATCCTTGCCGGTCGGTACATTGATGCCCAAGGCGATCGAGAAATCGGAAACGGCCTGTACCGCTTCATATAGTCTGGCGTCCTCTCCTTCATTTTTACACGGCCACATCCAGTTGGCCGATAGCGAAACGGATTTCAAACCGTCTTTCAATGGTGCCCAAACAATATTCGTCAAGGCCTCGGCAATACTGTTCTTGCTTCCGGCCGAAGAATCGATTAGTCCGGAAATAGGGGAGTGGCCGATGCTGGTGGCGATACCTTCCTTCCCTTTGAAATCCAGTGCCATTACACCGCAATTGTTAAGGGGCAATTGCAGGGGGCCGGCACATTGCTGTTTGGCCACGCGACCGCCGACGCAACGGTCCACCTTGTTGGTCAACCAATCTTTACTGGCCACGGCCTCCAACTGTAAAACCTGTTCTAAATAGTCATGAAAGAATTCCAGCGAATACTCGGGGTCTCTATAATTTCTTTGAACGGTCTCATCGGTCAACACGGTCTTCGGGGAACTGCCGAACATATCCTCAAGGTTCATGTCCATTGGCCTATCCCCATTTTTGGAAGACTCGAACGTAAATTTGTGGTCGCTGGTCACATCGCCGACCTGATACATGGGCGAACGTTCGCGATCCGCTATTCTTTGTAGCAGGTCGATGTCTTTCCGGCCGATGACCAACCCCATTCGTTCCTGTGATTCGTTACCGATAATTTCTTTGGCCGACAAGGTAGGGTCTCCGATAGGCAACTGGTCCAAATCGATTTTGCCCCCGGTATCCTCTACCAATTCCGAAAGGCAATTGAGATGGCCTCCCGCCCCGTGATCGTGAATCGAGACAATCGGATTCGATTCGCTTTCGACCATACCACGAATGGCATTGGCTGCCCGTTTCTGCATTTCGGGGTTCGAACGCTGGACCGCGTTCAATTCGATGGCCGAACTGAATTCGCCGGTATCCGCACTGGAAACCGCCGCACCGCCCATACCGATACGATAATTGTCGCCGCCGAGGATTACGATCTTATCGCCTTCGGTAGGAGTTTCCTTCAAGGCTTGCTGTGATTTGCCATAACCGATTCCCCCGGCTTGCATAATGACCTTGTCATAGCCCAATCTTCGTCCTGCCTCGTCATGTTCAAAGGTCAATACCGACCCGGATATCAAGGGTTGCCCGAATTTGTTGCCGAAATCGGATGCGCCATTGGAAGCTTTTATAAGAATATCCATAGGCGTTTGATAGAGCCATTTGCGTTCGAGCATTGTCTTTTCCCACGGCCTGTCTTGTTCCAATCTTGAATAGGCTGTCATGTAAACGGCCGTTCCTGCCAGGGGCAAAGAACCTTTTCCGCCGGCCAAACGATCACGGATTTCACCTCCCGAACCCGTTGCCGCTCCGTTAAAAGGTTCGACGGTGGTCGGGAAATTGTGTGTTTCAGCCTTTAGCGAAATGACTGATTCAAATTCTTTTTCTTCGTAATAATCCGGCCTGTCGGCACTTTTAGGAGCGAACTGTACCACGTCTGGACCTTTGAGAAAAGCCACATTGTCCTTATAGGCGGAAACAATATCGTTTGGGTTCTCTTGTGATGTTCTCTTGATCAGCTTGAACAGCGAGGTGGGCATCTCCTTTCCGTCGATTACAAAAGTGCCATTGAATATTTTATGCCTACAATGTTCCGAATTGACCTGACTGAAACCGAACACTTCAGAGTCGGTCAAGGGACGTCCGATTTTTTCGGAAAGATTTTCCAGATAAACAATTTCCTCATCGCTTAATGCCAATCCTTCATCGCGATTGTACGATGCAATATCATCGATTTCCAAAATTGGCTCCGGTACGATATCTATTTTAAAAATTTCCTGGTTCAAAGAAACAAACTTTTGGGAAAGCATAGGGTCGAAATCGGAAAAATCGGAAGGTACCGCACGGAATTCCTCGATTCGAAGAATTCCTGAAATGCCCATATTTTGGGTAATTTCGGTAGCGTTGGTACTCCAAGGAGTAATCATGGCTGCCCTTGGGCCAATAAAAAAGGCGTCAATTGACGCCGTGTTTATCTTTGGTCGGTTGCCGAACAACCACATGAGTTTGGCCGTATTTTCTTGAGAAAGTTCTTGTTCCGTTTGTACCGCAAAAATGGTAGTGCCTACATCCCCGAAAAAATGAATCATGTACAGTATGAATTGTTAAGTTTTGGAAAGTGCAAATTTACGATTTTGAGTTGGATTTTGATAGACGAAATTTGGGAGTTGTTAACCAGGTATGTTGATATGATTCAAATGGAAAACGTACTATGAAAATAATATACCTTAATTTATCGCTTCCTTGTCGAAACAAGATGTTCTCAGAAGTAAAAAAGCCCCAAAAAGGGGCCTGTCCTAAACCAGGTTTAACACGCCTATAAAAATATTCCGCCTGCGGCCTCGATACGTTGCCCATTGATCCAGCGAGCGTCTTCGGTACATAAAAAAGATACTATAGCGCCTATATCCTCAGGTTCACCAACACGACCCAACGCGGTATTATTTGCAACTATCGTTCTCTTATGTTCATTGTCCCTATTGGTACCACCACCAAAATCCGTGGCGATGGCCCCAGGTGCCACCACATTGGCCGTAATGCCACGCGACCCCAATTCTTTGGCCAAATAACGGGTAAAGACTTCCACTGCCCCTTTCATGGCGCCATAGGCCGATGAACCGGGAAATGAAAACCGGGCCAGACCTGAGGATATATTGATAATTCCACCCCCATCGTTAAGTAGGGGCAACGCTTTTTGGGTTAGAAAATATACACCCTTAAAATGGATCTGCATCATTTCGTCAAAATCTTCCTCTGTGGTTTCGGTAAATGGTTTGTAGATGCCCGTACCCGCATTGTTGATGACAAAATCAAAATTCGGACTACCTGTTTCCGCTTGCAATTTTGAGGCGACTTTTGCGAAAAAGTCATTAAAAGTATTGATGTTGCGGGTGTCCAATTGAAAGGCATAGGCCTTTTGCCCCATACTTTGCACTTTTGCCATTACTTCGTCGGCTGCCTTTTTGTTGGTATGGTAGGTCAAAACCACGTCGATTCCCTTTTTGGCCAGATTAAGAGCCATATCTTTTCCAAGTCCGCGGCTGCCGCCTGTTACCAATGCTATTTTGTTGTTGCTCATTGTTTCTATTTTTTAAAATAATTGAATGCTACAAAGATCGAGGTTATCTACCGCCTTTCGTTTGCGTTCTACAACCAAATAGTTGTAAAATTCAAACAATTTCTATTTTACGAAACACTGCAGGAGACTGCTTTGCATGCTTTTTGAAGAAATTGGAAAAGTGGGCAGTTTCCTCAAATCCGAGTGAGTATGCAATTTCCGAGATGTTCCAATTGGTATGCCGTACCAATATTTTTGCTTCCTGCATAAGACGTTCCGCAATGATACTCGAAGTGGTTTTCTGCATGCTTTCCTTTAATGCTCGATTCAAATGGTTTACATGCACTCCTAATTGTTCCGCAAAATCGGAAGCCGAACGCAATTGTAATCGTTGGGCCGGGTTTTCGATCGGGAATTGACGTTCCAATAGTTCCATAAAGAAGCCCGAAATGCGTTCAGAAGCATTTGATTGTAAACCGATTACATTATGTACGGGTTCCAGTTTCATGGCCGAATGAATGAGTTCAAAGACCAAATTGCGCAGCGCATCATATTTATAGGCATATTCCGATTCTATTTCATTGAACATACGCTCGAAGATCAAGGTGAATTCCTCGACTTGGTCGTTCTGCAATTGAAACACTGGGTTTCCGCCGGGCTGAAAAACAGGGTAGTGGATCAGTTTGCCAAATTGATGAAAAAACAGTTCGGTAAAGACACAGAAATAACCGGTCAATTGGCTGTCGATCTGTTCCCAATTATAAGGTATCTGCGGATTGGAAAACACCAAAACGTGGTTAGCGACGTTCACGATCTTGTCCGCAAAGTGGACTTTGCTCTTTCCGGAAACCAAACTGACCTTAAAATAGTCCCTTCGGTTAAATGGCATCGGTTTTGGCTTGGGGCCGGCAAACTCATCAAGTTTGAAAACGTTGAAATGCCCGATACCGGATTTTATGCTCTCCGGAACATATTGATGGTTATTCGAATAAAATTCCTCAAGGGAAATGCGTTTTTCCATGTTATAAAGTTATAGAAATCAAACAATAAGTCATTGTGGTGAGGGATTATTGTAGATTTCATTTTTTTTGAGGGCCCGAAATATGAAACCCCAAGTAACGCCAATTGGTTTCTACCAACCTTGCAAAAGTCTTTTGCCAAAGCCAATTTGGCCATATTCTTTCGCATTGTTTTATTACTTTAGGAGATAGCTAATTAAAAACCGACCCTATGAAAACCTCTGTTACCATTATCATGGCCTATTGCTTGCTCTTTTTCGCCATATCGGCAAATGCTCAAAGAAAATATTCCAAAAAACAAATCGAAAAATTAAAAAATGAAGCGGCCGAACTGGTAGATGCTGGCAAAAAGCAATCCCAAGTTATGGTCGACAAGGTGTTCAGCTTTTCTGAATTGGGTTTTCAGGAGGTGGAATCCTCAAAATACCTTACCGAAATCCTGAAAAACAACGGATTTGCCATAGAGAATTCCATTTCCGGTATTCCGACCGCTTGGCTGGCCAAATGGAGCAATGGCGGGGGCCCGGTTATAGCTTTGGGCAGTGATGTCGATTGTATCCCAAAGGCATCGCAATATCCCGGGGTTGCCTATCACAAACCTATTGTCGAGGGAGCACCGGGTCACGGGGAAGGACATAATTCGGGAATACCGCTGAACATATCGGCGGTATTGGCAGTAAAACAAATCATGGAGCGAGAGAATATTGGCGGAACCTTGGTCGTTTGGCCAGGTATTGCCGAAGAACTGGTGGCGGCAAAAGCATGGTATGTGCGTGATGGACTTTTCGATAAAATCGACATGTGTATTTTCACCCATGTGAGTAGCAACCTTAGTGTGTCTTATGGCCCCGCGAGGGGTACAGGGCTGATTTCGGTCGAATATTCATTTGAGGGAGAAGCGGCACACTCGGCGGGTTCGCCCTGGCGTGGACGGAGTGCCTTGGATGCGGCCGAATTGATGAATATCGCATGGAATTATAAAAGAGAGCATCTCCATCCTTTAAAACGTTCACATTCCATTTTTACTGATGCTGGGGACCAGCCGAACGTTGTCCCATCGAAAGCTTCAATCTGGTTCTATTTTCGTGATGTCAAATATGACGGTATTATGGAGATGTACCATGAGGCCAATGATATAGCCAAGGGAGCGGCCTTGATGACGGGAACCACGGTTAATTCAAAAATATTGGGAGCGGCCTGGCCTAGACATTTTAACAAGGTCATTGCCGAGACCATGTACGAGAATATTAAAGAAGTGGGTTTACCAGAATGGTCGGAAGCGGATCAGAGTTTGGCCAAAGCCGTTCAGACCGAGGTCGAGTCGGAAAAAATTGAAGGATTGGCCACCAAATTGGATACAATCGGGTTGCCCGTTATCGAACCGATAAGCGGCGGTTCCGATGACATCGGTGATATTTCTTGGAAGACACCTACCGTTACCATGCGTTTTCCGTCAAACATTCCCGGATTACAAGGGCATCACTGGAGTAATGCAATTTCAATGGCTACCCCCATTGCCCATAAAGGTGTGGTCGCGGGGGCGAAGGTAGAGGCGATGACAATCTTGGACTTCCTTTTAAAACCTGAACTGGTAAAGGACGCCTGGGAATATTTTAACAACGAACAGACCAAGGAGACTAAATTTGTTCCGATGATCAGTGAGAGCGACATGCCTCCTATATATTTGAATAAAGACAAGCAAGAGATGTTCAGGGCCGACTTAGAAAAGTTTTATTACGATGAGACCAAATACGATACGTATCTTGAGCAGTTGGGGGTAGAATACCCTACCTTGAAGGAATAGTTTATGAATTCGAACCATACTTCGATTTAAGGATTGGTTGTTGTAACATATAATTATTTCCGTTCCAACAGCGCCATATAGAATCCGTCGAACCCATGTTGGGAGGCGTAGACTTTTTTCTCTTCAATAAGCGAAAAAGACTTGCCCTCTTCCGAGGCTAAGAACGAAGTGACTTGGTCGTTGTTTTCCTGTGGAAGAATAGAGCAGGTCGCATAGACCATTTTACCGCCGGGTTTTACTATTTTACTGTAATTTCGAATTATATTATGCTGGACTTTCGTAATCTTTTCAAGGAATTCAGGTTCTAATTTCCATTTTGTATCGGGATTTCTACGAATGACTCCAAGTCCGGTACAAGGAGCATCGATCAATACCCTGTCCGCATTTCCGAAGAGTTTTTTATAGACTTTGCTCGTAGTAATTTCCCGAGGTTCTATGTTGTGCGCACCGTTTCTTCTGGCACGACGTTTCAGTTCTTTCAATTTACTACCATAGACATCCATGGCGATCAATTGGCCCTTATTTTCCATAAGTGCGGCCAAATGCAATGATTTTCCGCCGGCTCCGGCACAGGTATCGACCACCCGCAGTCCAGGTTTGACATCCAATAGTTCGGCGACCAATTGTGAAGAAGCATCCTGTACTTCAAAATAGCCTTTTTTGAAAGATTCCGTTACGAAAACATTGGCACGTTCAGGAAGTCGTAACGCCAACGGATACCCTTTGATCGGCTCGGTTACGATGCCTTCGTCCAAAAGGGCCTTGCGCAATTGGGCTTTCGTCGTTTTTAAGGTATTGGTACGCAGAATAACTTCGGCTTGCTGATTTAGGGCTTCGATTTCTTTTGTCCAGAGTTTTTCGCCCAACGCCTTTTCACAGATTTCATCGATCCAATCGGGAACCGATTCACGGAACTTCCTGATTTTCGAAAGCTCGTCGAACCTTCCTTTGATTCTTCTTTCAGGAGTAGGTTCGATCTGTTTCCAATCCGGTAGTCTAATTCCTTTCAAAACCGCCCAAACGGCCCACATACGAAATAGGTCCGATCGGTCAAAAGAGGCCTTTACCTCTGCAATCTCGGCATACAATCTTTTATAACGGACCATTTCATAGGTAGTTTCGGCTATAAAGGCACGATCTCGGGCTCCCCAACGTTTATCGTACTTCAATACTTTTTGAACCACTTTATCGGCGTATTCGTTCTCGTTGAATATCAAATTCAGGGCATCGATGACGGCGAATACCAAGTTTCTGTGCAACTTCATCTATAAAAAATAAGGTTGCAAAGGTATTGTATTCGAATGGATTCCCTTTATTTTTGACCATGAACTCAAAATGAACTCAAGACGAGTTCAAACTTTAGACTATGCGAGGCCTATATTATTTAACACTTCTACTTTTGATTTTTTCTTGTTCGGAGGTTAAAAAGCGAGGGGCGTTCACTTCTGTGGAAATCAAGACCCTTTATGAAGATTCCCTGAGCATACGCGCCATCGAGCTGATGGGCAATAGTTTGGCGTTTGCTGCAAATAAAGGGGTCTTTGGCACGATTGATTTGTCGAATGGGAAAGTCCGCGCCAATGTTCAAAAATTTGATACCATCGTTCCTGAATATAGGGCGGTCGCCCATAATGCCACGGATTTCTTTATGCTTTCGGTAGCCAACCCGGCCCTGCTTTATAAAACGGGCGAGGATGGTGCCATGGATTTGGTCTATTTTGAGGAGGATGCCAATGTTTTCTATGACGCTATGACTTTTTGGAACAATCGGGAAGGTATTGCCGTTGGCGACACCATGAACGGTTGTCTTTCGATCATCATTACCCGTGACGGGGGACATCACTGGACGAAACTTTCCTGTGATGAACTTCCCAAAGGAATCGAGGGGGAAGGAGCCTTTGCCGCTAGTAATACGAATATAGAAGTTGTCGGTGATAAAACCTGGATTGCTACGACCAATAGCCGAGTTTACTTTTCACCTGATAAAGGAAAGACATGGGAGCTTCAAAAGACACCGGTTATAAACGAAGAACCGACACAAGGTATTTACTCCATTGATTTTTATGATGAAAATTTAGGAGTCGCTGTAGGCGGGGATTATACTAGCCCTGAAAATAATGCAGCCAACAAAGCGATCACTACTGATGGTGGAAAAACATGGAATTTGATTGCCGATGGCCGGGAACCTGGTTACAAAAGTTGTGTGCAGTTCGTACCCGGTTCAAATGGCAAAGAAATCGTAGCCTTGGGTTTTACTGGCATTTCATATTCCAATGATAGGGGAGCCACCTGGAACGAATTGTCGGACGAACCTTTTTTCACGATTCGATTTCAAAATGACACAATTGCCTATGCCGCGGGCAAGAACAGGATTGCCAAACTTGTGTTCAAGTAAAGATTACCGACGACTACCTCCGTGGTTTTTTCGGTACTGCTTTATCAATTGTTTCTTGAAATCTTTTTCGGCCTTTATCAAAAGCAATGTTTTCTTGGCCGAGAGCACTTTCTTCATTTTCAAAGTAAACTCCTTATCAAGTTCTTCTTCTTCCTCTTCTATTTTCAAGTACTTGTCTAATAGGGCACTGGCTTCTTTTTCACTGATATTTTCATCGCCCAATCTGCTATAAAATTCGGCATGCTCGGTCTTTCCTAAACGAAACCTATTTTCTTCATATTCGTTATAAGCTGGCCAAAAAGTTTCTGCCTCGGCACTTGTCAGAGCCAATCGCTCGGTAAAAAATGCCACCTTCAGTGCCTTTATCTTTTCAAAATTAGGTTTTTGGGAACCTTGACCGTAAGATATACCGGTTGCTGCGAGCAAAATTATAATGAAAATCGCTATCTTATTCTTCATCATATACATTATTAAGTTCTTGTAGGTCTTCGATAGTATCGTCTAAATAATCGACGATTCGTTCTTGGTTGATTTCTTGGGTTAAAATGTCATTGATTCCTACCTCTTGAACTGGCAATAACTCTGCCAATTCATTATCGGTAAAATCCATCTCGTGGTTTTCAAAATAATTTTCGATATCGTTACTCCCCAGGGTTTCAAAAGTCGGTGTTTTTCCTGTAGTTAATTTGACCGATAATGCAATAACCAATATTGCGGCGATGGAAGCCGCGGCAATGTAATATTTACGATATGGGCGCAGTTGTATAACCTTGCCCTTTTCAGGTTCGATTTTCGAGGCAATACGCTCACCAAGCGTTTCGAAATAGTTATGGGGAACCTTGAAACCGCCATTGTGGTACTCTTTTGAAAGCGATAGATCGGAATCTTCTTCGTTCAGTTTGGCCATCAACTCTCCCTTGAACTCGTCGAAATAGTCCTTAGGGATTTTGAAGTTGTTATTTTTACCCAAATTGCTCATTGCATTTCTTTGACTCTCAATTGTTTAAAAAGTTTAATCTTCTTTTAAAAATTCCTCTATTTTTTTTACGGCCAAGTGGTATGAGGCTTTCAACCCCCCCACGGTAAGTTCCAAGATTTCGGCGATTTCCTCATATTTGAGTTCCTCGAAATATCGCATATTGAACACCAATTTTTGTTTTTCGGGAAGCATTGCAATCGCTTTTTGAAGTTTGAGCTGAATTTCATCCCCTTCGAAATACACATCGGCCTGTAAATTATCGACCATTCTTTCATGGAGTTCCTCATTATTTACGCCCAACCTTCTCGATTTGGATTTCAAAAAACTCAGCGATTCGTTGGTGGCGATGCGGTACATCCATGAATAGAGCTTGCTATCGCCCTTGAAGCCATCGATATTTCGATATACTTTGATAAATGTATTCTGCAATACATCATCGGCATCGTCATGGTTAAGCACGATTCTACGAATATGCCAGTAAAGCCGTTCTTTATAGGTGTCGATAAGCACCTCAAAAGCCTTTGCCCGGGTATCGGATTGCTTTAATTGATCTACTAAGGTTTCCTCCGCAATCAATATATTTAACTTAAGTTCACTTATATGACAATGATTTGGGTAAAAGGTTTAGTATCGAAGTGTCAATAACAATATGTCTCGACTGTACTCGACCTAGCAATATTACAACGATTGCATTTCGACCAACTTTTTGTATGTGCCGTTTTTAGCCAAAAGTTCTTCATGTGAGCCTTGTTCAACGATTTCGCCTTTTTGGAGCACTACAATATTATTGGCCTTTTGTATGGTCGATAGTCGATGCGCAATGACAATGGATGTTCTGTTGCGCATCATCTTGTCAAGTGCATCCTGTACCAAACGTTCGCTTTCGGTATCGAGGGCCGAGGTGGCCTCGTCCAATATCATTATCGGGGGATTCTTCAATACGGCCCGTGCGATAGAAAGTCGCTGTTTTTGTCCCCCGCTCAATTTATTGCCCCCATCTCCGATATTGGTTTCGTAACCCTCGGGAAGGTCGGTGATAAATTCATGGGCATTGGCAATTTTGGCCGCTTCGATGATTTCTTCCGAAGTGGCATTTTCCTTTCCCAGGGCGATATTTTTGGACACGGTGTCATTGAAAAGAATGGAATCTTGGGTGACGAGCCCCATCAAATTGCGCAATGATTTTTTGGTCATATTTTTTATATCGATTCCATCGATTTTGATTTCCCCTTCGTTTACATCATAAAAACGGGTCACAAGATTGGCAATGGTACTTTTGCCACTTCCGGACTGGCCGACCAAGGCTACCGTATCTCCTTTGGGTACGTTCAAATCAAAATTTCGTAATACATATTCGTCCTCGTATTTGAAGGAAATGTTCTTCAATTCGATTCCCGATTCGAAATTTGTTTTCTCGATGGCATCTTCCTTGTCGATTATCGGATTCTCCGTTTCAAGTATTTCCAGGACCCGTTCGGCGGCGGCATTACCCTTTTTTACACCATAGGAAGCTTTGCTTATCGATTTTGCAGGGGTCAAGATGTTGTAGGCGAGGCCCATATAGGCGATGAACGAAGGTGCGTCCAAAGTGCCTTCGACCAAAACCATTTTTCCACCGAACCATAGTAAAACACCGATAACTAGTATGCCAAGAAATTCCCCCGTTGGCGAGGCGAGATTCTGTCGGTTGAGCAATTTATTCGAGAAATCAAAAAAACGTTTGGTGGAAGCAGAAAAGGTTTTGTAGAACCGTGCTTCCGAGTTAAACGCTTTTATCACCCTAAGTCCGCCTAGGGTTTCCTCCACGATAGACAAAAAATGCCCTTGTTCTTTTTGCACATCGTCGGATTGTCTTTTGAGCGATTTGCCGATCCATGAAATAAGGCTTCCCGCAATCGGAATAAATATGAATACAAAAAGTGTGAGCTTACCACTAATGCTAAACATAACCAAAATGGTAAAAAGAATGGTCAGGGGATCTCGAACGATGAGTTCCAGCACCGAAAGAAAGGAATGCTGAATTTCCAATACATCGGAGGTAATCCGAGCGATGACATCGCCTTTTCGCTTTTCGGAATAGTACGAAACGGGCAAATCGGTAATTTTGCGGTACATTTCATTACGGATATCCTTTAGTACCCCATTGCGCAGAAAGGTTATGAAATACATGGCGAGATAATTGAACAGGTTTTTCAAAAGAAACAAGACCAAGACCAGGCCAATGACCATGACCAGCCCCTTCATTTTATCATCGCCCGCATATTCGTTAACCTGAAAGGCCAAATAATCCATTACATAATCTTTGGCATGGCGCATGCCTTCAAAAACAGGTTTTTGGGTCACGGGTTCTTCTTGTTCGAACAATACCCGCAACATTGGAATCAATGCGGCAAACGATAGGGCACTGAAAAGCGCATAAAGAATGTTGAAGAATATATTCAGATAACCGTATCTGATGTACGGCTTGGCGAACCGAAGGATTTTCTTGAAATAGTCCATCAATCCAGTTTCAGTTCGCTCAAGATGGTGGCTATTTTCCGGTCAAGGGCTTCATTGACCTTTTTGAAATCGTCGGCTTTTTTCAATTCGGCATTGGTACTGATATAAAACTTTACCTTGGGCTCGGTGCCGCTTGGCCTTGCCGCAATGCGCGTTCCATCCTCGGTTTCGTAGATCAGTACATTGCTTTTAGGAATATCTATCGGTCTTTCTTCGCCGGTCAAGACGTTTTTGATAGCAGAGGTATTGTAATCTTCTATATATCTCACTTTTGAACCGGCAACGGAGTCAACAGGATTTTCCTTGAAATCCTTCAACATTTGTTTGATTTCCTCGGCACCGGATATTCCTTTTTTTGTTAGGGATACGAGATGCTCTTTATAAAAACCGTAATCGACATAGCAATCGATGAGGTCATGGTAAAATGAACTCCCGTTGGCCTTGGCCTGTGCCGCGATTTCGCATGCCAATAGGGTAGAGGTTACCGCGTCTTTGTCCCTGACGAAGTCACCTACCATATACCCGAAACTCTCTTCACCACCGCCTAAGAATTTGGATTGCGGAAAATCCTTGATCATCTTGCCGATCCATTTGAATCCGGTCAAGGCGGTCTTGAACTCCACGCCGTAGGCATTGGCCATTACTTCCATCATCGGAGTGGAAACGATCGTGGTCGCCACAAATTCATTGCCCTGAAAACCCTTCTTCTTTTGTTGCTCCAAAAGGAATTTTGTCATCAAGATCATGGCCTGGTTACCGTTGACTATTTCCATCTGGCCATCAAGATTTCTCACGGCAATGCCCAGACGATCACTATCGGGATCGGTACCAACGACCATATCGGCCCCTATTTCCTCCGCTTTTTTTACGGCCATCGATAGTGCTTCGGACTCTTCGGGATTGGGCGATTGTACCGTTGGAAAGTTTCCATCGGGTTCCGCCTGCTCTGCGATTACCGTTACATTTTTATAGCCTGCCCGTTTCAATACTTCCGGTATCGCCGTTATCGAAGTACCGTGCAATGAGGTGAAAACAATATTAAAATCATCCTTTCCTTCGGTATTGAAATTTCCGTTCGCGACCGAAGCTTCGATAAAAGCTTCGTCCACCTTTTCGTCTATCAATTCGATAAGTTTATCATCCCCCTTGAAATTGACATCCTCAAAATCCAATCCATTGATTTCGGCGATGATTTCCCCGTCCTGCGGCGGTACGATCTGTCCACCATCCGTCCAATACACCTTATAACCGTTATATTCAGGGGGGTTGTGCGATGCGGTCAAAACGATTCCGGCATGACATTTTAAATGGCGCACGGCAAACGAAAGTTCAGGGGTGGTACGTAGCGCTGAGAATAGGTACACTTTGATGCCATTGGCCGAAAACACCTCGGCGACGGTTCGCGCCAAGGTATCGCTGTTATGTCGGCAATCGTATGCGATTACCACCTTAAGGTCTTCACCGGGATATACTTTTTTGAGATAGTTGCCGAGTCCTTGAGTACTTTTTCCCAAGGTATATTTATTGATGCGATTGGTGCCAACGCCCATTATGCCCCTCATACCGCCCGTACCGAATTCCATTTCCTTATAAAACCGATCCTTGAGTTCTTCGGTATCGGTTTCGATCAGATGTTCGATTTCTTTCTTTGTCTCGGAATCAAAAAAATCGGTAAGCCAAGCTTTGGCGGCGGTCATTATGGCATTCATGTGCGGTATGTCTATTTGAAAGGCAAAATTACGAAGAATATTGTTCTTCTTTTTGAGCGTGGCCGGTTTCTTCGGAAACGGTGTAGCGCGCTTCGTTCTTTCTCGATCGGATCAGGATTTCGCCCAAAAAACCGGCAAGAAATAACTGGGTGCCGATTATCATCGCCGTTAATGACAAGAAAAATTGAGGGCGATCGGTAATCAAACGCCCGGTAGGGTTTATAAAGAGTTTATCGATACCAAGATAGCCAGCGAAACCAAAACCGATGATGAACATCAGTACCCCAAGTGCCCCGAAAAGGTGCATGGGTCTTTTACCGAACTTTGATACGAACCAAATCGTGATCAAATCCAAAAAACCATTTATAAATCGTTCCATACCAAATTTTGTTTTTCCGTATTTGCGGGCCTGGTGCAGCACCACTTTTTCGCCGATATTCGAAAATCCGGCATTTTTGGCCAGTACGGGAATATATCGATGCATCTCGCCCGACACCTCGATGTTTTTGACCACCTTTTGATCAAAAGCCTTTAACCCGCAGTTAAAATCGTGGAGTTTGACCCCGGAAGTCTTGCGGGCCGCCCAATTGAATAATTTGGAAGGCATGTTCTTCGATAGAAACGAATCGTAACGTTTTTTCTTCCAGCCCGATACCAGGTCATAGCCTTCTTCGGTAATCAATCGGTATAGCTCGGGAATTTCTTCCGGATTATCCTGTAAATCGGCATCCATGGTAATAATGACTTCGCCTTCGGCCGCCTTGAAACCGGCATGCAGCGCCTGCGATTTTCCGAAATTGCGCAAAAAGCGAATTCCCTTTACGTTACTATTTTCTCTTGAAAGTCGGCATATTATCTGCCATGAATCATCGGTACTGCCATCATCGACAAAAAGTATCTCATAAGAAAAACTATTGGACCGCATCACCGATACGATCCAATCGTGGAGTTCTTGTAAAGATTCTTCCTCGTTCAACAGAGGAATGACAATCGATAAATTCATAACGTACTTCCGAATTGCTCTTCAAAAGTACGAATTAGTTAAGATTTTTCGGTCTTTTTAAGTACGAGCGCGGGAATAAGCGATAAAATGAAACCGCTTATGATGACGTACAATAAACCGAAAACAATCTGCATCGAAGGTGTCATGAATTTCTGTTGTGCTTCTATTTGTGCATCTATTTGATCCGGTGTCAATTTTGAAGATTGCAATAATTGTTCTTTTTGATATTCAACCGCCTTAGTCATCATGTCCGGATCGATTACGTTCATCATCAGTTGATTGAATAGCAATCCTATGATTCCTGCTATTAGGCAAATGCCCACGCCGACTTTCAGTCCTTGCCCAAAGGACATAACACCGCCATTGGCCTTTCTAAATTGAATCAGCCCTACAATGATCCCGGCAAGGGTCAAAACTACGCTTACGCCCAATACCGCCATATTCTGCTGATAATGCATGTCTAGTGTATAGAGCATAAAGGCAAATATTACACCAATGCCCCCTAGTATGAGACCATAGGTTAATGCGAATTTTCCTGTCTGGGGTTGGTTTTCTTCCATTTTATAAGGTTTTAAGTTGTTCGTAAGGTTAGTTGAAAATATACTTTTTTTGTTACATTTAAATTTACGCTTTTTTATGGTCTTTTTAGGTTTTATAATTGTAGGTTTACAAAAATTGGTTAAATTTGCAGCCTGAATTTTAGTGCCTGTCGGAAATGGGCGCATTAAAGCAAAGCAATGAAAAAAGACATACACCCGGAGAATTATAGATTGGTAGCTTTTAAGGACATGTCGAACGACGATGTGTTTTTGACCAAATCGACCGCCGAGACCAAGGAGACACTAGAAGTCGATGGCGTGGAATACCCTTTGGTAAAATTGGAAATCTCAAGAACATCGCATCCTTTTTATACCGGTAAGGCCAAGTTCTTGGATACCGCCGGACGTATCGATAAGTTCAAGAGCAAGTACGACAAATTCAAAAAAGCTGCACCTGCCGCAGAAAAAAAGACAGAGGAGGTTAAGACCGAAGCAAGCTCTCAAGAAGAATAAGTATTTTTCAACATACAATATCACGGTACGCCTTCGTTATAACGGAGGCGTATTTTTTTAAATTTGTTTAAAAACCGGCAAATGAACTATATTCTTTTTGATGGTACGGTGCGGGAGGATTTATTGCCTTTTACCTTCACAAGGCCGGTAGCCGATATTCGTATCGGTATTTTGACCATTCGCGAAAAATGGGAGAAATATCTCGGTCAAACTACAAGTACGATAACCGAGGATTATCTTTCCGAAAAATATCCGACCGTCAGGAAAAACGAGAACGTTTTGATTAACGGTTCTTTTTGTCCGAGCCAGGTCTTGGTCGATAAGGTCAGGGATTTAAGGGAAAACGAAGCGATTTTTTATAACGACGAAGTTGTTGCTTTTTATTCAAAGCATGCGCAAATACGTTTCGATTTTTCGAAGTACAATAAAATCCAGTTCGCAGATGATATACTCCAGGTAAAAAATACCTGGGATATTTTCTCAAAGAATGGGGAAGCCCTACAATTGGATTTCGACTTTTTGACAAAAGGAAGAAAAAGTGCCCCAATTTCAGACACAAATAGGTTGATCAATGCTGAACATATTTTTCTAGAAGAAGGAGCTAGTGTAAAACACAGTACCTTGAATGCCACCGAAGGTCCGATTTATATAGGCAAAAATGCACAGGTATGGGAAGGCGCCATGATCAGAGGTGCTTTTGCTCTTTGCAATAACGCAGTGGTCAAAATGGGCGCTAAGATGTATGGGGCGACCACGGTCGGGCCCTACGGAAAGGTTGCAGGTGAAGTTAGTAATGCCGTGATTTTCGGCTATTCGAGCAAGGGCCACGAAGGCTATTTGGGAAATGCCGTGCTTGGCGAATGGTGCAATATCGGCGCCGATTCGAACAACTCCAATTTAAAGAACAATTACGCGAAGGTTCGATTGTGGAACTACGCTACTGAGCGTTTTGAACAAACAGGACTGCAATTTTGCGGACTCATGATGGGCGATCATAGCAAGACGGCCATTAACACCATGCTGAATACAGGCACCGTGGTCGGGGTTAATGTCAATCTGTACGTGCCCGGTTTTCCAAGAAATTTCATTCCAAGTTTTAGTTGGGGCGGGGCATCCGGTTTTTCGACCTATTTGCCTAAAAAAGCCTTCGAAGCCGCCAAGGTAATGATGGCCCGTAGGGGCGTTGAATTCGACGATAAAGAGGCCCGGATTTTGGAACATGTCTTTGAACTCACCAAAAAGTGGCGGAATTATTAGTCTCCTATTACCTATACACATGGTTAGAGGGGGGCTTTTATTCCTCTAGTTCTCTAAGTTTATTGATCGCATTCTGATTTTCAGGATTTAATTCCAACGACTTCTTATAGCTGGCAATTGCATTTTTAATATCCTTATTGTAAAGATAGGCCAGGGCTAAACTATCATATAAATTTGCTGAATTCGGGTAGATATGTACAGCCAATAAAAAGACGTTTATACCCTGTTCCATCTTTCCGGCATTAAATGATAACCGAAGGCCGAGGTTGTTTAACATACCTTCTTCAAGTTTAAACGCTGGATGTTTTGTCGCTGTTTTTTCGTATAACGGGATTAAATCTCGATAACCCTGTTTGAGTGCTAAATTCTGGAAATCTTTATAATCGAATTCTTTTGTAAGTGATTTTTTCATTTTTTTCGAAACCAAGTTTTCGGAAATATTATTTTTATCTGGGCTGTTTTCGATGAACACCTTAGCTTTCTTCCCTTTTTTCAAAGTGGCATTCAAAAATTGTAAGGTATGCTCGTAAAGTAGCTTGTAAGAAGCCATAATTTCACTATCACTTTTATCTTGTCTTTTATCTCTAAATGCAAATAAAACACCAATAGTTCCAAAATAAGAATGGGTCAGGTCATGGAATTTGTAACTGTAGGCATTGCTATATTTTAAAGAGTCGTACAATTGGAACTTATAATTCAACTCTGCAGGTATTTGATCGCTGATCAAAACTTCTTCAGGAATATCTTTTTGAGCAAAATGGATGTAAGGTATATTAAACCTATCCAAATTAAAGTAAGGTGATTTTTCCAGTACCCGGTAATTGTATCTTTCGGTTCCATCTAAACTTACAACCGCACTTAAGGTCTTATTTTTCATGACCGTTATGGCGTTTGCGAGCCCACCAAAACTAAAGCCCATAAGAGCTATTTTGTCGAAATCTATATTTCCGTACTTATGAATTTCTTTTAAAAGAAATTCTACATCCCTGGACTGTGTTTCCATGTCCTTTGTAGTTCCGCCTTCCAACCATCTTGTATCCGTTCCTCTTGAAGGGCTTGATATCACTACGAAACCATTACTTGCCAAATATTCGAATAAAGCAAAATTTTCAATGGATGACGCTTGATAGCTTGGTGCATGAACTACGACCGGAAATTTTCCTTCTAAAAAATCGGCATTTGACAACGCATTGACCTTTTCAAATAAATGAGCCCTATTTTGCGGGGTATCCCCTAGGTCAGGAAACCAATCCAACAATAACTCGTTCGGCAAGTTTTTCGATTCTTCCTCTTCTTTTAAAACCTCCAAATAATCCAAAACTTTTAGTTGATTGGAATCGCTACTTTTAATTCTAGTCGGATACCATATACTAATTGGAATCGGCCTATTTGTAATTTGGTTGTCGAAGTTGTTTTCAATTTTGTAAAATCTTGTGCTATCGATTCTTGTATAATGCTTAAAACCAACATTATACGCTCCGTTTTTTAGGTTTATCTCTTTTAAAGATGTCTGCCCTTTTACAAAGCATACTTGAAAAATGACTAAGGTTACTAATATTATTGTTCGCATTATTTTAGATATAAGTATTAAATTCTAGAGACTCAGTAACTCTAAACCTTATAGTTTTCTAGCTTACCAACTTATAAGGAGGATATTGATCCGTTCGAGTAAATTCTATCCATCCATGACGAAGTTAATTGAAAATTAGCGGCATTTCAATAGGCAAGAATTGAGTGTCCTTCAGAATAGACTAAAACAAGCCTTTCGAAGCTGAGGCTTCCATGCCATTGCAAATTACTATCTTTGCAAACCTTTTGAAGCAGAATGAAAAAGAAAGTCGCCTTTTATACCTTGGGCTGCAAGCTCAACTTTTCGGAAACCTCTACGATTGCCCGAGATTTTCAAGAGGAAGGCTTTGAACGTGTCGACTTTTCGGAGCCTGCCGATATGTATGTTATCAATACCTGTTCGGTGACCGAGAATGCTGATAAGCGCTTTAAGACCATTGTCAAGCAGGCCCAAAAGGCGAATCCCGAAGCATTCGTGGCAGCAATCGGTTGTTATGCCCAATTGAAGCCGGAACAACTCGCGGCGGTCGACGGGGTCGATCTGGTCTTGGGCGCGACCGAAAAATTCAAGATTACCGATTATATAAATGATCTGACCAAAAACGACTTTGGAGAAATTCATTCTTGCGAAATAGCGGAAGCGGATTTTTATGTAGGCAGTTATGCCATAGGGGATAGAACCAGGGCATTTTTAAAAGTTCAGGACGGTTGCGATTATAAGTGCACCTATTGTACGATACCCTTGGCCCGTGGAATTTCACGCAGTGATACTTTGGAAAATGTACTGAAGAATGCCGCCGAGATTTCGGCCCAAGGTATTAAGGAAATCGTACTCACCGGAGTGAACATTGGCGATTACGGTAAAGGAGAGTTCGGCAACAAAAGGCACGAACATACTTTTTTAGACCTAGTAAAAGCATTGGATCAGGTCGAAGGTATACACAGGCTTCGAATTTCATCCATAGAGCCCAATCTTTTGAAAAACGAAACGATCGATTTTGTGGCGCAGAACAAGACTTTTGTACCTCATTTTCATATTCCGTTGCAAAGTGGAAGCGATGAAATGTTAAAGTCGATGAGACGTCGTTATATGAGCGATCTGTACATCGATCGGGTAAAAAGAATTAGGGAAATCATGCCTCATGCCTGTATCGGAGTGGATGTTATTGTGGGTTTCCCTGGGGAAACCGATGAACATTTTTTGGAAACCTACCATTTTCTAAACGAACTGGATATTTCGTATCTACATGTCTTTACATATTCCGAAAGGGACAATACCCCGGCGGCCGGCATGCCAGATGCCGTGCCAAAGAACATCCGCCACAAGCGTAGCAAAATGCTTAGGGGATTGTCGGTCAAAAAAAGAAGGGCTTTTTATGAAAGTCAAATCGGTTCGACCCGAACGGTACTTTTTGAGGGAGAAAACAAAGAAGGGTACATTCATGGCTTTACCGAAAACTATGTGAAGGTAAAGGCGCCCTGGAATCCTGAACGGGTCAATACCCTACATAAGGTAAAACTTACCGAAATCGATACCGATGGTTTGGTTCGTTTCGAGTTTGTTCATAATAAAGTTATGGCATAAAAAATCCCGCTAATGCGCGGGATTCAATCTTTTTTTGGGTTGGTTATATACGAATACCCACGGGCAACATTTCTTTGTATTGTCTATTTTTTCGAAGGAATCCGGCAATTTGAGGGCTGGTCGGCACCACTCTTTGATTGTTCTTTTGAATGACCTGAAGTACCGATTTAATGAAATCTTCCTTAAAACCTTCTTTTTCGATTTCCTCAGGAATGACCAATTTGGTCAGGAATACTTTGCGTTCTTGTGATGAATACTCAATTTTGGCTAGATGTCCATCGACCCTGGTTTCGAATTGGCGCAAGAAACTGTTGTCCTTAATTTCTACTTCATTCATATAGTTTGATTTTAATATTGGTCTTAGACAAAAAAATTACGATGTTCTCAAATCGTAATTCCATACTTTTATAAAAACAAGCGAAAATTTGTAGGTAGTTTCCGCTACTGGTACAAAAGTAGGAAAAAAAATGGGATCTTCCTAAAGATTACCATAGGCTTTCGATATATGACCGATAATAAAATACATGTTTATTTCATGCCGGGGATGGCGGCCAATCCATCTATATTCAAAAATATCGAATTACCGTCGGACACTTTTGAGCAGCATTTTCTCGAATGGTTCGTTCCTCCAAAAAACATGTCCATTTCGGCCTATGCCGCGGAAATGAAAAAAAGGGTCGTGCATCCGGACCCTGTACTTGTAGGGGTTTCATTTGGGGGTATGCTGGTACAGGAGATGGCCAAATTAATGCCGGTGAAAAAGGTGATCGTGGTATCGAGTGTCAAGTACGGATCTGAACTGCCCAAAAGAATGGTATTTGCGAAATATACCAAGGCTCACAAACTTTTACCTACGGGTCTGGTCAACAATGTCGAGCTTTTGGCAAAATATGCCTTTGGCGAAAAGGTTACAAAGCGGTTGGCACTTTATGAAGAGTATCTATCGATTCGTGACAAGTATTATATCGATTGGTCGATTGATCAAATCGTCAACTGGAAGCAGACCGAATGCCCGGACTGTCTTGTGCATATACATGGAGACAAGGATCCGGTTTTTCCTATCGGCAACATCAAGGATTGTATACCGGTACGGAACGGAACGCATACGATGATCATTCATCGGGCCAAATGGTTCAATGAACACCTTCCCACAATTATTTTGGAATAAGTGAGTTGTAATACTACCTTTGATTTATAACCAATTTTTGTAGCTATGAAGATTTTAAAGAACGTTTTGATGCTTTTGGGCGTGTTTTTTGTGATAAGCACCTTGATTTTTGCTGTGCAGAATACGACAGAAGGTAATGAAGGGAACGCTTCAGAAAAGGAAATTAATGATAAGAATGTGGCCGATGGTTACCGGATTTCGCCTATTGACATTCCTGAGGATCTGAATTTTGCGGGAGAAACAGTACCACAAGACGATCCCGAAATCATGGAGCGGGTCGATCGCGAGTTTTTGGTCAATACCTATTGGCAGTCGAATGCCTTGCTATTGATGAAGCGGGCGCATAAATATTTTCCGGTTATCGAGCCTATTCTGGCCAAAAATGGCATTCCCGATGATTTTAAATATTTGGCGGTCGCGGAAAGCGGACTTCAAAATGTGGTATCGCACGCCGGCGCAACAGGGTTTTGGCAAATCATGAAGGGTACGGCGCGCGAATACGGTCTTGAGGTGAACAGTAACGTAGATGAGCGCTATCATCTTGAAAAATCTACCGAAGTCGCTTGTAAATACCTTAAGAAATGGAAAGAGAAATATGGTACTTGGACCTTGACGGCGGCCGCATATAATGCCGGTCCCGGATCGATCAATAAATTTTTAGGCATTCAACAGGTCGATGACTATTATGACCTGTTATTGGGTGAGGAAACCGGTCGCTATGTATTTCGAATAATGGCCATTAAGGAAATCTTGAGCCATCCTGAAAAATACGGTTTCGAAGTCGAGAAAGAAGACCTCTACAAATCGGTGCCTACCTTTAAGGTCGAGATTGATGAACCCGTGTTGAGCTTTGCCGATTTCGCGCAACAGTACGAAATCAATTATAAGATATTGAAAAGGCACAACCCTTGGTTACGTGAGCCGCACCTTAACAATAGTTCAAGAAAGAAATACACTATAGAAATTCCGAACAAAGGCTACTATAAGTTGGGCAAATAATGTGGCAATACATAAAAGATAATATTTGGCCGCTGCTATTGGCGCTCAACTACGGCCTGGTCATTATCTTTTCGATTCACATCCTTTTAAAGAACAAAAACCCAGTAAAGACCATTTCCTTTCTGTTTGCTCTTGCGGTGTTCCCTTTTTTGGGGCTTTTGGTCTATTATTTTTTTGGGCAGGATTACCGCAAGTCGAAAATTTTCGAGAAAAAATACCTTCTCGATAATGACAAGATAAAGAAGTGGGGCGAAAGTTTCAATCTCGATGAAGAGGAAAAAGAGGATTTTGAAGAGGAATTCGGGGAAGGTGTTTTCAAGATATACAAGTTATTGAAGAACAATCAGCGGGCGGTTCTTACCTTCGACAATGAGGTCGAGATCCTGATCAATGGCGAGATGAAGTTCAAAAAGTTGTTGGAGGATCTGGAAAAGGCCCAAAACCATATACATCTGGAGTATTTCGTATTGTTTGACGATGAAGTCGGCAGCGTGATTATCGATATGTTGTGTACCAAAGCAAGAGAAGGAGTTCAGGTACGATTGATCTATGATGATGTAGGAAGTAGCATCTCAAGAGGCACTAGAAAGAAATTGAGCGATAACGGGGTCCAACATTTTCCCTTTATGCCCGTACTTTTTTCAAACTCGACAAGTAAGGTCAATTATCGGGACCACCGAAAAATAGTGGTAATCGATGGTCATATCGGTTATGTTGGCGGTATCAATCTTGACAAAAAATATGACAACTCTCTAAAGAACGAAAGATATTGGCGTGATACCCATTTACGTTTGGAAGGTAGTGCCGCGGGATCTTTGCAGGCTGCCTTTTTACTGAGCTGGAATTTCGTTTCGAAGCAGGAGGTCGATATCGACGAGAGATGGTTCCCCAAAGTCGAACCAAAAACGGAAGAGCCAGCTGCGGTGCAGATAGCTGCCAGTGGCCCCGATACCGATTGGGCCAATATCATGGAAGCCTTTTTCTGTGCCATTACATCGGCCCGAAAATATATCTATATTACCTCACCCTATTTCATGCCCAATGCACAGATTTTAACGGCCCTAATGACCGCTTCCCGAAGTGGGGTAGATGTTAGGATCATTATTCCCAAGGTATCCGATTCATGGCCGGCTCAATACGCCACCGATTCCTATATCGAGGAATTGGAGCATTCGGGGGTACAAATGTATCGTTATAAAAAAGGATTCGTACATGCCAAAACCTTGGTCATCGACGATGTTTTTTCGAGTATCGGTACGGCGAATATGGACTATCGAAGCTTTGCCCTGAACTTTGAGATCAATGCACTGATTTACGACAAAGAAGTCAACAAGCAAATGAAACGGATATTTGAAAAAGACCTTGAGGAATGTGAAGAAATCGAGTACGAGCGATGGTTGGAAAGAAGCTTTATAAGAAAACTTCAAGAATCTTTCGCCCGACTTTGGGCGCCCTTGCTATAATGTAAATCGGGCACCACTTGCTCAACTTTCTTAGATTTTCTTCATCTGCTGTTGCATCATCTTGATCTGTTCGGTCAACATGTTGTTCTTGTCCAACTTTTTCGCTTCGTTCAAGAGTGTGGTAGCCTCGCGCTTTCTGCGTTTCTGCATGGCGATACCAGCTAAGCTTAATTTGGCCATGGCGATATCATAGTCCATGGTCAACCCCAGTTTCAGGGCTTTTTTAAAATACTTTTCGGCCTGGGTAAGGTTTTTTTGTGAATGGAGTATGCCGTGCAGGTAGTTATAGTATCCTTGTTGCTTGGTAACCAAGGCCGCTTCGGGATTCTTGATTTTATCAAGCCATTTCTGTGTGCCTTCCATATCTTGTTTCCGCATCCGAAGAAAGGCCAACAAGATCATTTCGTTTCTAAAATACAGGAAAATAAATATCAGTGAGAGAAAGATAAGCGCGATTCCGTTGCCGATATTCCCTTCCACGAATTGATATCCTGCATAAAAGATGATAAGACCGGCAATAACTAGCTTAATGTTTTTGTTGAACATAATTATTCGTTGATTAATTCGTAGGTAATAGTTGATTTAATGGTCGTCGGAATCTCAATATCGCTCATTTGGGGCATGACCGATGTGCCTTTCGATGAACCTTCAACGACCATTTTTTTGATAAAACCTGATTTGCGATCGGCGGTTATCACGGTTTCTTGGGTTCCGTTGAGTTTCATGGTGGCAACAGCTTCCTCGACGTTCATCGTCACATCGGCGGTTCCATTGATCCGTGCAACCGTGTCGTTCACAGAATCCAATACCCATTTATTTTTAGCTGCAAGCTTTCCGCTATATTCGTTTTCCCAAGTACTGCCTGTCTCTATCTCCTTTTCGGGATAAATGAATGTCATCTGTTTATAGTTGTTCGACAGCGCTTCTGAGCCGAATTCCTTTTTTAGGTTCGATTTCATCATATTGAGCGAAAATTCATCTTCAATGCCTGAGGCCTTTGCCATTTTGGTTACCAAGCTATCCCCACCTTGAACCTCTAGAATATCACCGGTCTTGGCCAATATGATCGAAACGGGGCTTTCCAACAAACTATTGAAGATTTGCGACTGAATATCGCCTTCTACGACCTCTTTTGCCTTGACATCCATCAATTGTCCTTGGAGACTTGACGCCATTTGCAGATTCAAGTCCTTGAACGTTAACGATACCCTATAATTATCATCGACTTCTCCGTCAACCCTGAATTCCAAAACCCCATCGATTTTATTCGTAATTTCATGCGCGGCCCCATCCAATTCTTGCACGATTATTTGTTCTGCTTGTTGTTTGATGACGAAAACATCATCTTTTTTTAGATCATACTGCAACTTTGTCTGCGCATTTAGCAAGACGCTATTACAGACAATAAAAAAAATCAGTACCAATTGTCTCATATCGTGGGGGTTTTGATGGCAAAAATCAACTTCGGCAAAAGTAGTAAAAACCCGCTATTCAATGTACAGACGGTCTCAAGAAATATTTTTTAAATACGTTTGCCAGAGCAAAAACTCTTTGTATATTTGCGCCCAGATTTTACGGATGACACCGTATCAGTGCGAACAAAGAAAAGGATTATAAAATGCCCGGACAGAAAAGAACATATCAGCCATCAAAGCGCAAGAGAAGAAATAAGCATGGTTTTAGGGAGCGTATGGCTACCGTAAACGGAAGAAAGGTTCTTGCGAGAAGAAGAGCAAAGGGAAGAAAAAAACTATCTGTATCTTCTGAGCCGAGACATAAAAAATAATGACCCGACATTTTTTAAAATATTCAAGGTGTTACTTTAACAGTAGCACCTTTTTTTTGTTTTTGTCGTGCGTTAGAGTGTTCATAAAATTTAAAAGTTTAATACGAGAATAAGGAATGCCGAAAAGAAAGGATTTAAAATCGATTTTAATTATTGGGTCAGGCCCCATAATCATTGGTCAGGCTTGTGAGTTCGATTATTCGGGGTCGCAGGCGTTAAGAAGTTTGAAGGAAGACGGTATCGAAACGGTGCTGATAAATAGCAACCCGGCCACCATAATGACAGATCCTGTTATGGCGGATCACATCTACCTGAAACCATTAACTACAAAATCGATTGTCGAAATCCTTAAGGCACACCCACAGATTGACGCCGTTTTACCTACAATGGGAGGGCAAACCGCGCTCAATTTATGTATCGAAGCCGATGAAAAAGGTATTTGGAACGATTTTGATGTAGAGATCATCGGAGTAGATATCGATGCGATCAATATAACCGAAGACCGGGAGAAATTCCGTGAGTTGATGTTAAAAATAGGTATCGGAATGGCACCTCAAGCAACCGCGACCTCTTTCTTAAAAGGCAAGGAAATTGCCCAAGAATTCGGTTTTCCTTTGGTAATACGTGCTTCCTATACACTTGGAGGGGCCGGTGCCTCTATCGTTTATGACCCTGAGGATTTTGACGAGCTTCTCAGCCGCGGTTTGGAGGTTTCACCTATCCATGAGGTCATGATCGATAAGGCCCTTATGGGGTGGAAGGAATACGAACTTGAATTGCTCCGTGATAAGAATGACAACGTCGTTATTATCTGTACTATTGAGAACATGGATCCCATGGGCATCCATACCGGAGATTCGATTACGGTTGCCCCGGCGATGACGCTTAGCGACAGGACTTTTCAGAAAATGCGGGACATGGCCATTCATATGATGCGCAGCATCGGTGATTTCGCCGGAGGATGTAATGTTCAGTTTGCCGTAAGTCCCGATGATAAAGAGGAGATAATCGCCATCGAGATCAACCCACGGGTTTCGCGATCTTCGGCCTTGGCTTCTAAGGCTACCGGATATCCAATTGCGAAAATTGCCTCGAAATTGGCCATTGGCTATCATCTGGACGAACTGGACAATCAAATCACAAAATCTACTTCAGCTCTTTTCGAACCGACTTTGGACTATGTTATCGTAAAAATCCCACGTTGGAATTTCGATAAGTTCGAGGGGTCGGACCGTACATTGGGTCTTCAAATGAAATCGGTCGGAGAGGTAATGGGTATCGGACGATCTTTTCAGGAAGCTTTGCACAAGGCTACCCAATCATTGGAAATCAAGAGAAATGGACTCGGAGCCGACGGAAAAGGATACACTGACTACGACCAGATTATCGGTAAGCTGACCGTTCCAAGCTGGGATAGGGTATTCGTTATCTATGATGCCATTCAAATGGGAATCCCTTTAAGCCGGATCCATGAAATCACGAAAATCGATATGTGGTTCTTGAGGCAATATGAAGAACTATATAACCTGGAAAAGGAAATCTCAAAATATGCCGTAGGAAGTATTTCGCGCGAATTGCTTCTCGAAGCAAAGCAGAAGGGGTTCGCCGACCGACAGATTGCCCACATGCTTGATTGTTACGAAAGCGAGGTTTACAATAAGCGTACGGAAATGAATATCAATAGGGTCTATAAATTGGTCGATACCTGTGCGGCCGAGTTTAAGGCGATGACCCCATATTACTATTCTACTTTTGAAGCCGAAATCGAAACTCCGGTCGGGGAACGCTACGTGGAGAACGATAGTATTGTGACCGACAGAAAGAAAATTGTGGTGCTTGGATCGGGCCCTAATCGTATCGGACAGGGAATAGAATTTGACTATTGCTGTGTGCATGGGGTACTCGCAGCGGCCGAATGCGGTTATGAGACTATCATGATCAATTGTAACCCTGAAACCGTTTCGACCGATTTTGATACTGCCGACAAGCTTTACTTTGAACCGGTTTTCTGGGAACATATTTATGATATCATCCGTCATGAAAAGCCTGAAGGGGTCATTGTTCAGTTGGGCGGACAAACAGCATTGAAATTGGCCGAAAAATTATCGAAATATGGAATCAAAATAATCGGCACGAGTTATGAAGCACTGGATTTGGCTGAAGATAGGGGAAGTTTTTCAGAACTTTTAAAAGAAAATGATATTCCATATCCAAGGTTTGGTGTGGCGGAAACCGCCGATGAAGCCCTTACCTTGGCAGACGAACTTAATTTTCCGTTGCTAGTAAGGCCTTCATATGTTTTGGGAGGCCAGGGAATGAAAATTGTCATCAATAAAGAGGAATTGGAAGCACATGTCGTGGATCTGCTCCGAAAAATACCGAACAATAAATTATTGTTGGACCATTATTTGGATGGTGCCATAGAGGCGGAGGCAGATGCCATTTGTGATGGAGAAGATGTTTACATTATCGGTATTATGGAACATATCGAACCTTGTGGAATCCATTCCGGGGATTCGAACGCGACATTGCCCCCTTTTAATTTGGGGGAATTCGTATTGCAACAAATCAAGGACCACACGAAGAAAATTGCCCTGGCTTTGAATACCGTAGGACTAATAAACATACAATTCGCCATCAAGGACGATATGGTCTATATTATAGAGGCGAACCCGCGCGCATCACGTACGGTACCCTTTATTGCGAAGGCCTACAAGGAACCCTATGTCAACTATGCGACCAAGGTCATGTTGGGAGAAAAAAAGGTCAAAGACTTTGATTTTAAACCTGAATTGGAAGGTTTCGCGATTAAGCAACCCGTTTTCTCGTTCAACAAATTTCCGAACGTAAACAAGAACTTGGGACCGGAAATGAAAAGTACCGGGGAAAGTATTTTGTTTATCGATAGCTTGAAGGACGATCAGTTTTACGAGCTATACCACAGAAGAAAAATGTACTTGTCTAAATAAACGGGTAGGGCAGTAGCTTGATTTTTTTATCCGACTTGTGTTCTAATTGAACCATACGGCATATCTTTTTCTTCTTAATTCAAGCGCAAGCTGTTTTTCCATTTTTAAGGCTTCTGATCGGGTGGCCATTGGGCCAATATGATTATATAGGCTGGGTCTAAGATAACTACCATATTTTTTTACGATACTTGAAGATAAATCATGTCTTTTTTTGCTGAGTGTACCCTTTTTGTGCTGCTCAAAGCGCTCCTTGGGTGTTTTACTGGTCATTCCCACGTACAAACATTCGAGAACCCCATTAAACTGTGGATTGGCCTCGCGGAACTTTCGATGTTCCGAAAATACCCGTTTTGAAAGTTCGATTACATAAACCCTATACCCGGTCTTTGTCATGGGCTTTAATATTGGGTATTTCGTTGGACCGGAAACTGTCGGGGTATTTCTTCGTCTGACTCACCTAGATTTTGGCGTAGGTCAATTTCGATTCCCCTGGCAATAGTCGATATCGGAACGTCGTTGGGAGTACCCTCAAAAGGATTTTCACCTGTTCTTCCGATGCGCTCCATAGTATGGAAAACCCAGGCCACGATAACATAAAAAGGAATACTGAACCAAACGAACAAATCCTTTATCATGGGGGTACTATTTTTAAATGTATTCCCTATTTCGGCAAATTGAGGTACCAGTGCCAAAGGAAGCAACAGCACAAAAACCCACATAAAAAAGTGATTGAGCGTAGCATATTGCCGTGGATACGGAAAATTTTTGATACGCTCGCTCTTGCCTTGGAGCGTAAAAAGTTCTTGGAGAACGGCTTCCAACTCCAAGAAGGAAAATTCCCAAATTATGCCTTTTTCCTTAAGTTTTCTTAAGTGATGCGATTGTTGGTAAAGTAATGCGGTCTGTTTGTTGTTTTTTCCCATTACCTCCTCTAGATCGGACTGTGAGATATATGGTCTAAGATCTTCTTCCAAAGTAGACTCCATTTCAGGAGGCCGCATGCCCCACTCCTTGTTCGTTCTATGATTTGAAGTGGTTTCCCAAGATTTAGGCGCACGCATTGCATGGCGCAGTGCAGTCATCCATGCAATATGTCTGTAGGTCAACGTTTTGACTTCAGCAAGGAGTTCCTCCTCTGAAATCGGTTTTTCGGCATATTTATTGGTCAACATATCTTGAACGAACATTCCAAAAGTTCTTGATGTGTTCACGATACCACCCCAAATTTTTCGGGCTTCCCAAATTCTACCGTAGGCCGAGTTGTTCTGAAAACCTATGACAAAGGCCACGGCCGTGCCGATCAGTGCTAGGGGCGTCCAAGGAATTTTAAACCATTCCAGGTCCAAGAAATAAAAAACGGCGACCCAAATGGTTATGATTGCGGTAAATACAAGTGTCTCGTATCTTGTCCATAGGGCTAACTGGCCAGCAGTGTATATCTTTTTTGTGTACATAGGTCGATTAAAAAATTAGTTTTTTTAACAAAGCAAATTAAAGGTTTCTTTTTGATGTGTGACCAAGAATGAAGGTTACAATGGGTTCTGGATTTTGCAAGCTATGGGGATGGTGACCGACCCCATTCTTCAGTATAATTTGAATCTCCCCACCGTTAGCTTTGAATTTTTCTTTCAATTTGGCCGTATTTTCCACAAAGGGAACCACTTTGTCCGAATCTCCGCAAACATGCAATACCGGAATATTTGCCTTTGCGACTTTTACGCTGGTATATATTGGGATGCCTTCAAAATCAAGCACCGACTTTTCATCCAGATTGTATGCCTTCAGACATTCTTCCCAATCTTGTTCGCTTCCTTTGCCCGAAAAAAGTCCACCGGGCCAACTTTTAATATCGCATACCGGGGCATCGGCGTAAATGCAAAAAACCTTGTCGGTATTCTCGGCCGCCCAGTTATAGGCTATCAGACCTCCGCGGCTCATAGCCTCTAAAACCGCCTTTTTGTTCAAATTGTATTCTTGAATAATAAAATCGTAAAAATCATTCCAAATTTTCACGGCCTCTTTGTTTCCGTAAAATCCGGAAACATCAACGTAAACCACATGAAAGCCATTTTCGAGCAAGGCAATATCCGTTTGGGGTTCGTGGCCCCAAAAACGGGCACGCCAGACCCATAGGCGTTCCGAATTTGGCTTCTTCGGAAAAACTACTTTGGCTTCCTTTCCTTGAAATTTGAAAGATTTAATTCTATAAGCTCGAAAGGTAGGGTCTTGTTCGCCCTTTGAAATCGAGACAAGGAGGACAATCGGAACGAAAATTTTGAAAAACAGATGCATTGAAAATCAAAAAAAACGATTATTGAATATACTATTTTAGTAGGTCCAGTAAGAAGATCCGCATGCAACGAAATGAATTGGAATATCCGTGATGAATCCACCCAACCAATCGGCACAGAATTTCATTCCACTTTCTTCAGAGTTGATATGACCAATAAAGACGATTGCTTTGTTTTTGCCTTGTGAAACGGCGTCACGAACATATTCATAGGTTTCCCATTGGGGTACTTCACCGGCAATGACTACATCAACATCGTTTTTACGAAGTTGTGAGATTTGGGCCATGGTACCCGATGCACCCGGAACGTACATTACATTTGAAACTTCCATATCGGCATTGCCAACCACATGAAAACCGTTTTCAGGAAAGGTCTTTTTCATATCCTTCAATAGATCCATCAAAGTAATTTGCGGGAAGAAAAAGGCATAAGGGTTTGTGCTTTCCTGATTATTTGCCCAACCAAGTTTTTCGACCATACCAGTAATTATGCCATCCGGTTGTATGCGATGGATGTAGTCATGAAATCGCCAAATTACAAGTTTGTTGTCATTTATATACTTCTTCTTGGCCAAATACACTTCGTCTTTCACAAATTGTTCGGAACTGTCCAGATGATTGTAATACAGAGGTTCGTGTGTAATGATAAGATTGCAGTTTTTTTCCACGGCTTTTTTCAAAACTTCCATTGTGGCAAACATACAAGTGACGATACCCGTTATCTGGGTGTTCGGACTACCTTCTTTTATAACATCGACGGTGTTCGGTACAATTTGGGCCTCGGTCCTGTCAACAATGGTTTCGATTAGTTGAATGGCGTTTTTTGCCCCTTGCTTTTTTGCTTGTTGACCCGCTAGAGCAATGGGTAGTGCCATAAAGATGATAAAATGGAAAATTGTTTTCATGTTCACAGTGATTCTAATACTGTTAAAAATTATGAAATATTAAGGAAAATCCAGCGTTTGTCTAAGTATATGATATTTTTGTTCCAAATCAAATAATATCATATGCCCGATTAACCAAACCTACTTGACCTATGCACCGTTTTAAAATTATGATGGGAGCGGCATTCTTGCTGTTGGCACTTGTTGTTTTAACGACATCGAGTACGGCCACGTCTATTTCAACCCCCGACCCGAAATCAAAGACCGAAACATTCGGACCAAATAAAATAAGCCTTGACGCAAAACAGAAAAGATTGTTCCTGAAAAGAAAGTTTGAGTTACGGGAAGCCGTCGCCGCTTATTTTGAAAAAGCATTGAAAGCAGGTGATATCATAGGTGCCGGCGTAAGTATTGTTAACGGCGATTCTATTTTACTTTCGGATGGTTTCGGAAAAAGAAATATCAATACCAACGATAAGGTGGATGGTGAAACCGTTTTTCGATTGGGTTCTTTGTCCAAAGGGTTCACCGGGGTATTGGCGGCCAATTTAAAGGAGGAAGGCAAATTAAACTGGAATGACAAGGTAAGCGACTACTTGCCCCAGTTCCGGTTGGGTGATGGAAAGAATACGAACAAAATCCGATTAAGCCATATATTATCGCATACATCGGGTACGCCCTATCATAGTTTTACGAATCTCGTGGAAGCCGGATTACCAATGGAGAAAATCGCTGGGCGTTTCAATGAGGTAAAACCGATCAGCGAACCGGGAAAAATGTATAGTTATCAGAACGCCATGTTCGCGCTCTCTAGCGAAATCATGAAAAAAGCCACCGGAAATGATATCAGTACTTTATTGAAGAATCGGTTTTTTGGACCATTGGGGATGCACACGGCGAATACGGACTATGAAACTTTGGTACAACTTGAAAATATAGCTATCCCGCATTCAAGGCGAAGAAAAGGTTGGCAGGCAAAAAGACTTACAGATCACTATGACAATGCGGTAGCCGCGGGAGGTATCAATGCCAGTGCCTTGGATATGGCCAAATGGATGCGGTTTTTGCTGGGCCATAACCCTGAAGTGATGGGCAAAAATGTTATTTCCGAGGCTTTTACGCCGCAAATAGAAATCAATATCGGCCGTAAATATTACAAGCGATGGCCAGGCCATGTCTCGTCGCATTATGCTTATGGATGGCGTATTCACGAATTCGAAGATGAAACTACACACGATAAAATCACCATGTGGCATCACGGCGGAAGTGTAAATAATTTTAGAAATGAAATTGCGATTTATCCCGATAACGATTTCGGAATTTGTGTGCTTTTGAACAGTAACTCTAGATTGGCAAGTAAGATAATTCCTGATCTTCAAAAGATTATTGAAAAAATTTATGCCGAACAGGCGGTACAGTTGCCCGAATCATCGGTAGAAACAGCTTCGGTCACTTTCAACTAATCGATACGTCCTTTTTAAATATAAGATGCTAAGCTGTCATGGCTCACTCCAAACTTTCAGAACCCTGATTGCTGGCGGCTAGGAAGTGTTAACAATAAATATATTTTTTACAATGCGGTCGAGTATAGACCGAAAAAATAGAAGCAATTATTAATCCAATTTACAATCCATAGAGTTGTCTTTTTAGACTTGTTTGCTTCTTTCGTTTTTTATAGTTCAGTTGTTAATTTATCCTCTGACAAAAGAACTTTCTTTTTCCCTGAAAATCGCTTAATATGTCTATCAAGTGTCAGTGAAACCCATATTAAGATTACTGAACCTATAAATCCGAAATGATTCATTCGTGATGGATCTTCAAAATAAAAGATGTTTAAGATTGAAGCAATTAATCCAGTTGCTCCTATAATCATTAAAATGAACTTGTGAAATTTCATAGTGCTATTGTCTAATTAGTTCCTGCCAGTGCTAATCCTAATTCTTCACCTAGTTCAAAAAAGTACCCAAAAGTTAGCATAGCTAATATTAGAAGTATTACAAAATGCCAAATAGTAAGAGATTTTATTTTTTTCATATTAGTTTGTTAAATTAATAGTCAACTTGATTATTAGTAAGTAGTCAATCTGATTTGTTACGTTTTTACTAAAAAATAACCCAAATATGAAATTTTGTCAGGTGGAAGTGTAAACAATTTTAGGAAAGAAATTGCGATTTATCCCGATAACGATTTCGGAATTTGCGTGCTTCTGAACAGTAACTCCAGATTGGCCCAGACGGTAATTCCTGATCTTCAAAAGATCATCGAAAAAAATTATGGCGAAAGCCGGCACAATTGCCTGAATCATCGGTAGAAACAGCTTCGGTTACTTTCAGCTAATCGATGTTTTGTCCTTATTCATTTGATATTGACGAAATTTTATTCGCTTATTCTTAATACCACATTTCCTTTTTTTCGTTCCGTGTCGACATAGCCGTGGGCCTCTACCACTTTGTCCATCGGAAAAATTTTGTCGATAGTGGCATCGTATTCACCTTTTTCAAATAACGCTTTGAGTATTTCCAGTTGTCTTTTGTTCTCCGCGGCAACTTCCATACCTCCGACAGTTTTATAAACGCCTCCTTTTTTCAATAGCTTTTTGCATTGGTTTTTTGAGGTTTTGCCCACGGCATCGAATATTATGTCGAATTTTGATTTACTTTTTGTAAAATCTTCCTTATCGTAAAGAATTATCTTGGAAACCCCCAGGCTTTTCACAAGCTCATCACCCCTTGAACTGCAAACTACGGTTATATCGGCGTTATGATGTTTTGCAATCTGTATGGCAGCCGTACCGACAGCGCCGGTCGCACCAATAATCAAAATTTCAGGATTCGACTTTTTTCCTATGCCGGCTTTTTCCAAAAAGTAAATCGCCGTTTGGCCGCCAAAGGGTAGTGCCGCCGCTTCCTCGAAAGTTGCATTTTCGGGCTTTAGAATTACCTTGTCGTTCTCTTTTAATGCAATGTATTCGGCGTATGTACCGAATTTAAGTCCCGTCATGCCAAAGACGCTATCGCCGACTTTGAATCGGGTTACATTATCACCGATTGTTTCTACAATACCGGAAAACACCGTTCCTAAAACCGGCTTGCGAGGTTTGTTAATGCCGAACATCAAGCGCATAACGATTTTTAGAAAACCATTGACCTTAAGGCCCCTGACCCTAACATCACCGGAGTTTATGGCCGATGCCATTGTCTTGATCAGGATTTCGTCATTTTTTGGATTAGGTTTGGGTATGTCTTGTATTTTCAAAACCTCGGGAGGTCCATATTTTGTGCAAATAACTGCTTTCATTT
Source organism: Bacteroidia bacterium (assembly GCA_030428705.1). Taxonomy (GTDB): domain Bacteria; phylum Bacteroidota; class Bacteroidia; order Flavobacteriales; family Flavobacteriaceae; genus Meishania. Next base: position 243,514 of record JAUIDI010000001.1, read on the forward strand.
TTTACCTTATTAGGATGCTTGTATTTTGTTTTGGATCGTATTTATTCAGTCGGAAGCGGTAGGTTGTGCATTTTTAAAAATGATAGTTTGTCCCAATATCCGCGTTGAAATTTTATTTTTCCGTCTACAACTTGAAAGAATCCACATCCCCTTAAACCCAAGGGATCTTTCCACTCCAAAATCGCCCATTCCCCGTCTTCAAAAATATTTTCGGGAATGCAAGTCATATCGGCGGTAGCGAATTCGCTCTCAAACATTTCCCCAATGGCCTTTTTCCCTTTGATCGGTTCATTGGCCACTTGGTGGTTTATGGCATCAATGTGATAGAGTTCGATGATTTTGTCCGCATTTCCTTCATTGAATATTTCGATCCATTGTTTTATTAATTCCTTCGGCTTCATATTTTTCGATTTGGTTTTATGTAATGTTCAACATATGGGCCACTGGTAGTTTAACCAGTAGGAGGGAAGGGACAATTGCGTATGGGCCATTACTCCTTTTTGTTATTCCGTTACAAATTTACCTTTTATATCCTCTAAAATAAGTTTCGGGTTATACCCATAGCCATCCTTAAAAACCAATGCTGCATTTCGTATTGAATTTTCAATTTGTCCATCGATTACAACGAAATCTGCTTTTTTGCCAACTTCGATAGATCCGATATCCGGATTCGAAAGTACTTTCGCCCCATTAGCGGTCATGACCTTCAAGGCCTCTTGGTTTGTAAAACCTGCTTCTTTCAACAATTCGAAATTTCGTTGGTCGCCAAAACCTGGAAGAACGTGCCTGCCGGCATCGACCCCCGCGGTTAGGGTACCGCCCATTTTATAGAATTGACGTTCAAATTGCATAATCCGTTTTAATCTTTTTTGCCTGATGTTGTCCTTTAAGCCCATGCTATCAAAGTTTTTTCTGCGGTCGGTATATTCGGACACCAGTATAGGAGACATAACGTTCAAAGTACGTTCATCGGCAAAAGCTCTTTCGGGAACACTTGCTTCATAAATGGCCAAAGTAGAGGTCAGAAAAACATTATTATCGATTATTAGATTTTGCAGGTTTTTTACTTCTTCGCTATCGATTACAAGTTCATCCATATATTCCCGTGAACCGTCACATATACCGAATGTCTTGTTATTTCTGAAATCACTGGCACTGTTTAGCCCATGTTCGATTCCGTCGATTCCTATGTGGGCGGCTTGCTCAAAAGTGATCGAGCATAGATGGCCGGTTACCTTGGCGCCCTGTTTATGGGCCTCATCGACAATGGTTTCTAAATCTTTTGGAGAGGTATTGCGATATACCTTAAACCAACGAACTCCCTTTTGGGTCCAATACCGTATTGTGTCCCTTATTTGTTCTTCACTTTCGGGAATAATCATATTCGGATTACCTCCCTTCCCTGTAAAATAAGGGCCGCTTGTTACAATGTTGGGCCCGATAACCTGCCCCTTTTCAATTTTCTTTGACAATTCGATTTCCTGTTGTGGCGATGCGGCACCGCAGGTTTGAATCGTCGTTACCCCCGACGCCAAATATAGTTTTGAAGCTATCTCTCCGATAAACGGAAATCGTGGGATATGAAGATGGTTATGAACACCTACAATTCCCGGAATAACGGTTTTTCCCTTTAGATTTATTACGGTTGCATTTTCGGGTATGTCAATTTCCGAGTTTTGCCCAAATGCCTTGAAATATCCGTTTTCGACAACGATCGTTTGATTTTCTTTCGCCGGGTTTCCTTTTCCGTCGAAAACGGTCGCATTGGTCAGGGCGATACTATTGGAATCGTACTTTGTGTATTCAAGCACGTTTTGGTCCAGTTCGATTCTTCCTCTTAGGGTATCGATTCTTGAAATCGAAGCGATTAAATCCGATTTGGAATTTGGCTTACAACCTAAAATAGTGACCGATAAAAATAAGAATGTTAAATGCCTCAATGCTATTGTTATAATGTTGTGGATCGACTTCCCTTTCTATCCTTCGTATTTGTGAAACTCTGAAATCGTTATGTAGTAGCCGTCGGGATCTCTCACCGCGAATTCCATTTTTAGGGAATTCGGATTTCGTTGAATCTCTTCCTCCACCTCGTAATCCATTCCCCTTAATTTTTCCCTGATACGTTCCATATTATCCGTTCTGAAATACAGGATCAATCCATTCCCCGGACTATTTTCGGGATTTTTCATTGTTGGGTGGTCGTGTTCGCCCCACTTATGGAGACAAAGCAAAACTTCATCATTTTCAGATACCAATATGTCAAATTCGTTACCGCCATGCATGCTTTTACACCCAAAAACAGATCGATACCATTTTGAACTTTTTACAACGTCATTTACCGCTATGATCGGATCGAGTTTTGTCATTGGTTATCTTTTATTCGTGATAGCCTTTGTTCACCAGCCGTTTTGAAATCCACCAATAGTTCCCGCTCGGATCGATAATACCGGATTGTCTATCTTGATAGGACATATCGGCAGGGTTAAATTCCACTTTGGCACCATATTCAACGGCCCTTTTGTGCATTTCGTCAACATTGTCAACATAAAGATAAAATGCGGCTCGCATATTCAGGAATTGTTCCCTTGCCTGACTGATCATAAAACAGGAATCTCCTATTTTGAGGATTACATTGGCAATATCTCCATTTTTTGGGTTTAGCGAACGGTCGATTTCTTCGGCATAGAACGCATTCTTTAAAAATCCGATCAGTTCTTTTGGGTTCTCGGCGAATAAATACGCGTTTATCGTTCCAAAACCTTCCGGTCGATAGGTTTCAAATATTTTGTTCATTGTTTTTTAAGTTATTTCGTGTCGTTCGATTTTTTATTCAACGTTCGAATATGTAATGCGATCAACTCGCCCTATGTTCGATTTCGTTCGGGCTATTGAAACAGCACGTATCTCGGAGGAACAATTCCGTTCAGTCTCATATAAACAAGCATCTGTCCCCTGTGGTGTGTTATGTGGTCGGCAAGCAGCAGAAAAATTTGGCGTTTCGTTCTATTTAGCCCAAAATAGTCCAATTCATCGTCAAGTTCATTTGGGTCAAATTGCTCGATTAATTTTATGGTTTCATCAAATGTTTTGTCGATTGTTGAAATCATCTCCTTTTTGGATTTTTTACCGACCTTGTACACGGTATCGGTATTCCAGTTTCTGGATTCACGCCCGCCCAACAAGGACTGACAGTGCCAATCCATTGCATATCCGATATGCATCAAGTTTTCGGCAAAGGTCATCGACTCCGGTGAAGCCTTATATTCATAGTTTTCTTCCGGCATTGTTTCGGCCACTAGGATTAAATACTTACGGGAGTTTTCCAATCGCTCCAGATAGTCCTCGATAAAATCATTCTGTTGGGCCGATAACGGTGCCGTGAATGAAAAAAACAGTAATACCGATGTCAGGATAAATAGTCGTTTCATGATATTTTATTTCGTTATTAATTTGTGAAGCTTTGACTTCTAGTCATAATGCTACAAAAATTTCTACAAATAGCTTAAATAAGTATTCGCATCTCAGTACGTTAATCGAGTATTCGTCATTAAATGTATAGTAAGCCATTTGTTAAACCCAAATATTCATTTCGATATTTTGATCAATCTTCAAATTGGCCTTTTTTCTAATTTCGGCTTTGATCGGCAGAATGTAAGCGCCCTTTTTTGTGTCGAACCAAATGGCGGTTTCCCATTTCGATTCCCCGATTTGTGCAAACGCTTTCATCCGTCCCCAACCTTCTTCCTGCCATTTCAGATTCTGTCTGATTTCCTTTGACAGTTTTTTCGGCAAGGAAACAAAATACCAACCACCCGGGGCATTATGTTTCCATATTTTGGTCGAATATCCATATTTGATCTTACCTTCCATTTTTTTGATGCAATTCAATCCCCGCAAACAACCGACAACAGTATTGTGGCCACAGGATGTAGCGTTTTTGGTATGCAAACACCAAATTTAAAAATACAAAAAAGCCATGTACAGGGCATAAACTCTGTCATGGCTTATATATCGTTAATATAGAGTTTATGTGTCTACCCGATATTTGTAGCGCACGTAACTTCTTTCCATCTTTCCAATTCCGCTAGTTGTAATCGGTAATATTCCGTAACTCTTTCGTAAGCATCCGGACCCATTAAAAGATGTAAGGGCGGATTTTCTTCCTCACAAGTATTGATAACAGCGACCGCCAATTTTTCCGGGTCTCCGGGTTGAGATCCATTAAACTGATTCATAGCGTCAACTAGAGCTTGCGTATTGTATTCCTCGATTTTATTTTCGGCGATGGCAAAACCTCCTTTACTGAGAAAATTTGTTCGGAAAAGCCCTGGTGAGACAATGGTAACTTTTATGCCAAATGGTTCCACCTCTTTGGCCAACGCCTCTGAAAGTCCTATAACTGCATATTTCACAGAGTTGTAGCTGCCGGCATTACGGTCCCCTGAGTAACCTGCCGATGACGCAAGGTTAAAAATATGACCGCTTTTCTGTTTTCTGAAATAGGGCATTACGTTTCGAATTACGTTTAAAAATGCAAATACGTTTACATTCATCGATTGCTTGTATTCCTGGGCGGAAACTTCCTCCAAACTACCCAACAGCATATACCCTGCATTGTTTACCGCCACATCTATTTTTCCAAAAGTGCTTACCGTGTCTTCTATAGCTTGCCGAACTTCGGCCTCATTCGTGATGTCTACCGATAATGGCAATAGATTGAGGTTGTCGTCACCTACTTTTTCGATGATTTTTGATTTGTTGCGAGAAATCGCTGCCACTCTGTTACCATTGGCCAAGAGTTGTTTGACGATTGCCAAGCCAAGACCACTTGAAGCTCCTGTAATAAACCACACTTTGTTTTTTTGCTCGTTCATTTTAAATAGGGTTTGATTTGATGGTAAAACTATGGCACAAATGGTATACATTTGATACTTGTATACAAAAGGATACCTAAATGAATATTTTGGAAAACAAGAAAAAGAATTCGGAAAGACTGAAATTCGAGGATAAGATCAAGTACGTACAAGACACTCAATACGTAATCGGCGGAAAATGGAAGTTGCCTATTATTATCTCAATCTAACATAATAATATTCGGTTCAATGAAATCAAAAAATCCATTCCGAATATTACAAACCGTGTTTTGTCAAAGGAACTCAAACATCTTGAAGAAAACCTACTTGTAAAGCGAACCGTTTATGATGATTATCCTGCAAGGGTAGAATATACACTGACGGAATATTGCTATACCATCACGGACGTTCTGGAGTCTATGGAAAGATATGGCGAACAGCACAGAAAAAAGATTAGGTCGAAGTGAATCCTTTGCAAAACTTATTTTGCCCTTGTAGAATCATTTAGCCAAATGAGAGGATTTCTAATGGGCAGATTTCGCTTTACTTCGAATATTTCCGGAAAATGCGTGTTGTTTTTCCATAGTTCAAAATAATCCGTGCTATTAAATTGTATTGCCCCGAATAAATAGGATGGGTGGGCGACAGGCCAATTATCCCAGTACATGACATCAGGCTCTAGATTCCAACTATCCTTATCTTCTACGTAAGGTTTCATAAAATCCAATCCCAGTTTAATCGTTTTGCCGCTTTTAGTTCCGTATTCCCATAAATTGTTCGATTCATCGCTAAGCACCAAACAATTCATGACCATTGCGTCAAGATTGAAAAGGGAATAGCCGTAAGGTTTCGTTCTTTGTAGTTCTTCCGGGAAACTACCGTTATCTGCCATTTGATTTGGCAGAATGGTGTTTTTAAAGTTTTCCCTGCAGAGGGTTAGCACACTATCATTTTTTGTAAACGTCGCATATAGGCCTACCTGCATGTTCCAGCATGTGCCATGGTTGTTCGGATGAACCATTTCATCTTGTCCGTACTCATGGCTGGTCAACCAAAAAACGAAATCGGAAAACCACGTCCTGAATGCTTTCATATCCCTTTCCTTGGCTATTCCAAGTTGTTCCAAAACCATTAATGATTGTACGACCTCCATAAAATGAATGCCATCGATTATGCCTATTCCCCTGCCGGTATGCCTTCCCTTAATTGCTTGGGAAAATTGAAAATTCGGATTCATTTTAGTGTTGTCGTTGATAAACCAAGCTTTGCAATGCTCGATGGCCGCTTGGGCATAAACCGAATCTTTTGTAACCAGGTATGCGGAAACAAGATTGCCTACAATTTCACTGAATCGAATCAGGGCTTCCCGATGGGCCGTAAAATTATCGGGATTGGTCATCCCGTCCTTACGGATGTAAGGTCCATCAGGATTATCGGGGTCGGGCCACCAATAATCTCCTTCCGAAAAATAATCATGAATCCCACCCGCACTTCTGGATGAAGTATAGGAGGTTACAGTTCTAGGAATCTCGCTTAAATATTCATTTGCATACAAGATCACGGAATCTTTTAAGATTTCCATGATTTGACCATTAATAGACACATCTTTATTTGAACAACTTGATAGTATTGCACAGATTAAGATGGGAATGGTTTGTTTCAAAAATTTCATAATGGTGCAATTACAACTGACGGCATAGTATATATGAATACGTTGCCGGCATTTTATCAATGGTGGTGTTTTTCTTTATGCTGTCGTAGTAAATCTTTACCATAGTCATTGCCATTCGGTGTTCGCAACACGGTATGGATGTGGTTTCTGGATGGTTTTCCATCATTGGCATTTGGTACGCCGACCACGATCTGATGGTCAAATTCGATCAACACTACGGGGCTATGGATCCGATAATAAAAAACGGCATCTTCCGAAGTATTTCCGACCCAAGAAAACCATGTATTATCGATATGGGCCTCTACTTCTTCCATTTTAACTTTATCGTGACCTTCCCTAATATTGCTTACGTACAAATAAATCAAGTTCAATAGTTCCTGTTTTTGGTCATCGGAAAATTTTGAGACCTGAATACCCTCGAAGTTGAGTGTTATATTATCCTTGTTGGCTTCGGCCTTATTATTGTTTCCGGTTTTTTCCTTTGAAACGGTAGCTTCTTTTTGCTGTTCCGATGTTAGGGATCGCATTAACGCCAATCCAAAATTTTGTTCATCTTGAAAAAGGGTATTCCCTTCATATTTTCCCGAAGTAGTGATTATCGGTTCTCCGCCCATAAATACGGGAGACATTACAACTTGGTCTCCCAATATGAAATAGTTGATGACCAAATGATGTCCGTCCAATTGCCAGCCCCAGGGTTCCGTACTTGAGGGTTTTCCCATAACGGTTAAAAAATATAGTTCTTCGTCATAATCCAATGAGCCGTTGTTAAGTTCTTTTAGGGTTTGATCCGTTTTCATGATGTCTTTGCTCAATTGGAGGCCCTTTGCGCTCAAAGAAGCCCGAATCAATTGAAAGGCTAGTTTTTTCTGAACCGCTGTCATTTCTTTTAGACTTACACCTTGTCTATCGTATATGCCATTGTCCACATTGCACCATTTTCTCCATTCCTCATCGTCAATGTCAAAAGTTGTACGTTCTTTTTGTAAGGGCGATAGAATATCTAAAAATTTTTCGGCGGCCTCTTGAATGGGTTTGGTCGAAACTCCTGTGGAATGGATTTTAAACAAGCCATTTACCTTTCCATCTTCAGTAAATATTCCTGTATAAGGCTCTTTCAATGCATCGGCCTCCATTTTGGCAAAATGTGCTTTTACAGGATTTGCTTCCTCAGTATTTTCCTTTGTTTTCTCGACTACTTTTGGATCAACGTTTTGTTTGCAACAAAGAACGATCGGCAGTAATGCTAGTAAAATTAGGTTTTTTCTCATGTTGTGTTTTTTTGGTTTGGCGTACTTGAGATTTGTTTGGGAGATTGTCAGCTTATTTTTTCATCTTTCCAATTCCACCATTTCAATAGTTCGGGTTCGCTATCATCGGCATCGGTTTCCGCATAATATACCGCGCACCTAAAAACATAGAGCACACATCTGTCTTGAACGACACCGGCGTATCGATTGGATTGTTCATAAAGAGTTTCCGGGTCTTTGCCTATTAACTCATTGACCGAATTAATGCCAATATTCACTAAATCGGTCGCTAAGGATTTTCCAACTCCTGGAATTCGCATTAAATCTTTTAACACTGTTTTGCCGGCCATTTTTATTTTAGGAAAAGTTGCAAAAACCTTAAGTCCAGCCACTTGTTAAATTTGAATCCTACTTCCTTAAAAGTCCCGATTTCCTCAAATCCGAATTTTTTGTGAAACTCAAAGCTTTTTTCGTTCGAACTATCCACTCCGGCAATCATTGTATGAAAGCCATTTTCCTTTGCCAATTCGATAAGTTTCGTCAATAGCTTTTTCCCAATCCCGTTTGCTCTTGAATCCTTATCGACGTAGACAGAGTGTTCAACGCTAAATTGATAGGCATCCCAAGGCCTGAAAATACCGTAGGTGCCAAATCCGATTACCCGATTTCCATCGTCGGCCACAATTATAGGCATTCCGTCAATTTGCTTTTGTTCGAACCACCTCAGTTGTTGTTGATAGGTTCTTTCCTGGTAATCGTATAGAACGGTAGAGTTTAAGATTTCGTAATTCACGATTTCCAGAATTTCTGCAATATCCTTTTTTTTGGCTTGTCGGATTATAATTTTCACAATATGATTATCTTAAATTGCAACAACGACCTACTAAACACGTGGTTGTGATAATAGGGAGGGATTGGTATTGATTTTTATGGAAATATAGCGAAATCAAATAACTATCGCTTGGTGTGCCATCCTCGGAAATACCTAGCTACCCGCACACGGCAGACAGGCCCGGTTCTAAATTACAGGCAAAATTTTGGTCGACACAAAACCGATCAGGAAATCTGCCACAGTTGCTCGCATTGTTAACTGGAATTATTTTATATCGTATTCATTTTGTTTTGCAACTACAAATCTTCGAGAAGCTTCTCCGTCAACCAGCTTATATTGTATTTGCTTCATTTTATCGGTCTTATTTCCCTTTTCATATATAGGAAATCGCTGCACCAAATAATTTTCTACTAAGGCAAATTCACCATTTCCGTTGTAACCATTGCTGATTTCCTTATTTTCTTCAATTGGTTGAAAATATACCTGGCTCATTGAATTTTTGTTATTTACCGAAAATGCATAAACGGTCATTTTTTTTGGTTCTCCTAGACTTTCGGCAAACACTATTAATTCGGGCGAACCATCTGCATTTAGGTCTTCGACTTCGGCGTTGGTTATTACGTTATTTTCGATATCAAAAGTTTCATTATAATCGTTGGGCAGGCCAAAAGTAAAAATGGTTAATTGATTGGTTTCGCCCTTTGCAATACTCGAAACATTGAACCCAACGTCCTGTAAATTGAGCACCTTGCTGAAAAGTGTATTGTCTATTTGCGATTTGTCGAGTTCTTCATTTATTCTTTTATACGTTCCGGCAACACTTGCTCCACCGGAACAATAAAAGCTAAGTATGTCTTTATCGGTTTCATTTTTGGTATTTATGGATAATCCGTCTTTTGAAAACTGAAATAAAATACTTTTCCCATCGATTAGAGTTTCAAAAGTTTTATCATCAACTTTTTGTACCACGGCATCAAAAGTACAAGTAGGCTTCTTAAGGTCGGCTCGCGAACGAACGGAAACTTTCAAATCATCCTTGTCGGTCTTGGTAACGGCGACCGAAACCCAGTCGCTTCGTTCAGTACGACTATCGTAACCATGGGATACATAATTGCCCATTATGGATACATTTTCCGTTGTTTCTGTTTGTTTCGTTTCTTTTTTCTGTTCCGCTTCATTTTTGCATGAAACTACTAGGAAAATTGCCAAGAGAATTATAATTAGGGGCTTTAATCTATTTGTCATTGTTTTACTTTTATTTACGTTTAATTACCGCCATCGGTTTGCATATGGCTTGTGGCGGTTTCGAAACGGTTTCCTGTCCGCACGTTACGTAATGGATTCACTTTATAGGTTAACCATTCGTCCGCCATATGCTATGTGTATTGTCGGCAAACGGTTTTATTCTTTTTTAGGTGCTGGGTTTTTACCGTATTGGTATTCTGTCTTATTGGTCATTAGCCACTCATTGCCTGCAACTTTCCACACGATCAACATGGTTTTTTGGGTCTTATCATTGACCCAATATTCAGAGCTGTTGCCCGGAGAAATTTGATCTACCCAATATGAAACCTTGAAACCTTGATCTGCCAGTTTTTTGCGCTCCTCATCGATTTTGGAATTACTTACAGGTGCCCGTCCATCATGGTATTTTTCCCAAATTTTTCTTGAAGCTTCCAAGCCTTGCTGGCACTTCGATGTTTTGGGATTCAGGGCCACTTCCTTAATTTCTTTGCTTTTCTTGCTGAATTTGACCGTAACGCATATTTTTTCTTTTTCATTATACCAATCTTGCTCTTTTGCCAAGAAACTTGAATGACAGATCTCATAGCCGAGACTTTGAAGTTTGTCCTGGCCTTCATGAAGGTTCATTTTGACAATGGATGAAACTTCTTGTGGGACCTGCGCATTAGTTTTATTGGTAACAAAGAAAGCTGTTACCAAAAGCATGATCGGAAATATTTGATTTTTTGCTGATTGCATGATGTATTTATTTAAGGTTGATCCCGTGTGCACTTTTGAATGTTTATCAATGGCCTCGACTTTGGTTTCGTTCCGGAAAAATCCGCAGGATTCTTTCCGCCAAAATCCAGCTATTTGATTTATACTTTTATTTTGGCTTGAAACAAAACCACAATGAACTATAGCCAATATCACTTACTGGCGCGATACGTCCTGAGTGTTACGTTCCGCTTTCCGGTTAGATTTCATATTAAAACCAAAAATCAGCGATAATGGAATAAAATGTTGACAATCTTCCAACCCTCGGTCGTTTTCACCAAATGAAGATAATCAAGATACTTAAGCGAAAATACCCTTGCGGTGGCTATGTCTTTTTGGATGTCATCCACAAAGATTTGATATTCCCCATCCGGATTTTCCCCACCGCCATCCTCGGTCAATTCGACCATTCTTGCTTTTGAAACCATTCGCAACTGTATGTCAATATCAGCGCTATCTTTGACAGGGATCCGTTTCACCAGATCGTCGTGAAGTGAACGGTCCATACGTGCGGCATCGCCTTTATACCAGCCCTCGATATAATCGCGAAGCGTATTTTCAACGGCTGTTTTCTCTTCTAGAATCTCAGGGTTTTGCGCAGTTGCCGCCGCCGATAAAATTATGGCGCAAATTAGTAGTAAGTACTTCATTGCCAGGTTTTTGTTAAAGATACTATATTTTTAGCGCTTGAAGGTAATGGTTATATAACCGTCTGTTACGGGTTAATATATGTTAATTTTTGGTTTAGCACTTACTTTAGCAACTCCGATATGCCTGTCTGCATGCAGGTACACCAAACTAAAAATCCGCAAATCCCGATAGCTATCGGATCAGGCGCAGGCGAGAACAATGTGTCGAGATAAACCTAAAAAACTTGTTTTTCGCCTCGTTTCTTTGTAACAGACAATTTCTTTATTCCATTTTAGAATAGATAACAGGCATTTGCTCCTTCCATGTATTCCACAGATTATCATTGTTAATTTGTCCGGACATAAAATGAGCAACATTTATTCTACTTACTTTGCCAGCATTAAAAATTGCACTTCTAATCGGTGAAGGATATACCTCGTATAGGGTAACTTCGTTTTCACTGATCAAATCATCTTGTCTGACAGCTACCTACTCAATATGCTTGCTTTAATAATTTGCAGCTTGGTATTGTCTTTCCAAGCTTCTGGCAGATTTTGTGTAGAACGAACAATTACTTTAACTTCATTTTCTTGGATTAGAAGCTGATCGACCAGTTGCCTTCCTGCTGCCCACTTGCACCCACTACTAAAACTTTCATATTTATTTACTTGTTTTTTTAATGATCTTGACAACACGATTAATAATAATCTCGGACAAATTCCATTCGTAACCATTAAAATCCGTAGTGTTTATAAATTGCACTACAACAGTATCAATATCTCCATGATATTCCGCAAGACTTTGATACCCAATGACCAAACCTCCATGATTGTATTCGTAGGGATAGATTTCCTGTTCGTCTTCTTCAAATACAGAACCGTCATTTAAAGCTCTCAAGAATATGCCCACATCTTTAGCCGTAGCCAACATTCCATTTTCATTAGCTTTAAAATCTTCGTTATATCCAACGTAATAACCGCTCATTACATCATCTAAATTTACTTCAGTAATCGAAAAAAAGGTGTTTTCGAGCCCTAAGGGGATTAATATTTTCTCTTTGATATACTCATGGTGGTTATGGCCTAATACTTTATCCATAATCCTACGGAGCAGTAAATAATTCGTGTTTGAATATTCATACCCCTTGTCCGGTTTAAAACTAGCCGGTAAATCAAGAGCAAAATCAAGGGCATTTTTGCCATTTTCCTGCTCGTTTTCCCAATAAGTCGGGTTATCCGTGAAATTGGGAATTCCAGACCTATGCTGAACCATCATCTTCAAGGTAATTTTTTCTGCATTTTCTATTCTGCCCTTAAGTTCTGGAAGGTAATCGGTTAGTGTATTATTAAAAGACAAACGCTTTTCTTTGGCCAATTTCGTAGCTGCTACAGCGGTATATAACTTGCTTATACTGGCAATTTTGAACAGGGATTTTGGGTCGGCGGGTATTTTGTTTTCCCTATCTTTCCAACCACCTGTGTAAAATGCCGGTGGTTTTCCTGCTTCATCCACATATACGATCATGCCTTCAAATCCATATCCAATGGCTTCATCTACCTGTTCTTGAATGGTATCGGGTAGGGGTAAGATCCAAGCCTTTACCAAAATCCATGGCACAAAAAATAGGGATATCGCCGTTCCAGCAAACAACAAAATGCGTACAATCCACTTGGCTTTTTTGTTTTTTATCATGCGCTCGTTTAACCTTTGGTTATGACATCTATTTCTTCAATGATTAGCTGCCCTAAATTTGTTAATTGCCGATATTGTTCAATCATCGTATCAAATTGCCAGGCTGCCAAACTAATGACATTTCTGTAAGCCGGGGTGGCCGTATATTCAATGAAAGCCTGGTCATATTCAGATTGGGGTGTTGCTTTTGTTGCCAAGGAGTCTAATGACATAAATGCAGAGGCCAAAATAAGTGACCTATCGAATTGTGTATCGAGGTAATTCTCTTGGTAAACCGTAAATTGATTATAACTTCTCTCGTTTTCTGCAATACGATCCACTAAACCGTGATATTTAACCAAAAGTGAATCGAGTTTGGTATTATTTATTTTGCCATAATATTGCGAATTCTTTAGTGATTCATAGCCACCTGAATTTGGTTTGAAATAGAAATCGGTAAAGGCGACACCACTTACTTTGAACAAAAAGAGATTGTCATTTTCGGTCTTATTTAAGATACTGTTTCGCACTTTTTTACAGAGGTCGGCAATTTGTTTCCTTCCTCTTGATAAATCTGCCAATTGTTCTATATCGTCTGCCGTATGGGCCTTAATTTTAGTCAAATATTCATTCAAAGAATCTTTGTCCTTGATCGATTGATTCCAGTTGTTTATCTGTAACGCGATCAAAATTCCGATAACTACCAATATGATTTCTCCTAAAGCATATTTTAGATATTGGATTTTTTTATTGTCCAAAATCAGCTTATGCCTAATTCTTCTAAAGAACTTCATAATACGGTTCTAAATTGCCAACTGAAGGGCTAAACGCAATTCTGCGGATTTTATGGAAATATAGTGAAATCGCTCGACTATCGTTCGAGAATCCTACCATCGTAAGATTCCGGTTTTCTGGGCGATAGTCCATACTACGTAGTCTTTGGCAACAGATCTTTTCATTCAAAATGCATTTTCATTCCTTCGTGAGTTGGTATGAATCCCAAATTTTTGTAAAACTCGATTGCTTTTGGTCTTTTTTTGTCAGTCGTAAGTTGTAGTAAATGTGCCTTACGTTCTTTGGCCCGATTAATTGCCCATTCAAACATTGTTTTGCCTATTCCGAGCCCTCTCTTGTCTTTTCTAACTCGCACGGCTTCTATCTGTGCTCTAATTCCGCCACGATAGGTCAGGTATTGAATAAACGACAACTGTAAAGTTCCAATAATTTCAAATTCTTCGCTTTCGACCACAATAAGTTCTTGATTTTGGTCAGCTACTATATTTTCAAAAGCTTTAAGATATTCACTTGGCAATGGTGATTGCAAATTCTCCCTGGTTTTTCCAAGTTCATCATCAGCAATCATTTCCACTATTTTTGAAACATCGTTTCTTGTCGCTTTTCTAAATGTCACCTTTATAGTTCGTTTTTTTGTCTAATACGTTCTTTATCATTTTTGCTTGAGCAACCATATAAGAATCGGTCAACCAGATGCCAAGCTTTACTTTTTTGAGGTGAATAATAATGTTGGCTTTTTTATATGACCCCGCATCTGGAAAATATGGAACACTATTGAATATCGATGTGATAATTCTTAACCATTTTGATAGCTTGGGAAACCAAGCCTTGTCTAATTCTGTGGATTGTAATTCATTATATAGATAGAAACCGCAATTTTGTTCCATTTCTTCATCAATTAATTGAAACCCGTTGTCATGAAGTTGGAATTCAATTTTTGGATTTTTCTTTATAATAACGTTATCGATCGTCATATTTTTTGTTTGATTTTTACCAGATCTTCATTAAAATGGCAATGTATGACTTATGTACCTCTATCCCTTATGCTTTTGGTAATAATCTAAAACGTATTCAGGTATTTCCATTTTCTCGGGCAACCCTTCATCGGGAATAGGGTAGCCTGCTACTTGTTTTATAGGAACCAAACCTGCCCAAATAACTGCATCATAATCTTCTGCTTCATCTTCAACGCCAACGTCCCGTATTTTGGCCGAGGCGGTTTCAATAGCCATTTCCACGACCAATGTTCGGTCCAATTCCTCTTTGTGCATCGGTCTTATGTCATCCCATCGTCCTTTCATCATGTGTTCCATGAAACAAAATAGAGCGGCATCCTTTTCTTTAGGATTTTCTATCTTTTTTACCGGCCCGAATAACGTCGCGGAGCGGTAATTTACGGAATGATGCAGTCCAGACCTGGCTAAAACCAGTGCATCCAAATGCGTGACCGTTATACTCATGCTTTTGGCCTCCAATAATGAGAGTAACATCCTATTGGCCCGCGAACCATGCAAATAAATTTTATCATCTTTTCTGCCATATGCCATTGGAACAGTAATAGCCCTACCGTCATAAACATAACCTACATAGCCGATAAAACCGGCGTCTAAAATGGCATTGATTTTTTCAACATCATAAGTCGCCCTTTTATGCCCGCGTTTTACCGTATTCAGTTTCGATTTTGAATATTCTTGCATAATATGCTTATTTATTTTTAGTCATAAATTCTGATTATTTCTCCATTTCCTTTTACGCTTCTCACATATCCATTGACTACCTTGTTCATTGCGACAGGGTTGTGACCGGGGAAATAATCTTTATACTTATCATATGCATCCGCTACCATTCCTGAAGAAACCACATTTAGTCTGATTCCGTTTTCCATTTCCAATGCGGCCGCTTTAACAAAACTATGTATTCCTCCATTTACCATAGAGGCACTTGCTGTTCTAACAACAGGGTCGTCGGCTAAAATACCTGATGATAGGGTAATTGAGCCATTTTGATTAAGGTAGTTCTGGCCTATTCGAACAAGGTTTACCTGCCCCATTAGTTTACTTTTTAGACCTATGTAATAATCATCTTCCGTAATTTGTTTAAAATCGGCCCATTTGGCTTCTCCCGCTATGCAGATTATGGCGTCTAATTCTCCCACTTGTTCAAGCATTGAGTTGATCGACCCGCTATCTGAAATATCGACTGTGACATCGCCACTTGTTCTTCCCGCTGTCAAAACGGTATTGTTTTCTTTAAAGTGGGAAACGACGATTTTTCCTATCGTTCCGTTTCCTCCGATTATCAATATTCTCATTTATTTTTGACTAAGTTTATGTTCAAAGTGAAATCCGAGCACTTTGAAGTTTTGGTTAAAATAGAATTTATGCGATCGTGCATTCTCTACGTAGGTGTTTAAGCCAATGGATTGGTAATCATTGGTCGATGACCATTTTTTTATCGCATCGAAAAAGTATTTGCCCAACCCTTTTGATTGAATCTTGGAATCAATAATCACATTATCCAATTCCAATTGTTTTCCGCAATAGATTCGAACCGTTGTCCAACCACTTGATATGCCGATTAATTCTGCATCCCTGAATAGGCCAAAACATTTGTAGTTAGGTATTTTTGCCATTTCGATTTGAGCGTTTTCAATTTGTCTTAGATCCATTTTAGGATTCAATTGTAACAACAGGTCAAGTGTTTTTGCTTTGTGTTCTATCGGATCGATAAGTCTAAATTGTAATTTTTTCATTTCTATATATTGAGAATTGTAGATGTAAAAAATTAAAAAAAGTTATTTTAGATAGATTAGCTATATTCTTTAATTAACCGTTCATTGCCTTGTTGAATCCGTAAGCCATTTTTTTCTTGCATATAAGTAACGCAAACAACATCATTAAAAAGTTTTGATGTTTCGTGAGGGGAAAAATGGTTTTCCAAATTTTTTGACGATTCCATAATTTGTATCCCGGTTCGGTTTGATGAACATTTTCCTATTTCAGTTACGATTTTTAAATTCACAGTACAATTATATCGATAAATCGCGATATATAAAAATGAATTCGTTGATGTTTTAAGATTTTAGCTTGTTGCCGTCGGTCTCGTACAACCGTCGGTTACAGGTTTGATCAGTGTTTATTTTCGTTTAAAAGCTGATGTTGGCAATTCCCACCTTCCTGTCCGCACGCGGATACACCAAACCTACCTACCGGCAAGCAGGCTGAAAATCCGTGAATTCTGATAGCTATTGGAATCAGGAGTAGGCGAGAAATATCCGCCGAGATAAACCTAAAAGAACTTGTTTTTTAACTCGATTCTTTGCTAGTAGCTTTTTACTATTCGTAAAACTCATTTATGGTGAAGTCCAATTCATCCTCTTTAGGTTTAATTAAAGCGTTTAGATAGTATCTATGAAAATAACCATTCAAAACTACTATTCGCCTGCCTTGATATTCCTTGACAAAGTGCAAAATATTTTTAGACATTGTTTGGTTTCTTAAATCCCAAAATTCGGATGCTCTTTTGTAACCTTCAAAGTAACTGATGCTATCGCCTTCATTTTTAACGTAATACGTATTGGAGAAAATCGGATATTCCCCCATTATATCCAAAAGCTTTTTATATTGATACTCTTGTCTGATTTGAGCAATATTATCCGTTTTCGAATTATTAAAGGCTTTTGCCCCTAGGTACGCAAATGAATTAAGACTGTCATTTACTTTAAGAAAGCTCTCATAAATTTTATTATTTAATGGATCTAGTAAATTGTTTTTGTACAAACTGTCCAAAAGATTGGATGCTTTGCTGTCCGTTGGTCGTGAACCGATTTTTATTCGGTACTCGTTTCTTCCTGTGAATTCATAGGGTCTAACATCTACATCAAAATTGTTCATATACCTTATAACGGCGATGTTTTCATTACTTTCCCAAGGTTTTTTAAACTTGAATTCTTTTGTGAAAAAAGAAGAATCAACTTCGAAAAGAATCAAATCGGGTCTTATTTTGACCAATATGTTATAAAGACTATCGGGATTGAAATTCTGAATTGGCTGATGAACGGTTCCGAGTAATACCAATTCAGTTTTTTTATTGGTACAGGATTGTACTATCAATAACAAGGTTGATATAGTAATAAGAATGTACTTCAAATTATGTCAGTTTTAATGGCTGCCAACAGTTCGACTACGATTTGTTGCTGGAATTTACGGCTATAAATTCGTACCTGCAATGGGGGTGTCGAACGGAAGGTTTTCTTGACAAGGCAACAAGACCAACCATAAATTGTAGACTATGTTATGAGTAGTTTTATTAAGTCCAAACTACTTTGAAATTCTTCCTTGGAATAATTCATCCACATTGGATGGTTAATGAATAAAAAGCCAATTGGCTGCAAGTCCTTTTTGAAGACTATACAGTCGACAGAATCTTTATTTAGACCATCTTTCAATTTTCTGTGGGAGAAAGCTATTTCGGATAACTTGTATTTTTTTGATTGCCGTTGACTACTACCGATCAACTTTGTATCTAATTGCAATGTTTTATTTTCTTCATTGATTTCGTAAGCAACAATGATATTTCGTTTCTGGAATTTGTTCTCTAAGATAAAGAGAACTATTAGTCCGAGAAGAAAACTTGTCAAGCCTGTCATTAAGACTTCGATACCATCCATGTTTTTAAAACCGTTTATTGCTCTATATATGAACCTCGCTTTTCTGGACATACCGCCATCGTATGAGGTGTCATAAAAACTGGCTATTGCCCCAAATAAGACTAAGGCAATAACCCCAGAGAAGGTTAATTGATATTTTTCATGTCCTTTTTCAAGGTTTTGATTGTAATATGTAGATACATATCTCATTATAAGAGTACGATTACTCACATAGACGGTCTTTACTATGAGCAGTTTGGGGTTTATTCCCAAGCCTCTCGGTTTTGCACGAACCTTTGTTCTTATGTTTATGCCTTAGTTTCAGCATTTAAACCGCTATTACTTATACACCTTGTTGGGCGTTCGTTATTTTTATTCCATCAAAAAAATAGTCCAAAATATACTTATCAAAATCGTCAATTTCTTTTGTTCTTTCGATAGTAGTTTTCTTTCCAATTCGGTTAAATTCAGCAACAACTGAATGTATAGTTAAATCACTGTCGTAAAAATCAATAACCTCTGATTCGTGCAACTTCTTAGAAATCATTCTTGGCAATCCATATTCCTCCAACTGAAAGACAACTTTTGGTAGAAAAGCGTGAGAACACCATTTTATGAATTTTGAAATATCATAGTGTTTGTCTTTAAGGATTCTTTTCTGCAAAGTGTTCAAGTCGTTTAATAATGCCGAAAACTTGAATGTCACATTTCTTTCCAAAAGGAAGAACTTATCTATTCCTACATCATAATCCTCTAATTCTTTGAGCAACTCAGGAATTGACTTACTCCAATTGTATGCAATTATTTTTATGAACTCGACAAAAACCTTGTAGCCTGAATCCCAATTTCCTGGTTGAAGATTTATTACTTTGTAAAGAAGCCTATCCCAATTATGAGGTTTAAATTCATTTAAATAGTAAAGTCCATTCCATTCATTTGGGTTTCTGGTTAAATCAATTGCAATTGATTTAATTAGTTCTGAATTGCTTGATTGAAATGCTGACTCGGATTTTAATTCATCATATACTTGAACTCCCATAAGTTCAGACATTTCTTGGTCGTAGATTTTTAATTTAGCTACTTGTTCTTTTGTGAGAAGCCCTTCATATTTCTTTTCATCCAAATCGCCCAAAATCTCATCTGGAAAGGGGATGTCCAATTGTGTTTTAGCTTCTTCAGGTGGTTGTTCTAAAACATATATTTTACCAATAAAGTGTTTGAACATTCTACCGCCACGTCCAATAATGTTTTTATATGTGAAATCATCAAGCTTTGCACTTCCTTTGCGATTCCTCCAAATAATAACGTTTTCAGCAGATGTGTTTACACCTTCGATTATCGAAGATGTAGAGATTAAGTTTCTAATTCCATTATCTTCCTCAAATAGTCTCACTTGAATTTGGCTCAATGAACGATGTAGCCTTCCATTATGGACGCCTATTTCACGACTAATAAGTTTTGTAAGACTCCAATTAACATCATAGTTTTTAGAGAGCCATTCTTCAAACATTCCAAGAAGCTCATTTTCGATAGGTTCGTAAGTGTCAAGGAAGAGATTTGTTAAACTGTCAATATTAGAATAAGTGCCCGCATAAATTAAGGTTTTGCCTCTATTTTCAGATAGTATTTCTATCAGCTTATCGCTTTTTTCTTCATTGTTGGTTATCTCATTAAATAGCTCGTGCTTTTCAAGAAATACTGTATTAAAGTCAAGACGAACAAATTCCATATCTTCTGTAAATGGATTCTTGTCTAAAGAGGTTATGTTGGGTGCCAAGTAATATTTTTGCTCTGACTTAGCCCCAAGCTTAATCATTGCTCTTATTAAACTTGCAGAACGCTCTTTATCAAACTTACTACTTGCTTTGTAAAACTCATCGACTATCATAATATCAAATGATTCTACAACATTGAAATAATTCATTGCCCTTTCTTGGGGAAAAATGAATATGTTTTTCTCAGCTAATTCGACATCAGAAGTCGTTATAATTCTATATTCATTGGCGAATTTTTTATAAAGTCTCCTTCGCGTTTCATCAGTAAGAGCCAAAGTCGGAACGATAATTAATACGTTCTGTGGTTTCTTGATTTTGATGTAAGCATCAATTACAAAACTTTTACCAAAACTTGTTGGTGCACTTACTGCAATATTTTTCCCTTCTAAAAGACTTTTGAGTAAGAACGATTGTTCTCGATGAAGGGTTAGCGGTTTTTCTTCGCCAACATCTACCTTAAAAGCATTGTAAATAAATCTTTCTTCCCAATTTGATGTGTCTGGTTCTAAATATGGAAAAAGTCCTGTCTCTCTAATTAAATGATTTACTAAAGGATTGTAAGCTAACTCATTATTGTTGTAAAAATCCAACAGTTTGATTAGTTCCTGTCTTGCTTCATTTTCTTGATTAGAAATTAGAAGTCCGTTAATAGTATGGCATTGTTCAAAGACTTGTTCTTCCATATCTAATCTCTGTAGGCTTTTGCTATTTGGATGAATTTATTTACAATTATTTCCTTTTCTGCAACTGGGAAAAGGATTATATGAAAGTTTATTTTTTCATATAGATGCACGTCAGTGCATTTATTGATTTGTTTTTTAAAATATTGTGTTGCTCTGTCTTTGTGATAATCAATGATTCCTTGTTTGTATTCATCGGTCAAATCTTTTCCTGACTTTGTTTGCTCACATTCATAAAGAAGCAAAATTGGAATATTTAAAATCGGTTTTATTTTGTCGATTGATTCTGTTTGTGAGAGACTCGCTTTTATTTTAGTTCTTAGGTCATCGGAAATTTCCTCAAAATCATTAATGTCGCTTAAATTGGTAATGATGCTATTTTCCTTTTTGATTTTCTCTAAACTTATTGAGTCCTTTACAGAGTTGACAATTTTATCTAACCGAGCGTTTTTAATGTTGTTGTAAAATTTTGATTCACCAAACCAAAGTGAAAAAGTGTCTTCAGATTCTATAACAATATGAACACTATCTGAACCTTTAGCTTCATCTCCCGTATTTTGTTTGTAAAAAATTTTAGGTACAATAGGAAGTGCAGAGTAGTGATGTTTCATTATTCCATAAAGAACAATTTCCGCAATTTCACTACCTCTTCCAATAGCATCTACAGATTCAATCAAACGAAGTTTTTTTGCTGATTCAGAAAGTATGGAACCTGCACCATCAGTCAATAAAGCCTGTCTTTCACTATGACTTAAAGCTGTTTCCGTGATATTGTCCCAAACAAAATTTTGAAACTTTTCATATCTCCATTCGCCATTTTCAAAGTCATTGATTATTCCAAGAACTGATTTGTTATCAGTTGGACTTAAAGAGTTGTCCAATTTTACATCATCAAAGATGTTGTTTATGATAATTTCAAATTTCATTCTCGGTTTTCATTATAATGATGCCCAACAATTGGATATACGCACTAGTCAGTATATCCTACTTTTAAAAGTACTACGAATATACCTTTTTGTAAGAAAATATGGTAGCACTTTGAAACACTGTTCTTCAAAACACGCCTATTATTCCTTTAAGGCAATAATCCTTCAAAAGTATTCGCGAAATCCCGTAAAAAAGGTCACGATATTTCGTTAATTTTTGAAATTCCGTTATTCTTTTTGATTTTCAAAATACATATAAATCTTTAATAATCAATGTTTTAAATGGTTTGGCACGGGTATGGCAATACCCCTGACGGCAATAATGCCAAACAATTTAAAAACATAATAAAAATGATTACAACAGCAAACATCAAAAACGGAGTAAACGTGGATCAATTGGTAGAAACCATTCAGCACGTTCAAGAGCAACCCGAATTGGCAAAATTCGAATTTCGTACCAAGACCAACTGGATTACCGGCGGGCATTGTGTGTCAAGCGCCAAGAGTTTTTATGGCGTGTGCCAAGAAGACACCAGCCGTCAAGAAACCTTCACAATGGAGGCCGACCACCCGAACGTCTTGTTGGGCGAGGACAAGGCCGCCACACCCGCGGAAATCGTTTTGCATGCCTTGGGTTCGTGTTTGACCGGGGCCATGGTGTACCATGCCGCCGCCAACGGAATCGAGATCGAAGGCGCTGAAGCCAAACTAAAAGGCGGTGCCGACCTACACGGTTTCTTGGGCTTGGATCCCGAAGTTCGCAAAGGTTTTGATGGTATTACCGTAAAGTTCAAGGTAAAATCGGATGCCAGCGAAGAGCAGTTGCGAAACCTTGCCCAATTCTCCCCAGTGTTCGATATGTTGACCAATCCTACGCCGGTCGCTATCGAGTTTGAAAAGTAATAAATCGATTAAAAAAGGCCGCTCTTACTGGGGCGGCCTTTTTTAAAAAATTCCAATCCCGATAACTATCGGGATCAAAATCCAAATTCCAAAGCTTTTCTACATCCTTCGAAGCTTTAGCAAAGAAGGATCAACCATCAACGAACAACCATCATCAACACAATGAACACCAAAAAACATAGCGTCACCACGGCCAACGAGGCAACCGCCCACATGGCGTATAAGACCAACGAGGTATGCGCCATTTATCCGATTACGCCGTCTTCCGAAATGTCGGAATTGGCAGCGGAGTGGAGTGCCAAAGGGCAAAAAAATGTATTTGGCGGCGTGCCCTCGACTTTTGAAATGCAGAGCGAGGCAGGTGTGGCCGGTGCATTGCACGGTGCCCTTACCACAGGGTCGTTGGCGACCACGTTTACCGCATCGCAAGGACTGCTTTTGATGATGCCGAATATGTACAAGATCGCGGGCGAACTTACGCCCAATGTCATTCACGTGGCCACGCGGTCGGTCGCCACCCATGCACTTTCGGTCTTTGGCGATCATAGCGATATTATGGCGGTACGGAATACGGGCTATGCCTTTTTGGGTAGTGCCTCCGTTCAGGAAGCGCATGATTTTGCCCTGATCGCACAGGCGGCGACTTTGGAATCACGGATTCCGTTCGTGCACTTTTTCGACGGATTTCGAACCTCGCACGAAACCGCAAAGATCGAATCGGTTCACGATACCACTATTAAGGAAATGATGGATATGGATTTAATTACCGCACATCGCGATCGCGGATTGAATCCGAACAAACCCGTTTTACGAGGAACTTCACAAGGCCCCGGTGTATTTTTTCAAAGTCGGGAAGCCGTGAATTCCCACTATAAAGCCTGTCCCAATATCGTACAAAGCAAAATGGACCGGTTTGCCGCATTGACTGGAAGACAATACCGGCTTTTTGACTATGTGGGTCATCCGCAGGCGGAACAGGTGATCATCGCCATGGCCTCGGCAACCGAAACTATTGAAGAAACCGTCGATCATTTAAACGCCCTAGGCGAAAAAGTCGGATTGATCAAAGTCCGTTTGTTTCGGCCTTTCAGTACCGCACATCTTTTAAAAGCCCTTCCAAAAACCTGCAAGGCGATCGCCGTTTTGGACCGCACCAAAGAACCGGGGAGTGTAGGCGAGCCCCTATATCTTGATATCGTCACGGCATTAACGTCCGTAGCGGCGACCCGCACTGAACTTCCTAAAATCGTGGGCGGCCGTTACGGATTATCTTCCAAGGAACTGCACCCCGGAATGGTAAAGGCGATTTTCGAAAACTTGAAATCGGAAGATCCCAAGAATAATTTTACCATCGGTATCCATGATGATGTAACGCATTTGAGCCTTCCCTATGCGAACGATGTGCACTTGCAAGATGATAATCTGCAGATTTTGTTGTACGAGACAAAATCGGAGGCCTCGGTCAGCAGTTTCAAATCGATGCTGCAAACACTTGGAAAAGAAAACTATGTACAAGGCTATTCCGAAATCGATTATAGAAAATCCGGTTCGCGCTATGTTTCGAACCTACGGGTCGGCAAACGACCGATAAAAGCACCCTATTTGATATCCAATGCCGATGTGGTCGCCTGTGATTCCATTGATTTTTTGAAAAATGACAATGCCCTGGAGCGGCTTAAAACCGATGGCACTTTGTTGGTCAAAACCGTTTTGTCTCCGAAGGAATTTTGGAAAAACGTTCCGGTAGCGGTTCAAAATAAAATCCTGTTCAAGGGTATTCGGTTGTTTACGGCACATGAAAATGCCATTGCAGAAAATTGTACCATCAACGAAACAGTTTTATCGGGATTGCATAGTTGTGTTTTGGCACTACAACAGGATATGACCTCCAGTAAAGACTTTGAATTTTTGCTCGGATATATCGATGAGGTCGATACCGCAAGGGTAGAAAATCCTCAGGAACCATTTCTTGAAGTCGATGCGGAATTTGGGAATTCGCTTTTGGGGAAATTGATGTCGGGCAGGGGCGGGGAACTTTCGGTCAGTACCCTTCCCATAGATGGTACGTATGCGACCGATACGTCAAAATTCAACGTTCGAAATACGGAAAATTTTCTCCCCGAATGGGATGCCGAAACCTGTACCCAGTGCGGGGCCTGTAGCATGGCCTGCCCACAGGCCGCACTCAGAATAAAGGTCTATGACGATTCCTTTTTGCAAAATGCCCCAAAAGGATTCCCATCGGTAAAGGCCCTCGACGAAGATTGGCAAATTGATTTGCTGAACTATACGATTCAGATAAATCCGGAGCAGTGTACGGGTTGCAATAATTGTGTGGATGCTTGTCCCGCGAAAGCCCTAGTAATGAAAAACAAAACCTCAAAATCCCGAATGGAAAAAGAAAACTGGAAGTACTTTGAAAGCATTCCGGAATTCGATAGGAATAAATTAAATACCACAAAGGTCGGCCAACAACAGTTGCAAGAGCCTTTGTTCAAATATTCGATTAGTGTTGATGGATGCGGGGAAGCGCCCTACCTGAAATTATTGTCCCAATTGTTCGGTGACCGCATGTTGGTGGCCAATGCGACCGGGGCAAGTTCTATTTTCGGGGGGGCACTCCCAGCAACCCCTTGGTCGAAAAACAATGAGGGCAGGGGGCCTGCTTGGTCGAATTCCATGTTCGAGGACAATGCCGAATTCGGGTTGGGATACCGCTTGTCGTTGGACCAAAAAAGCGCACAGGCCGAATTACTGATGAAAGGAATGATGCCCGAATTGGATTTCGATTTGGTACACGATATTTTGACCGCCGAACAACAAAACGAAACGGAAATCGATGAACAGAGGGAACGCATTAAAAAATTAAAAGTCCATTTGCAAGGAATGGACACGACCGAGGCAAAACGATTGATGACTTTGGTCGATAGTTTGGTAAAGCAGAGCGTGTGGATCGTCGGTGGTGATGGTTGGGCCTATGATATTGGTTATGGCGGATTGGACCATGTCATTGCTACCGGAAAAAATGTAAATATTTTGGTGTTGGATAATGAGGTTTATTCCAACACGGGCGGTCAAATGTCAAAGGCCACTCCTTTTGGTGCGGCCGCCAAATTCGCCTTTAACGGAAAACGAAACCGGAAAAAGGATCTGGGCCGCATGGCCATGACCTATGAAGATGTATATGTTGCCCAAGTCGCTATGGGCGCCGATCAGGAACAGACGTTACGGGCCTTTCAGGAAGCCGAAAGTTATGACGGCCCATCGGTGATCATTGCCTATTGCCATAGTCCGGCCCATGGGATCGACATGCGGCATCCGAGCCGGTACCACAAGGCGGCGGTCGCCTCGGGGCAGTGGTTGTTGTATCGATATGATTCCAGAAGAAAGGAACAAGGTCTTGATCCGCTACAACTTGATTCCCCAAAACCGAGTATTCCGATCGAAGATTATTTGGTCAAGGAAAAAAGGTTTGAAAAACTTTTTGATACGGATGAGTACAATTTCAGAGAAATGATCAACAAGCTCCAAGATCACATCGATAATCGATATGAGACGTATTTGAAAAAATCCAGGGAAACACCCCTTATTGATTTTTGAGGATACCATGTGCCTTTAACAGCTCGGCATACCTGGGGTCTTTTTTTACATCGTAAAAGTAGTCAAGCGTCTTATTGTCAAAAAATTGGCTCTTGTTTCTTATGGTGTCCAAATAATAGAAAACACTGTCGTTTTCCTGTAACCCTGCGAATACGACGGCTATCCTGTGGTTTTGCATCCGATGCGGCTCCAGCGCCTTGATGCTGTCGATTATCGCATACGAATTTATAGTGTCGCCCAATTGGGAATAACTGTATCCGAGCAGTCTATAATAGTTTTTATCTTGGTTTGACAGGTATTTTAAGGGGTCTATTGCCTTTTCATAATCGGGCTTGGCCATGTAAAGCCTCATATACAGCCTGTTGATGATAAAGTCATTTACATCGGGGTATTTTTCTTTTATGTTTTCGATTAATTTTTCGGCCTCGTCATATTTTCTATTATAGGTAAGCGCGCTAAAAAGATTGGAAGCCGTTGCAAAGGACAGCGGATCAAGACTGAAGGCAATTTCGGTCTGCTCCAACTGTTTGTCGTATTGTCCGGTATAATAGTAAAAGGTTGCATATTGATGTCTGGCCGTGACATCGTTCGGCGATAATTGTATGGCTTTTTCAAAGGCCTGTTTGGCTTTGTCGAATTGTTTGGTGTGATTGTACAACAATCCCTGAACGGTATAGACCCTTGATATTTTATCGTTTATTTCTTTGGCCTTGTTAAGATAAGTTTCCGTTTTCTCCGCGGCCACGGTAGGGTCTGCGTTGCCATAATACGTCCGTAAAAAGGTAGAGTTGGCGATTTCTGCATAGGCCTCGGCATAGTTTGGGTCGATATCGATCGCCTTTTGATAAAGGTCGATGCTTTTTTCAATACTTTCATTATTTCTTAGGTCGGCTTCTTTTCTACCCTCCAGAAAGAGTTTGTAGGCGTCTATGCTACGGGTCGATATTTTTGCAAGGTTTTGTTGTTCCTCAAACGTAATATTCAAATGAAGTTCATCGACTATTTTATGTGCAATTTCGGATTGTATTTCAAAGATATCCGTGAGGACTCGATCATAGTCATCGACCCATATGGGTTCGTCGGTCTTGGCATTGATGAGTTGCGAAGTAATCCTTACCTTGTCGCCATATTTTCGAATACTACCTTCAAGAATATAGGATACATTTAACTCTTCCGCAATCTCAGGGATGGTCTTGTCACTGTTTTTGTATTGCTTTACCGATGTTTGGGAGATAACATGCAGGTCCTTGAATTTTGACAAGTGGTTTAAAATATCGTACGTTACCCCGTCACCAAATATTTCGGAATCTTCATCGGTACTGATATTTTCAAAGGGTAATACGGCGATGGATTTGTCCGTTGTCGTATAGGTAACATCAAAAGCGCCTAAATATTCAGCAAGGACCAAAAGCCCTATGATACCTAGACCGATAAGGAGCTTTTTGTAGATGCCACTCTTTTTTTTCTTTTTTTCCTTGAGCCCTGTTATGTTTTCCTTGATGCGCTTTGCCGTAGGAACTTCGATGCCCTTGTTCGCAATGGCGAATATGGGAATGGCCTCGTTCACATTCTTAAAATCATAGACATTTAGAAACTGGGCCTTTATATCGGTATGGCTTCTGATCTGGTCGTGGACCTTATCGGAAATCAAGATACTTCCCGAAATGGCACAAGACTCGATTCTTGATGCAACGTTCACCGCGTCCCCTATGATATCGTCCTTGGTATGGACGATATCACCGACATGGATGCCGATCCTAACAGGAATAGAAGTTCTGATAAAGGCCAACTGTAGTTCTATCGCACAACGTACGGCCTCCACGGTACTGCTAAAAACACTCAAGGTACCGTCACCAAAGTATTGGACTATTTCGCCATTGAAGTTTTTGGTCTGTAGTTCAAAGATCCTCCGATGTTTTTCCCTTAGATCGATCGAAGTCTTTTCATCTTGCCGCATAAGGGCGGTATATCCCTCTATATCGGTAAACATAATGGCGGCAAGCTGTCTTCGGCGTGACATTTGATTACAGTTGGTTGGGGTATTGGTTTATGATATAGGCATTTAAAAATAACGTTTCGTGTTGGAAGATACAAGACGTACACAAAACAAAAAGGTCCGCCTTTCGGCGAACCTTTCGATAATGTAACTTTTTTCTTTTAAAACCGGATCTTGAACTCTTGGTCTGCATCGGTTACTTCGAACTTGGCACCGTTAAAAGTAGGAGGGCCGTAAAGGTTCATTTCCCCCGTTGAAGCATAACTTTCTTTGGGCATACCGTTTTCCATATCCATTTGTTTATTGTCGTTCTCGTCGTGCATGACCATGATCGCATAAGTGCCCGGTGCTACATTCTCAAAAGTCAAGGTTACTTCGCCAGCTTTCGCGGGCGCCATGGCATTGGCTACTCCGGCTCCTTTCATAAATGTATCCGCCGTATGGAGTCCGGCAAGAATGCTTCCCCCATCAGAAAGTACATTTTCAATGGTTACGGTAATGGTCGCCCCTTTGTTGTCTTGGGCGTAGGTCGTAAATCCGATTAAGAACAAGATGGTTAATACTGTTAGTTTTTTCATGTTTAAAATTTTTAGTTGTCATCTCTGCAAAGGCAGGAATCTGTTATACTTTTTTGAAGAAAGATTATGATGGGTCAAAACTCCGAAGAACATTCCCTCCTCGGAAAAACAAAGCACCCAATTGTAAAATTTTATAGCTGAATTGTAATTCGGATTTTCCTTTTCAATTCAGCATCGAAAAATTACGGTTCGGTACCGTTGTTTATGAATACCGTTTGCCGTGCCTCAATTTTGCCTCATCAATTAACCTGCCCTGAGCGCAGTCGAAGGGTCAACAAAACGAACGGTCATGTTAAAACAACTTTTTACGTTAACCATAGTATTATCATCAACATTCTTTTTCGCCCAATCGACCCTATCAGGTAGTGTTACAGATCAAAACGGAAATCCTATAGTAGGGGCCAATGTTTATTTGGAAGGGACCTACGACGGGGCTTCATCGGATGACAATGGTAATTTTTCGTTCGAGACCGAAGAAACCGGAACCCAAACTTTAATAGTCTCCATGCTGTCTTTCGAAACATATATGCAAACCGGCGACGTTTCTTATTTAAAGGATTTAAAAATCGAACTCCACGAGGCGATCAATCAATTATCGGGGGTAACCCTTACCGCCGGAACTTTCGAAGCAGGAGACAATTCAAAAGTCTCCGTGCTGAAACCTTTGGATATCGTGACCACGGCTGGAGCTGTGGGCGATTTTGTAGGGGCACTTCAAACCCTTCCGGGAACCACTACCGTAAATGAAGACGGACGTCTGTTCGTTCGTGGGGGGGAAGCGGGCGAGACCCAAGTCTTCATCGACGGACTCCGCGTATTCCAGCCCTTTAGCGCGACCGCGAACAACATTCCCACCCGTGGAAGGTTTTCCCCTTTTCTGTTTAAGGGGATCACATTTAGCACTGGGGGCTATTCGGCCGAATATGGTCAAGCATTATCGAGCGTTCTCCTTTTGAACACCACCGATATGCCCGATCAAGAAAAGACCGATATCGGTATCATGTCGGTCGGCGGTACGTTGGGGCATACTGAAATATGGGGCGACAAATCATTGAGTGTCAATGCGTCGTATATCAATCTAGCACCCTATCAATGGATCATTCCCAACGATATCGGCGTGCGTTGGAACAAGCCCTATGAATCCTTTTCCGGAGAGGCGGTTTTCCGGAGCAAGAAAGAGAAAAGCATGTTCAAGTTCTATACTGGTTTCAACCAGGCCAATATGGATATCGATCAAGAGGATATCAATTTTGATGACTTTGTAAACTTTAAATTGAAGAACAACAACCTATATGCCAATACGTCGTACAAACATTTCTTGGAAAAAGAATGGACGTTGACCGCTGGTGCAAGTGTCTCTTCCGATAAGAACAATATCGGTTTTCAGGCGAATTCGATAACGAATCAAGAGACCGCGGCACACATGAAACTGAAATTGAAGAAAAACTTCAGCAGTCGTTTTCAATTGAGCTTTGGCGCTGAGCATTTTATGACAAATTATACCGAGGATTTTTTGTCACCGGATGGGTTTACCTTTGAATCCGATTTTACCGATAATCTCAGCGCATCATTCGCCGAGGCCGATATTTTCTTTAGCAACCGTTTTGCCATGAAACTTGGGGCAAGAGGAGAGCATTCCACAATGTTAAAGGCTTCCACCATTTCCCCGAGAGTCTCGTTGGCCTACAAAAGCAGCGATAACGGACAGTTTTCACTTGCCTACGGCAATTTCTATCAAAATCCGTTCAACGATTATTTGAAGTTCGATAAAAGTTTGGATTTCGAGAAGACCTCGCACTATATTCTGAACTATCAATATTTGGGCGATGGCAAGACCTTCCGTGCGGAGGCCTATTATAAAGATTATGCCGATTTGATCAAATACGATACGCCGATGTCACAGTTCGATTCCGAGTTCAATAACTTGGGAAGCGGTTACGCATCAGGGCTCGATATTTTCTGGAGGGATAACAAGAGCATCAAAAACCTTGACTATTGGGCCTCATATTCGTATTTGGATACCGAGCGTGATTACCGCAATTTTCCTGAGGCCGCCACACCGAACTTCGCACCGAAGCATAACCTTTCCCTCGTCACGAAATATTGGGTGGAAGATTGGCGATCGCAAGTGGGACTCTCTTACAGCTTTGGGTCGGGAAGACCCTATGATAATCCGAATACACCGGAATTTATGGCCGAAAAGACCAAGGCCTATAATAGTCTAAGTGTGAATTGGGCCTATTTGATCTCACAACAGAAAATCCTGTATTTTTCGGTCAGTAACGTAGCCGGTTTCCGCAATGTAAACGGGTATCAATATGCCGATGCACCCGATGTGAACGGAATTTTCAACAGAAGGGAAATACGTCCTACGGCCGATGCCTTTTTCTTCGTTGGCTTTTTCTGGACGATCAGCGATGATAACAGCAGTAACCAGTTGGATAATCTTTAGGACGAAGATTGAAATTATACAGTTAGAAGTACGGGAAAAGTTGTATGCCTAGGGTTTTGGTTAAATGAGGATTTCCAACATTTTATATCCGCAAAGTCCGCAAAGATTTATGTAAAGGGTGCCAAGCTATTTGTAAAGTCGTTGTGCCCTTTGCGGTTAGGCATTAATCGTTAACTTTACTGTAAACGTATAGTTGCCATCTATGAAGACCGAAGAACTTTCCCGAATCCAAAAAATGTTACAGGATCAAGGGTATATCGATGACGGCGCCATTGCTATGTCGTTGTTCCTTGCCGTGAAGTTGGAAAAACCTTTGCTAGTGGAGGGTCCCGCAGGAGTGGGAAAAACCGAGATTGCCAAGGTTATGGCCAAAGCCATGCAGACCGATCTGATACGTTTGCAATGCTATGAAGGATTGGATAGCACCCATGCCCTCTACGAATGGAACTACCAACATCAATTGCTATACCTTAAGATGCAGGAGGATAAGGGCGAAAAATTGGATGCTTTGGAGCAGACTATTTTTTCCGACAAGTTTTTGTTGAAACGACCCATTCTACAGGCGATAACTCATGAAAAGAATCCGGTTTTGTTAATCGATGAAATCGATAGGGCCGATGAGGAGTTCGAGAGTTTTTTGTTAGAAGTGCTATCCGATTGGCAGGTTACCATTCCAGAGATCGGAACGGTGTCGGCAAAGAGCAAGCCCCAGATTATCTTGACCGGAAACCGTACCCGCGAACTTTCGGAAGCCTTGCGCAGAAGATGTCTTTACCTATGGATAGATTATCCCACTTTTGAAAAAGAGTTGGCCATTGTTACCGCAAAGGTGCCCGAAATCGACGCAAAATTGGGCGCCCAAATCTGTGCTTTTATGCAGGAACTGCGAACCCTGAAACTCGAAAAGACACCTGGTATCGCTGAAACTATCGATTGGGCCAGGGCCTTGGCAGGCATGCACTTATCGCATTTGGATAAACAAATGGTCGAAGACACATTGGGCGTGGTGCTTAAGGATTGGCAAGACATTCGGCATACCCAAGACTCGCTTTCGGAACTTTTTGAACGTACGGGGGTGGTTTCTAGAATAGTGTAAAGGTCCGATGCAGGAAGCTTGGAGCACGGTGCAACTATGGAATACAGGATTCGGGAATCTATATAACATAGCGACCAACAGAAATAATCCGAACAAATAAATGGAAAATAAGCCAAAATTTAAATTCGAGAAATTGCGTATTTGGCAAGATGCTATGGAAATAGGAGATAAAATGGATGAAATGGCAAATGGATTTCCGAAAAAAGAAATATATAACCTCTCATCGCAGCTTAGAAGAGCCTCCGATTCAATCGCTTTGAACATATCTGAAGGATCTATAGTTCAATCAAAACCGGAATTCAGAAATTTTATGGGATATGCAATTCGATCATTAGCGGAAGTGGTTACATGTTTGCACAAAGCGAAGAATCGCAAATACATAAATGAAGATATCTTTGAAAGGCATTACAACGGTTCTTACAAATTGATGAATTCGATGATTGCCTTTAGAAATAAAATTTGATTTATCATAAAAGAGTCAGCTATTCGATAGTTATATTCAACCCTCATAGTAAACATCGTGCATCGAGAATCGAGCATCCAATATCAAACAACACTCTCGGGAAACATCGTACTGCTCTGCCGTTTCCTTCGGAAAAAGGGGTTTTCGATCGGGCCGCATGAAGAAACTGAGGCACTCAAGGCCATTTCTTACCTTCCTATCCATAAAGAGGGGTATTTCCGGGATGCCCTAAAAGCCGTTTTATCCAAGAATGCCTATCAGCGACAACACTTTAACGACTTATATCTTGAATTTAAGGATGAATTGGCCAAGTCGGTCGATTCTAAATTGAAGGAAAAAGAAGAAAAAAAAGAGAAACGATCCGAAGCTGAAAAGTCCCGCGCCCAGTTCGAATCCTTAAAAGAATGGCTTAACCTCAATGTCTCCGATGACGAACACCAAATGGCTTCCTATAGTGACATCGAGGTATTGACAAAAAAAAATTTCTCCGATTTGAACGCGGAAGAAATGCGATTAATGATGCGCTTGTTGCAAAAAATGGCCCGTAAAGTTGCCCATCAAAAAAGCAGGTTGCGAAAGAAATCCAAAAGAAAGAAGACCGTTGACCTAAAGAACACGATTCGTATGAATATGCGACGGGGAGGCAATCTGACCGAAATCCGTTTTAGCGAAAGAAAAGAAAAGAAGTTGAAATTGGTATTGCTCTGCGATGTCAGCCGGTCAATGGATTTGTACAGCCGTTTCTTGATGCACCTGATTTACGCCTTTCAAAATGCCTATGACAAAATAGAGACCTTCGTGTTCAGCACCGCTTTACACCGAGTAACCAAACTACTTGACAATCATGAATTTGACAAAGCTTTTGAGATGATTTCCGATAGGGTTCCGCAATGGTCCGGCGGTACGACCATAGGCTCGTGTCTGAACGATTTCGTGCAAGAATACGGCCATCACATGTTGGACAAGAAGACTATTGTACTGGTTTTAAGTGATGGATGGGATACCGGGGAACCGGACGTTATGAAAACGGCCATGCAGACCATTTATAAAAAATCGAAAAAAGTGATTTGGTTGAATCCGTTGGCCGGAAGCGCCGATTTTGCTCCCGAGGCTTTAGGTATGAAAACGGCGCTTCCGTATATAGACGTCTTGGCATCGGCCCATAATTTAGAAAGTTTGAAGTCGGCCATTTCACAGATCCGCAAAAAAAGGAATTTGAAAAACATACCGTATTTCTAGCCACCTAATACGACATTTTTAAATTACCGTTATCTTTTTTATTTATACTCCTTAAAAATTGCCAAAATAGTGGCAATTCCACAACATATTTTTTATCTTGATAGTCTCCTATACCTCAACTATGAAAATCAACGGAACCTACCGATTAAATGCCACCACCGATGTGGTTTGGAATATGCTAATGGATCCCGCCGTACTTGAAAAAGTAACGCCGGGGGTAAAGCAATTGGAACCCCTTGGAGAAGACTCCTACAGCGCGATCTCGGAAGTACGTATCGGCCCCGTTAAGGGCACTTTTGAAGGAAACCTCTCGGTCAGGGACAAGGTAGAGGAGGAAAGTTGTCTACTGGTCATTGACCAAAAGAGCAAGTCAGGCAATGTCATAGCCGAAATCGGAATGCAGTTCAATGCGTTGGACGACGGCAATACCGAAGTAAAATATACCGGGGAGGCAAAAATGTCGGGCATGTTGGCGCGCATGGGACAACGGATTATGAGCGGCGTGGTGAGCACGTTGTCAAAGCAGTTTTTTCAGGCTTTTGAAAAGGAACTTGAAACCGAAAAAAGCTAATCTGGATTTTAAAGGAAACAGAACACAATACCTAATTTAAAGCGGACACTTATGAATATTTCGATTACGGTGAACGGGAAGGTGTATTCCCATGACGTAGAACCCCGCATGAGTCTGGCCCAATACCTGCGCGAGGTTTTGGACCTTACGGGTACGCATATCGGTTGCGACACCACCGGATGCGGGGCCTGTACGATCACTCTGGACGGCAACGCGGTAAAATCGTGCACGTTGTTGGCCGTGCAGGCCGATGGTTGCGAGGTCACAACTATTGAAGGTATGGCTAATGGCCATGCGATGCATCCGATACAGGAAGCATTTAAAGAGAACCACGGATTGCAGTGCGGTTTCTGTACCCCTGGAATGGTAATGACGGCCGCCGACATTCTGAAAAACAATCCGAACCCGACAGAGGAGGAAATCCGACATGGGCTCGAAGGCAACTTCTGCCGTTGTACGGGTTATCACAATATTGTCAAATCGATACGGCATGCCGCTGAAAAAATAAACGGGTAATTATGGAAACATTTATAGGAAAACCGATAAAGAGACGCGAAGATGCCCGTTTTCTAAAGGGGGCAGGCACCTATACCGACGATATAAAATTGCCGAAAATGGCCCACACGGCCTTTGTGCGAAGTCCGTATGCCCACGCAAAGATCCTTTCCATCGATACTTCGGAAGCCGGAAAATCCGAAGGTGTAATAGCCATTTATACCGGTAGCGATGGTTGCGGGGAATACGGGGTACCCTGTGGATGGCAGGTCGATTTCAAAAACGGCGAGACCATGCGCGAACCGAAACATCCGTTGTTGGCCAAGGACAAAGTAAAACATTTGGGCGAAGCCGTAGCCATTATTGTAGCCGATACCTTGGCACAGGCCCGTGATGCCGCCGAATTAGTCGAAGTCGATTATGAGGAACTTCCCGCGGTTACCGATGCCAAAGCGGCTATGGAACAAGGCGCGCCAAAGGTACACGACGAATGGCCAGACAATGCGGCCTTCGATTGGTGCATTGGCAACGACAGGGCCGAAGTAGAGGCGGCCCTGGCCTCGGCCCATCACGTGACCGAAATGGAATATCGCAACCAGCGCCTGGCACCGAACGCCATCGAACCTCGTAGTTACATCGCCGATTACGATGTCAATGGAGATAAATGGACGCTGTATACAAGTACCCAGAATCCGCATTTGATACGACTGCTCTTATGTGCCTTTGTTTTGGGAATTCCGGAGCATAAAGTGCGGGTGGTTTCCAAGGATGTGGGCGGCGGTTTCGGCAGCAAGATCTATCATTATACCGAAGAAGCTTTGTTGACATGGATTTCAAGGGAAATCGGAAGACCGGTGAAATGGACCTCCGACCGAAGCGAGGCCTTTTTGACCGATGCGCATGGTCGCGATCATGTGGTAAAATCAAAAATGGGTTTTGATAAGGACGGAAAAATTGTAGCACACCTTACCGATGAGTATTGTGCGATGGGGGCCTATCTTTCCACTTTTGCCCCTGCCGTACCGACCTATCTGCATGGTACATTGTTCCAGGGTGTATATACCACGCCATTGATTCATTTAAACGTGACCGCACCTTTTACACATACCGTCGCAGTAGATGCCTATCGCGGTGCGGGAAGGCCCGAAGCCACATATTTGCTCGAGCGTATGCTTTCGAAAGCTGCCAAGGAAATGGATATGGATCCTGCGGAAATCCGTTTTAAGAACTTCATTCCGCCCTTTGATGGGGTAAACGAACAGGGCTATCAAACGCAGGTGGCCCTACAATATGATAGTGGCAATTATGAAGGTGTTCTAAAACGCGGATTGGAAATGTTGGGCTATGAGGATTTCAGAAAAGAACAGGAAGCTGCCCGTAAGGATGGAAAACTTTTAGGGGTCGGTATTTCTACCTATATCGAAGGATGCGGTATCGCGCCCTCGGCCGTTGTCGGTTCGTTGGGTGCTCGGGCCGGACTCTATGAGGTGGGCCACGTTCGCGTACAACCCACCGGAAAAGTACAAGTGCTGACCGGGGCACATTCCCACGGGCAAGGCCATGAAACAGTCTTTGCGCAATTCGTTGCCGATAAACTGGGCATAGCGATGGACGATGTCGAGATCGAACATGGCGACACCGATCAAGTGGCGTTCGGTATGGGAACCTATGGTTCGCGAAGTTTGGCCGTAGGCGGCAGTGCCATCATTAAAAGTATTGACAAAGTTTTGGAAAAAGGAGCCAAGATCGCCGCCCATAAATTGGAGGCCGCCGAAGAGGATTTGGAATATGCGCAAGGAAAATGGACGGTCAAGGGTACCGACAAATCGGTTTCGTTCGGCGATGTTTCGTTGACAGCATACGTTCCGCACGATTATCCCGAAGGTCTTGAGCCCGGGCTCGATTTTTCAAGTTTCTATGACCCCACAAATTTCACGTATCCATTTGGGGCGCATATAGCCGTGGTAGAGGTCGATGCCGAGACGGGCAAGACAAATCTCAAAAGATTTGTTGCCTGTGACGATGTGGGCAATGTAATGAACCCGATGATCGTAGAAGGACAGATTCATGGCGGTGTGGTACAAGGAGTAGGGCAGGCGCTTTTGGAGGAAGTCGTTTACGACGAAGGCGGACAGATGATTTCCGGATCGTATATGGATTATGCCATGCCACGGGCCGATGATGTGCCCAGCATAGAAACCGACAGAACGACGACCCCTTGTCCACATAACCCATTAGGGGTAAAGGGAGCTGGGGAGGCCGGGGCCATTGGTTCGACGCCCGCCGTTGTAAATGCAGTAGTCGATGCATTGTCCCATTTGGGTGTAACCGACATTCAGATGCCATTGACCCCTCAAAGGGTATGGAAGGCGATGCAGGCGCAAGCTTGAAGATGCTGCGGAAAGCAAGGAGCACGAAGTTTTAAGCATTAATGCGAATCAGGAAGAACGAATACGGAAGAAAAAACTAGAGACTTCGAGCACCGAGCTTCCAACTTTAGTAAACACCTCAGGTGAATATTCTAAAATGGTATTAAAAATAAAGAGAGAAAACAAACAACGTACAAAATGATTCCAGCAAAATTTGATTATAAAAAAGTGAGCTCCGTTAAAGAAGCGGTCGATTTGCTCGATGAATATGGCTATGATGCCAAAATACTGTCTGGGGGGCATAGTTTGATTCCCGCAATGAAACTGCGGTTGAACCGCCCCGAGATTTTGGTCGATATCAGTGGTATCCATGGAATGGATTCGATTACCGAAGATGGGAATGAAATCGTCATCGGTGCCAATTGCACCCATAGTGCCATCGTCAATTCCGAATTGATAAATTCAGAACTCGATATTCTTGCCCAGACTGCCAAGTGTATCGGCGATGTTCAAGTACGTAATCGTGGAACTATCGGGGGAAGTCTGGCCCATGCGGATCCATCGGCCGATTATCCAGCAACCGTCTTGGCCTGTGATGCCAAAATCGAAGTCGAGGGTAAAAACGGAAAGCGTACCATTGCGGCGACCGATTTCTTTCAGGGAATTTTCACTACGGCCTTGGAAGACGATGAAATCATAACGGCGGTTCGATTCCCTAAAGTCACCAATGGAAACTATCAAAAATTCTTTCAGTCCGCCTCGCGCTTTGCGGTGGTCGGCGTAGCCGTGGTTAAAGAGGGGGGGTCGGTAAAAGTTGGGATTACGGGAGTTTCCGATACCCCGTATCGCGCAACGGCCGTTGAGAATGCCTATTCGGGC
The DNA here is from genome assembly GCA_030428705.1 of Bacteroidia bacterium. Classification (GTDB taxonomy): domain Bacteria; phylum Bacteroidota; class Bacteroidia; order Flavobacteriales; family Flavobacteriaceae; genus Meishania. Next base: position 281,888 of record JAUIDI010000001.1, read on the forward strand.
AATACCGGTGAAGCCGCCGATCATGCCGTGGACGGTGTCGAGGTTATGAGCGACCATTTCGCCGATGCCGAATACCGCTCCCATTTGGCCAAGGTATTTGTAAAAAGAGCATTGGAAGCCTAAAAGAGTTTTACAAACGATATTTCAAACCCCGATGAGCACGTCGGGGTTTATTTTATAGCGTAGAAATAAACATATGTAATTTTGTTAAATATGAAAAGGATACTTTTATTCCCCATTTTAAGCATTGCGCTAGTAAATTGCATAGGTGAGAAAAGAATTTCTGAAGAAGATAAAACAGCGATTTTATCAGAGTTGAATGAAATTAAAATACTTGACCAAAGATTCGCAGGTATTCCTCCAACCGATTTAACGGAGAAGCATGGCAATAAAAAAGCTTGGGAGATTTTTGAGGCCCAAAGAGATAGTATAGGCATGATAAATCAGCAAAAAATTAAAAATTTATATAAAGAATATGGTTATTTAGGTGAGAAAAAGGTTGGAGAGGATGCTGCATCAGATTTTTGGTTGCCAATTCAACATGCAGATAATGATGTTGCCTTTCAAAAGGAAATGTTGGATGCAATGGGTAAAGAAATTAAAAGTGGTAGTGATGACAAATATCATTATGCAATGCTAGAAGATAGAATCAATATTAATCTAAATAGACCTCAACGGTTCGGCAGTCAATTGACTTATAATGAAAAAGGGCAAGCCATACCAAAAATTGGGCTTATTGATTCTACGATTGTTGACAGTCTTAGAAAAGAATTTAAGCTACCTAGTTTCAAAGAATATTACAATCAAATGATAATCATGCACTTTGAAATGAATAAACAGATGTTTTTAGATAAAGGAATCACGGAACCTCAATTATACAAATAAGCTACTTTTTAGCCTTTTTCTTACTACTTTTTGCTATAGGGTTAAAATCCAAACACATTTGGATCCACAATTCCAGGTTGTTCTCCGAATCGATGCCTTCCTCCGAAACAAATACAAAACCCTTCATGGTGCGCCCGGTAAAGGTCATTTCACTGCAATGGGGTCGTTGTAAGGCCTTTTCATAATTGGGTTGGCCGACACGGCACATCAAGAGCGATGAATCGGTATTTTTGTCGATATGCATGCCAAAGCACATTTTATCATCGACCATAAAACAAAGACCCCCCATCATTTTCTTTTCTTCAAAAGCTACCGATTTGTTCCTCAAAATGTTCCGGGCCCTGTCGGCCAGAAATTCATCGTATGCCATATTGATTTATTTTAAAGTTGTCCACACCTTTTTTAACAAAGCTTTCGTTGCCTTGATGCCCTCGTGTTCACTTAAATTTTCTCCTTCGTATTCGATTCCGATATAGCCGTCAAAGTTCGAATCTTTGACCAGTTGCAATAATTTCGGGTAATCGATCAGGCTTTGGTTGCCATCACTGTCAAAGTCATAGGTCTTCGCACTGACTCCTTTGGCATAGGGTAAGAATTCCTCAATTGCCTTGGCTTGTGGATAAATATCCGTACAGTTCTTACCGTTCGCCGTGCTTCCCCATTCTGTGGTCAAGCACCAATTGCCAAAATCGGGTAGCGTACCCAAAAAGGGATTGCCGATTTGTTTGATGATGCCGGTAATAAAAAGAGCATTTGAGGTATGCAGGCCATGATTCTCGACCAACACATTGATTTCCTCCTTTGCCCCGTATTCGGCCAATTCCCCTAATCCGTCGATCAATGAGGTTTCTAGTGCTTCCATGCTTCCCTTTCCGAAGGCATTGACCCGGATCGAATGACAACCCATAATCTTGGCGGCATTAATCCATTTGAAATGGTTTTCGACGGCCTTTTTCCTCTCATTGGCATTCAAATTTCCAAGTTCACCTTCGTTGTCGACCATAATCAAAAGGCTTTTTACCCCTTCATTTTCTGCCCTTTGCCTAAGTTGCGACCAAAACTTTTCCTTGTTGGCCATATCAACATAAAATTGATTTACATACTCCACGGCATCGATGTCGTAGGTATTCTTTGCAATGGCGGCAAAATCAACAGCCTTTATATCACCTTTTTCGAGGGCGCGGTGCATCGACCATTGAGCCAATGAAATTTTCGGTACGGATATGTATGGGTTTTCGCCCGAACTTTTTGCGGCACTTAATACCTGGGGGGCGGCCGCTATCGCAATTGCACCCAAGGCCGTATTTTTCATAAAGATTCTCCTGCCGTCAATTTTGGGTTTTTTTATTGAAGTCATTTGTCATTTTTTAGGATTTAAAATTGCCACGACAGGTAAATGATCTGAAATGTGCTTGCCGGTATCGAGCCGCTCATCGATATGTTGATAATCCAACACCTCGAAATTTGAAACAAAAATATAATCGATCCGTCGTGATATAGGTTCCGAAATATTGAAACCATTGAAAGTACCGACAGGACCGTTTTGCGATTTTTTCGAAAAAACCAATCCATCGTTCATTTTCCTTTTGATCGATCGGATGGGTTTTTCTTCGGGCATCAGGTTAAGATCACCCATAAGTACGACAGGGAGCTTATCCGTATTGATCTGTCTGATTTTTTCAAGGATGAGCATTGCCGATTTCTTTCTCGCTTTCACACCTACATGATCAAAATGGGTGTTAAAAACCCATAGCTTTGTACTGGTAATCTTATCTTCAAAAAGTCCATAGGTGCAGATACGCTCCAGAGCGGCATCCCAACCGACCGAAACTTTGTCCGGAGTTTTTGAAAGCCAAAAGGTATTGGAGCGCAGCAATCGATATTTTTCCGAATTATACAGAATAGGGGAGAACTCTCCCTTTTCCTTACCATCGTCACGGCCCACTCCAATATAGGCATAGTTGGGCAACGCTTCGTCCAAATATTGTAACTGGTTAAAAAGTACTTCCTGCATCCCAATAAATGATGGTTTTTGCTGTTTTAGGAGATCGACCATACCTTCTTTACGATCGTTCCAGTTATTTACCGTGTCGTTAACGTTATCATATTTGATATTATACGTCATTACCTTTACTGTTTGGGCAGTCAGCAACATCGGTAACAAAATCATCATTATGGTCCCTCCTTGTCGGAAACTTATTTTAGGGAAATCCATTTGAATTACTTGTCTTTATATTTATCGAACCACGCCAAGACGGCGGCTATTTTGGCAATCAGGTTACTAGGTCTATTGGCAATACCATGTGATGCCCCGGGAATACGGACCATGGCCGTTTCGACCTTTTGCAGTTTCAGGGCCGCGTAAAGTTGTTCCGATTCCGCAATTGGGGTTCGATAATCTTCCTCGCCCGTCAAAAGCATGGTCGGCGTTTTGATATTGCCTACATACGACAATGGGGAACGTTTTAAATAGTTTTCCGGATTTTCCCAAGGTTTGTTGGGAAACCAATATTTATAAAAGAAACCGGGATTATCGGAATACAGTACAAAGCTATACCAATTGATTACGGGTTTGGCCACCACGGCCGCCTTGAAACGATCAGTCTTACCGACGATCCATGCGGTAAGTACGCCGCCGCCACTTCCACCGGTGACGAACAGTTTATTTTCATCAACGAACCCTTTGGCCAAAAGTGCATCGACTCCTGACATGAGGTCTTCATAATCGTGGTTGGGATAATCATGGTGAATCAGATTGCCGAATTCCTCGCCGTAGCCGGTGCTTCCCCTTGGGTTGGTATACAGTACTACGTAGCCGGCCGCTGCATACATCTGTATTTCTGCGGAGAAGACCGAACCGTAACTTGCAAACGGTCCCCCATGGATTTCCAATATCATGGGATATTTTTTTGAAGGGTCGAAATCGGGCGGGGTAACGACCCATCCCTGAACTTTGCGTTGGTCAAAAGATGATTCCCACCATAGTTCTTCCACCTTGCCCAAATTCTTGAAAGAGAAAAGGTCATCGTTGAGCCTTGTAATCCGATTGTTATTTCCTTTATAAGACGTTCCTAGATCGGCCGGATGTTCAGTGCCACCAAGGGTGTAGGCAAAATGGCCATTATTGGAAACGGTGAATTCGGCTTGGTTATAGGGCCTCCCCAAAGAGAGTCCGCCGAGGTTATCGGTAATTTTTGATACCCTGCCGTTCAGGGTCCGATATCCTATTTTTGTATCGCCCTCATCATCGTATTGAAAATAAACGCCTTTGCCATCTCCCGCCCATTGTACGTTTTGAACGTCTCGATCCAAGCTTTGGGTGAGTTCGCGCATATTGGTTCCGTCAGCATTCATCACATAAAGTTTGGTCACCTGATAGCCTTGAAAGGAGTCATCAAAACCTGTATAGGCGATTTTGGTTCCGTCGGGGGATAGGGCCAAACCACCATCCGGACCAAACCGATTTGTCAGGGTGTCGATTTTACCACTTTTCAAATCGATTTTATAGATTTCACTATTGGCCGGCTCGAATTCATTGTTTTCGTGTAGGTTGGCAGAGAAATAGAGGCTTCTATTGTCTTTCGACCAAACCGGTCCTCCATGATCGTTGTCCGAAAAAGTCAATTGACGTGGAGTACCTCCATCAGTGGAAAGGACAAAAATTTGGCTATATCCACTTTCCAGATAGCCGGCACCGTCTGCGCGATAGGTCATGTCATCGATGTAGGTCGGTGGTTTGTTCCATTTTGCTCCCTCCGGTTTTTGAGGCAGTTTTACAATCGATTCATGGTTTTTGGGTACGAACATCGTAAGGGCCAAATGTCGGTCGTCATGTGACCAGGACACCTGGGAAGGCCCCCTTGGCGTATTGGTAAGCGGAACAACCTCCTTGGTATCCATCCACATCATATACAGTTTGGTTTTGCTGTCGGCACTGTTCGAGCGATAGACCAGTTTTTTGCCGTCATGAGACCATCTCGGGGAAACACTGTTATGGTTTCCGGTGGTCAAGGGGCGATTGTTGCTTCCGTCAAAATCAACGATCCAAAGATTCGAAAGGTTTCTGTCGGTCATTACGTCCTTCGAATTGCGTACGTAGACAATTTTACTCCCGTCCGGTGAAATTTGCGGGTCAGAAACATATTCCATATCGAAAATGTCGATCGGCTCCAGGTTGGTAGGTTCTTGGCCAAAAGCCATGATCGTTGCAAGTAGCAGGAACGGGTGTATTATTTTTTTCATCCTTTCGATTTTGATGGTTTGTTTTGAATGCATTGAAGATAGCGATAATCTGTCTAAAAATTGAACTGCGAATCGTTTCACAAATTAGGCTAGGGGAAGGCTAAAAACTTCGTCGAATAATAGTAAATTGTAACAAATTAATAGGATTATGAAAGTATTGTTTATTGGTGGAACGGGTAATATCAGTACGGCCTCAAGTCGTTTGGCGCTGGCGAAGGGTATTGATCTGTACTTGCTGAATCGAGGAAAGTTGAAAGTCGATTTGCCGGGAGCCACATCGATAGTCGGTGATATTTCAAAGCCCGAAACACTGAAAGAACTGGATGTCCATAAATGGGATGTGGTAGTCAACTGGATCGCATTCGAGGCCAATGATATCGAACGTGATATACGACTGTTCAGGGGTAAGACCAAGCAATATATTTTTATAAGCTCGGCCTCGTGCTATCAGACCCCTTTGAGCTATCCGGTAATTACCGAATCGACGCCGCTTTGCAACAATCTTTGGGATTATTCGAACAACAAGATCCAATGTGAAGACCGTTTGTTGAAAGCCTATCGGGAGGAAGGCTTCCCCATTACCATTGTGCGGCCGTCGTTGACCTATGATACGGTGATACCTATTGCCATCGGGGGGTTCGACAAATACAATACTGCTGATCGCATCTTAAAGGGAAAGGAAATCATCATTCATGGTGACGGTACTTCACTGTGGACGGTCACCCATGCAGATGATTTTGCCAGGGGGTTTGTTGGACTTTTGGGGTTGACCCAGGCCATTGGCCATGCTTTTCATATTACTTCGGATGAGGTCCTTACTTGGAACATGATCTATAAGATCTTGGCGGATAGTTTGGGAAAGGAAGCCAAAGTCGTGCATATCGCCTCTGATTTCATCTGTAAGATCGAGCCTTCGTTTACCGGGACACTGTTGGCCGACAAAGGAGAAAGCGTGATTTTCGACAATACCAAAATCAAGACCTTTGTACCGGGTTTTAAAGCGACCATCCCCTTTGCCGAAGGTATCAAGCGCACCTTGAAATGGCTGGACGAAAATCCCGAGCGAAAAATTATCGACCCTGAGACGGAAGAAAAGATCGAGAATGTCTTGAAGGTTTATAAATCGTTGGCCAACTGACAGTCTTTTTGCGAATACAATCTATTGATAACCGATCGCCACGGCGACTATAATACTGATGGCTCCCAATAGGAGCATCAGTAGCGTAGGCTTCAAAGCAAAACGCAGCCATTTGTTATAGGAAATTCCACTGACCGCCAAAACGGCCATGAGCGCACCATTCGTGGGTACGAACATGTCCGCCATGATAGCCCCATATTGATAGGCAAGCACACAGGTTTGTCTTGAAACACCTATTAAATCGGAAAGCGGTACTAAAATAGGCATAGTCAAAACAGCTTGGCCCGAGTAACTTGGTAAGGGAAAGTGCAGGATGACATGGGCGATCATCATCAAAACTCCGGAGACCGAGGCGGAAACATATTGCAAAGGGCCGAAAAGACCATGGATGACCGAATCTATGATCATGCCTTCTTTTAGGACTATTGAAATGCTATTGGCCAAACCAATGATCATGGCCGCAAAAACCATTTCCTTAAATCCGGCTATATAGGTCTCTCCTGTCTTGTTTACGCCAAATTTTCCAATAAGTCCAGAAACTATTCCCAAGACAAAAAAGATGGCGGACATTTCGTTAAATCCCCAGTCCAACTCCACCAATCCATAGGTAACCACGCCAAAAGTCAGGCACAATAGGGAAAGAATAATTTGGGACCTTATATCCATCTTATTGTCCGCGGATGTCATTTTAATTTTCTCTACCCTATTTTTGCTGGCATAACGTACTAGATATAGTACCCATAGGACAAAAGCCACCAGTAGCACGATCATTCGGAACTCACTCCCCGAAAGTAGCGTTAGACCTGCCTCTTTTTGGGCGATGATAACACCGAACGGATTAGATGGGCTAAAAGCACTACCTATTACAGTAGAACCATAACTCATATAAATCGATGTAAAACTATTGTACCCCAGACTCTTGCCGAAAAGAATTAATATGGGTGTCATTGCAATGACTTCCTCTTGTAAGCCGATTCCGGCACCCGCGGCCGTAAAAATAAGTGAGACAATGACAAGGGCCAGTATTTCTTTTCCCTCTAAAACTTGAACAAGTTTGTTCAAACCTTGGGACAATGCGCCGGTTTTTTCGATAATGTAAAAACATCCACCAAGTAAAAGAATCAGCACTATAAGACTAGCCCTGCCTTCAATACCTCTTGGAATGGTAAGCATCACATCGAAGGCCGAGAGATGATTTCCATCGATTTTTTCATATGAGTCGTTGACAACCTTAGTGATTCCTGTTTGGTCATTCGTGATTCTTTGATAGGAACCTTGAGGAATTATATAGGTAAGAATCCATGACAGAAGTATAACACCTACAATAATCGCGAATGCATTGGGAAATTTCTTCATCTATATGAAAACGATCTTTAAGATATCTTCTTTTGTCGAATTACCTATTTATTGGAGACACGATTGAAATCCAGATCGTGAAAGTCGAAACTGAAATCGATTGCTGGTGAGATTCCTTTCATCTTGATCGATTGCCCATTTCCCTCTTCATCAAGACCGAACATGACAAAGGCATCTGCATCCACAAGACTTGTATCCGGCCATTTGACGACGAACGTATTTGCCTTGTAATAGTGCATCGGGCCTTTCAGTTTTGGGGAACGAAACGACCTGAACATTAATTGGTCGCCTTCTTCATAAATTTCGACCTTGCCAAACCAGACATCTTCATAAATACCGATATAGCCGTTCTTGTCAAGATTCGAGTCATCGGCAGCATTCACCGTTTCCCAGATTTTGGCAACTACCTCGGCGGCCGATCCATCCCGTTGTTGCATTAGTTTTGAATAATGGCCCACCCAATCGAAATCGTCCAATTCCAAATAGCGGTCCATAATCGATTGTGATACCGATTGAAATACACCTGCACCATCCATCCACGTATTGGTCAGAACGATGATGCCAAGGTTCAAATCTGGAATCAGGGTAGTTTTTGACAACATACCGATAAGCCCTCCGGTATGGGAAACCGACATGTTGCCTTTGACATCGGCCAGTTGCCACCCAAGTCCATAACCGGCAAAATGCGAATTGTATCTGGGATTGCCGTTCGCATTAAGCGTAGTATGGATTTTCCACATTTCCTTTTGGCTGGCCTCCTTAAAAAGTTGCTTTTCAAGATTGTCTCCGTACTTACCCTTGTTAAGGTGTACCATCATCCAATTGGCAATATCGTTTACATTCGATTGAATGCTTCCCGCAGCCCCGTTTATTTTCTTTGGGTCCCATTGTTCGGGTTCGGTTACCGAAAGTTTTTTTCCCTCGTTCAAATGAGGTGAGGCAACATTGCTTTTGTCTTTGATATAGGTAAGAGAGGCATACGTGTTGTCCATGCCCAATGGGTCAAAAATGCGTTCTTTGACAAACTGCTCCCAAGGCATACCACTCACTCTTTTGATAACTTCACCGGCTACCAGATAAAGAAGGTTGTCGTAGTCGAATTTTGTACGGAAGGCCGATTCTGGCTTGAAATGTTGAAAACTGGTAACAATATCATCAATGCTGAAATCGGCACCGTCGGGAAAAAACATTAAATCGCCTATACCCAGTCCCAGGCCACTACGGTGGGTCAACAGATCTTGAATGTTGAAATTTTGCCTCACGTAATCATTGTACATGGTGAATTCGGGAATATGGTCGATGACCTTATCGGTCCACTTAAGTTTTCCTTCCTCTACCAAGATGGCCAGAGCGGTCGTAGTGAAGGCCTTTGAATTGGAGGCAATACCGAAATTGGTATGTTCATCGACTTTCTCCCCGGTCTCGATCGATTTTACCCCATACCCTTTTTGATGGATGATTTTTCCATCTTTTACAACGGCGACCGCGACTCCAGCCACCGTAAATTCATCCATTGCCTTTTGTACGATGGCATCTATTTGTTTGGAACTTACTTGGGCATTAACTGATTGAATTCCCAGATAAAACATACATGTAAAGAATGCGGTAATAATTCTATTCATTGGTTTCATGTTTATTTGTTGGTTTTTATACTATAGATGATGTCTTGCGACGAATAAATCAACCTAACTTTACTAAATCATCGGATACGGTTCGGCCATTTTTAAGTATTCATACTTGTTGTCGATAAAACTAAATTTGGACACAAACAGTGAAAATGGATTCCCCTAAAAATAAACCAAATAAGGACAAATTTGGGCGTTTATTTTAAATTCAATGGTAGAAATATAAAAAGAACCTTGATTTGTGGCGTTTTAAGTAAATTGGAGCTCAAATTGAAAAAATATGAAACAACTTTGTACCGCCATTTTTCTTTTGTTGTCCCTTTCTTGTATTTCGCAGACATCTAAAATCCCCGTTTATGCTTGGATGGGTGGTCCAGGTAAGGCCACTGATCAAGAGTTGCGCGCCCAATTCAAGGACTTAAAGGAGAAAGGCATTGATGGCCTTATGTACAATGGCGGTCATGACCCGACAACCTACAAAAGGGTCGGTAAATTGGTTAAGGAAGCCGGAATGGAATTCCATACATGGATTCCGACCATGGTACAGGGAGCCCCTGAACTGAAACCCGAATGGTACGGCGTAAGCGGTCTTGGTGAATCCGCTAGCGAGAAACAGCCCTATGTTCCCTATTACAAGTTTCTTTGTCCGAACAAAGAGGAGGTCTATGATTATTTGGCAAAAATTTACGTAAGCGTGGCCGACATCATGGAGGTGGATGGCATACATTTGGATTATATACGCTACCCCGATGTAATCCTCGCCCGTGGATTGTGGAATAAGTACGGACTCATTCAAGACCGTGAATTTCCGGAATACGATTTCTGCTATTGTGATACCTGTACTTCGGATTTTAAAAAACAAAGCGGAATCGATATTAAACAAGTCAAAGACCCGACACAGGTCTTCGAATGGAAGCAATACAGATACGATGTAATCACAAAATTGGTCAATCGACTGGCCACCTTGGTCCATGATAAGGGCAAGGAAATAAATGCGGCCGTTTTTCCCGGTCCTTCGATTTCAAAGAAATTGGTGCGCCAAGAGTGGAACAAGTGGAACTTGGATGCGTTTTTCCCTATGAACTACAATGATTTTTATCTGGGGAACACCTTATGGGTCGGCAGCGTCGTGAAAGAAGAAGTTGCAGCCGTACCTGAAAAACCTGTATATAGTGGGTTGTTCATTTGTCCGAGACCTGAAAACAAAGCCCAGGAAAAAGACCCTGAGGGCCATGGATTACTGCCGGAAGAATTGGGCGAGGCCATAAGACAATCGATGATCAATGGTGCCAAGGGCATTTGTCTATTTACCCCTGGTAGGATGACCGATGCGCATTGGGCCGAATTCAAAAAAGCAATTTATAAGAAGTATTCCAAAGAATAGGGTATTGCCTGGAAAATTAATCGCGACCTTTTGGTTTATTGCGATTTCGGTCGTTTCCTCCCTTAAAGTTCGATTTTCCAGATCGGTTTCGATTTCGGTTTCTGTTCCGATTCCTGTTTTTATTTCGATTTCGAGACGGATTCGGATTTTGAGGCCTTGAAGGTTCCTTTTCTTTTTGCCCCTCTTCTTTGTCATCATCAACAAACTGATGTTCAGGCATTCTCGGAACATTCTGTTTGATCAATTTCTCTATATCGCGTAGATAAGGTCTTTCATCCTTGTCACAGAAAGACAGGGCGATACCACTGGCACTGGCGCGGCCCGTGCGGCCGATGCGGTGCACGTAGGTTTCCGGTACGTTGGGGAGGTCGTAATTGATGACCAGCGAAAGCTCTTCGACGTCGATGCCCCTTGCCGCAATATCAGTAGCGACAAGAACTTTCAGTTTACCATCCTTGAAATCGCCAAGGGCCTTTTGGCGGGCGGTCTGTGATTTATTACCATGAATAGCGGCCGATTTAATGGCTGCTTGCCCTAACTTTTTTACGATTTTATTGGCACCATGCTTGGTACGGGAAAACACCAAAACGGAGTCTTTGGGCCTTTCTTGAAGTAAATGCACCAAAAGTTTTGGCTTGTTTCTTTTTGAAACGAAATAAACGCCCTGTTCCACCTTTTCGGCCGTCGCCTGCTCAGGTTTGATGGTTACCCGCTCAAAATCACCGAGAATTTTGCGGGACAGTTCAACAATGGTCTTGGGCATGGTCGCTGAAAAAAACAAGGACTGTCTTTTTGGGGGGAGTTTTGAGATGATTTTCCGGATGTCGTGTATGAACCCCATATCGAGCATCTGATCCGCCTCATCGAGTACCACGAATTCCAAGTCTTGAAAAGTGATGAAGCCTTGATCCGTCAAATCCAACAAACGGCCCGGGGTCGCGACCAAAATATCGACACCGTTTCTAAGGGCATTTACCTGTTTTCCTTGTTTTACGCCTCCAAAAATTACCGTATTTCGCAGTCCGATGAATTTACCGTAGGCCGTGAAGCTTTCACCGATTTGTAGGGCCAGTTCCCTGGTGGGTGTTACCACTAGGGCCTTCACTTTTTTTTTGCCTTGATTTTTGTGCTTCGTATTATGGAGTAACTGAAGTATTGGAATACCGAACGCGGCGGTTTTGCCGGTTCCGGTCTGGGCAACGCCCAATAGATCTTTTCCCTTCAACAGTATAGGTATGGCCTGTTCTTGAATCGGAGTAGGATGTGTATAACCTTCTTCTTCAACGGCTTTTAGAATAGGTTCGGCGAGGCCGAGTTCTTTAAATGTCATTTGCATGGATAAGCCGCGAAGGTAGGACTATTTTGGCGATCCATCCCCCAAAACCTACAACTGGGTCTCTATTTCTTCGCATTCAAAATAATAGCGTCGACTTTTGCCCTATAAAACGACCTAGGAAGGGTTCACGAAACCAAGTAATAAAGCAAATTAACATGAAAAAACTAACCATAATAATCGCATTGATGGTAACCGCCATTGTGACGGCCCAAGACGTGGCTGACATAACGATTGAAATAACGAACATATCGAGCAATGACGGTAAGATGATGGTCGGTCTTTACGATTCGGAGGAAAATTGGTTGAAAAATACAAAGATGTTGTTGATCGGGACTATTAAGAATGGGGAATGCAAGGTAATCTTTGAAGATGTCCCAAATGGTATTTATGCTGTTTCGTCATATCACGATGAAAACGATAACGATAAGTTGGACACCAATTTTCTTGGAATTCCTAAAGAAGACACCGGAAGTTCAAACAATGCACCAGCGCGAATGGGACCGCCAAAATGGGAGGATGCAAAATTCAAGATAGAGCAAGAATCAATTAAATTAAATATTAAACTTTGAACAAAATGAAAAACCTGATCGTAATCGTTACTTTAATCGCGACCGCCGTTACAACGGCCCAAGACCAATACACCAAAGGCATGCAAAGGGCATTCGAGCTCTGGGGCCAGGGCAAGACCGTAGAGGCCTCTAACATGTTCGAGCGTATAGCCGCCGCAGAACTTGACAATTGGCTGCCTTTTTACTATGTTGCCCAAATCAATACCGTTGTATCCTTCGGGGAAAAGGATAAAGAAAAATTGACCCAACAGCTTGAAAAAGCCCAGGAGTACATCGACCTGGCCAAGGCGATTTCCCCTGACAATCCTGAAATATTGGTGCAACAGGCGATGACCCATACCGCATGGATCGCCTATGACGGGGCTACCTATGGCATGACATTGTCGGGCAAGGTCGTGACACTCTATCAAGAAGCCCTGCAGTTGGCACCTGAAAATCCAAGAGTGGTTTTCTCAAAAGCGGAATGGGACATGGGTTCGGCAAAATACTTTGGACAAGATACCACACCATATTGCAAAGATGTCGAGCGTGCCATCGAACTTTTCAATAACTTTAAACCCGAAGGCGAGTTCTACCCCAATTGGGGAAAGGAAAGAGCAGAGGCTACATTTGAGCGTTGTAATCAATAAAATATGCTGAAGTTTCTAAAACTCTTAAGAATCTCAATATACATTACGTTAGGAATAACGTTATTGAACATTCTGTTCTTTTTGAACGAACCCCTTTCGTGGAGTGTTTTTCTTGAGATTTTGGGCGTTTCTTTTTTATTCAGTTTTGTATTGACCCTAGTCAATGCATACTATTATGATGGCATTGCAATAAAATATGATTGGGAGACGCAGCCCAAAGCCCGACTATGGGCCGGAGCTATTGGATCTATTGTACTGAGTATGCTAGCCTTTGGTCTTTTACGAATGTTCTTGACCATTGTCGTCTATGGTAATTCGTTCGATTATTTTTTGGCCAATGAAACGGCCGCATCCTATGTAATTGCAATCATTGTAACGGTTTTAATTTCGTTGTTTCTTCATGCCGTCCATTTTTACAAAGCACTTCAAGAGAACAAGGTAAAGGAGCAAAAGATTATTGCCGGTACTGCATCGGCCAAATTCGATGCCCTAAAAAACCAATTGGATCCCCATTTCTTGTTCAATAGCCTGAACGTACTGACCAGTTTGATCGAAGAAGATACCGACCAAGCACAAAAATTTACCACTTCGTTGTCAAAGGTTTACCGCTATGTGCTTGAACAGAAAAATAAGGATTTGGTTTCGGTGGATGAAGAGCTTCAATTCGCCCGCACCTACGTGCGGCTTCTAAAGATGCGTTTTGAAGATAGCATCTTATTCGACATTCCTGAAAAGAGTACCGACCCCGAGGCCAAAATCGTTCCGTTGTCACTGCAATTGCTGCTCGAAAATGCAGTAAAGCACAATGTAGTCACGGCCGACCGCCCCCTTCATATTAAGGTTTATGAAGAAGATGGTAGCTTGGTAGTGAGCAATAACCTGCAAGAAAAACAGGTAGTCAAGAAAAGTAGTGGGGTAGGACTCCAAAACATCAAACAACGCTATGGCATTTTGACGGACCGTCAAGTTGCCATAAACAAGGGGGCAAGGAATTTTAGTGTTCGCTTACCCATATTGACCCAACAAATATCGAATATGGAAACGCAACAAGTATACATCGACGAAAAACTTTACAAAAAGGCCAAAGAGCGGGTCGAACAGATTAAAGGGTTTTATGGCAATCTTTTGGCCTATTGCATCGTCATTCCTTTTTTGGCCTATCTGAACTATCGAACGACCGATTTCCCATGGGTCATTTTTCCCATTTTGGGTTGGGGTTTCGGATTGACAGTACATGGCATGGAAGCCTTTGGCTACAACCCCATTTTCGGCAAAAAATGGGAAGAACGCAGGATCAAGAAATATATGGAAGACGATAAATTCTAAATTCTTCGATCCATCCTTTGAATAAGACGGTTCGGCAAGAAAGATTTATCCAGACAAGGCAAGAATCGGAAATTTGGAGAAACTAATTAGCAAACCAAAATGGAAAATCTAGACAGGGAAAACAAGTATTTCAGGGCCAAGGAAAAAGTGGACCGGATAAAGAAATTTTATGTTAGTCTTATAACTTACCTACTGGTTATTCCGCTTTTGGCCGGAGTCAACTATTATACGAACGAGTGGCATTATGCATGGTTTCTTTGGGTCGCATTCGGATGGGGTATCGGCCTAATATTTCAGGGAATAAAGGCTTTTGGGTATAATCCGTTTTTTGGAAGGGACTGGGAGGAGCGCAAAATCAAGGAGTTCATGAACGAAGAAAAAAACGACAACCGATGGAAGTGAATGAAATCGATAAGCGCCGCAAAATGATGAGGGCGAAAAAGCGTGTCGAAGACCTAAAGGGATTCTATTGGCATTTGGTATCGTACCTTTTTGTAAACATCATGATATCGACGGTTATAATCGTCAAAAGTTTGGGTGACGGCGCATCCTTCATAGATGCACTTTTTAATTTCGGAACTTTCGCCGTATGGTTTTTTTGGGGTATCGGCGTTTTTTTCCATGGTGCACATGTCTTTTCGGTACCCTCTCTATTCGGCAAGAATTGGGAGAAAAGACAAATCCAGAAATATATAGATAGAGAAAGGCAAGAGGTTTCTAAATACCAATGATCGAATACACATGCTGAATTCCAAAAGATGAAACCGACATGTTTAAAATCATCATTAAACACACAATGGAATGATTATTTTAAACATCAAAGGTTACATGTGACCGTTGAAAAACAATAAAAATGAACGCATGAAAATAGAGGAGAACACGGATAGGATGAAAATGAGGCGCGCCAGAAAGCGGGTCCAAGAGCTTAAAGGTTTTTATAGGCATCTTATGGTGTACTTGACCATAAATACCGTAATCATCATTGTTAAAATAGCAGGCAATAGCAACTATGGCGACACTTTTATGGGCCCGTTTTGGCATTTCAGTACTTTTGCAACCCCATTATTTTGGGGTATCGGCCTAGGGTTCCATGCCATGAAAGTATTTTCGCCAAATTGGGTTTTCGGACATAAATGGGAAGAAAGACAGATTCAAAAGTACATCGAGCAAGAAAAAAAAGAAGCCGAAAAATTTAGATGACCATGGCCATGGAAACGAAAAAAGACTATACTGAGAAATTGGCACGGGCGCAAAAAAGGGTGGATGCCATCAAAAAATTCCATCGACACCTTAAAGTCTATATAATCATCAATTTGCTGCTGTTGTTCGTCAACTATAGGGCATTTGATTTCCTTACGGATAAAGGTGTACAAGATCCCGGATTTTTTTATTGGTTTCAATGGAATATTATTTCCACCCCTGTTTTATGGGGTATCGGCCTGTTGGTCCATGCCGTATATGTTTTTAAGTTCGGGGCAAGACCGCTCAAAGAACTAAAGCCCGAATTCCTAAAGGATTGGGAAGAACGACAAATACGGAAGTATATCGATAAGGAGAAATCCGATTCAGAAAAATATAAGTAATCAAAAGATGCCCGAACGCGCGAAATGATGAGCGCCTAAGGTTGCCTTAAATTTCTTTGAACAAATGAACGTAATAATCATAGAAGACGAAAAACCCGCGGCAAGACGATTGGCGAGGCTATTGGCAGAATTGAATGTCGATGTCTCCGTAATATTACACTCCGTGCGCGAGTCGATAGAGTGGTTTCAGAACAATACGCATCCAGATCTTATTTTTTTGGACATCCAACTATCCGACGGGCTTTCTTTTGAAATCTTTGAAAATGTCGAGGTAAAAAGTGCCATTATATTCACGACCGCCTACGACGAATATGCGCTTCAGGCATTCAAACTGAACAGTATCGACTACTTATTGAAACCTATTGATGACGAAGAACTCGAAGCGGCGGTGAAAAAATATGCTGATCTCAAACCAGTCGGACAAAAATTGACCTTGGATTTTGATGATATCAAAAAACTATTGGTCAATCCGTTGGAACGGGAATACAAAAAAAGATTTACCGCAAGGGTAGGGCAGCACCTTAAGATTATCAATGCGGAAGAAGTTGAATGTTTTTACAGTGAGAACAAAGGTACCTATGCCGCTACGACCGATGGTAGAAATTATCTTTTGGAAACCACATTGGAAAATCTTGAATCTGAACTTGAACCCAAAATTTTCTTTCGGGTGAGCCGTAAATTTTATGTGAATATCAACCACGTAAAAGATATCGTTTCATATACAAATTCCAGGCTTCAAATCAAATTAAATCGGTTTTCAGAGCAGGAAATTATCGTAAGTAGGGAACGCGTCAAAGACTTTAAGTTATGGTTGGAATGATAGGATGCAATAAATTGACTTACAGTAATTAAAACATATCAATAGATTTTTCTTATAGCGATAGTATGTGCCAAAATCATTTGCTTTTATCGATTCGATTATCGTCAAAGGACGAAGGTAGCAATTTGGGAATCAATTTGATAAAAATAGGCAGTAGAACGGCCCCGCCAGGGAGTATAAAAATTGCCAATGAAGGTATGCTCTTGAAGATATCCAAAAGTTGGTTTTGAACTTTTTTCTTTTCCTCGGGCGTCAGATCTTTCACGGTAGATTTTGAAATAAGCGCGACCAACTCCTTGCTCTCGGCAAGTTCTTTTTGCAATCTTTTGCTATTACGGATAATCAGTTTGTTGACAATTTTAGACATGCTATCATAAAACTGGACGGCCAAATTTGTGTCCTTCAAAAAAGGTATTGTATCCGAGTTTTTATTGAAAAACGAGGTAACCTCCTCTAATGACCTTGCAATTTGATCGTCATCAAAACCGAGATCTTTTCCGATTCCGAAAATAAATTCCGATTCTTTGTATTCCAATGAATGATCTTCCCAAACGGTAAGGCAGGCCACATCTAAAAAATAGCTGTTTTCCCAAACCGTTGTGTGGTCATTTATCAATTTTTCACGGTACGACCCATCGAAACTTTCGGCTTCACTATCAATAAAAGTCAATGAAGCGGCGAACAATTGCGCCAATTTCTCATCATTTTTGTTCTTTTCTTTTGAACTTAATGCATGGTACGTAATATTTATGGCAAGATATTCCAAGGTATAGGCACGGTTTCGAATGCCTTGGGGTTCGTTCAAGAAACGTTTGAAAAGGAGGATATCGATGAACAGTAAAGAATTGGTAATGATGCTATTGAACGTCTTGCTGATGACGTTGTCCTCGAGATAGACCCGCGAATCGATCAGTTTTTCAAGTTGCGGCGATTTTTTCTTTCCCGTGAACAATTTTCCCAAAAAGGAAACATGATTGACCTCAAGTTCTTTATAAAACAGCAATATTCGGTCAAGAAAAGTGGCAAAATCAACAATTTTAGTTTCTATCTTGAAGGTAAAATAAAGTGCGGTCAATAAGTTGATTTTGGCCTTCTCGTCTTCCGATAGTTTATGTTCGGGGGTTATGAAACCTGGGATTTTTGTATTGATACCGTAAACGAATCCCGTTTCCCTCATGCCATTGTAAAGGTCCCGAAAATCAGGATAGGTTTCCTGTTGCTCATTTATGATCGAACCGAACTTATCGATCCAACCGGCTCCTGAGGGGTTCATGGGTAGGTTGTTTAGAACTGCAAATTTAAAGTAAAATATGAGACCATTTGCTTCTCGATTGGACGTTCAAGTTCCTTTGCTTTTCCTTAACATATTTTTAACGATCAAGACCAAACCCTTTCGAAATAGACCTCGTAGGTAGAGTTGATTGTAATCTAAAAACTATTTAAAAATGAAAAAGACAAAACTATTGCTAGGGCTTGCCTCACTGATTATTGTGGGCATTATTATGATCGCTGCGGATCATATCGATGCACCATCGTCTATGGGAACCACCGCCGACATAGCGGACTTTTATGCTTTTGAGCCAATGGAGGGTTCGAACAATACGGTTTTCGTTGTCGACCTTCAATCGAATGTTCTGCCCGATTTGGCGTACGGTACTTTCGACGAGGATGTACTAACCGAGATTAACATCGATACGGATAATGATTTGGTTGAAGATTTGGTGATCCAGGCTATACCCAGAGATGGTATGATGTATTTTTTTGGCCCGGCTGCACCATCTGAAACCGGACTCAATGGAACTATACTTGTTGACTCTCCCCTCGGAGCCGTCGAAATCTCGGGGACAAGTGCTATAACAGAAACAACCTCCGATGGTGTGTCCCTATTCGCTGGGCCTCGGCAAGATCCTTTTTTCTTCGACTTTTTTCAATTCAATGCTGTAATCGGGGGTATGGCACCGGGTGGTTTCAAAACATCCGACGAAGCAGAAGACACTTTTGACGGATCTAACACGATGTCGATAGTGGTCGAGATTCCGAATACTATGTTGGGCGAAACTACCGGAATGAATGCCCTAGGCCTGACCGTATACAAAACCTGGGTAACAACGAACAAAAAACAATAGAAAAAACCTTAAAACAGAGATACAATGAAACTATATAATATAAAATACATGTTCTTGTCATTTTTTGCATTGGTCGTCTTATCCGCTTGCGACGAAGATGATGGCTATACAAAAGGACTTCAGGCGAGCTGTGGTGATGGAATAATGAACGGAACCGAAACCGGTGTCGATTGCGGTGGGTCATCCTGTGTTCCCTGTGACGGTGACGGAATGGAGTCCATGGAACCCGAAACTCCAGATTTTAGCGGTACCTATGCCCAAGTCGATTTTATGGGAAGACCAGGTATCAATACGGTTTTGAGCTTTGATATGGATGGTGAACCTAGCGTAAAAGATGCACATAATACCTCCATTCCTTCCGAAATGGGCGCTATTTTTCAAGCGGGTTTTGAAGCAAGACTGGAAGCCTATCATGACGTGTACGCTAACTTATTGGGGCTTGACCCGATGGATGTAAATTATGAAAACAACATTTTAGGATTGGATGCCGCAACCTTAACCGGTTATTTGGCCGCCGATGTTCTGGAGGTAGCACCGAACCTTCCGACTACATATTTTAATCCGGGCACCGACTTAGACATGGATGGAAGAATCTTAGTACCGGACGGTGATGAAATCGCCTTGACGGGAAGAAGTCTGCAAGACGATGTAATCGACGTTTCGTTGATCCTACTTTTTGGAGGAATGGAAGGAAATCGGTTTAGTGGTCAAGATACAGATATGGACGGTATGGCGGATTTGCCTCGCCTGACCTCGGATGGTGTGGGCCTTACTGCCGACATTCAGACAAGTTTCCCTTATCTGGGTGCTCCTGAATAAGACTATGAAAAAGGAGCAAAGGGGAGGATGGCAATAATCCTCCCCTTATTTAAGCAATCATCCAAAACCGAAAAAAACATCAAATGAAATATTTTATTACATATCTGGCCATATTGCTGTTCTTCAAGTGTACAAATAAAGATGGGGAGGCCGTTACCCATAAAAGCGATTACGATATTTACTTGGCCGCCGAAGCACCTAAAACCACTTCAAAATATTTTGAGCTTTGGCATTCAAAAATCAAACCTGACAGTTTGCAATTATTAAGTTTTGCGATTGTCGGAGGTGAGTATAGCAGGTATTTTCAATCTACAGGAGATATTACCTATTTAAAAAAATCAGAGAATGCCCTAAAAAAGGCAACTGACATAGCTGCCATTGGCAAGGCGGGGTATTTTCGTTCTTTGGCCAGAAATTATATTTCGCAACATAGATTCAAAGAAGCATTGCAACTGACGGACTCGGCGGATATCATCGGTAGTGGGAAACATGAGACCCATGAACTATATTTTGATTTGCATATGGAGCTGGGCAACTATAAAACTGCCGAGACCTATCTCGACAGTATAAAGAACATGTCGGATTTCGGATATCTGATCAGACTTGCCAAATGGAACGATTACAAAGGAGATCTTGATAGCACAATTAAGTTTATGGAGATAGCAAAAGAGAAGGCCGAATCATCAAAAAATAAGCATCTGATGCTCTGGTCCTATACGAATCTGGCCGATTATTATGGACATGCAGGCAGAATAAAGGATTCGTATCAATATTATCTGAAGTCGCTATCGTTAGATTCTCAAAATGCCTATGCCAAGAAAGGAATTGCTTGGATTGTATTTTCACACGAAAAAAAACCCAAAGAAGCACTTAGGATATTGGATTCAGTCACTCAGAACTATCAAGCGCCCGATTACTTTCTGTTAAAATCTGAAATAGCGCGGTACATGGGTGACGATTCGGGAAGTCTTTCAAATCTCGACAACTATTTTATTGCGCTTGAGAATCCGGCCTATGGATCCATGTATGATGCACATAATATTTCGGTCTATTTGGATCGCACGGAACATTTTGATAAGGCTTTGGAACTTGCAAAAAAAGAAGTTAAAAGTAGACCTACTCCGACATCCTATGGTCTATTGGCCTATGCCTATTTAAAGAACGATCAAAAGGAAAAAGCACTTGAGTTGATTGAAAAATACGTTGATGGCAAGACATTTGAGCCAGGTACTCTTTATTACTTGGCGGAAATATTCAAAGCGAACGATAAATCCTTTCGTGTCAAAGAATTTAAAAAAGAACTATTGGGCGCGGTTTACGAATTAGGTCCTGAAATGCATAATAGCATTATTGATTTATAACTTGATTGACGGATTGAAAACCGACCAAACTACTTTTCATTTTCAGTTAGATTGATGTTTACCAAGGCACGGCGGTTGAAAGGCCGTGGTGCCTTTTTACGCCCGCCGGCCTATCCGTTTTAGGATATTTTTAACTTTTGTGTAGGAAATTATGGTTCAAATCGTTAGATTTACTGTCCAAATTTTTAAAAAGACCTTCTGAACGCCCCAAGTGTTACAGAATAGCAACTAAACATTAACCTATAAACTTCAATGGTATGGAATATCTTCTATTCTTCCTTTGGATTTCAATCATGTCAATTTTGGTGTATCGCGTGCTGGTAGCACGGAAGTCATTGCGAAAGGCAATGAAGCCTCGTAAATGACCGGTCATCTATCCAGTTTTTATTGTATTCAAACCTAAGGTCAAATAACCGAATTTATAAATCAAATCGGGCCATACCCCGACCTTTAAGCCTGCGGTTATTGATGGATTACAGCTCGATCCAATTCTCAAGATCGAGTGACCAATCGTAGTTTTGATAAACAAGGTCTATTCCTTTGGTAGTTGGTATGATATTTTGTTGCCTCAAAATTTTCCTTACTCCTTTTTTGCATCCAAAATCACCCCTGAACCAATTGAACAAGGAGGTGACGACAACTTCATTTTTCTCGGCGTCATAGTCCGACGTTCGCTTTAGGTAACGCGTGGTACCCGTATCGAATTGTTCATTGAGTCTGTCAGCTTCATAAATGGCCACAGGAGGACAGTCTTTTGCGCCACAGTTCAACGCAAAGTGAACACGATAATCACGTTTGTCAACACGTAGCTTTCTCTCGAATTTATTAGGAAACCATTTTCTTACAAGCCCCAGGCCCAAGGGCCATTGTGATTTGCGAATGATGCCGTGCTCGATTTTTTCGAAAGAAACCGACCTCCCTGCAATGGGAATTTGTTCTTTCTTGAAAAAACTTCTTTTATCGTTGTACAATTCGGGGTTTTCTGAAAGAACAACCTGTATATAGGCATTGTAGATATTGACCCAGAAAGCTAATTTTTGGGTATCGGTTTTGAGACTGTTCTCTAAATCTTCCAATGAAATGTTGTAGAGTCTTGTCCTTATATCATTTGTATTTTCTCCGTTTTTAATAATAGTAAGAAATTGTTCGGAAAGTTTGTTCAGGTTGAGCTTCGTATTGGAATCTTGCGCTTTTGAATTAAATGTGAACAGAAGCAAAACATAGATTGTAAGGCTAAATTTTAGTAACATGGTTCGCATACGGCTCTTTTTTGTTTCTCATTACCTACGAAAAAACATACATAAAGGTTTGGTCGTTAAAAAGACAAAACCTTTCCCATAAATTTACGTATATAGCATACACATTATCAATTGCACCGATATTCCGGTTAATATATTAGTAACAAGGTTGATCGACTTACTTTTGCGCTATGACATCCATTATCATTCCGGCACATAATGAAAAAGAGAACCTAGAAAGGCTTTTTGATCGATTGGAAAGATTGAATATTGAAAATGCCGAAGTAATCATCGCGCTATCGAATACCACGCATGATGGATCGTTACACCTTAAAACGCCAAAGTATGTCAAGTACCTTCAATGTGATGGATGTGGTAGGGCGTTGCAAATGAACCAGGCTGCCCTAATCGCCAAAGGGGGGACACTGGTTTTTTTGCATGCCGACATCATTCCCCCGAAGACCTTTTTATTGGATATAGAGAATGCCTTGAATGAAGGAAACGATGCCGGTTTTTTTTCTTATCGATTTGATAAAGAAGATTTTTTACTCAAGATAAACGCATCGTTCACTTCAAAAAACAGTTTCTTTACAGGTGGCGGCGATCAGTGTCTTTTTATCAGGAAATCTGTTTTTGAACATTTGGGCAGGTTTGATGAAAATCAAGTCGTCATGGAAGACTTCGAGTTTTTCGAGCGTATGAAAAAACATAGGGTCAGATATAAAATCGTAAAGAACGACTTGATCGTATCTGCCCGTAAATATCAGCATAATTCGTATATTCGGGTCAATCTATCAAATCTGTTACTCGTAACCTTGTTCAAATTTGGATACCCACCCCGTAAGCTGAAATTACTTTACAGCAAACTGATTCGTACTCCCTATCAAAATCCATCTTGATTTTGAAGAAGGGAAAAATCATCAACGGTATACAACAAGTTGGTATTGGCGTAAAAGACGCCAAGCAAGTCTTCAATTGGTATAGAAAAAATCTGGGTTTTGACATTCTTGTTTTTGAAGATGTTGCTATCGCCAGTCTAATGACCCGCTATACCGCTGGTGTTGCCCATGAACGTTACGCCATACTTGCTTTGAACATGGTCGGCGGCGGTGGGCTTGAAATCTGGCAATATCGTAGTAGAATTTCAGAACCATCAAGAATACCGATTTTACTGGGCGATTTAGGTATTAATGCCCTAAAGATACGATCTCGTTCCATTGATAAAATGCATGCAAAACTTCAAGAACAAGAATTGAATCATTTATCGAAAAATGAGAAGGCGCATTTCTTTTTTTCCGATCCTTGGAACAACCTTGTCCAATTAGTCGAAGATGACTACAGTTTTGCGGTCACGAAATCTTGTTCCGGCGGTGTCTTGGGGACGATAATCGGTGTTTCAGATATGCAGAAAGCTTTACATTTTTATCAGGGGTTGTTGGGTTATGAAACCTTAGTTAGCGACCGAACGGGTGTGTTCACTGATTTTGAACAATTACCTGGTGGCGAAAATGAATTTCGAAGGGTACTTCTAAAACATCCGAAAAAGCAAATCGGAGGTTTTGGTGAGCTTTACGGACCTTCTGAAATCGAGCTTTTGCAAGTGCTGGACCGTACCCCGAACAAGGTTTACAAAGACCGTTTATGGGGTGATCTAGGCTATATACACCTGTGTTTTGACATAAATGGAATGGATGCCCTTCGTGAAGAAGCCAAGTCTTTGGGCTATGAATTTACGGTCGATAGTGCCGATAGTTTTGATATGGGCGAAGCGGCGGGACGTTTTGGATACATTGAAGATCCCGATGGAACTTTGATAGAATTCGTTGAGACCCATAAAGTACCGATACTCAAAAAGTTGGGATTGTACATCAATTTAAAAAAAAGAAATCCTTCCAAACCGTTGCCAAGGTTTTTGGTTCGGGCCCTAAAGTTTCATCGGCAAACAAAAGATATGCAGTAGTATTAAAAAGTGCTAAGGTGCTGCTATTGCACCTAATGCATACAATTGTTCCAGAGTAGGTGATTCACTTCCGCCCTCGGGTTCTAACGTAATACCGAAAGCCTCCGATTCATTCGGATTGTTCATTGTAAAAACCTTATTCTGGTCCGACGCGAAATCTTCCAAAAGACCAATACTGGTAGGGGTAAGGGGATCAAGTTTCAAGGACCAGACTTGGTATACGAATCCGTTGGGAGGTTCAGGAAGCCCTTTTGCGTCTATAAATACTTTTTGTTCTTGTTTGTTCCAGTACGCCTTCGCGTAAGAGTCAGGCGATACTTCTTGACCTCCCAATGCTATTACCGTTATATTTTTGTCCCGAATCGTATTCAGCAATTCTTGGGTTTTTTCCAATGATGTGTTGGCATTGGTAATTTGCTCTTCCAAGGTTTGTTTCTCCGTTTCCGTTACTTGGATTTGTTTTTTCAGATCTTGATTTTGGGTGTACATCCAGACCAGCCCGACTGCTAAAAGAAGGCTGGCAGCCCAACCGATGTACCAAGACCAGTTGACATCTTTTTTACCTAACTCGACGACTTTGGTCTCTTTTTGAATATCTATGATATCACTAATAATCTCAAAATTATGTCGAAGTCCGGGAGAAACCGTCTTACCTAGAGCGAGAACGGCCGCCTCGATTTCCTCGATTTCTTTCATGATTTCAGGGTATTTTAAGGCGTAGCCATGTACCTCCAAGTTTTCATCCTCAGAGAGTTGTCCTGCTACGTAGAGCTCTAAAATTCCTGATGCTATGTATTCTTCAACATTCATTAAAGCTTCAAATTTTTGCGCAATTGCGAAATACAGCTTCTATTTCTCGTTTTTATCGTTCCTATAGGAATATCAAGTTCTTCAGCGGCTTCTTTTTGGGTATATCCTTTGAAATATAACAGTTCGATAACTTGAATGCATTTTTCCTTTAGGGCTTTGACCAGTTTTTTAAGACCGATGGCGTCAACCTTGCTTTCGGCCGAACTGCCATGGTCAAGAATACCTACGAAGTAATCCGCGGACAAGTTCTTTTTATTGTTTTTATAGGATTTTGAACGCACTTCGTCGATGGCAGCATTGCGGGCAATATTTAAAATCCAAGTAAAAAATCGACCTTTTGCGGGATTGTAGCTTTCTGCATTGTTCCAAACCTTTATAAATACATCTTGACAGATTTCTTGGGCAAGATCGTCATTACGAACTATTGTATTGATTACCCCACAGATATTCTCTGCATACATTGCATGAAGCCTTTCAAAGGCAGCAACATCTTTGGCCTGAAATTTCTTAACTAGTAAATCTAGTTGCATCATACTTTTTTCGTAGCGCACTAATATATAAAAAGCTGCCCTTTAGGCAGCTTGTTGTCAGAAAACTTTTTGAGTTTATTCAATAAATAAGGAGAATCGAACTGTGGAAGTTGCTCCCTAATTGAATTGAGATGGATTGGTTTTTGTTATTCGCCTTTCTGTAGTAAAACATTCGCATGAACGGCAACCTCGCTCCATGTTTTGCTGACTCCATCCGTACCCGTATGCAAGGCTTCGCATGCCTTGTTCAATGAAGCGACCGCATTAAGCGCATCCCAATTCTCAAGATCCATTACACCTTTAAAAGTATAGGTGTTATCGGATGTCATTTCGGATTCCAAGGGAATATTTCCTGTTTGTCCGTTCAAGGTCACGTCGATAGAACATTTCTTGTCGTCGTCCACCTTAAAAACTCCGGAAATAAGCGTGGTGTTTTCCATTGCCCCAAAAAAGAATTCGATTATTTTGGGATCCCGTGTCTCGGTAGGGTCGTTCGTAAACAAACTGCTTATGGGAATGTTGAACTTCGTTCCATTCAAGGCGTCCAAAGCGGTTATTCCCGTATTGGTCTCGGTGATATTTATTTTGGTGAATTGGCCTCCGACCGGTAATTTTTCCGAAGTCTTGTAGGCCGTAAAACTTACTTTGGTCGAATCTTGTACCAAGCTGAATTTCTCGGAAGAAACGATTTCTGTTTCCTTGATATTCTCTTCGCTTTCTTTTTTGGTCTCTTTGCAGTTGTAAGCCGAAATCAGTACAAGTGCAAGGACTGCCAACCTTATTGTTTTCATATATGTGTTTTTTAATTTTCCTTACGGCCCATGTAAAGGATTCTTTTACAGAAGGGCAAAATCTATTCTGTTACGATTTCAAAGTTACACAATATTAAAAGGCATATCAAACACTATTCAAAATGATTTTAGCAGCATCCGGTTGTCACGGATCCCCTTTTTTAAGTTTTCACAAATTAAAAGGGATTTGTCGATTTTAGTCTGCCGATTTTTGTACTGAGCTATGCCATAGATAAGCCCTCTTTTTTTTCCTGAAGTAAATGATTCGAAGATTTGCCGTGCCTCGGGGTCACTTGAAAGCACGGCACTCATTTCTTCTGGCATCTCAACCCCGTATTTAGAGTCATCCTTGAACAATTGAAGTTCAAAATAATCGTTCGGAAAAACACCAAGTGCTTTCTGGTAACGCTTGCTGAACATCATATGGTATTTGCCATTTCTTTTTTGAATTGCCGCATGAAAGAAAAGTTCGTTGTTCTCGAAGGAAGCTCTGACCTTGACTCTTTTCAGGTTTTTTGCCAGAAAGGGTCGTACTATTTCCTCGGGAAGCTGTAATGAATAATAATTGCCCGTTACCGAGACTTCAAATACCTTGCTTTTCAACTTTTCATTGTTTCTGTTTTCTTAAATCGGTATTGATGAATACGGCTATTTGGAGCCGGTCAAAATGCGCGGAGCGAAAATGATTTTTCAAATAGCCCACCTGTAGGCTCGTATTTTTGAACACATGGAATCCTATTGCGCCATAAAGCCTGTTTTGGCCGAAAACCTCGTTTTGTAGGTTGATAAAGATTTCGTCATAGAAATTTAAAAATGCAACTTGGGTCAAAGGCACGGTAACTTGAAGACGATAGCGGGCCCGATGTTGCGTGTCGGTACGGTTGCCGAAATCCAAAAAACGTTGCTCCAGCCGATAACGGTGTTCGAATGCTACATTGCTGACCTTATTTTTTAAAATGAACTGCTCAAAAATACGATGCTCCTTGGATTCCGTCTCACCGGGAATCTCTTCGAAGGTACCGTCGGTGGCAATAAATCCATAGCCGAAAGTCGCTATTGCATTAGGATTGATATGATAGTTCAGCCCGGTACGCAACAATAATTGATTGAAGTTCTTCAATTGTTCGTAATACCGTGCTTGGGCCTCGGTATGAATGCTCAGCCGTTCGGATACTCGATTCGTACCAAAATACATATGCCAAGAACCCAATTTGTCTTCTCCCGAGTCTTGGGCCACACTTGATAAACCCATCAATAATAAAACCATCAAGAAAACCTTTCCCATATCCTTTTGTTATTCAGATTCCATTTCCATTGGTTCGCCATCCTCTATGGGTGTACCTTCATCTCCTTTTAAATGGACATCCAAAAACTCCAACACTTTGCTATAGGCTTCAATTTGGTTTTCCTTTTTCACAAAACCATGCCCTTCATCTTCGAAAAGCACATATTCAACGGGCACCCCATTTTTACGTACTCCGGCAACAATTTCATCCGACTCTACTTGCAGGACCCTGGGATCTTTGGAACCTTGTAGAACGATCAACGGCTTTGTCACTTTATCGGTATGGAACAAAGGGGATATTTCGCGTAATCGTACGCTATCGGAACTGTTCGGGTTGCCCAATTCTTTGTAAAGGGCCTCTTTCTGGGCTTCCCACCATGAAGGGATACTTCGCAATGTGCGTATCCAATTGGTGACCCCAAAAATATTGACGCCAACATCAAATTCCTCGGGAGTGAAGGTCAAGGCGGCCATGGTCATATAACCTCCGTACGAACCTCCAATAATTCCTATTTTTTCGCTGTCGATTTCCGGTTGTTCGGCCAACCAGTTTTTTCCTTCCACACAATCCTTTAAATCTTTGTCACCGTGGTTTAGATCGTCCATCTGATAGAAAGTCTTGCCGTATCCACTACTGCCCCTATTGTTTACCGCCAACACCGCGTAACCATGATTGACCAAATACTGGATCAACGAACTGAAGTTCTGACGCGATTGTCCGCCCGGGCCACCGTGGACCCAGACCAATGCGGGAACTTTAGTTTCAGCGGAAGCCTGATGCGGCCTATAGTAAATCGCGGGAATTTCGAGACCATCGAATGATTTATATCGGATTACTTCGGCACTGACCAAATCTTGTGCCTGTATCTCATCGTTCAAAACATCGGTCAACTTTTTTTGCTCCTTGGTCTCAAGATTATATATGTAAAGATTTGATGGGGTGTGCGAACCTCCCGCATAAAAACGCATCCACTTTTCATTTTGTGAAAAGCCTACACTCGTAATATCCATGTTGTCGAACGAGGGCAGGTCGACTTTTTTGCCCGATGCGACCTCGACCACTTCAATTACGTTTTTGGCATCTTGGTTTATATAGGTGACCTGATATGTGCCATTTTCTGTAAAATAGGAACCGACGATGTCCCACTCACGCTCCATGACTTTTTCACTGGTCTTATTGGCAATATCATAGCGCATGAGTTTGGCGAACTCACTTCCTTCATCGGTGGTATAGTACAAAAACTGCCCGTCAGGGGAATAATCTTCAGGACTATTGGCACTTTGGTTCTCATTGATCTTGGTTACCGATTTATCGGACATATTGTACAGGAAGAGGTCGGAATCATTCGTATTGATCGGTTTTATCAAGGATAGGTAACTTTTATCATCTGACAGTCCTCCCAAAAAATAGCCGTCCTCATTTTTATAAAGCATTTTGGGTGTCAAGGTCTCAAGATCCATTTCATAGAGATCGGTGAAGCGCTTATCCCTTTTGTTCGAGGCATATAGAAAACTCTTTTTATCCTTTGTCCAGCCATAGAAATTGGCGCGCGCGCCTTCATCTGGGGTCAGGTCCTTATGGCTTCCATCGGTATCCCTCAAATAAATATGGTAGATTTCATCGCCATTGCCATCCATTCTAAAGAGCATACGTCCATCTTTTGGAAAATAGGAAATGGCAAAAACCGATGAACTATCCGATTGGGTCACCGGCATTATTTCGCCACCAGCAGTAGGTACAGTGTACATGTTGTAAATACCGGTTCGATTACTTGAAATGAGCAGTTTGGAATTGTCGGGCGAAAAACTCCCGCCACCAATGGCTTCATTATCCATCATCTGTTCGATGGTATATGTCTTCATTGTGTCCGCTATACTTGGCGCAGTTTGTTTTTCTTCTTTGCATGCCCAAATCAGGGCGATGGCTAAAAACGGAATGAGTTTTTTCATGACGTATTTATTTTGGTGATGTTCTTATTGCATTGTGCTCGGGGGTTGATTTTTGATATCCAGCTTCGCGCATCGAGCATCTAGCACCTATTATTACTCCAAGCTAAATGCTTTTGTCTCTTTAAAAGGTGAAGCTTCCAATTTCTCTATCTCTTCACGATACGCTTTCCACTTCTCTTCAAAAAAGGTATTGGTTTTCTGTAATGCGCTATCGAACTCTTCTTTAGCGAACTGCATCAAACGTTTTTCGGTGGCCGTAAGGCCATTTTTTCGGGTGCCCACATAGTAACTGGCATTGCCGATACGTTGCATGACCGTTATTTCCGGGTTTCTAGTAATTCCCTGGCGTTTGTCTTCCTTACCCAAATACAGGGCGATTACCGAATCGATTTGTTTTACAATATCGGTTGACGCCTTGATCTGGTCCTTGTATTTTTTCTTGTCAAGTTCTTTCAGTTCTTTTTGATATTTATCGGCGGTGTTTTTACTTTCTACCAACTGCTTTACTGCATCTGCCGCGGTCTGCGTAAGGTTTTCCAACTTTTTGGAGTTTTCATAAACCTCGTTTATCGATGTGACCGAAACATCAAGTCTGGGATCCGACTCCACTTTGATCATCGTTTCGTCGCTCTTATCGCCAAAAGAAACCTTTATCTTATAATTGCCAGGCTTAACATCGGTGCCACTGCGTTCATTCTTCGATTTACTGATTTTTCGCGAAGGTCGATCAGGGCCTTTTTCATCCATATTCCAATAAATTCTATGGAATCCTGCCTTTTCAGGGGTCTTGTACTTTAAAGTGCGGATCAATCGGTTTCCTTCGTAAAAATCGAACTGGATGGAATCTTTTTTCTGCACTCCGGTCAACTCTTCTTTTTCATCGGATGCCGTGGAATCTTTCTTCGTTTCCTCTTTCTTTTCTTTTTCGGAATGTTTTTTGTCCGCATCCTTTTTTTTGCCCTCCTTCAAATAGTAGGTAATCATCGCTCCCGCCTTTCGATTTTCGGCATTATATAGGGCATCGCCCCCGAAACGGCTTCCCGTGGGTTGTTGATAGGCGGCTTGGTAGGCCGTTGGCGGTTCGAACAACTTGATCTCGTTTTGAAGGATGTTCGGATTTTGTGCCATTGCCCGCAAGGGCCTTATATCATCCAATACCCAAACAGCGCGGCCAAAAGTACCGATGACCAGGTCATGTTCCCGTGGATGGATGACCATATCTTTGGTCGAGACCGTCGGGAAACCTTCTTTCCACTTTTGCCATTTTGCCCCGGCATTGAACGAAATGTAAAGTCCATCGTCCGTGCCTAAAAAAATTAAATTGGGATTAATGATATCCTCAACGATTGAAAGTGCGTAGCTCTGTACGTCATTTTCATCTACGATTCGTTCCCAGGTTTTTCCGTAATTCTTGGTGCGATAAGCATAGGGAGTGTAATTGAACCTACGATAATCATTAGCGATCAAAAGTGCTTCACCCTTATTTTTGTTCGATGCCTTGATCTGCGCTATCCAACTTCCTTTGGGCAGGTCTTTGATATTTTGGGTTACTTCGACCCAGTTGGCACCACCATTTTGCGAATAATGTACCCGACCGTCATCGGAACCTGTCCAAATCATATTTTTTTCGACCGGAGAAGGTTCGATCACCAATAACGTACAATGATTCTCGGCCCCGGTCGCATCCATGGTCAGACCACCGCTTTCCGATTGTTTTTGCTTTTCGGGGTCGTTAGTGGTCAAATCTGGTGAGATTACTTCCCAAGTCAAGCCTTTGTCGGTCGTTTTGTGTACGAACTGACTACCAAAATAAGCGGTACTATTATCAAAGGGATCTTGGGCGATGGCCGAATTCCAATTAAAGCGAAGTTTGGTCTCGGCATCGGGAGGCGTAGGACGCACGATATAATTGTTGCCGGTAATATGGTCGTAGCGCGATACAAAGCCCTGTTGGCTCATAGTATAGCCATACCGGGAATCATCAGGGTCGGGTACGACATCAAAACCGTCGCCAAAACTGATTTCTTGCCAGTAGCTATTTCTAATGCCTTGGGCTTTCCAGACATAGGCGGGACCGCGCCAGGACCCGTTGTCTTGAAGTCCACCATATACGTTGTAAGGAAATTCGTTATCGACATTGATATGATAGAACTGCGCTACCGGGATATTCCCGATAAACCGCCAGGTTTTTCCACCATCTTTGGTAATGTTCATGCCCCCATCGTTGCCGTCCATCATAAATTGTCCGTTCTCGGGGTGGATCCACCACGCGTGGTGGTCGGGGTGGATACCGTTATCGACCCCGTAGGCTGGCATTAACTGCGAGAAATTCTTGCCGCCATCTTCAGAAACATTAACATAGGTAAATATGGAGAATACGCGATTTTCGTTCTGCGGATCTACATAAATTTCGAAATAGTAAAAAGGGCGGTTACCGATATCGTTTTTATCATTGATTTTTTTCCATTTGAATCCACCATCCTCCGACTTGTACAGCGCATTCTTTTTTGATTCGATTAAGGCATAAATGATATTCGGTTTTCCAGGAGCAATGGCAATCCCCATACGACCCAATTCACCTTTGGGAAGCCCGTCCTCATCAGTCAAATTCTTCCAATTTTTACCACCATCATGGGTCATGTACAGACCACTTCCAGGGCCGCCCGATTTAAAGAACCACGGATCCCGTTTGTGTTCCCACATCGCGGCGATCAGTTTATTAGGGTTGGTAGGGTCCATCACCAAATCAGCAACACCGGTCTTGTTGTTCACAAAAAGTATTTTTTCCCAGGTCTCGCCACCGTCGGTAGTCTTATAGACCCCACGTTCGGGGTGCTCGCCCCAGGGCGAACCGATCGCACCGACATATACGGTATTGGGATCTGATGGGTCGATTTTTATACGATGTATGTGCCTTGTGTTTTTAAGGCCCATGGCGATCCAGTTTTTGCCTCCGTCCAACGATTTGTAAACTCCATAGCCCCCGTTCAAACTGTTCCTGGGGTTTCCTTCGCCTGTACCTACCCAAATTACTGAGGGATTCGATTGTTGGATTGCCACCGCACCAATGGATGCCGTCAGTTCTTTGTCGAATATAGGTTCCCATTTAATGCCTCCCGAGGTCGATTTCCAAAGCCC
Source organism: Bacteroidia bacterium (assembly GCA_030428705.1). Lineage (GTDB taxonomy): Bacteria > Bacteroidota > Bacteroidia > Flavobacteriales > Flavobacteriaceae > Meishania. Next base: position 314,789 of record JAUIDI010000001.1, read on the forward strand.
ACCGGAGGCAGTGCCGACATACATTATATCAGGATTATCATGAACCGCATCGATGGCGGTAACACGTCCGCTCATGCCGCCAGGGCCTATATTTCGTGGTTTGAGGTCTTGCATGAGGTCCATATTGAAATCTTGTGCAAATAGGGAAAGAGTTGCGAAGAAGAACGCAACGAAGGGTAATTTTGTAGTCATTTTTAGAGTAGTTAATTAGCTGTTCTAAATATACAGAAAACTATTGCGTAAAGTCTTAAAGAGGTGTTAATGGATGGCATGTGATTGGGGAGGCAGTTCATTCATTTTTATAGATAGTTCCGTCTTTCATCACGAACCTTACCTTGCGCATGATAGATATATTTTTGGTAGGATTACCTTCGACGGCAATGATATCCGCTAAAAAGCCTTTCTCCAACTTTCCAAGTCTTTTCAAATGGAAAATTTTGGCATTCAATGCGGTAGCCGATATGAGGACATCCAAAGGTTGCATGCCGTATTCGACCATCATTTCCATTTCGCGATAATTCTCGCCGTGCGGAAAAACACCAACATCGCCACCAAAGGCAATATCCACTCCCGATTCCATGGCAAGCTTGAATGATTTTTTCTTCGTCGTAATCCGGTCCGGTTCAGGGTCGCTGCCCTTTTTCCAACCGCCGTATCGCAAAATGGCATCTCCGGCGGCCAAGGTAGGGCAGAGGGCCACACCATTGGTTTTCATCATTTGAAAGATTTCGGCAGTTCCGCCATCACCATGTTCGATGGTTTCCACACCCCCTAAAATGGCACGTTTCATGCCCTCGGGCGTACTCGCATGCGCCACTACGTACTTACCGGCCGTCGTTGCAGCGGCGACCATGGCATCGATTTCCTCCCGTAAAAATGTCGGTTGGCTGGGCGCCCCTTTTTTCCAGCGGTAATCCACATAGATCTTGATAAGATCGGCTCCGTTGCCCATTTGTCGGCGTACGGTTTTGATCGCTTCGTCGATGCCGCTTACTGGTTCGGCCCCTAAAGGAACGGTGACCCCATCATGGAATCCTTTTGGCCCATAGGCACCGGTTGCCACGATTGCCGGACCCGCCACTAACAATCTCGGCCCTGGAACAATACCTTCTTCGATCGTCTTTTTGAGATACACATCCGTATAACCCGCACCTTCGGCGCCAAGGTCACGCATGGTAGTAATACCGGCCATCAATGATTTTTTGGCATGGACGCTTCCGCGGATAGCCCGTTCGGCCGGAGATTCCTTGAGTACTTGATCGTTCCATTCCGTTTCATTATAAGGATGTAGCAGTAAGTGCGAGTGCCCTTCGATGATACCGGGCATCAGCGTGGTTCCCTTTAAATCGATTGTCTTTGTGTTTTTAGGGAGTTTTACTTCTGAAAGATTACCGGCATAAACGATAGTATTTCCTTCAATGAGAACGCCCCAATTTTCATGGATTTCATAGCCGTCGAAAACACGATCAGGTTTAAGGAAGGTTTGTGATTGCGCGGAAATATGGTAAATAATTAAGAACAGCAAAAATCTATACATACGGCTAATTTTGGGCTGCGTTTTTTGCGATTTCGTTCAGGCGTTTTTCAATTTCCGATTTGGAAAGCCATTTTCCCTGCCGAAAGACCCCGGCAAGATCTTGCAAGGCATTCAAATTTTCAAGTGGGTTGCCATTGACCAGAATCAAATCGGCTTCCAAACCGGTTTTCACCTCACCGAAAACATCGTCCATATCAAAATATTTTGCAGGATTTATTGTTCCGGATTGTATGATTTGTAGCGGAGACATACCTGCACCCGACATGCCATCGATTTCATGATGGATCGAGAAACCGGGAACATTAAAAAGCTGTGGTGCATCGGAACCCAAAAGGATGCCGTGACCGCCTTCCTGCAATTTCTTTAACAACTGTTTTCGGATCGAATCGAATCGTTGCCATTGCATTTCCGAGAATCCTGCGGAGGTTGCCGTGGATTCTTCTTTGCGCCGTTTCCAATCCTGGAGGGTAGTGGCCGGCATATATTTCATTTCAGGCTGTTGTAGCAGTTCGTCGGCCGAGATAGGGGCGAACCAGCGCTCAAAAAGACTTTGGGTCGGTACGATCCAGACGTTATTTTCTTTGGCCATGGCTACCAATTCATCGATTTTCGCAGTGTCGGCCAAAGGCGTAAAATTGTAACCAAAGAAACCGTTTTCGTTGGGCTTTACATTGGCCGATTTGGGAACAAGGCCTTCCAAAAATCCATCGATATGGTCTATGGATGCATATTTGCTTTCAAGGGCATGGTGGATACCGACATCGACGGGTACATGCCCCGCAAAAGGTATTCCGACCTCATTGGCCGTTGCGACCATTTGGTCAAAGGCGTCCAATGGTACTCCGGGATGGATCTTTAAAAAATCGTAGCCATCTTTGGCGTATTGCTTCACCTTGGCCTCGGCTTCTTCGGGTGTGGGGATCGTATTGCCGTTCAATGACGGACTCGAAGTGAAAATCCTTGGGCTTAGAATTTCCCCGTCCGATGCCTTTTGGCGTAATTCCAAATGTATCGGGTCGCCCAACATTCCCCGAATCGTAGTGATACCGTTCGACAGGTAAAGAAACAATACTTCTTCAATGCGTTTTGCATCGGTCGATGGGGGAGGAATATGGGCGTGCATCTCGGCCAGACCGGGCATAAGGTATTTTCCAGAACCATCGATAGTATTGGTATAGGATTCGGGATTTTGAACGGTCTGTTCGATATACTGAATTTTTCCGGAATCGATGACCACCTGTCTGTTTTCCAATATACTTCCAGTCCGGACATCCACAACGTTGACGTTCGAAACCAACGTGGCCGTCTTACTTACTTTTTCTTGGGCCTGATTGCAGGCGGCCAAAAACACCGTCAAGGCAATGAGAGTTAAATTTTTCATTTTCATTTTGTTTATAGTTCAGGTCTTAATGACCCCTTTATTTTTTTCATTCGGCTGTAACAAGTCCCATAGGTTTCCGTATAGATCTTTGAATACCGCCACGGTACCATACGCTTCTTCCTTCGGCGAACGTACGAATTCGACGTTTCTACTTACCATTTTATGGTAATCCCTCCAAAAATCATCGGTGAACAAAAATAGAAAAACCCTTCCACCGGTTTGATTGCCGATACTTGCAGCTTGTTCTTTATTAGCCGCCTTCGCCAATAAAAGTGCGCATTCATTTGCACTCGGCGGCGCGATCAAGACCCAACGTTTGTCTTCGCTCAACTTGGAGTCTTCAATCAACACAAAATCCAGTATTTCGGTATAAAACGCAATGGCCTCGTCATAATCATCGACTACCAGGGCTATATGCGCTATGTGCTGCTTCATTTGACAATGGCCGAATCCAACAATTCTTGAAGCTTGTTTTTGTCGAATACCGATTTTTCTTTGATTACCATATATATGCTTTCCGTATTCTTGATATTTTCCAAGGGATTTGCATCCAGCAACACTAGATCCGCAATTTTACCTGCTTCAATATTGCCATACGCCGCATCTTGCTTAAGGAACTTTGCCCCATTATAAGCCGATGTTCTTAGGGCGTCCAAAGGCGAAATTCCATTCGCGACCATTTCTTGAAGCTCTTTGTGCAATGAAATCCCCGGATAGGTATACGAGTTATAGGCCCCACTATCGGAACCCGACAAAAGGGATACGTCGGCATCGCTGAGCGATTTCGCCAAGGTGCCGAAAAAAGCATCAAGTTCCTTACGGTCTTGAAGGGTCTTGGACTTAGCATTCTTGACCCTGTTGATTCGGCCTTCATAGGTTTTGATGATACCCTCGCCCATATAATCCAAATAGGAATCGTTACTATGATCTACTTCATCCAAATAGCTCAGGGTCTTGCCAATATGCAACGTAGGGGTTACGAACACCCCATTGTTCTTAAGGGATTGAAAAGTTTTTGATGCCGTGCTATCCGAATAGCTTTTGAGGAGCAATGGCATGGCGTCCCAAAAACCGATTTCTCCATCTACAAGTTTTTGGGTAATCTCCGTTTCATCTGCGGAGCAGCCTTTCATGATATAGTAGAGATGTTCGATACCATCGATTCCCGCCATGATGGTTTCCTCTAAGCTTACGCTGAAAGGCATGTGTCCGGAAGTGATCAACCCTCTTTTTTCGGCTTCGGCAATTGTGTTTAAATAGTTTTTGCCTGAAATTCGGCTATCATATAGTTTTACGTAATCAACTGGAATTCTTTGCAATACGTCCAACGCATTATTGATATCGATTTCGTTTTCAACTTCAAGTGAGCCGGCCCAAGTGGCATTGGGGCCGTCGATCTTTGGCCCTGAAGTAAAAATCGTAGGCCCGATCAGATGTCCGTTTTCAATTTCCGACTTCCATTGCGTGACAGGTCCAGTCAGATCGCCTCCGGCGTCGCGAACCGTGGTTATTCCGTTGGCGATGAAAAGTTTGAGAAAGTTTTTGTTCGATTCGACAAGTGAATCCCCGCCTCGAAAGTGAACATGGTTGTCCCAAAAGCCCGGAAGAATAAATTTTCCCGTGGCGTCGAGGGTCTGTTTCGACTCGAATTTTCCTTCCGAGTCGGCATTTCCAATTTTTGCGATGCTTCCTTCAAAGATAAAAATATCCTTTACTTCGACTTCACCACTTTTCAAGTCGATAACCCGTCCGTTTAAGATAGCGATGTCATAGCTTTCTTTTTCTTCCGATTTGCATCCCGAGAAAACCAGTAACACTAAAGGGAAAGTAAAGAATGCAAAAATTCGGTTTACCATTTTTCGATTTAATATGATGTTGTAAGATAGAAAGAAATACCGATCGCTGAATTTGAAAGGTACAATTAGAACTTGTTTTTCAGAATTTCTCAGTTTCTTGGTACCTTTCTAGCGTATGAAGCAACGATCGGCACCCTGGTATTACCTTATGCTACTTATTTTGGCCGGGGAAGCGGTATTTATACTGCCTTTTGTATTGCCCAGAGTGTTTCGGCCCACGGTACTCGATGTTTTTGTCCTTGATAACATTCAATTGGGGTTATGCTTTTCGGTCTACGGAATCATTGCGCTATTGTCATATCTGGTAGGTGGCCCGCTTGCGGATAAATATCCTCCCCGAAAATTAATGGCCATAGCATTATGGATGACAGCCCTGGGAGGGCTATTGTTTGCAACTTTCCCCAGCTTTGGTATCCTCCAGATTTTATATGGCTATTGGGGTTTTACCACAATTTTCTTGTTCTGGGCACCGATGATTAAAGCGGCGAGGGTATGGGGCGGTGACCGGTCTCAGGGCAGGGCTTTCGGATTTTTAGATGGTGGCCGCGGTCTTACCGGGGCCTTGTTCGCCTTGATGGGCGTCTTTATCTTTTCTTTGTTCGTTTCAGAGCAAGTGGATAATGTCCCGCTTGAGGATCGAAAGGAGGCCTTTAAGTATGTTATTTACTGTTCGGCCCTCATCATTACCGTGATTGGGATATTGGTATGGGTTTTCATGAAAACCGATATCGAAGATGAGAAAATACAATTGCAGCAAATCTCTATCAAACAAATCGGACAGGTTTTGCGACTGCCGGCCGTTCAGTTGTTGATGGTCATTATATTGTGTGCTTATGTCGGATATAAAATTACCGATGTTCTCTCATTGTATGCCCGTGAAGTGATGTTGTACGATGAGGTGAGATCGGCGCAGATCGGTACCATTTTACAATTTTTACGCCCAACCATTGGTATTTTGGTAGGTTTGATCGTTGACCGTTTTCGAATTTCGCTTTGGTTACTGTTAAGCTTTGTCCTCTCGATTATAGGGGGTCTGTTATTCGCTACGGGAATCATCGGGCCTTCCACCACCATGCTTTTCTTTATCTCCGTTGCGATAACCGCAGCCGGGGTCTATGCAGCTAGGTCACTTTATTTTGCCGTTATGGATGAAGGCCGTATTCCTTTGGCCTTGACCGGTACCGCCGTCGGACTTATTTCTATCGTAGGCTATACACCCGATATCTTTGCGGGGCCGGCATACGGTTATTTTTTGGATACCTATCCTGGGGAGGAGGGCCACCGATATGTTTTTTGGATGTTGACCGCGTTCGCTTTTATAGGTGGAACGGCAGCTTTGATTTACCACAGACTTTTTCGCAATTAGGGTTTTCAACGTCCCCCATCGGCCCGGGACTTGATATTTGCCGCACAGAGACGTATGATTTCCGTAATTCTCTTTTGTCTTGTTTCCTCGCGTTTGGCCTGGTTCAACCAATACAGGTAACTTTTTCGTTGTCCTCTGGTAAAACGCTGATAATTCGTAAAGGCTTCTTGGTTTTTATCAAAAGCTTTTTGCAGGTCTTCGGGTATGATTCCCTTTTCAACATCGTCGAGTTCCGTCCATGAGCCATTTTCCTTGGCAATTTTTATGGCGGTCAATCCGCTTTTGTGCATCAGTCCATCGGCCTTGAGTTCTTTGATATGGTCTTTGTTGACCTTGCTCCAAACACTTTTGGGTTTTCTGGGACAAAAATATTGACGTCGCTTGCCGGGCCCGATATTTTTTACCGTACTATCGATCCAACCGTAACAAAGCGCGACTCGAACGGCCTCTTCCCAGCGCATACTTTCATTCTCATGGGCTACGGCGTAAAAAATCAGATAAGCCCCTTCACTGTTACCATGATTTTCGTGAAGCCATTTCCGAAATTCGGAATCGTTCTTGAAATAAAGTTCAGGTCTCTTATCCATGTTTTTAAAAGGAATCGATCAGGGTGACCCCTGTGGTTTTAAACATGTCCATATTTGGAAGTGCGGTTGCCGCCTCTTCCAAGGAAATTGTTTTTGTAATTAATTTTTCGGGATGCAGTTTTCCGTCACTAATCATATTTAAAAGCTCGGGATATTTATAGGCTTGCATGCCGTGGCTTCCGATTATTTCCAATTCTTCAGCGATTACTTTATCCATCGGGATTTTAGGATGCGCATGGCCTTCCGTCATTAGGCCTACCTGAATATGTTTGCCCCGTTTTCTAAGATTGGCGATCGAATTGAAGCAGGTTTGGGCACTTCCGAGCGCATCTAGGGACACATGGGCACCACCATGGGTAATATCCTTGACTTCATTTACCACATTCTTAGTATGGGCAGCATTTATTGTAGCGATTGCCCCAAAAGATTTCGCCAAGGCCAATTGCCCTTGGCTGATGTCAATAGCAATTACTTTTGCGCCAAGGGCATTGGCGATCATTACTGCCGAAAGACCTACGCCGCCACACCCGTGAACAACAACATATTGACCCTCCATTACCTTTGCCTGATGTACAACGGCCCGGAAAGAAGTCACGAACCGGCATCCCAAAGTAGCTGCGGTCAAATCGTCGATTTCTTGGGGAAGGGCGACCAAATTGGTGTCAGCGTAATCGAGTGCCACATATTCTGCAAAAGAACCCCAATGTGTAAAACCGGGCTGTGATTGACGGTCGCAGACCTGATGGTTGCCCGAGTTACATTGCTGACAACTACCGCAGCCACATACAAAAGGTATGGTTACACGGTCACCGATTTTAAAATTCTGGACGTTTTTTCCTATAGTTGCGACCGTACCCGCCAATTCATGTCCGGGAACATGGGGCAATACAATATCGGGGTCGTGACCCATCCATCCGTGCCAATCACTACGGCAAAGTCCGGTAGCGGTTACTTTTACGACCACCCCATCAGGTTTCGGAATCGGATCCGGAACTTCCTGCACTCGAAGCGCTCCCTGAAATTTTTCATAGACCAATGCCTTCATAAACTTTGCACATTTTTTCGCTTATCTATCGAAAAAAACCATTTTCGTTAAAAATAGCACTTTCATTGATATCACTTTGGCAATTCAGTAAGGGAATCATTACTTTAGGAGATTGATTGACTCAACGAAACAAATAAACAACATGAAAAAATTAGGCCTAACAATGGCAATGGTATGCGCATTGCTCATCAGTTCTTGTAGTAATAAACGTGAGGGAGACCCAAAGGTTTTGGTATTTTCAAAGACCATGGGCTTTAAGCATGCCTCGATCCCAGCAGGGATAGCCGCGATTCAAAAACTGGGTACCGAAAATGGTTTTGCGGTCGATACGACCAAGAATGCGGAATTATTTAATGACGATAATCTCAAACAATATTCTACCGTCATCTTTTTGAGCACTACCGGAAATGTTCTTGATGCCAAGCAAGAGGCCGCTTTTGAACGGTACATCCAGGCAGGGGGCGGTTATGTCGGAATCCATGCCGCGGCGGATACCGAATACGATTGGGGCTGGTACAACAAATTGGCCGGTGCCCAATTTTTGAGCCACCCACGTGGTACGCCCGAAGCCGATTTTATTATCAAGGACAATAGCCATATATCGACCAAAATGTTTGCCGATTCGGTCTGGCACCGTACGGATGAACTGTATAACTATAAAAGGATCAATCCTGATGTCAATGTTTTGATGACTTTAGATGAATCTAGCTACGAAGGTGGCGCCAATGGTGATTTTCACCCCATTGCGTGGTATCATGATTTCGACGGAGGCCGTGCTTTTTACACGGGAGGCGGTCATACCGACGAGAGTTTTTCCGAAGATTTGTTCTTGCAACATCTTTTGGGCGGTATTCAATATGCGATCGGCGATAACGAGAACTTGGATTACGGCAAAGCGCTAAGCCAAATACCGCCAGACGCCAATCGTTTTACCAAGATACCTTTGGTGGGTGGTGATTTTTTCGAACCTACCGAAATGACCATATTGCCGAACAATGATGTGCTGATCGCACAACGTCGCGGCGAGATAATGCTATACAGTGCCGAAAAGGACACCATGACCCAGGTCGCCCTTTTGGATGTCTATCACAAAACCTTGAATACGCCTGGCGTAAATGCGGAAGAGGGCGTCATGGGCCTTCAAAAGGATCCGAATTATGCGACCAACAATTGGGTATATGTGTATTACGCTCCTACTGGCGATGAATCCGTCAATCGGTTGTCACGTTTTAAATATAAAGACGGTGTTTTCGATTTAGCTTCGGAACAAAAGATTTTGGATGTTGGTTCGGATCGTGAAATATGTTGCCATACAGGTGGATCTATTGCCTTCGGAGGTGACGGACTTTTATATCTTTCAACAGGTGATAATTCAACGCCCTTTAACGAAAGGGATCAAAAATATGTCAACAATGGCTTTGCGCCCTTGAATGATAGTCCGGGTCATGAGCAGTACGATGCCCGACGTTCCTCGGGGAATACCAATGACCTTAGGGGTAAAATTCTACGCATCAACGTAAACGAGGATGGTAGCTACGACATTCCCGAAGGAAATTTATTTCCCGTTGGCACCGAAAAAACACGCCCTGAAATCTATACCATGGGGCATCGAAATCCGTATCGAATTTCTGTGGACCCTAAGAAAGGACATTTATTTTGGGGCGAAGTCGGACCTGATGCCCGTGCAGATTCTATGGCAACGCGCGGCCCGAGAGGCTATGACGAAATGAACCTGGCATTGAAAGCGGGCAACTATGGTTGGCCTTTGTTCATCGGGAACAATTACCCCTATCATGCCTACAACTATGAGACCGGTGAATCAGGCGAAGCTTTTGACCCCCTCAAACCTATCAACAATTCAAGAAACAACACCGGTCTGCAGGAATTACCGCCTATCGTTCCCGCATATATCTATTATCCATATGCTGAGACGCCAGAATTTCCACAGGTAGGTACGGGCGGCAGAAATGCAATGGCAGGCCCCACTTATAATTCCGATATGTATCCCGATGGGGGAGGACTTCCTTCCTATTACGACGGCAAAACCATTATTTATGAATGGATGCGGGGCTGGATGATGGCGGTCACACTTTTTGAAGATGGAACCTTCAATAAAATGGAACCTTTCGCTTCTGATATCAAAGTCCAGAATTTGATTGATATGGAATTGGGCCCCGATGGTAGAATGTACTTATTGGAATATGGTAGCGGATGGTTTTCCAAAAATGATGATTCAGGCTTGAGCTATATTGAATACAATGGTGGAAACAGGCCTCCGGTAATCGACCATCTTATTGTGGATGCCGATACGGGAAAAATTCCTTTGACCGTAAATGCAAAAGTACAGGCTGAAGACCTTGAAGGAGATGCAATATCCTATATCTGGGATTTGGGCAACGGTGAGACCCAAGAAACTAATGAACCTGAATTATCGTATACCTATACCAGTGCTGGAGATTTTAAAATTTCAGTTGAGGCCAAAGATGACCAAGGTGCAAGTGCAAAAAGCGAACCGTCTAATATAGTTGCCGGAAATTCGCGTCCTGAAATCAACATTGATCTAGCGGGAGGTAATTCCACGTTTTTTATTGCCGGCACCCCGATCAATTATAAAGTAACGGTGACCGATCCCGATGGTAATGACGATATCGACCCGGGCAACGTTTTTGTCTCCGTGGATTATATGGAAGGAATGGATCAAGCGAACCAATCTCTGGGACATCAGCAAGTATCTGCGGCGGTAACTGGTAAGGCGTTGACCGAAGGCATGGACTGTAAGGCATGCCATAAGGAAGCGGAAAAATCCATAGGGCCAAGTTATAAAGATATCGCTGAAAAATACAAGAACGATAGACGTGCGACTAGCTATTTACAAAAGAAGATCGTTTCGGGAGGTTCAGGAGTATGGGGAGAGGTCGCCATGGCGGCTCACCCCAATATTACGGAAGACGAGACACGACAGATCGTATTGTATATTCGTTCATTGGCCGATACGGGGGCAAAACAAAAATCGTTGCCCCTACAAGGTAGTATCGTTCCAAAACCATCACCGACGGATAACGTTATGATCTTGACGGCCAGTTATACCGACAAGGGTGTAAATGGAATTCGACCGTTGACCGGTGTAGAATCGGTAGCCTTACAGGGTAGTACCGTATCTTTTTCGCCTACCACCAAGGTTGATAATTTTTCACCGGTTTCGTTCGGGGGAATGGATTTGTTGATTGTTCCGGCGGACGAAGGTTGGTTCGCGCTCGACGAAATCGACCTGAAAGGTGTAAAAACGGCAACTTTGATAGTGGGCTTTCAAGCGAAACCTGATTTCCCGGTCAATTTTGAATTGAGGCTTGATGCCCCTGATGGTAAGGTAATCGGTAAAGGCAGCCTGCTTCCGGAAACGAATACCGCACCGAGTGGTTTTATGTCGGGAATGATTCCTATTGTTTTAGATGAACCTATGGACGATGTGAAGGCCAAAGCGCTATATTTTGTTCACAAACCCGATGCTTCGAAACCGCGCGGCGAAGGAATGGTCGCGGTGACCAATGTAAGTTTCGGGAATTGATATTTTTTGGATAAGGGTCCGGTTCACGACCGGACCCTTCAAATCCATGTTGACATTCCCTGTTTTCAATTCTTTCTTACATTTAATCGGATACATGGGCTGACTTCCGTCGACTTCAATGACCTTAAAAAGACTAAACTCATAAAGCTTTTCCCGAATTGAACGTCATCAAGTATAAGGGCCATTGAAATCAATTGATTCTTAGATTTGGAAAATCGGCCTTCCAAAAGTCACAGAATTTCCTTTGGGCTAACTTCGGATTTGATGTGGCAATACTTCGACCATATCAAAAACTTTCCTGGGTAAGTTCATTGTTGATCATTGCTCCTGTAATGTTTCCGCCGTAGACGGCGGTAGCGACGGAGCGCATCATCGAGCTGTTGTCGCCGCATGCGAAGATTCCCTCTTCCGAAGTTTTTTGCATTAAATTCACTTCTATGTAGCCATGTTCCGTGAGTTTGCAACCTAATTCCATTGGAATATTGGAATTTTGCTCGAATGGAATGGAGGCATAAGCGCAGTCAAAATTTTCCGAACGGCCATCCTTGAAGATGATTTTTTCCAATTGCCCATTTTTGTGTTCAATAGTTGAAATTTCGTTTTCAATGACCTTAATATGGTTGTGCTCCAGTTTTTGGAGTTGCGTTTCTTCAAAATTCTGTGTTCCTGAAGTCAATAGGGTAATTTCCCTACTCAGATTGCTCACCAAAGAAGCGAGGTGGAAAGCCCTGTCACCATTGGCAATGATGGCCGTCTTTTTATTTCTTATTTCGTAGCCGTGGCAGTAGGGACAATGCACAACGGAAATCCCCCAACACTCGGCAAAACCTTTTATATCCGGTATTAAATCTCTAATTCCGGAGGCAAAAACCAATTTCTTCGCCTTGAAAACATCCCCATTTGAGGTTGTGATCTCAAAACCTTTGGAAATTCTCTTTCCGCTAACCGCGAGCCCTTGATAAAATTCGATGCTGTCGTATTTCGATACTTGGCTTTGGGCGATTGTCGATATTTGCTTTGGTGTACTTCCGTCTTGGGTAAGAAAATTATGGGAATGTGGTGTTTGGCGATTACATGGTTTGCCGGCATCTATGACCAATGTCTTTCGGAGCGAACGACCCAAGGTCATCGCAGTTGAAAGTCCCGCATAACTTCCGCCAATTATGATTACTTCAAATTCTTTTTTATCCATTATATTGTTGCGTTTAGAAAAAAGAGTAATTGGTGTAGACAAGACGAGAACGGGAATTGAGAACGAGCATAGCTTTACAAATTGCCTTCTCGCGGTTGTTTGGCCCATGCCCTTATTTTTGACAAAGATATAGATTTTTGTATTATTGCAATATTGTCGCATTAATAAACTTATGAATAGAAGAAATACACCGACAAAGGAAGCCGTACTAAACTTGCTTTTAAGTTCGAAAAAAGCGTTGAGTCAAGACGCCATTGAAAAGCAGCTTGATATTGACATCAATAGGGCTACGATTTACCGGGTGTTGAACAGGTTTTGTGAGGATGGCCTGGTTCATAAAATCGTTGCAGAAGATGGCAAGCAATATTTTGCGATTTGCAAAAAATGCGAAAACCCCGAAACCGTTCAATATCACTTTCATTTTCGATGTTTGTCGTGCGACACGATCGAATGTCTGCAAATTCCGGTAAGTTATTCTGTGCCTAAAGGTTATGAGGTGCGGAACGCAAACTGTGTACTGACCGGAACCTGTAATACCTGTTTGTAGGGTTTGCCGTATTGACCCCGGTCTCGAATAGGTGAGCGCAGGGACTTCAAAACATTTCAATTTCTGTTTTTGCTATTGGTTTGGCCGGTACGATTACTTTTATAGCCGTACCTGATACCTGTTATTCCTTTGTATATATACCACTTTCAAGCATTAGCGTACCATTTTTAAGATGTTCCAAAAGGTTTAATAGTTTGTGTTTGGTACTGTCGCCCATAAGAACATTTAACCCCATCTTAGGAGGTCCATACGCCTTTAACTTGGCTACCAGTGACTCGAAAAAATCTATTCCGGCCTTGGTCTGATCTATTATTGTGGATTTCTCCAATTTCAATTCATTTAAGATGTCATGCATTTCAATCGCTTTGACTAAAAAACTATGGTCGGATGTGGAAGCCCAAGGCATGGGATAAACAATTTCATTCCCATTTTTTTTAAAAATGTCGTAGTACAAGAAATGACCTCCAGATTTTAGTACCCGCCTAATCTCCGAATAGAATCTTTTCTTGTCCGAAATATTCATTTGAACATGTTGGGTCCAAACGACATCGAATGATTCATTCTCAAAAGGAAGATTTACGGCATCTCCGACCACAAAACTAGTCTTGGAGTCCAGGTTTACCAATTTAGAGAGTCCTTTGGCGGTTCTTATAAATTCATTTGAAAGATCTATACCGGTTACGTTGCAATTAAAATCATCCGCCAGCATACGGCAAGGGCCGCCAAGGCCACACCCGACATCAAGTACTTCAAGTCCGTTCAGATCAATGGTTCGGGCAAGTTCTTGTGATACCGCGGCACCTCTTACGTGAAACTCGTCTACCCCCGAAATATCATCTCGCTTTACCGAGTTCAGATCTACCCCTTGATCTTTTAATCGACTTAGTATGTCTTCAAATAACCCTTCTTTTAGATAGTGTCTTTCAATGTCTTGATTTAACTGCATAGGTCAATAGGTTTCGTTTAATTGTTGTCAAGGCCTGTTAAACATAACAGCGCTTTATATTGGCATGGTTTTCAGTGGCGAAGATACATTTTTTGGCGGTGGCCCAATTTAGGCGCAGATTTGAACTGTTATGGTAAAATACCAGAGGTTGGAAATAGTTTTTGTTTTCTCGATTTGATTTAGTCAAAAGGCAATAAGTCAGGTTCTAAAAATTTAGCTTTTGCTTTGTCGGAGTTATAGATGTCAAACCCGTAATGACAGGCCATTAGTTCTTTGAAATCATATTTCAATCTTGGAAATTCGGTTATAAATTCCTCGAAACTATCGGACTGCGATTTGCGCATAAAATGATGGACGGCTTTGATTGCGGCTAAGGTCAAGGTTGTATTGTATTTGTCTTTTGCCCCAACAAATTGCACATAGTTTTGTAACTGATCTTGTATGATGGCCTCGGCTTTTTCAATGCCGTATTTTTTGATATTGATCCAAGCCAACCTTAGATGCGCTTCGTGAGAGAAAATCTCTGGATTCAGTTTGCAATCCATGAATTGTCTTTCAAATTCAGGATCGGATAGTTCAAAGTGTTTTTCCATTTTTTTAAGTTATTGTCGACAGCTAGAGTAAGCAATTGTTTTTATTCTTCAATTCGTTTTTGAATTTTCCCTCTCTTAATCACGGTATTAATTGCAAGTGTATTTCTTATAGTCTCCAATGGATTCATATCAAGTAATATCATATTTGCAATTTTCCCATTTTCAATTGAACCTAAACTATCTTGCGCTTTCATCATTTTGGCCGCATTCAAAGACCCCATTTTAATGATATTTAGCGGATTCATTCCGCCCAACTCAAACAACTGCATTTCTTCATGTAAACTATACCCTGGTAAAACGAAAGGACCTGTATCGGTACCCAGGGCAAAGTTTATTCCATTCTCGTAAAGGGCCTTTATGTCCTCAACCTGAAAGGTAACAACATCACTTAAGGTTATATCTTCTTTTTGTAGATAATCTTTCCAGAAGGCAATGTTATCTTCAGAGCGAGCTATATAATCAGGTTCATTTGCTTTTGACAAATCGTCTTCATCAAAGACCTTTTCTTGTCGAACGGCTTCTACCCATTGAGGAAACAAAGGATATAAAAATCCCTTATCTATCATGAGCGTTGTGATAAATGAAGGCTTGAGTTCGTATATTTTTCCCAAAAGCAGCGTATCTTTTTGAAAGTCAAGATCAATACCTGTCCAATGGGCGAAATTCTGGATGCCGGCATCCAATGCCATTCCTAATTCGATATTGTCACTTACATGGGCAAATACTCTTGTACCATTTTTTGTCGCCTCTTTCTGAATTTTATTGATAAATTTTTGTGGCATGCGCTCTACCCAGGGTGGATGTGGACCATCTTCAATGGTGAGCTTTATTCCCGTGATAGGGTATTGGCTTACTTCTTTTACCAACCCTTCGATTTGAAGCGTATCTTTTATCAAGAATACCGTTTTTCCATCGACCCAACTGCCCTTATATGTCTTGACAGGATGCCTACCTTCCATTGTAAAATGCTGACTGGTATGGAAGACGATGGGAGCAGGAATGCTATCTTGATTGCCTTGCTTGCGCATGGCCCTATAGTATTCATTTGTACATGAACTTCCACCTGTAATGAAGATTGACGTAACCCCATAGTGAATGAATCTGGGAAAATCTTTTTCAAAATTCCCGGTATGGACATGACCGTCAAATAGCCCGGGAATAAGGAACTTTCCGGTTCCATCAATCATGTTTTTGGCACTTTCCGTGAATACCGAATCAATGGCAACTATTTTCGCATCTCGTATACCAATGGAAACATTGGTTTGCAGTGGCCTTCCGGTTCCATCAATTAGGTTGACATTGGAGATCTCTAGGTCAAAAGAATCCTGTTTGGCTGAATTACAAGCAAATAGACAAGAGAGAAGAATCGAGCTTAATGCGTATTTCATAGCATACCATTTTTTAATGATCAAGGTTCTCATATAACTGTCATGTACGAGTTAAATTAGTGATTATTTTCGGTTACGCACCGACTTTAGCAATTCCGGCGTACCGATAGCTATCGGTACGCCGGAATTACGGTTATACATTTTTAGGCACTGGGTTTGTTTTAAAATCTACTTCTTACTTAATTTCTGTCGATTGTTTATTTTCACTTTGCTCTTTTAAATAATGAATCAGGTCTTTATTCTCTAATATTTTTTTATCTGACCCGTTCAATCCGATTTCATACATTGCTTTAGCGAGTTCAGTCGATTTGATGCTAAAATTACTGCCTAAAAGTCTTATAATTGGGTATAAATAACGCATAATTCTATACATCAAATTGGGCTCTTTTCTTGGTTCAACCGGATAAATATATCCTGGGCGAAAGGCGTAAAATTCCAAACCTAATTTATCAATTTGATTTTCAGCGATTCCTTTATACAGCGCAAATGAAGTCTTACTTTTTTCAGTTCGGTCGGCTCCGGCTCCACTGAGAAGGCATAATTTTGCGTTTGGACTATTTTCTTTGAGCATTTTGGCAAAACTTACAGCATAGTCTACTGTAATTTCCTTGAATAATTTATCAGGAACACTACCTGTGTACACTCCAATACAGAAAAAGGCACTATCGATATTTTTAAACAAATTCCGATGGTTAGCGTAATCTGTAAAATCTTCAATAATTACCTCTTTTAACTTAGGGTGCTCATTATTCGATTTCCTGCGAGCCAAAGATGTTACCCTATCAATTTTTGAAGATGACAAGCATTCGTCCAAGATGATACTCCCGATCATACCCGAAGCTCCTGCGATAAGTACATTTTTCATACTTTGAATTCAGCCCGCAATTAATTATACACGGTGTTACCTGTAGTTTTTTAGTGTATTATTATCGTTTCGTGATATGAATTACACCAATCGATGACTCTTCCATTCTCATCTAATTCAATATGATAGTTATTCGTTCGTCTCTCGTAATTCTCGTAAATGTTAACAAAAAACCTCTTTGAGTTTTTAATAGAAACCATTGGATAGCTTATAAAAAGTTTTGGGAAACTGCCTCGTCCATTTTTCCTGATTTTAAACTGTTTTCTGTCTATCTCGCTAAAGTTCAGTTCAAACTTGTCCGAATCTATATTGTTCTGTCCATATGCAGTTCTATCAACTTCCCTTATTTGATTTTTAAAAACGGGATTTTTAAGACACTCTCCTTCTGCAAAATAGCGATTGGAGTCTTGAAATTCCGAATAGTAACGATAAACACTAATTCTTTTTTTTACTGGGTTCGCTTTAAGAATCTCCAATCGGTAGAAGTCAAACGCACTTTGTTCAAAAAAGGGCAATTCCGATCGTGCGAATCCAATTCCGATTCCCAAAATCCATAAAGTCCATATTTTTGGAATGTTTTTCAAAATTACAGGTAACGGTCTGGGCTATGATTTCGTTGTGGCTGGCGGCTGGTGAGCGACGGCGTGGGCCGGTGCGATTTTCCAGCAAGCCAGGGCCGCGGGACGAAATCATTCCCTTTGGTCACTACTTTTCTTAAAAGTAGGGAATTTAGTTCAAGGTAGGAGTGAACAATGAAATATAGCCATTGTTAGCGGTAGTTTTTATAACAGATATTATTGTCTAATTCAGGGTATTTAACAGATAGAAAACCCCGTCAATTTCTCTTTTGTATAATTCTACTGGTAAAGAGGGGAAATAGATATCTGGTAATGGCAATTTCTTTTTTGCAAACTCGTATGCCTCACTCAAACCTAATGTAGCATCTTTAAAACATTCATGGATATTTTCTCTAGTTTTAATTTCGGTTACAGGTATTTCATAGGCTGACATAGCGGAAAGAACTTCGTGTTCTATACTATTATAAAATTCAACGAGAATATACTTTTTAGTAATTTTCAATTTCACTTTATTGTTAACTATAATTGGAGGTTCAGTTCTAAAATCAATTCTTGATTCACCGAGTCCTTCAATGGCTGGAAAATCTAAAGCTGATAGCTCATACTCTGTTCTGTAAAGTCTTGCATTCATAGGATTAAGTTTTATTTCCCGCAATCATGGTTCAAATTACCGCTAACGGTCTCGGCTATGAGTAGTTGTGTGGGTTAGCGATTAACTTCGCAAGTACACACCAAACTGAAAATCCGCAAGGATTTTCAGGGGTAGGCGAGTAGAAGTAATTAATTATTGCCATTGTTAGCCACAGTTATTTTGATTTCAATTTTGCTATTCGAGTATGTGTAGTATAACCTCCTAATTCATTCGCTTTTTGCCAAGCATCCAATGCTAATTCATATTTTTCTAACTTGAAATATGCATCACCAAGCCCAACAAAGCTGTGACTCAGTTTAGGATATATTTGAATATTCAATTCAAAGATTTTTAAAGCATCTGTAATTTCATCTTTATCCAACAAGGAATTGCCTAAAGTGATGAGTTGCCTTTGTCCAAAATTATATTTGTCAGCCTTTTCTTTTTTCAACTTATGGTATTCATCAATGGCTACGTCAATGCCACTTTTTGTTATGAGTGAATCCAAGACTATCCTGATTTGAGGTTTTCTATTATTTTCAATTAAATTGTTCAACTTATTATTCAACTCCTCTTTTGGATAATAAATTCCTCTTAAAATTAATCCATCGATATTTTTTGTGTTTTTAATATCTTTCAAAGGGTTGCTATTGAGCAAAATTAAACTTGCCCTTTTGCCTTCTTCAACAGTTCCTATATTCTTTTCTATTCCCAAAAAAATCGTAGGATTTATAGTAGCTGTTTGCAAAGCTTGTAGGGGTGTAGCACCTGCTTCCTCGACAAAAATTTGCAATTCATCATGTAGACTAAACCCGGGATAACTAAATCTTACAACGTGGTCTGTCCCTGCCAGAATTTTTACACCACCATCAAACATTGGTTTGAGTAGCTTTATGAGAAATTCATAGTTCTTTCTATTCCAGTTGTAATTTAAACTATCTCGACTCGTTTTGAGCGTATCTTTCACGTAATAGCCATTAACAACAAAATCCGGCATATAGGAGTTGAGCACAGAAGGATCATAATTTGGGTCATAGCGTCTTAGTGTCCCTTTTTCCACCACCATTGTTGGAGTAATCCAAGTGTTGCTTTTAGAAAGTAATTCAATTAATTCAGGTATTCTTGTGGTATCCAAATTGTCGATGTCATAATCTAATGCACCAATTCCGTAGGTTGCCACATAGGATTTTACAGGTTCATCAAGTTCAAGCGTATTGGGTTGATTATTCATTTGTTTTTTAGCCTCAATATATTGCTTGTGTAAAAAAGCATTAATTCCATAGGTATGTTCAATGCTCAGGTGGTTTGCGGTGATAGCATCTTCCAATGATACCTTGGAAGGAAGATGACCAACCATAGGAATTCCAAGTCTTTGACATTCATCAGCAATGGCCAAATACACTTCCCTTTCCAATTCAGAATATACTTTGATAAAATCCGCTCCATCTGACTTTTGTCTTCTCACAATGGCTCGTCCTTCTTCAGGGGTAGCAGCGATATCAGAAGCTCCTGCTTGTATAGGGTTGGCTCCTGCTACCAAAAAGCCTGCACTAAAAATATCAGGTCCAATCAATTCTCCATCAGTAATTTCGTGTCGCACTTCACTCAATACTGGGAAATTACCCCACATATCTCGAATACCGACTACACCATTTGCTAACATCATTGGAAAAAAGTATTCATAGGTGTCTATCCAATGGCTATGCATATTCCAAAGGCCAGGTATCAGATATTTCTCTGTGCCGTCAATCTTTTTTATTGCATTGAATGTTCCTTTTTTATGTTCTTGAATTTTGGCAATACTGTCTTTGATTATCAATACATCAAAATTAGTTCTGACATTTCCTGTTCGTATATCAATCACATTTACATTTTCAATCAACAAATCTCCTTCTATTGGTTTCTCACAAGCGACAATAAGAATTGAGATTAATATTAAATTGAATATTCGTTTCATTTTTTTAATTGTGGCTAACTTGTTATATCAGTACCAAAATTACCGTTTATCATTTGTCATTTCCAGATAACGGTACCCTTTGGTTTTGTTTATCCGACACCTACTTTTCCCATTCCGTATGAAAAATACCTTCACGATCCAAACGCTCATAAGTGTGCGATCCAAAATAATCGCGCTGTGCCTGAATCAGGTTCAAGGGCAGTCGGGTAGAGGTATAGGCGTCGAAATAGGCCAATGAATTAGTGATTCCGGGTAGGGGTATTCCATTCGCGGCAGCAAGGCACGTCAGTTTACGGGCCGAGCCGACCGTACCCTGTACTTTTTCGACAAAAGTGGGCGATAACAGGAGATTGGGCAGTAATCGGTCTTTTTGAAAAGCCTCCGTAATATCGGCCAATAGGGCCGCCCGAATGATACAGCCCGCACGCCAGATCTTGGCGATAACGGCGATGTCGAGGGCATAGCCATATTCGTTTGAGGCATCGGCCAACTGATGCAGCCCTTGGGCATAGGTAATGATAAACGAGAAATACAATGCTTCTTCGGCCAATTTTTCAAGCTCGGCCTTGTCCTGCTTTTCCATTTCGGGGCGGTCATACAGCTTATCGGCCCGAACACGTTCTGTTTTCAAGGCCGAAATTTCGCGCATGCTTACGGCAATATCGATGGAAGGTACGGGTATGCCAAGATCCATGGCGTTTTGACTGGTCCATTTTCCGGTGCCTTTTTGTTTGGCCTTGTCAAGTATCTGATCGACCAGATGGCCTTCGGCAAGGTCATCTTTTTGGGTCAATATTTTTGACGTGATCTCCACTAGAAACGATTGCAGGCGCCCTTCGTTCCATTTCGAATAAATGGCGCCCAGTTCCTCGTTCGAGAAATCCCCCGCTTTTTTAAGCAAATCATAGATTTCAGAGGTCAATTGCATCAATCCGTATTCGATGCCGTTATGAACCATTTTCACATAGTTTCCTGCGGATTTCGGGCCTAGATAGGCCACACAGGGTTCCCCCTTGTATTTAGCCGAAACCGCTTCGAAAATCGGTTTTACGTGCTGATAGGCTTCACGGTTGCCACCGGGCATGATGCTCGGCCCGAGACGGGCACCCTTTGCGCCGCCCGAGACACCCGCCCCGAAGAAATGGATGCCTTTTTCCTGTAGATAAGCTTCCCGGCGATCGGTATCGGTAAAAAAGGAATTTCCCCCATCGATGATGATATCGTCCTTGTCCAAAAAGGGCAACAGGCTTTCGATAACGGCGTCCACGATCTTGCCCGCAGGTACCAACAGCATTATTTTTCGGGGAGAGGAAAGTGCATTGACAAAGACCTTGGCATCCGTCGAGGCGTTGACCTTTTTCGTATCGCCGCCTTCGGCGATAAGGGCGTCGACCTTTTCGGTATCAAGGTCGTTGCCAAAGGCCGTAAACCCGTTATCGGCCACATTGAGTATAAAATTACGCCCCATAACGCCAAGGCCTACCAGTCCGAAATCGTATTTTCCTTCCATAATTCTTTGTTCTGTTTAATGGGAATGCCCATCAAATCAAAAATAAATGAAAATATCCGGTTTTGGTTCGATACCTCTTGTAAACTCATAAATGATGGTTATATTTAAAATCGCCTATGTTCCGAAAATGAAAAAATCGATTTTCGCATTTCTTATCCTTTTTACAATTGTTTTGGGTGCACAACAAAAATCTTTAAAGCAGGAGGAAGCGGTCAAGTCTATCGATTCCATTGTCAAGGAAGTATTGCATATTGTTTCGGGGGAAAAAGGAAAAGTACGCAATTGGGATGCCTATCGGAACCTTTTTTTACCGACCGCTCGCTTTACCATACTGAATCAAGGCGATTCGATTACTACCCCTTACGATTCGCTTTCATTGGAAGAATTTATCGCGTCGTTTCAAGAGAGTTACCGCGACAAGAAATTTCTTGAATATGAAACCGGAAAGGTAGTGGATGAATACAATGGCCTCGCCCAGGTCTTTCAGAGTTTTCATGCCGAAGATTCCGAGAATCTGAACGCACGAGGCATCTCAAGCTACCAATTGATTTTTTACAACGATCGTTGGTGGATCGCCAACATGGTCTGGACATTGGATTCGAATGGGGTAAAAGTGCCAGAAAAGTATTTGGAGAATAAAAATTAACATGTTACATGAACAAGACCGACAATCAAATGCTCGTCATTTTTGGGGCTTCAGGAGACTTGACGGCCCGAAAACTGGTCCCCGCACTTTTTAACCTATACCAAGGCCGTCACCTGCCTAAAAACTTTACAGTATTGGGAGTAAGCCGTAGCGACCTTACGGATGATGATTTTCGAAAAAAAGTCGTTCGGCACAGCAAATATCTCGAAGAAAGTATCAAGGAATCGGATGCTGCGTTCATTGACCACTTTGCAGAAAAACTCTTTTACGAAGACTTGGGGAAGGAGTATGATACCTCGTATGAAAAACTTCGCAAGCGCATCTCCGATTTGGACGAGGCACACGGTACCGATGGAAATATCATTTTCTATCTGTCCACGCCGCCCAGTCTGTATGAGATCATTGCAAAAAATCTTGCGGATCAAGGTCTGAACGATCAAAAAGAGGGCTGGAAGCGCTTGATCGTCGAAAAACCGTTCGGCTACAGTCTGGCTAGTGCGAAAGCGCTGAACGAAGGCCTGCATCGCTATTTCAAGGAATCGCAGATTTACCGTATCGACCACTATTTGGGCAAGGAGACCGTTCAGAACCTTTTGGTCACACGTTTTGCCAATAGCATTTTTGAACCGCTCTGGAACCGTAACTACATACACCATGTCGAAATCACCAACGCCGAAAGCGGAGGGGTGGAGAAGCGCGGGGGGTATTACGACAAGTCGGGCGCGCTGCGCGATATGTTCCAAAACCATCTGTTGCAGATCGTTTCGTTGGTCATCATGGAGCCTCCCATAGGGGCAGGGCCCGATGAGATCCGTAATGAAAAGGTCAAGGCCTTGAAATCGTTGCGCATTATGAGAGATGCGGAGACATTGCACAACAATACCATAAAGGCGCAATATATAGCCTCGGTCATCAATGGGGAAAAAGTAAAGGGATATCGGGAGGAAGAAGGCGTAGACCCCGAATCGAATACCGAAACCTATGCCGCCATCAAATTTTTTGTAGATAATTGGCGTTGGGCCGACGTGCCTTTTTATGTTCGAACCGCCAAGCGCATGCCGACCAAGGTCACCGAAGTGGTCATTCACTTCAAGTCGCCCCACCATCAGATTTTCAAGGATTCGGGTATGAACAATAAGGATAATAAGTTGATCATCCGGATCCAACCCGATGAGGGAATTTTGATCAAGTTCGGTGTAAAAGTTCCCGGGCAAGGCTTTAAGGTAGAGCGGGCAAACCTTGATTTTTATTATTCCAGTTTGGTGGAGAACCATGTCATGGAAGCCTATGAACGCCTGTTGCTGGATGCCATGCAGGGCGATGCCACACTTTATGCGCGTGCCGATGAGGTCGAGGCGGCGTGGGAGTTTGTAGACCCCATTTTGGACTATTGGAAAAACAATAAGGATGTCAAAACGTATGGCTATTCCGCGGGAGTTTGGGGGCCGACCAATGCCGATGAATTGATCGAAGGCTTGGGCATGTGGCGCAACCCCAGTGAAAATTTGGCCGATGACCCGGGATTTTGTGTGATTTGCTAGAAGCTAGGATTGGGAGGCTACAAAAGTATAATATGGATTTAAGGATCAACCGCACCAAACAGGAAGTCGCCGATGATTTCTCAAAGTATTTCATCGATTTCGTTGGAGACCGCAAAGAGGTACATATCGCACTTTCGGGAGGCAGTACCCCCAAAATTGTTTTTGACACCTTGACCAAGCATTATGCCGATCAAATCGATTGGACCAAAGTTTACTTCTATTGGGGCGATGAGCGCTGCGTGCCACCGGAAGATGACGAGAGCAATTTTAAAATGACCAAAGAGCATCTCTTGTCGAAATTGGGTATCCCAAAAGGGAACATACATCGGATCAAGGGAGAGAACAAACCTGAATACGAGGCCCGGCGTTATTCGAAGCTATTACACACCGTACTTCCGAAACATCATAAAATCCTACATTTTGATTTGGTTATTTTGGGAATGGGGGATGATGGCCATACGGCCTCGATATTTCCGCATGAAATGGGTCTTTGGCATTCCAAAAAGTATTGTGAGGTAGCAACACATCCCGATTCGGGACAAAAACGGATAACGATTACTGGCCAGGTCATCAACAATGCACAAGAAGTGGCGTTCTTGGTCACTGGTGAAAACAAGGCGGTCAAGCTTGGGGAAATAATCAACAAGAAAGGTAATTTTGAAGACTATCCCGCCATTTTGGTGAATCCGAAATCGGGAAGATTGACTTGGTTCTTGGATGAGGCCGCCGCCTCGAAGATTACCGCAATGAAATCTTAATATTTTACTTTCGAACGATTTTAAATGTTCAGGTTTTGGAAGGTTTCATCAATTTCGAAAATGTGGCGAACGTTCTTTTTCCACCTCGGTGATAAAGTATTTGGTATCGCCCAACCAGAAAAAAGTGGCGTAACGCTCCGTGTAACTGACTTTTACATATTCACCCTGATATTCTTTTAGCTTTTCGATAATGTCCTGGTCTTTGTCCAGAACCGAGAATGAAAATATCTGGGCCCCCGATATACCTTGGCTGATTTCACCTTCCCAGGTTTTGGCGATAACGCCCTTACGGCTAATCTTGATCAGTTCACCCGACCGTACCCCTTCGCTATACGGAACAAAATAGATAAAGGCATAGTACAAGGCCAATAGGGCCAAAAGGCCTCCGATTACAAGAAATAGTATTTTTTTCATGGTTTAAAGCTTAAGTTTTGGTTCTTCCTCGAAATCGTCTTCTTGGGCTCGTTTTAATATAGGTTCGGGAATGGATTTTTTGGCCTTGGCACCCATTTTTTTCAGTCTTTCAATGCTGGTTATAATATTTCCACGTCCTTCGACCAACTTGTTCATGGCACCCTTATATTCACTTTTCGCATCGTCCATCTTTTTGCCGACTTTGGTCAGATCGCTTACAAAGCCTTCGAACTTGTCATAAAGTGCCCCGGCCTGTCGGGCAATTTCTATGGCGTTGCGCTGCTGTTTTTCATTGTTCCACATACTGTCTATGGTCCTCAAGGTAGCCAATAGGGTAGATGGAGTAACGATTACGATATTCTGTTCGAATGCTTTGTTGTACAGTGAGTTATCATTGTTTATAGCAATAGCGAAGGCCGGTTCGATGGGTATGAACATCAAAACAAAATCGGGACTTTCCATTTCATAGAGATCCTCATACTTTTTTGCGGAAAGTTGGTCCACATGTTTGCGAATGGAGGTTATATGGTCTTTCAGGAATTTGTCTTTCAGATCATCCTCTTCGGCATTGATGAACCGTTCGTAGTCCGTCAGGGAAACCTTTGAATCCACGATCATCTTTTTTCCATCGGGCAGGTTGATGATCACATCGGGCAGTACCCTTGTGCCGTCATCCAACGTAAAACTCTGCTGTACCCAATATTCGCGATCTTTTTCAAGTCCTGATTTTTCCAAGACCCGTTCAAGCACCAGTTCGCCCCAATTGCCCTGCATTTTACTATCGCCCTTTAGGGCTTTCGTCAAGTTTTCGGCTTCTTGCGTAATCTTGAGGTTTTGGGTCTGTAAATTCAGCAGTTGTTCCTTTAGGGCCGAATGGATACTGATATTTTCCTTTTGGCTTTCTTCTACCTTTTTTTCGAACAATTGTATCTTTTCGTTCAACGGGGTGAGGATGTCCTTGATATTTTTTTCGTTACGTTCGGTAAATTTTAGGCTTTTTTCTTCCAAGATTTTGTTGGCAAGGTTCTCGAATTCCTTTGTGAATTTTTCCTGCAGTTTTTCAACTTCCTCTTTTTGCTCTCGGTTTTTGAGTTCAAGGTTTTCTAGATCGGCCTGATAACGGACGATTTGATTACCCAACTGCTCTTTTTCGCTTTGTAATTGGGTTTTATGTTCCTCGGAGTCCGTTAATTTATGCTCCAAGGAAGTGAGATTGGCCTTTAGTTGCTGTTCCCGTTCCTGAAGAGCACTTTGGCTCGATTTTGTTTTAAGTCCGCTTATGTAATTACCTAAAAGATAGCCGATTGCCAAACAAACCGTCCCGATTATAACATATAGCAAAAATTCGTTCATTTCCTTTGATGGTGTTTGAAGTAAAGATACATGATCGCCTTAAAATAGAGGTGCAGGTCTGTCTTACTTTTAAATACGAAAAGATCCTGTGTCAGGGTCGAAGGTTATCGTATCGGATGGAAAAATGCGCTCAAATGCTTTTTTTTCAATCAGTTCGTTAGGTTTACCAAAAGGATTGGTCTTACCGTCCAACAGCAATATTTTATCACATAACTGAATGGCCATTTCTATTTCGTGGGTGGTAAAGATGACGATTTTATGGGCCTCTTTTGAGATGTGTTTTAAAAGTTTCAAGATCCGTACTTTGTGGTATAGATCCAAATGCGTGGTAGGCTCATCCAATAAAATGATGGGGGTATCTTGTGCCAAGGCCCTTGCTATCATTACGCGCTGCAACTGCCCATCACTTAGTTCATGGCACTTTTTATGTTGAAGGGAATCCAGCTCCATTTGCGTCATGGCATCTATTATTCTAGAACGATCATGTTCCGATAAGGTGCCCAGCCAATTTGTATAAGGCTGTCTTCCCAAGGCCACCAATTCAATGACCGTAAGGTTTTTCGATGCTATGGGCTCGGTGAGCACAACGCTGATCTTGGAGGCCAAATCGAACGGTTTTATGTAATCTAGGTCCGCTTGCTCGATTTTGATGGTTCCTGCCAACTTAGGCTGAACTTTGGCCAAGGTTCTTAGCAAGGTCGATTTTCCGATGCCGTTGATGCCGATGATTGCTACCAATTCGCCAAGCTGTACGTTAAAATCAATGTTCTGGGCAATAAGGGTTTCCTTGTTTTTGGAAGCATATCCGATAGATAGATTTTCAGCCTTTAATGTAATATGTTGTTCTTTGGAATCCATAATCAAAAAATCATTTTTCGTTTACGTACCAACAGCCAGATAACAACAGGGGCACCGATAATACTTGTTATCGCATTGATCGGCAAGACGTGGGCCGATGTCGGCAATTGTGCAAGGGTATCGCAAAGCAACATTAAGACCGCACCATAGATCATCACGGCCGCAATCAATACTTTATGGTCCATGGTATTGAACAGTTGTCGTGTCAAATGGGGTACGGCAAGCCCAACAAAGGCAATCGGTCCGGCAAAAGCGGTAATTCCACCGGCTAGCAATCCGGTTGCAATGATTATGATATAGCGCGACTTTTTTAAGTCGATTCCAAGGCTACGTGCATAGTTTTCCCCCAATAACAGGGCGTTCAGAGATTTTATCGACAGAATACTGAGCAATATCCCGATTAGGACCAAAACCAATAGCAATACCAATTGCGACCAAGTAAGGTTTCCTATACTGCCGAAGGACCAATACACGTAACGCTGCAATTTTTCGGCATTGGTAAAATAAGAAAGTACGCTGACGATCGCAGCCGTGATACTACCGAACATCAAGCCGATGATAAGCAGTGCCATGGTATCCTTGACCCGGGTGGCGACGATCATGACGACCAGAAGTACCAAAAAACTTCCAAGACTTGCCGCAATGGCCAATGATAGGTCATTTACAAATTCAAAAGTCAATAGGCCCGAGATGGCCGTAGTGCCCATGATCAATATTGCCGCACCGAGACTGGCACCTGAACTGATACCCAATACGAAAGGCCCCGCCAACGGATTTCTGAACAGGGTCTGCATCAACAATCCGCTTAGCGAAAGTCCGCTACCAACCAATATCGCGGTAAAGGCTTTTGGAATTCGGTAGTTCCAGATGATGTAGTCCCACGATTCTTTCTCAGCAGCGTTGCCAAATAGCGAATTCAGCAATTCATCAAAAGGAATGGATACGGAGCCGAGGCCAATATTGATCGTGAAACTGATCACGAGCATTAGCAGCATCACAATAAAAGGCCATCGATATGTCTTATTTTTTTCAATCAATCCAAAGGTTTAAAAAAGAATAATCGATGTTCAGGCAAGAGTTCGGGATGGAAAATATGTATAAGGTCCTTAAGTACCAGATCAGGCCTTTGAGGGGCCAGTTCATAATACAATAACCCTCCCGTTTCACCCTTTGTCTTTGAAAAAGTATATACGTTTCTGTTCTTAAAAGCATCGAAACGCAAGTAGTGCGCATTGGCCTTTTCCATTTCCCGGTATGTCGTAAATTGCGATGGAGAAATCCAGAAATCAGCGTTTTGCCCTTTGGTCAACACACTTTCAAGACCTAGTGAAAGGCTACCTGTTTCAGACGTGTCCGACCATAAATATTCGGCATTGGCATCTGAAATGAATTGGGCGGCCCAGCTATTGCCACCGGGCAGGTACCATACGTCTTTGTAAAGGGCGCCACTTAGAACGGTCGGTCGTTTTTGCGCCTCCGCGGCCAATTTTTTGGCTTGTTCATAGGCCTTTTTTGTCTTGTTAAAAATGCTGTCGGCCGTTGTTTCCTTTTGAAAGAACGGGGCGAAGAACTTGATCCATTCCGCTTTCCCTAGCGGTGTTTTTTCCGTCCAATCGCCATTATAGACAACAGGGATATTGGAACGCTGTAGCGTTTCGTATGCCCTGTTTTGATTATCGATTCCGAAACCGACCACTACATCGGGGTTCAATTCGATGGTCATCTCGGTGTTTATCGACTCATTGTTTCCCAGTTCCGTGATCAGGCCATTATCGATACGGCTTCTGGCACTTTTGGACGAGATATACCCGGTATCCGGAAAGCCGACCAATTTATCAAGTTCACCCAAAGCCTCCAAAGCGGGAATATGTGTGGTAGAGGTAACCACCAAACGCGATACGGGTACCGCTACAATGGCGTCGTATTCATCTTTGTTCAAGGTCATTGAAGCCATTTTTTCCTTTGGGACCAGGGCATACTTGAATGCTGCCTCGGCATCAGGCCATGGCGAGGTAATCTTTATGATCGTCAGATTCTCACCAAATTTTTCAATGGAAAACCCCTTTGCATAATCGACGGCAATAACATTATTCGATTCGTCGACTTGACCATTTCTTTTTTTATCGGTCTTACATCCTAGAAAAAATAGAAAACAGAAAAAAAGGAGTATATACTTTGTCGGTTTCAACGGCGTTCGAAATTTTAGGTTAAAGGGAAAAAAGGATATCAAGATCTTTCTCAAGGATTATTATTACCGGCCTTCTTTTTCCGCGCAAG
This sequence comes from Bacteroidia bacterium, assembly GCA_030428705.1. Taxonomy (GTDB): domain Bacteria; phylum Bacteroidota; class Bacteroidia; order Flavobacteriales; family Flavobacteriaceae; genus Meishania. The sequence goes on from JAUIDI010000001.1 coordinate 344,180, forward strand.
GTAACAAAAGTCACATTTTATTTTGATGGGAGTTTTTAGTTTTGATAAAAATTCGCAACATGAGGGGTGATTCGAACACCATTGTCTACATCGTGGCCGGTATCGTGCTTCTCCATTTCGTGGTCGGTTTTATCTGGTTGGCCATAAAAATGACAAAGAAGGATAAGATTGACAAAAAATAGTTCTATTTTCGTTCTGAATTTGGTTCCCGACATGTTTTAGGATGTTGGGATTAAAAGGGAATCCGGTGAGAATCCGGAACTGTTCCCGCAACTGTAAGTTTATGCCAAAGTTTTTTGGCACCTCTTTAATAGGGGGAGTTATCTTCTTCGAAACCACTGTCGACACTGATTGAAGTTCAGTAAAGATGGGAAGGTAGGATAACTTTGAACAAGTCAGGAGACCTGCCATTAATTCGTCTGCCTATGGCAGCAAAAAATCATTGTTAAACTTTCGGGATAAAGGTTTACGTATGGGTACAGACATACTATTCTCCCGTTTATTGAATTAAACGAAATGAACAAAAAGTTTTTTGGCTTTTGTGCTACCGCCTTGGTATGCACGAACATGGCGGCCCAGGTCGCAGAAAATGATTCCGTTAAAATCCAAAATTTGGATGAAGTGGTGGTAAGTGATTCACGTTTTGCGCTCGAACGACAAAACTCGGGCAAGACGGTGATCAAGATCGGCAAAGATGAATTGCAGCGAAATCAAGGTAAATCGGTAGCCGAGATCATCAATACAAAAAGCGGAATCGAAATTGCCGGTAGCCGGGGTAGGGAAGGGACGGTTCTCGGTGTTTTCGCACGAGGAGGTCGGGGACGCCAGGTATTGGTGTTGATTGATGGGGTTCGTGTGAGCGACCCCTCCTCATTTTCACAGGAATACGATTTAAGGTTGCTTTCCGCCGCGAATATCGAGAACATTGAAATTATAAAGGGGGCGGCAAGTACCTTATATGGCGCAAACGCGGCCACGGCGGTTGTCAACATCACTACTAAGAAGGCTTCGTCAAGAAAAATGGAACTGAATGTTCAAACCAGTCGTGGCACCAATCAGACTACGGCGGATCAAAACTACAACCTTTCAAGCGCTTTTAATGGGGTCGACTTGAGCGGTACTTTGAACAAGTTTACATATCAAGTGACATTCTCGAACCGTTTTTCAGAAGGACTTTCGGCGTTGATTACCCCAGAAAATGAAGAAGATGTTTTTTCTACATATGGTACTGACGTACGTTTGGGATACCAATTCTCCAATAAATTTAAAGTCGGTATTTATGGTAATCATACTGGATTAAAGACCGAGTACGACGAATCTTCGGGTCCAGTGGATGCCCCGTACCTTTTTAAAGGAGAGCAAAAACGTATTGGCGCAACTTCTGAATATGCTTATAAAAAAGGATCTTTGCACTTGAACATGGGCTATGCCGATTATGCTTCCGAGAATTTTAGTGCCTTTCCGAATTCTTTTGAAGGTGATAATTATGTTGTTGACCTTTATAACAAGCTTAATATCCAAGACAAGCTGTATACGATAATTGGCTTGAACTATGTATTGGATAGAACGGAATTCGAAACCCGAAAAGATTTTACCCTTGTCGACCCTTATATCAATTTGGTATATGTGTCTGAACATGGATTCAATTTGAATTTGGGTGGTAGGTTGAACAATCATTCCGAATACGGTAGTCACCTGGTTTATAATGTAAACCCGTCGTACGCCCTGAAAACTTCGAAGGGTTATGTCAAATTGCTCGGTTCGTATGCCACTTCTTATATTACTCCTTCCTTGAACCAACTTTTTGGGAATTTTGGGGCGAATCCTGATTTGGGCCCTGAAGAGAATAGAACCCTTGAAGGAGGATTTGAATATGCCGTAAATCAAGATTTACGCTTTTCAAGTGTTTATTTCAATAGGAAGGAAGAAAACGCCGTAGTGTACGATAATCAAACTGGTCTTTTTTCAAACACTGTGTCAACGATCGATGCCCAAGGTGTTGAATTTGAGTTGCATTGGAAACCATTTGACCGTTTTGATTTTTCGGGCAATTATACCTTCACTGAACGAAAGGGTGATGCCGCCATTCGTATACCCAAACATAAAATAAATATTTCTGCCGGATACCGTTTTTCGAACAGAACGTTCGCTTCTCTGGACTATTCGCTAACAGGAAGTCGATTCGATACGGATTTCATGACCTTTGCAAATGTCGAACTACCCAGTTATTCTTTGGTCGATTTTTACATTGGGCATGACCTATTGCCCGGAAAGTTGAAAGTTTTTACGGCAATATCCAATTTGTTGAACGAAGAATATACCGAAATAATAGGGTCTACCACGAGAGGAAGAAATGTAAGGGCCGGTATGAAACTCACGCTGTAAAAGAAAGAGCCCCAACATTCATTGTTTGTTGGGGCTTTTTTTATTGGAATTTAACGTCCAAAGGTTTGTCCAAGACCATATTGTCTTTTATCGGACCGAACATTTTAGAACTGGTCATTACTTCGGCCGGTACGCGTACCGAGAAATCCCTTTTGCCCGAGGCCCCTGTTATTTCTTGAATGGCCCTTGCAAGAAAGGGTTCGTTTTGATCGCCCAAGATGCCTAGATCGGCCAAATCTTCCTGTAGTTCAATGTCAGGCACCAGACCTTCGGTATAATCGGAAAAACCATCAGCATTTTCATTTCTTCCTACCAAGGGCTGAATGGCCCATTGGTTGTTGGAATTTATTTCGTTCTCCCTATCAGGATTAAATATAAAGCTGCCCTCGGGATCGTCGACCATTGTAATCGAGAATTCATTCTTGCCCCGGGTCGTCTCACCAATATGAACAACATCCATATACGGGGCGAGTCCGTTAATGACCAATTCACTTGCAGAGGCGGTACTTCCCGTGGCCAAGATGTAGACCTTATCAAGATTAAGTGTGTTCAAGGCGGTTCCGGCATCCGTTTGACTGCCAAAATAGTCTTCCAATTGTTCGTCGTTCAATTGTGATTGTACCTTGGCATTCCAACGTTGTCTCAAAAATAAATTATCGGTATTTGTGCCATAGATCATACTGGCCAACAATCTTGCCGAATTCACCGAACCACCGGGGTTATATCGTAAGTCGAGCACCAAATGGGTCACTCCGGCCGCTTTCAAGTCGCCGAACGCACTGTTCAAATCTTCGTCATACTCGTTGGTGAAACCATTGTATACCAAATAGCCGATTTTCTCGCCATTGATGTCAAAGGACTTTGACAGAAAAACGGGATTTTCGGCCAAATTCGGTTGTTTGGTGAGTGTAACCTCTATATCATTGGGCGTAACGGTATTATCTGCAATATCGGCCATATTCAGGGTGTAGGTGTCTTCATCGCCGAATAATAGATCTGTGTAATTGTCGATGTTCAAGGTTTGTCCGTTAACTCCCGTAAAAAGGTCGCCACGTGCGATATCCTTCGAAGCGGCATCTGAACCGGGAACAATATAACGAACATACCCGAAGATGTCGTCGCTTCCTTGAAAACGCACCAAACCGAATTCAAGACCATTGCTTTTTGAGATTCCTGAAAGGGCCCGGGTAAGCTCCTTGTAATCTTCCGAATAAAAACTAAAACGATCTTCGTTGAACAACAATTGGTTGTCAAAGAACTCTCCGGGATCTGTTTCGGTGGCTAAAAACTCCTCATATAAGGTAGCATTGGATATTACGGAGTCATCTAAGTTTTCAACATCTGCCTGCCAAAAATACCACAGGTTCATGGCCCTCCACATAAAATCTTGTATGGCTACTTCGGCACTGGGACCATCAGGAATATTGTCATCATCTTTTTTACAGGCCGTAAGTAGGATACCCGAAAAGAGGAATAGAAAAAAATACTTTCCCGCTTTCAAAATATTTTCTTGATTTTTCATAGCTGTCTTTTAAACTTTCTTTTTTCGGAAACACATAATCAATTATCATTCCAACTTAAGAAAGATAAAGATTTGGGGTGTTATGACTTTAACTATAAACGTACTTACGTAAATATTTATTCTATGGTTGTCTAAAATTAACTTTAATGTAAAAAAGAATGCCGGTCGGATGAGGTTAGCTTAAAAACACCGACTCCAATCTATTCGTCGGTACGTTCGCCATAGACATACAAATGCTACCCAAAAAAAGTACAAGGATCTTGTACGACGATCAAGAGGTTTGCCGATTATTCTTTTATTCCCGCTTTAATGCTTTCCTTTAGAGTTTCAGGAGTCTTGTCAATAATGAGCTTACTTGCCAAAGGATTTGAAAGTTTGGAGCCCGATACTAAATTTACCGGCATATACACCTCAAACCCTCTTTTAGTGCTTGAGCCATTGATTTCGGCCAGCGCCCTGGCCAGCATAGGCTCATTTGGGTCGCCTAGTACACCAAGGTTTGTAATGTCTTCCTGAAATTCTATATCAGGAACAAGTCCATTGGAGTAATCTGAAAACCCATCGGCATTTTCCGCGGTCACGATAATGGGTTGGATCGCCCATTGGTTATCAGGATTGATTTCACTCTCTCGATCTGGGCTATAGAAATTACCATTTTCAGGATCATCCACAAAGGTGTTCGACCCCTGGTTTTTGCCTACCGTGGTGGTGCCGATATGTACCACATCGATATAGGGTTCCAAACCGACCATGACCAATTCGCTTGCCGATGCGGTATTGTCGGTAGCCAAAACATAAACCTTGTTCAGGTTAAGGTTGTTCAGCGGCATGTCTGAATTACCAAAGGCGGTTCCGGTCGTAGACCGAAAGTAATTCAAGAAATCGGCAGGTTCCAATTGTGCCTCGATCTTGGCATTGTATTTATCCTTGTAGAAAACATTGCTCTCGTCTGTATCATACACAAGACTCGCTAACAATGCTGCGGTATAACCTGAACCACCAAGGTTATAGCGAAGATCTAAGACCAGATCGGTCACTCCCTGCGCCTTGAAATCGGCAAAGACTTCGTTGAGTTGTTCACCCGATCCCCCTACAAATTGATTGTACATTAGGTAGCCTATTTTTTGCGCCCCTTCTTCAATGATATTCGTTACCAGTATCGGATTCTCGACCAACCCTTCCTCTTTGGTGAGTGTAATCTCTTTTCCGTTCGGCACAAGTGTATTATCGACAATATCGACCATATTAAGGGTATAGGTGTCGGAATCACCGAAAAGTAATTCTTGGTAATTGTCCAAGTTTAAAGAGACGCCGTTTACCCCAACAAAAATATCCCCTCTTTTTATGTCTTTTGTAGAAGCATCGGATCCCTCGACAATATAATACACAAAACCAAGTACATCGTCTCCAGATCCATAAAGTGAGAGTCCAAACTCAAGCCCGTTGCTTTTGGAGACTCCCGCAAGAAAATTTGTCAAATCCTTATAATTTTCGCTGTACCCGCTAAACCTATCTTCGCTGAAAAGTAACTTGTTGGTAAAGAAATCACCGGGATCCGGCTCAGACGATAAAAACTCCACATAAGCCGCTTCATCGGCATCGGAAGTCGGAAATATCGAATCTGCCAAATTAGGTACTTCGGCCTGCCACAGATAATACAGATTCATTGTTTGCCACATAAAATCTTGCACGACCACATTGACCTCTTCCTGAGGTTCTTCTATTTGTTCTTCTTCCTCTTTTGGATTTTCCATGGCCTCCTCATTGGGTGCGACCACATCATCGTTTTTTTTGCATCCGATTTGAACGAGCCCCAAGGCCAGGATTAATAGTAAGTACTTTTTCATAATTCATTTTTTAGAATGGTAGAACGAAACTGAACGAAAGAAGGAAAATTTTAAAAATTATCCGATGCTTTCCCTTGATATCCATAGTGTTCTTCCTAATTTATGGTCGAACAATTTACTCACATATCTACGATAAAAAAATTTTTTGTAACAAAATTCGTCGTATATCGTCTTCCTTATGTAAACGAACAATAGTGGTTTACGAACAACCCGACCAAAAATGAATCAGACTGATTTTTTAAATGTGGTAATGCCTTTTAAGGATAAGCTGTACAGATTGGCCAAACGTCTTCTGGTATCGACCGAAGAGGCCGAGGATGCTACGCAGGAAATTCTGCTCAAATTATGGTCAAAGAACAAGGCGATGGACAGTTATAATAACGTTGAAGCATTCGCCATGACCATGACAAAGAATTTTTGCCTCGATAGATTGAAGTCAAAGCAGGCGGGAAACCTGACACTGGTTCACAGCAATTATGGTGATGACAATAATTCATTGCAGCAGCAGGTAGAGGCAAAGGATAGTATCGGTTGGGTCGAAAAAATAATGGAAGAGTTGCCCGAACAGCAAAAAATGGTCTTACAGTTAAGAGATGTCGAAGAATATGATTTTGATGAGATCGGCGCACTTTTGGATATGAAACCTACGGCAATACGTGTCGCACTTTCCCGGGCACGAAAAACAGTACGGGAAAGATTAATACAAAAACATAGTTATGGAATCGGATAACATTGAAAAATTGTTGGAAAAGTATTTTGAGGCCACTACAACGGTCGCCGAAGAAGAAACCTTACGTGCCTACTTTGCGCAAGAAAGTGTAGCAACACATCTAGAGCGGTATGCCCCCATGTTTCAATATTTTTCCAATGCCAAAAAAGAGCGGTACACAAAGCAGGTTGCACTAAAACCTAGAAGAAATTATACGAAGTGGCTTTCCGTTGCGGCAGTGGCAGTTCTTATGGTAGGAATATATTTTGGCAATGATTACCGACAACAACAGCTTGATGAGCAAGAACAGGCCCTTATGGCCTACAATGAAACCAAAAAGGCATTGAACCTGTTGGCCGAGAATTTTGAACGAGGCACTGAAAAAGTAGCTTACTTGAACCAATTTGAGGCAACAAAACAAAAAATTTACAGTAACGATTAAAATCAAAAACAATGAAAAAGATACTTATCATAACAGTAATGGCAGTCTTGCCCTTGACCGGGTTTTCACAATCTTTGTTCGATAAATATGAAGATTTGGACAATGTGAGCGCCGTAGTGGTGAACAAAAGTATGTTCAACCTATTGAGCAAGATCGATGTAGAGGTCGATGACCCTGAAGCTAAAGATTTCATGGATATCGCCCAAAGCCTGAACAATTTAAAAGTGTTTATCACCGAGGATAAATCGATTTCCGCCGATATGAAATCTTCGGTCGACAGCTATTTAAAGTCGGCCAAATTGGAAGAACTGATGCGGGTCAAGGATAAAGACACCAATGTGAAGTTTTATATCCGAGAAGGTAAGGATTCCGACCATGTAAGCGAACTTTTGATGTTCGTTACCGGGTTAAAGGATTCAGGTGTCGATGTCGATGTCAACGGCAGAAAATTCGAAACCGTACTGCTCTCTTTGACCGGTAATATCGATTTGAACAAAATAAGCTCGTTGACGAAGAAAATGAACCTTCCCGAAGAGTTGAACAAAGCCGGAAATAAAAATTGAACGTAAAAAAGTTTTCGCAGTAGGTATTAGGTAAAGAAAAGCGGAATACCTACTGCGACAATAAAAATTCATCAATCAAAAAACGACAATCATGAAAAAATTAGTAGTAATTCTAGCCCTAGTACCGATATTCGGTTTTTCACAATCCATCTTCGACAAGTTTGAAGATATGAACGACGTTGCCTCTGTCACTATCAATGCGAGCATGATCAAACTGGCCGGTAACTTGGCCGCTCTTGATGAAGATGACGAAGACGCTCAGGATTTTAAGGACATTGCCCATAGTCTTGATGGAATAAAGGTTTTTATAACCCAAAATGAAGATGTTTCACACGACATGGGTGCCACGGTCAAGAAATATCTCAAATCTTCGTCAATGGAAGAATTGATGCGCGTAAAGGATAATGGCGCCAATGTCAAATTCTATATCAAATCGGGCAGCGATGAAGACCATGTTAGCGAGCTGTTGATGTTCGTATCGGGAATAAAGGACAATGATATAGGAATCAATGGGAGAAAGTTCGAAAGTGTATTGGTATCATTGACGGGCGACATCGATTTGAACAAAGTAGGGTCGTTGACAAAAAGAATGGATCTCCCTCATGAAATGCAAGGGGTCGGTAAAAAAGGAGACCGATAAATTGCTTAACTTCAAACGTATTTCCGCATAAATGGAATTAAAATAACGTATAATGAAAACGATTAAATCACTTTTTTATACAGGTATTGTACTAATGTTCGTGGCCTGTTCGTCGACACAGAGTTTACAGGAATACTATATCGATAACACCGAGAATCCGAATTTCTTGATGTTCGATGTGCCCACCAGCGTGTTGAATCTTGAAAATGCCGATTTGACCGAGACGCAAAGAGAAGCACTCGGGTCATTGAAGAAACTCAACATTCTAGCGTTCAAAAAAACCGCTGAGAACAATGCGGATTATAAGATCGAGAAAGCGAATGTAAAAGCCATTCTTTCAGATAACAAGTTTATCGAGTTGATGAAGATGAATACAAGTTACGGAAAAGCCACGATCAAATACCTGGGCACCGAAGATGCCATAGACGAGGTCATTATTTACGGCGACAGTGATGAAAAAGGTTTTGCCCTAATCCGTGTGCTTGGCAATGACATGAATCCCGCGCATATGGTGCAGCTACTTCAGGCCATCGAAAAATCGGATTATGATGGCGAAGGATTAAAGGATTTAGGAAAGCTCTTTCGCAGCTAGGGTCTTAGTGCCAAAAATTATTATAGGTACTGTTCCGGTTTTTCGGAACAGGATTTTTTTTAACCATTATTTAAAAAACCGGACATCCATTCCTTTTTAGTTTTTGAACTGCAATCATTATATTCGTCCAACTATAAACATTTATACTAAATCAAAAACACGAGTATTATGGAAGATGCACAACTATGGATAGACAAAGGGATTGACTTTGTCGTTGAATATGGCCCCAAGGTCCTAGGCGCCATTCTGATTTACATTATCGGTTCTTGGATTATCGGAAAGATAATCGGTGCGGCAAGAAAAATGATGGCCAAAGGAACCTATGACGAATCGCTTCAAAAGTTTTTAATGAATTTGGCCTCATGGGCCTTGAAAGTACTTTTAATAATTATCGTTATTTCGACATTAGGTGTAGATGTGACGACTTTTGCCGCTGTTATTGCCGCTGCTGGTTTGGCCATTGGTCTTGCCTTACAGGGCTCACTCGCCAATTTTGCCGGCGGTGTATTGATCATGATTTTCAAGCCTTATAAAATCGGCGACCTTATAGAAGCACAAGGCGTTCTAGGTGTAGTTAAGGAAATCGAAATCTTCACGACCAAACTGATTACTCCGCAGAACAAGCTGGCCATCGTTCCTAATGGTGCTATGGGCAATGGCAATATCATCAATTATACGGCAGAAGGGAAGATTAGGGTCGATACTACTATTGGCATTGGCTATGATGAAGATATCAAAAAAGCGAAAGAAGTATTACTTGAAGTATTGACTTCGAACCCAAAGGTATTGAAGGACCCTGCCCCCTCGGTAAATGTCTCCGAACTGGCGGACAGTTCCGTGAATTTTGCCGTTCGTCCGTTTTGCAAGCCTGAAGATTACTGGGATGTATATTTTGCGACCTACGAAGGATGCAAACTGGCATTGGATAAGGCAGGAATCGAAATTCCTTACCCACATGCCGTCGAAATTCAAAAGAAAGGATAGTTTCCGTTATGAATACAAATTCAAAAAGACCGTTTTTAACGGTCTTTTTTTGTTGTTCCCAAGGTCATATGCCTGTATAGTTGGCCGGGGTAATGGTTTTCAGTTCGGTTTTGATCGCTTCGGAAATCTCTAGTGTATCTATGAATTGGGCAATGGATTCTTGGTCGATTTTTTCATTGGTTCGGGTCAGCCCTTTTAAGGCCTCGTATGGATTGGGATATCCTTCTCGACGTAAAATGGTCTGTATTGCCTCGGCGACCACGGCCCAATTGTTCTCCAAATCCTGTTCGAATTTTGCGGTGTTGATCAAAAGTTTGTTCAATCCTTTTAAGGTCGATTGAAAAGCCAAGATGGTATGTGCGAAGGGTACGCCAACATTTCGTAATACCGTACTATCTGTAAGGTCACGCTGTAATCTCGAAACAGGTAGTTTAGCGGATAAATGTTCAAAAAGAGCATTTGCGATACCTAGGTTCCCCTCCGAATTTTCAAAATCGATAGGATTGACCTTATGGGGCATCGCCGAAGATCCTACCTCGCCCGCTTTGATTTTTTGTTTGAAATAATCCATAGAAACATAGGTCCAAAAATCCCTGTCCAAATCCAAGATTATGGTATTAATGCGTTTTAGGGTGTCAAAAAGGGCAGCCATGTGATCGTAATGCTCGATCTGTGTCGTGGGGAACGAGTGATAAAGACCGAGTTTTTGTACGAAACTCTGTCCGAAGGCCTTCCAATCGATGGTCCGGTATGCGACCTTATGAGCGTTATAATTTCCTGTGGCACCTCCAAATTTGGCGGCGCTCGGTATATCGTTCAATAGGTTGAACTGTTCTTTCAAGCGTTGTACGAAAACATCGATTTCTTTTCCCAAACGCGTGGGAGACGCAGGCTGTCCATGCGTTCTTGCCAACATCGAAACACCGGACCACTCGGCGACCAATGCCTCCAATTTTTTAAGTACCTCAAAATATTGGGGCACATAAACATCGTTCATGGCTTCTTTTATCGAAAGCGGAATAGCGGTATTATTGATGTCTTGAGAAGTCAATCCGAAATGGATAAATTCCTTATAAGCACTAAGTCCCGTTGCATCGAATTTTTCCTTAATGAAATATTCGACCGCCTTAACATCGTGATTGGTGATTTTTTCGATATCCTTTATTTTCTGGGCATCTTCAGAACTAAAATCAACATAGATTTTTCGAAGCAATTCGAATTTTGAAACATCGAAACCTTCCAGTTGCGGCAACGGAATTTCGCAGAGGGCGATGAAATACTCGATTTCTATGCGAACGCGGTATTTGATAAGGGCCTCCTCCGAAAAATAGCAGGCCAATGCTTCTGTTTTACTTCTATATCGCCCATCGATAGGGGAAATGGCACTTAAGGAATTTAGAGACATTCGCTTTTGGATTGATTATTTTTTTGAGGCTACAAAGATACCTATTAACGCGATAGTTTAAAAGAATGGAAATACATAAGTTTATGGTCTTCAAGCTCGCGCTCCGCAACTACTTTATTTTCGCCAAGGTCATTCTGGCCCTGGCCTTATAGGCCGCACTACCTTCGGCGTAGTTTTGTTCAAGAACCATTTTAAGCTCGGGTAGGATCCAATCGAATTTTCGTCCTAAAAGTAAAAGACTCGTCATCGAGTAGGCCTTGGCGGCCACTTTATGGTCTCCGATCAACCAATCAAAACAGGCCGTGGCGATCCGTTCTAAATGCGCTTCGGTCAGCTCGGCTTGTACGTTGGATGGTTTTTTTGAAAAATAGGCTTTCGTCAAGAATTCACAGATTTTGGCAATGGGCCTTACCGACGAGTCCAATTGTACCTTCCCAAGATTGGATGTAAAAGCATCGAGATAGGGTAGTAGATACGATAAATTCTCCTTGGCCGTGAATTCCATCACCCAACAGGCCCGGCTTGAGATTGGGTCATCATCTACAAAGGCGATTTCCAGCAATGGGGCTATAACTTCCGGATTGTTCAAAACCAGCATGGCCATCTGCATTCGTTTTTCACGAGAATGGTCGACGTAGTTCAATAAATCGTATAGTTCCGTTTTTTTCAAAAACCGTAATTTAGCTATGCCTCAAATTTGAAATAATGAAAATAGTAAAAAAAGTAGGGTTGGCCCTATTGGTCATTTTCATACTTATGCAATTCTATCGTCCTGAAAAAAACATTTCACAGGGTAATCATACCGCGGTCTTTCTTACCCAAACGAATCCATCCGAAGAAGTAAGATTAATCTTGATTCGAACATGTTACGATTGCCATAGTGATAATACCGAATACCCCTGGTACGACAATATCGCGCCGATTTCCTATTGGTTGGCCAATCATGTGAAAAATGGCAAGGGACATTTGAACTTTTCGATATGGGACGAATATGATATGCAAAAGAAAGACCATAAATTGGAAGAAGTCATCGAAATGGTCGAAAAAAACGAAATGCCCCTAAAAGAATATACGTGGATACATAAAGAAGCCCTATTGACAGAGAAGCAGCGTCAAGCGGTTGTCGATTGGGCGGAACGCACTAGAATTCTGTACCGATTAGATCAGCGACCAGAGTAGGCAGGCCGTTGACCGCTGTTTTTGGGATTATCGTAAGATTTTCAAAATCATGTTCCGAAATACTTGGCCGAGGGTCTATAAAATATATCGGGATACCTGAATTTGCATAGTCGACAAGACTCGCAGCGGGATAGACCTGCATCGAGGTGCCGATAATAATCAGAATATCCGCCATTGATGTAATTTCGGCCGCTTTCGGCAATAGGGGTACCTGCTCACCGAACCATACGATATGTGGGCGTAACTGGTGGCCATGTTGGCTAAGATCGCCAAGGTTAAGATCTTCCTTCCAATCAATAACCGTGTTCCCGTTCCGTGTACACCTGACCTTTAAAAGTTCGCCATGCAGGTGAAGCACCTCGGAACTCCCTGCACGTTCGTGAAGGTCATCGACGTTCTGGGTTATGATCGAAACGTCAAATTTCTTTTCAAGTTCGACCAGAGCATGGTGTGCTTTGTTGGGATCGACCTGTAAAAGCTGTCTTCTTCGCTGGTTGTAAAAATCCAGTACAAGGGTTGGATTACGAATGAATCCTGTAGGGGAAGCTACCTCCATTACATCATGGCCTTCCCAGAGACCGTTGGCGTCGCGAAAAGTCTTAAGACCGCTTTCCGCACTCATACCGGCTCCGGTCAATACCACGATTCTTTGCTTCATACCTTAAAAATAGACTTTTTATTATATTCGGTTTATGGATGACCAACGGCTTCTTGATTATTTAGAGAATTTTATCAGTCCGGAACGTATCGCTAGGTTTTCAGAGGTGCTCGAGGAAAGAACGAAATTCATCACCGTCGCCTTGGAAGATGTTTTTCAACTTCATAATACCAGTGCGGTCATACGAAGTTGTGAGGTTTTTGGGATACAAGAGGCGCATGTCATCGAAGGAAGGTTTGAGAAACGATTGGACAAGAATATTGCCATGGGTGCCCAACAATGGGTCGATGTGTACCGTTATCGGAACACGAAGACTTGCATTCAAAAATTGAGGGATGACGGGTATCAAATAATAGCCACCGTACCGTCAATAAGTGCAACCTCATTAGAGGATTTTGAAATCGACAAGAAAACCGCTTTGTTTTTTGGTACGGAAAAGGAGGGGTTGAGCGATGAGGTGCTGCAATCATCCGACGGCTTGCTTCGCATACCCATGTTCGGTTTTACCGAAAGCCTGAATATCTCGGTTTCAGCGGCGATATTGTTGCACCAATTGAGTACAAAGCTTAGAAAAGCAGATCTTCCGTGGCGGTTAAGCGAAAGGGAAAAACTAAAAATACGGCTTGAATGGACCAAAAAGTCGATTAAAAGCATCGATGACATTTTGAACAGGTACCGTTCTGGGCATTGAATTTTTTAGTATATTTAAATTCAACCAACTAATTGATAAACAAATGGCTACACTACTTTACATTCTGTTGGCGGTCATTGCTTTGGTAGTTTTCCTAGCACTTATCGCACCCAAAACCTATGATGTTTCCCGTTCTATCGAAATCGAGAGTCCGAAGAACGAAGTTTTCGATTACCTAAAATATTTAAAGAATATGGATGAATGGTCACCTTGGGCCAAAAAAGATCCAAATATGGAAAAGAAGTTCACCGGAACCGATGGTGAAGTCGGAGCCATAAGTTATTGGAACGGCAACAAGGATGTTGGTGAGGGGGAACAGGAAATAACGAAAATTGTCAACGGCGACCGTATCGAATCGGAACTTCGTTTCTTGAAGCCTTGGAAGTCGACATCCGATTGTTATACCAAAGTCGAAGATTCTGGCACTAACGCTACTAAAGTGACTTGGGGCTTTTCCGGGAAGAATAAATTTCCGATGAGCATCATGGCCTTGTTCATGAACATGGATAAAATGGTGGGCAAGGATTTTGAAGAAGGTTTGGCGACATTAAAAGCAACCCTGGAAAAGAAGTAACTATGGATTATAATATGGTGGGTTGGTTCGAAATTCCAGTAACGGATATGGACCGGGCCAAGAAATTCTATGAATCGGTTTTTGATATTGAAATTGGCATCCATGACCTTGGAGGATTTCAAATGGGGTGGTTTCCAAGTAATCATGAAAAATCGGGTGCGAGCGGATCCTTGGTCAAGCACGAGATGTATAGACCCAGTTCCACCGATGGCACCTTGATTTATTTTTCGTGCAAAGACGTTGCCGATGAGCTTGGTAGAGTCGAGGCCGCCGGGGGCGAAATAATGCAACCCAAAACCGAAATCGGGGGAGGCCATGGTTTTATGGCCTTGATGAAGGATACCGAAGGCAATCGGATTGCCTTGCATTCACAGCGATAAGAATTCTGAATACTATTGTGTCAGTTCGATAAGGGCAATGTCGAAATCATTTTCCAAGGTTACTTTTCCATTTTTGACCTCTACCTCGGTTTGCGAATAGGTATCGAACAGTTTGGTTCCGTCACCAAAGAAACCTTTTACCCAAAGCGATTTCTTGCCTTTGGGCAAATCAAGTCCCACTACGACTTTATCCCTGAAGTCACCATCGACATATGTTCTACTGAATACATACGGTTTTTTGCCCAATCTTTTATGTTTTCCGGCACCTATCGCAGGATGGTCGCGCCTGAATTTTCCAAGTTTTTGCCAGTGTTCAAGAATATGCTGTGTTTCAACATTGTTCGCGATTTCTTCCCAATTCATAAAAGAGCGTAACGTGGCATCGCCTTCGGCACCCTCTATGAGAAGGGACCTTGCCGATTCATCGCCATAGTAGATCTGGGAAGCCCCAGATGTGAGCAATAGAACATTGCCGGCCCGAATGGAATCTTTGCGCTCCATGTCATAGGGTTGCATATCATCGTGTGAGGTGAGGTAATTGAGAACACTCTTGCCTTTTAGTTTGGTACCGAGTATCGAACTATATTTCTTGAAAATCGTTTCATAGTCGTTCTGTGCATCGTTTTTAAGCTCAAAGTTGATAAGGCTTTTGAAACCGTGGTCAAAATAGTCCACTTTCTTGTCTCCGAAGTCATATTCTCTTCCGCCCGAAATACCATATCCATACACTTCCCCGACCATGTAAAACGGATTGTCGTCCAATATCTCGTTGGGATGCTTTTTTTTCCAAGTGTTAAAAGCGTACGAAGCTTCTTTGTACAGTTCAGACCAGGCGTTTTCATCGGCATGTTTCACGGTGTCTACCCGAAAACCATCGATTCCGAAATCGTTGATATAATCGGTCAACCACTTGATAATGTAGAACCGGGGAGCCCTTGGGTAGCCTGTACGTTCAAAGAACAATTGGAGTTCATCAAGTTCATTGCTCAACCTACCTTCTTCTTTCCATTTGGCCAAAAGTTGATCGGGCAGTTCAACGGGTTCATCCGATTCAGTCAGAATATCCGGCAAATTATCTACCAATGTACAACTTGTTGTATTCTCATAATTGGTAAACTCACAAGTCGGATCGGTGCGTACCCAATCTTCAGGCCAAACGGGGTCTTTCTCGGTCACCGGCCCGGTATGGTTCAAGACGACATCCATTAAAATACGGATGCCCTTTTTGTGCGCTGTTTTGACCAAGGCCTCCAGGTCTTTTTTCGTTCCGAAATTGGGATCCAATGTAGTCCAATCTTTTGCCCAATAACCATGGTATCCATAAGTGTTTCCTGTATTTTCATCGGTTGAACCATGGATTTGCTCTACAACAGGGGTGAACCATATAGCATTTATACCCAGTTCGGAAAAATAGCCTTCGTCGATTTTTTGGGTTATTCCTTCGAGATCACCGCCCATAAAACCGCGTAGAATGCCCGTAGTGTCAGTTCTTTCGAAATTGACATCATTTGCAGGATTTCCATTGTTAAAACGATCGGTAAGTAAAAAGTAGATGTTGGCGCCCTCCCAGACAAACGGAATTTTTTTTTCGGGTTCAAGAATCGGCTCTTGCATCTGTACTGTCGGCTTCACGGGCTCTTTTTTTTCTTCCTTACAGGCAAAAAAATATAAGGAAATTATAACACCGATCAGCAGTTTTTTCATCTTAAGCTATTTTGGCTAAAGCTATAAAATGCATATGGAAATAGAAAATTTTATTTTTCGCGATTCAGCACCTTGAATTCTTCATAACAGCTACTTATCGCATCGAGGATTTGAAGGTCGTTAGCGGTCGTAATAAACGACTTTGAGTAGTTACAATTGCTCAAGATATCCTCAATATCGACTTTTTCGAGTTGTAGCAATTCGACCAAGGTCTCCCGGTCGAATTTTGAGGCCAAGAGGTCCCGAATCTGGTCATCTTCCTTCATTTTTCGCAATTTGCGCATCTGGTTCGGTTGCCTTCCGAAAAGATTACGCAACAGATCAGCTGGATTCAAAATCGCGCCCAGCACTTTAGTAACCGCACTAGGTGTTTTGTTACCCGCTTCATAACCGACATTCAAACCCGAAATACTGTATTGATACCCATTGCTGACGACCATATTCTTTACATCGATTTCGAGAAATCCGGTCAATTGATAGGGCCTAACGATTACCTCTTCGAGAGCATAAGCGAGTTCTGTCAAGGCGATCTTGGTGTCCTCGAACTTGAACATATCGTTCGTGACCCTAATTTTTTGGGGTTTGAAACCTAGAAAGGTCAGGTAAAGCGTATCGTTGACCGCCGCGGTAATAGCAAACTCACCTTTTTCATTGGTAATGGTACCGATAACTTGATTAAGGTTCAAAACATGGACACTTTCCATGGGGTCATCGGTCTGCGCATTGATTACAGTCGCCCTGATTTTTCTGTCGATGGTATCACTGTCCTCTTGTGAAAATCCGATAAAACACAATAAGGTAAGAAATAGCGTAAAATAATTCTTCATTGAGCCTTAGTCAGCTTTAAAGGTACTAAACAAAGCAAAAAAAATACGCTACAGCGTATTTTTAATATAGAATTAACCAAAAAAGAGGTTGTACGGTACCCCATCAAAAGAAATCGCTTTTTCTTTTACTTCTTCGCTTTCCGGAATAATTTGCGTTGCCTTTTGAAGAATTTTTGCCCCTGCGTTTTCCTCGATCGCGATCTTTTCCACCACGGCCTCGATCTTTATTTTTGGAACGACCTCCACGTTTTCCGCCACCCGAACCGCCCGGACTTTTGGAAACCTCGACATTGACAAACCTTCCGTCTACTTTAAAGTCTGTAAAATGGGCCAGTACTTTTTCGGTGTCACCCGCATCGGTGTTGAAGAACGAAAAGCTATCCTTTACGTCGACTTTGTAAATGGAATCACGCCCTAGGTTCAAGGTATCCTTGAGAAAATCTTTTAACGACATCCAATCGTACCCATCTTTTTCCCCTACATTGATAAAGTAGCGTACCGAACCATCTGAAGGCGAATTACCGCCTCGACCTGATTTTTCCCCACGTCCCTGATCTGACGTGTTCAGGTCGTGGGCCTTACTATAGTAGTTGTAGAATCGTGTAAACTCGACCGAAACTATTTTTTTGATCAATTCATCACGGTCGATGCCCTGCAATACATCGTTTATAGCGGGCAGATAACTCTCTACCTCTTCGTTGATCTTGGTGTCCTTTATCTTATTGGCCAGGTGGTACAATTGTATTTCGCAGATTTCCATTCCCGTGGGAATCTTTTTTGAAATGAACTGCTGCTTAATCTTATTTTCGATGGCCTTGATCTTTCGCAACTCGCTTCGGGTAACGATGACCATTGAGATACCTGATTTTCCGGCACGACCGGTTCTTCCGCTACGGTGGGTATAGGTTTCGATTTCATCGGGCAACTGATAGTTGATCACATGTGTAATATCGTCAACATCGATACCACGCGCGGCGACATCAGTGGCCACCAACATCTGTATCTGTTTTTTCCGAAAGGCGTTCATGACAAGGTCACGCTGGTTTTGACTGAGGTCACCATGAAGGGCCCCGGCATTATAACCGTCTTCGATCAATTTTTCGGCCACTTTTTGGGTATCGCGTTTTGTTCTGCAGAATACGACCGAAAAAATATCGGGATTCGTATCGGCAAGTCGTTTCAGGGCAGGGTAGCGATCTCTTCCGCCGACGACGTAGTATTCATGTTGTACTGCCGATGTTCCTGCATTTTTGGTACCTACCGTGATTTCTTGTGGGGTGTGCATGAACTTTTTGGCAATGACCGATACTTCCTTTGGCATGGTGGCCGAAAAAAGCCAAGTCGATTTTTCTTGCGGAGTATTCGAAAGAATATCCTTTATATCCTCAAAAAAGCCCATGTTGAGCATTTCATCGGCCTCGTCCAAGACACAATAATCGATTTTGGAAATGTCTACCAGTTTGCGACCGATCATATCCTTCATTCTGCCCGGGGTCGCAACGATAATCTGTGCCCCTCGCTTGATTTGCCTTGCCTGCTCGGTAATACTCGCCCCGCCATAAATGGCCACGACGTTTATATTCTTTTCATATTTGCTGTAGAGTTGTAATTCGCTGGTAATCTGCAAACAGAGCTCACGGGTAGGGGATAGGATCAAACCTTGGGTAGTGCGGCTGTTGCCATCGATTTTTTGAATCAAGGGAAAACCAAAGGCAGCGGTCTTTCCGGTACCTGTTTGGGCCAGTGCTACGAGGTCGGTCTCACTTTCCAATAAAATGGGGATTGCTTTTTCCTGTACTTCCGAGGGGCTTTCAAAACCCATGTCGGCAACAGCGTCCAAGAGGGACCTTTGCAGCCCCAAAGCTTCAAACTTTGTCATACTATGTTTACTTAATCGCTAAATAGGCCTGTTGCATAGAGCGATTATCGTATAACCCAGTGGACTCCGCTTCTCGCAACTCCTTATCCCCGATCTGTCATCGGGTCGGCGTCGTTAATAAAGCGGCAAATGTACTCTTTATAATCGACATGGCGGCCAAAAGGATGTTTTATCTTCAAGGTGCGAGCATATATCCGTAGATTGACATGACAATGCCGACAATTCCGAAAACGACCATCAAGGTTATAAATGTCTTCTGCAATTTGGGGTTGTCATAGATAATAATGCATACGGCACCCAAAACGATGCTGATTTGAAAGAACAACATGCCCAGGTCAAATTTTTTGGTGGCATTATCGTAATCATCTGCGAGTTGCTCCCATTCCTTAACGCCGACTATCTTACCAAGTTCACCGTCAAGGTCTTGTATCCAATCAGCCTTTGGGATATTGGCCGAACCTTCTAAAATCTCGATTTTTTCGGCACCATACTTTTGAATCAAACCTTTGGTTTCTTCGACCTGTTCGATAATAGCCGCTTGCTTGTCCTCGACCACCATACCTGTATTCAGCAAAGCTTGCAAATAATCCAATTCACTTTCCTTTAAACTTTCCTTGATACTTTTTGATTGGTACCAGCTCGAATAGTTCACTACTTTGTTGTGGGCGATCATCATTTCTTCCTCAAGTTCGCCGTTGACCATTTGCGAGATGGCCATCAATGCCGCGAAGAACGCGATCAAAACCCCACCTACGGCCTCGGCACGTTCCGACGCGACCGAAACCTCGACCATGTCGGTTTTGGGCGATTCTGATTTTTGCGGATGTTCTGATTTCATAGTATTGTTTTTAGGTAAGCTATCAATTTTTCCATGGCCTTACCGCGATGGCTTATTGTATTTTTAACGGATAACGGAAGTTCGGCAAAAGTTTTGTCATATCCCTCGGGCTGAAAAACAGGGTCGTAACCGAAGCCTTCGCCCCCCGATTTTTTACTTGTTATTCGACCTTCGACAACCCCTTTAAAATCCTGTTGCTCACCTCGAAAATTGAGGGCGATGATCGTAACGAATTTGGCGGAACGGTCGCCTAGACCTTTAAGTTCGGCCAATAGTTTGGCCATGTTATCATCTGAACTCTTTTGTTCTCCCGCGTAGCGGGCGGAATAGACCCCAGGAGCGCCATTCAGTGCATTCACGAGTAGTCCCGTATCATCCGCAAAACAATCAAAACCATAGTTTTTAGTTACGAAATCGGCTTTTATTTTCGCGTTTTCATCCAAAGTTTTACCCGTTTCGGGTATTTCATCATGACAACCGATATCGTTTAACGATAAGAGTTCGATATTTTTGGGAACCAAAGATTGTACTTCCTTGAATTTATTTTGATTGTGGGTGGCGAAAACCAATTTCATTGAAAGTAAAAAAATGTAAGTAGTAATGTTTCAAAAATAGTAATTTTATAACATGGAGTTAAAATTACCGCCTGCTGTGATTTTTTTGGTGTTTGCAGTTGGAATGTATCTGGTGGACAGATTTCTTCCTATTGGGGATTTTCATTTTTTCGGAAGAACATATTTAAAATCTTTTTTATTGTTTTTGGCCGTTTTGATCAGTGTTATTTCCTTGACCCAATTTTTCATGTCGAAAACCACCGCCGACCCGACAAAGCCTGAGAAAGCCACCAAATTAGTAACAAGAGGAATCTATGCCTACACCAGGAACCCAATGTACCTGGCTTTGTTGTTGGTGTTATTGGGACTAGGGCTTCACTTGGGCAATGCCTTTAATGTACTTTTGGCGGCGGGTTTTGTGAGCTATATGAACCGCTTTCAAATACAACCTGAAGAACGGGCGCTGAGCGCAAATTTTGGAAAGGAATATCAACAGTATTGTACACAAGTTAGGAGATGGTTTTAGTACCATATTTCCCGATAATTAAATTCAAAACATTATGAGAAAGGTCATTTCAATAGTTTTAATCGTGGCCGTAATTGCGTGCGGCGAAGAAAAAAAAGAACAAAAACAATTGACAGAACATATTCCTGTCCCAGAACGTTGGACAAAGGAAAAAGCTTGGGAATGGTATGAAGGAAAGCCCTGGTTGGTCGGGGCAAATTTCAACCCGAGCAGTTCTATCAACCAATTGGAATTTTGGCAGGCCGACACCTTTGATCCGGAGACCATTGATCGAGAATTAAAATGGTCAGCCGATCTGGGTATGAACCTGCATAGGGTTTATCTCCACAATCTCTTATGGCAACAAGATTCCGTCGGATTTTTGGATCGGTTGGATCAATATTTGACCATGGCCGACAGGCATGGCATTAAAACCATGTTCGTTTTGTTGGACGACGTTTGGCACCCGATTCCAAAATTGGGCAAGCAACCCGAACCCACGCCCCATGTACATAACTCGGGTTGGGTACAGGCACCTGGGGCCGAGATTTTAGGAGATTCCACGCGACATGATGAATTAAGGGGCTATATAAAAGGAGTGGTCAATAAGTTTGCCAATGATGACCGGGTACTCGTGTGGGACATTTACAACGAGCCCGACAATGTTGCGGGACAACCGGGAAGAAAAGAGTTGGAGGTTAAAGACAAGCATATTTATTCGCTGGCACTGTTGAAGAAAGTATTCAAATGGTCTAGGGAAGCGATGCCTAGCCAACCGCTGACAACCGGAATCTGGCGTGGAGATATAACGCATTGGGGCAACCCCGACAGCCTTCCAGCATTGGATAAGTACATGGTCGAACATTCCGATGTTATCTCGTTTCACGCCTATGATGGCAATATGGACGATGTAAGGCGTAAGATCGAGGAACTCAAGAATTATGAGCGGCCCCTGCTATGTACCGAATATGTGGCACGCGGTACCGGCAATACTTTTAAAACGGTAATGCCTATTTTAAAAGAGGATAAGATTGCCGCCATCAATTGGGGTTTTGTGGCCGGAAAAAGCAATACCATCTATCCTTGGGTGAGCTGGGATTCTACATTTACGGCAGAACCTGAAATCTGGCATCATGATATTCTGCGCCAAAACGGTACGCCCTATTCCCAAAAAGAGGTGGATTTCATAAAAGAAATGACCACCTCCCAATGAAATTTTGTATCAAAACAAAACCTATTGGTTATAGGGATAACTTTTGATAACATTACACTGACGCTAATGGGATTAATCTTTATTTTTACGGCTTAATTTTACTAAAAAACGGTAGAAGTGGGTAGAAAGTATGTTTTCGATTTTGATAGTACTTTGACAAGGGTCGAGGCCCTTGATGTGTTGGCCGAAATGACCTTGCAGGGTAAATCGAACAAAGATGAGGTCATCAATGAAATACAGAAAATTACCAATTTAGGTATTGATGGCGATATTTCGTTCACCGAATCATTGGAGCGGCGCATCAAATTGTTGAACGCCAATAAGTCCGATTTGGATGGTCTGGTGAAGGAATTACGCCAAAAAATCTCCAAATCCATCGAATCGAACAAAGAATTCTTTGAAAAGTTTTCTGAGGATATCTATGTGATTTCCTGCGGATTCAAAGAGTTCATCGATCCCATTGTCGAAGAATATAATATTCCATCCGAACGGGTATATGCGAATACTTTCAAGTTCGATAGCGCGGGAAACATCATCGGTTTCGATGAAGCGAATCCGCTATCACAGCATAACGGAAAAATCGATTGCCTTAAACAGATGGACCTTGAAGGTGAGGTACAGGTCATTGGCGACGGTTATAGCGACTACGTAATGCGTGAGGCCGGTATTGCGGACAAATTTTTCGCGTACACCGAAAATGTCCATCGAGACAAGGCAGCCAACAATGCGGATCACGTAGCTCCGAATTTGGATGAATTTTTATTTGTGAACGACCTGCCGCGTAATATATCGTATCCCAAGAATAGGATTAAAATTTTATTGCTTGAAAATGTCCATCCAGCGGCATTCGATAACCTATCCGAAGATGGGTTTTCCGTAGAACTTATAGATAAGGCCATACCTGAAGAAGAGCTTATCGAAAAAATCAAAGGGGTACATGTTTTGGGAATCCGCTCGAAAACACAGGTAACGCAGAACGTTTTAAGTGCTGCTGACAAATTGTTGGTGGTAGGGGCCTTTTGTATCGGTACGACCCAGATTGATCTCGATACCTGTAAGAAAAAAGGGGTGGTCGTCTTTAATGCGCCTTATAGCAATACACGTTCGGTAGTCGAACTGGCCATCGGACAGATAATCATGCTCATGCGGAACATCTTTCCAAGAAGTACCGAGATTCATGGCGGCCAATGGAACAAGACCGCGATCAATTCGCGTGAGGTTCGCGGCAAGAATATAGGGATTGTGGGTTACGGCAACATCGGAAAACAATTGTCCGTTTTGGCGGAAGCCCTCGGTATGCGCGTTTATTATTATGATATCGACGATAAACTGGCATTGGGCAATGCGGTCAAGTGCAATACCCTGGAAGATTTATTGAACGTTTCGGATGTAGTAACGTTACATATCGACGATAACAAGGCGAACAAGAATTTCATTGGCGAGCGCGAGATCGGACAAATGAAAAAAGGGGCTATCCTGATCAATCTCTCAAGAGGTTTTGTGGTAGATATCGAGGCGCTTGTCTATGCACTTAAATCAGGAAAGTTAAGTGGTGCGGCCGTCGATGTTTATCCTGAAGAGCCTAGAAGCAATGGAAAGTTCGAAACCGAACTACAAGGTTTGAACAATGTAATCTTGACCCCGCATATTGGTGGAAGC
Organism: Bacteroidia bacterium; assembly: GCA_030428705.1. Classification (GTDB taxonomy): domain Bacteria; phylum Bacteroidota; class Bacteroidia; order Flavobacteriales; family Flavobacteriaceae; genus Meishania. The sequence continues at coordinate 367,930 of JAUIDI010000001.1, forward strand.
ACTGAAGAGGCGCAACGCAATATCGCCGATTTCGTTCCCAACAAAATAATGGATTACATCAATTCTGGCAATACCGTTGATGCCGTTAATTTCCCGAATATCAGGTTGCCGAAACAACAGAATGCGCATCGCTTCTTGCATATTCACAAAAATGTTCCCGGTATTATGGCCCGTATCAATGAGGTACTGGCCAAGTATGAAATGAATATTATCGGCCAATATCTATCGACAGATAACGAGGTTGGCTACGTAATAACAGATTTGGACAAGGAATACAATAAAGAGGTGGTCAAGGCACTTAAAAAGGTGGAGCACACCATTAAGTTCAGGGTGCTTTACTAAAAAGCAATTATTTTTCGACCATACCTATCTTGGTAAAGATGGGAAATGTTATCGTTTTAGCGGAACTTTGGTTACCCCAGTATTTTCTAAGCTCCTTTATCAAATCATCCACTGGATTTTCTTTATTTTTCTTTTTATAGTTCTGAACGCTCGACCAAGAGTTGAAATACCCTTCAAGCTGCGACAGGTTCATTTGGGTCTCTATTTGGTACGGTTTTGATAGTTTGATTTCATCAAAAGGGAAATCGATTGTTTCATATTTTGAGTCAATATGCCTGCGTTGTTCGTTCCAATAGGGTCCTATGGTTTCGCGATAAAAATGTTCGATGATTTCATCACAAGAATTGTCTATTGTCAAAAGTCCATAGCCCCAAATGGCAATTACGCCATTGTTCTTGGCCGTTCGCCGTACTTCTCTGTAAAAGGGTTTGAAATCGAACCAATGTATCGCTTGCGCTACTGTAATCAGATTAAAAGAATTATCCTCAAAAGATGTTGCCTCGGATCGTTCTTTTTTGTAAACGATATTCGGTCTTTGTTCTGCCTGCTTCAGTTGGGTTTCGCTAATGTCGGTCGCATAGACTTTTTTAAAATGGCCGGCCATATATTGTGCGACCTGTCCGTTGCCCGTTCCGCAATCCCAACAACATGAACGATTTTTGACAAGACCGAGAATTTCATTGTAAAATTCCCCAGGATAGTGCGGGCGATATTTTTTGTATAGTTTCGCCTGTGCTGAAAAAAGGTCTATCGTCTTTTTCATCTATGGTGGTACGGTTCGTTCTTCAAGATCGTAAACGCGCGATAGATTTGTTCGATGGCAAAAAGCCGGACCATTTGATGTGAAAAGGTCATTTTTGACAAACTGATCTTGCCTTGGGCCATTTTGTATAGGGCATCACTGAACCCATAAGGCCCTCCGATAACGAAGACCAACTGTTTGATGCCCGAGTTCATCTTCTTTTGCAGGTATTGCGAGAAATCGACCGAAGAATAGTGCTTTCCCTTTTCATCCAAAAGAACAAGTATATCCGTGGAGTTTATTTTTTTTAATAGCATTTCCCCTTCGAGTTCTTTCTGCCTGTTTTCCGAAAGGTTTTTGGCATTTTTCAGGTCCGGTACGACTTCGAGTTCGAACTTCACATAGTGTTTCAAACGATCTTCATATGCCGAGATCAATTCCTGTAAGGGCTTGCTATCCGTTTTTCCGATAGCTATAAGACGTACCATCATGGTTCAAAAATAGAATTTTCAGATTATCGCGAATGATTTTTGGGTTTTGTTTTTAGTATTTTAGCACGGATCAATGCAGTATCTATGATTTCAGCAGCAAAGTTTCAGGAAGAGATAGAAGGTATAATCAAAAATGCCATTCGTGAGGATGTTGGTGATGGCGACCATAGCTCCTTGGCTTGCATTCCTTCAAATGCTACCGGCAAAGCAAAATTATTGGTCAAGGCCGATGGTATTTTGGCGGGTGTGGACTTTGCACGTCAGGTGTTCGAATATGTGGATCCAGATCTGAAGATAGATGTTCGGATCAAGGATGGCACTCCTGTAAAATACGGTGATATCGCGTTCTATATCGAGGGCAGTTCACAAAGTATTTTGAAGGCCGAGCGTCTTGTCTTGAACGCGATGCAACGTATGAGTGCCATTGCGACCAAAACGAATTTTTTTGTTAAGCTTTTGGAAGGTACAAAAACCAAGATTCTGGATACCCGCAAGACAACGCCAGGTATCCGTGCACTTGAAAAATGGGCAGTAAAGATCGGAGGAGGAGAAAACCACAGATTTGCGTTGTACGATATGATCATGCTCAAGGACAATCATATCGATTTTGCAGGAGGGATTACCAAGGCGATCGAGAAGACCAAACAGTACCTGAAAGATACCGATAGGAACTTAAAAATAATCGTAGAGGCCCGTAATTTGGATGAAATCAGGGAAATTCTAGAGTCCGATGGTATTTACCGCATCTTGATCGATAATTTCAATTTCGAGGATACACGAAAGGCCGTCGAACTCATCAGAGACAAATGCCTGACCGAATCTTCGGGAGGGATTAATGAAAAGACCATTCGGAAATATGCCGAATGTGGGGTCGATTATATCTCATCGGGCGCGTTGACACATTCCGTCCATAATATGGACCTAAGCCTAAAAGCAGTATAGATGTCGATAGAGATTGAAGAGAAGCTTGACAAGATTCCTGTTATTAATTGGGTGGTTCGGCTCTTGAAAAAAATAAAACTTCGCGCTTTTGAAGGGCTTTCTTTTTATGATCTTATCGAAATGTACTTCTTGGGTATTGTGCAAGGGGCGTTGTCAACACGTGCGAGTGCCATCGCGTTCAGTCTTTTCATGGCATTGTTCCCGTTGTTGATTTTTCTTATCACCTTGGTTCCTTATTTGGTGCCTTACATAAATCTTGAAAATTTTGATACCCGTTTCCCTGAATTTTTAGAATCGTTTTTGCCTTCGGCGACCAACGACTATTTTGGAGGAATTTATGAGCAAATCAAAGAGCAAAAGAGTGGGGGGCTTTTGTCTTCTTCCTTCCTTATCTCGATTTTTCTTATGGCGAATGGGGTAAACGCCATTTTCGGCGGATTCGAACATTCATACCATGTGAACTTGACACGGAATTTTTTCAGGCAATACCTATACGCCTTGGGCATTGGTTTGATGCTTTCCATTCTATTGATTATCGGGGCGGCCGTCTTTCTTTATTTCGAGTTCTATACGGCGCAGTTTTATAGGGAGTTTATGGAAAATGTGTATGGCGTTGTTCTTGACAACGATGATATTTTCCTGTTGAAGATCGTCCAATTTTTGTTTTTCATGCTCCTGGCGTATCTGACCACGGCCATACTCTATTATTTCGGTACCCGCGAAGGCAAGGAAGCGAAGTTTTTTTCAATCGGAGCGTTGATGACGACTATTCTGTTCACGATAACCTCATACCTTTTTGGTATTTATGTTGAAAAATTCGCGCGCTATAACGAGTTGTACGGAGCCTTGGGCGGTTTATTGATACTCATGGTATTTATTTGGTTAAATTCGAATATATTGCTTCTCGGATTCGAACTGAACGCTTCCTTGAATTCGTTGCGCAAGACTTTTAAACAGGATAAATAGCATGAACAGGGCCATTTTGATAATAATATTGATGAGTACCAGTTTTTTGGTATCATCGCAAAGCGTGTTCGGAAAATGGAAGACCATTGACGACCGCACCGGAAATCCCAAGGCGATAATATCGATTTACGAAAAAGATGGCCTTATGTATGGCGATGTGGTTGAAATAGTTGAAAAAGGAAAGGAAAATGCCCTTTGCGTAAAATGCGATGGCGACAAAAAGGACAAACCCGTGGTGGGCATGACTATTATTGAAGGATTGAAAGAGAATGAAGACGGTGAATGGAAGGGAAAAACCCTTTTCGACCCAGAACAGGCGATGACCTTTCGCTGCAAGATATGGTTGAATCCGGATAACTCCGATGAGCTCAAGGTCAGGGGCTATTTGGCTTTCATCTATCGCACCCAAACTTGGATACGCGTTGAAGGATAGAAGAGAATGGTATCATGCAGTACTTTATCGACGTAATCTTACCAATTCCATTAGAAAAACAGTTTACCTATAGCGTTACCCCATCGGAGGCCGAGTTTTTGAGTCCTGGAATGCGTGTGGCCGTTCCCTTTGGCAAATCGAAAATATATACGGGTCTAGTTTCCAAAATCCACTCAACTGCCCCTACGGTGTACGAGGCAAAGGAAATTCACCAAATTCTTGATGAAATCCCTATAGTGAACACTATACAATTACATCACTGGCAGTGGATTTCCGATTATTATATGTGCACGATCGGTGAAGTGTTGCGAAGTGCGTTGCCAAGTGCCTTTCTTTTGGAAAGTGAGACGCTGATCTTAAAAAAACTAGATGCAGAGGTTGATGAGTCCGATTTAAGGGATGACGAGTTCTTGGTCTATGAGGCACTGCAACATCAATCATCGCTGAGAGTACATGAGGTAAGTGCAATAATCGAACGAAAGAACGTACTGCCCGTATTGAACAGATTGCTCGCCAAAAATGCCATTGTCCTAAAGGAAGAAATATACGAGCAATATAGGCCCAAATTGGTACGCTATGTGAAAATGGGCCAAGAATTTCTTTCCGAAGAAAAGTTGGAGCCGCTTTTGCAAAGCCTGTCGAGAGCACCGAAACAGAGCCAGGTCGTTCTTGCACTTTTTCAATTGCAGGCCACCAGTAAAAAGCCAATTTCCGTCGATGATCTTGAAAAGGCGAGCGGTGGCTCCAAAGCGGTGATCAAGTCATTGGTCGAGAAAGAAATATTGGAAGAATACTATTTACAAAAAGATCGGATCGCGTATGAGAGTGGAGACGAAAATACGGATTTGAAGCAGCTTAATGACATTCAAAAAATTGCTTTAGAAAACATAGTCCAAAATTTTGAAAAACAAAAAGTTACGTTATTGCATGGAGTCACTTCCTCGGGTAAGACGGAAGTCTATGTCGAACTGATCGAAAAATGTATCCGGACCGGAAAGCAAGCCTTATATCTGCTACCGGAAATAGCGCTCACCACCCAATTGATTTCAAGGTTAAGGCAATATTTCGGAGAAAAGATATCCATATATCATTCAAAATATAGTATCAATGAACGGGTAGAGGTGTGGAACAACGTGCTCCATAAAAAGCCAAAGGCACAAATTGTAATCGGGGCGCGGTCTGCGCTCTTTTTGCCCTTCTCCGATTTGGGACTGATCATCGTAGATGAAGAACACGAAGGATCTTTCAAGCAGTTTGATCCAGCTCCGCGCTACCATGCTAGAGATGCCGCCATTGTGCTTTCAAGGTTGCATGCTTGCAATGTGCTTCTAGGATCGGCAACACCGAGCATCGAAACTTTTCACAACGTTCGGACGGGTAAATACGGCTATGCACGCATCGATAGGAGATTCGGTAACGTTTTGATGCCCGAAATGGAATTAGTGGATTTAAAGGAGCAGGCTCGAAAGCGAAGGATGAAAGGCCATTTTTCGGAGCGGCTCTTGGAGGAAATCCATGAAAGTTTGGCCGAAGGTGAACAGATTATCCTCTTCCAAAATCGCAGGGGATATGCCCCTATTGTTGAATGCACTACTTGTGGATATGCACCACAGTGTCCGAATTGCGATGTCAGCCTGACCTATCACCAATACAGAAAACAGCTGCGTTGCCATTATTGCGGACATAATATGGCATTACAGGAGAGCTGTTTGGCCTGTGGAAGTGCAACGCTCGATACCAAAGGTTTCGGTACCGAACAGGTCGAGCAAGAGCTTCATGAACTGTTTCCCGAAGCAAAAATCGGCCGAATGGATTTGGACACGACAAGGGGTAAACATGCCTATGAAAAGATAATAACCGCCTTTGAACAGCAAGAGTTCGATGTTTTGGTCGGTACACAAATGCTGACTAAGGGATTGGATTTCAGAAATGTAGGCCTCGTTGGTATCATGAACGCGGATTCCCTTTTAAACTTTCCAGATTATCGTGCGCATGAACGCAGCTTTCAATTATTGACCCAAGTGGCCGGTAGGGCAGGACGCACAAAGAAACGAGGTAGGGTAATCATCCAATCGTATAATCCATATCACCAAATATTGAAACAGGTAACGACGGGAGATTATGCGGGTATGTACAAAGAGCAGATCTACGAACGGGAGCAATTTAAATATCCGCCGACCAATAGAATTATCAAAATAACCTTTAAGCACAAAGAATATAACAGATTGAACGAAGCGGCCGAATGGTTTGCCAAATCATTGCGCAACACGCTTATGAGTACAATACTAGGTCCTGAATACCCACCGGTTGCCCGTATACGCAATCAATTCTTAAAAAATGTCATTGTAAAGATGTCGCTCGAAGAACCGATTTCAAAAACAAAAAACAGCATTAAGAGGGTCGAAAAATCATTCAATGCGATTTCACAGTACAGGAGCGTTCGGGTCATTTATAACGTGGATCACATATAAAATAAACATAAAAAAATCGCCGCTTCCTTTTCGAAAACGGCGATTTAATATTTTCAAAGAACAGTGTTAAACGTTGCTCAACGCTTCGGCCAATTCTGTCTTTTTGTTTCTACTTAAAGGAATAGACCTTCCGCTTACTTCAACATTTTTACTGTTGAATTTTTCTACTTTTTCCAAATTGATGATATACGATTTGTGGATACGCAGAAACTTCTCTTGCGGCAATTGCTTTTCAAACGATTTCATCGTCGATAAGATTACGATATTGGCTTCATCGGTCACCAATTTGATATAATCGCCCAATGCTTCTATCCATTTGATATCGTTAAGGATAACTTTACGCTTTTTGAGGTTGCTCTTGACAAAGATATGCTCTTCGTCTTCATTGACCTTGTGCATTTGCTCATACTTGGCTACCGCACGCTTAACGGAAGCATCAAAACGGGCCATGGTGATAGGCTTGTGAAGATAATCCGTTACATCGTAATCAAAAGCTTTAAGCGCATAATCGGGTTTACCGGTGATTAAGATAACCTGAGGGCTGTTTTCAAGGGATTCAAGTAGGTCGAACCCGTTGATAATCGGCATTTCAACATCTAAAAAGATAAGATCGATCTCATTGTTCTTAATGCCGTTCTTCGCTTCGATCGCATTGCTGTACTCGGCCACCATAGCTAGATTTGGGTGGTTGTTGACCAGTTTCGCGACCGCCATCCGCTGCATGGACGAATCGTCAACAATAATACTTCTTAATTTCATAAAAGGGTTGATTTGTGGGGTTAAATCATCGACAAAGTACATAAAAAACGCGCTGAACTACAACAAAAGTTGTAAACATTGCGCGGTTTCCTGTGTAAATGGCGGATGACCATAGGTTAAGATTTGGTTAAGTTCAATTTTTATGATTGTTCCTAGCTATAACGAAGAATTTTCCGTTTTCTTGTGAAGTGTCGTAAATATTCTTATTTTTGCGCTCCAAAAAATATAAATATTTATGAACCATTACGAAACTGTTTTCATTTTGAATCCCGTGCTTTCTGATGATCAGATAGCGGAAACAGTTAAGAAATTCGAAGATTTCTTAATTAAGAATGGAGCCAAAATGGTCTCCAAAGAGAATTGGGGCCTAAAGAAATTGGCATATCCCATCCAACACAAAAAAAGTGGTTTTTACCACTTGTTCGAGTTTACTGCACCTGGTGAAGTGATTACTACCTATGAACAAGAGTTCAGAAGAGATGAGCGCGTAATGCGATTTTTGACCGTTAAGTTGGACAAACATGCCATCGAATGGGCAGAGAAACGAAGAACAAGGTTAAAAACAGCTAAAGCGTAAGTACTATGGCATCTATAGAACAACAGGCAAAAGGAAAAAAGGATGGGGATATCAGATATCTAACTCCTTTGAACATCGAGACCAATACCAAGAAAAAGTATTGTCGTTTCAAAAAATCCGGCATCAAGTATATCGATTACAAAGACGCTGACTTTTTGATGAAATTGGTCAATGAACAAGGAAAATTATTGCCGAGAAGGCTTACTGGGACCTCATTGAAGTACCAGCGAAAAGTGGCCCAAGCGGTCAAAAGGGCACGTCATTTGGCCTTAATGCCTTACGTAGGCGATTTATTAAAATAAAAGAAGCGCACCATGGAACTTATATTGAAAGAAGACGTTCAAAACCTAGGGTTTAAAGACGATTTGGTCAGCGTAAAAAATGGCTACGGCAGAAATTTTCTAATTCCGCAGGGATTGGCCACATTGGCCACTCCTTCGGCGAAAAAAGTCTTGGCCGAAAATCTAAAGCAACGTGCCCATAAAGAGAAGAAAATCGTTGACGCAGCCAATAAGACTGCCGAAGCGTTGAAAAGCCTTGAATTGAAGATACCCGCAAAGACAGGAGCCGCCGGGGACAAATTATTCGGTTCGGTCACTACAATAGATTTAGCGGCCGCTTTGGAGAAAGTCGGTCATGAAATCGACAGGAAGTTTATCAATATCCAAGGGGGAGCGGTTAAAAGAACTGGCCCTTATAATGCGAAGATTCGTTTACATAGGGATGTTATCGTAGATTTTCCCTTTGAAGTTGTGGCCGAGGCCAAATAAACGATTTTGAATACAAAAGACCGCACATCTTCAATATTTGTAGATTGTGCGGTTTTTTATTGCTTTTATTTTGCAATAAATTATAGCAAGACAAATAGCCAAGATTAACCGTTCACTTAACATTGAGGTAACACTAATTAGATGTTTTTCAATATGTTAATAACTTTTTTTGGAATTGAAATATAGAAGACTCACAAAGCAACAATTGGAGGAACTCCATCCCGAGTTCATAAACTTTTTGGCGACCCAGTCCATCACGGCCGACGAGTGGCAAAAGTTGAAAACCGAAAAGCCGCAGGTTGCCGAGGAAGAACTTGATGTCTTTAGCGAATTGATCTGGGAAGGTGTTTTGAAGAATGTTTCGTATTTGGAAAACATTTCTGCATCGCATATGCATCTTTTTCATTGTGGTGACAAGGAAATAAAATTGATTTCTACCAAGATTTTGAATCCCGATATCGATTTGACTACCAAAGTCGGTTTTGAATGGTTCAAGAAAAACTGGCAATCGGACTTTGTGGAATATCTAACGGCTTCAAAAGCATATTCCGAGGATCACAACCTTGACAAATTTAAATTGATAGAACAGGGAGCGGTCATTACCAAGGGCGACCTCTATCGATGGTTCGATGAAATCATAGACTCGGTCTAGCTTCCTAGATATGATAGTGCTTTATTCGTACGAAAAAAGAATACTGGCACCCCCAAATCGACATTATTCAATAAAATGAAGCTTCTTCTCCTTTGGAGCGGATTGAGGGGAGATATATATTTGTACATTGACTCAATACTATGGCACAAAAACCAAGCATACCAAAAGGCACTAGGGATTTTTCCCCAAATGAAGTAGCAAAGCGGAATTATATTACAGGGATTATCCAGAAGCACTTTCAGGTTTTTGGTTTTCAGCCGATTGAAACACCTTCTTTTGAGAATTCCGAAACCTTGCTCGGTAAATACGGGGACGAGGGCGACCGACTGATTTTTAAGATTTTAAACTCAGGGGATTTTATCAGTAAGGTCGATGACTATACATACAGTTCAAAAGACAGTACTTCGTTAGGCCCCAAAATAACCGAGAAGGCGTTGCGCTATGATCTTACGGTCCCTTTTGCGCGTTATGTGGTGATGCACCGCAACGAAATCGATTTTCCGTTCAAACGCTATCAGATTCAACCGGTATGGCGTGCCGACCGTCCACAGAAAGGGCGTTTTCGCGAATTTTACCAATGCGATGCCGATGTAGTGGGTGCCAATTCCCTTTTACAGGAAGTGGAGTTCATTCAACTGTACGATGCAGTTTTTTCGGACCTGAAATTGCAGGGGGTTACCCTAAAATTGAACAATAGAAAGATACTTTCGGGCATAGCCGAAGTAATTGGAGCCAAACATCTGTTGGTCGATTTTACGGTCGCTTTGGATAAATTGGATAAAATAGGAAAAGAAGGCGTTGAAAAAGAGATGCTAGATAAGGGCATATCCGAAGCGGCCATTGAAAAAGTCGCACCGCTTTTTTCACTTTCGGGAACTAATATTGAGCAATTGGATGCGCTTGGTCAGATGCTCAAAACTTCGGAAGAAGGAAGCACCGGTGTCGAGGAATTGAGATATATCGTACAAACCGTTGAGCAACTTGGGCTTGAAGCGGCTACACTGGAAATCGATGTTACCCTGGCCCGTGGGCTAAATTATTATACGGGAGCGATTTTCGAGGTTTCCGCACCTAAAAATATCAACATGGGTTCGATTGGAGGTGGAGGTCGTTACGATGACCTTACCGGAATCTTCGGACTTAACGATGTCAGCGGGGTAGGCATATCTTTTGGTCTTGACCGAATTTATTTGGTGCTCGAGGAACTGGAACTTTTTCCGGAAACCATCGAGCAATCCTTGGAAGTTCTCTGCCTCAATTTTGGCAAAAATGAAGCTTTGGCTTCCTTAAAATTGATATCAAAGCTGCGTAAGGCCGGTATTAAGGCGGATTTATATCCATCGGATGCTAAAATTCAAAAGCAATTCAAGTACGCCAACAACAGAAAAGTGCCCTATGTCATTTTGATCGGGGCCGAAGAATTGGCCAAAAACACCTTTGTGGTAAAGAATATGATGGATAGTGGCCAAAACAGTTTTGACCTCGATAGGCCCGAGGAGTTTTTTCAAGACCTATAACCGGGACTGTACTTCGCCAATGATTCTTTTATAATATTCCACGTCATGAGGCACGTATTCATGAAGTTTTGCCATACCCCAAGTCTCTTCTGAAAATTGTGTCAATGGAATCAACTTTATGGCTTCCACTTCACTTACTTGTCTTATTAAACTTTCCAAAGGTACTTTCAGTTCACTCAAAAAGATATTATGGAACTCGCAATCAGTGAAATCTTCGGCGATTTTATGTATTTCTTTCACGGTACCGATGAACTCAAGATCGCTTTTTGAGATGGTAAGCCCTATTTCCTCCTGTATCTCTCTTATAGCGGAAAGCTCGATTTCTTCTCCTGCCCCGATATGTCCGGCCACTGAAACGTCCCAGAGTAGGGGGTGGGTATCCTTTGTTTTTGCCCGTTGCTGAATCAGTAGTTTACCATTTTTAGTATAAAACCAAATATGAACAGTGGGATGAAACAATCCCTGCCGATGCGCTTCCGATTTAAGGGTTGTCTTTCCCGTGAATTTTCCTTCCGAATCTAGAATGTCGACAAGTTCATCCATAGAATTCATAAATCCTTCCCCTAGGGAATGGTCTAGTCGGGCTTAATCAAAATAACTGAACGTTTCGCCCGATTTAATATTCAACAAGGTCTCATACATCAAACGAATTACATTCTCGACGTCATCGCGATGTACCGTTTCTACGGTAGTGTGCATATATCGAAGCGGCAGCGAAATCAATGCCGATGCGACGCCACCATTACTGTAGGCAAAAGCATCGGTGTCAGTTCCTGTAGATCTTGAGGCCGCCATTCGCTGAAAAGGTATTTTTTTTGCTTCGGCCGTTTCGATGATACGTTCGCGTAATTTGTTCTGTACCGCCGGCGCGTAAGAAATTACCGGTCCTGCGCCGATTTCGGTATGCCCCTGGGTCTTTTTCTCGATCATTGGGGTAGTGGTATCATGGCACACATCGGTGATAATCGCCACATCGGGCTTGATCGTATTGGTAATCATTTCAGCTCCCCGCAACCCGATTTCTTCTTGGACCGAATTGGTGATATAGAGTCCGAATGGAAGTTTTTTCTTGTTTTCGTGAAGTAGTCTTGCTACTTCGGCAATCATAAACCCGCCTGCACGGTTGTCGATGGCCCGACAAACGAATTTATCCTTGTTCAATATCTTGAACTCATCGGGATATGTAATCACGCAACCTACATGAACGCCCAATTTTTCAACCTCTTCCTTATTCTTGGCACCTACATCGATCGTTATGTTATCCAGTTTCGGTGGCTCCTCTTTAGTCCTGCTTCGGGTATGGATCGCAGGCCACCCGAAAATACCCTCGACAATACCTTTTTTGGTATGGATATTCACCCATTTCGAAGGTGCTATTTGGTGGTCACTTCCCCCGTTACGGATTACGTAAATAAGTCCATTATCGGTAATATAGTTTACGTACCACGAAATCTCGTCGGAGTGCCCTTCAATGACGACCCTGTATTTCGCATCCGGATTGATAACGCCTACCGCCGTGCCATAAGTATCCGTGATAAAGGTATCCACATAGGGTTTTAGGTAGTCCATCCATAGTTTTTGTCCTTCCCATTCATAACCAGTAGGTGATGCATTGTTCAGGTATTTTTCGAAGAAATCAAGTGATTTTTTGGTAAGTATTTTCTTATCGGCCATTTTCGAGTTTATTTGTATGCAAACTTAGCAATATTCACTTTTAATTAATAATAACCGCAATTTATTATCGTTAATTTTGGCAGGGCTTTTGTTCTCGTTTTGAAGATGAAAAAACACCTTTTGATATTTTTTTTAGGTTTCACGGTTTTTCCGGGGATTGCCCAGATTCCCGAAGAACCTTTGGATTCCGTTCAAGAGAAAATGATCATCATGGAGGGTGATTCGATCTTCCGTACTTCGATCGATCTTGACGAGGTTTATGTTTTCAACAAGCTTTCCTTTCCAAATTATGAGGAAAAGCTGCGTTACTATATATTGCGGAGAAAGACCATCAAGGTTTTTCCGTATGCCAAGTTGGCCGCCGAGCGATTGGTAGAACTCAATGATAGCCTTGCAAAGATCAAGAAGAAACGCAAGCGGAAAAAATATACCAAAAAAATACAGAAATACATTGAGGGGGAATTTTCGGAGGAATTGAAAAAATTGACACGTACCGAAGGTCAGATTTTGGTAAAGCTTGTACATCGGCAGACCGGAATCACGGCTTTCGATCTGGTAAAGGAATTGAGAAACGGATGGCGTGCATTTTGGTACAATACGACGGCCAAGCTATTCAACATAAGTCTGAAGGAAGAATATCGCCCCGACCAAGTGGAAGAAGATTATCTTATCGAGGATATATTGCTCAGGGCCTTTGCTGCGGGCCGTCTTGAAAGACAAAATTCCGCCTTGGAATACGATTATTTCGAATTGACGAACAAATGGAAAGGGAAATCCAAGACAAAAAAATAGCCCCTAAGTTCATTTGCTTTTCTTTTTGTTGAACAGTGCATCAAGTATTAATTTGATACTGTAAAAACCGAGGGCAATAGCGGCAATGGCCAGTATTCCCCCTAAGATGGCCACCGGCCAGAACCATGGATGACCTTCATTTTTAAAGGCCTGGTACATTACCACTGGCGCAAGAAACATCAAGAAAACAGTATAGGCAACATGTTTGATTCCTTTTACGAGTAAGGTCTTGTCCGTATGCATATTTTTTGTTTCTCAAATGTACCTATTATGGATTATATTTAAAGAGACCATAATCCGTTAATTTTATGAGAATACTTCTTATACCCGATAAATTCAAGGGATCTCTTACGGCCCAGGGTGTTATCGATGCTTTAAAACGAGGTATTAAAAAGGTACACCCCAAAGCGGACTTCGTTTCAGTTTTGGCTTCGGATGGAGGGGATGGTTTTCTTAAGGCAATTTCCCAAAATATTGCATGCAAAGAAATCCAATTAAACACCGTGGATCCGCTGGGAAGAAAAATAAAGTCAAACTACCTTTTGGACGAAGAAGGGGGTAGGGCCTTTATCGAATTGGCGAAAGCATCAGGACTTGAATTGTTATCCGAAAAAGAGCGAAGTGCCATGGATACCACAACCTACGGCACCGGTCTTGAGATCAAGGATGCCATGGACAAAGGTATTACGGAAATTTATATCGGGTTGGGGGGGAGTGCTACCAACGATGCCGGGATGGGTATAGCAACTGCATTCGGCTACCGGTTTTTAGATAGTTACGGTAACGAGCTAAAGCCAATAGGCAAAAATCTTTCCAGAGTAGATTTTATTAAGAAAACTGATACGAACTTACCAACGAATTTTTCCGTTTTTGCCGTGAACGATGTAGATAATCCGTTGTTTGGTAGAAATGGCGCGGCCCATACCTATGCGAAGCAAAAAGGGGTCAATGATGAGCAAATAGAAAAACTAGACGGTGGACTAAAACATTTTTCCAAAGTGGTCAAAAAAGGGCTAGGTGTTGATGCCGCTTTTGATTCTGGAGCTGGTGCCGCTGGGGGAACGGCCTATGGGTTAAAGGCCTTTTTGGCCGCGGAATTTATTTCGGGAATCGATTTCGTTATGAATGTGGCCGGAGTCACGAAATTGCTTGAAGAAAAAAAGTTCGATTATATCATTACCGGGGAAGGAAAATTCGATGATCAGACTTTGAACGGAAAATTGGTACAAGGGGTGGTAAAAATGGGCTCCCATTATAATATTCCTGTCCTCGCCGTATGTGGACAACTTGATATCGATAAGGAAAATTTACATAGTATGGGCATTGAAGCGGCCCTGGAGGTGCGTGAGGCCAATAGATCACTTCAATATAACATGGAACATGCGGGCGAGTTGATCGAAAAAAGTATTTTCGATTATTTCACAAATTCCTAAACAGACTCCAGTACTAAAGAATCCTAGTTTTCCGCAACTTTAAGGGAAGCTGTAAATACTTGACTGACGGCAAAATATCCAAGGGCAAAGTTGTCAGGGTTCGAGATGTTTACGATGTTGCCTTTGACCGTTGCCGCGGGAGTCTGAAAGGGCCCTTGGTCACCACTACTTTGCATAATCACTTGATTCATGTAATTGTAGAATTGTTCGTCAACGCCCAAAATCGAAATGTCCAAAATGGTTTGAGGTGCAAGCTCGCTATCGTAGAAATAAGAAAATTGAAAAGGCTGCCCTGGATAAAATGTATCCTCGGAAACCAAATACTCGTTAAAGTCAAAATCGAAAAGGTAAAAATCGACACGGTCGGGCGCATCGGTAAAGGTTAGAATGACTTCGGTTTCCTCTCCTGAAAAAAGGGTGGCTGTGCCTTGCCGCAATTCATCAATAGGTACCGAGGGTACAAAGACCGCTTCGGCCTCGTAAAGTTCGCCCTGATAATCTATCGAAAGCCTTGACGTGCCCTCGACCAGTCTGTTGGTTGGAATGTCGGCGCGGTAAATACCCGATCCCGGTGTTTGTTCGGTCAAGTCCACTGTGGTGTTCGATTCTAAATTCGTAATTGAAATCGAATTTAGGGGGGCAGGTTTTATCTCATCAAAAAACGAACTGGTAACACTCGCCTTTATTTGAACCACTGTATTTGGTTGGGCGATATTGTCCATTCGCAAAACGGCATCGATAACAAGTCGAGGCGAATCCATAGGTACATCGACTTCGATAACGTCTTGACATCCGTAGAGTGTGAATAAAATAACTATGGATAGGATTAATTTCTTCATAACTCAGAACTTAAAATTATAGGTCACCGCCGGTACGATGCCGAAAATAGATGTACGAACCGCCTCGTTTACACCGGTATCCTGATTGCGGCTGAAATTAATGGATGCCGCATTTCGTCTGTTGTAAACATTATAAACACTGAAAACCCACTCGGCCTGCCACTTTCTGTTTTTGTTTTTTCGGGGTTTCATTGTTGCGGAAATATCAAGACGGTGGTAGGCTGGCAAACGTTCGGCATTTCTAAGACCGTAATACGGAATGGTCATTCCTTGAAACTCGAATTGCCCGATCGGATAGTTGGTCGGCTGTCCGGTCTGAAATACGAAATTGGTGTTGAAATTCCATTTTTCGTTCAGGTCATAACTTCCATAAAAGGAAACGTCATGGGTTTTATCATAGGGCGTATTGTACCAAGCTCCATTATTGATTCCGATTTCCTCAGGGGTTCTTCCAGGTGTTCTTTGTTCCGATTTGGAAAGTGTGTACGCCAACCATCCCTGAAAATCACCTTCATTTTTTCGTAGAAGCAATTCGAGGCCATAGGCCCGCGCCTTACCGTTTAAGATTACCTGCTCTATCGCATCGTTGGCGATAAGATTGGCACCGTCGATATAATCGATTCGATTTTGCACGTCTTTGTAAAAGACTTCGGATTCCAAGGTATAATCCCCATTTTGAAGGTTTTTGAAGAAACCAAATGCATATTGATCTAACAATTGCGGTTTTGTGAAAGGGCCACTTGGTGTCCAAACATCCAATGGGGTAGGCGAACTTGTATTCGACATCAAATGGAGGTATTGGGCAAGCCGCGTATAGCTTGCCTTTAAAGAAGTATTGTCATCAAATGTATATGCCATTGAAAACCTTGGTTCGAGATTGTTGAAAGTGGCTAAACTTCCTTTTCTGCCCGGGTCTATAGTCTCCAGAGGATCTTGTTCTTGATATATTTTGAGTTCACTGTTGTAAAATACCGGATTGTCGTTCTCATAAACATTTAATTCATTTTGGCCCAACCTAATGAAGTTACTGAACCGAAGCCCGTAACCGACACTTAAGTTATCGGTAAGACTATGTTCCACATCGATATAGGCTGCAAACTCGTTGGCATATTTTTGTACCAGCTGTTCTTCGATAATCCCTGAATTTGGGTTGCTGGGTTCAATTTTTCCAGGGTTGAACCGATAGTAGATATTGTTCAGGCCGTAATTGATCTGTAATTTGTCACTGACATAATTTTTTAGATCGTACTTTAGGTTGAAATTCTGAATTCCCGAATTCCAATTGAATCCGACGAAATCTAATTTTAGACCATAGTAATAATCGGAATATATCAAGGAAAGGTTGGAAAACAATTTATCGGAAAACAAATGGTTCCATCTGAAGTTTCCCAAGGCGTTTCCGTACGTGTTGACAAAACTCTCGCTGATTCCAAAAACATCCCTACCAAAATATCCCGATAAAAAAATACTGTTTCTGTCGTTGATGTTGTAATTGATCTTGGTATTCAGGTCATAGAAATAGGCCGTATTGTCTATATCGAACAATGGAAGGAAGAGATGCGCATACGAGCCCCTTCCACCAATTAAAAAGGCAGATTTATCCTTTATAATGGGGCCTTCGAGCAACAAGCGACTGGCCACCGCCCCGATGCCACCGTTCGCATGAAATGCTTTGCTATTGCCTTCTTTTTGAAATATGTCAAGTACCGAGGAGACCCGTCCGCCATACCGGGCGGGAATTCCGCCCTTATATAGTTTTATATCCTTTATCGCATCGGGATTGAATACCGAGAAGAATCCAAAAAGGTGCGATGAATTGAAAATGGTGGCTTCGTCAAGCAGGATCAAGTTTTGATCGACCGCACCTCCCCGTACATTGAAACCTGAAGCCCCTTCGCCTGCGTTCGTTACCCCGGGAAGCAAAATAATGGATTTGATTACATCGGCTTCCCCTAATATAACGGGAATCTTTTTTATTGTTGCCGCAGTCATAGTATTGACGCTCATTTGCGGTTTTCGAATATCCAGCTGTTCTATATTTTCGGTTACCACCACTTCTTCCAACTGCTCGGCTTCTTCAAATAACTGGAAATTCATCCTGCGGTCTTCGGTAAGGACAATATGCTCGACAATGTCCTGAAAACCCAAATAGCTGATTTGAACCTGATATTCGCCTTCCGGCAATGTTATGGAGTAAAAGCCGTATTCATTGGTCGTCACCCCGGTTCTAAGTTCGGGGATGGCAATCGTCACCCCGATCAAGGTTTCATTACTCGTGGCTTCGGATACCGTACCACTAATAGTAAAGCGATCTTGTGCGAATGAAAAGCAAACGGAAAAAGAGAGAAGCAAGAAGGCAATGATCTTCGCTTTGGTCATTGACGGCAATTTTTTATAAATGTATTGAGAAAAGTAAACGGGATAAAATAGTTAACATTTATTTAAACGGATTTAAAACAAAAAGGCCTTTGCAAGAGCAAAGGCCAATAACTTACTTTTCGCCAAGGTTATAAACTTTCCAAAATGTTGTTGAAGGTTTTGCTCGGGCGCATTGCGTTTGAGGCAAGAGTCGCATCGGGCAGATAGTAGCCTCCGATATCCTGGGGCTGGCCCTGTGCCACTTTCAACTCATCGATGATAGTCGTTTCCTGATTTTTCATATCGGTAGCGATTCGGCCAAAAATAGCTTTCAACCCAGGATCCTCGTTTTGTCCGGCCAAGGCCTCGGCCCAATATAAGGCAAGATAAAAATGACTGCCACGGGTGTCGAGTTCCATTACTTTTCGTGATGGCGATTTGTCGTTGTCCAAAAACTTTTCGGTGGCACTATCCAAGGCATCACCCAATATTTTGGCCTTTTGATTGTTGTTCTGTTCCCCAAAGAATTCAAGTGAAACACCGAGTGCCAAAAATTCACCGAGCGAGTCCCATCGTAAATGCCCTTCTTCCAAAAACTGCTCGACATGTTTGGGGGCCGAACCTCCGGCACCGGTCTCGAACAATCCCCCGCCGTTCATCAAGGGTACTATCGACAACATTTTTGCACTAGTTCCCACTTCAAGAATAGGGAAAAGATCGGTCAAATAATCACGAAGCACATTTCCCGAGACCGAAATAGTATCCAACCCATCTTTTAGCCTTTGTAATGTATATTCGGTTGCCTTGATAGGGGAAAGAATTTTGATATCCAAGCCCGATGTATCATGATCTTTGAGATATACGGTTACTTTTTTAATAAGTTCCGCATCGTGCGCACGGTTTTCATCCAACCAGAAAACGGTAGGTACCTGGGTGGCTTTTGCCCTAGAAACCGCCAGCTTGACCCAATCGCGTATGGGGGCATCCTTGACCTGGCACATACGCCAGATATCGCCCTGATCTACTTTATGCTCGATTAATGCCTCTCCCGAATTGATATCCACCACTCGTACGATTCCTGCATCGGTAATCTCGAAAGTCTTGTCGTGAGACCCATACTCCTCAGCTTTTTGCGCCATAAGGCCTACGTTAGGTACAGTTCCCATCGTTCTTGGATCGAATGCACCGTTTTTTTTACAAAACTCGATTGTGGCAGTATAAATTCCCGCATAACTGCTATCGGGTATTATCGCCTTGGTGTCTTGGGCTTTTCCCTCAGCATTCCACATTTGTCCGGAATTTCTGATCATGGCGGGCATCGAGGCGTCGATAATGATATCACTTGGCACATGTAAATTGGTAATGCCCTTATCGGAATTGACCATGGCCAAGTCGGGCCCATGCTGTATTGCCGTATCAATATCGGCCTGTATTTCAGATTTTTTGTCGCCAGGGAGTTCCTCTAACCTGTCAAGTAAACTTTCAAGCCCGTTATTAGCATCGACCCCGATGGATTCAAAAGTGTCTTCATGTTTTTCGAAAACATCGGCAAAAAAGGCTTTCATGGCATGACCAAAGATTATTGGATCGGAGACCTTCATCATGGTAGCTTTCAAATGTAGCGAAAACAACACGCCTTTGGCCTTGGCATCGGTAACCTGTTCTTTAAGGAATGCGACCAAGGCATTTTTACTCATCACGGTGGCATCGATGATCTCGCCATCGAGCAATGAAATTTTTTCTTTCAGAACATCAACTGTTCCGTCTGTTTTTACCAGTTCTATTCTCATATCCGCGGCATGGGGAACGGTGACCGATTTTTCGTTCGATAGGAAGTCGCCGGAGGCCATGGTCGCTACATGGGTCTTTGAAACCGGACTCCACGGACCCATTGAATGCGGATTCTTTTTAGCATAGTTCTTTACGGCCCTGGGTGCCCTGCGATCAGAGTTGCCTTCCCTTAGAACGGGGTTTACCGCACTACCTTTGATTTTATCATATCTGGACTTGATTTCCTTTTCTGCTTCATCGGAAGGCTCATCGGGATAATCGGGCAATGCATAACCTTTTTTCTGCAATTCTTCAATGGCTTCCTTTAGCTGTGGAATCGAAGCGCTTATATTCGGCAATTTGATGATATTGGCCTCGGGATTTTTGGCCATTTCGCCAAGTTCTTCCAAAGCGTTCGATGTTCTTTGTGTATCGTTCAAAAAATCTGGAAAGGCGGCCATGATTCTTCCGGCCAGTGAGATGTCCTTGGTTTCGATGTCGATACCTGATGTTTTTGTGAAGGCTTGGACAATGGGTAAAAATGATTGTGTTGCCAAGGCTGGTGCCTCGTCGGTCTTGGTATAATAAATTTTTGGCATGTATTGGATCTTGTTTTGTCTTAAAGCGGTGCAAATATACAATTTTAAACACCCCAAAAGACAGGAAAGATGCCGATCGATGAAGGTTTTTTGATTTTGAAGACCTAATTTCTTTGAATGACAAAAGCCATATCATTGTACAAGTACATTGATATGGCTTTTTAGAAACAGCTTGCAAACTTGTTGTCCTGCATTTTCAGCAAAACGGCAACCATTGATTGCATTTGCATCACTATTTCAACGTTTGAAATACGTTCGTTCTTAATTATTAAACCAAGCAACTACTTTGTATTTCTTCTCATTGTCTTAATGTACTTTTACCAAACATCGAACCGAAGCCCTATTTTGGCAAACGTAACACCCATATGGAGTACACAAAAAGCGACAGCCCTTTGATTCCATACTCGCTATTTTGAAAAACTGGAAGCAACGGAGTTGCAACTCAAAATTTCATAAAGCTGAACAACAATATAAAGAACGTAAACTCTATAACGACTTGAATTTATATCCTCCGATATTTCCTTCAAATCATACCTCAATATAGAACTATTATATGGCACGACCAAAATTTTTAACAAATTAATAGTCAACACATTATGAACTACACTTTTCAACAATTGTTCATAATAAAAGCCCTCGGTCAATTTATGCGACCGAGGGCTTTGTAAGTATATATTTTGATTGCTTAAGACCGAACTTCCTTGATACGTGCCTTTTTGCCGGTCAATCCTCTAAAATAGAAGATTCTAGCCCTACGCACCTTACCTTTTTTGTTGATCTCGATTTTTTGAAGGGCGGGCATGTTGATTGGAAAAATACGCTCTACACCAACAGTGCCTGACATTTTTCGAATTGTGAAGGTCTCGGTGGCTCCTGTTCCTCGACGTTGAATAACTACCCCTTTAAAGAACTGGGTACGTGTTTTTTCACCTTCCTTGATTTCGTAGTAAACGGTAATGGTATCGCCCGAAGAGAATTCGGGAAAATCTTTTTTTGGAACAAATTCGTTTTCAACGAAATTAATAAGTGATTCCATGACTTTGTTTTAATGTTGCGTATAGACCAACGTTCACGATTTTCGTCAGAGGTTGATTTAACAGTTTGCAAAAATAGTCCATAAATTTGAACCCGCAAGACTTTTGACTTGATTTTTATTCGAAATGAAGCATTGGGATTATTTATTCCAAAAGATCGGGGCGGAGCTTTTCGGTTCGTTCAAGTGCCTGATCTT
This sequence comes from Bacteroidia bacterium, assembly GCA_030428705.1. Taxonomy (GTDB): domain Bacteria; phylum Bacteroidota; class Bacteroidia; order Flavobacteriales; family Flavobacteriaceae; genus Meishania. The sequence goes on from JAUIDI010000001.1 coordinate 389,288, forward strand.
CCCGCCATTTTTCAATTTTCGGAAAATTACCGCTTAGGAGTACCTCGGGAACCTTCATTCCCTTGTATTCGGCAGGGCGCGTATATACGGGAGGAGCCAATAGATTATCTTGAAAAGTATCGGTCAAGGCCGAGGTCTCGTTGTTCAGTACACCCGGAATCAAACGTATTGTAGCATCACAAAGAATTGCGGCCGCAAGTTCCCCTCCGGATAAAACGTAATCACCGACCGAGATTTCACGTGTTATAAATGTATCCCTAACGCGCTGATCGACCCCTTTATAATGACCGCACAGGATGATGATGTTTTTTGATAGTGAAATGCCATTGGCCATTTTTTGATCAAGTGTTTCCCCATCAGGGGTCATATAAATGATTTCATCGTATTTACGTTCTTTAGTTAGGGCACTAATACATTTGTCTATCGGCTCGATCATCAGAACCATTCCCGCACCGCCACCGAATTGATAGTCATCCACTTGGTTGTAACTATTGTCGGTATAATCACGAAGATTGTGAAAATGGACTTCGACCAACCCTTTCTCTATTGCCCTTTTCAATATGGAAGCCTCAAACGGACTTTTTAAAAGTTCCGGTAATACGGTAATGATATCGATTCGCATTGTAGGTATCTAACTTGATGGTTCGGAAGTCCAAAAGTAGTGAAAACAATGGGTATCCTTTTTCCATCCCAAACGTTCGTAAAGACGTTGGGCAGGATTATCGATTGCGGTTTCAAGTGCCAGACCCTTATAACCTTTTGTTTGGCAAAATTCTTTTGCCCTTTCGAGAAGTGCCTCTCCAATTCCCTTTTTCCGATAATCTACATCCACATATAAGTCGTTCAAAATATAGACATGCTGTAATGTGACCGATGAAAATGTGGTATAAAGCTGCGTGAAGCCGGCAGGACGGTTATTGAAATATGCCAAAAAAATACAGGATTCGTTTTTTTGCATACGTTCGAGCAAGAATTTCCTTGCCAATGGAACATCGGATTTTTGTTTGTAAAAAATTCGATACCCATCAAACAAGGGAACGAGGTCATCTAGATTATCGGCTCTAGCCTGGATTATCGTAGTCATATCAAAAAATAAAAAAAGCTCCTGTAGGAGCTTTTTTTATTTTGCCTTTTTGTACTTGTTTATCTCATCTTGAAGCTGCCGACTGATTTTTTGCTCCCTCTCCAGCGCCCTACGTCTATGATCCTCATATTCCGTCTCAAGTTCGGCGAGATTCGATTTTGCCTCTTGGGTCAATACATTGCTTCGCCTGAACTTGAACATGAAGAACAAGGTAAGGGCCAGAAGCCCTGCTATGATGGACCATAAGATGGTATTGTAGGTAATCTTTGACACCAGCATACCTAGAAACGACATGCTATCTTTTTCCTCGGTAACCGAAGTAAGATTATTGGTGGTCTCCGCCAATTTTTTATTCAGGCCGGTGATGGTCGTCTCATGACCGGCAATCGTCGCGTTTAATTCATCTATTTTTTTATTGAACACGTTCAGGGTGTCGATTACATTGGATTTTAATTTATCCAATGAAATTGTTCTGACGACCTCATATCTTTTCCCTTCGGCCCTGTAGTTTCCCGATTTCTTATAAATATATTCAAATTGACTATCTATGGTTCCACCATCGAGCGACAAAGCTTCCTGAGTATCTTCTTCCTGTGCAAATTGTAGGTTACAAGCCAATAGGGATAATGCTATGCATAGTATTCTTAAAATTTTCATCTATGTAAGTCTTATCGTTAAAAAATGATTTAGAGAGAACTAAAGTAATCCAATATTATCAATTAAGAAAAAAAATCGATAAATAGGGGGCTTTTGAGCAAAAAACAATTCGAATTAACTCCTTGATGTCAATCAAAGTTTAGTAGTACGTAAATCTTCTGACTTTGGCAATATATTTTGCCAATCGTATCACTTGGTGCGAATATCCATATTCATTATCGTACCAGATATATAGGATAAGATTTTTGCCATTGCTTGAAACAATGGTCGCCTTGCTATCATATATGGAAGGAGCGGAGGTGCCTACGATATCCGATGATACCATTTCTTTGCTCAGCGAGTATTTGATCTGTTCGACCAAATCGCCCTCAAGAGCGTATTTTTTCAGCATGGTGTTCACGCCTTCCAAAGAAGTCTTGTTTTTGATCTCAAGATTCAAAATGGCCAATGACCCATTTGGCACAGGAACCCTTATGGCATTTGATGTGAGCTTACCTTTTAAGGATGGTAATGCCTTACTTACCGCTTCACCGGCCCCGGTTTCGGTGATGACCATATTGAGTGCCGCTGCACGGCCCCGGCGGTATTTTCCGTGCATATTATCGACCAAATTCTGGTCATTGGTATAGGCGTGAATGGTCTCGATGTGTCCCTTCTTTATGCCAAGCGAATCTTCCACGACTTTTAAGATAGGTGTAATCGCATTGGTCGTGCATGAGGCCGCCGAAAATATCTTGGTATAGTCAGGGTCATACTCCATGTGATTTACACCATGGACAATGTTAGGAACCTCTTTTCCAGGAGCGGTAAGCAGTACTTGACCGGCACCTTTGGCCTTTAAGTGACGACTAAGTTGTTCCTTGGTTCTAAAAGCACCCGTGTTATCGATTATCAATGCATCCGATATTCCGTATTTTGTATAATCGATTTCCTCGGGCCTATCGGCATTGATAATATGAACGGTCGTACCATTTATGAGCAATGCGTTCTTTTTCAAATCGGTATCGACCGTGCCCATAAACTGTCCATGGACAGAGTCAATACGCAAAAGATTCGCACGTTTTTCCAATATTTCGGCATCTTTGGCCCCTCGGGTGACTATTGCCCTAAGTCTCAATTGATTACCCTTTCCGGTCTTGGCCATAAGTTCACGTGCCAAGAGCCTGCCAATTCGCCCGAAGCCGTATAAAACCACATCTTTCGGTTTTATTTCTTGTGCCTCGTTGGCCCCTTGGAGTTTATTTATGACGAAGGCTTTGACATCGTTAAAATTATTGTCGTCTGAATGGTATTCGTAGGTCAATTTGCCAATGTCAAGCTTGGAGGGAGGCAATTTTATATCACTGATTGCCCTAAGCAATTCCACCGAATCGAAGATGGAAATAGGTTTTTGAACAAACTCACCGGCATATTCGTGCAGGTTGATGATATCACTGACATTTTTATCGATCACCTGGTTCTTGAATAGCACTACTTCTATCGATTTATCATACCAAAGATCACTTATAATCTTTATGAATTCGGTCGTCGCCTTTCTTCTATCCGCTTGAAAAGCAAGTTCTTTTTCGTAGGATTTAGTTGTTGCCATTTAAGTTACGATATGAGCTTTTTGATGCTACAAAAGTATATATTTCAAACGTTTTCGTGCAATTATTTTCAACATAAAAGCCCCGAAAATCTTCGGGGCTTTTATGTCTGACAGTGTTAATTTTATTGAAAGATAAGCCTTTCACGCTCACCTTTATCATTGACCATGGTTATAACGGTTTTACCGTATCGTGATATGGCGCCGAACGCATCTCTGGCATCCTGTATATTGACAATTTCAGTACCGTCAACGGAAAGTATTACTTTTCCCGCTAGGTCATGATTGCGATAAGTTTCTGGAACGCCAACGATTTTTACGCCTTTTTTGGTCTTGAATTTTTGCTGGTCTTTTTTGGTCAGATTTTTTACCTCGACGCCGAATGGGTCGGGTAAGGTCAGGCTCTGACGTTCCTTTAAAGTTACGGGAAGTACCAGACTTTCACCATCACGGTCGAGGGTAACTTCTACTTGATCTCCCGGTCTTTTGGTAGCGAGGTATCCGGTAAGATCCGGAAATTTTCGGACTTGAATGTGATCCACTTTTTTGATGATATCCCCGACTTCCACTCCAGCATCATATGCCCCCGATTCCTCTTCTATCCAATCGATATAGACGCCTTCGATTTCGTTGATTCCCCTTTCAATGGCATCCCTAGTGTTCAGAAGTGCCGGTCGAATCCCCAACATGCCTTTTTGTACATTACCATATTCCATTATATCATCGACGACCTTTTTTGCAATATTGCTTGGTACCGCGAACGAGTACCCTACGTAAGAACCGGTCTGAGAGGTAATCGCGGTATTGATCCCTACCAAATCCCCATTGGTATTGACCAGAGCACCACCACTATTTCCGGGGTTGACTGCCGCATCCGTTTGTATAAAAGACTGGTTTCTTCTTGGGTCAAGATTCCTGGCCTTGGCACTGACGATACCCGCTGTAACGGTCGAAGTAAGATTAAAGGGGTTTCCTACGGCCAACACCCATTCTCCAATCTTTGTATTGTCGGAATCCCCAAACGCCAAATAAGGAAGCCTGTCTTCAGCATCGATCTTCAATAAGGCAATATCGGAATTTGGGTCGGCCCCTATAAATTCGGCCTCATAGGTTTTATTGTTGTTCAAGGTAACTTGCAATTGATCGGCATTTGCCACCACGTGATTATTGGTAACGATATAGCCATCGGAAGTAATGATCACTCCAGAACCGGTTCCTACTTGGGGTCGGGCAGTTTGACCAGATCCAAAAAAGAACTCAAAAGGACTACTGGATCCTCTGCTTACCGTAACGTTCTTAACGTGAACTACCGCGTTCACGGTATTTTCGGCTGCAGCAGTGAAGTCGACCTCATTGATACCCGCGCCTTTTGCCGAGGTGGGTGTCATACTTGTTGTAAAGGTCGATGCACCGCTATTGTCGGAGACAATGGCATAATTGGTGTTTTCAAAGAAAAGTTTATAAGCCCCAAGGGTTATCGCTCCCGCAAGTATGGCGATCAGTAGTGAACTTCCTATCTTTCTCATAATTTATATGTGTTTTGTTTTTGAATTTTCACTATGTAAAATTAACAGTTTTAGCGCCTCCGGAATTTTAGTTTAACGACTTTTTAACTGCTAAAAAATCCTTAAATAAAGTCCTATCTTTGTGGTTCGATTTTTGAAAATGAAACTCTCTTTTTATAAATATCAAGGTACCGGGAACGACTTTATAATGATCGATGACCGTTCTTGTCTTTTTCCCAAAAATAATACCAATTTGGTTTCTTTTTTGTGCGACAGAAAATTTGGCATCGGCGCCGACGGACTTATTCTGTTGCAAAATGACGAAATGTCAGACTTTAAAATGGTTTATTTCAATGCAGATGGAAAGGAAGGAACCTTATGTGGCAATGGGGGAAGATGCGCGGTGGCCTTTGCGAAGTATTTAGGGATTATCGACACCCAAACTACTTTCAACGCCGTAGACGGGCTACACCAAGCCATTATTGGTGATACTACCGTTAGTCTTCAAATGCAGGATGTCGAAGAAATCAAGACGAAGCCCAATTACTATTTCTTGGACACTGGCTCACCACATCATGTGCAAATGGTTGAAAGCTTGGAAGGATTGAAAGTGTTCGAAGAAGGAAAGAAACTACGTTATGGGCTTTATGGTGAAAAGGGAAGCAATATAAATTTTGTCAGCCAAGAAAATGATGGCGCCTTCTCCATAAGAACCTATGAGCGGGGGGTTGAAGATGAAACCTTGTCCTGTGGTACCGGAGTGACCGCTGTAGCCCTGGCAATGCACCAGGCAAAAAAGACGACAACGAACTCGATACGGGTCAACACCCTTGGCGGAGAACTGAAGGTAACCTTTGAAATAGATGGCCCGACCTATCGAAACATTAATTTGATAGGGCCGGCCGAACAGGTTTTTAAAGGAGAGATCGAATGTTGAAGTTAACGGGCGATACGATTTATTTGAGGGCATTGGAACCCGAAGATCTAGAGTTTTTGTATCAGTTGGAGAACAATACCGATATTTGGGAAATAAGCAATACCGTAACACCCTATTCCAAACAGGTTCTTAAGTTGTACCTTGAGAATGCCCACCGTGATATTTATGATGTAAAACAATTAAGGCTTTGTATCTGCAACAAACAGAATAAGGCAATTGGTCTTATCGATCTTTTTGATTTCGACCCCAAGAATCATCGGGCCGGATTGGGTATTGTCGTGCTCGATGAAAAAGAACGTAATAAAGGAGTAGGGGCCCAGGCCATTGGTATAGTAATAGAATATGCTTTTTCAACGTTAGGTTTAAGACAGCTGTTCGCCAATGTCATCGAAGACAATGAGGCAAGTATCCGTTTGTTCAAAAAGTTGGGCTTTCGAAAGGTCGGTGTTAAAAAAGATTGGATTTTTAGCGACAAGGGTTATAAAAACGAAATATTGTTTCAAAAAATACATACGTAATGTATATCAAGAAAATACTGTTGATAATCGTGTTGTTAGGGGTCGTTGTTGGCGGGTATTTTGCCTACACGATATACGATGCTATATTTTCGCCGAATACGAAATTCAATAATGAAGAGGCATTTATATATGTACCGTCGAACGCAAGTTTCGATGAGGTAAAAAAATCACTTGAACCGTTGGTACATAATATTGCTTCCTTTGAGCAGGTGGCCGAAAAAAAAGGATATTCCACAAATATTAAAGGAGGAAAGTATGCCATCAAAAAGGGAATGAGCAACAATGATATGATCAATACGCTCCGTTCGAACAATATCCCGGTAAAAGTAGCTTTCAACAATCAGGAAACCCTTGCCGACCTTGCCGGTCGTGTCGCAGGTCAAATCGAGGCGGATAGTATAAGTCTATTGACCGCCTTTGAGGATAAGGTGTTTGCAGAATCCAATGGATTTAACGATGCCAATAAATTGGGAATGTACCTACCCAATAGCTACGAATTTTTTTGGAATACTTCTGCAGAACAATTCAGGGACCGGATGTTGAAGGAATATAAACGTTTTTGGAACGAAGATCGTCTCAAAAACGCCAAAGAGGTTGGTCTTTTGCCTCAAGAAGTAACTACGCTGGCATCGATCGTTCATAAAGAAACGGCCAAAGTGGAGGAACGGCCTCGCGTCGCAGGCCTTTACCTCAATAGATTGAAAAGCGGAATGCTTTTGCAGGCCGACCCGACTGTCATATACGCTTTGAAGAAGCATACGGGCAATTTTGACACAATTTTCAAAAGAGTACTGTATAAAGATCTTGAACTGGATTCGCCTTATAACACCTATAAATATGCGGGCCTTCCTCCAGGCCCCGTTATGATGCCCGATATATCGGCTATAGACGCGGTGCTCAAACCCGAAAAACATGAATACTACTATATGGTCGCCAATGTCGAGAACTTTGGCTACCACAAATTTGCCAAGTCCTTGGAGCAGCACAACCGCAATAAAGTGCAATATGTCCGATGGATAAATTCCCAAAATATAAATAGATAGGCCGCTTATCCCGATTTTAAGACTTGTTAACTAATATTTGGTTTTTTTAACAAAACGATCAAATCCGAAGGCTTGAATCGAACGTATCTTTGTTGAGTGAAAATTTAAGCAGGTCTTTTTTGACCCTAAGTCTTAATAAAAACAGAGATATGAGAAGATGTATCATTTTTTTCAGTTCTCTTATCATGCTCCTTATCTTAATGAGTTTTAGGTACGAAACGAAAGTCAAAGTACCCGAGAACCTTAAGGTAACTGAACCTACTGAAGTCTTGCACCCCAAAAACAAGACTTATGTTGCTACGACGATGATCGCACCTCCCTTTTTGGGAAGTTCGTATATCGGTTTTAAGGAAGCCTTGGCTTTTAAAGAGTCACAGGGTGATTATTTTTCCGTCAATACTTTAGGGTATTTGGGGAAATATCAATTCGGAATCGGCACCCTTCAACTAATGGGGGTCTATAATTCGACCCATTTCTTGAACAATCCTGAATTACAGGAAAAAGTATTCCACACGAATATTGCCCGTAACAAATGGATTTTACGAAGGGATATCGATCGCTTCGTGGGCAAGCATATTCGGGGCGTCGAGATTACCGAATCGGGAATGTTGGCTGCGGCACACTTGGCAGGTGCGGGTAACGTCAAAAAGTACCTGAGATCTTACGGACAGATTGACGTAATGGACGAGTATGGCAGCACGATAGCCAAATACCTCAAGAAGTTTTCCGGCTATGATATATCGCATGTTCCGCCGAAGCGCAACCCCAAGGTTTGACAATACTATGTATATATGAAAATGGATAAGCCCTGACCGTACGTACCCGTCAGGGTTTATTTTTTACCCTTGTAATAAAAAAATCGTTGGCCTTTTGTGTAGATCTGGAACATTTTTTTTCCACTCTGAAACGGCCATAGTTTTTATATACTCGGAGGCAAGAGTAATATCGGCTGCTATACATAATAGGGTATCGGGCATTAAGGTCTTGAGCAATTCTACCAATAACTTGTCGTTTCTGTAGGGAGTTTCCATGAACAACTGGGTCCGATGTTCGTTTTTCGATACCTTCTCCATTAGTTTTATTGCCTTTTTGCGCTCATTACTGTCTATAGGAAGATAGCCGTTGAAGGTAAAGCTCTGACCGTTGAGACCACTCGCCATCAAAGCTAGAAAAATTGATGAAGGTCCGACCAGTGGTATAACCTGAATGCCATTATAGTGGGCCAATTTCACAACTTCCCCTCCTGGGTCGGCAATTCCGGGACAGCCGGCTTCCGATAAGATTCCTATGTTATGACCTTGGGCGCAGGGTTCTAAAAAAGTAGGAAGACTTTCCGGCTCGGTATACTTGTTCAAGACCTCTATAAAAAGTGCGGGCTGTGATTTTCTCGGACTTATTTTCTTGATAAACCTTCGTGCGGTTTTTTCGTTTTCGACAATATAATGATCGGTACTTTCGATGACCCGCTTAATGGAGATAGGCAGTACTTCAAGCGGCTCATTTTCCCCCAATGTCGTGGGGATGAGGTATAGCTTTCCGTGAGCTTCCGTTTTCTTGTCCATTGTCACGCTTGGTTTTTGGTTTTCAGGTCTTCGGCGATCGCCTCGCATGCCAGGTCCAACATTTGGTAGACCTCTTCGAAACCATTTTCGCCACCGTAATATGGATCGGGAACCTCGTTCACATCGATTGCAATTTCATCGAGAATAAGCTTTACTTTCTTTTCTTTTTCCTCGGTATCGGCCAAGGTCAGTACACGGGAATAATTGCTCTTATCCATGGTATAAATAAAATCGAACCTATCGAAATCAACAGTTGTGAATTGTCTGCATCGTTGATGTCGGATATCGATTCCGTGTTTAAGGCCAACGTCAATACTTCGTTCATCGGGCCGATTGCCTATGTGCCAACCGCCCGTACCCGCCGAATCGACGATTACTTTTTTCGGATCGACCTTACTTTGCAAAATGCCTTCTGCCAATGGCGACCTGCAAATATTTCCAAGGCATACCATCAAGATTTTAACCGGCATTTGAATTTAAGAGAATTTTTTGGTCAGGTCGTCGATATACTTACGAAATTGTTTGTCGGTTTCAGCAAGATTGTCGACCGTTTTACACGCATGGAGTACTGTGGCATGATCTCTTTTTCCGATTTGGGAACCGATGCTTGCCAAGGAAGCCTTTGTAAACTTTTTGGCAAAGAACATCGCCAATTGACGGGCCTGAACAATATGTCTCTTGCGTGTTTTTGATTGCAGGGTGGCTACATCCATCTCGAAATAGTCGGAGACCACTTTTTGAATATAGTCTATGGAAACCTCGCGTTTGGTATTCTTGACGAACTTTTCAACGACATGCTGTGCGAGTTCCAACGTGACCTCTTTTTTATTGAAAGAAGATTGGGCGATGAGCGAGATGATCGCTCCTTCCAACTCGCGAATATTAGTTTTTATATGCTTGGCCACATATTCGACGATTTCATTCGGCATTTCGACACCGTCTCGGTACAATTTGTTTTTCAGGATAGAAATGCGCGTTTCATAATCAGGGTTCTGCAATTCTGCCGAGAGACCCCATTTAAAACGGGATAACAACCTTTGTTCGATATCTTGCATATCGACGGGTGCTTTGTCCGATGTCAACACGACCTGCTTACCGTTTTGGTGCAAATGGTTGAATATGTGGAAGAAAACATCTTGGGTACCCGATTTGCCAGATAAAAACTGTACATCATCAATGATTAGAACATCGATCAACTGATAAAAATGAATGAAATCGTTTCGGGTATTCTTTTTTACGGATTCAATATATTGTTGCGTGAATTTTTCGGCCGAAATGTACAACACGGTACGTTCAGGGTACTTATCCTTTATCTCGACCCCAATAGCATGGGCCAAATGGGTCTTACCGAGCCCGACGCCGCCAAAGACCAAAAGCGGATTGAAGGAAGTGCCACCAGGTTTGTTGGCTACTGCCATACCTGCGGATCGGGCCAAACGATTCGAATCTCCTTCTAAAAAGTTATCGAAATTGTAACTGGGGTTTAATTGCGATTCGATCTTGATATTTCGAATACCTGGAATCACAAATGGATTGCGAAGCTCAGGGTTCTTCGATTTTATAGGCACGTCCATCTCTTGGGGAGCTACACCACTTCTGTTCGAGCTGGGTATTTTTTCAGTGAAAGGTTCACGATTGCCATAGGTGTTCTCCATTCTGATGACATATACCAGTTTGGCCGATTCACCTAACTCGCGGGTAAGTGCCACCTTAAGGATTTTAACGTAGTGCTCTTCGAGCCACTCGTAGAAAAATTTGCTAGGTACCTGAATGCTCAAGGCATTGTCCGCAAGTTTGACGGGCTTAATAGGCTCGAACCACGTTTTGAATGCCTGCGGTTGGATGTTATCTTGGATAAAAGCCAAACAATTGCTCCATACGGAATTAGCAGTCACACTCATTTAAAATAGTCTCTTATTTTGTTGGTTAGTGGTTTTGTCAGTTGGGCGAAATCGGGCCGGAGCTTCCCTCATTTCTTGGTTGAGCAAATATGTGAACAAAAAAGCTAAAAAAAAAATCAAATACTATTGAATTTGCTCTTTTTTTTTTGCATGTTCCACCACTTCAAATCGAAATCTTTTAAATATATCGTTTTTACCTGAAACTTCATGGATTTTAACAGAATATCTTTTCGGGTCCGTTACGCCGAAACGGATCAAATGGGCGTCGTATATCACGGAAACTATGCGCAATACTTGGAGATGGGAAGAATAGAGTGGTTGAGGCGCCTTGGAATTTCCTATAAAAAAATGGAAGAAAACGGCATTATGCTCCCAGTGGTTTCACTAAGCCTAAATTATAAAAAATCGGCCACCTACGATGACCTGATAACCGTCGAGACGCACCTGAAAAAAAAGCCGCTTGTAAAAATCGAGTTTGACTACATAATCTATAACGAATCGAATGAAATTCTTGCTGAAGCAAATACTGTTTTGGCCTTTATCGATATGAAAAAAAACAAACCTGTTCGATGTCCCGACTATATTCTTGAAAAGCTCGAAGCCTAGTTTAGTTTGGTGATCTTCACTTTGTGTAAGGGTGAAAATGAATCCAGCATTTTAGATTCGTTCTTTGTATCGACCGAGAGGACAATGCTGCAATCGACTCCCATTTCCTGTGATGATATTTCAAGCCGCAACCTCTTTATAGTGGCCATTACCGCATTCATTTCGGCATATTCGAAATCGAGCCTATACTGCAAACGCAGGGTTCTTTTAACGATTTTTGAAGCTTCCAATGCCATTTTCGCCGCTTCGCGATATGCACTGATCAATCCGCCGACACCCAATTTGGTGCCGCCGAATATTCGGGCCACGGCTACAAGAACGTTCGTTACCTCGAAAGACTGGATCTGGCCGTAGATCGGCATTCCGGCCGAATTGTTCGGTTCGCCATCGTCATTGGCGCGATAGCGAATTTCCCCAACACCGATCTGCCAGGCATAGCAAACGTGATTGGCCGTATGGTGTTTCTTTTTTAACGCTTCCAAAATGGGTTTTACTTCATCTTCCGACAGTACTGGAAAGGCGTAGCCATAGAACTTGCTTTTCTTTTCCTTGAAGAGAATTTCCAGGGAAGGTTTTAGAAGGGTTTTATATGTATCCGGTGTTTCTGCCATTCAAGTCAATGCTACCAGTAAAATGCTTGTAACGGCCAAGGCAATGCCGCCCCAGTTTTTCAAACTTACTTTTTCCTTGAACAGCAAGATTCCCAATAAGGTAGAGAACATCACAATAGCGACATTGTTTACGGTGAAGATCGAAGCACTGTTCAACGTACCATTCTGCAAGGCGCGCATCAAGAAAAAAACGGAGAAATAATTGGGCACGCCCAACGCAATTCCCCCCAAAATATTCCGGAAATTGAGTTTCAAGGGTTTTCTAAAGGATTTTATAAGGATGAAAAACAATCCTGTGATTGCAGCGGCCCCGAAAACTGTCGCCGAGAATAAGGGAAATTCGGCTTCTTTGATATGGATTTCCTGCATATACTTGATCGCTGTATCGATTATGCCCGATCCCAAAAAAACGAGCAATGGCAATAGCAAGGATGATTTTCGAACATTGACGGATTTCCCCTTGTAAGAAGCAAAATAGACCGCGACCAATGCCAAGGCGATGCCCAATATTTTTAGGATCCCCAACTGTTCGTGATATACCGCGACACCAAAAATGACCGGAATGACCAATGACATCTTCGTTGCCACCGATGCAACGGATACGCCCAACTTTTGCGAGGTAGCAGCCATCAGGTTAAAAACGGTGATGAACAAAACACCCAGGGCAAAGGTGCCCCAGAACCAATTTTTCCCCGGAATTTCAGAAACCGGAATATTGCCCTGATAAAAGAGAAAGCCACAACAAGAAGCTACTACGTAATTCGTTATAATCGCATAAAGCGTTTCTACTTTATAGACCGAAAAAAGTTTGAAAATGACAAAGATCAAACTGGAGCAGAGTATGCTCAGACCGAGATCAAACATATAGCAATCTTGATTTTAGGTCGATAATGTCTTCTTGGCCTACTTGTAAGTTCCAACAATGGATTCCCAGCTTTTCGGCGGCATCGGTATTTTCTTTAGTGTCATCGATGAAAAAAGTTTCTTCGGCCTTCAATCCGTTTTCATTAAGCACGAATTCAAAGATGTCAGCATTGGGTTTTCGTAGACCGATTTCTTGCGATAAATAGAACTTTTCAAAGCAGTTCTTGAAGCGGTCGAATCTCTCGGACCCCCATTTTTTTGCCAAATACGGAATGTGTAGCGCATTCGTATTGCTGAGCAGGAACAACCGGTATCTGTTCTCTTCGGCAAGGTCGGTAATGAAATTCATTCGATAATCGGGGAAATCCAATAACATACCGTTCCATATATTTTCGATTTCCTGCGGCGATGCTTTGGGATAGACCACCTGAATTGCCGAAATAAATGCATCGGGCGAAATTGCCCCGACCTCAAAATCATCAAGGATTTTCTGTATTTCAGTGGTCAAGTACAACGTGCCCCCGAACTTTTCAGCTTCACGGAAAATAATCTGCTTGTCAAGATTGATAAAAATGTCGCCAAAGTCAAAGATGATGTTATTGATCATTTCGGTAGATGGTTAGGGTGTCGTTCAATATTTTTTGTTCGTAAACAAGTCTTCCGGAAAAATTCGGTGCTTTCAGTCCTTTTTTAAAGTTTGTTGTACCCCTAAAAATATGGGCTTCGTCCCAAATGTTTGCATCGATGAAAGCTTGCAGTGTTTTTGCGCCCCCTTCAACAATCAGGCTGATAATGTTTTTTTTGAAAAGCACCTCATTGATTTGGGGCACAATATCTTTCTCAAAATCGATTTCGAGATGCTCGATGTTTTGTGAATTCCCCATATCTTTTTTGGCGGTCAATACCAATGTGGGGATACTTCCATCAAGTATATGGGCTTCCTTCGGTATTTTTGCTTCCTTGTCAAGAACGACACGTATTGGTGATTTCCCTTCCCAGTCGCGAACATTTAACTTCGGATTGTCTTCTATGACGGTATTCGTTCCCACCAAAATGGCCTGCTCTTCGCTTCGCCATTTATGCACCAAGTGCCTTGATTTCGAGTTAGTTATCCAATAGGGTTCGGGATTATCTTCCCTCAAACTTTTATCGGGGGCGATAAATCCATCGGAAGATTCGGCCCATTTCAAAATAATGAAGGGTCGCTTCTTTTCGTGAAAAGTCAAGAACCGTTCGTGGTGCTTGCGGCATTCATCCACCAAAACCCCGACCTGCACCTCACAACCGGCATCCTTCAATCTTTGAATGCCTTTACCGGCCACTTTTTCGTGCGGGTCCTTGATCCCGATAACCACTCTGGGAATATGGTGTTCGATGATCAAATCGGCACAGGGCGGCGTCTTCCCAAAATGGGAGCAAGGTTCCAAACTTACATACAAGGTCGCTTCCGAAAGTAATGACTTATCCGATACGGAATTAATGGCATTGACCTCGGCATGCAGCCCGCCATAGGCACTGGTAAAGCCCTCACCGATAATACGCTCGTTATGAACGATTACGGCGCCGACCGTTGGGTTCGGCCAAGTCGTACCGATACCGTTTTTGCCCAATTGAATGCAACGCCGCATATATTTTGTATGTATATTCACCTCGCAAAAATAGGACTTTAAACCGCACGATATTATAATACCCAAAGATGCTGTTAAGGGAGATAAAAAACATTTTCCATCGCGAATTGGATACGATTTACCCGCAAGGGGAAGTCGATAGTTTTTTCTATCTCTTGATCGAGCATTACCTGAAGTTGGAGCGTTTTGTTTTGGCGTTGCGCCCTGACCTGATTATTTCGAAAGAAGAGGAACAACCGTTGTTCGAAGCACTTGCCCAATTAAAATTACATCGCCCGGTCCAATATATAATCGGGAAAACCACCTTTATGGATTTGGAATTGCAGGTAGATGAAAACGTACTCATCCCTAGGCCCGAAACCGAAGACCTTTTAAGATGGATTATTGAGGACTGTCAGGTCGAGCGCAGCCGAGACCTAAGAATTTTAGACATCGGAACAGGTAGCGGATGTATTGCCATTGCCCTGGCAAAAAACCTTCCTGGAGCAAAAGTTCTAGCCTTGGATGTCTCGGAAAAGGCCTTGGAGCTTGCAAAAAAGAATGCGGAAGGCAACGAGATTGAAATCGAATTTATCAAAGCGGATATTTTGAACTTCAATTTTGAACTAGGTCTTGAACTTGACATTATCGTGTCTAACCCTCCTTATGTCAGAGAGTTGGAGAAAAAAGAAATGTTACAAAACGTATTGGGTCATGAGCCTGAACTTGCACTGTTCGTTTCCGATGAAGATCCGTTGCGGTTTTATAAAGAAATTGCCGAATTTGCCATTGCGAACCTGTCCGAAAATGGAAGACTATATTTAGAAATCAATCAATATTTGGCAGAAGAATCGCGAGCGCTTTTAGAAGCAAAAAATTTTCAGGATATTGAACTGCGAAAAGACCTTTTTGGAAATTATAGAATGTTGAGAGGGAGTATTCCCCCCCCTTGAACGAGGGTTAAGAAGAGTGCAGGGTTCTCTTCTAACATGAATGACAAACATGAAAAAGTTATCTAACATCGTAGTATTTTGCGGCAGTAGCGAAGGCAACGACCCTGCCATTCTACAAGGGGCGTCCGACTTGGGCAAGGTACTTGCCGAAAGAAATATTGTTCTGGTCTATGGGGCGGCCAAGATCGGGGTTATGGGCAAGGTTGCCCAGACCGTTCTCGATGCGGGAGGCAAAGTAATCGGGGTCATCCCCGATTTTTTAATGTTGCGCGAAGTCTATCATGACGGACTCACCGAATTGATTATCACCAAGAATATGCACGAACGAAAGCTAAAGATGCATGAATTGTCAGATGGTATAATCACGCTGCCCGGCGGTTACGGTACGTTGGAAGAATTTTTTGAAATGATTACCTGGGCACAGCTCGGGCTACATCAAAAACCGATCGGTATTTTGAACACAAACGGTTTCTACGATGACCTATTAAAAATGTTGCAAAAAATGGTTGCCCAAGGTTTTTTGAAGAAGGAAAATTACGATATGATCTTGGTCGATGAGGATGTTGAGGGATTATTGCAAAAAATGGAAGATTACGAACCGCTTCCCTTACCCAAATGGATTAGAAAAGAGCAGGTCTGAAGCAAATATTCCCCCTTTGAAGGGGGTAAGGGGGATGTTTCGATTGAGTAAAGACATTAAAACAACTAACTTTTAAACGGATTTCCGCCTTAGCGGGAATGACATACATGGAGGCAAAACAACAAATAGCATCCCTTCGCACAGCACTACGGGAACACAATTATAATTATTATGTGCTTGACAATCCCACGATATCGGATTATGAATTCGATATGAAATTAAAGGAACTTCAGGCCTTGGAAGAAAAGCACCCCGAGTTTTATGATGCTTCCTCCCCGACCTTACGGGTCGGGGGCGCAGTGACCAAAAATTTCGAAACCGTTGTTCACGAGCATCGCATGCATTCGTTGGACAACTCCTATTCGAAGGAAGATCTCGAAGATTGGGAAAAACGCGTACAACGGATTCTGGGAGACGTTGAAGTCGAATTTACCTGCGAGTTGAAGTATGACGGGGCAAGTATCAGCCTGACCTATGAAGACGGAAAACTTGTACGTGCGGTAACTCGGGGAGACGGTTTTCAGGGTGACGACGTGACCACCAATATAAAGACGATCCGTTCGGTTCCCTTGCAATTGAAAGGCGACTATCCTGCTAAATTCGATATCCGTGGAGAGATTGTGTTACCTTTCGAAGGGTTTGCAAAAATGAACCAAGAGCGTATCGAGAACGGGGAAGAACCCTATATGAATCCGCGTAATACCGCATCGGGAAGTTTAAAATTACAGGACAGTGCCCTCGTCGCGCAACGTCCGTTGGATTGCCTGCTCTATGGCATTGTAGGTCGTAATACGGGCATCGAATCGCAGTGGCAAATGCTCGAAAAGGCCCGTGAGTGGGGTTTTAAGGTTCCCTCGGTCGCCAGATTGTGCAAGACTACCGATGAGGTTTTGGCCTTTGTAGAACAATGGGACACGCAACGCCACGAACTCCCCTATGAAACCGATGGTGTGGTGGTCAAAGTGAATAGCCTGCAACAGCAAGAGGAACTGGGTTATACGGCAAAAGCCCCGAGATGGGCGTTGGCCTATAAGTTCAAGGCCGAACAGGTTTCCACGGTTTTAAACGAAATTACATATCAAGTGGGGCGAACAGGAGCCATCACGCCGGTCGCCAATTTACGGCCCGTGTTGTTGGCAGGTACCACGGTCAAAAGGGCCTCATTGCACAATGCCGACCAGATTGCCAAGTTGGACATCCGTGAGGGCGATACCGTTTTTGTGGAAAAAGGGGGCGAAATCATTCCTAAAATAATCGGAGTCGATTTTACAAAGCGTAGCACCGATTCCATTCCTACTATTTATATTTCGAACTGTCCGGAATGTGGCACGGAATTGATTCGTCAGGAGGGCGAGGCACAACATTTTTGTCCGAACGACACGGGCTGTCCACCACAGATTACCGGGCGCATACAACATTTTATTTCCAGAAAGGCGATGGATATCGAAGGCCTGGGAAGCGAAACCGTCGAATTGCTCTTTAAGGAAGGCTTGATAAAGAATTATGCTGACCTATACACTTTGACCAAAGAGCAGATCATGCCTTTGGAGCGTATGGCGGAAAAATCGGCGGAAAACCTAGTAGCGGGAGTCGAGTCTTCGAAGAACATTCCCTTTGAACGGGTATTGTTCGCCCTGGGCATACGGTATGTCGGTGAAACAGTAGCAAAAAAGTTGGCCAAGGCCTACAAGAACATCGACGCTCTCATGGTAGCCAATATGCTAGACTTGGTCGCCGTCGATGAAATCGGGGAACGCATTGCACAAAGCGTGGTCGCGTTTTTTGGTAACCCCGAAAATATAGAAATCGTGAACAGATTAAAATCATACGGACTGCAATTGTCGCTTTCAGAAGCACAGTTGCAGAACCAGACTGACACGTTGAAAGGCAAATCCTTTGTGGTTTCGGGAGTTTTTGAAAAAATAGGGCGCAACGAATTGAAAAAATTGATCGAGGACAATGGGGGCAAGGTTTCTTCATCGATCTCATCAAAAACTTCGTATGTGGTCGCGGGCGACAACATGGGGCCGAGCAAAAAAACAAAGGCGGAAAACCTTGGTGTGCCCATTATTTCGGAAGATGATTTTTTAGGGATGTTGTAATTTTAGTTGACAGTTGACAGTTTGGGACTATCGATCAACCAATAATGAACAACTGGCAAAGAACAACCATCAACAAATTATGATTACCAACACCACCAATAGATTTTGGTTTGCGCTTTTGTCGGTCTTCGCGTTTATAATTCGAGATCGCCGTATGCGCAAATGGTTTTGGGTTCCCTTCGTAATCATTGCCATTGGATTTTTACTGCCACAAGACATGGTAATCCCGGTAAAGGGTGCCACGACCGAAAGTTGGGCCGATGATTCGTTTTGGGCCTACCCATGGGGAAGCTCGATAACCCATAAGGGCATCGATATTTTTGCGGAACGGGGTACCGATGTCATAGCTTCGACCTATGGTATCGTCGTTTATACCCATGAAGGTGGAAAGGGTGGGAAGTCCGTAATGGTACTCGGTCCCAAATGGCGATTCCATTATTACGCCCATTTGGATGAAATTAAAACCTTTCCTCTCAAACCTTTAAAAAGAGGCTCTGTTTTGGGCACGGTGGGCGATACCGGCAATGCCAAAGGCAAATCGCCCCATTTACATTATGCCATTACGACACCTTTTCCCTATTTTCATCTAAAGGATACGGTGGCCGTTCAGGGCTGGAAAAAGATGTTCCATTTAGATCCCGATGTTTGGTTACGATAAAAATGATTTTGAAATAGAGCTGTTCCGCAAAAGATTCTCCTTAATGAACTTGTCTTTGATCTCTATATAGAAAGTTCCTTGGACGATTCGCATAGAGAAATGCTATCGCGTTCTACTTCGACTATTTTTGAAAAGCGTACGTTCGATGGTGAACAACTCCATTTTTTGTTCTTTCCCTTTCAATCCTGTTGTTCCCAATGGTACAACGTTGAACCGATTATTAAGTGATAGCACTTTTACCAAATCTTCCGAAACCAATATTTCGGCATTAAGTTGATTACAGAGTCCCTGAATACGGGCGGTGGTGTTCAACACATCCCCGGTAAAAATAATTTCTTTTTTGAGCGCACCTATTTCACCCGTCGTTACCTCGCCTAAATGCAGTCCTGCTTTAAAGGTCGGTACTACACCGAAATTCGATAGATACCGATCTGCATTTTTTTTGAGGTCTTTTTTCATAGCAAAAAAGCAGTTGATACAATTGTTGTTTTTGATTCCATCTTTAGATTTCCAAGAAATTACAATTTCATCCCCGATATATTGATATACTTCCCCTGAATGACGAATTATGGAATCTGAGAAGTCGGAATAGTACTTCCGTAACAATTCAAAATATTTGACATGGCCCAAACGCTCAGCAATAGTGGTGGAATGTTTCATATCGCAAAACAGGAATATCCGTTCTTCTTCGGTCGGCTTATGGTATTTTCCGGTAAAGAAATTCATCATTACCCCGTGCCCTAGATTATCGCTGATACCTGCATAGAAAAAGCATAGAAAAAGGCTGAAGGACATCGACACCAGTGTACTAAGGAAATCGAGGGTCAATAGATAATCGGAAAACTTTTGCCAAACACTTTTGTCGAAAGGGGATACGTTCAATTCAAGACCTGCCGCTATCGGATAGGTAATACCGATTATTATAAACATGAAAACAGTATAAAAACCTGTTTTATAAAGAATTTTTTTCGAAAGGCTCTTTTGGCCAAAAAGATTTTCCAACCAAAGCACTTCAATGCTACCGACCAATAGGCCGACGAAAAATACCGCGATACTCGCGAAGACAAAGACCTCGGTCGTCAACGTGATTACGCCAGAAGTAATGACGCTTTGGTTTTCAATGGCGGCCTCTTGAACAAATAAAACGAACCAACCTACAAGAAGCCAGATTACGCCAAAGGGAATTATTCGGGCTATGTTTCTTTTTGTTTTCGGGGATAGCATTTAGGATCAATTTATATCGAAATCGCTTTGGTTATTTTTTTATTTCCATTTCGATCAATTCCAAAATCGCATTTAAATTGTCCATCAATGGATTGTAATGCGCTGTTTCGGTGGAGTAGCTTGTTAGATAAAACATGAATATGTTATTTTCAAACGCCACTGAACGTAATAACTTCAAATTGCTTATTGGATCTTCCCTTTTCGGAAAACTGATTTGCCGGTCCGGGTTTGCGTACTCAAAGACAGTACGTAGGCTATTTTCGTCGCTCCTGAACATGTCGAGAACTTTTTCCCTTTGATTGTCAAGGTCTTCTTCCTGTCTTGAGATGTCGTCCAATGTAGAAACCCAATTGGTCAATTGTATTCTTAATTCTGTGTTTGAAAGGTCTTTTAGACTTCCAGAGTTTATCATTTCGGTCAAAAGGGAGTTGTTGGGATTAAACGCAATATCATAGGAGAAAGATTCGAACAGCAAATTCGAAAATAGTTCCTCGGTTGGTAATCGATCGTGATTCGCCGTGTATTCCAATATTTGTTTTGCCCCCAGGTAGTTTTGTTTATTTACCTCGATCAATTTGGCCAATTTTAGCTTGCTGATCTCAAATTCGTTTTTTAATCCCTTTAAATAAATTTGCTCCTTTTTTTCCAAAGTCTTATTCTGCTGGCTATTGTTGATGGCAAGTGCTATTAGGATTCCAATAACGACCAGAACAATTTCTCCCAGGGCATATACAAAATATTGACCCAGCTTGTTTTCGGTAAGTAGTTTTTGACGAATTTTCCTAAAGAATTTTATCATAGGTTATTTTTAACGAGGGCTAAAGTAAGGATAGGAATAGATATTCTACGGGTACAATAAAACTAAGCAATTATATGTATTCGGCCTGTGAGTGGATAAAACCTTATAATACAACTTTAAATATGGCTAAATTCCCATTTGACGCTACAATTACAAAACTAATTTCCCCTATTTTTGAAAGAAGAAACCCATCTAAATTAACTCGACCGACCAAAAACCAAAGTCCATGAGCGAAATCGGATTAAAAAAAGCCCTGAGTCCGTTAATGTTATGGGGCCTCGGTGTGGGTTATGTGATTTCGGGCATGTATTTTGGATGGAACCTGGGCTTGGCCGAAGGTGGTACCTATGGTCTGGCCATCGCGACCGTCTTTATCATTATCATGTATGTCACTTTTACCTTTAGCTATACCGAGATGGCTTGTGCCATTCCAAAAGCTGGAGGTGCCTTTGAATACGCCAATCGGGGGCTGGGCAAGCATTTGGGCTTTGTCGCGGGAATCGCCCAGAACATCGAATTCATTTTTGCCCCGCCGGCCATAGCGGCGGCAATCGGGGCGTATTTGAATCTCGTATACCCGGCAATCGATCTAATGGTTTTTGCCATCGGTGCGTATTTGATTTTTACCGTAATCAACATTCTAGGGGTCAAACTGGCTGCCTCCTTTGAATTGGTCGTTACCGTTTTGGCGGTTATCGAACTCTTGATTTTTGCCGGGGTGACTTTGCCCGAATTTGAATTGGCCAACTTAAAGATGAACCCTTTACCGAATGGTTTTCAGGGGGTATTCGCGGCGATTCCCTTTGCAATTTGGTTCTTTTTGGCCATCGAAGGGGTGGCAAATGTGGCCGAGGAAGCCATTAATCCACAACGAAGTATTTTGATCGGTTTCGGATCGGCCATTTTGACCTTGGTCGTTTTATGTATTTTGACGTTTACATCGGCTGTAGGGGTTGCAGGCTGGGAAGCAGTGGTTTACCCCGAAGGCAGTGATGTGGCTTCCGACTCGCCATTGCCGTTGGCACTATCGCAAGTGGTCGATAGCGGACATTTTTTATATAAACTGTTGGTCGGTATCGGATTATTAGGTTTAATCGCGTCTTTTCATGGAATTATCCTTGCCGGTGGTCGGGCCACTTTCGAGTTCGGCCGAAGGGGTTATGCCCCCAATTATTTGGGTAAGGTACAGCCGAGGTTTAGAACACCTACGAACGCATTGATCTTCAATACCTTGATCGGTATCGTGGCCTTGTTCACAGGAGCGACAGGAGAAATCATAACCATTGCATGTTTCGGGGCATTGGCCTTGTACATCGTTTCGATGTTTTCTTTCTTCGCCCTTCGAAAAAAAGAACCTGCGATGGAGCGACCTTTTAAAGTGCCGATGTTTCCTGTTTTTCCGATGACGGCTTTGATCATCGCTTCTATCGCCTTAATCGCGATGGCGTATTACAATCCGATGTTGGCCGCCATATTCTTTGGTATTGTGGCGATTTCCTATTTGTATTTCCTCCTCTTTCTAAATAAAAAAATGCAGTAACTTTCGGTATGGATAAGAACGAGATTATCAAAAAAGTAAAGGAAAGCAAACATTCCAAGGTAAAGGTCGCTATTGTCGATATCGATGGCGTGTTGCGCGGTAAGTTCATGCATCGCGACAAATTGCTCTCGGCTTTGGAAAACGGATTCGGATTTTGCTCCGTGGTCTTTGGTTGGGACATGGGCGATGTTTCCTATACGAACGATGTAAAGGTTACGGGTTGGCACACGGGCTATGATGATTTTGAGGCGCGAATCGATATAAATACGTTTCGAACCGTTCCATGGGAAGATGACGTTCCTTTTTTTCTGGTGGATTTTGAAAAGGATAATGCCGAAGATTTGGCCGTATGCCCGCGAAGTTTACTTAAAAAAGTTATTGCCGAAGCTGAGGAAATGGGATTTGCCCCTATGTTCTCACAAGAATTCGAATGGTTCAATTACCGCGAGACTTCCGATTCCCTAAAGGAAAAGAACTATCAAGACCCGCAACCTTTGACACCCGGAATGTTCGGTTACTCGATTTTGAGGATGTCGGAGAACTCCGAATATTTCAATGACCTCTTCAGTTTATTGGAAGCTTTTGACGTACCCTTGGAGGGCCTGCATACCGAAACGGGGCCGGGGGTTACCGAAGCCGCCATTCAATACAGCGATATTTTGGAAGCCGCTGACCGTGCCGTTCTCTTTAAAACGGCTGTTAAGGAAATCGCCTATCGCCATGGTATCATCGCTAGTTTTATGGCAAAACAGACGAGTGCGCTTCCGGGTTGTGGGGGACACATCCATCAAAGTCTTTGGGATCCAAAAAAGAAGGACAACCTTTTTTATGATGAAAAGTCCGAGGACCGTATGAGCGGCACTATGAAGCACTTTTTGGCCGGGCAATTGAAATGTCTGCCCGAGATATTGCCGATGTTCGCACCGACCGTAAATAGCTTTAAAAGATTGGTTGTAGGGGCTTGGGCACCGATAAACCAGACTTGGGGCCATGATAACAGAACGTGTTCGCTACGTGTGTTGGCATCCGGTAAAAAATCGACCCGGATCGAACATCGCGTTGTAGGTTCCGATGTGAATCCGTATTTGGCGATGGCGGCTTGCTTGGCAAGCGGACTTTATGGAATCAAGAATAAATTGAAGCTGGATATTGCCGAGACCAAGGCCAATGGTTATGAAGTCAAAAAGGGAATATTGCCTTCGAATCTGTGGGAAGCTTCCCAAAAAATGAAAAATTCCAAAAACGCTAAGCAACTTTTTGGTGACGAGTTTGTCGATCATTTTACAAAAACACGCGAGTGGGAGTGGAAACAATTTTCAACAGAAGTAACCGATTGGGAAACCAAACGCTATTTTGAAATCATTTAAGAAAATTCTCCTTTGGTTGGAATGTCACGCTGAGCTTGTCGAAGCGCTATCCAAATGGTATTATTAAATCTGATTAGACGATAAATATTAAATGGACGTATCTAAAATTCATGGATTCAATTTCCCTTGCCCAATCCGGTTCGGGGCAGGGGCAAGCAAAGAACTGGCCGATTATTTGAAGGATAACAAGCTGTCGAGACCACTTTTGGTTACGGACGGAACGGTGGCCGAATTACCCTTTTTTAAGGAAATAAAGAACGATTTACAACAAAAAGGATTCAGCGTTGAGGTCTTTGACAAAATGCACAAAAACCCCATAAAGTCTGATGCTTTACAGGGTGGGGACGCCTTTCATGAAACGGGTCGCGATTGTATCGTGGGTATCGGTGGCGGGGTGGCCCTCGACGTGGCACGCGCCATTGTTCTTCGCGTCAATCACAAAAGAGATCTGTTCGATTATGACGATTTGATCGGGGGCGATAAATATGTCACCGAAGACGTTCCTCATTTTGTAACGATTCCTACGACAGCGGGTACGGGAAGCGAGGTCGGACGAAGTGCCATAATTTCGGAAGATGAATCAAAAAAGAAACGTATACTTTTCAGTCCGAAATTGATGGCGAGAATGGTCTTCGCCGATCCCTTGTTGACCATGGAATTGCCTCCGTTTATTACCGCGGCTACCGGAATGGATGCATTGACACACAATATGGAAGCCTATTTGGCCAAGAATTTTCATCCTATGTGCGATGGAATCGCTTTGGAGGGAATCGCATTGATTGCTGATTCTCTGGAGACCGCGACGCATCGCCCCGATGTGGAGTCACGTGCTAAAATGTTGTTGGCTTCGCTGATGGGTGCCGTTGCCTTTCAAAAAGGATTGGGCGTGGTACACAGTTTGGCGCATCCGTTATCGAGTTTGTTGGATACCCACCACGGATTGGCCAATGCGGTCAACCTGCCCTATGGAATGCAATTCAATTACGAAGGCTTTGAAACTCGTTTCGATAAAATGGCCGATGCCTTTGGGCTATTAAAAAAGAACGGCAATAGGGTAGTGGACCATCTTTTCGAAATGAACGACAAACTTGGGCTGCCGACCAAACTTTCCGCAATCGGTGTGGAAGCCGGACATATTGAAGAGCTTTCCGAACTTGCCGAAGCCGATTTTTGCCATCCCAATAATCCGAAACCGGTTACTAGAGCGGACTTTAAAAACCTTTATGAAAAAGCCCTATGATCAAGATCGGAATTTCCGCTTGCTTTTTATATCCCGATAAAGAGCGGATCGTCTTTGGCCCTAAATCGTTGACCTACATCGAGAATGATATGGCGAATTACTTGACAAAAAAAGGAGTGTTGCCCATTTTGATTCCCGATGTAAAAGACGAATTACTGGTCGATATCCTCTCCGAAATGGATGGGTTCGTTTTTCAGGGTGGGGTCGATCTAGCCCCCGAAACTTATGGAGAGCAACCCATCGGAAGATGGAAAGGCGATGCGTACCGAGATCGGTACGAAATGAAAATTTTGGATTTCGCCATTAAAAACTCAAAACCGGTACTGGGCATTTGTCGCGGATTGCAATTGATGAACGTTTATTTTGGCGGCACGTTATATCAAGATACGGCAACACAAAATCCGAGTGCGGATGAACATCGTTCGGCGGAGTTGTACGATACCATCAAGCACCCCATAACGTTTGTCAAAGGCACTTTTTTGGCGCATTTGTATTCGGAAGATAAAAACCCTAACGTGAATACCGTCCATCATCAAGCGGTCAAAGATCTAGGCATAGATTTAGAAGTCTACGCAAAGGCACCCGACGGAATCATAGAAGCTTTCGGGTACTCAAAGGAGCCTGATGGCAAGGTGATGGGCGTACAATGGCATCCCGAATTTTCCCATACCTTGGGCAATGAGGTTATTGATGCCGATAGACTTTATGAAGCTTTTTTAGAACATGTGAAATAAATAAAATGCAAATAGTAAATCCGGCTACCGAGGAAGTCATAGCAGAATTAAAGGAAACATCAAAGGATGAATGGTCCAAAGTTATGGAATCGTTGCGTAAAGGCCAACGCCCATGGGGCCTTAAACCTGTACAAGAGCGTCTCGGATGCATCGTTCGGTTTGGGGAACTGATTCAAGAAAATATAGACGAATTGGCCGAAATTATGACTTCTGAGACGGGCAAACCGTTACAGCAATCGCTTAATGAGATTAAAGGTGCTCAAAATCGGATCGAACATTTACGACAAAATGCCGAAAAATGGTTGACCTCCGAAACCTTGGTCGATTCGGGAAGTACCCATGAAAAAATTGTTTACGAACCCCTTGGGGTAATCGCCAATATTTCGGCCTGGAACTTTCCGTACAATGTTGGATACAATGTTTTTCTGTATGCTTTGGTAGCCGGAAATGCAGTTGTATACAAACCTTCGGAATTTGCTTCCTTGACGGGAAAGCAGTTTGAAAAATATTTGTGGCAAGCGGGAATTCCTGAAAACGTATTTCAATGTGTTGTCGGCGATGGAAGTTTGGGCCAACAAATTCTTGAAGCCGATCTGGACGGTTACTTCTTTACGGGATCCCATGCCACAGGTTTGCATATTGCCAAGGCGGTGGCACACAAATTGGTTCCGGTTCAACTGGAATTGGGCGGTAAAGACCCGCTTTACGTTATGGATGATGTAGCCGACATAAAACAAGCGGCTATTAACGCTGCGGAAGGAGCATTTTACAATAATGGACAAAGTTGTTGTGCCGTAGAACGCATTTATGTTTCGGATAAAATTTATAAGGAATTCGTCGATGCTTTTGTCAAGGAAGTAAAATCGTATAAAATCGGGGATCCAATGGATTTGGAAACTTTTGTAGGACCGTTGACCCGAAAACAACAACTACAGGTTTTAAGAGAACAGGTCACCGATGCAAAAGCCAAGGGAGCAACTTTATTATTGGGAGGACATGAAAAGGAAGGTAAAGGATATTATTTTGAACCTACGGTATTGTCCGATTGCACGCATGAAATGGAGGTTATGAAAGCGGAATCTTTCGGACCGATTATTGGTATTCAAAAAGTGACTTCGGATTCGGAGGCCTTGCAATTGATGGCCGATACGGATTACGGATTGACAGCCGCCGTATTCTCAAATAACGAACAACGGGCGTTACAGTTGTTAAATGAATTGAATGTCGGTACGGCATACTGGAATTGTTGTGACCGTGTAAGCCCAAATGTTCCGTGGTCGGGCAGAAAAAATTCCGGATTGGGATCGACACTTTCGGCCCAGGGCATTCGCGCCTTTGTACAGCCAAAATCGTATCATTTAAGACCTTGATTTATGGAGCTTCCCAAGAATTATTCCGAATTTCAAGAATCGCTATCCGAGCAAAAACCTTACAATAGCTGGCCCGAAGGCTTAAAAGCTCTGTGGTACGATGCAAAAGGTGATTGGGAAGCCTCACATGACATTGTCCAAGAAATGCATGGTAATCTAGGTAGTTGGATCCATGCCTATCTGCACCGAAAGGAAGGCGATGAATTCAATGCAGGGTATTGGTATAAAATGGCTCGAAAGCCTTTTCCTGAAAAAAATTTAGAGGTAGAACATAAAGAAATTGTATTAGCAATTTTGGGCAAGTGAAATTTTAATTGCTCAATGATTTTCTTCCATTCAAAATGTTTTTTAATTCGATAATTTCGGTTTTGTTGGGAAATTCATCCGCAAGTTTCTCCAGCGTATAACTGGCCGCTTCACAATTTTTGCCTTCGTACGAACACGAATAAATATATGCAAGAGATAATCTGTAGTTGACGTCAAATTCTTTTGGAAAAAGTTTAAGTGCCTCCGAATATTGAAATATTGCATTGTGCCAATGCTTATCTCTAATATATCTGTCACCATCATTAATGAAGTATAAATAATCCGATTCCTTTTTCTCCAGGCTGTTATTAAACATATCGGATTTTGAATAAGAAGGATACGGGTAAATAGAACCTTGACTTAATAAATCATACCCAAATTTGACAATAAAACTGATTATTACTAATGCCACGAAGAATGCCAGTATAAAATTTCTTTGGTCTTTTTTTCTATTTTCCAATACAGTCCTGCGCACTTCTCTTAGTTGATGAGGTGTAGCTTTTTTTAACTCTACCTTTCCAGCTGAAGCTTTATAATACTCTTTTTTGGTATTTAGGTAAGTAGATTCCTTTTTAAACATACTTTTTCTTCGTAACATTTGTGAGTTGTTTCGAAGACTAATAATCATGCCCGCTATGCTGCCTCCCCCAGCCATAATTCTTTTTTATATAAGTCCTTGAGAGTTTGATTTTGTTACAGAAAAGCGACAGAAGTCATCAAATATTAAATAAATCGAATTTTCTAGTAATCCCTATCTATATCAATGGCTTATATAAAGGTCTGCTTATTTTTAGAAACCGTATTTTGATATTTATAAATTGCCCAAGAAATGCATAGTACTCTCGGCAGTTGGATCCATGCCTATCTGCACCGAAAGGAAGGCGATGAATGGAACGCCGGCTATTGGTATCGCAGGGCCGGAAAGCCTTTTCCGAAAACTACTTTGGAACAAGAGCTTAAAGAACTGGTCGAATTTGTTCTATATCAATAATCGGAATACTCAGTAGGATAAAGAAAGGTCTGTTCGTTTCGCGAAACGGTATTCTGGTATTTGGGCATTACCTTCAATTTGCCCCATTCCGGTGAGTCCACGAAATTTTTCCAATTGGCATCTCGTATTTCTTGGTTTTCGTGGGTCGTCATATACATCAAATTGGGCATACGGGATCCTGCCAGTACCTCCGCATAAAAAACGGCATTAAACCCCAGTCTTTCAAAAAGGGTCACTTCTCCACCGGCATTGAACATATCCACTTTTTTGCGATAGAGGTCCTCGGTGCCCCCTTCATAACTTCTTAGTTCATAAATGCGGTCTTTTCGAGGTCCGTCTAGTTTTGAAGGTTCCATAATCGGCATTTCTACAAACGCCCTCATCAATATGGATTGAATTCGATTGTAGGGTGCTTTGTCGTGAGCTGCCTTTAGATATGGTTCGCCGTCACTTTGAAATTTTGCATCGTCCATGATGGCATCTTCATAGAGACCGAATTGAACCAATGAGTTGAAGGGAATCAGAACATAGGTTTTCTTTGGAGTAATCGAATCGGTAGGCCTGGGTTTAAAAATACCGATTGGACCTATATCCAACTTCTTAAGTGCGGGCATAAAGGCATTCTTCAAAAAAACATCGGTTCTTTCCATTTGTTCATCGGTATCGAATGAATACACTTTGAGCTGATAGTACTGTCGATTTGCATTCCGGTTCTGTGCAAAGCTAAAAAAACAGGTTACTGTGATAATTGCTAGTAGTACTTTGGTTTTCATAATGAGGGTTTGTTTAAACTATTATTCGGGTTCCGTTAGCGGATATGTTCTTTGCAGAGTCGAAATAAAAATCGACACGGCCTAAATTAATTCCAAAACAGCCAACTTGGTTGACGAGTACTTCTTTGCCGACCTGATTTTTTATCAAGGTCGGTCTTTCCAAAAAAGTATGGGTATGGCCACCGATGATCAAGTCGGTATATTCGGTCTTGGCCGCCAATTTTAGGTCACTGGGCTTATCTTCGTTCTGATATTCGTAACCGATATGAGACAGACAGATTATAAGGTCACATTTTTCTTCGGTTTTAAGTATGCGCTCCATATCTTGAGCTACGGGGTAAGGATGTACGTATTTGGTTTCTTTGAACAATGACTCCGAAACCAACCCCTTTAATTGAATGCCAAGCCCATAAACACCCACTTTAATGCCATCCACGAAATAGGTTTCCCATGGTTTTACATGTCCTTCCATTAATGTATTCGTGAAATCGTAGTTGGCCGCAAGTAATTTGAATTTGGCATGTGGTAATTGGGCCGCTAATCCTTCTACTCCGTTGTCGAAATCATGGTTTCCGATGGTGGCCGCATCGTATTTCAATTTACTCATTAACTTGAATTCGAGCTCGCCGCCATAAAAATTAAAGTAAGGTGTGCCTTGAAAAATATCCCCGGCATCGAAAAGCAAGGTATTCGGATTTTCCTGACGTATACTTTCTACAAGACTGGCCCTACGTGCCAAGCCACCGAGGTTCGCGAATTGGGAGTGGTCCTTGGGAAAGGGGTCGATATGACTGTGCACGTCGTTCGTGTGCAGAATCGTGATTTTTTTGACTGTCTCCCGATGGCAGGAAGTAACGGACAACCCTCCCAGGCCGATAAATAGGGAGGCTGTCGAGGTACGATCCAAAAAAGTCCTTCTATCCATTTATATTGCGAGTTTATAGAAACGGTCGTCAATCTTGGGTGCAATCGTGTCAACCTTTTTAAAATGATCGATCATGGCATTTCGTATCAAGTAATCGGTATCGGTGATGCCGACAGTTTCTTTAAAAAAACCCATGTTATCGCCTCCCGTAACAAGATAGTTGGAAGTCGCTACATGATAGGTGCGTTCTTTATCCAAAGGTTTGCCCTGTATTTTGAACGATTTTAAAGAACCGTCTTTATTCAATACGATCTGCATACCTGAAATCGGATGCGCCCTTTTTGAGTTCATTAGATATTCCACGAGTTTTTTGACCGATTTCCCGGTCAGGTCCACAACCACAATCGTATTTTCAAAAGGCATTACCTCAAAAGCCGTTCTGGCCGATACCTTTCCTTTCGAAATGATCGATCGAATACCGCCATGGTTCAATAGCACAAAATCCAATTCATTGCCGGTTCTTGCCTTGTAAATGGGGGCGGCAGCTTCAAAGACAATATCCGCCATTAAATTGCCGGCCGTTGTGTTGTACTCACCGTCATCCTTGGTAATCATACTTGGTGCATACGCAAGGGCACTATCCAAGACTTCATTGATACGATTATGGTAGGGCAGTATAAATCCTTCAATAGAATCGTTGGTGGCCAAGGTACTGTCGATTCTCAATTGATGGGCTTCGATTTCCGTCAAGGCGCCTGGACTTTGTTTGCAGGAACAAAATCCAATAAATGTTATAATTATAACAAAATGTTTCATTTTTAAAATCAATCTACTTTTTATCTTAGCCGCAGATTGCAGAGGGATATTCTTTACATTTGTAAGGCATCTTATAAATGTAAAAATACATGTTTAAGGGAATTAAAGATAAGTTAAAGTATAAATCTGGACTTAAATTCTTAAAACAGGAACTTAGCAAACCGATGAGGGTAGCCGATCGCAGTCATGGAATAAAATCCGTCGGTTGTATTGTCGACATGGACGAGTTCGAAGATACCGATCTTTTTTATCAGTTTCAAGAGGAATATGCGCTAAGGCCCAACGCCGTTAAAATTATTGGTTACAAAAACTATTACGATAAAAATTCACCGTATTCGACCCCGGTTTTTTCGGATAAGGACCTCGGGTGGAACGGTGCCATTGAGAACAGTTACGCACTTGAGTTTTTAAGCAGGGAATACGATTTGTTAGTAAATTATTATACTCAGGAAAATTTGTTGATCCAATTGATGAGCATACAGACAAAAGCACGGTTTAGGGTAGGTTTTAAAGATGTGGATCAACACTATAATGATTTGATTCTAAACGTTCCCCTCAATGATTTTAAAACCTTCAAGGCCGAATTGAAAAAGTATTTATTTGTACTTGACGAAATAAAGAGTTAAAGGTATGGAACAGTTTCTGGGTACCGGTGTGGCATTGATTACCCCGTTCAACGAAGATTTTTCTATTGATACGGATGCGCTCACCCGCATAGTGGAATATTGTATCGATGGTGGCGTCGATTATTTGGTTGTTTTGGGCACGACGGGCGAATCGGTTACATTGAATAAAATGGAAAAACAATTGGTAATCGATACCATTATCGCAGCCAATGCCGGTCGTTTACCCTTGGTTTTAGGAGTCGGAGGAAACAATACGATGGCCATTGTGAACGAGTTGCAGACATTGGATCTAAGTGCATTCGATGCCATATTGTCGGTTAGTCCTTATTACAACAAACCAACGCAAGAGGGAATCTACCAACATTTCAGGGCTATTTCCGCTGCTTCGCCAATACCGATAATCTTATATAATGTTCCCGGCCGAACAGGCAGCAATATGTCACCGGAGACCACATTGCGCTTGGCAAACGATTTTGCCAATATTGTGGCCGTTAAGGAGGCTTCCGGCGATATGGATCAAATTACCGAAATAATAAAAAGGAAACCGGACGATTTCCATGTAATTTCAGGAGATGACTCCACCGCGCTGCCTACTGTCTTAAATGGGGGGTCGGGTGTAATTTCCGTTTTGGGACAAGGATTGCCGGTAGAACTAGGTACTATGATACGTTTAGGTCTTGAGGGTGATGTCGACACCGCCCAAAAATTACAGTCCGATATAAAGGAAGGCATGAGTTTGATTTTTGAGGAAGGAAATCCTGCCGGAATTAAGGCAATTTTCGAATTGCTCGGCCTTTCAAGGGCCACGGTTCGACTTCCGTTGGTAGAAGCCACCCCACATTTGAAACAAAAAATAGAATCGTTCGTAAGACCTTTCATCAAAGTGCACTCTTAGAAAGCATGTTGTTTAACGTTAAATCTTAGCCAAAAGCATTGTTCCGTCCTCATCAAGCCCTTATTTTAGCAGATTGATTTTGTTTTTTTAATCGACTGATTATCCGTAATTTTGCAAAATGTTTTTTAAAATGAGGCCATTCTTTCTTTTTTTATCCCTAGTGCTGGTTCTGAGCTCATGCAGCGAATATCAGAAAGTGCTCAAAAATGAGGATGTGAAAGCAAAATATGAACTTGCCCAAAGTTTATATGAAGAAGAAGACTTTAAACGCTCCAATCGTTTGTTCGAACAGATCGCCCCAAAATACATCGGCAAGCCGCAAGGCGAGCGAGTGATGTTTTTTTTGGCCGACACCTATTATCAAAGAAGGGATTATAATATGGCCGGATATCAGTTTGAGCGGTTTATCAAGTCGTACCCTAAAAGTGAGAAAGTGCTCGAAGCCGCCTTCTATGGTGCTTCAAGTTATTATGAACTTTCGCCCGAATACTCTTTGGATCAAACCGATACCGATAAGGCGCTGACCAAGCTTCAGACCTTTATCAATACCTATCCCGATTCCGAGTTTTTCGAAGAAGCAAATTTAATGGCCAAGGAACTGACCATTAAAAAAGAGAAAAAGGCATTTGAAATCGCAAGGCAGTTCAATAAAATAGGGGAATTCGATTATTCTTTCTTAACCCCTGCGATGACGGCATTCGACAATTTTATCTCCGATAATCCAGGGTCCATTTATCAAGAGGCGGCACTTTTTTATAAACTGGAAGCAGCTTCTAGGTTTGCCATTAATAGTTTTGACCGTTTGAAACCGGAAAGGTTGGAGAATGCCAAGGCCGCTTATTCAAAGCTAAAAAAACAATTTCCTGAAACCGCCTATGGTAAACAGGCCGATAAATGGCTTGAAAGAATAGAGCGTGAATCGCAAGGTTATACCGAAGTATCAAAATAAAAACAATCCTACAATAATGAACGATTTAAAAAATTCAAAAGCCCCGGTTTCTACAGTGACCGTAAATAGAAACGAATTCGATCAAAAGACCGATAATATTTACGAGGCGATTTCAATTGCCGCCAAAAGAGCGGTGCAGATAAACTCGGAGATCAAAAAAGAACTTTTGGAAAAACTTGAGGAGTTCGCAACATACAGCGATAGCCTTGAGGAAGTGTTCGAGAACAAGGAGCAGATCGAAGTCTCCAAGTTTTATGAAAAATTGCCAAAACCACATGCAATGGCAGTTGAAGAGTGGTTGAACGATAAAATCTATCACAGAAATACCGAGAAAGACGCATAGAACATATGTTGGGCGGAAAGAACATCCTTTTAGGAATTACCGGGGGGATCGCCGCTTATAAGACAACGTTTCTCGTTCGTTTACTGATAAAAGCTGGTGCGAATGTCAAGGTGGTCTTGACAGAAAGTGCCAGCTCTTTTGTTTCCCCGTTGACCCTGGCCACATTATCCAAAAAACCTGTGCTTACCTCTTTTGTTAAGGAGGAAGATAACAGCACGGATTGGAACAATCATGTGGAACTCGGTCTTTGGGCCGACATAATGTTAATAGCTCCTGCCACGGCGAATACGCTTTCGAAAATGGGCAATGGTACCTGCGATAATCTCTTGCTGGCCGTATATCTCTCTGCGAAATGCCCCGTATTTTTTGCTCCCGCGATGGATCTGGATATGTACAAACATCCATCGACAAAGGCTTCCTTCGAAAAACTACGGTCGTTTGGCAATATTATGATTCCGGCCACTTCAGGTGAATTGGCCAGTGGGCTGCATGGCGAAGGTAGAATGGCGGAACCCGAGGATATCGTAAAATTTGTACAGGATTATCTTTCCAAAGGGCTTCCTTTAAGCGGAAAGCAAGTAATGATTACCGCCGGGCCGACCTATGAGGCTATTGACCCGGTCCGTTTTATAGGTAACCACTCATCCGGC
The DNA here is from genome assembly GCA_030428705.1 of Bacteroidia bacterium. GTDB lineage: Bacteria > Bacteroidota > Bacteroidia > Flavobacteriales > Flavobacteriaceae > Meishania. The sequence continues at coordinate 423,609 of JAUIDI010000001.1, forward strand.
AAAATGGGGTATGAACTGGCCAAAGCTTCTGCAGACCTTGGTGCCAAGGTCGTATTGATTTCCGGACCTTCGAGTTTATCCATCAAACATGAAGCCGTCACTTTGGTCAAAGTAACATCTGGGGAAGAAATGTTCCGGGCGGCGCACGATCAGTTTAAGAATTCCGATATAGTAATATGTGCAGCGGCCGTAGCCGATTACCGTCCAAAAGAAGTGGCAGATCAGAAAATCAAGAAAAAAGAAGATCAATTTTCCATTCAACTGGTCAAAAATAAGGACATTTTATCATCTCTTGGAGCGATAAAGGAAAAGCAATATTTGGTGGGGTTCGCCTTGGAGACCGAAAACGAAATTGAAAATGCCAAGGGCAAATTAAAAAGAAAGAATCTCGACGCCATTGTACTGAACTCTATGAACGACTCGGGTGCGGGTTTTGGCGGTGACACCAATAAAATCACTTTTATAGATAAGAATTTACGGATAAAACCGTTTGATTTAAAAACCAAGGATGCCGTTGCCTTGGACATTTTGAATGAAATTATCGAAAGAATCAATGCGTAGCTTGTTTTCAGCTCTTTTTTGTTTTCTGTGCGTACTTGGGCTTGGCGCGCAAGAACTTAATTGTGTGGTTACCGTTAATTCGGACCAAGTCTCACAGACCAACCAACAGATTTTCAAAACCCTTGAACGTTCGCTGAACGATCTTGTCAATAAGAATAAATGGACAAATCGGGTCTACAAGGAAAATGAACGGGTTAACGCACAAATGTTCATTACGATTACCGAGTACGAATCGAATCGGTTTAGGGGCACGTTGCAGATACAGTCTTCGCGGCCCGTTTATAATACTTCCTATGAATCGCCTGTTTTCAACTACAAGGACAACAAACTGAGCTTTGAATACATCGAGTTTCAGCCTTTGGTCTTCAACGAAAATGTTTACGAGTCGAACCTGGTGAGTGTGATAGCCTATTATGTTTATGTGATTTTGGGCTTGGATGCCGATACTTTTGCTTTAGAAGGAGGAACCGAGTACTTTAGAACTGCACAGAAAATCGTGACCCAGGCACAGGGAAACAATGCCGTTGGATGGAGCCATACCGCCGACAATGACCGCAGTCGATTCGATTTGATTGACAATCTGATGTCGAATACCTATCGTGAATATCGGGTCGCAATGTACAATTACCATAGAAAGGGACTGGATATCTTGGGAGACAACAACAGTACTGGCAAACAGGTCGTCGCAGGTACGATGCGGCTTTTTGAAACGATGATCAAAAGAAGGCCCAACGCATTTTTGATTTCCACGTTCTTTGATGCCAAATCGGATGAAATCCGTAATATTTTTTCCGATGGGCCGAAGGTAGATATCGTACAGCTTAAGGAAACTTTGAACAACATCGCCCCCCTGTATTCCACTACTTGGAACGAAATAAAATATTGACCCGATTTTACATTACTTCATTATCTTTACGGCACTAATTTTTGTTCGTGCTCGCAAACCTTTCCATTACCAATTATGCCCTGATCGACCACCTGAATGTACGGTTCGATAAAGGTTTTACGGTAATTACTGGAGAGACGGGTGCGGGAAAATCCATTCTCTTGGGAGGGCTGTCCTTAGTACTTGGCAAGCGGGCCGATCTTTCCGTTTTGCGTGATACTTCTCAAAAGTGTATTGTCGAGGCTGAGTTTGATATTCATAATTATGTCTTAAAGCCTTTTTTTGAGGAAAATGACCTGGATTATGATGGCCGAACGATTATTCGACGTGAGATTCTCGGTAGCGGAAAATCAAGGGCCTTTATCAACGATACACCTGTTACCTTGGATATACTCTCGAAACTGGGCGATCGGTTGATCGATGTGCACTCACAACATCAGACCCTTCAATTGGTCGAAAACGATTTTCAGTTGAGGTTGATCGATGCCTTGGCAGATAATAAAGACCTTTTGAAGGATTATGCCCTTTCGTTGCAGGCTTATAATGAAACATCAAGAAAACTGGATCAACTGATTGAATATCAATCGAATGCCATAAAAGAATTGGACTACAATAGTTTTCTTTTGGATGAACTGGAAAATGCTCCTCTTAAAGTTGGAATTCTTAAAGAATTGGAAGAGCAATATGAGCAATTGAGCAATGTCGAGACCATCATGGAACAACTTTCAAAAGGTTATCGGCTATTGAACGATGAACAGATTGGGGTATTAAATTCGCTATCTGAACTGAAACAGGTTTCCGCTAAACTTTCGGGTTTTGGCTCGCGATACGCAGAACTTGACGAGAGAATCCAATCCATTTTCATAGAAGTGGACGATTTGGCCGAAGGATTTTCATCCCTTGAGGATGATATAGAGGCCAACCCCGTCTTAATGGAAGCAGTAAATTCGAAATTACAATTGCTCCATGATTTGCTCAAAAAGCATGGGGTAGCCGATATTGAAAGCCTTTTGACGATCAAGGAGGGACTACAGGAAAAAGTTGGCGCCACTGTCGATCTTGAATCAAGAATAGAGGCGGTGCAAGACGAGTTGAAATCTTATGGGGAAAAGCTGGAAGCAATATCCATCGAATTGAGAAAGAAAAGAAACCGGATGATTCCCGAACTTAAGAAACAGCTTGAAGTCGTTCTGGGCGAATTGGGTATGCCCAATGCGCAGTTTAAGATCGAGATCAGTCCTTCCGAGCATTTTAAGACCAATGGAAAAGATGATTTATCCTTCTTGTTTTCCGCCAACAAGGGCACTGCTTTTGGGGAATTGAAAAAAGTAGCATCGGGGGGTGAGCTTTCGCGTATTATGCTCGTTATCAAATCGATTCTTTCCAAATATGAAAACTTGCCCACTATGATGTTCGACGAGATCGATACGGGTGTTTCCGGTGAGATTTCCAATCGTATGGGCGAGATTATGGCCGAAATGAGTAAGACCATGCAGGTGTTCAGCATTACGCACTTACCACAAGTGGCTTCGAAGGGCCATTATCACTTTAAGGTTTATAAAGACGACAATTTCGACAAGACCAACACTAAAATGAAGCAATTGAACGATGACGAAAGGGTGGTGGAGCTGGCCGAAATGTTGGGAGGAAAAAATCTTTCCGATTCGGCGCTGGCCCACGCAAGGCAGCTATTGAACTGATTGTGGCTGACAATTCCCAAATTTCATGTGCTATTTTATCCGTTATCATGTTGAAATCGGGAGATTGATATTCGGGATTTTTCAAATATCGCAATGACGGGAACACCTAATTAATTTTAATATCTTTGATGCCATCTAAACTATAACGGACCTATAACATGGCATACGACTTACTTAAAGGAAAAAGAGGAATTATTTTTGGAGCCTTGGACTCGAACTCCATTGCATGGAAAACTGCCGAACGTGTTCACGAAGAAGGAGGTAAGTTCGTGTTGACGAACGCCCCGATCGCCATGCGCATGGGGCAGATCAAGGAATTGGCCGAAAAGACCGGTTCCGAAATAATTCCTGCCGATGCTACAAGTGAGGAGGATTTGGGCAATCTGGTAAGCGAATCCGTTAAAATCTTGGGCGGAAAACTTGATTTTGTGCTGCATTCCATAGGTATGTCGGTCAATGTTAGAAAAGGTAGGGCCTATACAGATCAGAACTATGATTTTTCGCATAAGGGATGGGATATCTCGGCACTTTCGTTTCATCGTGTCATGCAGACGCTGTTCAAGGCCGATGCCATGAACGAGTGGGGCAGTATCGTGGCCTTGACGTATATGGCGGCACAACGTACTTTTCCCGATTACAATGATATGGCCGACAACAAGGCCTATTTGGAGTCCGTGGCCCGTAGTTTTGGCTATTTTTTCGGTAAGGAGAAAAAGGTCAGGGTCAATACCATATCACAGTCGCCAACGCCGACCACTGCCGGTCAGGGTGTCAAAGGGTTTGATGGTTTCATTAGCTATGCGGACAAAATGTCTCCTTTGGGCAACGCTACGGCATTGGAATGTGCCGATTACACGGTTACCTTGTTTTCCGATTTAACCAAAAAAGTGACCATGCAGAATTTATTTCATGATGGCGGTTTTTCCAATACTGGGGTTAGTAAGGAGGTCATGGATCATTTTGTGGAGTAATTTTAACCCGGTCTTCCGTGGAATACGGGTTTTTGTTTTTTCGGAGATGAAATAGTACCCACCCCAACGTATTACCTACTAGTTTTATGGAACTATCCTTTTCTTTTATCATTCCTGTTTACAATCGACCAGAGGAAACCCGGGAGTTATTGGATAGTCTTACCGACCAAACCTATGAAAAACCTTTTGAGGTCGTAATTATTGAGGATGGATCTACTGTTGATTCGCATGAGGTAGTCAAGTCGTTCGGTGATAGGCTGAATATTTCCTATTACCAAAAACCGAATTCAGGTCCGGGAGATTCTAGAAACTACGGAATGCAGCGTGCAAAAGGTAATTATTTTATCGTGCTCGATTCTGACTGTATTTTGCCGCCCCAATATTTATTGGAAGCTGAGAAAGCACTCCTAAAAGAGTATGTTCATTGCTATGGCGGGCCGGATGCAGCGCATGGATCCTTTACAACTGTTCAAAAGGCCATCAACTATGCGATGACGTCGGTTTTGACGACCGGAGGTATTCGCGGCAATAAAAATTCGGTTGGTAAATTTCAACCTAGAAGCTTCAACATGGGCGTATCAAAAACAGCCTTTGAACATGTCGGTGGTTACGGCAGCATTCATCCCGGTGAAGATCCGGACCTGACCATACGTATTTGGAACAATGGTTATGAAACCAAATTGATACCAGAAGCTTTTGTTTATCATAAACGTCGTATCGATTGGAACAAATTCTATATTCAGGTCAATAAATTTGGGATGGTGCGACCAATTTTGAACAAATGGCATCCGGGTACCGCCAAAATCACCTATTGGTTTCCAACCTTGTTCACCGCTGGGCTGCTGTTGGCGATCTTTTTGATTTTCTTTCATATTTATTGGCCGATCTATATTTATCTTGCTTTCTATTTGCTGATTTTTTTAGATTCCCTATGGAAGAACAAAAACCTTTCTGTAGCGTTATTATCGATCATTGCGGTCAGCATACAGTTTTTCGGTTACGGTTACGGCTTTATTAAGTCAACTATAAGGCTTAACTTTAGTAGGCGAACTCCCAAAGAACTGTTTCCCAAACTGTTCTTCGAAACACCGACAAAATTTGATACGGAAAGTTGAAAAGGTATTGAAGAGGCGAAGGGTCAAATTATTTTTGATATTCTTCTTATGTTCAAGTCTTGCCTGGTTTATCAGCCAACTTTCAGAAATGTATACCAGTTCGGCGGTTTTCGAGTTGAATTTTGTAAATACGCCAAAAGATTTTTTATTGGTCGATGCCACAAAGAACGAGATCGATGTTAAATTAAGGGCCAGCGGTTTCCAGTTGTTCGGGTTCAATATCAAGAACAAAAAAGTCGATATCGATATTTCAAATTTATTGCAGTCCGATGACAGGCCTTTTATTCCTGCAGATGTTTACCGTAGGCAAATTGAAAAACAGCTGCCCAATTCAATGACCTTATTGGAAATGGATGATAGCGCGATTTATTTTGACTTTAAAGAATTAAAAACCAAAGAACTGCCCGTAAAACCAAGAATAAGACTGAATTTGGCACAAAATTACCTATTGGACGGTGAAATGCAGGTAGAACCCGATACTATTACCATCAGGGGGCCCGTAAATGAGGTCGACACCATTGAAGTAGTTCAGACCAATATCTTGGATTTGAGCAATTTGACGGCCGATTTTTCCAGAGAGGCGACCATAAAAAGACCGCCCAAATTAGTCAATACGACCTTCTCAAGGACAAGGGTCCTAATCAAGGGAAAGGTGGCCCGTTTTTCCGAAAAGGTCATAAAAGTACCGGTCAAGGTAATCAATCTGCCCGATAGGACCGAGATTCGTACGTTTCCCGATCAGGTTTCGATTTTGGTCAAGGGTAAAATCGAAGTGTTGAAAAGTATTGAAGCTTCCGATTTTCAGATTATCGGTGATTTTGGGGAGGCTGGCAGCGGTACAACGAATATATTGCCCATTACCATAGCTAAAAAACCGAAGGAATTATACAGTGCAAGTTTGAGCGAAACAGAAGTTGAATTCATACTAAATCGCATACCATGATAGTCGGATTGACCGGAGGTATAGGTAGTGGTAAATCGACAGTAGCAAAGCAGTTCGAGACATTGGGCATTCCCGTTTACGAGTCTGACGGTCAGGCAAAAACCCTCATGCAATCCTCTAAAAAAATAAGGAAAGCTATTATCGAAATCATCGGCAAAAAAGCTTATGTAGATAAAAAACTGAATACGGCCTACATAGCACAAAAGGTGTTCAATAATACTGAATTGCTCGCAGAACTTAATGCAATAGTGCATCCAGCGGTGCGGAAACATTTTCTGAAATGGAGCAAGAAGCAGCATTCCCCCTATGTGATTCAAGAGAACGCGATTATCTTTGAGACCGGTTCCCAAGATTTTTATGACAAGATAGTTTTGGTTACCGCACCGGTCGACCTTCGGATTAGGAGAGTGTTAAAACGGGATAATACTTCTAAGGAAGACCTTCTCGCACGAATGAACAACCAGTTAGGCGATTCTGAAAAAATTCCGTTGGCCGATTATGTAATCGAGAATATCGATCTTGGAAAAACTAAGGAGAAAATAGAAGAAATACACAGGCTTCTGCTTGAATATAGCTAGGCTTTTGAGATTTTAACATTTTTGTTAAGGTTAGGTTAAACGTGCGATTTGCTATATGTTAAATCTTTAATTTTACTTGAAGATGAATAAGAGGTTGTTTATTCTGTTGGTAATCTTGATGAGCCTCTCACTTATCGGAATTATTTTCGTACAAGGATTCTGGATCAAGCAATCCGTCGAGGATAAAGAAGAGAGTTTTTCCAGGACGGTGTCCGAAGTTCTTATAACCGTTACCGATAAGATTGCCAAAAGGGAAACAAGGGATTATGTTGATAGGTATCTCAGCGTAAAAGATAGTATCGGAGAGCCTACATCTGGCCGAATAGGTACTTTTATGTATGTCGAGCAGGATCTCAATTCAAATGAGATCGAGCTCTACCAGCATGGTATTTTAGAAGAAGATTATAATATAACCTCAACGTTCTTTGATAACGGTAGTGGCTTCGATACCACTACGATTAAAAATTATTCCAGCAAGCGTAGCAAGGTTACGCTTAAGGAAGATTATGGTTTGGATGGCCGTTCGTACAAGTTGACCCCGATTCAGAAAATTGAAAAAATTGGTGGATGGTCGAAACTGGAACAGGCCCAGTTCGAAGATGTTTTTAGCGAGTATGCGAAAAAGGTTCCCATCCACAAAAGGGTTTCCAATCAAGAAATAGATCTTTTATTGTCCAGTGAGCTTGAAAACAGAAGTTTACGGCTTGATTATGAATACGGGGTCTATAGCAATGGCCTGCCCACTAAGGTGAAATCACCAAAGTTCAAGCCGACGATATCGACCATATACAAGGCACCTTTGTTCAGGGACAGCGAAGGGGCGTCAAATTTTGATTTGCTCATTTCGTTTCCGAAAAAGAAAAAATTCTTGTTGAAATCAATCTTACGAATGGCCTTGTTGTCGCTGTTGTTCACCTTGGTCATTGTAGTTGCCTATTCGGGTGCCATCTATCAGCTCATCCGGCAGAAACAGATTTCAGAGATAAAGTCCGATTTCATCAACAACATGACCCATGAGTTCAAAACCCCTATTGCAACCATTAATCTGGCGGTTGAAGCGATTCGCAATCCTAAGATAATCGAGGATAAGGATAAAGTGACGCGTTATCTGCAAATGATTCGAGATGAAAATAAACGGATGCATGCCCAGGTCGAAAATGTTTTAAGGATATCAAAGTTGGAGAAGAACCAGCTTGATATAAGTAAGGATAGGGTCGACGTGCACGACATAATCCACGATGCGATAACCCATGTAGAGCTCATTGTAGCGGATAGGGGCGGGTACATAGAAACACATCTCGATGCGGAAAGAACGGAGGTTCTGGCCAATGATATGCATTTCACCAACGTATTGGTCAACATACTCGACAATGCGATAAAATATTCTGAGGAGGCACCTAAAATAGATGTCTATACCGAGGTAATAAAAAACAACATCATTATTAAAATTAGGGACCAAGGTGCCGGGATGAGCAAGGCGGTCTTAAAAAAGGTATTTGAAAAGTTCTATCGAGAACATACTGGAAACATACACAACGTTAAAGGCCATGGTCTGGGTCTGGCTTACGTAAAGAAAATAATTGAAGATCATCAAGGGGAAGTTTATGCTGAAAGTGAAAAAGGAAAAGGAAGTACTTTTTTCATCAAACTGCCTTTAATTTAAAACTTATGGAAACAACAAATAAAAAGATTCTTTTAGTCGAAGACGATCCCAATTTTGGCATTGTGCTTAAAGACTATCTGTCAATGAACGACTTTGATGTAACATTGGCCAAAAACGGTATGGAAGGCTTCGAAAAATTCAAAAAAGATAATTACGATGTCTGTATATTGGACGTTATGATGCCCTATAAGGACGGGTTTACCTTGGCCAAGGAAATTCGTGAAAAAAATGAAAATGTACCCATTGTCTTTTTGACCGCCAAGACTATGAAAGAGGATGTCTTAAAAGGATATAAGGCCGGCGCCGATGATTACTTGAACAAACCTTTTGATTCTGAAGTGCTTTTGATGAAACTTAAAGCAATAATTCAAAGAAAAGCATCCAATACATTGGCAGACAGTAAGAAGTTTGAATTCAAAATTGGAAATTTTCATTTAAATTCCAAGCTACGTTTTTTAAAATATAAAGACAATGAGGCGATTAAACTTTCACCAAAGGAAAACGAATTGTTGCGCCTTTTAGCACTTCATGAAAACGATTTGATGCCCAGGGAATTGGCGTTGACCAAAATTTGGAGAGATGATAACTACTTCACTTCTCGAAGTATGGACGTTTATATTGCCAAATTGCGAAAGTATCTGAAGGTCGATGACGATGTGGAAATTTTGAACATTCATGGCGAAGGATTTAGGTTGGTGGTAAAGAGTGGAGAAGAATAACAGGCGATAATATAAGAAAAGATCATAGGAGGCATTCTTTCATTAGGGTGCCTTTATTTTTTGCCCAAGATTTTTAGAATCGATGCAACGATAGTGTCCGGCGGATCGATAACCGAAACGGTTATGGCATCAACTGGAGGTTCTAAGGCTTCAAACTGTGATTTTAGCAATCCGGCTGGCATAAAGTGATCGCTCCTCTTTTGCATTCGATGATGTATTTCATCATAGGTTCCCTCAAGGTATATGTAGGTAACCAGCTCAAATATCGATTCTTCCAATAGTTTTCGATATCTTCTTTTTAAAGCAGAACAACCGATGACGGCACCATTGGCCAAGTTTTCTTTGGCAAGTTGGTTAAGGGTCTGTAACCATTCTGTGCGATCCTCATCGGTCAGTGGTTTCCCTTTCGACATTTTGAGCACATTAGCACGTGAATGGTAATCGTCACCATCAAAAAAGGGAATACTTAGTTCTTGGGCCAACAATTGGCCGATGGTCGACTTGCCACATCCTGAAACACCCATTATCACAAGGATTGTTGTGTTCTTTTCGTTCATGCCGATTCAAGCTTTTTTTCAACTACCGAAACGATATCTGAAATATCATCTTGGTACTCTATCCATAAGGTATTTTCGCCTTTTCTGAACCATGTCAATTGCCGTTTTGCAAATCTGCGCGTGTTCTTTTTGATTTCGGAAATGGCGAATTCGAGTGTCCATTCCCCATCAAAATATTTGAACAATTCGGTATACCCGACGGTTTGCAAAGCATTTAATGAGCGTTGTTCGTACAGCCTTTCGGCTTCCGCGACTAATCCCTGAGCGATCATCGAATCGACCCTTTGGTTTATCCGTTCATAGATTATGGGTCTATCGGCCGATAGACCGATGGTTGTTGTTTCAAAAGAGCGCTGAGTCCTTTTTTGGTTCAAAAAAGAAGAGTAGGGGGTGTCAGTACTCAGACATATTTCCAGAGCTCTTATCAACCGGTGCGGATTGGCCTTATCCACTTTTGAATAATAGGTTGGGTCCAAATCTTGCAACTGTTTTTGGAGTGGTTCGATACCTTTTTCATTATAAATATCATTAAGTCCTTCGCGTATTTTTGGGCTTACCTTGGGAAAATTGTCCAGTCCTTTTACGATTGCGTCAATGTACAGACCACTTCCGCCCACCATCACCACTATATCTTTAACGCGAAAAAGGTTGTCCAGTTTGGCCAAAGCTTCCCGTTCAAAGTCGCCGACCGAGTACGGTTCTAAGATGCTTTTGTGCTGAATGAAATGATGTGGTACGATCGCTAATTCATTCTTTGACGGAACCGCGGTACCAATTTTCATTTCTTTATAAAATTGGCGTGAATCGGCGGAAATAATCTCTGTTTCAAAATATTTTGCCAGTGCAATAGCAAGGGTCGTCTTGCCTATCGCGGTGGGCCCAACGATGGTAACGAGCAGTTTCTTACTCACGCTTCACCGATTAAATCATACCCACATTTTCTACAAAAATCGGCATCAGAACGATAAATTTCGGCACCACAATTTGGGCAAGACCTTCCTTCGTCCAAATCCTTGACCTTATTTTTTGCCGAGGCATATTCGGCGGAGACGATACCCGTTGGCACAGCGATTATTCCATATCCGATAATCATAATCAAAGTAGCGAGGAACTGTCCTAAGGCCGTTTCGGGAGAAATATCCCCATAACCTACCGTTGTCAGTGTAACAATGGTCCAATAGACGCTATGGGGTATGCTGTTAAAACCATGTTGCGGCCCTTCGATTAGGTACATAAGTGTTCCAAGCAGTACGGAAATAACAAGCACAAAAAACACAAAAACAAAAATTTTGGTCCGGCTCGCTTTTAAGGCCCTGACCAAATTGTTCGATTCCCCGACAAATCGAACCAATTTCAGAATCCTAAAAACACGCAATAATCGCAAGGCCCTGAAAGCCGTTAGGTATTGAGAACCCACTAATAAATAGGATAGATATTTTGGTACAGTCGACAAAAAATCGACTATACCGAAAAAGCTAAAAATGTACTTCGAGGGCCGTTTTATACAAATAATCCTGAGGACATACTCAATGGAAAAAAGAATGGTCACCACCCATTCGGAGATGTTTAGGAATTTATGATACTTAGTGTCAAATCGAGGTACACTTTCAAGCATTACGACGATAATGCTGTAAAGTATGAGGACCAGCAGAAGAATATCGAACAGTTTTCCTGCAGGAGTATGCGTACCATATATGATTTCATGGAGTTTTCTTTTCCAACCAATATCAGATTTTTCGTCCTTCAAACTATACTTCTAATTCGATTTTCTTGATAATCTTTCTTTTTCTTAGGTACGAGTCGATAATATGAGCGGTATTTTTGTCACCCTCCATCGGCGTAATCAGCGATTCTAATATATGAATATTATTGATTTGATGGTTAAGGTCGTAGTACCCCAATCCTTTGAATATGCCATTTTTGATTAGAATTGCACTATGTTCACCGATTTCGCGTCCCTTGTCAATGAGAACATAACTTTTTCCGCTCAAGCTATATTTTTTAAGCGCGGATTCGACCCGGGCATTATAATGCTCGACAGGTTCTTTGGCCAAACACGCTCCGTTACATTTTTCGGTATTATGCCCTGGGCCATTTACATCTGCCTTTGAAAGACCATTTAGTTCTGGGCATAATATAAATTCTTCAGTTAGCCTATCAAGGAAGTTTTCGGCACTATGAATACCATTGAAAGTTGTAACGCCTTTTTTTTCCGTTGTTGCCTTATCGATTTGCAAACAAACGTAGCCTTGATCATTTTCTTCGGCCAATATGATGTGGCTGTAAAGCTGTTGTTTTGACCGTGTATTAAATTTAGGTAAGTTGCGCCGCAACTCTTCTTGTTCCTTAAGAACCGCCACCAGTTCACTTCCGGTTTTTTCGAAAGTTACCTTTTTTGTTTCCTTTTGTAATCTGCGCGCACGGTTTCCATCTTGGGTGAAATGTTGATTGACTCTTTTTTTTATGTTATTGCTTTTGGCAAGGTAGATTATTTCCCCGTCCTTATTATGCATGTAATAAATACCGGTTTCAGAGGGCATTTGTTCTACGATATCAAGTTGTCTTTCGGAAAGTTCACCGTGGGCCTCTTTTCGTATAACGGTCTTGATTATAGACTTGTCACTGTCTTTGGTCAATAAAAGCTTGAACAATTTTAGCGTTGCCAACGCATCTCCGTTGGCCCTGTGCCTATCACTGACCGCTATGCCCAACGATCGGACCAATTTGCCAAGACTGTACGATTCGGCGTTCGGCAACAATGTTTTCGAAAGGTCGACCGTACAAAGCGTTTTACGTTCGAAATTATACCCTAATCGCCGGAATTCGGTGCGTAAAATTCGATAGTCGAATTGCGCATTGTGGGCCACCAATACCGTGTCTTGGGTAATTTCGACGATGCGTTTGGCCACTTCATGAAATTTTGGAGCCGTTCGCAGCATCTTATTGTTAATGCCGGTCAGGTTGACCACAAAAGGCTGTATTTCACGCTCAGGATTGACAAGGCTGATGAATTGATCAACGACCCTATGGCCATCGAATCTATGGATGGCAATTTCAGTAATTCCCTCTTCATTATACTTTCCTCCTGTGGTCTCTATGTCAAGAATGGAGTACATAAATATAGTGTTCGATAGGCATTAAAATAATTACAAATCAGTGCTGGTTTCTCGAACCAAAGATACTACTTCCGATACGGACCATGTTGCTGCCTTCCTCAATAGCGATTTCGTAATCACCACTCATACCCATTGAAAGTATCGATATTTCAGGTAGTTTGGCATTCAGCTCGTCAAACAGGGTTTTGAGGGTTTTGAACTCCCTTCGAATCTGTAACCTATCTTTAGTGAAGGTAGCCATACCCATTAAACCTATTACCTCGACATTTGGCAATTGTCGTAGTTCGTCGGAGCCGATAAGATCGTTCAGTTCAGCGGAGTCGAATCCAAATTTTGTGTCCTCTTCAGCAATATGCACCTGTAAAAGGCATTTAATGATTCGATCATGTTTTTTGGCCTGTTTATCGATTTCCCTCAGAAGTTTAAGACTGTCAACACCATGAATCAACGATACGAATTCGGCCAAGTACTTTACCTTGTTCCGTTGCAGGTGCCCGATCATATGCCATTGAATGTCCTTGGGGAGTTGTTCCCATTTAAAGACCATTTCCTGTACTTTGTTCTCACCGAATATCAAATGCCCACTATTGTAGGCCGTAAGGATGTCTTCAACGGGCTTGGTTTTCGATACGGCCACTAATTTAACACCGGGGGGCAGCTCCTTTTTTATTTTTGCCAGATTATCCGTTATCGTCATTTTACCATTAAAATTTGATTCCATGTACGTTATTATAATTCATAAATGGTCAATCCACTTCTCAACTTGGGCTCGATATAAGTACTTTTAGGAGGCATGACCAGTCCGGCATCGGCAATATCCTTGATTTCTTCGATGGTCAATGGAACCAAGGCAAAACCTACTTTATAATTGCCTTCGTCGATTTCATCCTTCATCCTTATCACGTTATGTTTGCCATATCCGTATGTAATCCGCTTGTCATTTCGCAGGTTGGAAATACCCAAAATAGGCTCAAGGATGGTTTTATAAAGTATTTGTGTATCGAGTTCGCTCAGCGCATCGGTAAAAGCATACACCTTCTTTCTTAAATATAGCGAATAGAATTCCCCATCCAGATACATTCCAAAATGATGTTTCTGTGTTGGCTTGTAAAGTATAACACCTTTGTTTTGAATGCGGAAATATTCATCGAGACGAACTAAAAACTCCTCTTTGGTCAATCCGTTCAGGTCTTTTACCATTCGGTTGAACTCATATATATGTATTTCGGATTCTGGAATCAAATACCCCATAAAATAATTATAAGGTTCTTCGCCCGAATGACTGGGGTTTGCCTTTTCGCTATTTTTGGCCAACAAATCGGAGGATGCACTTCGATGATGGCCATCGGCAATGTATAGGGTATCGATCTCAGCGAATTCATCTTGTATTTTGCCAATGGTTCTTTTATCTGAAATTACCCAAAGTCGATGTGTAATCTTATCGGTGGTCGTAAAGTGGTATTCGGGCTCCCGCTTTTTTTTGGAGCTTAAAATTTTTGCGATGGAATCGGTGTCCGAATATGTCATCAAGACAGGTTCGGCGTTGAATTTTACCATTTGAAGATAGTTGGCAAAAAGTTTTTCGCGTCGATTGATGGTATCTTCATGTTTTTTGATAACATCGTTTCGATAATCCATAACGCTTGTGGCTGCGAAAAGCCCGCAGCAACTGAAATTGTTTTTTTCGATCTGATAGAGGTAAAAGCAATCTTGGGCTTCTTTCGTCAAAACATGCTCCTCTAAAAATTCCAGATAGCGATTGCGTACCAACCTGAACCGTTCGGTTCCGACGACTTTTTTATCGAATTTAAACCCGGGATTGATTATATGGAGGAACGAAAACGGATTGAACTTTAAGGTAGCGCTCAATTCTTTTTTAGAATATTCTTCGTACGAACGGGAAACAACGAATGGTGCCTTGTCCTTTTTGGGTCGTATTGCCTTGAACGGTCTAACTACGGCCATAGTGCTTACTTGAACTGTTCGGAAACGATTTCGGCTTTTCTCGATTGCGAATAATCGTAAAAACCTTCGCCCGATTTAATACCCAATTTCTTGGCCATGACCATATTGACCAATAAGGGGCAAGGCGCATATTTCTGGTTTTTGAACCCATCGTACATTACATTGAGTATCGAGAGACATACATCGAGGCCAATGAAATCGGCCAATTGTAAGGGACCCATGGGATGTGCCATTCCCAACTTCATGACCGTATCGATTTCTTGAACTCCGGCAACCCCATTATATAGGGTTTCGATAGCCTCGTTTATCATAGGCATCAAAATGCGGTTGGCCACAAAACCAGGGTAATCATTTACTTCGGTCGGGGTTTTGCCCAATTTTTCGGCAAGATCCATAATCGTTTTTGTCGTGTCGTTCGAAGTGCTATATCCCCGAATGATCTCTACCAGTTGCATTATAGGCACGGGGTTCATAAAATGCATGCCGATTACTTTTTCGGGTCGATTCGTTACCGCGGCGACTTGGGTTATCGAAATGGAAGAAGTATTGGTCGCTAAAATGGTATCCGCCCCACATGCCGTATCCAATTCCTTAAAAATGGCCAGCTTTAGTTCGGTATTTTCGGTGGCCGCCTCAACGACCAGATCAACATTTTTCACCCCTTCTACGAGTATCGTATTCGTAACAATGTTCGCCAAGGTATCGGACTTGGTGGTTTCATTTATTTTTTCCTTCGCCACCATACGATCCAGGTTCTTCGCTATTGTCGCCAACGCAAGGTCAAGGGATTTCTGTGAAATATCGATAAGGTTGACTTGAAACCCGCTTTGGGCAAAAACGTGTGCGATACCATTTCCCATGGTACCCGCCCCGATAACCGCAATTTTTTGCATATGAATATGATTTAAAAAGATTCGATTATAGCCAATGCTACTTTGAGTGCTGCGGTTCCCTGTTCCAATGTCACCACGGGAACCATATCGTTGTTTATGGCATCGGCAAATGTTTCGAGTTCATCTAAAATAGCATTGTTCGAGACAATCTCTGGATTTTCGAAATAGATCTGCTTTTTTTCCCCTTCGGCATTTTGCAAGACCATATCAAAATCTCCAACGGTTTCAGGGGCATCCTTCATTTTGACCACCTCTACTTTTTTTTCCAAAAAATCGACCGATATATAGGCGTCTTTTTGAAAAAAGCGTGACTTGCGCATATTCTTCAGCGATATACGGCTCGCCGTTAAGTTGGCAACACATCCGTTCTCGAATTCAAGCCGTGCATTGGCAATGTCGGGAGATTTACTTATTACGGAAACCCCGCTCGCATTGATTTGTTTTACCTCGGAGGAGACTACGCTTAGAATGGCATCGATATCATGGATCATAAGGTCTAAAACAACAGGAACATCGGTGCCACGTGGATTAAATTCGGCCAATCTATGGGTCTCTATGAACATCGGGTCCTTGATACTGTGCTTGACGGCTTTGAAAGCGGGATTAAAGCGCTCAACATGACCGACTTGACCTTTTACACGATATTTTTTTTGTAACAAAAGTAGCTCGTTCGCTTCTTCCAAAGTATTGGTGATAGGCTTTTCGAGAAAGACATGTTTGCCCTGTTCCATGGCCTTTTTGGCACATTCGTAATGGGAAAGGGTAGGGGTAACGATATCGACAACATCGACATTTTCGATAAGTCGGTTCATGTTATCAAAATAGGTGTACCCGAATTCAGAAGCTACATTTTTCCCATTGACTTCATCCGCATCGTAAAAACCGATAAGTTCGTATTGTGAAGATTCATTAAGAAGGCGCAAATGAATCTTACCGAGATGGCCAGCACCTAAAACACCTACTTTAAGCATACTTCTAATTTTGCTCAAAAATACATAATTGTTCACGAGTATATATGCTGTATTTTTGGTTTATCGCTGACCGTTCGATGATGCCAATAGGATGCCCTTCATTGAAAGATGAAGATACGATCGAACTGTAATTTCCAGGCAGCGGTCACTACGTAATGACTTTTTATTTGAATTACTTCCCTAACTTTGAAATTCCAAAACCAAACCCTTGAAAGACACATTGAAACATCGCGGTATGCGCAATAAGTTGGCAGAATTGCTGATTGCCAAAGGGATAAGCGATAAAAAAGTACTGGATGCAATCCGCACCGTTCCCCGCCATTTGTTTATGGACAGTGGTTTTGAAGGTCATGCCTATCAGGACAAGGCTTTCCCCATTGGTGCCGACCAGACTATTTCACAACCCTATACCGTTGCTTTTCAATCGGAGCTTTTGCAGATAAAACCAGGAGATAAGATTTTGGAAATTGGTACTGGGAGTGGGTACCAGACAGCCGTATTATTGGCACTCAAAGCAAAGGTATTTACCATTGAACGCCAGATAGAACTTTTTAAAAAGACGAATATTTTTTTCAAGAAAATGGGATATCGTCCTAAAAAAACCATTTTTGGCGATGGATATAAGGGTATGCCGGAGGAAGCCCCTTTTGATGGAATTATCGTAACCGCCGGGGCACCGGAAACCCCCAAGGCCCTATTGTCCCAATTAAAAATAGGGGGGAGGTTGGTGATACCTGTGGGTCAAGATGACCAGACGATGACTTTGTACATTCGCACCTCCGAGAAGGAATTCGAGAAAAAGGAATTAGGGGTCTTTCGTTTTGTACCTATGCTAGAAGATAAAAACTAAGCTTTTTTAATAATCTGGAATGAGAGTGCTGGCAACTCTTTCCTTAAAAACTATCATTAAACTATAAACCCATCGCGATATGTCCGACCAACAAACTGGTTGGCTTCTTCGAGATTGGTGATTCGCATATTCTCTCCGTCCCATAGCAATTTTTTGCGAGCAAAAAATTCCATTTGGTTTTTTTCGTTTTCCCTACGCAGTAAATACGAACGAATGGCCAAGTTACCCATCAATACGGTCTCGGTCATAGGTCCTGCGTAATCGAAAGAAGAAGTCAATCCCAAATGTTCTTCACTGCCGAAGCCGGCCTTACAGGCATCGACCCATTTGCGTTGGTGACCATATTCGGGTTCCTCGTTATCCTCTACTTCAGGGCCAAAGTCCGTAGTACCGTCGTTTAAATACAACTTCGGCATGATTGGAGAGCTATCGTTGATGTTCGTTGAGATGATTCCTTTTTCACCGATTATCAATACGCCGTTTGCGCTGTTCTTTCCTCCTATATCATGATCCGCAGGAATGATATCAGGATGTGAAGGACGAATACCACCGTCGCTCCACGTCATTTCGATGGGCGATTTGCTTTTTTCCGTTGCATCGAAATGCAATGTGATGAACGAAGATGCAGGACAGCCTTCAGGATGATAATCAGGGCTCCACATTTGAGAGAACACCGACCCCACACTACATTCGGCATCGGTCGGATACTTAAGACCTAAAGTACGGAAAGGTATATCGATCAAATGGCAACCGACATCTCCAAGGGCCCCTGTGCCGTAATCCCACCATCCTCTCCAACTAAAAGGATGAAGGTTAGGAGTATATTCTTTGAACGGTGCCGGCCCCAACCATAGATCCCAATTTAACGCGGAAGGTTTTGAACTTGGGTCGGGTGCTGGCATCTCACCCCCTTGGGGCCATACGGGCCGGTTAGTCCAAACCTGGACTTTTGAGATCGCTCCGACCGCATCGGTATCGATCCAATTTTGTACCATATTCAAAAGGGGATTCGAACCTCCTTGATTCCCCATTTGAGTCACTATTTGCTTTTCACGGGCCATTTCAGTAAGCATTCGAGCTTCCCTGATATTATGTGTCATCGGTTTTTGAACATAAACGTGAATGCCGCGTTCCATGGCATATTTAGCGGCCGGACCATGGACATGGTCGGGAGTCGATATGGTAACTGCGTCGATGTTCTTCTTTTTATCGAGCATGACACGGTAGTCGTCAAACAACTTGGCCTTGGGGAAATTTTCCACCGATTTTTTGGCCGAACCTGAAAAATCCACATCACAGAGCGCGACGACCTTTTCACGGCCATTTACGGATGCATTTTTGATATCGCTAGCTCCTTTACCGCCTGCACCAATGGCCGCCAAGGCCAAACGGTCGCTAGGTGCTATATATCCGGTTCCCCCCAATACATGTCTTGGGACAATGAAAATGGAAGAAGCCATTGCTCCCTGCTTGATAAATTTTCTTCTTGAATTGCTCGTTTTGTTGTTTTTGTCGTCTTTCATGATAGTGACCAGTTGATTTTATGACAACAAATTACAAAAGAATACTGTAACAAAGAATAGGATTTTTGGGAGATCCCTTCACTATGAATTTAGTTGTTGAAGTTTTTTTTGATTCGGTCCAAATTTCTCTTGTTATCACGATCCTTTATGGTTTCGCGCTTGTCATATAGTTTTTTTCCTTTGGCCAGTGCTATGGTCAATTTGGCAAGTCCTCGTTCATTAAGAAAGAGGTTTAAGGGAATAATCGTATATCCCGAAGTATTGACTTCTTTTCGAAGTTTTTTAAGTTCTTGTTTGTTGAGCAAGAGTTTGCGCTCTGCCTTGGGTCTGTGATTGTAATGTGTACCATGCGAATATTCATCGATCTGCATATTGATTATAAAAAGCTCCCCGCGCTCATTGAACTCACAAAAGCTCTCCGCTATGGACGCCTTGCTCAAACGAATCGATTTTATTTCGGTTCCCGAAAGCACGATTCCTGCCGTGTACTTGTCCATCAATTCGTATTCGAATCGAGCCCTCTTATTTTTTATATTCACATTTTGTTGCATCGCGTAGCAAAAATAAAAACAAAATGTTCCCCATGGCGATCTATTTCCCGTTTTGATTTATAATTATTACGCAATTGGAGTAAGATATATGCCATTAATCGAACTATTAACAAAACGAACCATGAAAAAGTATTTTCTAGTTGTAGCCTTCTTATTGTTTTTTGCCTGTAAACAGGAAAAAGATTCCATTTTAACGGCGCAGCAGATCGTTGACAAAAGTATCGAGGTCTGTGGGGGCGATCTGTACAAGACCAGTAACATTTCATATGATTTTAGGGATATTACCTATGCCCTCGATGTTACCAAGGGCCAACGAATACTTAAGCGTATTATTACGACGGACTCTTCGGTTATTAAGGATGAACGCTATCCCAACAAATTTGAAAGATATATTAACGATAGTCTAGTGGCTCTACACGATACATTGGCCAATAAATATGCAAACTCGGTAAATTCTGTCCATTATTTTGCTTATCTGCCCTTTGGATTGAACGATGCTGCCGTAAACAAAGAATTACTTGGGAGAGTAAACATAAAGGGACAAGACTATTACAAGGTCAAAGTAACATTTGACCAAAAAGGTGGCGGTAAGGATTTTGACGATATTTATGTGTATTGGTTCAATACCAACACTTTTGAACCCGATTTTTTAGCCTATGAGTTTCATGTCGATGGAGGCGGTATGCGATTTCGGGAAGCTTACAATGAAAGGTCGGTAGGTGGCATACGGTTTGTCGATTACAACAACTATGAACCAGAAGACCCGTTGCATTCGATTTATGAGATCGATAGCTTATTCCTTGCCAATAAGCTTAAACTGCTTTCTAAAATCGAATTGCGAAACATTACTCTCGAGTAGGGCAGCTGCAATTGAATGTCAATTGCATATCGGTGGTCTTGCCATTGACGATTTGAACGATAAAAAGTTTGCCGTTCTCATGGTCATCAATGTCATAGTACTTGTCTTCACCGATCATTTTATTGACCAAAGCAGGTGTTGTATTGCTATGTCCGACGACAAGAACATTTTTATTTAGGTTGTCCGCTTTGAATTGCGCTATATCGATAATCTCCGGGTCATAGTATTGAACGGTAACATCTTGTTTCACCGACGTTGGTGCCGCTGTCATCGAGGTACGCTCAAAATCAGTGGTATAAATGGCATCGAGTCTTACGTCATTGAGAATTTCCGCCCAATGCATGGCACGGCCCAAACCAGCTTGATTAAGCTCGGGATCGGGGTTTTCAAGATCAGATCTGTCCTTCTCGGCGTGCCGAATGAAATAGAAGGTAGAAACCGTGGGTGAACTGAAATCCTCGGCGATTTTTTGATCTTCCTTACAGCTGGCCAATACTAATATCAGACAGCTGATCAAGATGGTAAAACTTCGTTTCATTGAGCGATTTTTAGTAGTTTTTTGCAGTTTTCTTAACATTTGTCAACCCAAACCGTTATAGGGGCTGATCGATGTAATGCACTATTTGACAGTTAGTTTTGGGGGTATTCTATTTTTTTTCTTTTATTCTAACTAAAATAATCGCAAAATAGTATGTAAAACTTAAGGTTTTTCGTTTTTTTTGCATATGCTGAGAACACTACCTACAATACTTTTCCTATTCCTCTTGTTTGTCGTACGGGCGCAAGATGTAACCTTGCCTGTAGACCTTCGACAGCACAATCTTACAGAGTACAATTCGAGTTTTTTTCATCCCTCATTTTCATTGACACTTAATAATCCGAATTCTGTTGCATTATGGTCACGATGGCAGTGGCAGTCACCAGATGCAGATCCAACGACCCTGTTTTTGAACTATACCCATAGGCTAAATGAAAATTCGGTCGCAAGCGCTGGCTTTTTTCAACATAATACAGGCACTTTTCTGAATACAGGAGGTGTATTGAATTATGCCTATACCATGGAAATCAACGAAAGGGCTTCTCTGGCCTTGGGCTTGAACCTATTCGGTTTCAAACAAAAGTTATCGGATAATAGATTTCAACAAGATCCTCAGATACAACTGCCCCAACTTGTGATTACCGATGACTTCGTACTGCAATTGGCTCCGGGACTTCTTTTTTCGCTGGATAGATTGAGCGTCGGTATTGCTTCCGAGAACCTTTTCGACTATAATTTCACCACAAACGAAAGACATTCTAAGCCCGAGGATAGAATCTATATGGGCCTGGCTTCCTATGTCTTTCCATTGAATTTTTTCAATTTCGAGGAAACCGTTTTAAGGCCGATGGTATATTATAAGTCCATTCCCGACAATGATTCTCAGATCGGACTAACAACCTTGCTTTCGACCGAAAAATTTTGGGCGCAAGCGGGTTATAATAACTTTTATGGAATCTCATTCGGGGGAGGGGGAAGGTTTTTCAAACGTGTTTCTATAGGTGCATTAATGGAGCTGGGCATGGGAAATGATTTAAGCGGCAAGGATCCCACATTTGAGGTGCTTGTGGCCTATCGTTTTATAAAATCGGATAAAGAGGAAGAAACAGAAGTTTCGGAGGAGGATAATGAAGATGAAAAATTAGAGAAGAAATTGGCCAAAGAAGAGGAGAAGGCCCAAAGACTTGCTGAGAAGGAACAGGAGAAACTGGCGAAGGAAAAGGCGAAAAGAACGAAAGACTCGCTTGACCTTGTTAAGAAACAACAAGACCTTGATAGGAAAAAAGAATTGGAAGAACGCCAGAAAAGAACCAAGGATTCACTTGACCTGATCGAAAAAAACAAGGAAGTCATTGCCCTACAAAAGGAACAGCAACGAAAACAAGATTCTATAAACAAGGTAAGGGAAGCCGAGGCATTGGCAGAGAAGCAACGTCTGGAACAATTACGCAAACAGGATTCTATCGCTAAGGCCGAAGCCTTGGCCGAGGCAGAACGACTAAGGGCCAAACGCGAAATCGATTCGTTGACGCAGGTAAGAATAGCAGAGGCAGAGGCCGCTAAAAAGGCCGAGGAAGAAAAAGCGGCGGAACAAGAGGAAGTTGTTGAAGAAGATCCAGCCGATAGACCTCAGGCAGGCGAGAAATATGAAGAGGTAAATACCGAAGATGGCCTAGAACCGGGTTACTATTTGATTACGAACGTATTCGGTACCAAAAAGTATTTCGATGCCTTTATGAAAGATCTGACCGAAAGAGGACTTGAGCCGAAGTCCTTCTTAAGGAGCTTGAACAATTATAACTATGTTTACTTGAAACGATATGATACGATGGCGGAAGCCCGAAGGGCGAGAGATAGCAAGTATGATGGACGTTATCCAGATAAAACATGGATTTTCAGGGTGGTGAGCAAATAGATAATAAATTCCCCCAATAAAAAGACCCTTGACAGTACTGTCAAGGGTCTTTCATTTTTCCACCAAAAAGAGCAGCAAAGGAAATTATTTCTTGATTTCCCTATTGATAAGTACTTCCAAATAGGCCACTGTGTTCATTAAGTATTTGCGATCCCTCGTAATAGTGCTCATCGCCACTGCCCCCTGAAGCATGGTATACATTTGTTTGGCAAACTGTAATGGGGTTACGGGAAGTCGAAGTTCATTGCCGTTCACACCGTTTTCAAGTACCAACGCTATTTTACCTTCAATGGTCTTTACAGTTTCGCGAACTGCTGCCGCCAGCAGCCTATTATTGTGCTGTGCATCTACTCCTACGTTCAATACGGGGCATCCACCCATCTCGTCGGTAAAAATGTCATAGTTGCGGTAAAATTTTGTGAGTACGAAAAGTTTTTCCAGTGAGGTTCCTTCCGTGTTCAACTGCTCATCAATGGCACTCAACAAACGTTTACTGTTATATTCGAATGCCGATAAAGCCAGTGCCTCTTTGTTTTCGAAGTTGCCGTAAAGTGCCCCTTTCGTAAGTCCGGTCGCCTCGGTGAGATCGCTCATGCTCGTTGCTACATATCCCAATTTGTTAAAAATAGGGGCCACGGTCTCGATGATATATTTTGTGGTTTTTTCGGCTTTGGAGGTCATTTTGGGCAATTTTACACGAATATAAAAAATCTATATACTGCATGGTATATATTGTTGATAAAAAAACACCTATCCACATTCTAGTGGCTTAGGGTTTTTTTTACTTCTATAAAAGGATTACTCTACCAGTTCCCCTTGATTTCTAAAAACAAGTTTTTCATTGAAAGAATCTATGAGTACAATGCTATCCGCTTTGATCTTGCCACCTAGCAATTCTTTTGACAGATTGTTGAGTACTTCTTTTTGAATGACCCTTTTGATGGGCCTGGCTCCATATTGTGGATCATAACCTTTATTTGCCAAATAGGTTATGGCCTCTTCGGTAGCATCGATCGTAATCTGTTGTTGCGACAACATTTTCTTTAAGGCGTTCAATTGCAATTTCACGATTTCCGTGATGTCTTCTTTGTTCAACGGCGTGAACATGATGATATCATCGATCCTGTTCAAAAACTCAGGACGGATCGTTTTACGCAGCAATCCTAAAACTTCGACCCTTGCGGCTTCGGTTGCGCTATAAATATCCTTACTGTTCTCGAATTTCTCCTGAATAATATGGCTTCCCATATTACTGGTCATAATGATGATACTGTTCTTGAAATCCGCGACCCTACCTTTGTTATCGGTCAGACGACCTTCATCCAGAACCTGTAATAATACATTAAAGGTATCGGGATGCGCTTTTTCTATCTCGTCCAACAACACCACGGAATAGGGCCTTCTTCGCACGGCTTCGGTCAACTGGCCGCCTTCATCATAGCCAACATATCCTGGAGGGGCACCTACCAAACGGCTGACCGAATGACGTTCCTGGTATTCGCTCATATCGATTCGGGTCATGGCGTTTTCATCATCGAAAAGGTAGGCCGCCAAGGTTTTGGCCAATTCGGTCTTACCGACCCCGGTCGTACCCAGGAAAAGGAATGACCCAATAGGTTTTTTGGCATCCTGGAGCCCGGCGCGACTACGTCGTATGGCATCCGATACCGCTTGAATCGCTTCTTCTTGGCCCACAACCCTTTTATGCAGCACTTCTTCCAACTTTAAAAGTTTGTCCCTTTCCGATTGCAACATTTTAGTAACAGGTATTCCTGTCCATTTCGCCACTACCTCGGCAATATCCTCATTGGTGACCTCTTCTTTGATCAAAGTGCCCGCACTTTGTTGTTCGTCGAGTTCTTTTTGAAGGCTTTCCAACCTTTCCTGGGCTTCCTTGATCTTTCCGTATCGAAGTTCGGCTACCTGCCCATAATCTCCGTTACGTTCGGCCCGTTCGGCTTCCAGTTTAAATTCCTCGATATCTTGCTTGGTCTTTTGAATATTGTCAACAACGGTTTTTTCGCTTTCCCATTGGGCGAAGATTTCATTGCGGTCTTCCTTCAAATTGGCCAAATCGGCATTAAGCGTTTTTAGCTTCACTTTGTCGTTTTCTCGCTTGATGGCCTCGATTTCGATTTCCAATTGCATTATTTTACGATCGAGTACGTCGAGTTCTTCGGGTTTTGAGTTGATTTCCATCCGTAGCTTCGATGCGGCTTCATCCATAAGGTCAATGGCCTTATCGGGCAAGAACCGATTGGTGATATAGCGCTGCGAAAGTTCGACTGCAGCTATGACGGCCTCGTCCTTGATACGAACTTTGTGGTGCGCTTCGTACTTTTCCTTGATACCGCGGAGTATTGAAATTGCACTCTCGGTATCAGGCTCATCGACCACCACTTTTTGAAATCTACGTTCAAGAGCCTTGTCTTTTTCGAAATATTTTTGGTATTCGTCCAAAGTTGTGGCTCCGATGGCACGGAGTTCACCCCGGGCCAAGGCCGGTTTCAAAATATTGGCGGCATCCATTGCGCCCTGTCCGCCTCCGGCACCGACCAAGGTATGGATTTCGTCAATGAATAATACGATATCGCCATTAGAACTGGTAACTTCTTTGATTACCGATTTAAGGCGTTCTTCGAACTCACCTTTATATTTGGCCCCTGCGATTAGGGCACCCATATCCAAGGAGTAGATAACCTTTTCTTTTAGGTTTTCGGGCACATCACCTTGTATGATCCGATGCGCAAGACCTTCTGCGATGGCTGTTTTGCCCACTCCGGGCTCGCCTACCAACATGGGGTTGTTCTTGGTGCGTCTTGAAAGAATCTGTAAGACACGCCGAATTTCCTCATCACGGCCAATGACAGGGTCAAGTTTGCCGCTATCGGCCAACTGGTTCAAGTTTCGGGCATATTTATCCAATGAGTTATAAGTATCCTCGGCACTTTGTGATGTTACCTTTCCACCTTTCCGCAATTCTTCGATTGCGGCCTTTAAATCTTTTTCGTTTACGCCCTGGTCTTTTAAAATCTGGGCAATTTTACTTTTGGATTTAAAAATCGCCAAGATGAGATGTTCTATGGAAACGTATTCGTCTTCCATTTTTTTGGCAATAATATTGGCCTCGTTAAGGGTTTTGCCTGCTTCTCGGGAAACCATGATCTCGCCACCGGAGACTTTTGGAAAGCTCTCGAGCTCTTTTTCTAGAATCTGTTTCAGGATGGAAACATTGACGTTCAGTTTTTTTAAAATGAACGGCAGCACATTCTCTTCGACTTCCGAAATAGCCTTGAAAATATGTTCGTTCTCGATTTGCTGATGTCCCATTTCTTGTGCAATCAGCTGTGCTTGCTGAATGGCTTCCTGGGACTTTATGGTGAAATTATTAAAGTTCATATATCAATTCTTTTTGTTGTTATTGTTTACTTTTGGCTAGGTTAGGACAACAACCTTACCAATACCCAACACCAGACAAAATGTCTCATAAAACCAACAAAAAACAGGACATTTAGTCAGCATGTAAGTTTGGTAGGGATATCCGACAGATACCAAAAAAAGATATAAATGTTCGGCAAGTTTTTCAAGAAAAAAGAGAATGGTGACGGGAAGGAAAATACTAGAATTCCATGGATACCCTTAACATCGCGGGAGCAGTTGGACGAAATTATCGATAAGTCCGAAGTGCGAACCCAAATGTTGTTTAAGCACTCGACTACCTGCGGAATCAGTAGAATGGTGCTCAATAGGTTCGGAAAAAATTTTGACTTCAAGGAGAATCAGGTCGATCTCTACTATTTAGACCTACATAGTTTCCGGGGACTTTCGAACGACATCGCTTCGCGGTTTCGGGTCGCGCACCAATCACCGCAATTGTTGGTCGTCAAAAATGGGGTAGTGGTAGCCCATGACTCCCATGGCGGAATCAACGACTTGGATTTAAAAACATTGGTTTGAAAAAAAGGTCTTTCCTGAAATTGGAAAGACCTTTTTAACTATCGCGAAGATAAGTTTCTATTCGGGTCGAATTTGTGCCGAAGGATTATGTTCTTGATTCGATTTTTGATATCCTCACCTGCATCATAAACCATTTGCTCATCGTTTGGAAAAGGCACTGCGGCCAAATCAAGTAAGGCAACGAGATCATTGTCCAGCGCGCGTTTGTCACCTTTGTAATTGGCGTATGCATGCTCGAATATAAATTCGCTGGATAATGGATAGGTATTCAATTGCTGTTTTGTTCTCAAATCAATATAACTGACATTGCCCGTGACTTGGGCGGCCTTGTGCTGCGTGAATTGATAAAAATCGCAACGCACCGTCCTGAATTTATCGACCTTGATCTTATTGCCAAGGCTGTCTTTTACGATATTGCCATTGGAATCATAGAGATATTTATATCCATCTTTGATCTGCTTCTCCTTAATGACCTGTTTTTCGTTGACACGTTCCGGTGATATATTGATGTCCTTAAAAGCGACCTGCATTTCATAATCGTAATCGACATTCTCTAAGGCATTGGTATGGTATGTGGTCCAAAGATCATCAAGGCCATAGGCATTGAAATTCAACAATTCTTCTTCCAATCGAGTCGGAACGATCTTGTCGGTGTCATTGATCATACTGACTTTTACAAAATCGAGGCCTTTTCTATGGGCTTCTTCGATTCTAAGTTTGACATCGTCGTAACCGGGATTGATTTCCTCCAAATAAACGAAATCGTCATAGGCCTTTCGATAATCGAATTTGCTGGTAGCATTTTTCAAAAGATTCGAGGCGTTGTCATATAGATATTCCGACAGGTCATCTTTTGAATCAAGAATGGCATCCTGATAGTTGTTGAAAGAAAAATGGGCATCCCTGTTTTCATCATAAATATGTAACGGAAGCAGAGGTTTGATCTGTTCCTGTATCGACCTCAGGTTTACATAGGTGTTGTAGATCGTTTCATAATGAGCAGGATTTTCATCATCTTCCAAGAAACCGATTCTTTCCAATTCTCTTGTAGTATTCTTTTCAAAAGCTTCTTCCAAAAGAATGATATAAGGCTGATTGCTCTTTTTTTCTTTGTTATTGGCCAAATTGTTTATGGCCTTGTGTATGGCATTGTTGTAATTACCTGTATTAATGGCCTTTTGGGTCTTTTTAACACCTCCACAAGCGATCAAAACAATTGATATTGCCGAAAATAGTATTGCTTTCTTCATGACATTAGACTTTAAGGTTTGCACATTGAATTTCAATTGCTATGCCAAAACCGGTCTAGACCATAACGAAAAACGCCCATTGATAGTATAAATCAGGTGTACGACCCAAAAAAAAGAATATTTATCCCCCAAATGCAGGCAATAGTTTTGTGCTTAGGTCACCAAAACCGATTCGGATACCGTCTTTTTCACAGTAGCCCTTCATGGTGACCGTATCACCATCGTGGATGAACTTACGTTCCTCACCATTTTTTAGGGCAACGGGTTTGGTGCCCTGCCAAGCCAGTTCGAGCATGGAGCCGTAGGAATCGGAGGTTGGACCCGATAAGGTGCCACTACCCATCATGTCGCCACTGTTGATCTTACAGCCATTAATGGTATGGTGGGCCAATTGTTGTGCCATCGTCCAATACATATACTTGAAATTTGACTTGGTCACGGTAGTCGGTGAACTTCCCTCGGGAGTAATATCAACTTCTAAATGAATGTCAAAACTGTGCTTGCCCGATTGTTTTAGGTAAGGAAACGGTTCCGGATCCTGTTTTGGGCTCTCTACCCTAAAAGGTTCCAAAGCATCAAGGGTAACTATCCATGGGGAAATCGACGAAGCGAAACTCTTGGCCAGAAATGGCCCGAGCGGAACATATTCCCACTTTTGAATGTCGCGGGCACTCCAATCGTTGAAAACGACCATTCCGAAAATATAATCCTCTGCCTCATTGATGTCTATCGGTTCTCCCATGGCATTGGCATCTGTCGTGATAAAGGCCATTTCAAGCTCAAAATCGACCAAGCGAGAAGGCCCGAATAAAGGTTTTTCGACCCCCTTGGGCAACGTTTGTCCCATCGGCCGCCGTACCGCCGTGCCACTGGGTACTATAGTAGAACTTCTACCGTGATAACCTACGGGAAGATGTAACCAATTGGGCATTAGGGCATTTTCGGGATCACGGAACATCGTGCCAACGTTGGTAGCATGTTCCTTGCTTGAATAGAAATCGGTATAATCGCCTATCAATACGGGCAATTGCATTTCTATTTCGTCGATTGCGAACAGGACTATTTTTTTATGTTCCTCATTGTGTTGGAGATCCGTATTTTGAGCATCGAAGATCTCACTTATGCGATTACGAACCAAACGCCAGGTCTTTTTGCCATCGGAAATAAAATCGTTCAGGGTGTCTTGCAAGAATATGTCTTCGGTCAAAGGTATTCCTGCGAAATATCCCAGTTGGTGTAGCGCGCCCAAATCTATAGCTGTATCACCGATTCGGGTACCGATGGTGATAATATCATCACGGGTCAGAAAGACCCCGAACGGGATGTTTTGAATCGGGAAATCGGAATTATTGGGAACCGTGAGCCAAGTTTTTTTATTGGGATTGTTTGCTTCTAGAGACATGGGCGATTTGTTAATTTTCGTTTGATAAATTCTTGATCAAATATATTCTTTTCTACCAATTAACGATTGGCAATTTGTATTTTTGCCACTCATTTAACAGTATATCCGACTATGCAACGAGATACCCGTGTCTTTGAACTTATCGAAGCAGAAAAACAACGCCAAATCAATGGAATCGAACTCATAGCCTCAGAGAATTTTACCAGTCCTCAGGTGATGGAGGCTGCCGGTTCAGTATTGACCAACAAATATGCCGAAGGGTATCCTGGCAAACGATACTATGGAGGTTGTGAGGTAGTCGATGAGGTAGAGCAGCTGGCCATTGATCGTGCAAAAGAGCTGTTTGGTGCCGAATACGCCAATGTACAGCCGCATTCGGGATCCCAGGCCAATGCATCGGTCTACCATGCATGCCTAAGCCCGGGAGATACCATTTTGGGTTTTGATCTATCGCATGGAGGGCATTTGACCCATGGTTCACCTGTGAATTTTTCGGGCAAATTGTACAATCCTGTTTTTTATGGTGTGGATGAGGAAACCGGGGTATTGAATTACGAAAAGATTCAAGAAATTGCTTTAAAGGAAAGACCTAAGCTTATAATGGCCGGGGCTTCGGCATATTCACGCGATATGGACTTTGCCAAGTTCCGTGAAATTGCCGATAGTGTCAATGCCATTTTGGTAGCGGACATTTCGCACCCGGCAGGTTTGATTGCCAAAGGTATCATGAAAGATCCGATTCCCCATTGCCATATTGTTACTACGACGACCCACAAAACCCTGCGTGGGCCAAGGGGTGGATTGATTTTGATGGGAAAGGATTTCGACAATCCATTTGGCATCAAGTTGAAGAACGGAAACCTTAGAAAAATGTCGGCACTTTTGGACTTGGCCGTTTTTCCGGGAAACCAAGGTGGACCCTTGGAGCATATTATAGCAGCGAAAGCGGTTGCTTTTGGCGAAGCACTTTCCGATGATTTTTTACAGTATCAATTACGGGTCAAGAAAAATGCGGCTGCCATGGCGAAAGCCTTCGTGGCGAAAGGATATCATATCATTTCCGGTGGAACCGATAATCATATGATGCTGATCGATCTTCGCAATAAGAATATTACGGGAAAAGATGCCGAGAAGGTTTTGGTCAAAGCGGATATCACGGCCAATAAAAATATGGTACCCTTTGATGACAAGTCTCCTTTTGTGACTTCGGGAATCAGGTTCGGTACGGCAGCCATTACCACAAGAGGACTCGAAGTCAATGATATGGCCAAGATTGTGGATTTGGTCGATCGCGTACTAATGAATCCTGAGGACGAAAGTATAATTGCTAAGGTCAAAGACGAGGTCAACGAAATGATGGGAGAAAGGGAATTGTTCAACCCCTGAATCAAGAAAACAGGGCTAAATAAGTCCTATCGCTAGGGAAATATGAACAAGCTACCCGGTAGCAACATGCGGCTTTCCAAATCATAAATAAGGGGCTTTTTTTCCGATTCGAAGTAGAGTCCCCAATATTTATAATATTCTTCTTTGTCCCTTTCAATGAATACCGGTCCATCGATCAAGGTATCGATGTTTACCTCTTCGTCATCCGAGTCAAAAACAGGAATATATATTTCAAACGGCATTTCACCCAGTTCTTTTGTCATATGCACATAATGTCTGCCTATCTCGGAAACGATTTTTTGTAATTCGGCAGTAACACTTTGGGTATGAATCCTATTAATAATGATAGCGGTATCTTTCAAAAAGATGGAAAATTCATCGATATCAACGGTAAAAGGGTTCTTTGATTCAAGTGTTTTTAGATGTTTTGTCAATGAATATCCCTTCGAATGAAAAGCTCCCCATTCATCTTTCTTAAAGTGAAATAACAATCCCGCGAGGCTAAGGTTGCAGGTCAGTTCTAAAGTCAGTAGACACTCATTTTTTTCGGTAAGTCGCTTGGTAACGTAAATTGAAGAAAAGAAGTCTTTTTCAAGGGCATTTACGAATACATCAAGTCCTATGAGTTCAAATTCTTTCGAACCTCCCTTGAACAATGCATTTCTAAAATTATCCGGAGTGAATGGCATAAATGGTCTGCAAAAGTCTGTCCTTTATCAAAATTAGAGGTAAACCGACATTCTAGACCACAGAAAAACCTTGTAAAAAAGAAGGTTTTTGTCGTAAAACGCTCAAATTTTATTTAAAATACTGATTTATAAGTAGTTGTAAAGTAAAATTATTGCTTAATTAGATAAAACCTTTTTCCCTGGCCCTTTCAATCAAGGTAAAATCGTTACCATCGTCGATACCGAACAGTGTTTTTATTTTTCTTTTTCTGGTCTCGATAGTGGTAAGGGATAAAGACAGCAACGGAGAAATGTCCTTGGTACGAACCCCTGTGGAAATGTGGTAAAGAATTTTTTTATCGGTTTCGTCGATCAAATCGTTATTGGCCATGGTCTTTCTGATTACCGATAGGGCACTGGCCGTGTAATATGGAGGGTCCGAGATTACTTTTTTGACCATATCGATCAACGACGCCTCATCGATTTCCGACTTCACCATATAACCGTCGGGATCTGTCGTTTGAAGAATACTTTTGATTCTGAAGGCATCGCTGAAGGAAGACATATAGACCAATTTTGTATTCGGTGCGACCTTACGGGCCAACTTTCCCAAGTCTTCTCCCGAACGTGCATCTTTTGATTCAGGTCCGAACAATTGAATATCGAGCAAAAAGATATCGTATCGGTACAGTTTTTCCGATTCTTGGATTCTGCGTGCAGCCTCTTCAAAAGTTTTGCTGGTATCGACCATTACTTCATAACCATCAAAACTGGCACCCTCTAGGATATACTTATAGCCTAAAGTTGTCATTTCATGGTCATCGACCGCCAAAATACGTTTATACTCTTTCATTTATCAGGATGTACCTATACTTTGATGCCTTCTTTTTTCAATATATTATCCAGTTCTTCCGAATGATACATTATAGGTATTTTTAGATATAATGCGGTTCCTTTACCTTTTTCGCTTTCAATATGCCAACTTCCTCCTAATTTATCGATTCGAGAACTAATGTTACGCGTACCGATGCCCTTTTTTCGCTTTTTCGAATCGAATCCCTTGCCATCATCTATTATCGAAATATCGAGTAGGTCATTTACCGCTGCAAAGTTAACAACTAAATTGTTACTTTGTGCGTGTTTTACTACATTTTGTATACTTTCTTGAACAATTCGGTACAGGTTTATTTTGATATCACCGCTTAAACCATCCCATTGTACCTGCTCATCATGCGTAAAAGTGGTGTTTATCTCCGAAACATTTTCGGTGGTTTCCAATAGGTTTTGAATCGAATTGATGAAGTTGGGCATATCGCTGTAGGCGGTATGGCTCAACTCATGCGATATCGAACGTATTTCCCCTTCGATATTTCGCAAAAGTTCAAGAGCCTCTTTTTTCTGCCCCAGTGCTTCGTCGTCCGATTTTTTGTTAAGACCGGTCAGCACCATTCGGGCGCCGAGCATTTTACCTAATACCCCATCATGCAATTCTTCGGAAATTCTTTTTTGTTCCATTTTCTTGCCCTCATCGAATTTTTGCTGTTGTGAGAGCATTAGGTTGAAGATTTCTTGGTTGGCCGTTTGCTGGGCCCGTTGAAACCTTAATTTTTGGTTTTTTCGGCGCTGGTCGATTACAAGATACCCTAAAAAGGCCATGACCAACACACCAATGGCGATACCGGCCAACAAACGCTTTTCTTTGATAAGTGTTTCGTTCTCGGCAATAAACTCATCGGTTTCAAAACGGATCCGGGCGAACTTGTCGCGCAATTTACGTTCGGCCAATTGTAGACTATCGTTAAGGTCAATGTATTCTCTTGTATAGATGGAAGCGTTTTTTACGTCAACTTGACTTAATAGGTGCAAAATTTCCAATAAGCGTTCGTTGTTGTCACTTTGCATAGCATAATCTTTTGCCTTTAAAGCATTTGCTAATGCGGGAAGGGTGTCTTTGTTGGCCCAATAGTAGTCGGCCAGATAATAACAACTACCAGCCATACCGGCAAGGTCTCCAATACTGTCCCGTATCTGAAAGGA
The DNA here is from genome assembly GCA_030428705.1 of Bacteroidia bacterium. Classification (GTDB taxonomy): domain Bacteria; phylum Bacteroidota; class Bacteroidia; order Flavobacteriales; family Flavobacteriaceae; genus Meishania. Next base: position 457,183 of record JAUIDI010000001.1, read on the forward strand.
CTTTTTTAGTAACTGTTCTACACTGGTCATGTCACCCGACTTATATTTGCTTTCAGCCAAGTTATGTAAGGCCCTAGCATAAAGGTCGGGCTTGGTTCTCTTCAAACTATTTTGTCCGGTTATTTTACTGAAATAAGAAACGGCCCTTTTATAATCTCCCATTTCCATAAATACTACTCCCAAATTATTGTTTTCAAAGGCTTCAAAAGCCTTCTTATTTTCCAATTTTTGAAGATAATTGTTAGCCGTATCGTAATATTCCAAAGCTCTATCAAATTCCTTTAGATCCTTGGCTATGACCCCTAATAGGTTATAACAGCTATATAAATCCTCATTTGCGTTTAATGGTTTTAACAATTCAATGGCCTTGATGGCATTTGTTTCTCCGCCGGCATAATCCTTGGCGCTTTGTTGGATATTGGCCATAAAAAAAAGAAACTTTGCGGCATTTAGTTGATCGTTCAAATCGGCAAAGATTTTTTGTGCCTGGGCGTAGTGGTAATAGGCACTATCTTTTACGCCTTTTTTTTCGAAAAAATAGGCAAGATCCCAAGTTCGCCTTGCCACATTGGCCGAATCTCCTATGGAAATCCCGATCGACTTTGCCATTTTATTTGCTTTCCTGAATTCGGTAGAATCATCCAACATTAAATACGACCATTGGATCCGGGACAAATACCTAAGTTTTATGGAGTCATTGGAATTTAGGATTGCTGCTTGTCGTGCCTTATTCAGTGAGGTTAATCGTGCCGTATGTGATTTTTGATTGTCAAGACTGTTCTCGATCCAAATTAAAATACTGTCCTGCGCCGTATTTTGTGCATCTGTTTTGGAGTGATTTCCTTGTTTTGTACATGAATTGAACAAACTTAAAAAGCAAATGACCAATAACTTGGCTCCGCTTAAAAAACCATATGTTTTAGTTGCGAGGTACATTTACTACAAGATAAAAAAAAAGCCTTAAATGATCTATTTAAGGCTTTTACATTTCAGGGGAAATATATTTTATTGACCACCACTGCCATTGCTAGTTTGTGTTTGATCATTGTCACTGGCATCGACATCCTGAACATCGTATAGCGCTTGGGTCTCTTCAACACTGCTTTCAGGTTGACAAGAAAACATTCCGAACGCCATTAACACTACCGCAAAAATACTTACTGCTTTTTTCATCTTCATTAAAGTTTAAAAGGTTATTAACTAAAAGGTCAATGTTCACGGGCTAAACTAATTTTAGTCGCAGAATAGGCTGATTGCAAAAAAAAAATACGAGTGAACGAGGGTACTTTAAGAGTATTTATACCCAATTTGAAAGAATCGGGTCAATTAAAGGATGAAATCGACTTTTTTGACAACATTTTTTTTAACCCATCTATGTTGCCGCGATAACCCTTGGAGAAAGGCAGTTGCTTGGGTACATCTTTTAATGAACAAATGTTCTTTCCGTAGTTGATCCGTGAGATGTAATCGGTGTTTACAATATAGCTCTGGTGAATTCTTACGAAGTTTTTGGGCAATTGTTCTTCAAAGGTCTTCAAGGTCTTAAAGGCATTGGTTACGGATCCATCTTTCATAATGAATTCTGTAGTATTGTTGTCGGCCTTTAGGTACAGGATTTCACTTGTGTCCAAATACTGGAAATCGCTGTACGATTTGAGACAAAGCGTCTGAGACTTGGTGGATTTTGGCAGTTTCTTTTTCAGGCGCAACAATGATTTTCGGATGTCAAATTCATTATAAGGCTGTAACCAATAGTCGAAGAAGTCATTTTTGATGGCCTCGTAAGCATAGGCCTTGGTTTTTGCCACACCGATGATAAGCGGCATTTCTTTAACATAAAGGTGCATTTCGACTACCATCTGAAAATGTGCCGAAGCATCCTCATTAAGATTGATAATGACCAGATCGGGGGAGTGTTTTAGAATTTGGTTTAGACCTGCATCACTGTTTTGCGCCAAGCCACAATGCACAAAGTCGCCATACTCCTCCAAGTAGTGCTGTAGCTGTAAATTGGAGGTGGCATCGGAATCGATTATGGTATAGGCATATTCCAAGTACCTGAATTTATTGTTGCAAAGTAGTGATAGTTAATGAAACCGTACGCTAGTAAAACCTTATAAATACAAAGGTTTTTCTGCGTAAAATGTTGAAAATGAACATTTTTGAAGGAAAAAACTTTCAATTTTGAAACTTTTGGAGATGACCTAATCTTTTGGGGTATTTTGATAGGCTCCGATATCGGGTGAAGCCGTGCGGTCGATTCCTAATATGTCGAAAGGGGCTAGCAGAGCATATTCTTCAGCTGCATTTGCCTTACCGAACGATGCTTCACCTATTCGAAAATCGTTCTTTTTAGCATTCCAAAAATCGGTATCTTCATTGAGAATAGGCTGTTCAAAATGCGAGGAATCTTGAAAATCGTAAAGCGGGTTTTCGCTGAAATTCCCGTTGGAATCCTTGAACTTGATCAAGCAGTGCGAAAAATAATAATCGAAGGTGTTTGATCCGTTGGAACGGAGGGCTAGCTCAATATTGGTATTGCCATCGATAATGCAATTCAAGAACTGGGCCCGTTCGAGGTCGGCCGCCACTTCGCCACTTTGCCCAATGGCATAATTGTCCAATTCGACGGCCGACCCTGATCGAAAACCATTTTGCCAATAGTTGGCGATTGTCGAATGTGTAAAAATATAGTCGCCACCATTGTTCAGGTAGAGAGAAATGTGTCCCGAATTTCCCAGCACACAGTTCTCACCGATAATCGATGTGGTCTTGCCCCAAAGGTTTATCGAAGCGCTATTGTATAACTGGCTGTTTTTAAGGGTTAGGGTAGGGGATCCGTTATGGCCCTCGACAAACAGACCAATGGTCGCGTTTTTAAGGGTCAGGTGTTCGATGACATTATCGACACTTCCATCCGAGAGCCAAATTGTGCCCCATTGTCCCGGAATATCATCGAATTCGGGTTCCAAACGATCTCCTTCGAAAATCACCTCGTTTTCCATTAAGTCCTCGTCAGAACTCAATGCGCCATTGATTTTAAGGGAAGCATTTTCCGAAACGAAGATGCCTGAGTCTTTGTGAAAATGAACACGGCTTCCCGGTTGGATAGAAAGTGTCTTGTCTTGCGGCACCGCCGCATATCCATAGATTACATAAGGTTTCTCGTTTGTGAAATCCAACTGGCTGTCGTCAAGGTAGAACCCTTCAACCCGGATTTCGTTTCCTTCGTGATCAATGTCGATCGGGATTGTTTCTTTCTCTCCGTCGGCCAATGTTCGGGGGTATAGGAAAATTGCGTCCCGTACCAGCGTAACGAGTTGCACCTGCTGTAGGTCGTCGCCCGAATCAAATTGTAAAGCGTCGGTATATAAAAAGGAATTTTGCGCAGAAGTCGTAATGTCGTGGGTGGTCTCGATGAGTATGAAGAGACTATCTTCGGCAAAAATGGGAATATTGCGAAATTCCTTACCGGCAACACCGTCCACATTAAGTCGATAATCGCTATTCGGGCCTTTTGCCAAGCGGATCGATGGAACCTCGATATCATCGCGCGTGCGGTTGTATACTTTAAGTGTATAGGTACTGCTGCCGATATTCGTAAAGATCGTATCCAAAAAAACGGTGTCTTTAGAGAATTCTAGATTCCCGGCGCTGGGGGCATACTCCAAATCCTTACGGCACGAGCCCCAAAGAACGAATAAAACGGCCAAAGGCAGAAGATAGGCGTACCTGGGCATTTTATCAGGGAATGATTTTAGGAAGTTTGCCATATTTGAAGCAGCTATGCGTGCGCTTTGAAAAGCTTTTTGACCGCATCGGAAATTCGCATTGGTCTGTGCGTCTTCGCATTCAAAAGGCACCATTCAGTAGTTGAACGCAATAAAAGTTCATTTGTTTTGTCATTGTGCATTTCAACAACGCGTTCGGATATGGCACCTTTGCTTTTGGCAATAAAAGTTTTTATTCTGACAGTGTCCCCAAGTTTTGCCGCACTTTTATACGATATATGATGGCTCATGACCACCCAGATGATTTCTGAACGCATATCGTCAGTGGTAACGGCCTGCCAATGTTCTTTTGACACATCTTGGATCCATTGTACGTAGCGAACGTTGTTGACGTGTTCAAGATCGTCGAGGTCGTCTTTTGATACCGTCAACGATTTTTCAAAGTCCACCATCAGCCTATTTTTTTATGATCTTGACTTCGAAGAGTTTGTCCCAGTTCTTTCCGGTCACAAAAAAGGTCTTTCGGTCAGGGTGATAGGCTACACCATTGAGAACATCCAGTTTTTCATGTTGCGTGACCTTCTCCTTTAGGCCACTAAAATTTATGACCCCTTCTATGGCACCACTTGTGGCATCGATAATCATCATACTTTCTTTCTGATATACATTGGCGTACAGCTTTCCATCCACGTACTCCAATTCGTTCGCTTTATTGAAGAGTGACTTGTTGGTAACGATTTGAATATATCCTTCCTCTACCAATGTATTCGGGTTCAGGAACCATATTTTTTCGGTACCGTCACTTTTGTAAATTGTTTTCCCGTCGTTGGCAAGCCCCCAACCTTCGCGACTCTCACCGTACTGAAAATTGTCTAACTTTTTGAAATCCTTTAGGTCATAGATGAATCCGGTGCCGTTTTGCCAGGTAAGTTGGTAAATTTTCCCGTCCATAATGGTAATCCCTTCTCCGAAAAAAGTATCGTCCAAATCGATCTGCTTAAATATCTTACCGGTTTTATAGTCGGTTTTCCGCAACCAAGAGGTTCCTTTGTGGCCTGTGCTTTCATATAGGGTATCGTTATGAAATTCAAGTCCTTGCGTATAGGCTTTTATGTCATGTGGGTATTCGTTGACGACTTCATACGTATAGATTTCCGGTGTTTTGGCCGAAAGAACTTTTATTTCTTTTGATACTTCGGTGGCACCATCTTCGTAGTCTATCTTTGCGGTCAATGTTTTATTGCCCAATGATGGAACATCGAGTGCAATTTTACCATCTTTTTCAGGCAATACTTTCGCATCGATCGAATAGGTTATTCCATTGATTTTTTTGTCCTTTAAATTCTTTATGGAGACTTCAACGGTTTCGTCTTGTTTGAATTGGTTCCCTTTGGTTTGAAGCTCGAAAAGTTTGACATTTTCATTGCCCCCACATGCTAAAAAGAATAGCATTGTTGTATTTAACAAGAGGAATTTGCCCATGTTCATGAAGTACAATTTACGGTTAGGGTAAAGAGTTTTAGTGTTCATTCGGCAAATTAAAAGATTAAATTAACAATGTAAAAACATTGGGAAAGTTTTAAAACATCGTATCTTTGCATTTGGCAAGTCCTACACGACCAGCTCCTGTAGAATCCCCCAGGGTGGGAACGCAGCAAGGGTATATGGTTGTAGCGGTGCGATGTAGGTAGCTTGCCATTTTTTGTGCCCTGGATTTTGATTTGGTCTTCGGCCGAATTTGAGATAGCCACTTCATCACACCATCTTTTATTCGTTATTTTGCAATGAACTTGATCAAAAACCGGGTCGAGTCTACAAATTATGGAACGTAAGGTCGTACTCATAACGGGAGGGTCATCGGGCATTGGCAAGGCCATAGGAACCTATCTTAAATCAAAAGGATTTGCCGTTTACGGCACGACCAGAAATCTTGGGAACCACACCGATTTTGACGCCTTCGAGTTATTGCAGCTCGATGTCAGGATTCCTGAATCGATAAGGGTGGCGATCGATCTGATCATTTCCAAGGAAGGAAGGCTCGATGTTCTCATAAACAATGCCGGAGTAGGTATCACCGGCCCGATCGAGGAAACTCCCCATGAAGAGATTTTGAAGTCCTTTGACACTAATTTTCACGGGCCTTTACATATGATAAAGGCAGTCTTGCCCCAAATGCGGATGCAAAAATCAGGACTGATAATCAATATTACGTCCATCGCCGGCTATATGGGTTTGCCGTTTCGCGGGATTTATTCGGCATCAAAAGGTGCCATATCTTTGGTGACGGAGGCCGTTCGTATGGAAACCAAGGGGTTTGGAATTCACTTGACCACCCTGGCGCCCGGTGACTTCGCCACCAATATCGCTGCCGGGCGTTACCATGCACCGATTAATAAAAGTTCACCATATGGAAACGCCTATGACAAAACCTTACAAATGATCAATGACGATGTCGACAATGCAGGCGATCCGATTATTGTGGCCAAAAAAGTTCTTGAAATTATAAAAACGGACAGACCAAAGGTTCATTATAAGGTAGGGGCTTTCATGCAAAAATTTTCCCTTGTTTTGAAATACCTCCTTCCTGACAAAGTGTATGAGAAACTATTGTTAAACCATTATAAGTTGTAATTTTCGCGAACAGAAAAATCTCAAAAGAGAATTAAACCCTAATAAATTAGAAGAAGCAATGAAATTTTTTATAGACACGGCAAATCTAGATCAAATACGGGAAGCCCAAGCACTTGGCGTTTTAGATGGTGTTACTACGAATCCTTCGCTCATGGCAAAAGAAGGTATTACCGGAAGAAATAACATTCTAAAACACTATGTCGATATCTGTAATATTGTAGACGGCGATGTTTCGGCCGAGGTAATTGCCACCGACTTCGATGGAATGATCAAAGAAGGTGAAGAACTGGCCGAATTGCATGATCAGATCGTTGTGAAAGCCCCCATGATAAAGGATGGGGTCAAGGCCTTAAAATATTTTAGTGATAAAGGTATCCGTACAAATTGTACGTTGGTTTTTTCACCCGGGCAAGCTTTGTTGGCAGCTAAAGCAGGCGCCACTTATGTATCACCTTTTATTGGTCGTTTGGACGATATTTCGACAGATGGATTGAACCTGATAGCTGAGATCAGGCACATTTACGACAATTACGCTTTTGAAACGCAGATTTTGGCGGCCTCGGTAAGACATACGATGCATGTGATAGATTGCGCCAAACTGGGTGCCGATGTTATGACAGGTCCATTATCTTCGATCGAGGGCTTATTGAAACACCCTTTGACCGATATCGGACTTGAGAAGTTTTTGGCGGATTATAAAAAGGGAAATTAAGTACAAATACCAAATAACCAACTCAATCAATGTACCCTCACTTCACGGTGGGGGTTTTTCTTTTAGAAGGAAGCATACATGTCTGAAAAGGCATCAACGATTTTAGCGTCTTCGGTGATGATGCATTTGTTCGGATGATCGATTATCAAAGTTCTTCTCAATGTATTGGCATTGTCGGACCAAAATTGAAGATTTTCGTCCAGGTTCTTTTTAGCCAGTAACCCCTTCCATGCAACTTCATCCGAAGCGGTACTTATACCAACAAAGGTATACCGTGGATTGGCTTTTGACAGTTCCGAAACTCGATTTGTTATGTCTTCAAAATGTTTTTTGTAGTTGGTCGACCAAAAGTAAAAAACGACTTTTTTTCCCTTGGCTATGTCATGTAAAGAAATAGTTTCGCCTTCCGAATTTGTTACCCATAAATTGGGAAGGTCTTTATTGGGTTGGATATTCCGAATACCTTCATAAAGGTCGTTTATTTCTTCAATATGTCTATTATTGCCTGAAAGTTGGTGAAACTCATCAATAAAAATGGCATTGTTCTCTTCCTTGTCCCTGGATCTTAAAAGATAATAGAAAGCCACGTTTCGATATAAATTGTCTTTTAGTTCTTTTTCCTGGACAACGCTATCGATAAGTTTTAGCTTGTGCCTGTTATAATGAAGCTGGTTCTTGACCACATCTTCTTTAATGGCACATTCGTGTGAACACGTCGTATAGGTTAGGTTTTCTATATGCGACTTCATGAAGTTATAATAGGGCCTTAGGTAATTGAATTGCCTATTATTGTAGGTTATGTTGTCCCGGTAGCTATAAAAATCGTCCGTTAGCCTGTTCATGACAGGCTCTCCGGTACTTTTTCTATGCTCGTATGGGTAGCGTTCCTTATAATTGTAATAGGTATAATCGATATTGGCTTGCGCTATATCTTTGGCTTCTTTTGAGAGGTCGACCTCTTCGGTCAATTTTTGCAAAGTTTCCAGTTTCAGATTTCTTAAGGAATCCATTCTTCGCTCAAAATCTTGAGGCCCCATAGGATAGTAAATGGAAAACAAATTGCGTTCTTCCTCTTCGTTCAGAAGATACTGATTGATTAAGTAGTTGTTTATTTCCTCGCCAATACCCGAAAAAACCAACGATTCATCAAAATCGGTCGTATTGAGTCTTGCCATCAGACTATCGCCCTGTTCCAAATAAAGATATTGGTACTCCCCTGGATGGAAAAAGTGATAAAGGCCATTGGATATGGAGTCAAGCTTGAACGTAAAGCGATTGCTGTCATCCAATTTGGCAGAATCGATAACGACGTCTCCTTTGTACAAAACGACGTACTCGTTGGTGGGGTTTACAATCTCTCCAGCGAAAAAAACACCGGGGGATTTTTTTTCCTCTTTACTACAACTTGCTAAAACAAAAATAAATAGGTAGAGTAATTTTCTTGGCATAGACCAGTATCTACTATGTAACGGTCAAAATTAAGAAACGTGTATAGGTCGTGCTGTTAATAGTGCGTTAAAAATAAGGGGATTACGTTAATACGGCTTAAGCAGGGGTATATCTTCACAAGAATACTGGAATTGTCGGGAAATTGACCTTTATTTGGTTATTTTTGCACCGATTTTAAAAGAAAGTTCTATGTTGTCTGTTTCAAATTTATCGGTACAATTTGGTAAAAGGATTTTGTTCGATGAAGTAAACGTATCCTTTACCCAAGGTAATTGTTATGGGGTAATCGGCGCAAATGGCGCCGGTAAATCTACATTTCTTAAGATTTTATCCGGGCAACAAGAGCCGACTTCGGGCCACGTAAATCTCGAATCTGGTAAACGTATGTCCATTTTAGAACAGAACCATAACGCCTACGATCAGTATACGGTGTTGGAAACCGTAGTTATGGGAAATAAACCGCTTTTCTCGATTAAAAAGGAAATCGATGCACTTTATGCGGATTATAGCGATGAAAATGCGGATAGAATAGGGGAGCTCCAAGTACAGTTCGAGGAAATGAACGGATGGAACGCCGATAGCGATGCCGCTGCCTTGCTTTCGAATCTGGGAATTGCGGAAGAGCTGCACTATATGTCTATGGCCGATCTTGACTCAAAATTAAAGGTACGTGCCCTTTTGGCGCAGGCATTGTTCGGCAATCCTGATGTTTTGATAATGGACGAACCTACCAACGACCTTGACTATGAAACGATTAGCTGGCTTGAAAATTTCTTGGCCGATTACGACAATACGGTCATCGTGGTTTCCCATGATAGGCATTTTTTAGATGCTGTATGTACCCATATTGCCGATATCGATTTTGGCAAGATGAACCTCTATTCAGGCAACTATACTTTTTGGTACGAAAGTAGCCAGCTGGCGGCGCGACAAAGAGCGCAACAGAATAAGAAGGCTGAGGAAAAGGCGAAAGAGTTGCAAGAGTTCATTATGCGTTTCAGTGCAAATGTCGCAAAAAGCAAACAGGCGACCTCCCGTAAAAAGATGCTTTCAAAATTGAACATTGCCGATATCAAGCCTTCAAGTAGAAGATATCCTGCAATAATATTTGAGAGGGAGCGCGAAGCAGGGGACCAAATCTTGAATGTAGAAGGGCTTACCGCTTCTTCGGATGATGGCGATCTGCTTTTTGAGAATGTCAATATCAATTTGGCCAAGGGAGATAAGGTGGCCGTAATCTCTAGGGACTCAAGGGCAACCACGGCTTTTTACGAAATTTTGAACGAAAAAAAGAACGCCGATAAAGGTTCTTTTCAATGGGGAATAACCACTACGCAGTCATATTTGCCAGCAGATAATGCGGATTTTTTTACGCAAGATATCAATCTGGTCGATTGGCTCCGTCAATGGGCAAAGACCGAAGAAGAGCGTGAAGAAGTGTATGTACGTGGATTTCTTGGTAAAATGTTGTTCAGTGGCGATGAAGCTCTCAAAAAGAGCACGGTGCTTTCGGGAGGTGAAAAGGTCAGGTGCATGCTGAGTCGTATGATGATGCTTCGTGCTAATGTACTTATGCTTGACGAACCTACCAACCATCTAGACCTTGAAAGCATTACCGCTTTTAACAATTCGCTCAAAAATTTCAAGGGAACGGTACTTTTTACGACCCATGACCACGAATTTGCCCAAACAGTTGCCAATCGCATCGTAGAATTGACACCTAAAGGCAACATTGATAGATATTTGACGTTTGATGAGTATATGTCCGACAAGACCTTAAAGGGGCAGCGTGACAAGATGTACGCGGTCAGTGTTTGACTTTTGTAGAACCCAAATTCTTACATTATGAAAACCTACAGAATTATTTATGCTGTCTTGGCATTGGCCATTTTTGGTTGTAGCAAATCCGATAGCATCGAAGACACCCCCGAAGAAGTAGGCGCAAGTGCAGATTACACGCTTCTTTTGAGTTCCAATGGATTATTGAAGGCCCAACCCTTGAACGCAACGGCAGAAGTTTTGACGATAAACCCTGGTGAAATTCCTTTTACTGACAGGGTTATGCCCCAATCTACTTTTAAGACAGGATTGGTATTGAGCATGTATCAGAAAACCACTGTTTGCGGTGGGGAATTCACAAAGTATAACTTTAACGACCATACTTCGACCAGTTTTGAAGTCTTTGCCGATTTGGGAAGTTGCGATTTGAACGTTACTGCCATTGCGCATTCCGAAACATCAAATTTTATTGCCTATTCTGTGGATACGGATGAAGAGGTTGATCACTTTGTCCGCGTATTGGATGCAACAGGATCTAGCTTTGTCGATGTTGAATTGACAAAAGCGGCGATTCAGTTGGCCATTACAAATAATCGCCTCTTTATCTTGAACAAAGATGAAGAGGTTACCGGAGAACACGGTATGACCGTGATGGACTTGAACAGCAATGGCCTGATACACGACATGAACCTAGGCTATGATGTCGGAAAAATTTTAGTCGGCAAAGACGGTAATTTATTAATTGGTTACGATACTTTACATACTGTAATGAATCCACAGACATTCGAAGTACAATATGTAAATTACCAGAGCGGACTTGAACCAAAATTTGCAACTTCGAATACCACCCAGTTCGATGCGACCGGAAAATTGTATTACGAGCGGCCTCCGACAGGAGAAAGCGCGCATGCGAATATTCCGGCAATCTATGATTTTTTGACCAATGTGGCTTACCTGTACATTTATGAAAACTTTTTGACCGAGGAACAAATCGATTTCGAATATGAAATCGAGGATACCACAATGGTGGGGTTCGATGAAAAGAACGGCCTTATGCTAATAGGGTATAGAAAAGCAGGTAGTACTACAAAAGGAGGAGTACTAAGGGTCAAACCCGTACCTGACCCCGCCTTTGTCGATAATATCAATGTGGATGGAATACCATATGATATTTATGTAAAATAAGAAAGCAAAAGAAAAACAGAGAGGGCATCCCGACAATTCGGGATGCCCTCTCTGTTTTAGGCATTAAAATATTTACTGCGCCAAATCTGAGGATTGAAATTCTTGCCGAGAGCGAATCCGTAAAAAATGACTACCGAAGCAATGCATTTAAACATGAAAAAGAACATAATCATGAATTCCGCACCTGAACTGTTCTTGGAAAACAACCCCTCCGGCACCATAAGCGTTACAAGATAGCTAATGAGGACCACGAGCAGGGTCAAATTGACGATACTTTTAAAGGGCCACATCAACAACTTTCTTAACGCATGTAAGTCATTACCCCACTTATGGACAAGATAATAGAAATCATTGCCCATTGGTACAAAAAGCAAAGGGTCATCCTTATCTTTCAATTTGAACAACTTCGAGGGAGCCATTATTTTGAAACCCGTAAGTTGGGTACCATGTTTCTTCTCAAGCTCGTTGATTTTTGAAATTGCCTCGACCGGAATCTCACCTTTGAAGTAATTCGAATCTAAAAAACGCAACCGATAGTCAATGCATATTTGTCGGATTACATCGATATGAAAAATACGATCTCGTTCGAGTAGTTCAAGGTCAAAGGTATTCTCGCACGAGAATCGATGTTGGTCGACCAAATTGTTTTCGATTCGTTTATGTTGTATTGAGGTGTCCTCAAGAATTTCAATGACCTGTTTGAAAAGTGCTTCTTCAGAAGGGCCATTTTTATCTTTGACCCTTAACAGACGGTCATGAATGTTTGTTTTTCCTAAAATCATGTTGCCTTGATGTGCATTTCAAATTTAGCAATTTCCTAGACACTTGTTTTTCAGCTACAAAAACGAAATGTTAATATTTTGTTAATTTCTATAAACTACATAGCCTGTTAACATGGATAAGAGCCTATAAAGTGTATATTGCCGATGAACTCTTACCGTTCATCGATACTTAACCGTTTTTAACAAAAGCATTACGAGAACATATGCAACGCCTGGCACTTCCCCTATGTTTTTTTTTCATTCTTTTTGCATTACCCGCCACTGCCCAGACCAATAGTTCGAATCCTGAGACATCGATTTTGACAAGTACTGAAAGTTCGGTCAATCATAGGACATTATTGGCGGCTATGCGTGCAACGGAGCTTGACAAACTTTTGAGTTTTGATGGTCAATATACCGTGTTTGCCCCATCGGATAAGGCCTTTCAAGAATTATCCCAAGCCGAGATTTCGGAGTTGTTGAAACCTGAAAACAAGAAAAAACTACACGAGTTGGTAGCCTATCACATCGTGGCCGGAAAGCTTTCCGCCTCAAAAATTTTGAAAGCAATGTGCCGTGGCAACGGAAAAGCTACATTTACGACGGTACAGGGCGAGAAAATTACGGCGACCATGAATGGCATTGACATCGTCTTGACCGATTGTCTGGGCAATCAAGCCAAAATAATAATGGCCGATGCGAATCAATGCAACGGGGTTATTCACGAAATCGACAGTGTAATCCTTCCTCGAAAAATATAGCGCTATCGTAGCGTTGCATTCAACTCTGTTTCGTAGCGTTCTTGAAGCCGCTTCATGATTTTATCTATCTGTTTGTCGGTAAGTGTACTTTTTTCATCTTGCAAGGTAAAACCGACGGCATAGGATTTTTTTCCTTCAGGCAGTTTTTTGCCGTTGTAGACGTCGAACAAGGTAATGTTCTTGAGCAGTTTTTTTTCTGTCTTAAAGGCAATATCGTGTACTTTTTTGAAAGAAATGTTTTGATCTAGCAAGAGTGCAAAATCCCTTTTGACCTCGGGATATTTCGGTATGTCTTCGACGAGTATTTCGTTTCTTTTGGCAGTATCGGTAATTTCTTCCCAATCCAATTGGGCGTAGAGTACCTCTTGTTTGATGTCGAATTTTTTCAATACAGTGTTTTTGACCACCCCAAAACGTGCAAGCTCCTTATTGTTGGATAATAAAACAAGTCCTTCGGAAAAGGAATCATCGGTCAACGGCTCTGTACTTGTTTTTAGTATGCCAAGACGTTCGAATACGGTTTCGACGACTGACTTCAAAAAAAAGAAACTTGATTTTGTGCTTGGAGTCGACCAACTTTCCCCATGGCGATTACCTGTTATGTAAAGTGCCAAATGTTTGCTTTCGACATACTTGTCCTTGACTTTACGATAAGTATTTCCGAACTCGAAGAACTTAAGGTCCTGGTTCTTGCGATTGATATTGTACGAAACGATTTCCAAACCGGTAAAAAGCATGGATTCCCTCATGACAGATAGGTCCGTGCTCAACGGATTCAACATTTTGATGCTCTGTTCCTCAAACAAATCCTTTGCCAAGACACTGTAGTTTGGGGAGGTTAGGCTATTGGTCAAAATTTCATAAAAACCTTGTGAAGCCAAAAGATTGCCGATAACGTTCTGAACTTTGTGATCTTCGAACCTTGAAACCGGTGCAATGGAAGCGTTCAATTTTGTACCAAAAGCGATATTATTATACCCATAAACACGCAAAATTTCTTCGATAACATCGGCTTGACGTTGAACATCGACGCGGTACGAGGGTATTACCAGCCCCATGCCCGATTCGGTAACGTTTTTGACTTTTATTTCCAATGAAGCCAATATACGCTTGATGGTATCCTTCGGAATTTCCTGGCCGATAAGACGGTTTATTTTATCGAAGGCCAAGAATACCTCATAGTCCTGTTTCTTCTTGGGGTACAAGTCTATGATTTCCGATGTGATATCTCCTCCGGCTATTTCCTTTATCAAAAGTGCTGCCCGTTTTAAGCTGTATTCGACATTTTCGATATCGATACCACGTTCAAACCTGAATGACGCATCCGTGTTCAGACCATGCCGCTTTGCCGTTTTACGTATCGAAACCGGGTCGAAGTAGGCACTCTCTAAAAAAATTGAGGTGGTATCTTCCGTAACACCCGAATAAATACCCCCGAAGACTCCTGCTATACACATCGGTTTTTCAGCATCACAGATCATTAGATCTTCTTCGTGCAATTCGCGTTCTTCACCCTCCAAAGTCATAAACTTGGTACCCTTTGGCAAGGTCTTGACTATAATTTTTTTACCGTATATGCGATCTGCATCGAAAGCATGTAAGGGTTGGCCCAGTTCATGTAACACGTAATTCGTGGCATCTACCAAATTGTTCTTTGGGGTTATGCCAATTGCCTTAAGTCTATTCTGTAGCCAATGGGGAGAAGGTTGTACGATCAGGTTGCTAAGGGTAACCCCACAGTAGCGAGGGGCCAATTCGTTGTTTTCGACCGTAACATCGATTTTCAACGAGCGATTGTCCACATTGAAATGACTTGTCGGCGGGGTAATCAGTTCTTTAAAGATTTCTTTTTGCTGTAGGCCCGCCTTTAAATCACGGGCAACGCCATAATGGCTCATTGCGTCGGCACGATTCGGTGTAAGACCGATCTCGAAAACTTCGTCGTTTTCGATTTCAAAGATTTCGGAACAAGGTGTTCCGGGCTTTAGGGTATCACTGAGTACCATAATTCCATCGTGACTATCGCCCAACCCAAGCTCATCTTCGGCACAGATCATACCATAACTATCTTCACCCCTTATTTTACCTTTCTTGATGGTCAAAGGGGTTTCTTCTGATGGGTATAGTTTTGTTCCGACAGTTGCAACGGGTACCTTTTGTCCTTTGGCAACGTTCGGTGCACCGCAAACGATCTGTACGGGTTCTTTTTCACCAATATCGACCATTGTCAATTTAAGCCGGTCGGCATTGGGATGCTGCACACAACTGAGAACGTGACCGACAACGACCCCATTTAACCCTCCCTTGAGCGACTCAAACGCCGTAATACCTTCTACCTCCAAACCAAGGTCGGTCAAAAGGTCAGCCGTCTGCTGTGCGCTCCAATCCAATTTTAGGAATTGTTTTAGCCAATTGTATGATATGTGCATGGTTTGGTTTTAAAGGCGGTAAAGATAAAGAATGAACGCGTCAAACTTTTTCAATTGGCCACAAAATTACTTGATCGGCTGCAATTTTCCCTATTTTTTGTTCGGTATCCGTGGACTGCAAATTTACAAAAAGGACTCGACCGTACAGAACGTAGTTTCACCCAATTGCGTTTCACATAATTTGTTTGAGGGCAATGTTTGGAAAATTGAATATGCTTCACAGTGGTATTATTATCGTAATTTTCGCAGCGTGTATACGACCCGTAAAAAGTAAAACGACCATATGAAAAAATTCACCATTCTATTCCTTGTCGTGCTCCTTTCCATATCCTGTAAAGAACGGACGAAAATCAAACCCCTGGATGGTATTTGGTTGGCAGAACTCGAAGTAATGAATGATGAAGTATTGCCTTTTAATTTTAGTTTGATTTCTGACGAAGAGGGGCAGTATAAAATGGAGATCTATAATGCGGATGAGGTTATCCATGTTGATGAAATAGAAATTGTCGACGACTCGATTACTGTTAGAACCCCTGTTTTTGAAGGTTATTTGGGAGGTAAGTTTTCGGAAAATGTAATAGAAGGAGCGTTTATAAAGGAAAGTTTGGACCGAATCGTTCCGTTTAAGGCTGTTTGGGGAGAAAAACAACGTTTCACGACACGTAACAAACCCATTGGAGAAATTTCGGGAATCTGGGAAACCGAATTTAGCCCCGGTACCGAAGATGCTTATGTGGCCAAAGGAATCTTCAGTCAAACCGACAACAGGGTTGAGGGAACATTTAGAACCACCACAGGTGATTATCGTTATCTTGAGGGTGTCATGGATGGTGATTCTGTTAAGTTGTCGACCTTTGATGGGGCACATGCCTTTTTGTTCACAGCAAAGGTTTCGGACAGCACATTAAAGGGAACATTTTATTCAGGAAACCACTTTAAGGAACCTTTCGTGGCCGTTAGAAATGAGCTTTACGAATTACCCTCAGAGGATTCGTTGACCTACTTGAAAGAAGGATATGACAAACTTACTTTTTCTTTCCCAGATGTTTTGGGGAAAGAAGTTTCGTTGGATGACGAGCGATTTAGAAACAAGGTGGTCGTCGTGCAGATTATGGGTACATGGTGTCCGAATTGCCTTGATGAAACCAAGTTTCTCGTTACGTATTTAAAAAATAATCCGAACCTTGAGGTCGAAGTAGTCGCTCTAGCGTTTGAGTATGCTAAAACATCCGACGGGGCTTTCGGAAGTATTCAACGGCTTCGCGAGAGAATAGGGGTCGAATACCCCATTCTCTTGGCGCAATTTGGAACCTCCGACAAGGAAGAGGCACAAAAGAAACTGCCTATGTTGAGCCACGTGCTATCTTATCCTACAACAATATTTATTGATAAAAAGGGCGATGTTCGCAAAATTCATACAGGCTTTAACGGACCCGCCACGGGTAAAAAATTCGAAGAATTCAAAAACGGGTTCGACGAGTTCGTGAAAAAACTCTTGGCCGAATAAGCTAATGGAAAGGTTAAATTATGGTCGACTTGCCCAACCAGATATTTTCATCGTTCATGGTCAGAATATCTTCTGAATCGACTATATTGTTGGCTATGTAGTCACCTACATAGTCGGTACCGAACTTGCTACTACCGAGAATGTCCGATGTGACTACACCTTTATTGAAGGACAACAATACCGACGAAACGACTGCGTTTGACTCCTCGTCAAGGCCAAAATGCTGCAGTAGCAGCGCGACACTTAGAATCGATGCGACCGGGTTGGCAATGTTTTTGCCCGCAGCTTGCGGATAAGACCCATGGACCGGCTCGAACATTGCAATGTTGCTACCTATCGAGGCCGAAGGCAATATTCCCGTAGAGCCTAAAAGTACGCTCGCTTGATCGTTCAGGATGTCCCCGAAAAAACTATCGGTCAAAATAACATCGAATCGACTGGGGTCAAGCACCATTTGGGTGGTGGCTTTATCAATATAGATGCATTCCAATGTCACCTCAGGGTAGCTTTTGGCGATTGCCATGACCACTCTTCGCCAAAGTCTAGAAGTTTCGAGAACATTCGCCTTATCGACAAGCGTGAGTTTCTTGCTTCTCTTTTTAGCCGCTTTGAAAGCCAAATGGGCTATTTGGCTGATTTCGCTCTCTGAATATTCGTAAAGGTCGGAGGCATGGCTACCATCGTGATCCAATTTTTTTTCATTAAAATAAATGCCATTGGTCAACTCCCTGAAAATCACGAAATCCGTTCCCTTTATAATGTGTTTCTTCAATGGCGAACCAGGGATAAGATGGTGAAATACCTTTATGGGCCTAATATTGGCATAAAGTCCCAATTCCTTGCGTAGTTGTAGCAAGCCTTGTTCTGGTCTTATCTTGGCATCGGGGTCGTTATCATATTCAAGCGAACCGATCGCACCGAACAGCACCGCATCACATTCTTTACAGACTTTTATGGTTTCCTGAGGTAGGGGGCTTCCGGAATCGTTTATGGCCTTTGCCCCGATTACCGCCTTTTTGAAGGTAAAGTTATGGCCAAAAATATCGGCCACGGATCGTAATGTTTTTACGGCTTCCGCAAGAACCTCGGGACCGATACCATCCCCGCCCAAAAGGGCAATCTTCAGATGCATTTAGGTAAGGCTTTCGATGTTGATTTTGCTGGCCTCCACAATTTCATGGATATCTTCGTCCATGACTTCTTTTTTACGGTCAGCGTAACTAAGAAATTCCTGATAAACGACATCCAACTGTACTTTGGTCAGTTCATACCCGACTTTTTTGGCCCTGTAGGCCAAGGCAGCCCTTCCGCTTCTTGCGGTAAGCACAATGGATGATTCGTTGACACCGACATCGGCAGGGTCGATTATCTCATAAGTCTCGCGGTTCTTGATTACACCGTCTTGATGAATGCCCGAACTATGGGCAAAAGCATTGGCGCCTACGATCGCTTTGTTGGGTTGCACCATTACACCCATTTTTTGGGAAACCATTTGACTGGTATCGTAAAGCAATCGACTGTTTACATTGGTATCCAAACCTAAATCAGGATGTTGCCTTAAGATCATGACCACTTCCTCAAGCGAGGTATTTCCGGCCCTTTCGCCAAGTCCGTTGATGGTACATTCGATCTGTCGCGCTCCATTGACCACACCCGCGATCGAATTTGCCGTGGCAAGCCCGAGGTCGTTATGGCAGTGGCAGGAGAGCCTTGCTTTATGTATTCCCTTTACGTTTTCTTTCAGATACTTCATTTTTGCCCCGTATTCCTCGGGGAGACAATATCCTGTCGTATCCGGAATATTGAGAACGGTAGCACCGGCTTTGATAACTTCCTCACAAACCCGGGCCAAAAATTCATTGTCGGTTCTTCCGGCATCTTCCGCATAAAATTCAACATCCTCGACAAACTTTTTTGCATAGGCGACCGCCTCCACGGCACGTTCGATTATTGCTTCACGGTTTGAGTTGAATTTGTGCTCGATGTGAGAATCGGAAGTCCCGATACCCGTATGGATTCTTGGTCTTTTTGCATTTTTGAGGGCTTCGGCAGCAACCTCGATATCTTTTTTTACGGCGCGGGTAAGCCCACATACGGTGGCGTTTTTGACAATTTTCGAAATTTGGTCCACGGAGTTAAAATCCCCAGGGCTTGAAATCGGGAATCCGGCCTCAATGATATCGACCCCCAATTCGTCCAATCGTTCCGCGATGACCAGTTTCTGCTCCGTGTCAAGTTTGCAACCCGGCACTTGCTCCCCATCGCGAAGCGTCGTATCAAAAATTTGTACTATATCTTTGCTCATTATATTTACGTAGTTTTAACACTCGTCTTAACGAAGATATGACCAGTAGGGCGAAGATTGCAAAAATAGGCTTTTCATTTACAATGTTGATGAACTTTTTAGATGCATTAAAATACTGGTAAACAACAATTTAAATACTTTTTTTTACGATGACAAATGTGCATAAGGATGCCCTGTTCATATTGGTGAAATCGCTCTCAAAGTCCGAAAAAAGACAGTTCAAGTTATATGTCGGCCGTTTAGGTGTCAATACCGATGCCAAATTTTTGGCCCTTTTCAATCTATTGGACAAGATCAAACGGTACGATGAAAAAGTGATCTTGGGAAGTGGCATTGTAAAAAAAGCACAGCTTTCAAACCTTAAAGCACATCTTTATAAGCAGATATTGGTCAGTTTGAGGTTGAATCCTGTAAACCAAAACATCAGGGTGCAGATTCGCGAACAGTTGGATTTTGCGACCATTCTGTACCAAAAGGGACTTTACAAACAAAGCCTAAAGATTTTGGACAAGGCCAAGTCATTGGCCATCGACAACGAGGAGAAGAACATCGCCTACGAAATTGTCGAGTTCGAGAAAATAATCGAGACCCAATACATTACACGAAGTATACCCGATAGGGCCGATGAGTTGGCTGTTCAGGCCAAGGAACTCTCTGCCCAGAATGTGATGACGAGCAAACTTTCGAACCTGTCGCTGCAACTTTACGGAATGATGCTGAAAATCGGTTATGTACAAAGTGATGAGGACTACCAGCGCGTGAAGAAGTATTTTGAAAGGCACTTGCCAAAATACGATATTGACAAGTTGGGATTTCGTGAAAAATTATGGCTCTATAAGGCACATTTATGGTATAGTTTTTTGATTCAGGACTTCTTGTCGTGCTATAAATATTCAAGTAAATGGGTAGACCTTTTTTATGAGCACAAAGACATGATCCAATTGAATCCGGTTTTCTTTTTAAAAGGAAATCATTATTTGCTTGAATCCTTGTTTTATGTACGTTACGCTTCCCAATTTAAAGAAACACTCAAACAATTGGAAACAGTGGTCGAAGCCCCCGATTTCCCGAAGAACGATAATATCGCTTCCCTAAGTTTTCTTTATATCAACGCGAACCGGTTGAACCAACATTTTTTGGAAGGTACCTTTGCAAAAGGACTATACCTCGTACGGATCATAGAGTATGGAATCAACAAACATAAGGGGCGTATCGATGCCCATCATATTATGGTTTTGTACTACAAAATAGCGTGCCTGTATTTTGGCAATGGCGATAATAAAAACTGCATTGTCTACCTCAAAAAAATCATCAATAACAAAAATCTTAAAATGCGAGAAGACCTAATGTGTTTTGCACGAGTTCTGAGTCTGGTCGCGCATTATGAGGCAGGTATGGACTATCACTTGGAAGTACAGTTGAAAAGCACCTACAAATTCTTGCTTAAGATGAACGATCTGCATGCTGTGCAACGTGAAATGATCAAGTTTTTAAGAAATCTGGGCAATATATATCCGCATGAACTTCAAGACGAGTTCAGAAAATTACATGCCGAGCTGAAAAAATATGAAGACCATCCTTATGAGCGAAGGGCGTTCCTTTACCTTGACATCATTTCTTGGTTGGAAAGCCATTTGGAGAATAAGCCCGTGGCGCAGATTATTCGTGAAAAGTCGATGGAAATTACCCGATAAGTAGGTGAGGAGGGATAGCAGTCATGTATCGCATTTGCTAGAGATCAATCTGGCCATGCTGTTCATAAGTACCTCGGGTGCCTTGGGACGTTACGTCGATTTGCCCGTACCCATAACGATAGGCGTTCGTGCTCTTTTGGCTTTTGCCCTGCTATGGATGTATTGTAGATGGAAAGGCTTCTCCTTTTACATTGAGACCAAAGACCGTCTACACATTTTTTTGACAGGGGTATTGATGGGCCTGCATTGGATCTTTTATTTCTATTCGCTACGATTGTCGAATGTGGCGATCGGAATGCTTTCATTGTTCACCTACCCGATACTGACTTCTTTTTTGGAACCTTTGATATTGAAGGTCAAATTGCAGCGTATTCATCTGCTACTCGGACTTTTGGTGCTCTTCGGAATTTACTTTTTGGTGCCCGATTTTGATTTGGAAAATGACTATTCCATTGCAGTTCTACTGGGTATCCTTTCCGCGTTTTTTTATGCGCTTCGCAATATATTATTGAAGACAAAAGTGAATAATTACAACGGCTCGGTCTTGATGACCTACCAAGCCGCGATTATCGGTATTCTGTTGTTGCCCGCATTGTATTGGGCCGATTTTGAGCTGGTAATCGGCCAATGGAAGGGATTGGTCGCACTAGCCTTATTGACCACGGCCGTAGGGCATACTTTGTTCTTGAGGAGTTTTCAACATTTTTCGATTACCACGGCCAGTATAATCAGCAGTATTCAACCCGTTTACGGTATTTTGATCGGTGCCTTGTTCCTGTCCGAAATTCCTTCATGGACAACCATTTTCGGAGGAATATTGATACTCGGCTCCGTGATTATTGAAAGTGTCCGCTCCTATAAAAAATAAAAAAGTTACTAAGAATAACTATCGTCAAAACACTAGTTTTGGTCTGAATCATCTTTTTCGTTTATTCCCGGAGTACCCATATTGAATTGATCGATGAGGCCGTCACCGAGTTTTTGAAATTCTTCGCTCCGTGCCATTTCGCGAACTTTGACAGGGTCGAAATTGCCATTGAAATATAGAAATGAGCCTCGGGCCGCATTGTTGTTATATATCAATATCTCTTTGACGGCATTTCTTTTTTCCCGAATTGAAACGATATTGCGCTTCAGGTCATCGTTCTTTCGGTATACTTCTATGAACGAACTGCCTGTAATTCCGTTCATTTGTTTGTTCAAGAATTGTGTTCTCGCCGGTGTGGTACTCGGAAACTGCATATACCGTAAATCCCTCGTGTTGCCGATCAGCGATTGCATTTCGGGTGAAATATTGCTGATCAACGATAACATGAACTGGGGTACCCGAATTGCCGTTACCTGATCATCGTTTTTGTGGGCCTCGTAGAACGAATCTATTGAATTGTACGTGCTACAGGCGCTGAGTAGCATGAAACTGCCTAGTATTAGTGCTCTTTTGATCATGGTCGTGTGTTTAGATTATATATTTAAATATAAAGAAATTAACAACAAGCGTTCCAAACTGTATCTTGCGGTGGGTCGGCGACAATTTCCAACATTTCCTTTTTCACCGGATGGATAAATGAAAGCCTATATGCATGTAGATGTATACTGCCATCGGGATTGCTTCTATCGAATCCGTATTTAAGGTCTCCCTTGATGGGGCAACCGATGGCCGCCAGTTGTGCACGTATCTGATGGTGCCTTCCGGTCTGCAAATCGACTTCCAACAAGGCATAACGATCCAGTTTTTTGGCGATCCGGTATTCAAGGACCGCTCTTTTGCTATCGCTTACTTCCTTGGTATGGGCGTACGATTTGTTCTGTTTGGGGTTGCGTTTTAACCAGTGGATCAGGGTATCATTCCGATTTTCGGGAATATTTCTGACGATGGCCCAATACGTTTTTTTTGTCGCTTTTTCCGCGAACAATCTATTGATTCGCGTAAGGGCTTTTGACGTTTTGGCAAAGACCACGATACCCGAAGTTGGGCGATCTAGACGATGTGCCACCCCTAAATACACATTGCCCGGCTTATCGTACTTTTTCTTGATATATGCCTTTACAACCTCGCTTAATGGTATATCCCCGGTCTTGTCGCCTTGAACGATATCGCCGGGACGCTTGTTGACGGCGATCAGATGGTTGTCTTCATACAGGATTAGAAGATTCTCAGGATTGGAAAGTGTTTTAACGGCCACTAAATCGCCAATTTTTTATTCCTGAAGGATAGTAAAAGAATCAGTAGAACGCCCACCGTGACCGAAACATCCGCCATATTGAAAATACCGGTTTTGAGAAATCCGATCTTGATTTGGAAGAAGTCGGTTACTGAACCATATAGAATGCGGTCTATCAGGTTTCCGATACCACCACCGATGACAAAGGCAAAGGCCATGATCAACCATTTGTCGAGATTTGATTTTTGTAAAATTCGGAAAAGTAAGATCAGAAGGACCAATACGGGCAGCGCCTGTAATAGAATGACTTTTAAGATGGGAGGTAGATTCTGGCCAAAACCCAACATGGCACCGGTGTTCTCGACATTGGTCAGAATGAAGTTGTCTTGAACGACCCGAATATAATCATTGGGATCCACGTTTTTGCGAACGACATCCTTTGAAATTTGGTCGCAACCAATGTTCAGCAGCACGATCAATATAATAATTGTGTTTCGCATCAATCCCATAATTAGTACTTATCACAGGTCGATTATACAAGGATGGTGTTAATATTGTTCCTCATCGTTCGGAAAATCCTTGCTTTTGACATCTTTTACATAGTTTGAAATCGCATTGCCCATTTCTTCGTACAGGTTCATATATCGGCGCAAAAACCTGGGATTGAACTCATGGGTCATGCCCAGAAGATCGTGGATGACCAATACCTGCCCGTCGGCGTATTTTCCGCCACCGATCCCTATGGTCGGTATGCTGATACTTTCGGAGACTTTTTTGGTCAATGCCGCCGGAATCTTTTCGAGTACGATACCAAAACAGCCCAGTTTTTCCAAGAGTTTCGCGTCTTCCATCAATTTCTCGGCCTCTTCGTCTTCTTTGGCCCGAACACTGTACGTTCCGAACTTATATATCGATTGGGGCGTAAGTCCCAGATGCCCCATAACCGGAATACCAGCATTTAAAATACGTTTGACCGATTCTTTGATTTCGATACCGCCTTCCAATTTCACGGCATGGGCCCCACTTTCCTTCATTATGCGGATGGCAGAGCGCAACGCCTCCTTCGGGTCGCTCTGATAACTGCCAAAGGGAATATCGACTACGACCAAGGCACGGTGTACCGCTCGTATCACCGAAGAGGCATGATATATCATCTGGTCTAGAGTGATGGGCAAGGTGGTCTCATGGCCTGCCATTACGTTGCTGGCAGAATCACCCACAAGAATAACATCGACGTTGGCATCATCGACGATTTTGGCCATGGAGTAGTCATAGGAGGTAAGCATCGAAATTTTTTCTCCATTTCGTTTCATCTCGATCAATGACTTGGTGGTAATCCTTTTATACTCTTTTTTGGCCGTAGACATACCCTTTTGTTTTGGTGCGATAAATGTAAGGAAATTGTTGAGATTCCTTCTGACGGGGTACACGACAAATTTCACTTTTGACAACCAACAATGGTTTATTTTGATTTCTTCTTTTCTTGTTGTCCCCTCTCTGATCTCCCCGGCGGGGAGAGGTTTCCCTCCTTCGGAGGGATTAAGGGAGGACTTTTTAGTAAGCGGTGAAATTTGTCGTGTACCCTTCTGACGTCATAATGACAACACCCATATTGTCATTCCGAGTGAAAGTAATGAGGCGAGGAATCTTTTACTATTTTTACAAAAATCAGGAAAATGAAAAAAATAGTTTTTGCATTTGTGGTCCTAGCTTCTTTTTGGGCCAATGCCCAAGCCGATGAAAAAATGGCCGTTCAAAAGACCGTTGAAGATTTTTTCGATGCCTTTCATGCGCAAGACTCCGTAAAAATGAGGGCATTGGCGGCCAAGGACATTACCTTGCAGAGTATCGGTAAAAACAAGGCCGGGGAAACCCAATTGCGCATCGACGATTTTGATTCGTTTTTAAAAGGGCTCGTAGGTATACCCAAAGAGCGCAAGTTTCAGGAAAAAATCAATTCATATAGCATTCAGGTCGATGGCCCGATGGCCAATGCTTGGACCGAATATGAATTCTGGATCGATGGTAAATTGAGCCATTGCGGGGTCAATTCATTTCAAATGATTGACGAGGGCAACGGTTGGAAGATTATCTATTTGATCGATACACGCCGTAGAGAAGGGTGCGGGGCACCTTAATCAAAGCTATGTACGTCTTTAGTACCCTGCTAGCCACAATTAGAACCAACCATTATGATAATAAGCAATTGGACTAAAAAACATTTTACTGAAACTTCAGAATTCAATTGGAATTGTCCGAATTGTAAAACTAAATCTTTGCAATTAGTAAAAGACAAATTTATTTCAGAAGAAACCCAAGAATCAAAAGACTATCGTTCCAAAAATGACGATTGGGAAGTTGAATGGATTGAACTAAATATTAGCGGACAATTGCAATGCAAAAATTGTAACGAATTTGTTTTTTTTCTTGCTACAGGAAATCCCCAGGAGAATGGATATTACGACCATGAATTGGATGATTACATAAGTGAATACGAAACTTATTTTAGTCCAACTTACGTTCATCCGACAATAAGTTTATTTGAAATACCTGAAAATTGCCCAGAATTAGTAAGCGAAGAAATTACAGCTTCCTTTAAATTATTTTGGTGCGATTTGGAATCTTGCGCTAACAAAATTAGAATGTCGTTAGAAATTCTAATGGACGAATTAAAAGTCAAAAAGTATTCGGTTCGTAGTGGTAAAAGAGTGCCAATTGCTTTACATCACAGAATCGAAAAATTTCCTAAAAAAGAAATAACGGATATTCTTTTAGCTATTAAATGGATTGGAAATACTGGAAGTCATAAAAGCAAAAATTTAGAGACAATTGACATTGTAGAAACCTATTCCCTTTTGGAATTTGCATTACAGAAATTATACAAAGACACAGAAAAGGAAATTAAAAAGATTGCTAAAGAAATAAACAGCAGAAAAGGAACAAGAAAGCGAAAATAACTGTGGCTAACAATGGCTATAAGATTAGTTTTAGCTAATTTGGGACTGAAAAATGATTTAAAAAACGCCACACAACAATGACTATAGGTAATGCGGGTTGAAATGCTAAATCAAAGTTTCGGCTTACTTTTCCGCTCGCAGTTTAGATATTTATGAATGGAAAACAACAAATATAAAAACGGCTCGCTACCGTTCGCGCAAGATTGAAAACTACTGATTTTCAACCCTGAACTACCCATAGACTAAGCCGTTACACAAAAGTTTATGCAATCTCATAGATTCATATTTACTTCAATCCTTATCTTATTTCTGTCTAGTTGTTTGCAGAACAAATCAAAAGGAAAATTTGACAAATCAAACGCTGGTCAGAAAACGGAATTCTCACGGTCAGATTTTACTGTCATTGAATTTGACTCAAAATGGTATTGGATTTATCGCAATGCTACTCCAGCCACCCTCTCGGACGATGAAATTCTGTTGGTTGAAAAAATACTAAAAACGGTGGTTGAGAAAAACAATGACTCTCGGGATGAAAAAACTGCATCGAGATTCTCAATTGAATTGCAAGGTTATAAGAAACAATATGTTCCAATAATAAATCAAAAAGGGGAGAATGAAGTATGGGCAAATATGTTCTGTTCCGATTTCGAAGCTGAATATTGGAAGACTGAAATAGTTAACGTAGAGGACGGAGGAAATTGCTTCTGGAACGTAAAAATAAACTTGACAACGGGAGAATATTATGAACTGTCAATAAACGGATATGCATGAAAAAACCTTTGCGTAACAATGCTAAAGTACATTGCTTACGGATTTCCCATCGGTAATCCTTATTTTTAATTCGGGGCTCAGGGTTTGGCGGGGCCGTCTTGCAAACAGGTCGCCGCAACGAATTTTGGCCGAACCGTAATACCCCTTAGTCAACTTTTTTAAATACAAGGGAAGTGCCTTTTGCATTTGATAGTTTTAAACGGTTTTCTCCTATCTCGTACCTATTGTCTTCTTGAAGAGCCATCAAGAATGCTGCTTCTGTATTACTTGATTTACAGGCCATTTTTGTCATAGCGATATTTTCAAACCGAAGTGTTTCCTTTTCGAACACTAGGCTTCCGTTCATTCGGTTACACCCTGAAAAACCCATAAATTTATTGGTCGAACTGTTAATTTCCATGCTTGGCAGTCCGTTGGTAAAATCCTCATTGGAAACTTCTTTACCGTTCAACTTTTCCAGAACCCAAATATCATGAAGGCGATAATCGGCAATATAGTTGCCACAGCCGTTCAATTCAGTCAATTCTGAGTCCTTTGTACTTCCATAGATAAGGTTTACTTGATAGTTTGATTCTTGTCCCGACATTGGATCGGCACAATTTTTTCTGACCATATCGATGGTCATTTTAGTAGCTTCGGTTTCAATAGCATAATGTGTGCCTACGGAATCACGCTTGACAGAAAATGGGTGGGGCGTCAAAATGGTATCGTTCAATACGACAAGCATTACTTGCCTGTCGGATATTTTCAAACTCCAAAATGGCTCCGTACCGTCTGCCTTGAAGTAAATATCCGGTACCATTTTTTCCTTTGACGCTGCTTCAGCCTTTGAAACGGACTTGGCCCTAGCGGTCGAGTCTATAGCTGTACGATCATTATTGTTCGATTTTCTATCGGCGCAAGACAGTATTAGCCAAACGATACCGATGACGAACGGGATGGATTTCTTCATTTTAAGCTATTTTTTTGAACAACCATGAATATCTTGATAATCAAGACGTTTTTATATGGCTATCAAGATTTTTTGAATTTTAGTTTCCTTCCAATAAATGTTAAGAGGCCCAATAACAATAAGGCTATTGCAAAAATAAACAATACGTTTATGAGAGCTTGTGCATACCCGATCTCGGAAACGTTCAAAAAAGGGTAGGGGTAAAATCCGGATAGCGCTCCCCTAATAAAAACAAATATTGCATAAACAACAGGGTACAGTAACCAACGAAGGGTCGAAGCGTATTTAAAGTCGGACTGTTCTGAATACACCGCCCAATAGATCAAAAAATAGAACGGGACAATTGAATGTAGCATCTCATCAACGATGAGTTGTAGCCCTTGGGGTTCCCAAATACTGCGCAATACGAATTGATACACAAGACCGACGATTAAAATAAAAACAGTCGTCGAGGTAAAAGAACCTTTATGGTCCAAGAAAGAAAGTAGCCGTTGTTTTGGAAAAACCTTGTTGGCAAAATACAGCATTACCAAGGTATTTGTCAGTATTGTGAAAAAACTAAAAAATCGGATTATGGTCTCACCAATGGCAGCCTGCCTATTCTGGAGCATAAGAATGAACTGGGCGATTAGGGCAAATAACCCCATGATGAACCCTATTATTTCAATTGACTTTTTCATTGGCTTATACCTATTACGATTAAACTGCTGGAGTAAAAGCTAATTTTGTTGCCCATCTTTTTCAATTGTCGTTCGGTCTTTATTTGTCGAAGGTTGTGAGATAACCAGAAATTCCAAATCATTTCCGGTTTCGTTCGCAATGTAATGTTCTGTTTTTGGGTCGATTAGGATTCCTTGGTTTTCTCCGATCGATTCGATTTTGTCGGCGACATAAAAAATGGCAATTCCTTTCAGAATGAAGAAGAATTGTTGCGCGTTTGTGTGAAAATGGAGTTTTTCTTTTGTCCATTTAGGCATTGACTCCATCTTTACGGATAAATTAGGGTTATCTACGAAGACCCAGCTATCGCAATTGTCTCCCCATTTGTATGTTGGGGACTTTTGTTTATCTATCATTCTCTAGTCACTTTTCTCAACTTTGGGTCAATTCGTCCACATTGATGTTTTATGAATTTCTCATAAGAACAACCCCCTGGACTATTACACACAGTAAGGATTGGATCAACAATCACTTAAAAATACACCGATTGCGAGTCCGCCTGTCGATGTTTCCTTATACTTCGAATTCATGTCCTTGGCTGTTTCCCACATGGTCTGTACCACTTTATCGAATGGTACTTTCGCTTCCGAAGCATCGGAACCCAAGGCCAGCTCGGCCGCATTTATCGCTTTTATGGCGCCCATGCTGTTGCGTTCGATACAGGGTATCTGTACCAGTCCGGCGATAGGGTCGCAGGTAAGTCCCAAATGGTGCTCCATAGCAATTTCGGCGGCCATTAGAACCTGTTCGGGAGTTCCGCCCAAAAGTTCGGTCAAGGCTCCTGCCGCCATGGCGGAAGACACTCCGATTTCGGCCTGGCATCCGCCCATGGCTGCCGAAATTGTCGCTCCCTTTTTAAAGATACTTCCTATTTCACCCGCTACAAGCAAGAATTTTTTGATATGCCCGAAATCCCCCTGATGGTTTTCAATGACCAAATAATACATCAATACTGCTGGGATCACACCGGCACTACCATTAGTGGGTGCCGTAACCACTCTTCCCAATGAGGCATTGACTTCATTGACCGATAGCGCAAAACAGCTGACCCATTTCAGGATCTGTCTAAATTTCACTTCTGTATTTCTAATGGTCTGTAACCAATTTTCCGGGGAATCATAACTATCTGCCTCGGCCATTAAATTCTTGTGTATTTCAAAAGCCCGACGGCGAACATTTAATCCACCGGGAAGATTACCTTCCGTATGACAACCTATATACATGCATTCGAGCATTGTTTGCCAAATATGGTGTAGCTCGGCATCAATTTTCGTATCGTCCCTTAACGATCGTTCATTTTCCAAGACGAT
This sequence comes from Bacteroidia bacterium, assembly GCA_030428705.1. Classification (GTDB taxonomy): domain Bacteria; phylum Bacteroidota; class Bacteroidia; order Flavobacteriales; family Flavobacteriaceae; genus Meishania. The sequence goes on from JAUIDI010000001.1 coordinate 486,999, forward strand.
TTCCGAAATCGTTTTATGCTCTTTTTGGCAATAGGAAAGGAGTTCAGTGCCCTTTTGAATGGGGAAGGGCAGTAATTTAAAATCTTCGATTTTCTTTTTGGCATTTTTACGAGCCTCCGTTACTACAAAACCTCCACCTATGGAATAATAGGTTTTGGTCTTTTTTTTCCCGGATGAAAGAATCGCTTCGAATTTGAGTCCGTTTGCGTGAAATGGCAAAAACTTCCGATGGAAAATAATGTTCGATTTGGGGTCAAAATGTAATTTTTTTTCGCCGGCAAAATGAAGTACTTGGGTGTCTTTGATCTCTTGTACAACATATTGAATATCCGAGGGATTAATTGTTACGGGATCCATTCCCGAAAGGCCGAGCATAATGGCATAATCGGTGGCATGGCCCTTACCGGTGAGCGACAGCGATCCGTAGACATGGGCGGTAACAAGTTCTATTTCATCAAAGAGTGCCGCAGCCTTCATTTCGGCGATCCATCGTTCAGCGGCACGCCATGGGCCAAGGGTGTGTGAACTAGAGGGCCCGATTCCGATTTTAAGCATGTCGAAAATACTGATGGACTCCAACTTTATAAACAGAATTTAATTCAGGATAAAGATAGACAATATGGATTTTGGAAAAATAAAACGTGACGATATTGATCCATTAAAAATGAACTTGACACATAGCTTTCAGGCTTTTTTGCCATTTAATTTATAGGCCATTTTTTGTCCGGTCAATGCGAGTTCCGTAGCCAAAAAACAATGGTCTTGGGTCATTGCCGTTTCGGTGCGATGCACTACATCGCTTACCAATTGTTCACCATAGGGCATGTGTACATTATTACAGTCAAAATATTTGGTCTCTTTCTGATTGACCAAGAATAAGTGGTTGCCGCCTTCCCTGCCAGCAATATCGATATACTTGCGCATTTCGATATAACCCTCGGTACCCAGGATAAAAGTTCGACCATCGCCCCATGTGCCTAGACCTTCGGGTGTAAACCAGTCGATTCGAATGTAGCCGGTGGCATGATCGCTACGTACGCTCATATCCCCAAAATCTTGATAATCCGGGTAATCGGGAATATTAAAATTTCCTGTTTGAGCAAAGCTTACTTCCGCTTGCTTCGAATCGGTGTAATAAAGAAACTGATCACATTGATGGGAGCCAATGTCGCATAAGATGCCCCCTGCCTTTTCCGGATAAAAAAACCAGTCTGGCCGGCTTTGGGGCCGCATACGGTGAGGACCAAGCCCAATGAGTTGGACCACTTTGCCTATGGCTCCATCCTGAACAAGTTTTCCGGCCATTACCGAAGCAGGATTGCCCAAACGTTCACTGTATTTTATCGAATAAATACGGTTCGTCTCCTTTTGTACTTTTTTTACTTCGTTGAACTGTTCAAAAGTGACAATACCCGGTTTGTCAGCCATATAATCCTTACCGGATTGCATTACACGAATACCGATCGGGGCGCGGTCTACCGGTATTGCGGCACTGGCAACCAATTGTATGGAGTTGTCTTCTATAATTTCGTCTTCACTCTTGGCAATTTTTACGTTCGGATAGCGCTTCGTGAAGCTTTCCAATAAATCAGGTTCCTTGGCATATACGGCCACCAAAGTTCCACCTCCAGCGAGCAATGAGTTGACCATACCATAGATGTGCCCGTGGTTGATTCCAATCACCGAGAACCTAATGTTGTCTTTTGGCTTTGCGCGTTTTTCGGGTTTTACGATGACCGTTTCGGGCCTTGAGGTTGTATTAAGATCATACCCGAACATCTCGAAAGGCATTATCGATGCTGCAGCGATTCCTGCGGCGGAAGATAATCCGCGGGTCAAAAAATTACGTCTGTCCGTTTTCATTTTCGATACCAATTTAAGCTTTGGTTAATAGTGCTTTGTAAATTATGAAAATAAAATCATTTTGTCCGACACTATGCCATAAACATAGGCGGCAATAGGATGAAATTGCATTTGCTGTGGAGCATGAGGAGGTATTTTAAACAGCCCGAAAAAGCTTCATATACCAATAAATGACATCATGTCATGTTGCTGTTACTTGGCATATTGTTTGACATTTACCTACCGACAAAAAAATAGGCACTAATATTTAAAACATATAGAATGAGCAAAATTATAGGTATAGATTTGGGTACGACCAATAGCTGCGTTTCCGTGATGGAAGGTAACGAGCCTGTTGTGATACCCAATGCGGAAGGCAAAAGAACAACCCCATCGGTCATTGCATTTGTCGAAGGTGGTGAGATCAAGGTAGGCGATCCTGCAAAGAGACAAGCCGTTACCAATCCCGAAAAAACAATTTATTCCATCAAAAGGTTTATGGGCAACAAATTTTCGGAATGCAAGGCCGAAATTGACCGAGTACCTTATAAAGTGGTTAAAGGTGATAATAATACGCCAAGGGTGGATATTGACGGACGTTTATATACGCCTCAGGAGTTGTCGGCCATGGTCCTTCAGAAAATGAAGAAGACTGCCGAAGACTATTTGGGACAGGATGTATCAAGGGCGGTAATTACCGTACCAGCTTATTTTAACGATGCACAGCGCCAAGCAACCAAAGAAGCTGGTGAGATTGCAGGTTTGACCGTTGAGCGAATCATCAACGAACCCACTGCGGCCTCTTTGGCTTATGGAATGGACAAAAAAGACACCGATCAAAAAATAGTTGTCTTTGACTTCGGTGGGGGAACCCATGATGTTTCCATTTTGGAATTGGGCGATGGCGTATTCGAAGTATTGGCCACCGATGGTGATACCCATTTGGGCGGTGACGATGTTGATCAGAAAATAATCAATTGGTTGGCCGATGAATTCAAAAAGGACGAAAGCATCGACCTTCGTGATGATGCCATGGCATTACAGCGACTTCGGGAAGCTGCCGAAAAGGCGAAAATAGAATTATCATCTTCGGCACAGACCGAGATCAATCTGCCTTATGTTACGGCAACCGCGACCGGGCCCAAACACTTGGTACGCACTTTGACCAGGGCCAAGTTCGAACAGTTGATCGAAGACTTGGTGAAAAGGACCATCGAGCCTTGCCAAACGGCATTGAAATCGGCCGGACTTTCAAAAAGTGATATCGACGAAATTATATTGGTAGGAGGTTCTACCCGGATTCCCGCGGTACAGGAAGCAGTTGAAAAATTCTTTGGCAAGAAGCCTTCAAAAGGGGTCAATCCTGATGAGGTAGTAGCCGTTGGTGCCGCGATTCAAGGTGGCGTTCTCACTGGAGACGTAAAAGATGTATTATTGTTGGATGTTACTCCTTTATCCTTAGGTATTGAAACTATGGGTAGCGTAATGACCAAGCTGATCGATGCGAACACTACGATACCGACCAAGAAATCGCAAGTGTTCTCTACGGCGGCCGATAATCAACCTTCGGTCGAGATTCATGTATTGCAAGGTGAACGGCCTATGGCTGCAGACAACAAGACGATCGGGCGATTCCATTTAGATGGAATTCCTCCTGCACCAAGAGGAACACCTCAAATCGAAGTTACCTTTGATATCGATGCCAACGGAATCATCAAGGTTTCGGCGACCGATAAGGCAACGAACAAGACACAGGATATCCGTATCGAAGCTTCTTCAGGTTTGACAGAAGAGGAAATCGAAAAGATGAAGGCCGAAGCGGAAGCCAATGCCGAATCTGATAAAAAAGCCAAGGAAACGGCCGATAAGTTGAACGAGGCCGATAGCATGATTTTCCAGACGGAAAAACAGTTGAAGGAATTTGGCGATAAATTGTCGGATGACAAGAAAAAGCCGATAGAAGACGCTTTGGAAGAACTAAAGAAAGCTTATGAGAGCAAGGACCTGGCCGTTATCAATCCCGCTTTGGAAAAGATCAACGAAGCATGGAAGGTTGCATCGGAAGAAATGTACAAGGCCCAAGCCGAGGCCCAGCAGAACGGCGCCGCCCCCGAGAGTGGTGATGCGACGGCCGATGCCGGTGGCGAAGGCGACAATGTCGAAGACGTTGATTTTGAAGAAGTGAAATAATTCTTCGAACACGTAGATTTCAAAAAGCACCATTTACGAATGGTGCTTTTTTATTTTGGTCTCCTCTATTTGATTTTTAGGATTCTCGAAGGTTCGCGGCCGTAGCCTTTTACCAACAGGGAATCTTTCAAAAATGTTACCGTTGCAAAAGAGGTGGAATCTTTGGTGTCGACCATACCTTTGAAGTTTAGGTAATGAACGCCGTTCCTTTGAACATAGCTCCCTGCATGATTGTGTCCATTAAAATAAAACTTAACACAATCGTATTTATCGATAACGGCCAAAAGCTGTTCATAATTCCAGAGATTGTGTGCCTGTTCTTCACCAAGGGCGGGAAAATGACAATAAAAGCCCACGTGTTGGCCTTGCTCCGTTGCCAACCTTAACTCATCTTCTACCCAAGCCAATTGTACATTGCTTAGCCCATCGTTCCATTCCATTAAATTTGCCATGTTTTTATCGGACAATTGGTTGAACAACGAATCGGTCTGTTGTCTTTTATCTTCGGTCAAGGCACCATGAACGCTAAGGTCATTCCCATCAAGAACTATAAAACGCCAATTGTTCTTTACGATACTGTAATACCGATTTTTGATATTCATTTTTTCGAAAATCAATGGTTTGAGCGAATCCGCTACACTGAAATCATGATTGCCTAGAACATGGTATTTTTCCGATTTAAGGCTATTCCATATGGGTGTTACGGAATCATAGCTTTCAAAATTCCTATCAATGAAATCGCCCAAATGGATGGAATACTCCAAAGCGTGTTCATTGAATGTGTTCACGGCTTGTCGTAAACGACCGGGCGATTTTTTATAATGACGAACTCCGGCCGCTTCACAATTACAGTACTGACAGTCGGCCACGATACCAACCTCGAATTCAAGGCGTTCGGAAACCTGTTTCTTTTTGGGTTTGCATCCGATGAACGCCAAGACACATAAGAATAAAAAGATTGATTTTTGATAAGTACGCATCGTTGAGGAGCTATGAATTTTAGAAGTTAAAGATACGGCACCAATCTTTTGAAATAGAAGTTTAATGTCAAACTCATCGAAAACACTGAAGCCGTTTGACGATTTGGCATCCCTTTTGTTTCTAATTGATCTAATAACAAGTAATTTTGTGGCATGGTAAAAAACTACACCTATTTCGTATTGCTTTTGACGGTAATCGTTCCGCAGTTCATTTTATCCCAGGAAATCAAAATTTTCAGAACATCCGATTTTGATTTAAAAGGGGAAGTGAAAAAATGTTTGGTGCGTACGTACTACGGCAAAGAGGAGTATGAATTCAATATGGAAGGCTTATTGACCAAATCGGTTACCCGTTATAATGACCAAGATTATGATATTACCCATTACAAATATTCGGGTGATGAACTTTTGGAGAAAAGATTGGAAGTTTATCGAGATAATGTTTTTGAGGAAAATACTTCGATAGCCAATTTTTATACCATCGATACTACCGAAAATCGTAAGATTACCGAAAAAATTGTATCGTACTCGAAGGAGTTTTTGGGTCAAAATGAATATCATTACGATGAAGCGGGCAACCTCATTAAAGTTTTTCACAGTGATAATGAGGGAAGCGATGAGACCGAAATCGTTTACACCGATGTCAAAGGAGAGCGTACGAAGACTACTGAAACCAATGGTATTATCTTGCAATCCGTGAGGACTTCTGAAAAAAAAGGAAAAGACCAAAGTAAAAAAATCATTATCCTGACGAAGGATTTTATCGAAGGAAAACCCAACAAGGCCGTCGAGGAAGTTAAAAATGTAGCCGGTCTGTTGGTGGATAGGATAACCTATTACTTCGATACCAAAACAAACCAATTCGTGCCTGAAGCTTCGACTTCGTACGCATACGATGAAAATAACATGCTTTTAAAAACCGAAACCAAAACCGGTGAAGAAGTTGAAATAAAAGAATACATCTACCAATTCGACGGTTCTGAAAATGGTAATTGGGTCAAGCAAATTGTGAAACCCGACAATTCATACAAAACCCGGGAAATCAGTTATTATAAGACAGAAAAGCTCGTTGTTGAAGAGTAATCAGCTTCTCCCGGCCTTTATTTGCTGCCATTCCCCTTTTAGGATTCCGTAGCAGCAGGTGTTTCTTTTGAAACCATCCAATAGGTACACATCTTTTCTAAGGATACCTTCTAGGGTACATCCTAATTTTTCGACCGCCTTTCGTGATCGAATATTTCGCTCATCGACCCTGAACTCTACTTTTTCGAAGCCCATGGTTTCGAAGGCATGATCCAGCATCAAGATTTTCATTTGCCCGTTTAGGCCGCCTCCCTGAAATTCGCGTCCGATCCATGTGGAGCCTATATGCAACACTTTATTGGCCCAATGAATGTGCATGTACCTTGTGCTACCGGCGAAACTGTTGGTGGCCTTGTCAAAAATGATAAAGGGAATGTCGGTCTTTTTACGTTGCCCCTCCAAGGCGGTTTCCACATAGTTTTTCAACCCTTCTCTGTGTGCTATATCGGATGGAGAATATTGAACCAATTTGTCCTGGGCGGCAATGGCGTACAATAGGTGAAAATTATCAAGTGTCAAAGGCGATAATCGCACCCTTTCGTTTTCAAGAATAATCGGATGTTGCTCCATAGCCTTATTCTTTTAAGGATTCGTATTCTTTTTTGAGCAACCGGTATTGAATCAATGAGACATAAACATTGTCATCAATGGTATGGTCTCTTTTGACATCATGGTCTTTGAGTTCCGCTTCTTTGACCATTCCGTTTTTGACCATCACTTTTCCGGAAGCACTGTTTGTGGTGAGATAGACCGCGATTATTTTGTTGAGTCCAAGCGTTTCAAATCCGAATTTCAGTATTGCCTCGACGGCTTCGGTGGCAAAGCCCTGGTTCCAAAAAGGTTCCGCTATCCAATATCCCAATTCGGCCCTATTGTTCTGCACATTAAGGGTCAGGCCGATACCTCCAATGAATGAGTTGTCCAAATTCAGTCGAACGGCGAATATGTATTGATCTTTATCCTTAAAACCCTGATTGACCATTTGGATCCACGAAATGGCATCTTCTTCGCGGTAGGGGTGGGGCATGGTACGGGTATTTTCAACGATCTTGATGTTGTCGGCATGAGAAACGATAACGGGAACATCTTCCCATTTTGGTTGGTCCAGTGCTAATCTTTCCGTTCGAAGTTCAGGAAAATGTTCCATGGTCATACCAATGCGTTGATCAATTCCTTTTTGATTTCATGGCCACCTTCATAAATCATCTGCTCGGCCTTGCCTTGAAAAAGAAGCTCTATTTTTTTCGATTCGTTTTGCAACCGTTCTTCGTTGATGTACTCATCTTGATTGCCGACCAACACGGTTACCTTGGTGCCGTAATCTTGTATAAAGTCAAAATCATGTGGCTCCAGTTCGGTAGGTATTCCGCCGGCATACAGAATTAATTGGTCACATTTCAGTTTTTGATGTACAGCCCAGCGCATTGCAATCGATACCCCTTGTGAAAACCCAAAAACGATAATGCTACAGGTCTCCGGAATTTTTTCCGCTTCAAAAACGGCATCTAAATAAGCCAATACATTTTTCTTTTCCAGAGCTGTGTTTTCTTTGGTGAGCCAACTCGCGCCGACATGACGGTATTCATTTTTGAGATAGTACTTTGAAGGTGCCTGGGGTGCAATGAAATAATTATCTTCGGCAGGTAGCTCGTCAAAATACTTGAGAAAGTACCGACTTAAAAAACCGATTCCGTGAAAGACGATCCAGACGTTCTTGGTCTTTTTCGTCAATTCGTTCAATGTTTCGTACGTATTGGTCGTTAGGTACGACACTTGTTTTTCAGTAGTATGCATATCAAAAGGCCTTTTTCAAAGAAAGGCTTTAATAGTATTTTAAAATTCCATACCGTGAAATTCGTGAAAGTTCCCATGGAAGGAATATTATATATGTAATTTTGTAAAAAATATTTTCGTGAACGAATTAAAAGAAAAAATTTTAAAGGTCTGCAACGATTCTTCCAAGAATACCATGATGGAGACCTTGGAGATCGAATACATAGATGTGGGTGAAAATTTCTTGACCGCCAAAATGCCAGTGAACTCAAAAGTGCACCAACCTGATGGTGTCTTGCACGGCGGTGCTATGGTCGCTTTGGCCGAAAGTGTTGGAAGTATGGCATCATATATCTTTTTGGATGCCGAGAATTTTTTTGTCCGTGGTATCGAAATATCCGCCAACCATGTAAAAAGCGTAAGCGAAGGAGAGGTTTTTGCTACTGCCACCATAGTCCATAAAGGCCGTACTACCCAGTTGTGGGATATCAAACTAAGAAACGCCGAAGACGAATTGATATCCGTTTGCAAACTAACAACGATTGCCCTGCCAAAAAAATAGGTTTTAAAATGACTCCTGATTTTTTATCGGCGATAGCGCGACAGCTTTCAAAACAATTGCCATTTGTAGTTTACCGAAAACCCAAAGCATCGGTTACCACCGCTATTTTTCAAGCGGATGCCAAATTAAACTCTATTAAGGACTTTTCGGAAACCGGATTTGTATTTGCGCCTTTTGATGCCGACAAACCTTCCTATTTTATAAAACCGGATGCGATCTTCAAAGATTCGACAAGTTATGAAGCGGCACCTATAGCATCTAAAAAGGCAGAAAATCCTGATTTGGAAACCAAAACCTCTTTCGTAAAACTGGTGGAAAAGGCCATGGCCGAAACCAATAAGGGAACATTTGCAAAAGTGGTGCTTTCAAGAAGTATCGTTCTTGAATGTGGTGTCCATCCTCTTGATATATTACGATCTTTGATTACGAGATATGAGAATGCCTTGTGCTATCTATGGTACCATCCGAACGTCGGTATGTGGTCGGGGGCCACTCCGGAAATATTATTACATGCCGAAGGTAATCGTTTGACGACCATGTCTTTGGCCGGAACGCAAAAATACAAAGGGGAGGATAACCCGAAATGGGGTGATAAAGAAAAGAAAGAGCAACAATTGGTCACCGAATATATTGCTACTGCCCTTAAGGACCAAGTAACGAATCTTGAAATTTCAGAAACCGAGACCGTACGTGCAGGAAACCTTTGGCACTTGCGCACAAAATTATCAGGCTCAATTAACGATAATCTGGCATCCGTTATCAAGGTACTTCATCCCACGCCTGCCGTCTGTGGTATGCCTTTGGCCGCGACGAAAAAATTCATCATGGAAAATGAAGACCATGAACGGGAATTCTACACAGGTTATTTGGGAGAACTTAATTTCAAGACCGAGTCCGACCTTTTTGTGAACCTGAGATGTATGAAACTGAGCGACAACTTTGTTACCATTTATGTCGGGGGAGGGATTACCAAAGATTCAGTACCTGAAAAAGAATGGGAAGAGACTGTTGCAAAAAGTCGCACGATACTCGATATACTCTTAAATTGAAAATTATTGGGCTATAACGTGGTGGCATCGTATTTTTGTCGACCATGAAGCATTCAAGTATTCCGTCGGCCCGATCCGTTGTTCAACATTGCAAGGCAAAGGGACTTGAAAACATCGTAATTTCTCCCGGATCAAGAAATGCCCCTTTGACTATCGGGTTCTCCGAGGATTCATTTTTCAAATGTTTCAGTATTATCGACGAGCGCTGTGCGGGTTTTTTTGCGCTGGGCATTGCACAGCAGATCAGACGTCCCGTAGTTTTGGTGTGTACCTCTGGCAGTGCCTTGTTGAATTATTATCCCGCGATTGCCGAGGCTTTTTATAGCGATATTCCTTTGGTTGTTATTTCGGCCGATAGGCCCACCTATAAAATCGATATCGGCGATGGGCAGACTATTCGTCAGGATCATGTGTTCGATAGGCACATCGGTTATTCGGCCAATTTGCGCCAAGATATATCGCATTCGACCGAACGTATTTCGTACTACACACCTCAATGGTTGACAGGTGGTTCGGTCGATCAATTACAACAAAGAGTTTTACTGTTCAATGAGGAACAATTGAACAAGGCCATCAATATTGCCTTGAAGGACCATGTGCCTGTCCATATCAACATTCCTTTTGAAGAGCCGTTGTACGACTTGTCAAAAGCCCCTCCCGTAAATCCTGATTTAATTTTCAATGAGGAGGAGACCTATCTCGAAATTAAAATGGATACATTTTGGGACATTTGGAATGCTTCGGGGCGAAAAATGATCCTTGTGGGGGTAAATCCCCCAAATACAATAGAGCAGCAGTTTCTTGATACTTTGGTGGAAGACCCTTCCGTTGTAGTTTTGACCGAGACGACATCGAACTTGCACCATCCAAATTTCTTTCCCAGTATTGATAGCATAATTGCACCAGTCGAAAAGCTCGAGGATAATGCAACTGTCTTTAAAAAACTGCGGCCCGAATTGTTGCTCACTTTTGGAGGTCTTATCGTATCGAAAAAAATCAAGGCCTTTCTAAGGGAATACCGCCCCATGCACCATTGGCATGTCGATTCGAAAAAAGCGTTAAATACTTTTTTTTGTCTTTCCCATCATTTTAAAATGGATCCCAATTCATTCTTTCGCGATTTTATTCAAGAAATAAAACCAATATCGAGCAATTACTTCGAGCAATGGAATGCCTTAAAAGAACATTATTTGGAAAAACGGAAAGCCTATTTAAATAAAATTCCTTTTTCCGATATGACTGTTTTCAATCGTGTTTTAAAAAGCATCCCCCCGAATTACCAACTGCAATTGGCGAATAGTTCCACGGTTCGCTATGCACAACTTTTTGACCAAGACCCTTCTATAAAGGTATATTGCAACAGAGGGACCAGTGGTATCGATGGGAGTACCTCTACCGCTATCGGAGCCTCTATATACCATAAAGAACCTACCATTTTTATCAGTGGAGACCTTGGCTTTCTATATGATAGCAACGGTTTATGGAATACACACATAAGACCCGACTTTCGAATAATAGTGGTCAACAATGGGGGAGGAGGTATTTTCAGGATTCTACCCGGCAAGGAAGATACTGCCAATTTTGAAACCTATTTCGAGACTGCCCACGACCTTTCCGCCAAGAACATTTGTCAAATGTTCGGTATTTCATATAGGTCTTCCGATAATCAAGAATCTATACGGGTTGCCTTGAGTGATTTCTTCGATCCATCGGAAAAACCTCGACTGCTTGAAGTTTTTACGCCTCGGCTTACCAACAATAAAATTTTGCTCGGTTATTTCGATTTTATATCTTCGGAAATTATTAACCATTAATTAATTTTGAACACTAACTATTATGAGTAAAAGAGATGATTTAATCGTAAAGTACGCTGCGGATATCAAAGAAAAATTTGGCGAATCTGCCGACATGGATCTTTTGACCAAGGTAACCGTAGGGCTTGGCCCGGCCATCTATAATTTGGATGCTTCAAAAGTTTCCGGTAACGATGATAAAGAATTGGAGACTGTAAAAAACAACTACCTTATCAAGAAATTGGGAATGAAAGACAGTCCCCAGTTGATGGAAGCTATCAAAAGTGTTTTGGACAAATACGGATCTTCCAACAAGAACAAACATCGTGCGGTCGTATATTATATGTTGTGCAAGCATTTTAAAAAGGCATCGGCATACAGCAAATAAAGTCCTCTTTGGGACGAAAAAAACCGTTTCTCTACAGAAACGGTTTTTTTTGCACCTTACTTGAACTACATTAGCGTCATGATAGCACTGGGCGATTTCAATACATTAAAAATATTAAGGGAGACAAGCGTCGGCCTGTTTTTGGGCGATGAGGAAGGCAATGAAATTTTATTGCCCAATAAGTATGTGCCCAATGTTTACGAGATCGGTGATACGTTGACCGTCTTTTGTTACTTGGACCATGCCGAACGCCCTGTCGCGACCAATATCGAACCCGAGATTGTTGTCAATGAATTTCAGCTGCTAAAAGTGGCCGAGGTTAATGAATTTGGTGCCTTTATGGATTGGGGCCTAGAGAAGCACCTTTTGGTGCCTTTTAGGGAACAGCGCCATAAAATGGTAGAAGGGCAATGGTATGTCGTCTACTGTTATCTCGATGAAAAAACAAATCGCTTAGTAGGCTCGAACAAGTTAGAACGGTTTTTGAGCAATGAAAATGTTACTTTGACCGAAGGCGATGAAGTAGAGTTGGTAGTCACCCGCAAGACGGAGTTGGGGTGGGAGGTAATCATTGACCATAAACATAAGGGATTGGTATATTTCGACGAGGTGTTCAAGAAAATAGCAATCGGGGATCTTACCAAGGGTGTCATAAAAAAGATACGAAGGGATGGAAAAATCGATGTGTCACTTCAACCCATTGGAATCAAGATTTTGGAACCGGCGGCCAAGAAAATCTACGAAACCTTAAAGGCACATGGGGGGTTTCTTCCGTTGCACGACAAATCTAGTCCTGATGCGATTAAACAAGAACTGCAAATGAGCAAGAAGACATTTAAAAAAGGGATAGGGACACTGTACAAGGCAAGAAAAATCGCTATCAAAGCTGACGGTATTCATACGGTCGAGTAGTACAATACTTTATTTATACGCTATTGATAATCAGTCTTCTAGTAGTTTGACCATAGTTTTTTGGTACTTTGCCACCTAAAAAGCTATTTTTGCAACAATAGGCAAAATAATTTTATTAACAATGCCTTAATTTTTGTTAACTTTAGCGAAGAAAGACCCCTAAAACGCATAAACACATGCCATTCATAGAAGAAAGTGATTTGTTGGAACTCCACAAGGATATTGACAAAGCCCAAATAATAAACGAACGTCTTTTAGATCAAATAAAATTTAAGAACAAAGAACTCAAGAGAAGTAAGATCCAGCGAAATGTACTTGCGGGAATCACGGGACTTTTCTTAATCGGTACTTTGGCGATTACCGCTTTTACGGCTGGGTTGAGCCAGAATAATTTCGAGGCACAGGATCAATATGTATTGTCCGATATCGATAGTTTGGATGCCATCAAAAGCAGATTGGATAATCTGAAGCAGCAGAATGAGGAGTTGAGTTTGGTCAAGGAATTTTATTTGGCCAAGAACTTCCTTGAAAAAGAAAAAGTCTATTCCGTTCAGGTCAAGTCTTTTGTCGATAACAATGTAACTCTGGCCTCCGAAGCCCTTACCAATACCATGTTCGTAAAAACGAATCCATTTTATTCGTATTCGTTGGGAAACTTCGAAACCTTGCAGGAAGCCCAGAAATTTAGAAAACAATTGGTCGATATCGGGTTTAAGGATGCCTTCGTTGCTTCTTACAAAGAAGGCAAACGTATAAAAATAGAAGACCCTTATTAGTCTTGTCGAAACTCTCCACTTGGCTCGATGCAGCTAGGTTGCGCACGCTACCGTTATCCGTTTCAGGGGTTATAACAGGTACGGCTCTTGCCAATTCTCAAGGTTATACCGATAAAATGATATTTTTTCTTGCCTTACTGACGACCATCGGTTTTCAAGTTACTTCGAATTTTGCCAATGATTATGGTGATGGTGTTAAAGGCACTGACAACGATGACCGAATAGGTCCGAAAAGAACCCTGCAAAGCGGAATGTTAACACGAAATGAGCTGAAAACGGGCATTATCATTTCGATTGTAATCAGCCTACTATTGGTGCTTTTTGTTCTATATGCTTCATTTGGAACGGAGTCCTTAGAATATTTTCTACTTTTTGCCGTTCTAGGACTGGTCAGCATTTGGGCGGCCGTACGATATACCATTGGGGATTCCGCATATGGTTATCGTGGTTTGGGCGATTTGTCCGTGTTTCTCTTTTTCGGTCTTTTGGCCGTCGTTGGAACGATGTTCCTTTATACGAAAGAGGTGGTTTGGTGGTCGTTTTTCCCGGCCGCCGTTATAGGTCTTTTAAGTACAGGGGTTTTGAATCTGAACAATTTACGTGATTTTGAGAATGACCAAAAAGTAGGTAAGAACACATTGGTCGTTAAAATGGGTTTTCAAAAAGGAAAGCTTTACCATGTATTTCTATTACTCACGGCATTTGGTTGTTTGATGGTTTTTATCCTAGTGAAAGCTGCATTTTGGTATCATTTCTTACCAATACTTGCCTTTGTTCCCATACTGTTGCATTTAATGAAAGTTTGGCGTACAAAAGAACCTTTGAAACTTGACCCCGAGCTAAAAAAATTAGCGCTGAGCACCTTTTTGCTCGCCATGCTGTTTTATGTCACTTATAATAATTTTTTGTAATTTTGAATACTAACCACCTAAATCCCAAACACTTTGGAACAACCTATTAGAATACTTATCGTAGAAGACAATGTGATTATTGCCGACGATATGCAATCGATGCTCGAAGAGATCGGTTACGAAATCGTCGATAATGTAATCGTATATGAACAGGCCGAAGAGGTCTTGAAGACCAAAGAAGTAGACCTCGTACTTATCGATATTATTTTAGCCTCTGACAAAACTGGTATCGACCTCGGAAAGCACATTCGCGAGAATTATAACATTCCGTTTATTTTTGTTACTTCGAATTCGGATCGGGCCACCGTCGAGAATGCCAAGACCGTTAAGCCAAATGGGTATTTGGTAAAGCCGTTCGAACAGCAAGATTTGTACACTTCGATTGAAATTGCCCTATCAAACTTTATTTATTCCGATGGAAAACCAAATGCGAGCAATGGCAGTTCGGACGTACCTATGTCGAACAGTGTTTTAAAAGATTCGATTTTCGTAAAGAAACAGCATCTCTACTATCGCATTCAATTTGAAGAAATACAGTTTATAAAGGCCGATAATGTCTATCTCGAAGTAAACACGGTCGATAAAAAGTTTTTGGTACGATCTCCTCTAAAGGATTATCTGGAAAAACTACCAAAACACAAATTTTACCGTGCGCACAAATCCTATATCGTGAACGTTGATCATATCGATGCGATCAACTCGAAGGATATCATGATAAACAACAATTTGATTCCCATTTCGAAAGAATTTAAGGAGTTTATCATATCGGCGATGAATTCATAACCATCTTTTAGGTTTTTAGCACTTTTTAATGAAGGTTCCCTTTGGTTAACTTCTGTGACCTGGGCGAAGCCAGTCATAATCTTGGCGCGATATTATTTGCCATAAATATATTCTTCCTCGAACCTTAACCTAATAGATTTTAACCTAGGATATTCCTACAATATCATCTTGGGCCATCCATGAAATGCAAAAAAATCCGATGAAATGCATGGTAAAATTGCATAATTGCATTTCACAACAAAAATCGGGCATTACACAACAATATTCCCGAACATATAATTCAAAACGATAATTTTGAAATCATTTGAAAGGTACCCCAAACCTTATCATGTTTATAATATACTGAGAAAAGCTGTGTACATGTTATGCAGCTTTTTTTAATGTTTCAGCGACATTTTCCGTATAAGGTTTATTGTTGAACATTAGAAATTTTGGCAATAAACGAGCAGTTCGATTTGATTTCCTGAATAAGACTTTGGGCTAGAAGGTCAAAGTTGTCAACATCGTCGAAATTGTTCCGCAACAATTATTTGGTAAAACCGTTCTATTTTTGGCCTGTTCCGTTGATAATATGAAGAATTTGCTTGGCAAAACCCTACACTTACTACTTATGACCTTTCTGGTCATTGGCCCACTCCCTGCCCAAGAAACCGATATAACGGCATCGAGCACATTCAATGTCTTTCAGAATGCCGATTCCCCTTCGGCACGATTCACCTTGTTCTTTGAAACAACGAATAGGTACAGTGAGAATTCGGCTTATGATTGGCTTGAAGTCGTGAACCAATATCTTAATACCGCGCAGAGATCGAATGATTCAATTGAAATAGTCCAATATAAACTTATGCAGGCGAAGCTATATCACGATTTGGGCGAGTACGATAGAAGTTTGGCCATTGCAAAAGAAATCTACCAGGAAAATGCTAACCTCGATACAGATTTAAAATCGGTTCTTCTAGATTTAATGGATGATGTATATGGAAAGAAGGGACTCTACACCGAGCAAATTGATATTCGAAAAGAAGAGAAAAATTTAGGTCTGGCCGATAATATTGCCTTTTATGATATTTATGCGAATCTTGGCCTATACCGCAAAGCGATGGCCGATTATATAGATTATGCCCAAAAAACATTGGACGAAAAAAATTACTACGAGGTTGCGGTGTACAATAACACTATAGGAACGTATCTAAGGCTTGACAAGTCGATACCAACTGCGCTGACCCGCTATAAACAGGCCAAAAGCTATAGCGACCTCAATATGATCGATGTAACCAAGGTCAAATCGGAGAAAGAAGTTATCGAAGGCAAGCTCCTTCATGCCGAAATATTGGGCAACATTGGTAAGTGTTATGTTGAAATGGAGCAGTATGAAGACGCCATACCAAATTTGGAAGCGAGCTTAGAGACTTTGGAAGAACATGGCAAAGGAATATTCTCTTCGGAAATCGTCGAAAATAAACTGGCGATTGCCGAATGTTATCTTCAATTAAATGATCTGGAGAAGGCGACGGATTATCTGAGTGACAACCTTACGACCAAAAAACTTGATAACCTGATTAACAAAAACCGACTTCTTTCTTTGTATTATGGCAAAACTTCGGATTACCAAAATTCAGCTTTTTATCTACGACGGATCATTCGGATAAAAGATTCCATTAATGCCAATGAATCCGAGTTGCGTTCTCAGCAATTGGCTGCGGTAATGGACGAGGAAAAAAAGAACACAAAGAAAATAATGGATGCCCAAAAGGAAGATCTCGAACGCCAGAGGAGCGAAATGATTGCCCAAGATGAGCGTACCAATATGGTATTGATATCATTGGTGTTCACTTTGTTGTTGTTTTCAGGCCTTGTCTACGCATATCTGAGGAGCATCAAGAACCAACGACTAATTGCCGAACAAAAGCATATTATCGAGAACTCGTTGATAGAAAAAGACTCTTTGTTGAAAGAGATACACCATAGGGTGAAGAACAACTTACAGATGGTATCGAGCTTATTAAGCCTTCAGACCAAAAATACACGGAGTAAAGCTGCTATCGAAGCCTTGGAGGAGGGCAAGAGTAGGGTGAAGGCCATGGCCTTGATCCATCAAAAGCTATATCAGAACGACGATTTGTCGGTAATCGAGATGCAAGGCTATATCGAGAGTTTGATCAATAGCGTACAGTCGGTGTATAAAAAGGGTGGACATAATATCAATATTACTATCGATGCCGAGGGGGTAGAACTTGATATCGACCGCGCGATTCCCTTTGGCCTTATTTTGAACGAACTCGTCTCGAATTCCTTCAAATATGCCTTTCCTGTCGATGACGAGAACGGTAAAATCTACATCCATCTACGTAAAATCGGTGATAAGGAAGGTTATTTCGAATATACCGACAATGGTGTCGGCCTTCCTGACGATACTGATGAAAGGGCCAATTCATCAATGGGAATTCGTTTAATGAACCGTTTGGCCAATCAACTACAGACCAAATTGAACGTCGACAACGCCCAGGAAGGTGTTCGATTTTGGTTCAACTTTGCATAAATTTGAGATATTCAAAATCTCAATTATGCAAATTACTTTTCTTGGACATGCATCTTTTCCTGATGGCACCTATGGGGGCCAACCGGGCGGATTCATCGTATCCGCAGGTGGAAAAAAAGTGTATATCGCCGGTGATACGGCGCTGACGATGGATATGAAGTTGATTCCGTTGAGCGCTAGGTTAGATTTGGCAATTTTGCCGATAGGCGACAATTTTACCATGGGAGTAGACGATGCGATTTTGGCCTCCGGTTTTTTGGAGTGCGATACCATTTTGGGTTATCATTACGATACCTTCGGGTACATCGAAATTGATCACGGAGAGGCAAGGGATAAATTCAAAAAGGCGGGCAAAAAGCTACATTTATTGGGAATCGGGGAATCGATGACCATATGATGCCTTGGGGTTATACATTCTTGTTTCGGGTATTTTTCTGGACGAACCTATGCAATAGTTTGGGAAAAAATCGTTTGAGATAGATGCCCATTACCTCTTTTCCTCCCATATAGGCCTCAAATTTTTTCCGCTCGATTGCCGAAATCATTTTTTTTGCAAATAGGTCTACGGGAAGTCCATTTTTGTTTTCGGCATCATCAATTCCTTGGGCACTTCCGTCAGCGGTAAGGGCATTTCGGGCAATGTTGGTGTCAACAAAACCCGGGCATATCATGGTAACATCGATACCATCTTTTTCATGTTCCATCCGAAGTACATCAAAAAAACCGTGAAGAGCATGCTTTGACCCACAATAACCGGAGCGGGGAGGTGCACCAAATCTGCCCATAAGACTGGTAACCGTAACAAAATGCCCCGCTTGCCGAGCGATGAAATGGGGCAAGAGTGCTTTGGTTATGGCCAGGGTGCCCAAATAATTAATCGCCATCAATTTTTCGTAAACCTCTAGTTTCGTGTCGATTATATATGATCTTTGGCTGATTCCCGCATTGTTTATCAAGATATCTATTCCTCCAAAGGCCGCCACAGCCTCAGAAGCTTTTTGTGCCATGGTTTCCGTCATACCGAGATCAAGGGGAATTATCCGAACTTTTTCCGGATTATGGCACGTGCTTTTTACACGTCGTAATTCTACTTCCTTTCTCGAGGAAATAATAAGATTGCAGTCTTTCGCGGCGAGTGCATAGGTCAATGCTTCCCCTATTCCCGACGAGGCTCCCGTGATCCAAACGGTCTTTCCGTTTATCCTGTTCATTTATGTAGTTTTCAGACCTAAAATATAGTTAAATTTGAACGCATTGATGAAAGCTTCCTATAAAAACTACATACTCGATTTCAAACGACCTAGTGGAACTTCACGTGGGGTAATGTCGCAAAAGGAAACATGGTTTATTATTTTGGAGGAAAACGGGAAACAAGGTATCGGTGAGTGTGGATTGTTAAAAGGGTTGAGCATTGACGATGTACCTGATTTTGAAAATCGTCTTGATTGGGTTTGCAGCAATATCAATAAGGGCAAAATGGCTCTTTTGGATGTACTAAATTACTTTCCCAGTATTCAATTTGGAATCGAACAGGCCTTTCGCTCTTTAGAATCTGAGCATCCTTTTAGGCTTTTTGGTTCCGATTTTATTGAGAGGGAGGAACCGATTCCCATTAATGGATTGGTTTGGATGGGGGAAGAGGGTTTTATGCACGAACAGATTCAGCAAAAAATAAATGACGGCTTCAAATGCATCAAGATGAAGATCGGTGCCTTGGATTTTGAGACCGAACTCAAGTTGTTACGATCGATCAGAAACGAATATTCGAAAGAACAGATTGAACTTCGAGTCGATGCGAACGGTGCTTTTGCGATCGATGAGGCCCTCGAAAAGCTTACTGTTTTAGCCGAATTCGATTTACATTCCATTGAACAACCAATTGCGCCGGGTGATTGGACGGCCATGCAAAGACTTTGCGAAAATACACCCTTGCCCATTGCTTTGGACGAAGAATTGATCGGGGTATTTAATGTAACGCAAAAAGAAAAGCTGCTACAAACGATTAAACCGCAATACATTATTTTGAAACCTAGTTTGGTGGGAGGTTATCGATCGAGTCAAGAATGGATCGATCTGGCAGACGAATATGGAGTCGGTTGGTGGATAACCAGTGCCTTGGAAAGCAATATCGGCCTTAATGCCATTGCGCAGTGGGCATATACGTTGAAGAATAAGATTCCCCAAGGTTTGGGCACCGGTAGTCTTTACAAAAACAATTTCGATTCTCCTTTGCAAGTTGAAAAAGGGAACCTATATTACAGGCAAACCAAGACTTGGGACGTTAATTTAATAAGAAATCTATGTACATAGAACAGGGTTATAAAGGCGAATTGGGCCTTTGGAAATATTTTTTGATACCCATGGGATTTATCGGTTTGATGGTATTGAATTATGCCGCCATCAAATTGTTGAATATCGATGTTGAAGCCTTAATGGCCTCTGAAATTGCAAAAAAGGGTGCTAATCGTTTTTTGGTAGAAATGTTGGTGCCGTTCGTCGTCGGTCTCGTATTGTTGTTTCTTTGGGTAAAGTACATACACAAGCAGACATTGACATCGTTGACCACGTCAAGAAGGAAAATCGATTGGAAAAGGGTCTTTTTTGCATTTGGACTTTGGGCCGCAATTACAATTTCGCTGACGGCGATAGACATGTATTTCTCACCTGAAGATTATGTTTTGAATTTTAAGCTAGAACCCTTTCTTTACCTTTTAATAATCGCTTTGTTCCTTATTCCCATCCAGACCAGTTTCGAAGAATATCTCTTCAGGGGCTATATGATGCAGGGACTTGGTATTATGGCCAAAAATAGATGGGTGCCTTTGGTAGTGACATCTGTTTTGTTCGGCCTGATGCATATAGGCAACCCAGAAGTAGAAAAAATGGGACTGGGCATTATGGTCTATTATATCGGTACCGGATTCTTTTTGGGAATAATGACCCTAATGGATAAAGGTCTTGAATTGGCCCTCGGTTTTCATGCCGCCAACAATTTGGTCACCGCACTTTTGGTTACTGCAGATAACACGGCTTTTCAAGTAGATGCGGTTTATAAAAGTGTTGCCGAACCAACTTTGGGCTTTGATGCCTTTGTACCGGTATTTGTGATATTCCCCATTTTGTTATTTGTTTTTGCGCGCAAATATGGGTGGACCGATTGGAAAGATCGATTGGCCGGAAGAATTGAGACCAAAGAAGTTTTCCTGGCCGCAAATACAGAACCTATAGATGGCAATTGAAATTCACCGACAATTTAAGCTCAACGGCATTCATTTTTCGAAGGAAGGCCTAAAGGAAGTCGGGTATAGTCTCGTCAAGGAAGGCGACTCCTACGAACACGCTATTGGTGATTTTTTATTGGATTGGTGCAATGATGCCCCGGAAATAGCTGTTAAGACTTCTGGCTCTACTGGAAAGCCAAAGCAAATACGATTAAAAAAACAATACATGGTCAACTCGGCCTTGGCCACTGGTGAGTTTTTTGGATTAAGACCAGGGGACAGAACCTTACATTGTTTGCCGACCGATTTTATTGCAGGCAAAATGATGTTGGTCCGGGCAACGGTTCTCGGTCTTGAACTTGATTATGTGGAACCCTCCTCCAATCCGTTGGAATTGGTATCCAAGACCTATGATTTTTGTGCTATGGTTCCGATTCAGGTCGGTAATTCTTTGAAAAAACTAAATCAAGTCAAAACGTTGATCATAGGAGGTGCCCCCGTTTCCAATACTTTAAAAGCGAAGTTTCAAAATATTGATTGCCAAATTTTTGAAACATATGGAATGACGGAAACCATAACCCACATTGCGATAAAAAAGATTAACAATGTCAAGTCGACCAAGGTCGATACCTACTTTGAAACCCTTCCGCAGGTCGACATTACAAAAGACAAAAGAAATTGCCTGGTTATTGGTGCACCGCACCTTTCAGACAGTACTATAGTAACAAATGATGTGGTACAATTGATTTCAGAAAATGAATTCCAATGGTTGGGTCGTTATGATAATATCATCAATTCGGGTGGAGTAAAGCTCTATCCGGAGCAAATCGAGTCGAAGTTGGAAAAAATAATCCCTAATCGATTTTTTGTTACTGGGCTTCCCGATGAAGATTTGGGAAAAAGGCTGGTTCTATTAATTGAAGGTAAAGTCTACAAAAAAGAATTACTGAATGAAATGCAGAAAAGTAAAGAACTTCAAAAATTTGAAATTCCCAAGGAAATATTTAGCGTTTCGGAGTTTACGGAAACCACTTCCGGCAAAATCGATAGAATAAAGACCCTAAGATGTTTGTCGATTTAGATTTCAGTTGGATGGTTAATTGGCCTTCAGCTTTAGATAATTGGCCACTTCGGTTTCCAATCCCGATTGATAAGGATTATCCGAAGGGTTTTTCTTAAATAGTTCGGCATAGAACATGGCCGCCGCCAAAAAAGTTCCTTGCGGGCTTGGGTGATACCCATCTTCGTTATACAATTCGATATTTACAATACTGTCTCGAACTATATTGCGCCACACCTGTCCAACGGGCACAATTTCAGCGCCGATTGCAATGGCGCCATCTTCATAGGTCTTCTTTATGGGCTGATACATTTCGGGTTCACCTTTATATTCCCAGGTCATGAAGAGATAGATTTTTGTACTTTTTTGGCTCACCATTTCCTTGAACGATGTTAAAGCTTCAAGAGTAGATTCATCGGTGTTGGCGGCAACAAATGTATTCTCTTGTAGAATAATATATTCCCAGTCGCGCTCATTTATCTTTTCAAGAGTCGTAGCATTGTTCATGTGATCGGCTAGGCTAAAGCCTCCGAACGAAGATTCGGCGATCAATGGTGCATTTGGCAAATTGTCTTTTTCGATAAACCGACCGACGTGAAAAGGAACTCCTGAGTTATAATAAGTGTGGCTGTTGCCGATAAATAGAATTTCAACATCGGCTTCGGATTTTGGTTTTTCGTTTAAGGGATTGCTTTTGTCATTTTCTCCTTTCGAACAACCGAGAATGAACATCAATGTTGACAAGAACAAACAATCGAAGAGGCAATTGATTTTCATAGAATGCACTAAGATTTTAATAGATCGAAAGTTATCGGACATCCCATAAAATTAAAACTAATTCATCGTTAGTTGTATGTTTTTGTAGGCTTTGTGACTTCATGATATACATTTTTGCCTACGACAACATACGGATGTCAAGACTTCGGAGGTTATTTTTCGACTGTACTTGTCGAGTTCTTTAAAATCCGTATTTTCATAGATATTAAACATAGAATGAAACAAACAATTTCTTTTTTGGTTTTTTTTATTGTAATGGCGGTCTCTGCCCAACAAATACTCCCGGAAAATGAAAGGGCAAGAGTGATCGATGAGATTTTGGCCGATCGGTTCGATAATTTGCTTCCCAGATTAATGGACACTACCGACATTGATATGTGGGTAGTCATTTCAAGGGAATACAATGAAGACCCGGTATTGAGAACCATGTTGCCCGCTACCTGGTTGAATGCAAGAAGAAGAACGATTCTACTTTTTTATAGGGACAAAGCGAATAATTCAATCGAAAAATTGGCCGTGGCCAGATACAATGTCGGTGACAATATCAAATCGGCTTGGAACAAGGAGGAAGAACCCGACCAGTGGAAACGTTTGATCCAATTGATAGAAGAACGCAATCCAAAGAAAATAGGCCTTAATTATTCAAAAGACCACAATATCGCAGACGGGCTTGATAAGACCGACCATGACGAATTCATGGCTTATTTGCCCAAGAAATACCGATCAAGAGTAAGTTCGGCCGAACAATTGGCGGTACGATGGATCGAAACCAGAACGCCGCGTGAAATGGTCGCTTACAATCAATTGGTAGACATTACGCACGATATCATCGCCGAGGCATTTTCCGAAAAAGTAATCACGCCCGGTATAACGACTACCTCTGAAGTAGAGTGGTGGATGCGCCAAAAAGTAACCGACCTAGGGTTGGAAACCTGGTTTCATCCGACGGTAGATATACAAAGGGGCAGCGAAGAATTGGTCGGTCATCTCTATTCGTTTTCGGGTCGGCCAAGTGATATGGTTATTTTGCCCGGCGATTTGCTACATTGTGATTTTGGTATTACCTATTTACGGTTGAACACCGATTGTCAAGAGTTGGCATATGTTCTAAAGCCAACGGAAAAAACCGCGCCCAAATTTTTGATCGACGCCTTTAGAGATGGAAATCGGGTCCAGGATTTTTTGACAAAGAACATGGTCGAAGGCCGTACCGGTAATGAGATTTTGGCCAAAGCTCTAGAAGAGGCTAAGGCTGCCGGCCTACGCCCGGCGATCTACACACACCCATTGGGACTCTACGGACACTCCGCCGGTACGACCATCGGCATGTGGGACGCGCAAGATGGGGTCATGAAAGATGATGGGGAGAATTATCCCCTGAACCCGAATACGGTGTATGCCATTGAACTGAATACAACTGTGAACATACCTGAATGGAAAAGGGACGTTCGTATTATGTTCGAAGAGGCAGGCTTCTTCAGTGAGGAGGGTTTTCGTTATGTCAATGGGCGACAAACCGAATTATTGCTGATACCGAGACAAAAAGACCAATTAGGAAACTAGGTTAATAGTATCACTTTTGGATTTAATCTTAAATTTTAACCGTTTTCAAGATACTGGTCAATTGCACGAGCCATGAAAAAATTTATCTGTATACTTGTTTTTTTTCTATTTACCGGATCGATGTCTTCCCAAGAGTTACCCAAAACCATTTTTGGAATCGTATCCGATGATTATGGTGTTCTCAAAGATGTAAATATTATCGTTAAAGGAAGCGATATTGGCGTAACATCCGATAATGAAGGCAAGTATAGGATACAGGCCAAAGAGGGCGATATTTTGGTTTTTTCTAGAATAGCAATGCTGCCCGTTGAAATTAGGATTGAAGACGTGACGAGGGTCTTGAATATTAAAATGGCACCTAAGATAGAAGAACTAGAAGAGGTGGTAGTCGCAAAACGTAAAAGGAGGACCCAGCAATATTTTGCCAGAGAATACTATAGGGATTCTAGCATCATTAATACCAATTTTGGATACTTGAGTCCTGATCTTGTCGGATACGAGCTTAGAGTGGTCAACGGAAAAGACTTGAGCCCCAATCGACGTGATATATTGGATGCTATTGCAGAACAGTTACCAGGGGTTAGGGTAAGAACCATTAAGGGTGAGCGGTATCTTTTTGCCAGTAGTTTAGGCTCTTTGAGGGGAGCCGCTTCGATGGCCTTTGAAGTAGACGGTCATGTGAGAAAAGACGCACCAGTCGGCCTGGATATTGAAAAAGTGCTCAGGGTAGGGTTGATTCCAGGTGACCAAGCCTACCATAAATATGGTAGCGTCGGCAGTGGGGGAATGGTAGTAATCAACACAACAGATGTACGCCATGGTTCAAAAGAAGATGGTGACCGCCCGTTCGATCTGGCTCGACTTCGGGGAAATATATATGATGGGGATGCTATTAGTAGCGATGATATTATCAAATATGAGCCAAACTATATCAGGGCCTTGTATCACACGGATGATTTTGAAACAGCCAAGAACGTATACCTAGAACAAAGCAAGATCTATGGTAACTCTTACTTTTTTGTACTAGAGATGTATCGAATTTTTCGAGAGAAATTCGGTGAAGCAGCATTTGCGAACGAGATTTTAGATGTACATGTTGATGTCTTTGAAGCAGACCCAAAGGCACTCAAGGCTTTAGCCTATATCCTACAAAGTTATGGTGATTTTGAAGCTGCTAATGATATGTATATAGAAGTGTTCACCATGCGTCCGGAATACGCACAATCTTACATAGATCTAGGACGAAGCTATGTCGAAATAGGCCAATACCCAAAGGCCGCCTCAATGTATGCACGGTTCAATTATTTAACGGAGCTTGGCCTTATGAGCATTGGCGATTCTAGTGTGTTCCAACCGATTATTAAACGCGAAATCGATAATTTGGTTACATTAAATGGTAAAGAGATGTTGGCTAAAAGTGAACGCGAAGTCGACGTTAGCGAAGAAGAATTCTTAGGTACCAGGTTGGTTTTCGAATGGAACGATAGCGAAGCGGAGTTCGAATTGCAGTTTGTGAACCCTGATGGACATTATTTTAACGTGGATCACACTTTGGAATCGGATCCCCGTCGTATTTATGATGAAAAACTCTTGGGTTATTCCTGTTCTGAATTCCTAATCGATGATTCTATAAAAGGTGTTTGGCAGATAAACTTGAAGTATTTGGGAAATCGAAGCTTGACGCCTTCTTACTTAAAGGCAACGATTTATTATAATTATGGTAGTCAGTCACAAGAGAAAGAAATTAAGGTTTTTAAGATGGGTCTTAAAAATGTAAGCAGGGAACTTTTTAAAGTGGATAATACTACTTCAATGAGTTCTCACTAAATAGTAAAAGCCATGAAAAAGATAGTTTTTGTTTTATTCTTGACCCTGAATTTTGTCGTATCGCAAGAGAAATCTAAGGTGATTTCAGGAACGGTAACCGATGGTCAAACCCCTTTACAAAATGTAAGGATTTTCATAGATGGGAAGGAAACGGTAGAATTTTCTGATGTCAGTGGCCGGTATCTAATAAATGCCAAAAAAGGCGACATGCTCAGCTATTCGTATAACGGTATGAAGACCGTTGAAATATTGGTCGAAGATGTTACCCGAATATTAAATATTGAAATGTTTCCGGATGTTGAAGAGTTGAAGGAAGTGGTCGTGACCAAAAGTCAACGCAAATCTCAGCAAGAATTAGAACTTGAATACAATTCCAATCCCAAACTGATCAAGACGGCTTATGGTATCATAGACCCTCGAACTGCGGCCTATCAGATTCGAATATTATCCGAAGCTTCTATGAGCAGTGTCAATCTTTGTATTTTGGATGTCCTAAGAAACGAATTTCCCGGTATCGTCGTTACCGGTGACTGCAGTAACGGAGGCTTTATAAATGTGCGGGGGTCCAACTCGCTTTTTAATGACCAAGCCGCTATTTATGATATCGATGGTCAAATACTGACAGATGCTCCCATATGGATACTGCCGGATAATATGAAAAGGGTAGCGGTACTTTCGAGTTTTGCCGCAACGACAAAATATGGGGCGATCGCCTCCGGAGGCGTCGTTGTAATCAATACCAATGCAGGAAGCGCTTATCCTTCATCAAAAGAAGTTACGGATAAAACCAGACTTAGAAACAACAAGTATAACAATGATGCCCTCGGACAAGCAGCACTTTTTGACAATGAACCCATCTATTTGCAAGAATTGAGAAACAGCGGATCCCTTCGGGAAGCAAAGAAACTTTATGATTTTTATACACCAAGGTACAAATCAAATTACTACTATTTTGTTGATGCTTTGGACTATTTTATGGGCGAACTGGAAAATAATGATTTACCAAATAGGATTTTGGATGATGCGCTTGCAACATTCGACCAGAACTCTAATGCGCTAAAAGCTCTAGCCTATATTCTACAAACCAATGATGATTTTGAAGGTGCCCATAGATTGTATAAAGAAATTTTTTTGCTGAGACCAAATTATGCCCAATCGTACCTTGATTTGGCCAATAGTTATTCTGACCTTGGGCTGACCGCCAAGGCGGCCACAATGTTTGCGCGATACGATTATCTTGTCGGTAAAGATTTTCTGGAGAAAGACTCCTTGAACTTCAACAACATTATATATCGTGATTTCAATAATCTGGTTAGCTTGCATGGCAACGATATAATTTCTGAAAACAAGGCAAAAAAATCAACTCTTGAAGAAGATTTTCGCGGAACACGTTTGGTCTTCGAATGGAACGATAGTGAAGCCGAATTTGAACTTCAGTTTGTGAATCCGCAAGGCCATTACTTTACCGATAAACATACCTTGGTTGACGATTCTGACCGAATTCGAAGGGAAAAGTTATTAGGCTATTCTTGTGCAGAGTTTTTGATCGATGGTTCGCTGCCCGGCACATGGCAGATAAATGCCAAGTACTTGGGAAATAAAAGCCTTACACCAACCTATTTTAAAGTTTCAATATTTACCGATTATGGCATACCTAAACAGCGCAAGGATATTAAAGCATTCAAGCTTGGAACGCGAAATATTAATCAAGAACTTTTCAAAGTAAATATTGGCACAAACAAACAAGTAGTAAATAATTAGCATTATAGAGCCTAGCGCTTCGAAATTTTTTTGTGTAATATTTTTGGCACAATTGGTACTATTGAAAGTATGTCCTTATTTTTTGTATTAGCTTTATTATAAAAATCGATTATGAAGATATTGATTTCAATAGCGTTCTTTTTGAGCGCGATTAGCATTACGGCTCAAGATAATACCAATGTAATAACCGGTGTGGTATCTGATATGGGTTATCCATTGGCGAATGTCAATATAGCTATTAAAGGCCTTGGTGATGGCGTTCAAACCGACACAAATGGCCGATATGAGATAACGGCGAGCCCAAGGGATGTCCTTGTTTTTAGTTATGTTGGCATGCATACCGTTGAAATCATCGTTGAGGATGTTACTTCCGTCCTGAACATAAATATGGTGCCGAGGGTAGAAGAACTTGATGAAGTGGTTGTTCAACAAAAGAAGCTGGAAGGGCAACGCGGCTTGATGCTCGATTACGCCTCCAATAAGAATATTTTTAGGACTGCTTACGGCTATATTGATGCGACAAAAGCGGGATACTCCATGTCAAGTGTTGATGGTGCCGACCTGAACCCCAGTGCAATAGACCTGATCACGGCCCTACAGGGTAAACTTCCCGGGATTACCGTGGCAACGGCCGATGGTGTCAACGGCAGCTCGCAAAGGGTAATCTATATGCGGGGTAGGAGCTCTGCCAACAACCCTAGACCGGTAATCTACGAAGTCGACGGTACGATTTTCGAATCGGCCCCAGATTTTTTGCAAATCGACAATATTGACCGGGTGGCTGCCATTCCAGGGCTTGCGGGTGTTATAAGGTACGGTCAGATCGCTGCGGGTGGGGTCATAGTAATTAATACCAAAAGGGGCAACGTGATTCGTGAACCCGGCACGAACAAGGTTTATGATCAAGCAAAACTTCGCAACAATATTTTTGATGAAAAAACCGGTGTAAGCAAACTTAAAAGGGAACCACCCAAATATATTAGATTAATTGAGGCTGCGGCCTCGGTGGATGATGCATTTCAGGTTTATGGCGAACAGAAGAAATTGTTCGGTAATTCTGCCTATTACTTTATAGAGGCGTCGAATATCTTTCTGAACAAATGGAAAGATTATGAGAAATCTTTCGATATATTGAACGATATGAAGGTTCTGTTTGCCGATAATCCGAATGTTTTGAAGGCATTGGCCTATACTTACGAGGAAAGAGGACAATTAAAAGAAGCTATGGACATCTATATTGCTATTTTCAAGCAAAGACCGCGGTACGCACAGTCGTATCGCGACCTAGCCAATAGTTATATCGAAAACGGATTCTATAAAAAGGCGTTATCACTTTACGCGCGATACGAACAATTGCGAAAAATGGATACGACAACCAATACTTTTGAGGGCATTGACGGTATAATAGAGGTTGAATCCACTAATCTCATTGCGCAAAAAGGCGAAGAAATGTCAATTTCCAACGGAGACGCATCGGAAGCCGATATTGGTGGAACAAGGGTACTTCTGGAATGGAACAATAGCGAAGCCGAATTTGATTTGCAGTTTGTCAATCCCGAAAATCATTACTTTATATCGAGTCATACACTTGAGAACAATGCGGAGAAGATCATGGATGAAAAGTTAAAAGGATATAGTTGTGAACAATTTTTTATAGATGAGAATATGCCAGGGGTATGGAGAATCAATATTGAGTACTTTGGTAATAAAGGTTTCAATCCTACGTATATCAAAGCGACTGTTTATAGTGACTATGGCCGACCTGCACAAACCAAAAAAATTACTCTTTTACCCTTGGTGGAAAAGAACATTAATAGAGAATTTTTAAAACTGGTTGTCCAGAATCGAATTGGGCGCAATTAATGATAAGCATTGGTTGTAAGACTTAAAATTGTTGATTATAGAATATTGGACGATGGAAATACGTATTGTATTGGATAAATTATTCGTTTTGGGCCGAAGTTGTTTTTCAAATGTAAATATAGGCATGTTGCTGTCGCTTATGGTCATAAGTGTTTCACTTTCGGCACAGGAATCGACCATTAGCATAAACGGAATCATTACCGATTATGAAGACAGACCCTTGGAAGATGTTTCCGTCATAATCAAGGGAACTTCAGATGGCACACAGACGGATAAGAACGGTTTTTATGAAATTGGCGCAAAAGTGGCCGACACACTCGTTTTTTCGCATATGGGCATGCATACAAAACAGGTTGCCATTGAAGGTCAGATGAACCGATTGAATGTACAATTGTTTACAAACGTTCAAGAATTGGACGAAGTGCAGGTAAGTAAAAGAAAGGTAAGAACTCAAAAGGATTTACTGGCCGAATACCCGACCAATAAGAATTTAATAAAGACTTCAAGGGGCATTCTGGATAAAGATCGCACTTCATTTTCGATGCGGATTATAGGCGGTGATCAGATACTTCCGACGGGTATTGATTTTTTGACTTCATTAAGGAATCATTTTCCGAACATGGTTATTCATAGGGATACAACCCCGCCCATAGTTTATCTCTGGAACCCCGGTTCTATTAATAATGAAAACCCACCGCCAGGTGCAATTTTTGAAGTAGATGGTATTATTTATGAGCAACCTCCGACGTGGTTGATTCCAAGCGAAATTGACCGCATAGCCGTGATGAAAAGAAACGGGGCTTTCAAATACGGCCCGCAAGGGGCAGGAGGGGTAATCATTATCAATACGAAGGAACAGACGCGTATTGACGAGCTTGGTGTAGAAAGAGTCTATAATAACAGGGGTTTGGTAGATAGTTTAACTAAAGAATCCAACAAACCGACAGGGTATACGCCAAAAGTGTTTGATTTTATCGAGAGGTTCGAAGAAGCAAGGTCAAGGGAAAAGGCATGGAC
Organism: Bacteroidia bacterium; assembly: GCA_030428705.1. Lineage (GTDB taxonomy): Bacteria > Bacteroidota > Bacteroidia > Flavobacteriales > Flavobacteriaceae > Meishania. The sequence goes on from JAUIDI010000001.1 coordinate 517,669, forward strand.
GATTTTTATTGAGAACAAGGAAAACCATTCGGACTCACCAACCTACTTTTTTGAGACCTCACAGTATTTTTTAAAACGATGGCAAGACGAAACAAATGCAATTGCCATCCTCGAAATAGCGAAGCAAAATTTCGCTGACAACGTTGCCGTAAGAAAAGCGATCGCCTATTTTTTAGAAGAAATGGGACAGTATGGGTTAGCCCTTCAGCACTATCTCGATATACTCAAACTTAGGTCTAGTGCGGCCCAATCGAATCGAGACGTCGCCAATGCTCAAAATAAAGTGGGCGATTATACGAAAGCCCTCTTAAGGTATGCGAGGTATGAAAAGGCCGTTGGCTTGCTGGATTCCGTTCCTTTTGATCCTTTTGGAGCCGATTTGCTCATTTCGGTAGAGACGAACAATATTCTAAGACGAAGGCGTCAAGAACTTGATATATCGGAAAACCAGATTAATAAAGAACTCGAAGTCGCGACGACAAGGGTGTTGTTGGAATGGAATTTAGATGACTTGGAATTCGAAATACAATTGACCGATCCCGACGACCTTTTTGTGCTTTGGAACAATTATGACAAATCGACGCCGGAAATGGAAATGGCACAAAAAAAAGGATATTCCAGTAAGCAGCTTTTTTTAGATGACTCCTTGGAAGGTGATTGGAGGCTTACATTAAATTATCGGTACGAAGAAAACAAGGTGCCCGCAGTCATGAAGGTTACTACTTTTTTGGATTATGGACTCCCTACGCAAAAAAGCGAGTCCAAGGTGTTTAGGTTGTACGATTTGCAATCGAGTTTTCATCTGGCCACAATCGATACATCGGGCAACAAGATAACCTATTAAACCTGAAGAACCCCCATATTAAAGGGTTTGTCAATGGGCGCATGGTTTGCCGCTTCGATGCCCATTGATATCCATTTACGGGTGTCCAACGGATCGATGATGGCATCCGTCCAAAGTCGGGCCGTGGCATAATACGGGGAAATCTGGTCGTCGTACCGTACCTTGATCTGATTGTAAAGTTCTTTTTCCTTTTTTTCAGTTATTGCTTCGCCTTTCTTTTTTAAGGATGATTTTTCAATCTGTAACAATACCTTGGCCGCCGAGTTGCCACTCATTACGGCAAGTTCTGCACTTGGCCAGGCAACAATTAATCGGGGGTCATAGGCCTTGCCGCACATCGCATAGTTGCCCGCACCGTAGCTGTTTCCGATGACAATTGTAAATTTGGGCACGACCGAATTACTGACCGCGTTGACCATTTTCGCACCGTCTTTGATAATTCCACCATGTTCGCTTTTACTGCCGACCATAAAGCCGGTGACATCCTGTAGAAATACCAACGGAATCTTTTTTTGGTTGCAATTGGCGATAAAACGGGTAGCCTTGTCCGCCGAATCGGAATAGATGACCCCTCCGAACTGCATTTCGCCCTTGGTGGTCTTCACCACTTTTCGTTGATTGGCGACTATACCGACCGCCCATCCATCGATACGGGCATAGCCTGTTAAAATGGTTTTTCCATAACCTTGTTTGTATTCTTCGAAATCCGAATTGTCGACCAAGCGTTTTATGATTTCCAGCATATCGTATTGATCCGTTCTTGAAGCGGGAAGAATTCCATAAATATCTTTTGGGTTATCTTTTGGTTTTTGTGATTTTATTCTATTGTAACCTGCTTTGTCAAAATCACCGATTTTACCGACGATATTCTTTATGGTATCCAGTGCATCTTTATCATCTTTGGCCTTATAGTCGGTTACCCCACTGATTTCACTATGTGCGGTCGCCCCACCTAGGGTTTCGTTATCTATATTTTCACCGATAGCTGCTTTTACGAGGTAGCTTCCGGCCAAAAAAATGCTTCCCGTCTTATCGACAATCAATGCCTCGTCGCTCATGATGGGTAGATATGCCCCGCCTGCAACACAGCTTCCCATGACGGCCGCGATCTGTGTAATGCCCATACTGCTAATTATGGCATTGTTTCTAAAAATGCGGCCGAAATGTTCCTTATCGGGAAAGATTTCGTCTTGCATGGGCAGATAGACGCCAGCGCTATCCACCAAATAAATTATAGGAAGTCTGTTTTCGATCGCGATTTCCTGGGCCCGTAGATTTTTCTTTGCCGTAATCGGAAACCAGGCCCCTGCCTTGACCGTAGCGTCATTGGCAACAACGACGCATTGTTTTTCGGAAACATATCCGATCTTGACCACGACACCGCCCGAAGGGCAGCCACCATGGTCTTCGTACATACCTTCGCCCACCAAAGCACCGATTTCGATTCGATCACTTCCATCGTCCAGTAAGTAGTCGATTCTTTCACGAGCGGTCAGTTTACCTTGGGCATGTTGTTTTTCAATACGGGTTTTTCCTCCGCCCAGTTTAACCTGTGCTAGTCTTTTGTTCAGCTCCGACAGCAGTAATTTATTGTGGTCTTCGTTCTTATTGAATTTGATATCCATTACGGTACACTTTCATTCGTGCCGTTAAAGATAAGGAGTAAAATTTGATTACATTTGGGCAAAGACGACCGTATTTATGGACAGTATCAGATGGGGAATTTTAGGCCCGGGAAAGATAGCGCATAGTTTTGCAAAAGACCTAAAATTGGTAGAGTGGGGTGAATTGACGGCCGTTGGATCCCGAAATATCGAAAGGGCAAAAACTTTTGCGGAAACATATGGTGCATCGGAATACTTTGGATCGTATGAAGAATTGCTCGATTCGGGCAATGTCGATGTCATCTATATCGCCACACCCCATACCGGTCATGTAGAATGGGCTATTAAGGCCATGGGGAAAGGCAAGCACGTGCTTTGTGAAAAACCTATGGGGGTTAACGGGGAAGAGGTTCGTGACATGATAAAGGCAGCAGAAAAGAACAACGTTTTTCTAATGGAAGCTTTATGGAGCAGATTCAACCCTACGATTATTAAAGTTAAACAATTGATCGATGAAGGGCATATTGGTACGCTGGGTTATTTGAATGCCGATTTTGCCTTTTATGCAATGGATAGGGACGAAAAAGGCAGGATTTTGAATCCCGAACTGGCAGGTGGATCATTATTGGATATTGGTATATATCCGATTTTTTTGTCCTACTTGATGTTGGGTATTCCCGAAAAAATACAGGCAAGTTCCAAATTCCATTCCACGGGGGCCGAGATTCAGACCTCGATGATTTTCGAATACAAAAACGCACAGGCAATTCTATATAGCGGATTCACCTCAAAATCATCCATGCGGGCCGAACTTTCAGGAAGCGAGGGTACCCTCTATATTAATCCGCGCTGGCATGAGGCAGATTCGTATTCAATCGAAAAGAACGATGAAATCAAGGATTATGATGTACCTAAGATTGGAAAAGGGTATTCCCATGAAATTATAGAGGTCCACAAATGTATTCGAAATGGTAAGCTTCAAAGCAATCTTTGGAGCCATCAAAACAGCCTGGACCTGATCGACCTGCTCGATGCGGTTCGTTCGAAAACGGGAATTACGTTTCCTTTCGAGACCTGATTCACTATTGAGCGACATTACGCGTTTTTACTGTGATTGAGAAATCCTTAGTTTGGGATTATCGAACATTTAAATCGCGATTATCGAGTAAAATTTCCGATATTTGGGGTTACTACAAACCAATCTGAATACCATGGGAATGAACAAAAATACCGTATTGGCCTGGGCCACATTTATAATGATAGTCGTGGGTGTCGGACTCATTGCACTTGGGGCATTTCGGTACGACGACGTCGCTGGATGGGGGTTTGCCTCAGTCGGAATCGGTTTTTTTGCCATTGCATGGGTGTTCAATGCCTTAAAGGGCAGGGTTTGAAATAGCGAAAACTTCCCATCCCATAAAATAAGAAAATGAGCGACGACAAGAAAGTAATCTTCTCCATGGCGGGGGTTACCAAAACCTACAAAAATGCCAATACCCCGGTACTGAAGAATATTTACCTGAGCTTCTTCTATGGAGCGAAGATTGGCATTCTAGGGCTTAACGGCTCTGGAAAATCGACACTATTGAAAATCATTGCTGGCGTTGATAAAAATTATCAGGGCGATGTGGTTTTTTCTCCGGGATATCAAGTAGGATATTTAGAGCAGGAGCCACAATTGGACGAAACCAAAACCGTGATCGAGGTTGTGCGCGAGGGTGTTTCAGAAACTGTGGCCATTCTCGATGAGTATAACAAGATTAACGACATGTTCGGGTTGCCCGAAGTCTATGAGGATGCCGATAAGATGCAAAAGCTTATGGACAAGCAGGCTGAGTTGCAGGACAAGATCGATGCCGCGAATGCATGGGAACTCGATACAAAACTCGAAATTGCCATGGATGCGCTGCGTACCCCTGAAGCCGATAAAAAAATAGGCGTGCTCTCAGGCGGCGAAAGAAGGAGGGTCGCGCTGTGCAGATTGCTTTTGCAGGAGCCCGAGATTTTATTGCTCGATGAGCCTACCAACCACTTGGATGCCGAGTCCGTGCATTGGTTGGAACATCACTTGGCGCAGTATAAAGGAACCGTAATCGCGGTTACTCACGATCGTTATTTTCTGGATAACGTGGCCGGATGGATCCTTGAACTTGATAGGGGAGAAGGTATTCCATGGAAAGGGAACTATTCAAGCTGGTTAGATCAAAAATCGAAGCGATTGGCCCAAGAGAGCAAGTCCGCCTCCAAAAGACAAAAGACACTGGAACGTGAGCTTGAATGGGTACGTCAAGGCGCCAAAGGACGCCAGACCAAGCAAAAGGCACGATTGAAGAATTATGACAAGCTGATGAGCCAAGACCAGAAGCAACTTGACGAAAAACTGGAAATCTACATTCCGAACGGGCCGCGTTTGGGCACGAATGTGATCGAAGCGAAAGGGGTAGCCAAGGCCTACGGCGATAAGTTGTTGTATGAAGATCTGAATTTCAAATTGCCACAGGCCGGTATTGTTGGAATCATCGGCCCCAACGGTGCTGGTAAGACTACCATATTTAGGATGATTATGGGGGAGGAAACCCCTGATAAGGGAGAATTTGAGGTGGGAGACACGGCAAAAATAGCCTATGTCGACCAAAGCCATTCGAACATCGACCCCGACAAGACGATATGGCAAAACTTCAGCGATGAGCAAGAATTGGTAATGATGGGTGGCAGACAGGTCAATTCACGTGCCTATTTGAGCCGCTTTAATTTTTCGGGTAGCGAGCAGAACAAAAAAGTGAGCATGTTATCGGGAGGTGAGCGGAATAGGCTACATCTGGCAATGACCTTGAAGGAAGAGGGCAACGTATTGCTCTTGGACGAACCGACCAACGACCTGGATGTAAATACGCTGCGGGCCTTGGAGGAAGGTCTTGAGAATTTTGCAGGCTGTGCTGTCGTCATCTCGCACGACCGTTGGTTTTTAGATCGTATATGTACCCACATTTTGGCGTTCGAAGGTGATTCCCAAGTATACTTCTTCGAAGGTTCTTTTTCCGATTATGAGGAAAATAGAAGAAAACGTCTCGGAGCCGATACAATTCCAAAACGGTTGAAATACAAGAAGTTGGTACGTTAGAAATCGTCCTTTGGATACCAATCAAGCTGCACCACTTCAACATCAGGGTTTCCAGCATTGATGATTTCCTTAAATTTTGAAACATCGCTTACATCAGGGTTGCCCCTGTAATGATATGGATACACCTGTTTCGGTTTGAAATCCAAAACGGCATCGGCCGCGCTTTCTTCGGTCATTGTGTAGGGCAGGTTCATACAGATAAACGCCTTATCGATATTTTCGAGTGCCCTCATTTCAGGAATATCTTCGGTATCGCCCGAAAAATATATGCGTTGGTCGCCCAAGTTAAGAACGTAGCCATTGCCACGCCCTTTTTCGTGGAATTTCAGGGCTTCTTCCCTCAGGTTGTACATGGGAACGGCCTCGACTACGATTCCATAACGTTCTTTCGAATCGCCATTGTTCAGAATATCGATTTGGGGTACAAACTCATCGGGCATCTTGTCCGCTACGGCTTGGGGCATGATTATTTTGGCTTTTTCGGTATCAAGCGCCTGTAATGTCTCTACATTCAAATGATCCCCGTGAATGTCGGTAATTAAAATCAGATCGGGAGCTTTCTGCCCTTCAAATGCTTCCGCGCCGCCTACGGGATCGACATATATGGTCACACCGTTCCATTCAAGAATAGCTGTGGCGTGCTCGATGGGTACGATTTTCAAATTTTCTTTGGTTGACAACTCTAATACCTTAGAAGATTCTGGCGATGTCACAGCATTTTCTATATCGGAATCGATAAGTGGCCCAGATTTAGTTTTTTCCTTACATGCAAAAAAAGCAAGGTTAACAGTTAGTATCGCAATCCCTATTTTTTTCATAATCAATTTAATTTAGCAATAGTTCCATTTTTATATCGCTACGTACATACGGATTCTCTTTTTCCAAAGGGACTTCGGTAAAACCGTATTTTCGGTAAATATGTAGCGCAGCATCTAATTTTGTACTCGAATAAAGTATAATTTTTTTCCAACCTCCCTTTTTCGCGAAATCTATTGCAAAAGTCAGTAGGTGTTGTCCGATTTTCATCCCTTGGTAATTTTCGTCCACGGCCATCTTTCCGAGTTCGAACATATCGTTTCCGATTTTGATAAATGAAAAACAGCCAATAATGGTTTTTTCATATTCCGCAAAAAAGATATATCCTCCTTTGTCGATTATCGAATTTTTGCAATCCCTTAAAAGTAAGACATCTTTGGATTCTACAAAGAAATATTTTTCGAGCCAAGCTTGGTTCAAATCCTTAAAGCGACCGGCATACTTTGCTTTGAACGGAATTATTTTTACATCCATAGATGGTCTGCCTCTGATTATACTTGACAAGTATTAAAGATCGGCAAAAAATATTTTTTTGCCCAAAAAATCCAATTTGAATCTTGAACCGTATATAGAACGACACAAACAAACACTGTATTAAACAGAAAAACAAAAGTTAATTAATTCTAACATTATGACTGAAACAAAGAATAACAATGGATTAAAAGTATTGGCCGGTTTGCTTGGCGTAATACTTATCGGTACGATTATCTATACCGTAAGTCTTTATCAAGACAAGCAAAAGACCGAAAAGGTACTTACACAAGAGAAGCAATTAGTGGTCGAGGACCTTAATAGCTTGAAATCTGAGTACGATAAGGCTATTTTGGAAAGCAATGCTACCAATGAAGAGCTTGTCGAGGCGAGGGACAATATTGCGAAGTACATTGATTCCGTTAAGAACATGAAAGGTGATATTGCCAGTCTTTCAAGATACAGAAGACAGGTAAACGTTCTTAAAGCAGAAAGGGAGCAACTATTGAAGCAAGTGGATTCACTTACCCGTTCAAACACAATGATCGCAATGCAACGTGATAGTACGTACGTCGAGTTGGAAAAACAAACTGTGTTCAACGATTCATTGGTTGTTCAGAATACGCAATTGGCAGATGTTGTCGAGAAAGGTTCGGCCTTGAACTTGGTGACTATGAACGTTGATGCCGTCAGGGAACGTAACAGCGGAAAATTGGTTTCTACGCAAAGAGCCGGTAGAACTGATAAATTAAAAGTATGTTTTACCGTTGCCAACAATACCATTGCGCAAGCCGGTGATCGTGAATTCTTTGTCGAGGTTCTTGACCCACAAGGTAACGTTATGGGAGAAAGCTATTCAAAAACCAATGAAAATGGTGCTTCGATAACCTACAGCAAGGGTACTAACTTTTACTATGAAAATAGCACTTTGGATGTATGCGACTACATAAACAAGCCCGCTAGCGATTTTCAAAAGGGGAATTACATGGTGAATGTTTATGATGACAAATTGAAGTTATTGGCGACTTCAGAGTTTACCTTGAAATAAGATACTATCCATTAACATAAAAAGGGCCGCTCTTTGGAGCGGCCTTTTTTTATACTGTCAAGTGTTTTTACCCAAGTCCTCCGACCATATCCTCTGGTTTTACCCATTGATCATATTCTTCTGCAGTAACATACCCCAGATTAATTGCTTCTTCCTTTAATGTCGTACCGTTTTTATGCGCTGTATTGGCAATTTCAGCAGCTTTATAATAGCCTATTTTTGTATTCAACGCGGTCACCAACATCAAAGAATTGTTCAAAAGTTCTTTGATGACTCCATGATTGGGTGATATGCCCACGGCGCAGTTTATATCGAAACTCACACAGGCATCGCCCAATAATTGTGCAGATTGCAATATGTTCGCCGCCATTAACGGTTTGAAAACGTTTAGCTCGTAATGGCCCTGCGTTCCTCCTACGGCTATAGCTACGTCATTGCCCATAACCTGGGCACAGACCATGGTCAGAGCCTCGCATTGTGTCGGGTTAACTTTACCGGGCATAATGGAACTCCCCGGCTCATTGGCCGGAATAATTATTTCACCAATACCCGAACGTGGGCCCGAGGCCATCATGCGAATATCATTGGCAATTTTGTTCAACGAAACGGCCAATTGTTTTAGTGCGCCATGACTTTCTACAATGGCGTCGTGGGCGGCCAGTGCCTCGAATTTATTGATTGCCGTTTTAAAAGGCAATCCGGTGAAATCGGCAATATATTTGGCAACCAGCACATCATACCCTTTGGGGGTATTCAGGCCTGTGCCGACAGCGGTTCCTCCAAGGGCCAATTCACTGAGATGGTCCAAAGTGTTTTCGAGGGCCTTAAGACCGTGGTCGAGTTGTGAAACGTAGCCTGAAAATTCTTGCCCCAAGGTTAGGGGGGTGGCATCCATAAGATGGGTGCGCCCAATTTTTACGACCTGGTCAAATTCCTTTGATTTCTCGTGAAGGGTATCCCTTAATTGCTTTATTCCGGGAATGGTGGTCCCAACGATTTTCTTGTATACCGCAATGTGCATACCCGTGGGAAAAGTATCGTTTGAGGATTGTGACTTGTTGACATCGTCATTGGGCTGGATAGTTTTTTCGCCCTCGCCAATTTTTTTGCCCGTGATTTCATGAGCGCGGTTCGCAATAACCTCATTTACGTTCATATTGCTCTGCGTACCGGAACCGGTCTGCCAAATCACCAAAGGAAACTGGCTATCGTGTTTACCTTCTAAAATTTCATCACAGACCTTAGCTATCAGGTCTCTTTTATCTATCGGCAAGACACCGAGTTCATGATTGGCATAAGCCGCAGCTTTTTTTAAATAGGCAAAACCGTAAACGATTTCCAGCGGCATGGAAGCCGATGGCCCGATTTTAAAATTATTTCGGGACCGTTCTGTTTGGGCGCCCCAATATTTATCAGAGGGAACTTGAACTTTGCCCATAGTATCCTTTTCGATTCTAAAACTCATTCTTTAAAATTTAAGTGTCTCACAAAGGTATGGTTTTGAAGACTTAATTATATAAAGAGGAGGCATATTTGAAAACGGATTTGTTATGGAATTGAGGAGTGCACACATTTTTTTATTTTTGATTTGCACTATTTGTCAATTTCAAAGTATCTTTGTTGAAATAAATTTTCACACTCATGTTTGAATTCGACCAATATTTGGGATTTTTAGCTTTCTTGACCATATTGACAATCGGTTTTTGGCTAATGATGTTTCTGTTGCTTTTTGTTGTGCCTTATTGGTTGGGTGGAAATTTACTTGAAATCTGGAAAGAACGTCGCGAGGCCAAAAGGGCCAAGCGACTTGAATCATAAAAAAAAGGAAGCCGATCGGCTTCCTTTTTTACTTCTAATATCTTTTGTCCATCATTGTCCTTCAAATTCGGGATCTCCATCATCATCGCCTCCGCCTCGTTGACCATTGCGTTGTCGCTGGTTTTGCTGTTGGTTGAAACGGTATAAAAATGAAAGTGTTATTTGTCTCTGACGCCATTGGAACTCGCTATAGGTAAAGACATTTTCAGTTCTTGTTTCGCTCTTGCGCTTACCAGTATTGAAAATATCGCGAACGTTCAATGAAATGGAACCTTTGTCTTTGAATACATCTTTGCTCAATGCCAAATTGGTGAACAACATGCCCTTACTTTTGGACTGTGCATCTTGTCGGGGTCCCATATAGAACAGATTGGTCTGAAAATCGATTTTGGCAGGTAATGGCAACTTTGCACTCAACCTTGAAAACCAGCTGAAATTGTCGGCATCGAAAACTTGGGTAATCTCTTCGTCTTGAAAATTAATATAAGTGTAATCTCCTCGTAGTTCCCTTTGAAAAAGGTTAACGTTCCATGTGAGACGCCAATTTCTTTTTGGGGTATAAGTGGTCGTAAATTCGGCTCCATATCTTTTTTCCGTAGCCAGGTTAATAGGGCTGCGAACCTGTACAGGAACCAATACGGGATTCGCCGGGTCATCTGGGTTTTCGATTTCAACGAAATCACCACGTTCGCGGGTAATGAACTGAAATACACCTGTAGAGCGATTGAAATAGGCCGAAGTGTTGAAGCTTATTTTATCCCATCGTTTCAAATATCCCAGATCATAGGCATCGGTAAAGGTGGGGTCAAGATCAGGATTCCCTTGAAACAAATTGGTATTGCTACTGCGTGACGGGAAAGGGTTGATAAATCTAGACCTCGGTCTTCGCAAACGCTTACTATAGCTTAAATTAAATTGTTCTTTTTCCGAAAGTTCGTAGCCCAAGAATATCGAGGGAAACCAATTCACATAGTCCTTATCGGTCACTTCGCGTGTATTGACCAGTTCGACACCGATATCGGAAGCTTCCATGCGGAGTCCTCCCAAAACACTGAATTTTCCGAATTTGCTTCCCAGTTGCGTGTAAAGGGCGTTGACGTATTCTTTGTAATTCAGTTCGTTGCTAAAATTAGGGTCGCTGTCCAAAATTCCGTTTTCAAGTATCCCGAAATCAAAATCGGTGTTGAACCGGTTGAAAGTACCGCGGTAGCCGAATTCAAATTGAGATTCATTGTTCTTGCCAAAAGGCCTCACATAATCGAATTGAAGCAATTGGTTTTTCTGACTTTCGTCGTTGATGGTCTGCTCGGTGGGAAGGTTGATGTTCTCTCCAAGAATTACCTCATTGATAATGGAATTTTCGAGTTCGGAACCGCTAGAATATTGATAGTCAACGGTCAATTTGTGGTCGTCGTCATCACCGAATTTTTTTACGTAATTGAGTGAGTACTGTACGTCTTCATCCTCATCGTTTTCGTCGGTGAACCTATTTCTTTGAATAGTAGGATTACGTGCTGCATCGAAATTGAAGAAATCGATATTGGTCTCATCGTTTCCCCCTCTATTTCTATAGACAAAAGAATTTGTTATACTGCTAGTGGAATCGATAAAGTACTCGAAACCTATATTGGTATTGAAACCATCGTTTTGGCGTTGATAGTCGCGATACTCATTTTGAAAGCTTGCCGTACTGCCATCTGAGTTAAAGTTTTCTTGTTCGAACAAAGCATTGCCCGGCCCGCTTCGATAACGATAGGAAGTATTGGTAAAAATATTGAAATTATCGCGCCGCAGATTTAAACTGACATTGCCCCCGTAACTTTTTGGATCACCGACATTTACACTGAAAGACCCATTCAGCCCAGCAGTTTTACTTTGTTTAAGAACGATGTTCAAAATACCGGCAGTTCCTTCGGCGTCATAGCGGGCGGATGGATTTGTTATCACCTCGACTTTTTCAATCGCTTCGGCGGGTAACTGTTGAAGCGCTTCAGGACTCAGACCGGATAGGGCGGAGGGTTTACCATTGATAAGAATACGAACACTTTCATTGCCCCGAAGACTTATATTGCCTTCTACGTCCACCGAGACCGAAGGCACATTGTCAAGTACATCGGTTACCGATCCCCCTTTTACGGTCAGATCGCTACCGACATTATAGACTTTTTTATCCAACCGGAGTTCAACAGTGGTGCGCTCACCGACAACCTCGACGGCTTCCAATTGTTCCACGTCGACTTTGAGCTTGATTACGCCTAAATCGGTAGATGTAGTGAATTGTTGGTTTTCGGCCTTGTAGGACTGAAAAGAAATGTATTCGACGCTCACATTGTAGCGCCCTGGCATGGTTTCTACCTCAAATTTACCTTCGGCATTGGTGACACCACCCGTTACCCTTTCAGGGTTTCGTATATTTTGCAGTACCAAAGTGGCATATTCAAGAGGCTGATTTGTATCGTTGTCTAAAACTGTCCCCGTAATCTTTATGGGTTCTGGCCGCCCTCCTTGAGGTCTTTGGGCACTGATGGAGAATGTGATTAGAACCAGTAGGGCAATCGGGAATAGTTTCTTCATATTCAGTCTTTAGATTTCTTTTTTTTCTTTCGCTTTTTTTCTTTTTTCTTTTCTTTCTTCGCCTTTTGAAGTCCGTTTTTCTGCATTTCTACGAAAGCCTCGTATTTTTCGAGAGGCAGTCCCGCTTTAAGCTCTTCATCTTGAAGCTTGGTTATCTTTTCCATGCCCGCCCGCATCTGATCGGCATCCAATTTCAAAATTTGCATTTCGATACGCTGCTGTACATATTTTTTTAGAATACTGCTCAATACCGCGGTTTCGAATTCGTTCAATTCCAAGGTCTCCGCAATACCGGGCATTTCTGCATCGACAATCTGATCGGCCGTCATCGGCTCGGGTTCCTTTTGATTTTCCTGTACCTGGGGTATGGCACTTCTTTGTCTGCCATATCCGTATCCGTACCCACTCCCGTATCCGTAACCTCGTCCCCCATAACCTCTACCATATCCGTATTGGGCCTGTATTTCAGCACTTAACAGTAAAATTGCAAAAAAGGCAATTATGTGCGTAACGTTGATTTTCATAATGTCTTGGTTTTAATGACTACTAAATTAGAAGATGGTTTAAGCCATTTTGGTTAAATCTTTGTTAAATGACTATACCTCGTGTTTTGTCTATATAATGGTTTCAATTTTTTCGGGAGGCCTTCCGATAACGGCCTTTTCCCCATTTATGACAATAGGACGTTCGATCAGTTTCGGATTCGCCACCATGGCCTCGATAAGTTCTTCATCGGTCAAGGTTTTGGCCTTGTAATTTTCCTTCCAAACAGCTTCATTCCTACGAATCAATTGTTCTGGTCTGATGCCTAGCAATTTGACTATTTCCTTTAATTCATTTTTCGCAGGAACGTTTTCCAGATATTTGATGATTTCGAAATTTTTCCCTGAGTCTTCAAGGATTTTAAGGCCTTCACGAGATTTCGTACATCTGGGATTGTGGTATATTTTAATCATGTTTTCGGGTTCTTTTAGTTTCAAACTGGATAAAAGTGAATAATTTAAATTTGAAACTAGAAACTATTTAAAATTCATTCTTCTTCTTTCTGTCCCATCATCATAAGATAGGCTTTTAAAAAGGCATCGATTTCGCCATCCATGACCGCATCGACATTTCCGGTTTCCTCACCGGTACGTACATCTTTTACGAGTTTGTAAGGCTGCATGGTGTAATTGCGGATTTGCGAGCCCCATTCGATTTTTTTCTTCGAGGACTCGATTTCTTCGCGGGCTTCCAGTTTTTTTCGCAACTCGATTTCATATAATTGCGATTTTAACATCTTCATGGCCGTTGCCCTGTTGTCGTGCTGACTTCGTGAATCGGAGCACGATATCTGAATTCCCGTGGGGTGGTGTACCAACTGTACTTTGGTCTCGACCTTGTTCACGTTCTGACCTCCCGCACCGCTAGACCTGGCCGTGGTAATGGTAATGTCAGCAGGATTGACATCGATTTCAATGCTATCATCGACCAAAGGATATACATATACCGAGGCAAAAGAGGTATGCCGCTTGGCATTGCTATCAAAAGGCGATATGCGCACCAAACGATGTACGCCATTTTCACCTTTTAGCCATCCGAAGGCAAATTCACCATCGATTTCAAGGGTAACAGTCTTGATGCCGGCTACATCTCCTTCCTGATAGTTCAGTTCCTTTACCTTATACCCGTTCTTCTCGCTCCACATGATGTACATGCGCATCAACATGGAGGCCCAATCGCAACTTTCGGTGCCTCCGGCACCTGCCGTAATCTGGAGCACAGCGGGGAGTTCGTCGCCTTCTTCCGATAGCATGTTCTTGAACTCCAATTTCTCGATCTGGTTCAAGGTCTTTTCGTAATGAGCTATTACCTCATCTTCCTTGACATCGCCTTCCTGTTGAAATTCGAGCAATACTTCAAGATCTCCAACCAAGGTTTTGGCCTCATTGAAATCATCGACCCACTGTTTTTTGGATTGGATGAACTTCATGTGGGCCTGAGCCTCTTGCGGATTGTCCCAAAAGTCCGGAGCCAGGGTTTTTTCCTGCTCGTTTTCTATCTCGATAAGTTTCGCATCGACGTCAAAGATACCTCCTTAACGCACCAAGGCGATCCTGAAGACCTTTATAATGGTCCGTAGTAATTGTCATTCAGTGAAATTTTCGACAAAAATACCATTCTTTCCGAATGTATCAGAGCTTTTGTGTAAGCTATTGTTGCTGTTGTAAAACCTGAACTGCGTGGCTTGTCGTATTCTTTCCCTTAGAATAAACGACCCCTCGCAACGGGGAGCAATCGGCATAGTCCTTGCCATGGGCAACTTTTATATGGTCGGTATTGGCCAAAAGGTCATTGGTCGGGTCAAAACCCACCCAGCCAATATTCGGGACATAGGCTTCTGCCCAGGCATGCATCTGGGAATCGCCAAAATAACCATTGCCCTGGTGAAGATAACCGGATACATAACGTGCCGGAATACCATTCTGTCTTGCCAAGGCACAAAAAAGATGGCTGAAATCTTGACAGACTCCATGCCTATTATCAATAATTTCGTGTAAAGTGGTATGTACATCGGTTACACCGGTTTTAAAATAAATATGGATAAAGGTCCAATGATTCAATGCCTTTAAATTTTCGAAAATCGATTTTTCTGTATCAAATTGAAAAATAGTGCTATCCTTTTCAGGCAGGGTCGTATAATGGGTCTTTCTTAAAAAAGGTTCGAAATCTACCTTGAAATCCAGTTCTTGAATTTTTTGATACGATTTGACGATTTCTTCCCCGAGCTCAAAATCGAAAGGATTCACCTCTTTCTTCAACAAACGAAAATTTGCCTCGAACGAAATTTCCTTGAATTTCTTCCTTGGTTGTATCCGAATGGTCCTGAAACCGTATCCATTGATGGAATACTCGTTAATGGCACCTAAAGAATTTTTGAAATCGACACTGACAAATTCTTGTGTATTGTTTTGTTCGGGAATTATCAAGAATTGCCAATGGGCATCATGAACCCAATTTTCATAGTGGTTTTCGGCCTTATAAGTGATGGAATACTCTGAAGACATGGTTGAGCGAAGATACGTTATTGCCTTCACTAATAATTAAAAAATTCCTTGTCCATTTTTTGACTGATTTCGGTAAGACTTTTTAAGATTTGGTCGATAAAGGCTTGAATGTTCCCTTCGATTTCCTCAATATGCTTGAACTCATACTCACTACGTACCTTGCCGACCAAGAAAGCAGTTGAATTTTTATTGTATTTCGTACTCTGATCTAATTGTTTAATGTGTTTGTGTACTTGGTTCAAACTGTTCATGACCGATCTTGGACAATTCGGATTCAATATTAAGAATTCCAAGGTAGAGATACTGGTAGGTGTTTTTTTGTACAGTCGACGCATCATGTCGTACGACTCGGCGCATTTTAGTAATGTGGTCCATTCAAAGCTATTACTGAACTTGTCACCATAACTTCCCTGTGCCTCGAGGGCATCATTATATTTTGTATTTATTATCCGAATAATCTGTGTCGCCCGTTCAATGTTGACCCCCATAAGTATGATGGCGTAGACCGAATCATGTAATAGGGTACCCCTTATCTTTCCCCTGAGTATTGCGGTCATTTCGGCTACGTTGACCGTAAAATCATAAAGGCCGTTCTTTACAAAAGTCTCGACCGGATAATTCAGCACGAAATGGTAAAACTTATTGATCGACTCGTACAGTTCGGTCGAGATAAGGTCACGGGCGCTATTTGCATTTTCTCGGGCATATTTCACATTGTTGATTATGGAGAACGGAAATTCAGGATTAAGGCCAATTTTATAAAGTACTTTTTCTTCTTCTAAAACAGTGGAATCGTCATGTACGGGATCACCGACCATAAAGAGCATCGAGCGCAGTACGAACTGTCGGTCCTGCGAACGCGCATTGGGCGCATCCAATGAAGAGAAATAGTTAACGTTCATGTATCGGGCAATATGTTCTGAGCGTTCGATATAACGGCCCATCCAAAAGAGATTGTTGGCTACTCGTGCAAGCATATGGTCTGGTTATTCTTTTAATACCCAAGTGTCCTTGGATCCACCCCCTTGGGATGAGTTGACTATTAGGTTTCCTTTTTTTAGTGCCACTCGGGTCAATCCTCCCTTCAGCACAAACTCTTTGTCCTTTCCGAGAACTGTAAAAGTACGCAAGTCTACATGGCGCTGTTCGAACGATTCACTGTCATCTATATAGGTAGGGTGTACGGAAAGCGACATGATCGGTTGGGCAACGTACTTACGCGGATTTTCCTTTACCTGTTTTTTTATGGTTTCGATTTCCTCCTTTGTCAATCGATTTCCTATCGAGATGCCATACCCGCCCGCTTCGTCGACCGGTTTTATGACAAGTTCCGGAATATGTTCCAAGACGTACTTCAACTCATCGGGTCTGCTACAATGATAGGTGTGGACATTGTTCAAAATAGGCTCCTCATCCAAATAATACTTGATGATCTGCGGCATGTACGTGTAAACGGCCTTATCGTCGGCAACACCTGTTCCCGGTGCGTTGGCAAGGGTAACATTGCCCTTCTTATAGGCGGCGAAAAGTCCGGGAACACCTAAGGCTGAATCGGGCCTAAATTCCAAAGGGTCTATAAAGGCATCATCGATCCTACGATAGATTATATCGACTTTCAACGGGCCGCCGATGGTCTTCATATACACAAAGTCGTTTTCAACGAAGAGGTCGCGGCCCTCTACCAATTCGACCCCCATGGTCTTGGCCAAATAGGAATGCTCATAAAACGCTGAATTGTACATCCCAGGTGTTATGACCACACAGTTGGGTGTATCGACCCCTTTGGGTTTTGTAGTCTCCAAAAGATCCAATAGGTTTTCTGCATAGTTCGTGACCGAATAGGTGCGGTAGTGGTTGAAGACCCCGAACAAAGCCCTTTTTAAAGCCGTTCTGTTGCAAATGACATAACTTACACCTGACGGGCATCTGATATTGTCTTCGAGAACATAGTATTTTCCATCGTTGTGTTTGATGACGTCGGTACCTGAAATATGGTTATAAATACCCCCGGGGGGGTCGATACCGATCATTTGATCCAGATAGTTAGCTGAAGAACTTATCAATTCCATAGGAACGACACCGTCTTTGATGATTTTTTTATCATGGTAAACGTCCCATAAAAACAAATTCAGGGCTTTGCTGCGTTGTATGGCGCCACGTTCGATAACATCCCATTCATCTTGGTCAATTATTCTTGGAAAGAGGTCGAACGGAAAGATTTTCTCCTGACTTTCCTTTTCGTCATAGACTTGAAAGGTGATGCCTTGGTTGAAAAAAGATGATTTCGCTTTGGTATTCAACTTTACGTAATCACGTATGGAATGGCCGCCGTACAAATCAAAAAGTTTTTGATAGACATTTTTGATGTCGCCGTTTTTATCATAGATTTCATCGTACAAGATCGGATTTCTCTCATAGGATGAAAAGATTCTGTTCTCGATTTTGCCCATTTGAATTAGTTTGTAATAAGGTATTGGTTTTCAAAGGATTTATCAATGAAAATTCCTTAATAATTGGAATGAATTTTAGGTTTCATTTAAAAATACCCCAACTATATTCCTAATTTGGTTTTTCGCAAAGAATGGAAAGACCTTCGTACTTTTTTACTCGTTTTTATCTAAATTTAGCGGCAAAACCAATTCGGATGAACAAAAAGATACTATTCGTAACAGCCCTATTTTTAGTACAGTTCGCGACTTCACAATATGCCGAAAAAAGCAAGGAATTTCAGAAGTTCAACGGACTTTTTAATTTTCTGTACGACGATAAAAACGATAAGGTCTATCTCGAAGTCGAAGATTTGAACAAAGAGTTCTTGTATGTCTATTCTTTGAGCAGTGGTATCGGGAGCAATGATATCGGGTTGGACAGGGGCCAACTTGGAAATGAACAAGTTGTTTTCTTTAAAAAAGCCGGGGGGAAACTTCTTTTGGTGCAGCCGAATATGACCTTTAGGGCATTGACCGACAATGATTTGGAAAGAAAATCCGTTGAACAGGCTTTTGCCAAGTCCGTTTTGGGAGGATTTAAGATAGAGGAAGAAAAAGACGGAAAATATGTTATCGATATTACCGATTTCCTGATGCGGGATGCCCATGGGGTCATTGGAAGATTAAAACAAACCGATCAGGGTAGTTACAGCTTGGACAAAGAGAAAAGCGCAATTGACCTGGAACGTACCAAAGCGTTCCCCAAAAATGTGGAATTCAATGTGACCTTGACGTTCAAGGGTGAGCCCAAAGGCGCATACATTCGTTCGGTAACTCCTAACCCCGGCCTGGTTACGGTAGCGCAACACCATTCCTTTATCGAGTTGCCCGATAACGGTTATGAAATGAGGGAGTTCGATACACGGAGCGGATCATATCCTTTTTCGTACTATGATTATTCGACTCCCGTTCAAGAACCTATCCTAAAACGGTTCATTACGAGGCACCGATTGAAGAAAAAAGACCCTTCCGCGACCCAAAGTGAGGCGGTAGAACCTATCGTATATTATTTGGACAATGGTACTCCCGAACCTGTACGGTCTGCACTTTTGGATGGGGGGCGTTGGTGGAACCAAGCCTTTGAGGCCGCCGGGTACAAAAATGCCTTTCAATTGAAAATGCTTCCTGCCGATGCCGACCCTCTGGATGTACGGTATAATGTAATTCAATGGGTCCACCGGTCTACACGGGGATGGAGCTATGGCAGTAGCATAACCGACCCGCGTACGGGCGAAATTATAAAGGGGCATGTCAGTTTGGGCAGTCTCCGAATTCGACAGGACTTTTTAATCGCCCAGGCCTTGGTGAACAAGCCTTTTGCCGAACGCGACGATAATTATAAACCCATGCTCGACTTGGCCTTGGCGCGAATTCGGCAGCTATCGGCACATGAAATAGGGCATACCTTGGGGTTTGCCCATAATTATGCGGCTAGTACCAATAATCGGGCGTCTGTGATGGATTATCCGCACCCACAGTTTTCGGTCAAAAACGGTGAAATCGATTTCTCGGATGCCTATGCCACAGGAATTGGGGATTGGGACAAGGTGATGGTAGCCTATTCGTATTCCGAGATTCCAAAAGACCAAAATGAAAAGGAAGTATTGAACGCGATCCTAAAAAAAGCGCAAGATGACGGGTTGCGTTATATTACGGACCAAGATGCACGGCCAAAGGGAAGCGCACACATTCTAGCACATTTATGGGATAATGGTAAAAGCGTAAGCGAGGAGCTCGATGCGCTTCTAAACGTACGCCGAACCGCAATTGATAATTTTTCTATCGACAATATCCGTACTGGGGAACCCAATACCGTTTTAGAGGATGTCTTTGTACCGCTTTATCTCCTCCATCGGTATCAGACCGAGGCCGTTGCCAAGGTAGTAGGTGGAATGGAATACAATTATGCCGTAAAAGGCGATGGCCAGACTACGGTCGAGATCGTTGACAAGGCCATGCAGCAGAAAGCCCTGCAAAATATTTTAAGGACTTTGGATGCTGCCGAAATTGCAATTCCACAGGAAAAACTGTCCTTGTTTCCGCCCCGTGCCTTTGGATATCGAAAAACAAGGGAGTCTTTAAAGGGTAAGACAGGTGTTTCCTTTGATGCACTTTCTGCTGCGGAAACAGCGGCCGATATGACCTTGAGCTTACTGTTGCATCCTGAAAGGGCGTCACGGTTGGTCCAGCAAAAAAGTCTGGACCCTAAAAATATAGGCTTGAGCGAAGTACTCGAAACCGTTATCAAAAACACTTTAGAGAACCAACACAAGAATGATTATTTAGAAGAGGTGCAACGGAGTATTGATTTCAGGGTTATCTACCATTTGATGAATTTGGCCCATAGCGAAGGAGTACACCCTCAGGTCAATGCGATCGCCAATGCCAAATTAAGAAGCTTGGCCACAAGAAACCTTGGTAATGCCCTATCAAATGATTACAAAATGGAAATGATGCGGCGTATCGATGATTTTTTTAAACATCCGGAGCAGTTCAAAGTTGTACCCGCACCTAAGATTCCGGATGGTTCGCCAATCGGCATGGATTGTTTTCACTAAGGTGTAGTTCGATGCCATTGAACCACGATGGTCTTAGTTTGAACTTGTACCTCATACTTGAATTTGAACCTTGAAATGGATATAAACCTTATTAGCGATACGGTTACAAAACCAACACCGGGAATGTTGAATGCCATGATGTCCGCGGAAGTGGGCGATGATGTCTTCAAAGAGGACCCATCGGTCAATGCGTTGGAACAAAAAGTGGCCGAAATGTTTGGCAGGGAAGCCGCTTTGTTCTTCCCCTCGGGGAGTATGACGAATCAGACGGCGATTAAATTACATACCAATCCCGGGGATCAATTGATCTGTGACAAATATGCCCATGTCTATAATTATGAAGGGGGAGGGGCCAGTTTCAATAGTGGGGTCTCCTGTAAGCTGGTCGATGGACATCGGGGTATGATGACCGCGGAACAGGTCGAAGCGGCCATCAATCCACCGGATTTTTACCACAGTCCTTTTACATCATTGGTATGTATCGAAAATACAACGAACAAAGGCGGTGGAGCCGGTTGGGACTTCGAGGAACTGAAACGTATCAAGGCGGTTTGCGAGAAACATAATTTAGGATACCACTTGGACGGAGCCCGCTTATGGAACGCGCTTGTCGCCAAAGGGGAAACCCCGAAACAGTATGGCGAACTGTTCGATACCATAAGCGTTTGTTTGAGTAAGGGCTTGGGCTGTCCCATAGGTTCGGTCTTGGTCGGTAGTGCTGAAATGATAGATAAAGCACTTCGAATACGTAAAATACTTGGTGGCGGAATGCGACAGGTGGGGTATTTGGCCGCAGCGGGCACTTATGCCTTGGACAACCATATTGAAAGATTGGCCGAAGACCATGAGAAAGCCATCGAAATAGGCGATTTGCTAAAAAAGTTGCCTTTTATTAAAAAAGTAGAACCCATCGAGACGAATATCATAATTTTCGAAATCGATGAAAGCCTTTATGATTCTGATGAATTCGTTCAAAATTTGAATGAAAAAGGTGTTCGGTTGATCGGTATGGGGCAGGGAAAATTGCGGATCGTAACACATTTGGATTACACCGATACCATGCACGAGGCTTTTCTTGAAATTCTTGAAGAGATGTAATTCCTAAAGGATGGTCAGCGAGGCAATTCGGTTTCGAACGTTTTTGATTCCGTTTTCCATGCCTGCTTCAGAAGTATAAAGCTCACTTTTTCCGATCAATCGTCCATCGGGACCTTTAACACTGAAAAGAAATTTTCCTTCGTGATTGGTTTTCCTTTCAAAAACATGTTGGGTGTTTTGTGCTGCCTGTAGTTCTTCGACGGTCTTTTTTACCTCGTCCTTACTGGAAAATGGCACGCTGTTGAGCAAATTGGCCCCATCTTCGGCCTTTAGGCTAAAAGTGTATCCGTTTCCCTCATATTTTTTTATCTCGATCATACAATGGTATAACGGTTATGCCCTTAAAGATAGTTTATTTGAACAAAGAATCCATACCTGGTATGTTGGGCATCCCTTCCTTGGCGACGGCCGCAAGCTCGGTCTCATTGACCTCGGTGGCATTATTGATGGCCTTATTGAGTGTCAGGACCAAATAGTCTTCCAATTGTTCTTTGTCCTCCAACAAAGAATCATCTATCTTGATTTCCTTGACGACACGGTTCGCGGAAATCGTGACCTCCAACAGTCCATCTGAAGAGCTCTCCCGCAAGGTTACCGTGTCCAATCTTTTTTTGGTTTCCTCGACTTTTCTTTGGGTTTCCTTGAGTTTCCCCATCATTCCCATCATATCTCCGAACATATCCTGTTTTTTTTAATTTGATACTTCCAAAATTACTAAATTGTGCCGATACCAAAGTTATATGATACACCTCGAAAAAAACAAATTGGTTCTCGCATTAAGTCTTATTTTAGCGCTCTCTTGCAAAAATGAAAATAAGGATATGACGGTAGCGGAGGCCCCTTTGGCCAAAAAAGCCCCTAAAGAATTGGTGAAACATGGCGATGTAAGGGTCGATGATTACTACTGGATGAACGATCGCGAAGATCCCGAGGTCATTGCACATCTTGAAAAAGAAAATGCATATTACGCAGCCTTGACGGAACACACCAAAGAATTTCAATCAGTTCTTTTTGAAGAAATGAAGGGAAGGATCAAGGAGGATGATGCTTCAGTGCCTTATAAAGAAAACGGATATTGGTACGTTACACGCTATGAAACCGGTAAGGAATATCCGATCTATAGCCGTCATAAGGAATCTTTGGATACCCCAGAGGAGATAATTTTCAACTGCAATGAAATGGCCGAAGGCCATGAGTTCTTTAATTTGGGCGGCATCGGTGTCAGCCCTGATAACAAATTGGCCGCCTTCGGCGTCGATACGGTTTCACGGAGACAGTATACGCTTCAGATCAAGGATTTGGAATCAGGCAAGGTACTGGCGGACAAAATAGACAATACTACGGGCGGAGCGGTCTGGGCCAATGACAATAAGACGATGTTCTATAGCAAAAAAGACCCGGTCACCTTGCGAAGCGATAAAATTTACAGGCATAGATTGGGCACCCCTACATCTGAGGATGAACTGGTCTTTCACGAGGCCGACGACACTTTCGGAACCTTTGTCTATAAATCAAAATCTGACAAGTACATCATTATAGGCTCGTACAGTACATTGACCAGCGAATATCAAATATTGAACGCCGACGATCCCAATGGAAAATTCAAGGTATTTTCTCCAAGGACCAGGGGGCTGGAATATTCCATATCACATTATGACGATTCTTTTTATGTGCTGACCAACAAGGACGGCGCCACCAATTTTAAGCTGATGAAGGTCGGGGAAGACAATACATCTTCCGAAAACTGGGAAGAATTCATTCCACATCGTGAAGATGTACTTCTGGAAGGCGTTGAAATCTTCAAGGATTACTATGTGCTTTCGGAGCGCGAAAATGGACTGAACAAACTGAAGATCAACCGATGGGACGGAAAAGATTCATACTATCTCCCTTTTGAAAGCGAAACCTATACCGCTAATGTGAGTACCAATCCGGATTTTAATACGGAGATTTTACGTTATTCCTATAATTCCTTGGGAACGCCCGCATCGGTCATCGACTTTAATATGCGTACCAAGGAAAAAGAGGTCAAAAAAGAGCAGGAAGTACTTGGCGGTAAATTCGACAAGGCCAATTATGTGGAAAAAAGGGTTTGGGCCACGGCGCGTGACGGGGCGAAAGTGCCCATGTCGATAATTCATCATAAAAACACCGAACTAAGTCCCGATACGCCCATTCTTCAATACGCATATGGGTCTTATGGGGCGACGATAGACCCTTATTTCTCGACGGTGCGTCTGAGCCTATTGGACAGGGGATTTGCCTACGCCTTGGCCCATATCCGTGGGGGGCAGTATTTGGGCCGTCCATGGTATGAGGACGGCAAATTACTCAAAAAGAAAAATACGTTTACTGATTTTATCGATTGTTCCAAATTCTTGATTGAAAGTAAGTATACAAGTGCAGGCCATTTGTATGCCATGGGAGGTTCGGCTGGCGGACTTTTAATGGGTGCCGTGGTCAATATGGCCCCGGAACTATATAATGGCGTGATTGCCGCGGTCCCATTCGTTGATGTCGTTACGACCATGCTCGATGATTCCATTCCATTGACTACTGGAGAGTACGATGAATGGGGCAATCCGAACGAAAAGGAATATTATGAGTACATGAAATCATATTCCCCATATGACAATGTCGAGGCCAAGGAATATCCGAATTTGTTGGTAACCACGGGATTGCACGATTCACAGGTACAATATTTCGAGCCTGCAAAGTGGGTGGCCAAGCTACGTGAATTGAAAAAAGGTGATAACCTTTTGCTTTTCGATATAAATATGGATGCAGGCCATGGCGGTGCTTCCGGGCGTTTCGAGGCATTGAAGGAGGTGGCCAAGGAATATGCATTTTTGCTTGATTTGGAGGGTAAAACCGAATAATCCGAAAAAAATAGTAATTTTGCCCTAGAATATTATGGAATCCACATTCTGTAATATTCTTTAACTTATATAGCCTTTATGGAAAATAAGATTAAAGCTTACAACAACATCCTAGAACTTATAGGAGATACCCCCCTAGTAAAACTTAATCGAATTACCGAGAAGCTCCCCGGAAATTTTTATGCCAAGTTAGAATCGTTTAATCCCGGTCACTCTTCGAAAGACAGGGTTGCGGCGTATATTATAGAGGAAGCCGAGCGAAGAGGTATACTGACAAAAGGGAGTACGATTATCGAGACTACATCGGGCAATACAGGTTTCAGTATTGCAATGGTCAGTATTATTAAGGGCTATGAATGTATCTTGGCGGTAAGTTCCAAATCATCAAAAGATAAGATCGATATGCTCCGTTCCATGGGAGCTACCGTTTACGTGTGCCCGGCGCATGTTAGTGCCGATGACCCGAGGTCGTATTACCAAGTGGCCAAAAGGCTTCACGAAGAGACCAAGGGCTCTATCTACATAAACCAGTATTTCAATGAATTGAATATCGATGCACACTATAATACCACCGGTCCTGAAATATGGAACCAAACCGATGGGCAAATCACCCATTTGGTAGCATGTAGTGGCACCGGAGGCACCATTTCGGGTACGGCACGGTATCTAAAGGAACAAAATCCCAGTATCAAGGTCATTGGTGTGGATGCCTTTGGGTCCGTTCTCAAAAAGTACCACGAGACCGGTGAATTCGATAGCAATGAAATCTACCCTTATCGTATCGAAGGGCTGGGTAAAAACTTGATTCCGACCGCTACCGATTTCGAGGTAATCGATAAATTCATTAAGGTCACTGACGAAGAAAGTGCCCATACGGCCAGGGAAATAGCTAAAACGGAGGGCATGTTCGTCGGATATACCAGTGGAGCGGTCATGCAGGCCATAAAGCAGCTTAGTTCGAAAGGGACCTTCAATAAAAACAGCAAAGTGGTCGTTATATTTCCCGACCACGGATCGCGCTACATGAGCAAGATCTACAGCGATAAATGGATGGAGGACCAGGGCTTTTTCGATAGCCACACGGTAGAAGAGACACAGCAGGTACAGTTCGTGAAATAACGACTAATACGAAATTTCTAGAAGCGATGGTTATTTTTAAACCATCGCTTTTTTTATGACCTCGTTTAATAATTATGAATGCTTGTTAAAAATCCATATTTTTGCAGGTAGATTCAACCAAACTTCATGAAAGACCTATTTGAAAGAATTATAGAAAATAAAGGCCCTTTAGGTAAATGGGCATCACAAGCGGAAGGATATTTCGTTTTTCCAAAATTGGAAGGCCCCATTTCAAATCGCATGAAATTTCAGGGCAAGGAGGTAATCACTTGGAGTATCAATGATTATTTGGGCCTTGCCAATCTTCCCGAGATTAAAAAAGTGGACGGTGAAGCAGCCCTGGAACATGGCGCGGCCTATCCGATGGGCGCGAGAATGATGAGCGGTCATACCGATTATCATGAACAGTTGGAGCGGGAGTTGGCCGCTTTTGTCAAGAAGGAAGCTTCGTATCTGCTCAATTTTGGATATCAAGGTTTTATGTCGGTAATCGATGCGTTGGTGACCAAAGACGACATCATCGTTTATGATGTTGATTGTCATGCCTGTATCATCGACGGGGTTCGGTTGCATATGGGAAAACGCTTTACGTTTACGCACAACAACCTCGAAAGTCTGGAAAAAAACTTGGAGCGTGCCACTAAATTGGCCGAGCAACATGGGGGCGGTATTTTGGTGATTTCCGAAGGTGTATTCGGCATGAGGGGTGAACAAGGTATATTAAAGGAAATTGTCGCGCTCAAGGAAAAATACAAGTTCAGATTATTGGTCGACGATGCGCATGGATTCGGAACTTTGGGCAAGACCGGCGCCGGAGCAGGTGAGGAGCAAGGCGTTCAAGACGATATCGATGTTTATTTGGCTACTTTTGCCAAATCTATGGCCGGTATCGGTGCCTTTGTTGCTGCCGATCAAGAGATAATCGATTACCTCAAATACAACCTGCGCTCGCAAATGTTCGCAAAATCATTACCGATGGTCTATGTGAAAGGAGCTTTGAAGCGTCTTGACATGTTGCGTACGATGCCCGAATTGAAAGCGAAACTTTGGGAGAATGTAAATGCCCTTCAAAACGGGTTAAAAGAACGCGGATTCGATATTGGTACTACCACGAGTTGCGTTACGCCGGTCTATTTGAACGGAAGTATTCCAGAGGCGATGGCGTTGGTGAAAGATCTACGTGAAAATTATGGAATATTCTGTTCTATAGTTGTTTACCCGGTCATACCTAAAGGACTGATTTTACTTCGAATGATACCGACTGCGACCCATACCTTGGAGGATATCGAGGAAACATTGGATGCTTTCTCTGCGATTCGCGAGCGACTTCAGAACGGTACCTATAAACGATTATCGGCGGCAGTGGCGGCCGCGATGGGGGAGTAAGCAAAATTCACCGATTTCGCAAATTACAAGATTGAAATCCCAAATTCTAATAGGCTATGATGTCTTCAATTGGATTTTTGGGATTTGTTTTTTTGGAATTTACTGTAAATCCTTTCGATACGTACGCCTACGTTTATAGACAACAGGGTTAAAATGTTTCCACATTTGACGAATAGCCACGTTTTCCTCTAGTTCGGGTGTACGGTAGCACATATCGATTCCCTTTGCCTTAAAGGTTTTATAGTATTCGTTAAAAATTATCGCGGTCACCCCTTTGTTCTGGTAGTCGGGGTGTATTCCGATAAGATAGAAAATAACGTCCTTGCTATGTTTTTTGGCCTTTAGAAGATGAAATATGCCAAAAGGGAACAATCTGCCCTTTGCCCTTTGCAATGCCTTCGAAAATGACGGCATGACTATTGCAAAGGCGATTAGGTTTTCATCTTTGTCCACAATAAACTTGATGTATTCAGGATTGATGAAACTGATATATTTTTTCTTGAAATAGGCTTTTTGAACCTCTGTTATCGGCACAAAGGAAGAGAGTTTCGAATAGGTTTCGTTAAACAGATCGAACATTTGGTCGGCCATCGGCAAAACCTCGCTGGTTTTGGTGAAATTGATTTCCTTTAGTCCGTAACGTCGCTTGACCAAATCGTTCAGTTTTGTGAAAAGGGCAGGATCGGCGGCACTGGTCGGGAATTTGTTCTCCATATATTCCTTTTCCTTTACAAACCCCAAGCGTTCGTAATGGAGTTGATAGTATGGGTGATTGTACCAGGTGACCATGGTCCCTATGTGGTCGAAACCTTCGACGAGCACACCGACTTTGTCGAGGTTGGAAAAACCAACGGGTCCTTCCATATAATCCAGACCGTGTTTTTTGCCTATTTCTTCGACCTTTTGCAATAATGTTTCAGAAACCTCGCCATCGTCGATAAAATCGAACCAACCAAAACGGACTTTCCTGATTTTTTGCTCGTTGATTTCCAGCCAATTGACAATGATTGCAATTCGACCTGCGATTATCCCATTCTTGTATGCAAGGAAGAACCGTGCATCTGCATTTTTGAACGCAGGGTTTTTATCCTTGTCGAAAGATTCCAATTCATCATTGATAATGGGTGGCACCCAATAGGGGCTGTCCTTGTAAAGTGTAAATGGGAATTTGACGAATTGTTTTAATTCAGTCTTGGTAGTAGCTTCTTTGAGCGTGACCATACAACTATTTTGTAGGGCCAATATTAGGAATAATTACAATGGAAATACTAAATATCGCGGTTAAAATTTAAACGGTATGATTTAGAAATCATATTCGCTCTGACCGTCTTTTTTCTTTTTCCTTTCGGCCCGTTTCAATTTTCGAAGTTGTTTTTTAGATGGGCCTAGATCAATATCTTCGGCACCTGTACCTTTGTTTTTAGCCTTCTTTGCTCTTCGCTCTTTCTTTCTCATGGCGTTCTTTTTAATCGGCCCGCCATTTTCTCCGGCATTTTGTTCGTCGATTGCCTTTGGCTTGGGATCTTTGTGCAGGTCAAAGCGATATGACCCGCCCACCGTTACAAATACTCTTGAAGGTGTATTTTTAAAGCTTGCGCCCATGTTCACATCAAACTGAAGATCTTCATTCAGCAAATGCGCAACACCTCCCCGTAAAAGAACATCGGAGTATCGATCGCTCTTGATTCCTTGATTTTCGATAAAGGCGCTCCATTTCGGGTTGCGAAAGGCATGCGATATTGAAACGAGATAACTTAGTTCGGGAAAGTCAGTTGAGATACGGTCATAGGCAAAATTGGTAATCAACACGAAGCGCGGCGTCAACCTACTTTGGGTGGCCACCATGCCACGATACGAAACCGTAGGATCGCCAACGTAAAAAGGATTGTCGCCGATATTGAAGGTCGCACCGCCGTAAATCGATACCGAGGGAATTAAGTTTTTAAGCTGAAAGAGGTTGTTCTTTCTCCAGCTATACAGGTTGGGTTTGTTTCTCTCGGGATCTTTGTAACGGTCGTAGACAAGAAATTTCAACCCTAATCGGTTTCTTGAGAAATCGGTAAACGATTGTTCCGTACCAATGTTCGAGAAAGTCGTTTTCTGATTTTGAAAAGTACCTTCGTAGTTGATTTCCAATTGTTCGAACAACAATCCGTAGCGCAAGGAAAGATCAGTGCCCCAGATATTCGATTGGGTGTTCAAAAGGCTATGATCGCTCTGTTCGTAGAAAGCGCCCAACTCGGCCTGTATCACATTTTTGCCAACCGCATAGGCACTTACCGAGAGTCCGGGGCGGTTCGAATTGATGACATCCGTATACTGCGAGATTCCAAAAAGAGGCAATGCCAGAGGAAGAATTAGTATCAATTGCCTGATTCTTTTCATTTCGAACGTATGCCCCATAATGGTGATTTTATTATTATTTTATGACTTTAGCCCTGATAATACAACGTGAGAATTGTATTTTTGATATATACTATTTAAATAAAATGGCTTTTTTAAAGACGATATTAATAATCTTGCTGGTATACTACCTGCTTAAAATGGTACTGCGTTTATTGGCCCCGAAACTATTCAGTTATGCGGCCAAGAAGACCGAGGCACATTTTCAGGAAAAGTTCGGCGAGTTCGTGAACCAGAATCAGAATAGCGAGCATCAGGTCGGTGATGTGATAATCGATAAAAAACCGCAGCGAAAGGACAGTTCTTCACAAAAAGTTGGGGAGTATATTGATTTTGAGGAAGTAGATTGATTAAATTAGCAGCTTCAACCCGTTAGTCCACTTCATGCAAACCGGTTTAAAAGCCCTTTTTGTCCATTTTTTTGTTATCGTATTTTTCGTCATTGCGGCCTTGGCCTATTTTTATCCCGTACTTCAAGGAAAGGTCATCGAACAGTCCGATATCGTTCAGTTTACGGGCATGGCCAAAGAACAGAACGATTTCAGGAAGCGAACGGGAGAGGAGCCATACTGGACGAACGGTGCATTTGGCGGAATGCCCACCTATCAGCTCGGGGCCTATTATCCGCATAATTATGTGAAGAAGCTCGATAACCTTGTTCGTTTCTTGCCAAGGCCGGCCGACTATCTCTTTTTATATTTTATAGGCTTTTATATTCTACTATGCTGTCTAAAGGTAGACTATCGCTTGGCCATTGTAGGAGCTTTGGCATTTGGTTTTTCCACTTACTTGATTATCATTTTTGGCGCAGGCCATAATGCAAAGGCCCATGCAATCGGGTATCTTCCTTTGGTATTGGCCGGAATCGTCCTCGTTTTTAGGAAGAAATACCTTTGGGGGTTTGTTCTGACCGCCGTGGCAATGGCTTTGGAAATAGGGGCCAATCATTACCAAATGACCTATTATTTTATGTTGTTGGTGTTGATTTTAGGAATTGCCTATCTAATTGATGCCGTTCGTAAAAAGAAATTAAAGCATTACTTCATATCTATAGGAATACTTTTGGGCGCCGTTGCATTGGGAATCGCATCGAACGCTACGAGTTTAATGGCCACCAAGGAATATGCCGATTGGAGTACGCGTGGGAAATCCGATATTACAATCAACCCCGATGGTTCCGATAAAGAGAATACCGAAGGCCTTAGCAAAGAATATATTACCCGTTGGAGTTACGGAATTACAGAATCGTTGAACCTATTTGTCCCGAGACTTTTTGGAGGGGCCAGTGGCGAGGATTTGGGAGAGGATTCCAAAACATTTGCCTATGTGGTGGACAAGGAAGTCCCAAAAAGTACTGCACTAAAATATTTTGGTACTTTGCCACTCTACTGGGGCGATCAACCGGGAACTTCTGGCCCAGCCTATATTGGCGCAATCGTCTTTTTCCTTTTCATTTTGGGGCTGATTTTGGTCAAGGGCCGTGCCAAGTGGTGGCTTTTAGGCGGCACCCTGATGTCTTTGGTACTGTCCTGGGGAAAGAATTTTAGCTTGGTGACCGATTTCATGATCGACTATTTCCCGCTATACGATAAGTTTCGGGCCGTATCGTCCATACAGGTGATTTTGGAACTTTGCGTACCAATTTTGGCAATTTTAGGACTCAGTTTATTTTTTAATCGATATATCTCGAAAAGCAAGAAAGTCAAAGCTCTTAAAATTTCCTTTTTTACGGTTTTAGGAATAGGTATTGTATTGTTTTTGGCAAAAGGAATGTTCGATTTTACCGCTCCCGGAGATGAAAGTTTGAAAATGACCGGGCTGGAGGGTTTGCCCGATGTATTAAGGGAAGACCGGAAAGCCGTTTATAACAGTGATCTTTTCCGTTCCTTGATTTATGTATTTCTCGCAGCTTTGGTTATTTGGTTTTTTCTACAGGAAAAAATCAAGGAGAATTTAGTAATTATTGCCCTCGGTGCATTGATCGTTTTCGATTTGATAGGGGTAGACCTCCGCTATGTCAATAAAGACGATTTTGTGGCAAAAAGAAGGATGACGCAGCCTTTTCAGGAAACACCGGTACATCAAGAAATTTTAAAAGATGACGGAGTCTTCAGGGTCTACGATCAGACGCAGGGTTTCGAAGGGGCCGAAACCTCATATTTTCATCAAGCTATTTCGGGCTATCATGCCGCAAAACCTGCCGGCATGGAAGACCTCTTTTATTTTCATATCGCACAAGGAAATATCAAGGTTCTGAACATGCTCAACGTTAAATACGTGATTCAACAGGATCAAGAGGGACAGCGATATCCTGCTGTAAATCCGGAAGCCAACGGTAATGCTTGGTTCGTAAAAAAAATAAGGGAAGTTAAAAATGCCAATGACGAGCTTTTAGGACTCAAAGATTTTGATGGGAAGAACGAGGCGATCGTCAACACGGAAAAGTTTCCGACCGTAAACCAATTTAATTTTCAGGTCGATTCGACCGCAACCATCCAACTAATCGATTACAAACCCAATCATTTGACGTATGAATCGCGAAATTCAAGAATGGGCGTGGGGGTGTTTTCAGAAATGTATTATCAACCGGGATGGAATGCCTATATCGATGGAAAACCGACCGAGCACTTTAAGGCAAACTATGTACTACGGGCCTTAAAAATACCGGCCGGTAAGCATACTATAGAATTCAAGTTCGAACCTCCTGTTGTCGAAAAAGGAAGCAAAATAGCATTGGCCAGTTCGATTCTTTTAGGGTTGGTCGTTTTGGGCGGTGTCGCATACAATTTTTGGCTTGCCCGAAAAAAGAAAGAAACCACAGCGGAATCACAATCATCTTAAAGATACACCGTTGCACTATTTGGTACGCTTCAATGTTTAACCTGTATCCCATTGTTGTATGAAAAAGGTACTTGTCATCACGTATTACTGGCCTCCGGCCGGAGGCCCGGGAGTACAGCGGTGGTTGAAATTTGTAAAGTATCTAAGGGATTTTGACATTGAACCTGTTTTGTACGTGCCTGAAAATCCACATTATCCGATACAAGATGCATCGTTTCTCAATGAAGTGCCCGAAGACCTTAAGATTTATCGATGTCCTATAAAAGAACCCTACGGTCTGGCCGGATTGCTATTTCCAAAAAAAACCAAGCGTATCAGCTCAGGAATCATCCAGACCAAGAACCAAACAATTATTGAAAAGGCCATGCTTTGGGTCAGGGGAAATTTTTTCATTCCTGATGCCCGAAAAAGTTGGGTAAAACCTTCGGTAACTTTTCTCTCGGATGTTTTGGAAAAGGAAAAAATAAATACGATTATCACAACAGGACCACCCCATAGCGTCCATCTTATCGGAAACCGTTTAAAACAACTGCATGGCCTAACTTGGTTGGCGGACTTTAGGGATCCATGGACTTCGATCGGATACCACGAAAAATTGAAGTTGACCAAAGCTTCACAAAAGAAACATGAAGAACTGGAACGAATGGTCTTGCAGAATGCGGATAAAATCATTGTAACGAGTCCGACCACAAAAAAAGAGTTCGAGCAACTGACTGACAAACCCATAGCAGTAATCACTAATGGATACGACTCCGATTATGAAGGCGGTGCAAATGTGGACAACCAATTTACCATTGCGCATATCGGTTCATTGCTTACGGGCAGAAATCCGAAAAACCTGTGGAAGGCAATATCGGATATTGCCCGCGAGAACGAAGTTTTTAGAACCAACTTGCGATTGGAGTTTATCGGTGTGGTGGCACAAGATGTGCTTGATACGATCTATCGGTTCGAACTTGGGCCATATATTAATATAAAGGGCTATGTTTCCCATGCCGAAGCACTTAGAAGACAGCAACGTGCCCAGCTTTTGCTTTTGTTGGAAATCGATTCGAAGGAAACCCAAGGCATTATCCCTGGAAAGTTGTTCGAGTACATGGCCGCTCGACGACCTATTTTGGCGGTCGGACCAGAAAACTGGGATGCCGGAACCATTATCGAAGAGACCAATACGGGAAAAGTTTTTGATTATGCTTCGGGCGATGAGCTTAAAGAAGTAATTTTAAGTTGGTTCAAAGCGTTTAAGAACGGAGTACTTAGTGTCGGCCCTACCGATATTGAAAAGTACAGTCGCAGGGCACTCACCAAGCAACTAGTCAATCACCTCTAATGGGAATCGTACTAAAGCAATCTTTTCAAAATACATTGATAACCTATATCGGCTTCGCTTTTGGTGCGTTGAACACGCTGTTTCTGTATACCAATTTTATGGACCCTAAATATTATGGGCTCATTCAGGTCATATTGTCCGCTTCTGCCGTATTGATGCCCCTGTTGGCCTTTGGCGTTCCGAATACACTGGTCAAGTTCTATAGCGGTTTTGAAAAGGAAGATGAACAAGACAGTTTTTTGACCTTAATGCTTTTACTTCCTTTTTTGCTGATTTTACCTGTGGCACTAATAAGTTACCTGGCCAATGATGCCATTGGTAATTTGCTTTCAAGGGAAAACCCCATCGTCAAAGATTATGTTTGGTATATCTTCATCATCGGAATGGCCATGGCCTATTTTGAGGTTTTTTATGCTTGGGCACGCATTCGGATGAAATCGGTTTTCGGCAATTTCATGAAAGAAATATTTTGCAGGGTAGGACAGACGGTTCTGTTGGTTTTGCTTATGCTCCAGGTCATAACGGTCGATTTTTTCATAAAGGCATTAATGGGCTTCTACGTGTTTCGCATGCTGATAATGAAACTATACGCCTATAGCTTGCGAATGCCTAAATTATCATTTGACCTTCCAAAAAACACCAAAAATATTCTTAAGTACAGTGCTCTGATTATTGTAGGAGGCTCTACGGCGATCATTCTTTTGGAAATCGATAAGGTCATGATTAATAATTTCATCAAGATAGAAAACGTGGCCTATTACAGTGTAGCCGGGTTTATTGCTATGGTAATCGCGGTACCCTCGCGTTCGATGCATCAAATCACCTATCCGTTGACCGCCGAATATCTGAACAAAAATGACAAGGCCTCGTTAGAAAATCTATATCAAAAAAGTTCCTTGACGCTTTTTATCGTTGCCGGAATACTGTTCTTGCTCATTCTTTTGAACCTGAATGATTTGTACGATATGCTTCCCGAGGATTATCGGGGAGGATTGATGATCGTCTTTTGGATCGGGCTGGCCAAGGTATATGATGCCCTGCTGGGCAATAACAATTCAATTCTCTATAATTCCGATTACTACCGTTCGGTCTTGGCTTTTGGCGTATTGTTGGCTATAATGGCCATACTATTTAATTTGTGGCTTATTCCCAAATATGGACTAAACGGTGCGGCCATTGCTAGTTTTTCGGCTTTTTTTATTTATAACACGGCCAAACTGATCTATGTTCGGAAGAAGTTTAATATAGGCCCTTTTACCCATGATACTGTTAAGGTAATCGCCTTATTATTGTTGATTGCCGTTTTGTTCTATTATTTGCAATTTCCATTTCACCCGATTTTGAATATAACCCTAAAAAGTCTTTTGATGATTGCCATGTACTTAGGTGTTCTCTATCGGTTCAAGATTTCCGAGGATGTATTCGGTGTGCTTTCCAAGCTTTTGAAAAAATAGGAGAGACAATACATACAATGGTCATTTTTTATATCTTTTCCAAATATTGACAAAATCAACATTTATGGACTCAAAACCTACGGGCTTTAATATAAAGCGAAGCTTTCAAATTCTAATTGCAATTTTGCTTTTAAGTGCTTGTGGCGCGGTTAACGAAAATCCCGATGACGAAGAATGGATTGCCTTGTTCGATGGTAGCTCTATCACCGATTGGACGCCAAAGTTTGCAGGCTATGACTTAGGGGTCAATTATAATAATACCTTTGTTTTACGGGATAGTCTGTTAAGTGTTCGGTATGATGTAAAGGATACTTTTAAAGGCAATTTCGGGCACTTATATTTCAAGGAAAAGTTTTCGCATTATCGCTTGCGGGCCAAATATCGTTTTGTGGGTGATCAAATGACCGAGGGGCCAGGGTGGGCCTGGAGAAATAATGGCCTGATGCTACATTGTCAAGAACCCTCCTCGATCGGGCTCGACCAAGACTTTCCGATTTCGTTAGAACTGCAATTGCTTGGTGGGGATGGTGAAAACGAACGTACCACTGCGAATCTTTGTACACCCGGGACCAATGTTGTCATGAACGACTCTTTGTTTACGCCACACTGTGTCAACTCTGTTTCCGACACGTATCATGGAGACCAATGGGTCGAAGTCGAAGCCTTGGTTTTGGGCGATTCGCTTATCCAACATATTTTGAAGGACAAGGTGGTTATGGAATATCGAAATCCAACAATAGGCGGTGGGGCCATAAGTGGGTATAAAGAAAGTGCCTATATCGAAGGCGCACCCCTAAAAGAAGGTTATATTTCGATCCAGGCCGAAACACATCCCGTAGACTTCAAATCGATAGAGTTATTGAACCTTACGGGCTGCATGGATAAGAAGGCAAAGAACTATAAGTCGTATTATGTGCGTGAAGATAATAGTAGTTGCGAATATTGAGGGTTCAACAAAAAAGCCCCGCAGTGAACGAATCCACTACGGGGCCAAACAACTAACCAACCTAAAAACTATTTTATTGTCTTCTACTACTTCTTGCAGTTGCCGACCTTGTATTTTTGCTGCCACCTCTTGAGCTAGTGGCCTTGCTTGTTCGACTTCTTGAAGTCTTACTTCTAGATACCGTACTTCTACTTCTAGTAGGTGCTTTGCCAACAGATTGGCTTCGCGGACTACTCTGAGGCTTTCTATAGGTATTGGCACTTCTAGTGACCGTACGACTTGTCGGAGTCTTGACCACTGTTCTTTTACTGACGGTGCTACGTTTTGGCGTGTTCACCGTTGTTGAACGTTTTGTCACGGTTTTCTTTGAATTGGACCGAACATTGCTTTTGCCAATACTCCTACTTTCTACCCTTTTAGACCGATCTACTGCGGTTCTTCCGGCAATTTTTGTACCCGAACGATTCGATCTCACCGTAGCGTTTCTGCTCACACCTCTGTTTGTTCTCGCGGAATTGGAATTTCTTACCGCATTGTTCCTGCGTTCAACAGTTCTACTACTGCGTGCAACATCTGCTCTTCGAGTGTTGTTCCCGCGTACGGCTACCCGCTTATCGTTGCGATAAACCGTTGCTCTTTCACGCCTAACTTTGTTATACCGATGTTCTCTTCCGATTTTGGCATAAGCCCATCTACGGTTATTTATGTAAGGTCTATAATAGGTGTATCGGAAAGGATTGTAATACCTTCTGTACGGATGGCTGAAGACTAAGCAGAATCCTAGAGCAGGTCTAACAAACCACCTGTGAAATGGTCGATACACGTAGTACCTGTTGTAAACATTAATATAGCCCGTATGGTAATCGTAGAATCCTCTGTTGTTGTAATACACGTACATGCCTCCCATTCTAAAGACCCTGCCATTTCGGTAGGCAATATCCACGTTTCCGATTTGGGTCACACGGCCATAATAGTCATAATAGATAGGAACGTTTTCTACTTGAATTACAGCACCATAATCGTCATACTGGGCATAGGGACTATAATCAAAACCCGAGTTGAGCGTAATACTGTTTCTGCGTCCATTAATATAGTTCTCAATGTAAAAGTCGAACTCGCCATCAGGATATACTGAAAACGTAATGCCACTTTCAACAAAGATGAACGAATTGTTGTATCTATAAGCATTGCGTGTTGCAACCTTATCTTCGTTGGTTGTACCGGAGGCCATGACACCCGAGGTGCCTAAAATGAGGGCCGTAAATAAAAGTACTAGATTTCTCATGATATAAGGTTTTAAATTCCTGAATGCAACTATTTACATTCGATAGGTATATACCAAACAGCGTGCCAAAAAAATTAAAATTCAATCAACTAATTGAAAATCAATTAGTTAAAATTAAAAATGGGTTAATGTAAATTTGAAGAACTACCGTCAAGGTTCGATTTGTGAGAGTTTTTCCGTGGTTGTCAATGAAGTAATCTTGCCTAATTCAAGAAGGGCAAACACAGTGGTCATTTCTGAATTATTCGATTTCCGAAGTGATGCCGTTTACAATTTTTCTTTCAAGTAATTTGCCGTAACCGAATCTTTATTTTGGATAATTTCCTCAGGTGTTCCTTCCGCAATTAAGTGTCCGCCATTCTCTCCACCTTCAGGTCCAAGGTCAATAATATAATCCGCGCACTTGATTAGTTCGATATTATGCTCGATTACCACTATGGAATGTCCACGGGCGATCAATGCGTTGAACGATTTGAGTAATTTCCTGATATCGTGAAAATGAAGTCCCGTAGTCGGTTCGTCAAAAATGAAGAGCGCCTTGTCCTTCGTATTTCCCTTGACCAAAAAGGAAGCCAATTTAATACGCTGCGCCTCACCGCCCGATAGGGTGGAAGAAGATTGCCCTAAAGTTACGTAGCCTAACCCCACATCTTGAAGTGGTTTGAGTTTGGCGGTCAGTTTTGTCTGTTCATGTTTTTCGAAAAAAGCGATGGCATCATCGATTGTCATGTTAAGTACATCGTCGATCGAGGCATCTTCAAATTTCACTTCAAGGACTTCTTTTTTAAAACGCTTTCCTTCACAGGCATCACATTCAAGATGTACGTCGGCCATAAATTGCATTTCTACGGTAATCTCACCCTCTCCCTTGCATTTTTCACACCTGCCCCCATCGACATTGAAAGAGAAATGTTTTGCCTGATAGGCCCTTATCTTACTCAACTTTTGCGACGCGAAAAGATTTCTGATATCGTCATAGGCCTTAATATAGGTTACGGGGTTCGATCTTGAAGATCTTCCAATCGGGTTTTGGTCAACGAATTCCACGTGTTTGAGAAACTGGTATTTTCCATCGATCGAGGTAAATTGTCCGGGTTTTTCGCCGTACCCCCCAATTTCCTTTAATATTAACGGATAGAGCAATTTCTTGACCAAGGTGCTTTTGCCACTACCGGAAACTCCGGTAACAATCGTCAACATATTCAATGGAAACGTAACATTGATATTTTTTAGGTTGTTCTCTCGGGCACCATTGATTATTATATGGTTCTTGGAAGTTCTCCGCTCTTCCGGAACCGGAATTTCCATATTACCATTCAAGTAACTTGCGGTCAACGATGTAGATTGCAATACTTTTTCCAAAGTTCCGTGTGCGACGACCTCACCGCCGTGGGTACCTGCTTCAGGGCCTATATCGATTACTTCATTGGCCGCTTTCATAATGTCCTCGTCATGCTCGACTACAATAACCGTGTTACCCAAATCGCGCAGCGATTTCAATACTTCTATAAGGTTCTCGGTGTCCTTTGGGTGCAGACCAATACTGGGTTCGTCCAAAATATACATGGATCCGACCAGACTACTGCCCAGCGAAGTGGCCAGATTTATACGTTGGCTTTCGCCTCCTGACAGGGTATTCGATTTACGGTTAAGGGTGAGATAGTTCAATCCGACTTTATCGAGGAATTCAAGTCTGGTGTTTATTTCCTTCAATAATCGGGAGGCTATTTTATTATCATGGTCATTCAGGGAAATTTGGCCGAAGAACAGGATTAATTTTTTAATAGGGAGCTCGACCAGATCCGAAATCGACTTGTCGTCCACTTTTACATAGTCGGTTTCTTTTCTGAGCCGTTTTCCTTTGCAAACATTGCACCTGGTTTTTCCGCGATAGCGCGAAAGCATGACCCGATTCTGTATTTTATAACTTTTTTCCTCCAACATTCCGAAGAAATCATGGAGTCCGGTAAAATGCGAATTACCCTCCCAGACCAATTGTTTTTGTTCTTCGGACAGTTCGAACCAAGGCTTATGAATCGGAAAATCGAACTTATAGGCCGAATTGACAAGTTGGTCGCGATACCAGCCCATGCTTTCGCCCCGCCACGGAAATATGGCGTTTTCGTATACCGATAAGGCCGTATTCGGAATTACGAGGTCTTCATCGATTCCGATGACATCGCCGTACCCCTCACATTTTGGGCAGGCTCCGTAGGGATTATTGAAACTGAAAAGATGAACATTCGGTTCCATGAACGACATGCCATCGAGTTCAAATTTATTGTTGAATACGGTTTGTTTCGAAGTCGCCAATTCTTCGATTATGCATTCGCCCTTGCCTTCAAAAAAAGCAGTATCGACGGCATTGGCCAGGCGATTATAAAAGTCTTCATCATCGGCCTTTATGATACGGTCTATGACGAGTTCGAATTTTTTACCGATATTCTTTGGTGCGGCATCGATTCGAATCACTTCCCCTTTATACTTTATTCGCGCATAACCTTGTTTGGATAAAAGCTGTAACGACTTAAGTGCATCTCTACCCTCTTTGATACATATTGGGGCCAGCAGAAGTAATTTTGCCCCTGGCTCGAATTCCCTGACATGGTTTACAACGTCGGTCACGGTGTTCTTTTTGACCTCCTGACCGGAAATAGGAGAGATGGTCTTACCAATACGGGCAAACAATAACTTTAGATAATCATAAATCTCGGTCGTCGTTCCTACGGTAGACCTCGGATTTGTCGAATTAACCTTTTGTTCAATGGCTATTGCAGGAGCGATTCCCTTTATATAATCTACTTTCGGTTTGTCCAATTTCCCCAAAAACTGTCTCGCGTAAGAAGAAAGACTTTCAACATAGCGGCGTTGCCCTTCGGCATATAAGGTGTCGAAGGCCAGACTTGACTTGCCGGATCCCGAAAGACCGGTAATGACCACCAGTTTATTTCTAGGGATAACGACATCGATATTCTTCAAGTTGTGCAACTTCGCACCCTTGATAATGATGTTCTGTTTAGGATTTACATCTAAAATTGTTGACATGGATTACTTTGATTCCTCAAAGATACGGCAAGCCTTTTTCAATACCCAAAATTGTATGGCCGGCAGCCAAAATTGTATGGATCGCAATATAAAATTTACGGGAGTATATAATTTTTTCTATATTTGAACTCACTTTAACGTCAAAGCGCCTATAAAGTAACATTACTTTT
Organism: Bacteroidia bacterium; assembly: GCA_030428705.1. Lineage (GTDB taxonomy): Bacteria > Bacteroidota > Bacteroidia > Flavobacteriales > Flavobacteriaceae > Meishania. The sequence goes on from JAUIDI010000001.1 coordinate 558,015, forward strand.
TTTAAATCTAGTGTACGAACGAAATGACCTCTTACTCGAGAGGCCCCTAGTTTTAACCTTAAAAAAGTAATTGTTATGGACCTACAAATTGACGATTCCTTACTTATAAGAAATTATATCTCTGGAGACGAAAAATCCCTCGAAATCCTTATCAATAGACATAATCAACGAATAAGTAGCTTTATTTATTCCAAAGTCAACGATCGAAGTATAACCGAAGATATTTTTCAGGATACCTTTATCAAAGTAATCAGAACCTTAAAGAAAGGCAGCTATAGTGAAGAGGGCAAGTTTCTGCCTTGGGTCATGCGTATAGCACATAACTTGATAATCGACCATTTTAGAAAGAGTAGTAGAATGCCCATGTACGGTGGTGCAGATAGTTTCAATATATTTTCGCTTATCGGCGATGACAAGCTAAACATCGAAAAACAGATTATCAAGGATCAAATAGATTCAGACTTGACCCTATTGATTAACGAATTGCCAGAAGACCAAAAAGAAGTGCTTACCATGCGTATGTACCGCGATATGAGTTTTAAGGAGATTTCAGAAAATACGGGTGTTAGTATCAATACGGCCCTAGGCAGAATGCGTTATGCCCTGATTAATCTTAGAAAAATTATAGAAGAGAACAATATAGTTTTAACGAACTAATCGAACCTTAGGTCTAATAAACGAATTATTCAACGTCAGGTCGAACAGATCCATTATATTTATTTCAAGTAGCGTTATCCTAGTGAAACAATTCTGAAATAAATATGGAGAAAATTTACGCTAAAGATCAAGATCGATGTAAGCTTATTAAAGCCAAACCTCAAACTGTGAAGTTCTTATTGGATTATTCAAAGTCTTTACGAATAACCGAGATTCAAGGAATCAAGTTCGAAGGAAACATCAACTAAAATTGATCGAGAATTTTTAAACCCTCATGATTTACAGATTATGAGGGTTTTTTCTTGCCTGTACCGTACTTCTTTATCCATACCGTATAATCGATATTTTCTTAGAACGCTATAAAGCATTTTTTCAAAATCGCTTAGGAAAGAGATTGTTCTCGTAATTACCTAGCATTTTTTCTCCCGAATAAACGGCCAAATCCATTGGTCGGAAATAGCTTGCAATTAGAATTGCCCGTTTCACATCAAAAACTGATGGTTTGACAACATAGTTTTTTCCACGCTGCCCCTTTTATCTAGTTTTATATCATAATTCAAAAACGATGGAAGTCTTTATTAAAAGGCCTCTATTGAATAAAACTCAAAGAAAAATACTAACCGCGCTTTCCTAACTGAAAGCCCAATTTTAACCAAAAGTTATTTGTATGGAACTACAAATCGAAGACTCAGAACTAGTAAGGGATTATATTAGTGGTGACGAAAAAGCCCTTGAAATCTTGATCAATCGTCACAATCAAAGAATATCCAGCTTCATATACTCGAAAGTTTTAGATAGGGACATTACCGAAGACATATTTCAAGATACCTTTATCAAAGTTATCAAAACACTTAAAAAGGGATCATATAGCGAAGAGGGAAAATTCTTGCCCTGGGTCATGCGAATAGCCCATAACCTTATCATTGACCATTTTAGAAAGAACAAAAGAATGCCGATGTTCGAAGGCAATGACGACTTCAACATTTTTTCGGTAATCGGTGATGATAAATTGAATGTCGAGAAACAAATTATCAAAGATCAGATCGATTCTGACCTGAGAGAACTTATCGAAGAATTACCCGATGATCAAAAAGAAGTTTTGTTAATGCGTATCTATAAGGATATGAGCTTTAAAGAGATTTCTGAAAACACCGGAGTTAGCATCAATACCGCTTTAGGAAGAATGCGCTATGCGTTGATCAACCTTCGAAAAATAATCGAAAAACACAATATAGTTCTTACCAATTAAGATCTCCTAATTTCATAGGAAACAATATTTCCATTTTAGTTGCGTTATCTTAACATAACTAGACGATTACTAATATGGAAAAAATTTACGCTGAACGGTTAGGACAGAACAGACTTTTCAAAGTTGGCCCTGAAACGGTGCGGTTTTTGCTCGATTACTCGAAGTCGCTGCACATTTTGGAGCATAAGGAATTCAAGTTTGAAAATGTTATGAACTAATAAAAAGACCCGCTTCTAGCGGGTCTTTTTATTTTTATAGTATTCTGTCAAGACCGTCTTTCTTCCGATGGTCTTTGTAATAATATCTTTTTCAAGGTCCCAGCCTCTGGCCGGTGAATATTCCCGCCCATACCAAATAATTTGTAAGTGAAGGTCGTTCCATAGCTTTTTGGGGAACAATCGTTTGGCATCCCTTTCGGTCTGGACTACATTTTTGCCATTGCTGAACCCCCAACGGTACATAAGCCTATGAATATGGGTATCTACGGGAAAGGCAGGAATGTCGAACGCCTGTGAAACCACAACGCTTGCCGTCTTATGGCCTACGGCAGGGAGTTCTTCCAACAGTTCAAGTTCTTTGGGCACAATACCATCGTATTTTTCTATCAATATTTTAGACAGCCCGTAGATACCCTTTGACTTCATTGGCGAGAGTCCGACCGGTTTTATAATCTCACGTATTTCGTCTACCGATAGTTTTACCATATCATACGGGTTATCGGCCTTGGCGAATAACAATGGCGTAATCTGATTTACGCGTACGTCCGTACTCTGTGCCGACAATAGTACAGCGATTAAAAGCGTATATGGGTCTTTATGTACTAACGGAACCGGGACTTCCGGATAAAGTTTGTCCAAGGTCTTTATTGTGAAATCTACTTTTTCGGCTTTGGTCATTATTGTTTAGTTTCGCTCAGAATTTTAATGACCGAAAATAATCAAATTTCAACTATGAATACATTGAAAGTAGGGGATAAGGTGCCCAATTTTACGGTAGAAGATCAAGATGGCAATACGGTGAGCCTCGCCGATTTCGAGGGTAAAAAACTAATAGTGTTCTTTTATCCACGGGCCAATACGCCAGGTTGTACCGCAGAGGCCTGCAATTTACGGGATAACTATGCGCAACTTAAAGCCCAGGGCTATGACCTATTGGGGGTCAGTGCGGACACACAGCGAAAACAGCGTAATTTTAAGAAGAAGTTCGATTTTCCGTTTCCGTTATTGGCCGATACCGAACATGCCGTAATCAATGCTTTTGGGGTTTGGGGAGCAAAAAAATTCATGGGGCGCACTTTTAACGGAATTCATAGAAAGACTTTTGTGATCGATGAAAACGGTGTTGTCGCCAAGGTCATAGATAAGGTAAATACAAAAGACCACGCCGCTCAATTATTGGAATAGCACTTTTGGTAACGAAAAAAGCCCTGAATCAAGAAATGGTTACAGGGCTTTTCATTTTTTAAGGAGGTCACACCTTATCTTCGGCTTCTTTGACCAGCTTTCTGGTGAACAAATGGTTTTCTTTAATCATCTCCGCAAGGCCTTCTGGAAGCATTTCTTCCCATCCATCTTCTCCATTGATCAATTTTTTAAGTACGTCACGTGAGAAAATATGCATGATTTCAGGGTCGTAATCTATAATATCCATTACTTTTCCGTTGTACTTGAAGAATTTGTACAGTTCCTTCATTCTGGGGTGTACCTTGATATTGTTACTGGTCATGATCTGCCCGGTCTCGGCATTTTTCATAGGATAAAGGTAGACCTGCAAGTCCTTGAAAAAGAGTTTGCCAAAAGCCTCGAGTATTCCCCCACTCAAATGGCGGTAGTATTTTTCATCAAAAATATCGACGAGGTTATTGACCCCCATGGTCAAGCCGATCTTGGCCTTGGTATAATTATTGAAATATTCGACCAATTTGTAATACTCTTGAAACTTCGAAATCATTACGGTATGGCCTAATGAACACAGTAATTTGGCCCGATCCATAAAGTCTTGCTCATCAATTTCACCGGAAGCCTTAAGATTGGAAAGGGTTATCTCAAAAATGACGATCGTGTTTTCCTGTTCTACCGATTGATCGCGAATGAAAATATCGAGCGATTTTTCGAACATATCCATATTGACCTTGGTTACCGGTCTAAAACTTCCGCGCAAAGCCAGAATGTTCTTTTTGTAAAGTACCGTGGCCGGTAGCAGATTGTTTCCATCGGAACCGAACATAACTGCATCGGTCATATCGTTTCTGATCAACTGCAGGCTCATCAATCGGTTGTCGACATCCTTAAAGTTCGGCCCTGAAAAGTTGACCATATCGATCTCGATGGTGTCCTTGTCTATGTGGTCGTATAGATATTTTAGAAGTTTTCTGGGTTTGTGGTACTTATAAAAGGCACCATAAATAAGGTTTACACCGACGGTACCCAATGTTTCTTGCTGCAATCTGGCCTCGTTCTGCTTGAACCGAATATGAAGGATGATCTCGTCGTATTCTTTTTGCTTTGGATCCAATTGAAAACGTATGCCGACCCAACCATGGCCTTTGTAACGTTTCGAAAAATCGATGGTAGCGACCGTATTTGCGTATGAAAAGAACAATCTATCCGGATGCCTATCACGGGTAATACGCTCTTCCATTAGCTTCATTTCATGGGCAAGCATTTTTTTGAGCCGTGGCTGGGTTACATAACGGCCATCTTCTTCGACCCCATAAATGGCATCGCTAAAATCCTTATCATAGGCACTCATGGCCTTCGCGATCGTACCCGAGGCACCCCCAGATCTGAAAAAGTGACGGGCGGTCTCCTGACCTGCACCTATCTCGGCAAAGGTTCCATAGATATCGGGATTAAGGTTGATTCGAAGCGTCTTTGATTTGATGGAGGGAATATTCTCAAATGCGGTATCCTTATCTAGAACTGAAGCCATTTTTAATGGTTTTGCTATAAAGCAAAGTTAAAAAGATAGCTTAATCTATTAAATAAATAAGTTATAATTTTGAAATAAATAGATGAGAAGTTGAAAATTGTTTTTTTGGGTACGGGAACATCGCAAGGAATCCCTGTTATAGGCAGCGACCACCCAGTTTGCCTAAGTTCGGACCCAAAGGACAAAAGGCTACGTGTTTCGGTACTGCTTTCCTGGAACGACCATAATCTGGTCATCGATTGTGGTCCTGATTTCAGGCAGCAGATGTTGGCCCATCAGGTTACAAAACTTGACGGAATCTTGTTTACCCATGAGCATTCGGATCATATTGCGGGACTGGACGATATAAGACCTTATTTTTTCAGACAGGGAGATATTCCGATATACGCCCATAAAAGGGTAGTTACTGCATTGCACAAACGTTTTGACTACATTTTCACCGATGAGAACAGGTACCCCGGAGCGCCTGCCGTTGCCGTCAACGAAATCGAAAAAAATCGAACCTTCGAGGTCTGTGGACAAACGATTGTTCCGATAGAGGCCAATCACAATCGACTAAAAGTCTTTGGTTTTCGCATTAAGGACTTTACATATCTTACCGATGTGAAGTCCATTTCAGCGGCCGAAATGGCAAAGATCGAGGGATCCAAGGTTTTGGTCGTCAATGCATTGCGAAAAGAACCCCACCATTCACATTTCAATTTAGAGGAAGCCTTGAATTTTGTGGATTCCGTCAAACCCGAAAGTGCCTATTTTACCCATATCAGCCATCATATGGGCTTTCATGCCGAAGTCGAGGAATCCCTGCCCGATAATGTGCATTTAGCCTATGACAACCTAATACTCAATCTTTAAACCAAAAATTTATGAAGAGCAGAATTTTCATGTATCTATTTGTATTTATGGCGTTGATCTGCCTTTATCTTTTTGTGAGCAACAATAAGATGAGCACTGCAAAGGATGCTAAAATAGATAAGCTTGAAAAACAGATCGTTCAATTGGAGGACTCGGTTCAAAGTGCCCAATTAAAGGTATTGGACATGCAATATTTCTCTCTTGAAAACAATGACGATGCTTTGGCCTATTATGACCATTTGGGGCTAAAGGATCCTTCGCGTTATATTGCCGATAAGCTCTTGGAAACCAATGAACAAAGAGGTGACAACCCTTTGGTACCCTATGAGGGAATGGAAAGTGACTTTAAGATCAATAAGATCAAGGTCTTGAACCATAAGTGGATTTTGACCGATTTTTCCGATGGAAAATATTGGGGCGAGTTATTGATCAAGTACGAACTGAAGGACGATTTGGGAGTCGATTTTACCATGTTGGACCACCTATTGTACGCTCGAAGTAATTAAATATGCTCTTCAAGCCACTTTTTAAAGGAATAAAAGTTCTGGGGAGCTACACCGTGCCCCACCGGGAATTCTTCATAAACATGGTCGATTTTAAGCTTTTTTAGAAAATCGGGCGCTTGCTGGGCCCATTCGGGCGGTATAACCTGATCGACCTGACCGTGGGATGCATAAATTTGAAGGGTCGAGTGGTCCTTGTCCCGATAACCTTCGGCCAGGATATCTTCATTGATATACCCGCTCAAGGCAACAACGTTCTTTATCTTCTCTGGATACGATAGTGCAACGGCATAGCTCAAAATAGTACCTTGACTGAAGCCGATCAAGGTAATCTGTTCGTCATCGAGACCATAGGCGGCGCATGCTTCATCAATAAACGCTATGATTTTTTCACGTGAAGCGATGGCTTGTTCATTGTCGCTCCATTTACCTTGTTGCGCATCAAAATTTATGGCATACCAAGCAAAACCGAAGGGTTCCAAACGATAAGGTGCCCGGGCCGAAATAATACATAATTCTTGTGGCAACTCGGGGGCGAATGAAAAGAGGTCTTCCTCGTTGCTGCCATATCCATGAAACAAGAAAGCGACGGGTATTTTTCCCGAAGTTAACGACGAAGGTTTGATAAGATGTTCTAAAGATAACGGGGCGGTGGTCATTTGCTATGGAATAAAAGTAAACCATTTTTGAAAATAGGGTCCTAATACAGGAACGGACTGTTTCTTGTTCTGAAGAGCACCGATAAAACCGTATCCCCATAAAACGATATAGGAAATGTAGAGCCCGTACCAGGCATATTCGTTGAACCATTGACTAAGAAAAATGGCGAATCCCAAAAAAAACAGGTGAAGCCCAAAAGCCTGCCGTGTATGAAAACGTGCAAACTCGTTCTTGGGTTCGATATTCATGGTAATGGCGATAAGTGCACCGACCATGGTTAGATAAGCTATAATTGCGGTCGTCTTTCCTTGGTTGCCGTTTTCCATTTACAGAACTGTTTGGCCATTGTTGATTATTCCCAATGCCTTTCCTTTTAGACGATTCCCTAAAAACATACTGTTCCTCGAAGCGGAAGCGATATGTGACTCTTCGAAAACATATTCCGTTGTCGGGTCAAATAGTGTAAGACAGGCCGTCGAACCTTCTTCTAAAGATTCGGAAGGAAGGCCATAACGTTCTCGACCACAAGTCAATACACGAATCGTGGTTTCCAAATCAAAAAGTTGGTTGAGTGTTCCGAAGGCACTTTCAAGTCCGATAGTTCCATTTGCCGCATTGTCAAACTCCACTGCCTTTTTTTCAATGTTCATAGGCATATGATCCGTAGTTATAAAGTCGATCGTGCCGTCTTTTACTCCTTTTATCAAAGCCTTGATGTCGTTGTTGGTTCGTAGGGGAGGGATTACTTTATATTTCGAATCGTATTCTTCTAAAAACGCATCGGTAAACAGTAGGTTATGTATGGCCACACTACAGCTAACGTCAAACCCTTTTTTCTTGGCTTCCGCGATCAGTTTGACCGAACCAGCGGTAGAAATGTTCGGAATATGCAATTTGCCCCCGCTATATTCGAGAACAAAAAGGTCTCTGGCGATTTGGATTTCCTCGGCAAAGGCCGGAATTCCCTTTAAACCCAGCATTGTGGAAACACGCCCTTCGTTGACGATGCCTTTGCCGGCAATATTCTTATCCAACGGAAAAGAATAGACCAGACCATCAAAGTTTTGGGCATATTGCAAGGCGATTTTCAGCAGGTTCGGATTTTCCAGGGGGCTTTTGAAATCATAGAATCCGACCGCACCCGCATTTTTCATATCAAAAAGCTCGGCAAGGTCAATTCCCGCTGCCTTGGCGGTAAGCGTCCCTAACGGGTGCAGATTGGTTGCATGGCCACGGGAGGCATTCTTGAGAAAAACAATGTCCGAACTGCTATCGGGCACAGGGTTGGTATCGGGGTTCAAGACCACATCGGTATATCCGCTTTTAGCAGCGGTCAACAATCCGTTTGCTATGGTTTCCCTTTCCTCATAACCCGGCTCTCCGAAACAGACACCGCTATCGAACCATCCCACGGATACGTGGAGATTTTTTGGCGCGATGACTTTGGTGGTCTTGTCGGGAGCGTCTATTTTGACTGCTATTTTCTCGATTTTTCCGTTGACAATGAGAATGTCCCTCTTTTTTAAATGGAATTCGCTACTGGCGTCTATTATTTTGGCGGACTTTAGCAGTATGTTCATCAAAGGTATTTTTGAATGAGTATTTCGACCAGCAGAAACAACAACGCTAAAATAACAAACCATTTCCAAAGCTCGTTTATCGCATTGTCTTTTTGCATATCGTCAAACAGTGAAACCAAAGAGGTCTGGTTACTTCGGGCATGTATCGTCGCCAGATCTAAATAATTCAACTGGCTTTCATCGCGCGGATGGTTAAAGCTGATATTTATTACGGGTTTTTCGTCGTTCAAGATTTGATAGATGCCATCGGGAATGTCATTTTCCTGAAACGATAGACTCACCTTATTGGCCAATGAACGCTGAAGCGGAATGAACTCGTAACCGGATTTCGATACCTTGACAATTTCGTCCTTCGACAGCTTGATAGGGATATCAATACCGGTGTCGGAACCTATTTGTCGATACAATTCGGGCAATTTAAGGCTGGCGGCTCCCATATTATATAACGTCGGAACGATCAAAGGAGAATTTTTGAAATTGGAGTTATTGGTATTCAAAGCTGCCGTAAAGAGATATTTGCCGCCCGAACCGACCAATAAAGGGGCATTGTCCTGCAATGTAAGGGCTTGTGGCAACGAGGTCTTGATGCGATAGTGCTGTGAGACCTTCGGATATTGAAAATTGGTCACATTTTTTTCAAATACATCACGGTAGAGGGAGTGATCAAAATTGATATTCGTTATATTTCGTTCCAGCTCTATTTTTTTCGTAAACGATGAACCCATAACGTTTATTAGGAACGCATTATACGAATCCAAGTCGCTATCGGTCGAAGGAATTACGATGACACTGCCGCCTTCATCCGAAAATGATTTTAAACTGGTCGTCAGCGAGTTCGGAATAGAAGGCAATTCGTTCAAGAGAATAGTATGTTGGTCGGCTATTTTGGCATAATCCAAGTTTTGAAGGCCAAAATCGCTATAGATAAACTCGTCGGGATTAAAAATCCGTTTTAGAAAATTGGCGTCCGCCGGCCCAATGGACATGACCTTTATTTTTTCTTTTTGGTCGATATTGAAGTAGAGCTTATTGTCGTAGGGCAATCCAGTATCCGAAATTTCCACCATGCCATCTATTTTTTCGTTTGCCGGAACAGTGAATTGAACACTGGCCCTTCCGTTTTCATTGAAAGCGGCCGATGTCTTGGCTATGAGTTTGTTTGCATTGAACAGTGAGACCGGAATATTTTCTATACGCCTGTTCGACGATAGCAAGGCTGTTAATTCAATGTTTTCGGAATCTACATCTTCCAAAAAAATCGAATCGATGGCGACATTGGTAAGGTCCGGTTCCCTTAGCTGTACCAGGTGTTTTTTTGCGGCAATCGATGTGTCGATTTCCGTTGCGGCCATTCGTTGCTGAAAATCGGAAACAAGAACCAGGTTTTTTTCCGTGCTTTCATCGGTGCCGAATAACGTGTTGGCCTTCAACAGGATTTCGTCAAGTTTTAACTGTTTAGGGCTAGGTTCAAGCGTCAAAAGGTCGTTCTGAATATCTTGCACGGTAACGGCCCTATAAACTTTCCCGTTCGTGAAAAGCGAGAAGGTTTCCTCCGAAGGAATCGATTTCATCAAATCTTGCACGGCATTTTCAAAAAGTGTGGCATTTTCCGATTTGGCCTGCGTGCTGAACGAATCGTCAAGATATATTACGGTCTCTTTCTTTTGTAAAGCGGTTTTGGCGGCAAAAAAAGGTTGTGCAAATGCGAATACCAAGGCGGCTAATAGCAATAACCGGCTCAATAATAACAACCATTTTTTTAGGGTGTTGCTTTTGCGCGATTCCGATTGTACACGCTGCAGTACCTTAACATTCGTAAAAGGTGTTTTCTTGAATCGACGAAGTTGAAAAAGATGGATAATAACGGGAATCAACAGTAATAAAAGGGCCCAAAGAAGTTCTGGATGTCTAAACTGCATTCCTATATAAGATTGGGCAAAGATAGTTAATTCAGGGCTTAAAGTTCAAAGTTTAGGTTTTATTTAGAGTTTGGGCGGGCTTAGCAGAAGAAGAAATAATCCATCATATTTTGTTGCCCCAACGCGGAAAAATAATCGCGGATCATTGTTTGTGCCTCTTCATTGGCCACTGTAATTATGCTCTGGGGATTATCAAGTTCAATGAGTTTTGAAAAGTGCATCATCGGCTTCCCGTATATTTTCTTGCCTATTTTCTTGGGATTGTCGCACAGCCAATAGAAATTGATATCGCGGTCCAAAAGTCCTTTTGCGATTTCCTTGCCCTTGTTTCCCGCACCCCATACCGTCAATGGTCGAGTTTTGTCATATTCCAATTTCAGGAAATAACGGAGCTTGATTTCCAAAAAATAATTCTGGGCATAGTGTTCACTCGTTCGCGATGTTCGCGTGTCGTAATCACGCCAGTGGTGCAAAATCTGATCACAAGGAATACATTTTAGTCCGTGTTCATAAAACCGAAAAGTCAGGTCATAATCCTCGGGATAACTATCGGGAAGAAAGGCGCCACAGGTATCGAAATCTTCACGAAAGGTCATCCAGCAAGGGGAGGGGATAACACACTCTTTATAAATTTCGGAATAATTTTCACCTTTTCCGGTGAGGCCGTTCAACCATTTTTCATAGCGGTCGTAACCATTACTGATACCCCTATGCGAAAAATATTTTACCTGGCCTACCGCAAGGTGGCCTTTTCCGGCTTTGGTCAAGGAATCGACCATGATCTCTAGCTTGTTGGTCGTCATGATATCGTCGGAGTCCATTCGGGTAATCAATTCACCTTTGCTTTCCAAATACGCCTTTCGCAAGGCAGGAATGATGCCGGAACCTTCGTTTTCTAAAATTTTTACTCGTTTGTCGTTCTTGGCATACCCTTGTACAATTTCCAGACTTTTGTCAACGGAATGGTCATTGACGGCCAATATTTCCCAATTCTCGTAGGTTTGGGTCAATATCGACACAAAACATTCCGGCAAATATTCCGAGGTGTTTTTAAAAGGGATAAGAATACTGACCAACGGTTGTTGCATGGGTGCAAGATAATCCCAACCTACTGTTCTTTTAAGATTTTGCTTTGATTTTTATCAGTACTCCGATCGCTTCGTTAAGTTTTGGCCCCATGCCGATAGTGCAAAGGGTGCCCTTTAAAAGCTAGAGCGATAAATTTCCTGCAAGTTGTTTCAATACGATTTCGGACACTTTTGCCTGAAATTTGGCATTGCTCAAGCGTACCTTGGCGTTTATGTAGTTCAATTGGGCCGTTCTAAATTCTATGGTGGGTATGATTCCGATTCTATATTTTTCAACGGTTATATCCATATTCTCTTTCGCGATCGCCTCGTTATTGCCTTCCAGTTCGATCAAACTGATATTTGTCAAGTAAGTCTGATATGTGGTTTCCAAAAGGGCCAAAAGTTCCTGTTTTTGTTCGGCAACGGCGATTTCGGAGTTTTCCAGTTCTATTTTTCCGATTTTTTCGTTCCTATTTTGGGTAAACCCATCGAAAAGATTCAAAGTTGCCCCAAAACCGTAGTTAAAACCTCTCGAATTGGAACTTGTGGTAAAGCCCAGACTGGACTCCGATTGCCCAAAATTATATCCCGTAGTAGCAAAAATGGTGGGGTATCTTGCCGCTTTGATTTGTTTTAATTCCAGTTCCGATATTCTTTTGTTGATCTGTACCGCCAATAACCGTGGGTTCTCATTGACAACTAAAGTCTCCAAATTGGGCAGCAAAAGGCTTTCGTCCACAAAAATTTCCTGAGCGACGGTGAAATCCATTTCCAGGTCCCTTGCCAATTGTTGGTTCAGTTTAATCTTTGTATTGGCATAAAGCTCCTTTTGTCGCTGCATCAGGGTTTGATCGGTATTCAGGTCGACCTTGGCATTTAGGACCTCCAATTTGGAGGATTTTCCAATAGTAAACCTATTTTGAGCCAGTTCTACCCTTTGTTTGGAAATCAAAATGGTGCTGTCCAAGGCGGAAAGTTGCTGTTGCTGCTGCACAAGATCATAATACGTAACCATCACTTCGCCCACCGTGGCAAGAATTACTTGTTTCAGTTCGGCGTCCCCCAGCTTTTTATTTTCTTTCAGTTGCTCGTAATTGGCGAACATTCGCAAGCCATCGAACAACGTCCAATCCAAGGCCACCCCATAGTTCAAACTGTTGTTTTTGGCATTGTCCCTTTCCACTACATTTCCGTCGGAACGGGTCTGCGAAAGATTTTGAATACTGTTGTTATCTGTGAGATGGGCTTCCAATGAAGGTAGCATACCTGCATACCCGGGACTAACGCCGAACTCATCCATCATAAGTTCATTGGAGGCCGTGATTATCTGATAATTGTTTTCCAAGGCGGATTTGACCGCATTATCGACCGAAAGGACTTCTTGGCAAAAACTAAGGGAAATATAAACTAGCGAAACGAATGTTAAGACATAAGTACGGTATGGCATTTTAATAACTTTCTAAAACTTTAAACTCCGGTCTTATTACCCTCTCCTTTGACCATAGGTAATAGAGTGCGGGTATAACGAACAGTGTAAGTATCAGTGAAAATAGGGTTCCCCCTATAATGACTACCCCCATTCCAATTCTACTAGTCGATGCAGATCCCAACGAAAGTGCTATGGGCAAGGCCCCTAGGGCAATTGTCAGACTAGTCATTAAAATGGGCCTTAACCTTGATTCGGAAGCTTTTAGAACGGCTTCGCCCTTTGGCATGCCTTGTTCACGTAACTGATTGGCAAATTCTACTATCAAAATTCCATTTTTGGTAACGAGGCCGATCAACATGATGGTTCCTATCTGGCTAAAAATATTCCAAGATTGTCCGAACAGCCATAACGAGAACATGGCGCCAGCAACCGCCATGGGAACGGTCAAGATTATGATAAACGGATCAATAAAACTTTCGAACTGGGCCGCCAAGATCAAGAATATCAAAAGAAGGGCCAGCCCAAAAGCGAACAGGGTATTTGAACTGCTTTCTACAAAATCCCTTGACTCTCCTCCCAAATCGGTCGTAAAGGTTTCATCCAGAACCTTTTCCTTAATGGCTTCCATTGCATCGATACCATCACTGATGGTCTTGCCGGCCGCCAAATTTGCGGATACCGTTGCGGACATATACCTATTATTGTGGTATAATTGTGGTGGACTGCTATGTTCGGTCGTTTCGACCAAATTATCCAATTGGATAAGTAATCCGTCATTATTTTTTACAAAAATGGATGTCAGATCCACCGGCTCATCCCTATCTTTTTTGTCGAATTGCCCGATTACCTGATATTGTTTTCCGTTCATTAAAAAATAACCGAAACGCTGTCCGCTTAGGGAAAGTTGTAGCGTTTGGGCGACGTCCAATACGGAAACACCAAGGCTCTCGGCCTTTTCTCGATTTATGTTCACATAAATCTCAGGTTTATCGAATTTTAGGTTTACGTCAACAAAAGAAAAAGTTTCATCGTTCTCCGCCTCTTTCATAAACTCGGGAATCTTTTCCTCCAACTTTTCAAAGTTCTGTGCCTGGATTATGAACTGAATGGGCGGCCCGCCCCTTCGGTTCACCGATATGGTAGGCCTTTCGGAAACATTGGATTTTCCACCGACATAAGCTTTTGCCCAATTGCCCAAATCTGTAGCGATCTCACGTTGTGAACGTTCCCTTTCACTTGGATCTACCAAGGCAACGTTGGCCCTGCCACTATTGACTGAAGAAGACCCAAAACCGGGCGAGGTAAGCACCAGACTTACTTTTTTCTCCGGCACGGAGTCGTTTATCAACTCGGTAATATCGGTCATCAAACGATCCATATATTCGTAAGACGAACCTTCCGGTGCCGTTACGCTCAATCGTACAAAACTGCGGTCGTCATAAGGGGCCGTTTCTTTGGGGAGCAATGTATAGAACAAGGCGATAAGCCCCAAGCAACCCAACAATATGGGAAAACTAAGCCACTTTCTTTTCATAAAGACCCTCAGCGAATCGGCATAGTTCTCGTTCATCTTCAAAAAGTACTTTTCGGTAAAATGGTAGAATTTGGACTGTTTTTGCTTGCCGGGTTTAATGAGGTAGGCGTTCAACATCGGTGTCAAAGAGAGGGATACAAAAGCAGACACCAAAACGGCCGCGCCCAACACCACACCGAATTCCCTGAACAACCTGCCCACAAACCCTTCCAAAAAGATTACCGGCAGAAAGACAGCGGCCAAGGTGATCGATATCGAGATAACGGCAAAGAAAATTTCATTAGAACCTTTAATAGCCGCTTCTATGGGACTCATGCCTTCTTCGACCTTTTTATATATATTTTCGGTAACCACGATTCCATCATCCACCACGAGGCCGGTTGCCAAGACTATGGCCAATAATGTCAGGACATTGATGGAAAAACCAAAAAGCCACATGATAAAGAAAGTGGCGATCAAAGAAACGGGAATATCTATTAATGGCCGCAGCGCCATGGACCAATTTCTGAAGAACAGATAAATAACAAGAATTACCAGTATTATCGATATTAAAAGTGTCTCACCCACTTCAGTTACTGCGCGCTTCACAAAAATGGTATCATCGATAACCACGTTTAGTTTGAAGCCTTCGGGGAGATCCTTTTTGAGTTTATCATATTCTTTATAAAACGCATCGGCAATCTCAAGATAATTGGTACCCGGTTGGGGTACCACCGCGGTCGCGATCATGGGTTGTCCCGAATCGCTCATCTTGGTCTCCATGTTTTCGCCCTCAAGCGAAGCTTTTCCAATATCACTAAGGCGGACCAGTTTTTCACCTTCCGCCATGATGATAATATTGTTGAACTGTTCCTCCGTCTGTAAATTCCCTATGGTTTTAACCGCGAGTTCCGTATTGTCACCAGTAAGTTTACCGGAAGGCAATTCAACATTCTGGGCCAAAAGCGCACTGCGCACGTCAGCGACCGTTAATCCGTAAGAGGCCAGTTTCAAAGGGTCGATCCACAATCGCATGGCGTAACGTCTTTGCCCCCATATCTGTACACTACTGACCCCTGGGATGGTCTCTATTCGAGGTACTATTACATTTTCTGCATAATCGGAAAGTTCAAGGATATTCTTATCGTCGCTTTGAACCGTCATGGACAAAATCCGTTGTGCATCCGCATCCGATTTTGATACTACCGGTGGGGCATCCAAATCATCGGGAAGTCTGCGCACCGCCTGGGAAACTTTATCGCGCACGTCGTTTGCCGCATCCTCAAGGTTTTTATCCAAGTTGAACTCGATACTGATGGAGCTGGATCCCTGAACACTTGAAGAGGTGATGTTTCGTATCCCATCTATGGAGTTGATGGCCTTTTCGAGCGGTTCGGTTATCTGCGATTCTATAATATCCGCATTGGCACCGGAATAACTTGTCCTTACGGACACTTGGGCCGGATCAATGGATGGAAATTCCCTAATACCAAGATAGGTGTAACCTATAATACCGAACAACACTATTGTAATGTTCATTACAATAGTGAGGACAGGTCGCTTTATGCTTAAAGTAGATAAATTCATTATTCTGCCGGTATAACGACGGTGGATTCATCCAATTCTATTGAGACAGGAGCCCCGTTTTTCAAGGCCATAACACCATAGGTCAATACGGTATCTCCCGGATGCAGCCCGGATAATATCCTTACGGCGGACCCGGTACGCGCACCGATCTCTACATCGATTTCCTTGGCCTTGCCATTTTCCGATACAAAAATCTTCTTACCGTTCTGAACAGGGATCAACGCTTCGGAAGGTACAAGCAAGGCATCGTTGATCGTAGCAAGTGGCAACACAACATTTGCATAAGCCCCGGGATAAAGATTGCCTTCTGAATTATCGGCTATAGCCCTCATTTTCAAGGTCCTTGTGGCTATTTCGACCTCCGGTTCTATGGCGTATATAGTTGCAGTATAGTTTTTTGACGAGTTCGATGTGGTAAAGCCAAAATTGGAACCGACCTTGATTTCCGAGGCATATTTTTCAGGTATTGAAAAAGTGATTTTCAACTTGGTGGTATTCACCAATTTGGCTATCGGTGTCGTCGGAGTTACATAAGTGCCTTTTGAAATGGATCTTAATCCGATGGTTCCCGAAAATGGTGCCCTAATAATGGTTTTTGATAATTGGGCCGCAATCAATGAGGCTTCGGCACTGGCCGATTGAAAATCAGCGCTGGCAATGTCATATTCTTCTTGACTGATTGCCTGTTTGTCCAATAGTAGTTTGGCCCTTCTTTCATTTTCCGCTGCCAACTTTTGGGCCGTTTTTGCCTTTGACAGTTGTGCCTGCAATTCCACATCATCGACCGTCAACAAGATTTGGCCTTGACCTACCTTGCTGCCTTCTTTAAAGTTGATGCTTTGAACGACCCCGGAAACTTCACTTCGGATATCTATTTGTTCGTTGGCCTCCAAAGTACCAGACAGGGATATATTGTCATCAAATTTTTGTGGTTTTAACACCAAACCTTTTACGGAAGCAGCCTTGGACGGTCCTCCTGAGCTTTTTTTTGGGCCGATCTTGGAATTGGCATTAATGCGGTACATTATCAACCCTCCCAACCCTACTACCAAAAGAGCATATATGATGTATTTTAGTTTCATAAATTTTGAGTGGTAGTTTGTCTTTTCTGGACTAACAAAACTAATTCTAAAACCCTTTTTTTGTGAAGAAGTTAGGTTTTATTTAACACCTATTAACGTTAACGGATAATTAAAGGGGGTGAACGGCACAAATCATGGTGTTAACAACACGCACGAATGGTTTGGCTTAACAAAGTTTTGAAAGAAGTAGCATTTTTAGAGCCCCTTAGCGGGTTAAAATTTTGTTGGTATCGAAAAACGTTTGGTCGAATTCGAGTATAAAATCCAATAAAGTGTTGATCAATTCAATTCAACATCCGAAATTCATTGGGTGAATGGCCCACACGTTGTTTAAAGAGCCTGCTAAAATGTTGGGGATATTTAAACCCAAGCTCGTAGGCAATTTCACTGACCGATTTTTGGGGGTCGAACACCTTTTCCTTGGCTACATCGATCAATCGGTTTTGAATATATTCTTGGGCCGAATACCCAGTTTCCTTTTTGACCAAGTCACCAAAATAGTTTGGGGAAAGGTTGAGCTTATCGGCAAAATAGCCAACGGATGGCAACCCATACTTTTGGGGCTTACCCGAGGTAAAATAATCGGCCAACAAGGTTTCAAAACGTTCCAATGAGCCTTGGTGCGGAATCTCCCTTGTAAGGAACTGACGATCGTAAAAACGCAAACAGTAATCCAATAGTAACTCTATGTTGCTGACAATTAGTTTTTTACTATGCTTGTCCAAGTTTTGTTCCAATTCGTATTGAATCTTGTCCAATACACTCAAGATCAATTCGCGTTCCCTTGCCGATAGATGCAAAGCTTCCTTTACGGAATAGGAAAAGAAGTTATAGGTATTCATTTTGCGTCCCAACTCACTTCCCAATAGCAGATCGGGATGAAAAATCAAGGCATATCCTTTGGGTATGTAATCAGGGTCATAGCTAAGACCTACCTGCTGTCCCGGCCCCATAAAGACCATGGAGCCTTCGTCAAAATCATACTCGCCCCCACCATATTTTAGCTTGCAATTCTTGGCATCCTTTAGGAAAACGGCGTAGCAATCCCACTGTAATCCGTCATAGGAATAATCTGGAAACGCCTCAGTGCTTTCATAATCCAGAATACCCACCAAGGGATGGGAAGGTTTGGAACTTCTCCATCTAAAGTAATCGGCTACGGTCTTGATATGATATACATTCTCCATGTCAAATTGATTTTCGACTTAAAGATAACGTATTGAATTACAGTATTTCAAACGGCAGTCTCTAAATCTGTAATATGGGTATGAACTTCCGTAATCTGGGTACGGCCCGTTGATGGTTTGGGAAGTATTTTTGAAGAGTTCTAAAATATTTGACCATGGAAAAAATCGGCATTGCTTATATTTTTTCATCAACGCTTTTGTTTTTCGTTGCAAACTTTTGTCAGGCACAGGAATCTGAAAGCCCCAAACTGGATTTCAAGGGTACTGCCAGTGTGACCCATAACGGTATCTCATTGGTGCCCTCCTTTTCATTGGGAGACCCTGCCGTACTTTTTGACCTAAAGCTTACTTCGGGCAAATTTAGCTTTGAGCCTGATATGCGTTTTGCCCTTGAAGGGAAACCTTGGTCGTTTTTGTTTTGGTTTAGGTACAAGGCCATTCAAAAGGAGCGATTTTCACTTAGGGTTGGAGCTCATCCTGCGCTCAACTTCCGAACGGTCAATATAATCCGGGACGGCAGGGAAGAGGATATTTTGGAGTCACGCCGCTATGTGGCCGCCGAACTGGTGCCCAACTATAAGGTTTCCGACAAGGTCGGGGTCGGCATGTATTATCTTATCGGGCATGGTTTCGACGAAGGTGTTAAAAGGACACATTTTTTGGTGCTCAATTCGAGTTTTTCCAAGCTCGGCATATCGAAGGGTTGGCACGTGAACCTTTCCCCACAGGTATATTATTTGCGTATGGACGACCTTCAAGGCTATTATGCCGTTGGTTTTATATCGTTGGTCAAAGAAGGGTTTCCCCTGTCACTTTCGGCCATTTTGAACAAGGCGCTCGATACGGAAATTTTACCCGAAAAGGATTTTACATGGAATGTTTCATTGGTGTACAGTTTTCCAAACTAAAAGAGAGGCATTGATAAATGGCCATCATAACGAACATAAATTTTAACAATATACCGGTATGAATTGCGGACTTTATTCCAAATAAATCCATAATTTAAAGCGAACATTCAACATCATGGCAAAATATACACTTAACATCAACGGAAAAAAACAGGAAGTAGAGGTTTCAGCGGAAACTCCCATTTTATGGGTATTGCGAAATCATCTGAAATTGGTCGGCACCAAATACGGTTGCGGCATAGCACAATGTGGTTCATGTACCGTTCATTTGAACGGGGTGGCCACACGATCTTGCATGTTACCGGTTTCGGCAGTGGGGAATCAGGAAATAACCACCATCGAAGGACTCTCGGAACATGGGGACCATCCGGTTCAAAAAGCATGGCTGGAGGTCGATGTCGCCCAGTGCGGCTATTGCCAATCGGGCCAGATTATGACGGCAACGGCCCTGTTGAACAACAATCCTTCGCCCACCGACGAAGAGATTGAAGGTGCCATGAACGGCAACATTTGCCGTTGCGGTACGTATACACGTATCAAAAAGGCCATTAAACTGGCTTCGGAATCATAATATCCATTTCAACATAAAACCATCGTACGATGACACTTGTTAAAACAAAAATAGGCAGAAGGGCATTTATCAAAAATACAGGAATGGCCAGTGGGGGGCTGGTACTCGGGTTCAGTTGGCTGAATTCTTGCAAACCTGAACAAGCAGCCAAAATAGCGGCCATTGAAATGCCAAAGGAATGGTTCGATATCAATGCCTACCTAAAAATAGGGGATAACGGTATCGCTACCATTTTATCGCCAAACCCTGAATTTGGACAAGGAGTGATTACCTCGATGCCGATGATTGTGGCCGAAGAGCTTGATATTGCCTGGGAAAATGTCCTTGTAGAGCAGGCACCCTTTAACGCCGAACTTTTCGGACGACAATTCACC
Source organism: Bacteroidia bacterium (assembly GCA_030428705.1). Classification (GTDB taxonomy): domain Bacteria; phylum Bacteroidota; class Bacteroidia; order Flavobacteriales; family Flavobacteriaceae; genus Meishania. Next base: position 578,090 of record JAUIDI010000001.1, read on the forward strand.
GGAGGGAGCCAAGGTATTCGAAGGGGTTGGGAAGGCCTTCGATTGGCCGGGGCAACTGCACGGCAAATGTTGAAGGAGGCCGCTGCCCAGGCTTGGCAGGTGCCCGTTTCGGAAATTAACACAGAATCGGGAGTCTTAAAACATACAGGTTCGGACAAAACTGGAAGCTACGGCGAATTTGCCGCCGCCGCCGCACAGCTGTCCGTACCCGAGGAAGTGCAGCTCAAGGAGGTGTCCGATTTTAAGATTATTGGACACTCCAAAAAGAACGTAAAAGGAAAGGAAATCGTGACCGGAAAACCACTCTTCGGTGTGGACTATATGAAGGAAGGAATGCTATACGCCATGCCGGTATTCCCTCCCGCGTTCGGAATGAAATTGAAGGACTTTGATATGGCGAGTGTACAGAGTATGCCTGGAATACGTGATGTTTTCAAAATTCGGACCCATGAAGAAGATTATGAGCGAAATGGATTTGATACCACAACGTTTACAGAACCCATCATCATTGTCGGCGATTCCAATTGGGAGGTGATGCAGGCCAAAAAGACTATTCGTGCCCAATGGGAACCTTTTGAGGACTATTCCTATCCTATGATGGGTAGGGGCGGGGCCCAGACCGTTACCGTTCCTTCGGGATTGGAAAGGTCCAGTGCGCATATGGCCAAGATGCAAGAAATGGATGCCAAGCCGGGTCGGGTAGCCCGTAAGGATGGTAATCCCGAAGCTGCCTTTAAAAAAGCCGCAAAGATTATTGAACGCAGTTATTCCTGTCCGTTTCTTGCCCATAATTGTATGGAGCCTATAAACTTCTTTGCCCATGTCACCGATGATAAGGCCGAACTTGCTGGTCCGTTACAGGCTCCCGAGTTTATTGAGGGCACGCTTTCCACCCGTTTGGGACTTCCTATTGAAAAAATCGATATTCACATGACGCGTATGGGCGGTGGATTCGGTAGAAGGGCCTATTGCCATTACGCTGTTGAGGCAGCTTTGGTCTCGAAAAAGGTCAATGCGCCTGTACAACTGATGTATTCCCGTGAAGATGACATGACCTTCGGAATCTATAGGCCTGCCTATTATGCAACTTACAGGGCCGCCCTGGACGAAAACAACAATTTTTTGGCCTTTCATGTAAAGGCCGGGGGAATTCCGGAACATCCATTGGCCGCCAATCGTTTCCCCGCAGGGGCCATCGACAATTATCTGGCCGAAACATGGGAGATTCCCTCGAACATCACAATTGGGGCGTTCCGGGCACCACGATCGAATTTTATCGCGGGCGCGGAACAATCCTTTCTCGATGAGTTGGCATCTGAAATGGGGAAAGACCCCATTGAATTCCGTTTGGAATTACTGGATCGCGCAACAAAAGCTCCCGTAGGCGAGAACAATGATTATGAGGCCGAACGCTATGCCGGAGTGTTGAAGTTGGTAAAGGAAAAATCGAATTGGGGTATCAATGATTCAGGGTTGAATCGCGGGGTTTCGGCCTATTTCTGTCATAATTCCTATGTGGCCCATGTATTGGACCTAAAAATGGAAAATGGTACGCCGAAAGTCGAAAATGTTTCTTGTGCCATAGATTGCGGTATCGTGGTCAATCCCGATGCGGCTGCCAATATGGCCGAAGGTGCCATTATAGATGGAATCGGCAATGCGATGTTTGGGGAAATGACCTTCAGTGAGGGCAGGCCTGATAAATCGAACTTTAATGATTACCGTATGATACGAATGGGGGAAGCTCCAAAGAACATCGAAGTGCATTTTGTCAAGAACGAAATCGCTCCCACCGGAATGGGGGAGCCTCCGTTTCCTCCAATTTTCGGGGCTTATGCCAACGCTTTGTACAAAGCGACGGGCCAACGGCATTACCACCAGCCCTTCGGTTCGAACAAACCACAGATTATAGGATAGATAGTATTTAATTAAAATAATCCATCGCAAAAACGGTGCAGAAGGAAATAGTAAAGATCAATCGACGGTTTTTTATCAAAAGTTCGGCCATGGCCGGGGGAGGGCTTGTGCTGGGCTTCAATTGGCTGGCATCATGTAAACTGACTACCGAGAAAGAAAAACACTTGCCCAAAGAATGGTCCAAGATCAATGGCTATCTGAAAATTGCCGATAACGGTCAGGTTACCATCATGTCGCCCAATCCCGAAGGCGGACAGAACGTTAAGACTTCCATGCCCATGATCATTGCGGATGAACTCGGAGTTGATTGGAAGGATGTAATCGTGGAACAGGCCCCGTTGGATACCGATGCTTTCAGTTTTCAGTTCATTGGTGGAAGTCAGGCCATTCGAAGAGGGTGGCCGGGACTACGGATGGCGGGGGCGACGGCACGGCACATGCTTAAAATGGCGGCGGCCGAAGCTTGGCAAGTTCTTATTGATGAAATCGAAACGTCGAATGGTACGTTGAGCCACGAGGCTTCGGGAAATGCTGCCGGATATGGAGAAATGGCCTCGGCGGCCGCAAAACTTGAAGTTCCCGAAGAAGTTCTACTTAAGGATATCAAGGATTTTAAACTTATAGGTACTTCACAAAAGAATGTGGATGGCCAGAAAATAGTGACCGGACAGCCCCTTTTTGGGGTTGATACTCAACGTGAGGGTATGCTCATTGCCATGATCGTGCACCCACCGGCGTTCGGGTTGAAATTAAAATCCATCGACGATGCGGAAGCTAGAAAGATGCCCGGCATCAAGGATATTTTTCCGATAAAGGTTTTCAATGATGGTTACGAAAAAGCCTTTTTTGATACAAGGACCTTCAACGAGGTTGCGGTTATCGTTGGAGACTCCACTTGGGAAGTCATGAATGCGAAAAAGGTCTTGAAAATAGAATGCGAACCTATTGCAAGCAGTACGGACACCCGTGACCGTTTTGGACGGAAATGGGAAGAACATACACCATCGGGATTGGAAAGCTCCACCGATCATTCTGCTGAAATGGAAGCCATGATAAAAAAAGGCGGGATCGTCAAAAGAAAAGATGGAAATCCCGAAGTAGCTTTCAAAAAGGCGGTTAAAATTATAGAAGCATCGTATACGGCTCCCTTTTTGGCGCACAATTGTATGGAGCCCATGAACTTTTTTGCCGATGTGACCGAAGAAAAGGCAGAACTTATCGGACCCCTGCAAAAACCGGAGCTTACCGAACAGACCCTTTCTGCCCGTCTCGGGATACCTGTAGAAAACATTGATGTCAAAATGACCCGTTTGGGCGGGGGATACGGTCGACGTTCCTATGCCCATTGGATGGTGGAGGCCGCACTCATAAGCCAGCGAATGAATGCACCCGTACAACTGCTCTACACCCGTGAGGATGATATGACCGACGGAATCTATCGTCCGGCGTATCATGCGAAATTTAGGGCAGGCCTGGATAAAGACAATAAGTTGGTCGCCTTTCATGTGAATGCCGGGGGCATTCCCCAAAGTCCGTTGCATGAAAACCGTTTTCCTGCCGGGGCGGTGGACAATTATTTGGCGGAAGATTGGACTATCGACTCCAATATTACCGTGGGATCCTTTAGGGCCCCGAGTTCCAATTTTATGGCCAGTGCCGAACAATCCTTTTTGGATGAGGTAGCCGAGGCCGCCGGGAAAGATCCGATCGAATTTCGATTGGAACTTTTGGATAAGGCAATCAAGAACCCCGTTGGGGAAAATAATGACTATGACGCGGAGCGCTATGCCGGGGTTTTGAAAATGGTTAGGGACAAATGTGATTGGAGCAATACTTCAACTAATGTGAGTAGAGGGGCTTCCGCATATTTTTGTCACAATTCCTATGCTGCGCAAGTATTGGATCTGGTTATCGAAAATGGTAAACCCGTCGTACAAAAGGTAACCTGTGCCATAGATTGCGGGATCGTCATAAATCCCGACGCGGCAACAAACCTTGTAGAGGGAGGTATCGTTGATGGCATCGGGAATGCCATGTACGGGGAACTAACTTTCACGAATGGAGTACCCGATAAAAACAATTTTGATAGTTACCGAATGATTCGAATGAACGAGGCCCCAAAGGAAATCGAAGTGCACTTTGTTGATAACGGTATAGATCCCACGGGATTGGGCGAACCGTCATTTCCCCCAATATTTGCGGCCCTGGCGAATGCACTGTACAAAGCTACTGGCCAACGGTATTATCACCAGCCTTTTATTTCTGGTAAAGATTTTAGGGGATAACCGATAAAAGTTAAAGGGATACTTCATCAAACCAGAAGAAGAGGGGCAAAACTAGATTTTATAAATGATTATAAATCAAATATTCAAAATTATCGGTATACTTTTTTAATCAGACTATTGTTTTGAACTCGATTTTTAAGATAAACTTGGCTATAAACTCCATATTTCTCGATTACACTCAAAAGTTCCTGAACAGCAAAAATTCCTTAATCGATTCATTGGGTTGTTTATGGATGTCTTGAAGTTCAAAGTATTGTTGTTGTGATTGACCACGTGTATATAGTTCCATATATTCTAATTCAAGGTTTTCCAATTTAAGTTCCGGATATTTTTCTACGATTTCCGAAGGAAGGTCTCCAACGAGATGACCCTCGCCCCCCGAAGAAAATACAACCCACCGCATTGTAGGGGATGAGCCATCAGTTGGATATTTCCAGTTGACCTTCTTGCGAATATAAGAACGATCAGAAGCAAATCGTAAATTGAATACACTGGAATCTTCCAATGAGAAAATAGGTTCGGGTAAGATTGTGACATTTTCTACCCGGTCACCAGTTTGAGAAAAAGCATATGAATAATTCTCCATATTAATGCTTACATAGGTGCCATAGTTTGAAAACTGATCAAGGTATCCGACCTTAACCGAATCCATACCCAGACCTATGAAGCCGCTAACTTGATAAATTGCAACACTATAGTTGGGTTCATTCTCGGGAAAGGCGAAAGTTGACATATAGGCGGATGTAGTAGTTTCTGGGAGATCAATCTCTAAGTAGTTATCATAGTCTTGGAGTTCAGAAAAATCAAACCGAAACACTTCTTTGTCCAATGGATTTTCGACTATGATATATTTATTCTCGCCAAGTCCGTTATAAAGTGAAAATATATAATTTTCATTGTCGATAACTGGATTTCCTAATAATTGGAAACTTAGGTCTCCCGCCGTGCCAGGAAAAATCGTTTCTTCAGGGTTATAAATCCCATATGAAGTAGATCTATTATAAGATCTTACACCTCCCAAAACATTATCAACGATGAAATCGAATGTCCCATTTGTTGTATACGGATCTGGCCCCATTGTATCGGGCCGCTTCCACGTACTACCAGGTATTAAATCCGTGAAGGTAGTGAATGAGTGGTAAGAGACTTCATTATATGTATTTACCTGTAGACGGGTGGCTATTATACTTTCTGGAATTTGATCAGGGTTGGTTTTGAATACTACCTCTTCAGCATTACCTACTAGCTTGTAGTCAATAAGTACTCCATTACCATCATGCAATATAATCCATTCATCCCAGCCCCTTCGAAAACTCTGAAATGTAAAATAGATTTCTTTTTCTACTTCACTCGAAGACTCTTCTTCGATAGGATTTTCCTCTAAAGGACTTTTCTGTGAATCAGTTTCCTTAATGGATGAATCATCTTTGGAACAGCATATTAGCAATAGACAGTTAATGGCTATTAGATATGTTTGGCTAAATTTCATAGCGAGTTATAATGTTTTATTAGAATTTATATAAAATGTTAATCGTTGCCTTGTCCATTAGTATTCCACTATTTGATAATCCTTGATTACCTACCCACCTCCTAGTTTAAATAAGGGGTTTTGACATTGATCAAATTATCTTTAATATGGCACGCATTGTACTATTTTTCATGCTTTGAGCAGCGAATATATAGATTGACGATCTACTTTTTAAAAAATATCTTTCAACAATCAAGATTCTGAGATATACTGCATATCCGCGTTTTATGGTTATTAACAAATGCCAATACCCTTCAAAAGAAAATTCTGTGGAATATACTTTTCAAGCCATGCACTTGATTGCCGAGAAAGAGGGGTTCACTCCGTGCATCCCTAAATACCGTATTGTGCAAATGCAATTTTGAATTCCCTTGGAATTCACATCTTAAAAAACAAAATCCCGTTCAAGTAAACTTGACGGGATTTATCTTTTCAAGCTGAACCAAAGTCGCGCTTGATTGCGGAGGAAGAGGGATTCGAACCCCCGGAGGTGTGACCCTCAACAGTTTTCAAGACTGCCGCATTCGACCACTCTGCCATTCCTCCAAAATCGCTTCAAATCGCATAGACAAAAAACATTTTCATCTGTTGCTGCATTCGAGGACGTAAAACGTCCTAAACCACTTCATCACGTTTTACGTGATTTGCCATTTATCACGTGCTACGTGATTTGCCATTTATCACGTGCTACGTGATTCCTCCTAAGCGGTTGCAAATATAGCAACCTTTTTCAATTCATTAAAAGAACTCTAATTTTATTTTTTCGATATCGTTTAGTTTATCACCTGCAAGCCCTTATTTTTGTTCAATGGAAGAATGGTACCATTATGCACTGCTGGTCGTCGTGGGTTTCGTAGTGGGTTTTATCAATACCGTTGCCGGAGGGGGTTCTTTGATTTCCCTTCCAGTGCTTATTTTTTTGGGATTACCGCCCAGTGTTGCAAATGGCACCAATAGAGTGGCCGTAGTAATCCAAAATATTATGGGAGTTGCCGGTTTTAAGAGTAAGGGCGTGACCACCTTCCCTTTTGATATCTATTTGGGTATTTCTGCATTGTTCGGTGCAATCTTGGGCGCTTATATCGCGGTCGATATCAAGGGTGAGACCTTTAATCGAATTCTCGCCATTATTATGATAATCGTCGTTCTGATCATTCTTTTCAAACCTAAGCTCAAACTTGAGGACCTCCATGAACGGATTATGGGCAAGCATTTGTGGATCGGAGTTGTTGCATTCTTCTTTTTTGGCATCTACGGAGGATTCATCAATGCAGGACTTGGGTTCATAATTATACTATTTTTGCACTACGTGAACCGGATGACCTTGGTGCGGGCAAATGCGACAAAAGTAATGGTAGTACTCATATACTCCTTGGCTGCGTTGATCGTATTTGTTTTAAATGATAAGGTCATTTGGCAAGTGGGGCTTATTCTTGCAATTGGTAATGGTAGTGGTGCATGGGTGGCCAGTAGGGTGTCGGTGGATAGGGGAGATGGCTTTATCAAGACATTTCTGGTGGTCATGGTCGTTGCAATGGCAATTAAACTGTGGTTTTTCAATTAGATTCAATATTTAGGTTGTTTCCGCGAAGGCGGAAATCCGTATAACAATACTGAGAAATGGATGTACTGGAGCAGATGAAATGGCGCTATGCCGTAAAAAAATTCGATTCTGATAGAATATTGACGGAAGAAAAGGTTGAGCGGTTAAAGGAAGCATTTAATCTTACGGCAACTTCCTACGGTCTTCAGCCTATCAAAATGGTCGTTGTCGGGAATAAAAGATTGCAATCCGATTTGGTTCCCCATTCAATGGGGCAGCAACAGGTGGCACAGGCGTCACATGTTCTCGTTTTGTGCATCGAAAACAAGATCGATCCAGAATACATCGCCAACTATTTTGAAAAAGTGAAAAGTGTGCGGGGCACGAGCGATGCGATATTGGAGCCTTTTAAGGAAAGCATGGTGTCGAGTTTTTCAAAAAAGGATGTTTCGGAGATTCGGGAATGGTCTAAAAACCAGGCCTATTTGGCAATGGGCAACCTGTTGACGGTCTGCGCATTGGAAGAAATCGATTCTTGCCCGATGGAAGGTTTTTCCCCTGAGGGTTATGATCAACTTTTAAAATTGGAGGAAAAGGGACTTCGCTCCGTTTTGGTAATGCCCGTGGGCTATCGCGCGGTAGACGATATGTTTTCGACCTTTAAAAAAGTCCGTAGAAATATAGAGGATAGTATAATCGATATTCGTTAATCAAACAATTTACAAAAGAGCCGATGCCGGGATTCGAACTTTTTGGAAATAAGGAAAGAGAACAGGTAAACGAGGTGCTTGAAACGGGCGCCCTCATGCGCTATGGCTTTGATGGAATCCGTCAAGGCCGTTGGAAGACGCTCGAGCTTGAAAATGCATTGGCCGCAAGAATGCGTGCGAAGCATGCACAGGTGGTCAGTAGTGGAACTGCGGCTTTGACCGTTGCATTGGTCAGCGCGGGAGTAGGGGCGGGGGACGAGGTCATTATGCCAACATTCACCTTTGTGGCCAGTTTCGAGGCTATTTTGGCGATTGGGGCCGTTCCGATCTTGGTCGATATCGACGATACCTTGACGTTGAACCCGCAAGCGGTCAAAAACGCAATTACCGAAAAAACGAAGGTTGTGATGCCCGTACACATGTGCGGTTCAATGGCCGATTTGGGAGCCTTGAAAGCCATCTGTGATACACACGGGTTGTTGTTGTTGGAAGATGCCTGTCAGGCCATCGGAGGCACCTATGACGGAAAACCCTTGGGAAGTTACGGGGACTTGGGATGCTTTTCTTTCGATTATGTAAAAACGATTACTTGCGGCGAAGGTGGGGCTATCATCACCAACAATGCCGTCTTTCATAAAAATGCGGATCATTACTCCGACCACGGACATGACCATATCGGTAAGGATAGGGGAACTGAAGGCCATCCTTTTTTAGGATACAATTACCGTATTTCAGAATTGAATGCCGCTGTTGGTTTGGCACAATTGGCCCGCTTGGGTGAGTTTTTGGCCATACAAAAGAAAAATTATTCTATTTTAAGGGAAGCGCTCGAAACTGTTCCGGAAATAACTTTTAGAAAAGTACCCGAAGGCGGTGAGGAAAACTATTCGTTTTTAAGTTTCTTTCTGCCCACCGAGGCATTGACCAAAAAAGTGCATAAGGAATTGACCAGCGCGGGAATCGATGGTTGTTTTTATTGGTTTGACAACAACTGGCACTATTATAGAAAATGGGAGCATTTGACCGAGCGCAAGTCGTTGGGAAGACTTTCAAAAGAAGTTTTGGCAGGACTTCAAGATTTTTCGACCACCAATTTTTCAGCATCCGATCATTGGGTCGGTCGGAATATTTCCTGTCTGATCAAATTATCTTGGACACAGGAAGAAGTCGCCCAAAGAGCCACTAAAATGAAAAAAACGATAAGCGAGATTGTTTCAACTTTTGGTTAATACGCAACGTATTCGACAATCTCAAGGCCATAACCAACAATGCCGACTCTTTTTGTTTGAACGCTATTGCTTAGCAATCTCAATTTGCTGATGTCGAGGTCGTGAAGAATTTGTGCCCCGATTCCAAAATCCTTCGCGTCCATATCGATTTTTGGGGCTTTGTTGATTCCTTTTTTCTGAAGCTCTTTAAGCTCGTTCAGTCGCGATAAGAGGTTCAACGATTCTGAATCTTGGTTGATGAAAACTATGGCTCCCTTGCCCTCTGAATTTATGGCCGTGAACATATCTTCCAACTTTTGATTGGGGTTATTGGTCAATGTTCCCAAAATATCATTGTTGACCAAAGTCGAGTTGATACGTGTCAAGACCTTTTCGTCTTTTTTCCAACTTCCTTTGGTAAGTGCGATATGAACGTGATTGTTGGTAGTCTGTTTATAGGCTCTGAGTCTGTATTCCCCGAATCTAGTGTTGATCTGAAAATCTTCCTTTTTTTCGATAAGGCTGTCATGTTCCATACGATAGGCCACCAAATCTTCAATAGAAACGATTTTCAGATCAAACTTTTTGGCAACCTCGATCAATTCGGGCAAACGCGCCATACTTCCATCTTCGTTCATGATTTCTACGATAATTCCGGCGGGCTGCAATCCGGCCAGCCGTGCAAAATCGATTGCAGCTTCAGTATGCCCTGTTCTTCTTAGCACACCTCCTTCTTTGGCGATCAAAGGGAAAATATGGCCAGGACGCACTAAATCGTGCGGTTTGGTTTCAGGATTTGTCAGGGCACATACGGTTTTGGCCCGATCGGAAGCGGAAATTCCTGTTGTCACCCCATTTCCCCTTAAATCAACGGAAACCGTGAAAGCGGTCTCCAAGGGATCCGTATTGTGATTGACCATCATGTGCAGGCCTAGATCACGGCACCTGCCTTCGGTCAAGGGCGTGCAGATAAGTCCGCGACCGTGCATTGCCATAAAATTTACCGTTTCGGGGGTCGCCAATTCGGCGGCAGCCAAAAAATCGCCTTCGTTCTCACGATTTTCATCGTCAACGACAATAATGACCTTGCCCTGGCGCACGTCTTCAATGGCTTCTTCAATGGTGTTCAATTCGATTTCCTTTTCCATATTCACAATCATCATGCGGGCATTTTATCTTTCTTTCTGAAAAAATCCTTGAAGCGATCAAGGGCATTTCCAATACTCATCAATCCTTTATCGGCGGTGGCCCGCTTCGTCAATATTATGCCCAAAGGCAGCATGATCAATGTAGGGAGCCATGCCCCAAATATAGGGTGAATGTTGTTCTCCATCGCATAGTTTTTGGCAAAAACGCCGACGAAATAGTAGACCAAGAACAAAATAATGGCGATTACCATCGGGAGCCCGATGCCGCCTTTTCGAATTATGGCCCCCAAAGGAGCCCCGACAAAAAACAGTATGACGCATGATAACGCCAATGCAAATTTGGCATGTAGAGAATAGATATGGAGATTGTAAATCTTATAGCGCCGGTCGATTTCATCTTTTTTGGCCTTTACCGAGGTCAAAATGTTCGTGGCGGAGTTCTTGGCCGAAGTCATAAGTTGTATGCGCTGCCAATCTTTGAAAAAATCCAGAATATCGTCAATTGTCGCCAGGGAATCCTTCATTCCCTTGGCCTTTGTACCAATAGAATCCAAAGCAGAACTATCGCGCATCATTTCCTTTTGCTTTCTCGCCATAAAAGTATCGACCTCAACGATCGGAACGAAAGCACCTATACGGTTGTTGATGTTCTTTGAAAAAGCGCCCACGACCCTAAGATTGTCATTTTTTAGAGAATCGATGTCCTTGTTCAATCGCGAAACGTTCTTCATCTTATCGGTACTGATGTTACGGTCTTCTTCAAGGTCGAGATCCATCTCGGGAATTTCGATATTCATCCTATAGATTTCAAAATTCGCTTTGGCAAACGGACTTTTAAGTCTGTCTTTGTTCCGTTTGGTCTCTATATCCTCGTAGTAATTTCCATCCCTCAAGATCAATTGGATTACTTCCGAATCCTCGCTACTTACCAATTCGCCTGCTTTTGCCTTGATGACCGTATTATTTACTTTGAGCGTGGTTTTTTGATGTATCGTTACATTTCTCAAAAAACGGTCTTTTTCACCATATTTTTCATCGACTTTGATACTCATGCCCTCAAAATCGCTAAAAACACCTTCTTCAATAGCGGCCGCAGGTTTGAGCTGGGCAATATTCCGCCGCATATTGAAGATTTTCTGTTCCGATACGGGAATAACACTATTCGCAAAATAAAAGGTAACGCCGCCCAGTAATACGACAAATACGATAACGCTCAGCATTGCCCTTCTCAAGGATATTCCGGAGGCTTTCATCGCTGCGAATTCATAGTTTTCGGCAAAGGTGCCGAAGGTCAGAATCGATGATAGAATGACGGTAAGCGGAAGCACCTTTTCGGTGAGTTCGGGCATTTTATAGAAGAAAAACTTGCCGATTACCAGCATATCAAGCCCTCTACCGGCCAAATCATCCATGAAAAGCCAGATAGCCTGGAATATGAAGATGAACATCAATATTATAAAGGCACTAAAAAAATTGAACAGAAATCGCGATAAGATATACCGGTCGAGGAGTTTCAATGAATGTCGGTTAATGAACTTGTTTAATTTCTTATGATATAGTACCCTTGGTCTTTGTACTTGCCTTCATCAAAAGTAAATAAGGTTTTCGACAAAGGCTGGTTCGTTTTAAAAGAATTAACAGTTATCGTCGTAGTGGTGCCATTTTGCCCGGTTTCTATCAATTTGTAAATATGTTTGGTCTCGGCATCGATTCCCAAAAGAATGGACTTGACCTCTGAATTCGAATCGATGGGGGTCAGCTTTACATACTGTATCTTACGACCTTGGACGTTTTGCAAGATGTCCCATTCATAGTTGTGGCCTTCCCTGTAAAAAGTAAGCATTTTCGAGGGTGTGATGGCGTTGGTATCATCGGATTTGTCTTCAATGGTCACCTCTTCGTTTTCAGGTACGATGGTATATACTTTTTGTCCATCGTAGAGCTGTCGGGCACCGAAAAAATTGCCCAAATACTTGTCACCTTCCATGGTTACGTCCCCACGGGTTTCTTGATTGATATCCGCCTCGGTATTGTTCAGCACATATTTAAAATCGACCACAATATTGTCATAGCTCTTTACTTTGTTGTATACGGCGTCCAACAAGGCTTTGGCTTTGTCGGAACTTTGGGCCATCGCGAAGTTCATGGTCATCGCGACGGTCAGTAATAGCGTTATTTTCTTCATGAATTCAGATTTCAATATTATTGCCCGTTATGGGTTTCGTTGTTCAAAAATTGTTCCAATGTAACTAAATCGGGTATCAAGACCTGTCTGGCCTTGCTGCCCTCAAAAGGTCCTACTATTCCCGCTGCTTCCAACTGATCTACGATACGACCTGCCCGGTTATATCCCAATTTCAGTTTGCGCTGGATCAGCGAGGCAGAACCTTGTTGGGCCGTTACGATGACCTCGGCGGCTTCCCGGAACATGGCATCCCTATCGGAGATGTTATAATCAATACTTGTGCCAGAATCCTCACCGACATACTCGGGTAACTCATACGCTTCCGGATATGCTCTTTGTGCTCCAATGTATTCGGTAATTTTAGCGACCTCGGGAGTGTCTACAAAGGCACATTGCAAACGCGTAACGTCGTTACCTTGGGTAAACAACATATCGCCCCTACCTATCAGCTGATCGGCCCCCTGGGTATCCAAGATCGTTCTTGAATCTATCTTTGAAGTTACCCGAAATGCGATTCTCGCAGGGAAATTGGCTTTGATGATACCGGTAATAACGTTTACCGACGGTCGCTGCGTTGCGATTATCAGGTGAATACCTATGGCCCGGGCCAGTTGTGCCAAACGTGCTATGGGGGTTTCTACTTCCTTGCCCGCCGTCATAATCAGATCGGCAAACTCGTCGATGACCAAAATGATATATGGAAGGAATTTGTGCCCATCGTTTGGATTCAGCTTACGCGCCTTGAACTTGGTGTTGTACTCTTTAATGTTCCTTACCATGGCCAATTTCAACAGTTCGTATCGATTGTCCATTTCAATACAAAGGGAATTCAAGGTGTGTATGACCTTTGTATTATCGGTAATTATGGCGTCTTCTACATCGGGAAGTTTTGCCAAAAAGTGACGTTCTATCTTGTTGTAAAGTGTCAATTCGACCTTTTTTGGATCAACAAGGATGAATTTTACCTCGGCCGGATGTTTTTTGTAAAGAAGGGAAGTCAGCACGGCATTGAGCCCTACGGATTTACCCTGCCCGGTCGCCCCGGCCATAAGAAGGTGCGGCATTTTCGCAAGATCGACAACAAAGGTTTCGTTGCTGATCGTTTTTCCGAATGCGATCGGAAGCTGCATCTCTGCCTTTTGAAACTTGGTGGAGGCGATGACCGAACGCATGGAAACGATGGTCGCATTTTTGTTGGGTACTTCGATACCGATGGTCCCCTTACCGGGAATCGGCGCGATGATTCGTATACCCAACGCCGCCAAAGATAAGGCGATATCATCCTCAAGGTTCTTGATCCTTGAAATGCGCACCCCCGCCTCGGGCACGATTTCGTATAGGGTTACCGTAGGCCCGATCGTTGCCTTGATCTGGGCGATGCCGATTTTGTAGTTTCGTAAGGTTTCGACAATTCTGTTCTTGTTTTCTTCAAGTTCTTCCTGGTTGATGGTTATCCCACCGGAAACACCATGTTGGTCCAGCAGCTCGATAGTCGGAAACTTATAATTGCCAAGCTCAAGCGTCGGGTCGAACTCGCCGAAATCCTCTACAAGCTTATTAGCAATATTGTCCTTCACTTCTTTTTCCTCGACAATTTTCTCGACCTGCATCGACAGATCATCCTCAATTTCCTTTTCGGCCGGTTTGGAAATTTCGAGATCGGTATTGCCTGTTTCTTTTTTTAACGGAGGAATATCTTCCTTGTGGGTATAGGTGTCGATGATTACGGGAGTTTCATCCTCGGGGCTTAACTGGACCTCGGTCGAATTTTCGTCGTTCTTGTTTTTTTTGAATTCAGAGGCGATAGCATCCGATTTCTTTTGGAAGTACTTTGCGGCACCATCGGGTGTGAATTTGAACAGGCGTACCAGAATAAATATAAGACCGAAAAGCAATAACAGAAACACACCTATTTTGCCTGTATAATCCTGCAAAAAGTCATTCATCTCATAGCCGACGAGCCCACCGAGCAAAGGTCTTTCGATGGCAAAGAATCCAAGTGCGATGGATATCCAGATGACAAAGATCAATCCCCAAATCCATTTTTTAAAAAGTCCTTTAGTGGCAAGGCTCATGAACATGTACAATCCGGTAACGAACAAAAGAAACGGAAATATAAGGGAAGCAAGACCAAAGCCCCTGTACATGAAAAAGTGACTTACATTGGCCCCGAACTTGTTCAAAAGATTTTCGGCTTCCTTGTTGCGGTCGGCGAATTCGGTCAACAAACTCTGATCGTCCTGCCAGGTGAAATAGAATGAGATAAAGGAAAAAAACAGAGCGATACTGAAGAGCATCAAAAGGCTTCCCAGTATGATTTTATTTTGTTTGGATAATCTAAAAGTGCTGCCTTTCCTGGTAGTTTTCGGCTTTGACTTTCTTCCCTTCTTTGCCATTAAATCGTTGATTCTGGGGGTAAAAATACAAATTTACTGTCTGAGAGACTATTTTGAAAAATCATGAATTATTTTCTTATTGACACTTTTAATGTGTTACTCCATTATCCCGATAGCTATCTGAATTGAACCGAAATATTACAATGCTTAAAAACTTCATCTGGCTCTCAAAAATAGAACGGACAATATCCATGATATATTTCAAAATAATACCTAAACTATCGGAGTTTTACCACGCTTAAAAAATCTTCGGGATATATATGATCAAACCGACCACTGCCGCCGCTACGGATACGAGCATGACGGCACCCGCCGATATATCTTTTAAGAATCCGATACGCTCATCGAACTCAGGTTGACAGAAATCAGCCAATTTTTCAACGGCCGTATTCAGCCCTTCGACGCCAAGAACCAATGCAATTGCCAAAATCTGTAGAATCCATTCCGTATTCGATATTTCAAAGTAGAAGCCAAGGGCGGTCACGATTAATGCAAGTACCACCTGTACCTTTATGCTTGCTTCGGTACGAATCAGTAATAATGCTCCGCGCACGGCATATCGGACCGCTTTGAGTCGGTTTACGAGGAAAGATTCCTTAGGCATTCCTTAACGCTTCAAGTGCAGAAGAATAGTCGGGTTCATCGACCGTTTCGGGAACTTGTTCGGTATAGACGACATCGCCGTTTTCATTCAAAACGACTATGCTCCTGGAAAGAAGCGATTCTAAAGGCCCATCGGTAAACGTCACTTGATACGCTTCGCCAAAACCGCCGTCTTTGAAATCGGAAAGCATTTCCACTTTATCTATTCCCTCGGCTCCACAAAATCGTGCTTGTGCAAAGGGAAGGTCCTTCGAAATACATAGTACTGCCGTATTGCTCAAACTTGCAGCCTCTTTGTTGAATTCACGTACCGATTGGGCACAGGTGCCGGTATCGACGCTCGGGAAAATATTCAAAACTATCTTTTGGCCCTTGTAATCGGATAACGAGATAGGGGATAGGTCATTTTTGGTCAATTGAAATTCGGGAGCCTTGCTACCAACAGCAGGTAAATCACCTAATGTATGGATTGCATTTCCTTTTAGCGTTACGGTTGCCATATTGAGTATTTTAAATTTGGCGTGAAATTAGAAATATTACCCTAAAATGTAAAACATTGGGCAAGAAAATAAGAAGGCGGATTTTTGAACTATTCGGCGGGTATCAATTTTTTGATCTTGATCTGTAAGGCGGCAAAGAGCAAGGTCATCATCGGACTCAACCAGTTGAAGATGGCATAAAGGAAATACTCGCCTACGCCGACACCGAGTACGCCACTATGATAGGCACCACATGTATTCCATGGAATCAGGACCGAGGTTACGGTTCCTGAATCCTCTAAAGTACGGCTTAAATTCTCAGGTGCTAAACCTCTGTCTTTATATGCTTTGGAAAACATTTTTCCTGGAACAACGATAGCCAGATACTGATCGGATGCCGTAACGTTCAGGGCAAGGCAGCTTCCTACCGTGCTGGCAAAAAGTCCGAAAGTCGTTTTGGCCATGGCCAGCAAAGCTTTCGTAATACGCGAAAGTGCCCCAATGCCATCCATGACCCCGCCGAATACCATGGCACATACAATCAACCAAATGGTACCCAACATGCCTTCCATGCCCTTTGCAGAGAATAAATCGTTCAAAGCTTCATTGTCCGTGGGAATCGATGTTTTTGTCGTGATGGCCTTGAGAATACCTTTATAACCCGATTCGAAAGTCAACTCCGATACACCGGTGATTCCGGCAACGATTCCGGGTTGGAATAACAAGGCGAAAACCGCACCTAACAAAGTGCCTATTAGCAAAGCGGCCAAAGGTGGTGTTTTCTTGACAATCAAAAAAATCACGACGATCGGTACCAAGAACAACCACCCGTTGATGTTGAAAGTGGCATCTATGGAGGCCAATATCGCAGCCGTATCGGCGGAACCGGATGTGTCGATAGCAAATCCCATTATGATAAACACTACCAGTGTTACCACAATGGTCGGTATGGTGGTCAAAGTCATGTATTTGATGTGGTCGAACAATTCGCCGCCCGCCATGGCGGGGGCCAAATTCGTGGTATCGCTTAGCGGGGACATCTTATCCCCAAAATACGCTCCGGAAAGCACCGCACCGGCGGTCATTCCCAATGATATGCCCAAAGCATCGCCAATTCCTATCAGAGCAATACCCACGGTAGCTGCAGTTGTCCAGCTGCTACCGGTAGCGACCGAAATGATTGCACATATAACAACGCAGGCCGCAAGAAATATCGTGGGATTCAAGATCTGAAGTCCATAATAAATCATTGCGGGAATGATACCGCTGACCAACCAAGTTCCCGCCAAGGCGCCGACCATTAATAAAATAAGCAAG
This sequence comes from Bacteroidia bacterium, assembly GCA_030428705.1. GTDB lineage: Bacteria > Bacteroidota > Bacteroidia > Flavobacteriales > Flavobacteriaceae > Meishania. The sequence goes on from JAUIDI010000001.1 coordinate 595,409, forward strand.
GCGCCAGTAGTCGATTTTACATTTTCGGCCACTTCGGCCAACATCTGTTTATAGGAAACTTTGTTGAAAAAACCGACTATCGCGGCCACGGCCCCGCCCAAAAGCAGAATGAATTGATTTGAGCCGCTGATGGCATCGTCGCCAAATACATACACATTGTAGGCCAACATGCCGACCAGTGCAAAAACAGGGATCAAAGCTTCCCAAATGTTCAGTTCGCGGTTCTCTACAATGTGCTCGTCTTGACGGAATTTTTTGGATTCGCGGTCTTTCATGGTATCGTTTGGTTACCCCGTAATATTACGATTTTGGCAACGGTTGTGCAAATTCATAAAAGCCGTTGACGATCAGTGTCTTATGGTATCCATCGATAGAATGCCCAACTTTTTCATACATGCCGTCATCATTTCGTAGGTTCGCTGAATATCATTGTCAAGACCGATCGAAAAACGAATGAGTCCGTCGCTGAGCCCCATTGTTTTTTGCTCTTCCAAGGGAATTTCCGATGAGGTCGAGGTGCCCGGGGCACTGAACAACGTTTTGTAAAACCCGAGGCTTACGGCCAGATAACCCAGTTTTTGGTCTTGAATCATTTCCATCAAGGCATTGGCTTTTTCAAGGGAGCCGACATCCACCGTCATCAGACCTCCGAACCCATATTCGTGGTTCATTTGATTTTTAATAGTCTCGTGACCGGGGTGCGATTTTAAACCCGGATAAACAACGCGCAAACCGTCTTTTTCAAAATTTTGTGCAAGATACATGGCATTTTCACTATGCTTTTTCATCCTGATATGCAAAGTGCGCATATTTTTTAGGATGGAAGCCGCACGCAGACTGTCCAAGGTGCTTCCCAATAACATTCCCGCACCATTGTTTACATCTTTTAGGCCCAAACAGAATTCTTTGGTACCACATACCGCACCTGCTACACAATCACTGGTACCGTTGATGAATTTGGTAAGGCTGTGAATGACGATATCCGCACCTAATTTTACCGGGCCGATCGTTAGGGGTGAAAAGGTATTATCGACGGCCAATGGCAAATTATGTTTTTTGGTCAATTTTGAAAGCGCCCTAAGGTCGGCGATTTCCAATAACGGGTTGCTTACGCTTTCGCAATAGACCAGTTTGGTTTTTGGGGTTATCGCTTCTTCGACCGCATCAATATTCGTGATATCTACGAAGGACACCTTAATGCCAAATTTGACCAGGAAGTTCTTCATGAAGGCATAAGTGCCACCATATATGGTACGGCTGCTTATTATGTGGTCACCGGTATCGCACAATTGCATGATGACGGCGGTAATAGCTCCCATGCCACTTGCCGTAACATTGGCCGTTTCGGTGCCTTCCATAGCGGCCAAAGCCTCACCAAGATAGAGATTGGAGGGTGAGGAGTGCCTGCTATATAAATAACAACCTTCGGTATTGCCCTCAAAAGTATCGAACATGGTCTTAGCGGATAAAAACGTGTAGGTGGAAGAATCTGAAATCGATGGATTCACCCCACCGTATTCACCAAAATATTGGAGGTCCTGCAATTGATCTGACGCTTTATATTTCATGGTTTGGAATTTTTTTGGAAAATAAAAGTACCGCTCAAATGATTAATTATCAATATAATAGTATTATGGCAGAAAATAAATCTATATTTATATGTGTAAATAGAATTAAACACTATCTTTAAACTTCAACTAAAGCCAAAATAGAAATAAAATCATGACCAGACTTGATGAGGTAGACAAGCGATTGTTAATGATGTTACAGGCCGATAGCAAGAAAACGACCAAGGAATACGCCAATGTTCTCGGTCTTTCCGTCACCGCTATCTACGAGCGCATAAAACGATTGGAAAAAACAGGGGTAATCACCACTTATGCCGCTTTGGTCGATAAGCAAAAAATAGGCAAGGCCTTTGTAGTGCTGTGCCATGTGAAATTGATACAGCATTCAAAAGAGTTTTTGACCCAATTCGAAAGAGAAGTGCTCAAGTTGGAAGAAGTTGTCGAGTGCTATCACATTAGCGGTGATTACGATTATATTCTCAAAATATATGTTGGAAATATGCAGGAATATCGAGAGTTTATGGTCTCGAAACTTACGGTCATCAAGCATATCGGGAGTACCCAAAGCTCTTTTATCATTGGTGAAGTCAAGCACACGACGGCTATCAGTCTTTGAACGCCGGTTAAACCAAAAATTAGTACTAATTTTGTTGGAAATTTATTTTCTATGACTCAATATGATGTGGCCGTAATCGGCTCTGGACCTGGTGGATACGTCGCGGCTATTCGTTGCGCTCAACTCGGAATGAAAACGGCAATAATTGAAAAATACGGTACTTTGGGTGGTACTTGCCTCAATGTGGGATGTATTCCTTCAAAGGCTTTGTTGGATTCGTCACACCACTATGAAGATGCCGTTAAGCATTTTGAGGAACATGGAATCGAGATTCCGGGGGAAGTAAAAGTCAACCTGGAAAAAATGATCGAACGTAAGCAGGCGGTTGTAGACCAAACCTGCACCGGGGTCAAATTTTTGATGGACAAGAATAAGATCGATGTATTCGAAGGCCTGGGAAGTTTTAAGGATGCAACACATGTCAGTATCAAAAAAAACGATGGAAAGACCGAGACCATAGAAGCGAAAAATACCATTATTGCAACAGGGTCGAAACCGTCGACTTTGCCGTTCATCAAATTGGACAAAGAGCGTATCATTACCTCCACGGAAGCGTTAAGGCTTAAGGAAGTTCCCAAACATATGATCGTGATCGGTGGCGGGGTCATCGGTTTGGAACTTGGGCAGGTATATAAAAGATTGGGGGCCGAGGTCACTGTCGTGGAATATATGGATAGGATTATACCCGGAATGGACGGCTCCTTGTCCAAAGAACTTATGAAAGTGCTCAAGAAGCAAAAAATGAAGTTCAATTTGTCGCACAAAGTAAAATCCGTTGAGCGCAAGGGCAAAGAAGTAATCGTAAAGGCGGATGACAAAAAAGGCCAAGAGATCGTATTTACCGGCGATTATTGTTTGGTTTCCGTTGGTAGGAGACCATATACCGATGGCTTGAACCTTGAAGCCGCCGGAGTCAAACTTGATGATCGGGGCAGGGTAGCGGTCAACGACCATCTGCAGACCAATATTTCAAATATATATGCCATCGGTGATGTAATCCGAGGTGCCATGTTGGCCCATAAAGCAGAAGAGGAAGGCACTTTGGTCGCTGAGCAACTAGCGGGACAAAAACCGCATATCGATTACAATTTGATTCCGGGAGTGGTCTATACTTGGCCGGAGGTCGCAGCCGTGGGCAAGACCGAGGAAGAATTGAAAGAAGCTGGCGTAGAATATAAAACAGGGCAGTTTCCCATGCGGGCTTTGGGCCGTGCCCGAGCCAGTATGGATGTTGATGGGTTTGTCAAGATTCTAGCGGATAAAAAGACAGATGAAGTCTTGGGTGTTCATATGATCGGGGCGAGATGTGCCGATTTGATTACCGAAGGCGTGACCGCTATGGAATTCCGGGCATCCGCGGAAGATATTGCCCGTATGAGCCATGCGCACCCGACCTATGCGGAAGCTGTAAAGGAAGCGGCGTTGGCAGCAACTGACGACCGTGCGTTACACGTTTAGGTCTTTAGGGATTTAGAGCGGCATATCGAAAAAACTTACTGCAACCCATTTGATAGCTTGGCGAATAGGGCAAACTAATTTTTGGACAGGCCTAAAACTCTTAGTAGCCGAGTGGTTCCCGTTTTAAAGTTTTTTTGTATCAATAGTAAAATCGGTTCCGATTTATCCGTTACATATTTGAATCCGTTGCCAATGGCCGATTTGATGTCCGCCTTATGTTTTTCATATTGCAATGCGGCTATCGTACAGACGGCCATAAAAAGAATGGCCGCAGGGATAACTACCATTGGAGAAAGCGAATGGTTGAAGAAACGATAGAATCCTAAACCGGTAAAACTGCCATAAAGAATAACAAAATGGACAACGTAAATAGAAAGAGTGCTTGAACCTATCTTTAACAGGTTTTTGTTGGTCATCAAACTTCTGAAAAGCATAAAAACGGCAAATACCAGAAAAACATCCCCCAAACGAATGAACAAATAGTTGTTCGAGTAAATATCGGTGAAAAGCGGAATGTCCGTAGCTTTTGACAAGGTAACAAAAAGGCTAGAGGAATAGAAAATCAATACGCTTCCCGCCAAAACGGCTATTGCGATGGCAACTGGATATAAATATTTGAAATGTCCAAAGCGTTTGAATAAAATTGATAAAAAGCCGCCCAAAGTGGCATAGCCGAACCAAGGTATAATGGTAAATACAGAACCGTTGGCCCTTGTAAAATAATTGGCCAAAGCATCGGGTAAAAGGCTGTACGAGAAAGTCTTGTAGACAGGTTCGAAAAGGAACAACAATAGTGTTACACTGACCAAAGTGAACGGAAACAGGAACTTTCCTCGCTGCTGTGTCAACAAGTAAATCCCGATGATTCCTAATATTGAAAGGCCGATACAGTGCAACACGTCTACCAAGTAAAAAGCATTGTAAATTTGACCTTTAAGGAGTCCAAAAAGGTTTAATCGAAGCAAGTACCCTATCAGCAGAAGTTGCAATCCACGTCTGATACCTTTTTTGACCCTCGGATTTTCCAAGCCTTTTTGTGGGACACGAATCAATAGGTACGTAAAGATAAACCCGGAAACGGTAAAGAAAACGGGGGCCGTAATACCCCTGAAATATTTCCAGATACCATAAACATCGCTCGAATTGTCACGAAAGGCATTATCGAGCAATCCGTCTATAAAATGCCCCTGTAGCATCATAAGGATGGCCCATGCCCTCATGGCATCGATAAAGTAGAGTCTCGCCGGTTTCTTTTCCAACTGAATTTTATTTTCCCTTGTTTTACATCCCTATATACCTGTGAAACAGATTGTTCGGATGTTTCATGGGGCAAAATTAGACAAAATTTGCGCAAATCGATTGTATTTACGGTATTTTCGCGACTAAACCTAAAACGTATATATGGCGGCTATATTGGCATTCGCAGGAAGCAATTCATCGACATCGATTAATTTTAAATTAGTCAACTATACGGTATCTTTGGTTTCAGGGCATGCCGTCCGAACATTGAACATGGTCGACTACCCCTTTCCGATGTTCAGTGAAGATTATGAGCGCGAAAATGGCTATTCCAATTCGCTGATAGAACTGAAAAACGACATTCAAAATGTCGAAGGACTCATTCTTTCGGTCAATGAGCACAATGGCAACCCATCGGCGTATTTCAAGAACCTTATGGATTGGTTGTCGCGGGTAGATCGTAATTTTTTAGAAAACACCAAAGTATTGTTGATGGCGACTTCTGGAGGTAAAAGAGGAGGAGTAGGTTCGCTTGAAGTGGTAAAAAATATGCTTCCGCGATTTGGGGCCGAAGTGATTGCCACATTTTCCTTGCCATCTTTCAGGGAGAATTTCGATGTCGCAAAAGGAATTTTAGATGAAGATTTGGCCGAATCGCATCGAAGGGCGCTTGATGAATTCTTAAACGCTTTATAAACCAAGCTCTTGCGGAAAACAGTTTCTTTCAAGGTTTCCGATATTTCAAAGTTCAAGGAGGCCATAGTACATTGGGCGCAACGGTTCGAAGAGGTCGTTTGGCTCGATGGCAATAGTGTTCCGGATAAATACGGTTCGTTCGATGCCTTGTTGGCCGTCGATGGGCTGACCTCGATTTTGACCGATACCCAAGAGGCCTTCGACAGGCTACAAGAATATCAGTACCTAACGCAAGATTGGATATTCGGCTATTTGACGTATGACTTGAAGAACGATATCGAAAGTTTGGAATCCGATAATTTCGATGGATTGCATTTTCCGGATTTGTTTTTCTTCCAGCCTAAAAAGATAATCCGGATTACTGGTAATCAAGTTGAATTCCTTTACCTGAGGATGGTGGATGATGAAATCGATTCTGATTTTGAGTTGCTTTCCCAAGACATCCATAAAAAAGAGGAAATTTCCGAAGAAAAGGATGTTCGCATCAAAATGCGGATTTTCAAGGATGAATATTACCGACAAGTGCAAAAAATGTTGGAACATATACATCACGGGGACATTTATGAAGCCAATTTTTGTCAGGAATTCTATGCCCTGGACATCCAGGTCGACCCCATAAAATTGTTTGCCAAATTGAATGCCGTTTCGAAGGCGCCTTTTGCCACTTTTTTGAAATTGAATGACAAATATCTTATATCGGCTTCTCCCGAGCGCTATTTGAAGAAGATCGGCACAAAACTGATTTCACAACCGATAAAAGGTACCGCCAAAAGATTTCGAAATCCGATTAAAGATAGGGCTTCAAAGGAGGGATTGGCCAATGACCCAAAGGAAAGAGCGGAGAATATCATGATCGTTGACTTGGTTCGCAATGACCTGTCGAAAAGCGCAGTAAGGGGAAGCGTTCATGTCGACGAGCTCTGCAAGGTGTATACTTTCGAACAAGTGCACCAAATGATTTCTACGGTTAGCGCCGAAGTTGAAAGGGACAAGAACCCAGTGGAATTGATAAAGGAAACCTTTCCGATGGGCAGTATGACCGGTGCACCCAAAATTTCGGCGATGAAGATTATTGAAAAACTAGAAGCTTTCAAGCGGGGGCTTTATAGCGGTGCTGTCGGCTATTTTGAACCCTCCGGTAATTTTGATTTCAACGTGGTTATTCGAAGTATTCTCTATAACAGTACGAAAAACTATGTTTCTTACGCGGTCGGAGGTGCGATAACGGCCAGGGCAATTCCTGAAAAGGAGTACGAGGAATGCCTGCTGAAGGCCAAGGCGATGCGCGAAGTCCTTGAAGGGTAGCCGTACAGTTCCAACAGATACTTGCTTTATAACGTATCTTTACCGTAGCAAGCCAAAACAGAACTAGCCGGCTTTCAACAAAATATACTGGAACGTGCAAAAATCCGAATTTGAAATAGAATCATACGGTACCACGATTTACGGAATAACGATATTGCCAGCCGAAATCAGGGGGTCGGTGGTTTTGGTTCATGGTTTTGGTGAACATTCGGGCCGTTATCTCGAAAACGTTGTTCCGATGTTGACCGAAAATGGCATGGCTGTCTATTTGTATGACAACTTCGGACATGGCAGATCAGGAGGAAAAAGAGGGCACTGTCCGAGTTACGAAGCTTTGATGGATCTTCTCGAAACCATTATCGAGAAGGCGCAAAATGAGTTCCCTAAACTTCCTATATTTCTATATGGGCATAGTATGGGCGGAAATTTGGTATTGAACTATGTGCTTCGGCGTGAAAATGTGATAAATGGAGTGATCGCAAGCAGTCCGTATTTGCGGTTGGCATTTGACCCACCCAAATGGAAAATGGTCATCGGTAAGCTCCTGTTGCATGTCTTTCCTTCGATTACCATGCCTTCGGGGCTTGATTCCAAAGGTATATCAAGAATTCCCGAAGAAGTCGGGAAGTATATGGCAGATTCTTTAATCCATGATTTGGTAAGCCCCATGTTTTCCTTTCCAATTATAGAAGCCGGCGAGTGGGCCATTGCCAATGCTTCCCTATTGAAATTACAGACGTTGTTGTTGCATGGTACTGGCGACCCGATTATCGATTATAAGGGCACAGAAGAATTTCATAAAAACTCGAACAAAACGACCTTAAAGTTGTTTGAAAGTGGGTATCACGAACTTCATTATGACCTGTGTAAAGCAACCTTGTTACAGACCATCGGCAATTGGTTGCGCGGGCTACTTTAACTACTTTTGTGGCATGCTCCAAGCTTTCAAGGAACATATCGAAAAGAATTTCCCCGACCTGTTTGTCCAACAATCTTTATTGGCATGTAGCGGAGGAGTAGACAGTGTCGTACTGGCCCATTTATGTCACAATGCGGGATTAAATTTTTCTTTGGCCCATTGTAATTTTCAATTGCGCGGAAGCGAAAGCGATAAGGACGAGCAATTAGTAAGGAACTTGGCCAAGGCATTGGACAAAAATATTCATGTAATTCATTTTGATACAATTGGTTACATGAATAAAAATAAATCAACAGTTCAAATAGCTACCCGGAACCTTCGCTATCAATGGTTTGCCAAAATCATGGAGGAGAACAATATTCCTACCTTGATGACCGCGCATCATGCCGATGATAATCTGGAAACTTTTTTGATCAATCTTTCACGGGGAACCGGAATCGATGGTCTTACCGGAATTCCAGAAAAAACGCCAACTATTTCGAGACCGTTATTGCCTTTTTCGAGAGACGAGATAAAAGTTTATGCCATTTCTAAAGGTATTCAATGGAGGGAGGATGGCAGTAACAGTGAAACCAAATACTTGCGCAACAACATCCGCCATAATATTGTTCCCTTATTGAAAGAATTGCATCCCACCTTTCTACAGAATTTCAAGGCCACTCAAAAACGATTGGTAGCGACTTCGGAAATAGCGGCCGACCATATTCAAAAGATCAAAGAAGACATTTTTACCGATGATGGTGAGATGGTTAAAATCGAGATAAGTGTCTTGAAACATTTGCATCCCTTAAAAGGTTATCTGTTCGGGCTTTTTAAGGATTATGGCTTTACCGAGTGGAATGATGTCGCTAATTTGTTGTCGGCTTCCAGCGGCAAGGAAATCCATTCCAAGACCCATCGGCTGGTAAAAGACCGTGAATTTTTACTGCTGTCGAAGTTTTTGCCCGAAGATGAACAGGTTTTTACGATCAAAGAAAATGAAGCAGAAGTAGACTATCCTATATCGCTACATTTCCAACAAGTATCTAAAATCGGTGAGCAGGGCAAGAATGTACTATTTGTGGATAAAGAAACGTTAAAGTATCCGTTGAGGTTAAGGAAATGGAAAAAAGGCGACTACTTTTATCCCTTGGGCATGCAAGGCAAGAAAAAACTCTCTAAATTCTTTAAGGACGAAAAAGTAGATGTGATTTCAAAACAACGGCAGTGGCTTTTGTGCTCTGATGACAAAATTGTTTGGGTGATAGGGCGGAGGCCCGACGAGCGTTTTAAGATTACGGATGCCACCAATAAAATAGTCAAGGTTACATGGGCAAAATAAACAACTTGGTTCTATTTCTATTACTGGTTCTGAACATCGTATGGACAAGTAACGCCCAAGACGATGACAATCCGGTTAAATGGGAAAAGGAAGAAGTGCGAAAAATCTCCGATACTGAGTATGAGCTTATATTTACCGCCCAGATTGCCGACGACTGGCATGTATATTCGCAATGGACCCCACCGGGCGGGGCACTGCCCACCGAGTTTACTTTTAAAAAAGTAAATGAGGATTACGAACTGGTCGGAAAAACAGAAGAAAGCGAGACCGAGACCGAATTCAGCGATATTTTCGAAGTGGACGAGACTTTCTTTAAAAAGGAAGCGGTATTTACACAAAAGATAAAATTGTTGAATCCCGAAGTTCGTCAGATCGATGTCGATATTTTCTATCAGGTCTGCAAGGAAGTCTGTATTCAAGGCGATTATGAATTTAGCTTCCCATTGGATGGAGGCCCGATCACAAAAGAAGAAAAAACGGTCGATGACCGTAGTTTGGCCCTATCATCCGCATTAAGATTAGATTTAAAGAATAAGGAGTTGTTGGCCAATTCGGTCGATGAGGCCTTGGATTCGAAATCCGGTCCTTGGACCATTTTCGGTCTAGGCTTTTTGGGCGGTTTGATCGCGCTCTTGACCCCCTGCGTCTTTCCGATGATACCTTTGACGGTCTCTTTTTTCACAAAACATTCGGCAAAGAGAACAAAAGGTGTCGTCAACGCATTGTTATACGGCTTTTTCATCGTTTTGATTTATTTTCTTTTGAGTTTGCCCTTCCACCTTTTCGATTCGGTCGACTCGCAGATATTGAATACCATTGCGACCAACATTTGGTTGAACGTCGCCTTCTTTTTGATTTTTGTCTTTTTCGCTTTTTCGTTTTTTGGATATTATGAATTGACCCTGCCGAGTTCTTGGGCCAATAAAATGGATGCTGCATCGAGCAATGTAGGAGGCATTATCGGCATCTTTTTTATGGCGGTTACCCTGGCGATCGTTTCTTTTTCATGTACAGGGCCTATTCTAGGCGGACTTTTGGGAAGCACAACCTTGGCCCAAGGTGATGTAGCTACGAACCTATCCGCCGGTATGACCGGTTTTGGAGTGGCCCTGGCACTACCTTTTGCCCTTTTTGCTTTGTTCCCGGCTTGGTTGAATTCATTGCCGAAGTCAGGGGGATGGATGACTACGGTAAAAGTCGTTTTGGGTTTCCTTGAATTGGGACTTGCCCTAAAGTTCTTGTCCAATGCCGATCTTGTCGGTAATTGGGGACTTTTGAAACGGGAAATTTTTCTTGCGCTATGGATAATCCTTGCCGTTCTATTGACCCTATATCTTTTCGGAATCTTCCGGTTTCCCCATGACGGTACGAAACAGAAACTTTCATTGGGAAGAAAAATAACGGGGATAATCAGTGGGGCCTTCGCCATTTACTTGATATTAGGAATGGCAAATGTTACCAATTTAAAGTTGTTGAGCGGATTTCCACCCCCGGATTTCTATAGCATAAAAGATACCGAAAGCGACTGCCCTTTGGGAATCGATTGTTTTAAGGACTTTGATACCGGGGTTGCCCATGCCAAATCGGTCAACAAACCAATTTTGTTGGACTTTACTGGATGGGGATGCGTGAACTGTAGAAAGATGGAGGAAAACGTATGGAGCGAACCCGATATTTATCCTATCCTAAAAAATGATTACATATTGATTTCGCTTTACATCGACGATCGTAAGGAACTGCCCAAAGAGGAGCAATTTGATTTCAAGTTCGATTCTGGCAGGATGAAGACCATTGAGACAGTAGGGCAGAAGTGGGGTACTTTTCAGACGTTGAACTTCAATTCGGCTTCTCAGCCCTACTATGTGCTGTTATCCCCAGAGCTGGAGGCTTTGAACAGTCCTATCCAACAAGTCGGTGCCGATACATACCGTGAATGGTTAAAAAAAGGGTTGGAACGCTATAATGTGCTTGCGGCAAACCAATAAATGGCCAAAACCGTGAATCAAAACAGATTCGATTTTATCATTTAACGTCTTCAACAGATGTTTTATCTGTAAATAAAGCGGCTTATTAATATCGATTTCAAAGGGTTTCTATCTTCTTCAGGTCGTAAATTTTACTTAGATTTAGAATCCAAAAGAAGTATTGATAGCTAGTCAAATATTCTTTGTATTACTCGATTTTAAAATAACTGGATTATCGTTGTCGGTATTCATTTGGCGTTCAGCTTTTTGGGCTGAATGAATAATTCTTACGGACATACTTATGAAGAAAAACTACTTGAAAGTCACGTTTGTGTTGGCTTTGATTACCTTGTGCATAAAACAAACATTTGCGCAGAACGACTCAATTCCGTCATCCGTACAGCAAATCTCCTTAACCTTTGAAAATAGTACAATAAAGGATGTATTGGCCCAAATTGAGGGGTTGACGGACTATAAATTTTACTATGCCGAAGCGTGGTTGGGCGATAAACTGGTTTCGGGATCGTACGAAAATGAATCCGTAAAGACCATTTTAGAGAATGCTTTTGATGATACCGCCCTTAATTTTTATATACTCAATGATCAAAAAATCATCCTGACAAAGAATAATATCATTTATGATGAACTTCCGAATGGTTTTTTCAATGAAGACAAAGAAGATACATCTATAGAAGACAATGAAATTACAAATCAGGTAATAACCCCTGTTTTTTATGATTTGGGCAATGCGGCAAGACCAACTTCTTTAGAGACCGTTCGAATTGGCAAGGCCGATGCAGGCAACAATAAGAATCGGTTCACTTTGCAAGGCTATGTTCGCAAACAAAACGGGGAACCCATACCTGACCTGTCGTTGCTGGTAAAAGGTAAGGGTACCGGTACAGTAACGGACGAAAACGGCTATTATAGACTTGAGCTCGCACCTGGTCAAAATTTGATTCAGGCCAGGGCAATGGGTATTCAAGGAGCTGAACGTGAAGTTATTATTTACAATGACGGCACGCTCGATTTTGAGCTTTCGGAAAGCTTGGAAATGCTTGAAGAAGTGGTAGTTCAGGCAGATGCCGCAAGAAATGTCGAAGAGGCCACAACAGGTACTACCCAAATAGAATCCGAAGAATCTAAGAATATTCCCCTTGTTCTAGGGGAAAGGGACATTCTTCAAGTGGCAAAATCATTACCAGGAATTACATCGGCTGGAGAAGGTGCGGTAGGTTTCAATGTTAGAGGCGGTAAGACCGATCAGAACCTGATTCTTTTAGATAATGCGGTAATCTATAATCCTTCACATTTCTTCGGTATTTTTCAGGCCTTGAATCCTTTTACCACAAAAGGGGTAGAAATTTTTAAGGGCAACATACCTGCCGAGTATGGCGGTAGGTTGTCATCCGTTTTTGATATCGAGACGAAAGACGGTAATGTCGAAAAGTTTTCAGGTGAGGCATCGATAGGGCCTGTGACCGCAAATCTTGCCTTGGAGATTCCAATTGTAAAAGAAAAGTCGTCATTGATGGTCGGTGGGCGTGGGGCCTATTCCGATTGGATATTAAGATCGCTTGATGAAGAATCGCTCAAGAATAGTTCGGCCTCGTTCTATGACGGTATTATAAAGTATAACCATAAGGTCAACGAGCGTAACGATCTGCGTATTACAGGGTATTATAGTCATGACGGTTTCAGTATAACTTCAGATTCGCTTTATAATTATAGTAATCGTGGATTTTCGTTACGATGGGACAAAAAGTTCAACGATAGAAATACCGGGAGTTTGATAGTTGCCAATAGTCGCTATGAATTCGGAATCGACTATGATGGGGAATCCAACAATGATTTTAACCTAGGCTACGATATCAATGAGACCGGTTTAAAACTAAAATTAAATTACTTTTTGAACGATCGGCACACGCTCACCTATGGTCTGTCGGGAAAAATTTATGGAGCCAATCCGGGTAAAATTTCGCCTGAAGGTGCCGAATCGATAGTTCAGCGCATTGCGATTCCAAAAGAAAGGGCTTTCGAATCGGGTGTTTTTGTCTCGGACGAGTTCAAGGTAAGCGACAGATTCTTGGTGGATTTAGGCCTGCGATACTCGTTCTATGCGGCACTTGGCGAATCTGAACAACGGATCTATGAAGCAGGTGTTCCCAGAAATGAGGGGTCGAGAATCGATTCGGTGCAATATGGGGATTATGAAATCATTAAAACTTACGGAGGACCAGAAGTTAGGGTTTCGGCACGATATTTCTTGCTGCCGGACCTTTCGTTGAAAGCCAGTTTCAACAATGGGTATCAGTTTATCCATACATTGTCAAACAACACCACCGTATCGCCCATCGATACTTGGAAGCTTTCCGATACCAATATCAAACCCCAGCGGGGAAATCAATATTCTCTGGGGTTATATCAAAATTTGAAAGAGAACGAATATGAACTCAGTCTTGAAGGTTATTTCAAGACTTCCAAAGATGTACTCGATTTTAAGACCGGGGCCCAGCTTTTATTGAATGAGACCATAGAAACTGAGGTATTGCAGGGCGAGGGGCAATCGTATGGTGTTGAGCTTTTATTGCGCAAGAACAGGGGGAGGCTGAACGGATGGTTGGGGTACACGTATTCGAGGTCCCTCATAAAATTCGATAGTCAGTTTAGTGAAGAAAGAATCAATAATGGCGAGTACTTTCCATCCAATTACGATAAGCCCCATGATATTAGTTTGATCGCCAACTACAAATTTACCAGACGCTATAGTGTGTCGGCGAACTTTGTTTACCAGACTGGGCGTCCGGTAACCTATCCCATTGGTTCGTATCAGTTCAACAATGCGGAGTACGTTTATTACAGTAATCGAAACGAGTTCCGCATTCCCGATTATTACAGACTTGATTTGGGTATCAATATAGAAGGCAATCATAGGATCAAAAAGTTCGCGCATAGTTTCTGGACGATTTCTGTATATAACGTTTTGGGTAGAAACAATCCGTACTCTGTATATTTTGTTACCGATGATGGTGAGGTAAAGGCTTTGAAGAGTTCAATATTCGCTGTGCCGATACCTTCGATTACCTATAATTTTAAATTTTAGGATCACCCACAATGATTCAAAAAGGCAACATACAACATTATTTCGTTGGATTAGCACCACTGATTTTCATAGGGTGTGTTGAACGTTTTACGCCAAAAACACTTGTTTTTGAAAACAATCTGGTCGTTGACGCCCTATTGACCAATGAGAATAAACGGCATATGGTGAAACTTGCCCGAACATATCGGTTTGAAGATGAAGAACCAATTCTTGAAACCAACGCAAGGGTTCAAATAAAGGATAATTTGGGTGCGACCTATGAATTTATTGAAACCGATACGGGAACTTACCTTTCGTCCACCAGTTTTAGTGCCGTACCTGGTAATAGTTATCAATTGAGTATAGGCACCACGGATGGCGCGTCATATGTTTCAGATCCGGTTGTTGCCCCCAATAATATTCCTATTTCGAATTTATCCGCCGAACGGTTGGTCAATGATTTTGGGGAAGAAGGGGTAGGTATTCTTTTGGATAATACGAACAACTCGTCAGCCCCCACATATTTTCGTTATGAGTATGAGGAAACCTATAAGATAGTTGCCCCTAATTATGATCCATTTGAGTTCGAAATCATAGATTACACCCCATGCGACGGCAATTTTTATGAAGTGGGGATAAAGCTCAGAACCGAAGAACAGCGTATTTGTTTCGGATTTCAAAAATCCGTCGGAGTTGCGCAGGCAACGACTACATCGTTGACCAACAATGATCTGGTTGATTTTCAAATACGATTTATCGATAGAACGAACTATATAATATCGCATCGCTATAGTATTTTGGTAAGGCAGTACACGCAGACCCAAGATGCGTATGCCTATTATGAGGAGCTCGGTAACTTTTCATCCTCTGACAATATCTTTTCCCAAATACAACCAGGGTTTCTTTTGGGCAATATTGAATCGGTAAATGAGCCCGATGAGAAAGTTCTAGGGTATTTTGAGGTAGCTTCGGTAGATCAGGAACGGGTCTATTTTAATTATGCCGATCTTTTTCCAGGGGAAGCGTTACCTCCTTATGCGGTGAACTGTGAAACACCGGGAAATCCCCTATTGGTAGGCTTAGGATATCACTGTGACGGCATGGGCAATTGTGACGGGGCATGTGAATCACCTTTGATCGAGGCCATTTTGGCCGGTATTGTGGTTTTTCATTCGGTAAATGAAAACAGGTCGGCCGATCAGCCCGGACCCTATTTTACATTACCGAGTCCTTGTGGTGATTGTACAAAGTTGGGAAGTAATGTAGTGCCCGATTTTTGGGAAGATTAGAAAAGAAATGATAAAGTATATTGGTACGGTAGTGATTTTGGTCTTGCTAAACGCATGCATTGAGCCATTTGATGTCTCATCTGAAATACCGGATGATGCACCTCTATTGGTCGTAGAAGCTACCTTGACCAATGAAATGAAAAAACACCGTGTTCGTTTGAGCCGTACGCGCGATTTTGATGTGGTCAACGAGGTCGATAGTATTTATGACCCGAACTACCCACCATGGCTACAGAATGGGGAACTTGAATTCGAGAGAAATGCAGATGTTCGCATAGAAGACGATATGGGCAACACATTTACATTCAGTGAATCGGAATCAGGTTATTATGTATCCGATTTGGAATTTTCCGCCGTACAAGGCGTAAGCTATACCCTAAAGGTGGATACGGAAAATGGAGAATCGTACAGCTCTGCGCCAGAATCGTATACCAGTACTTCAGAGATCGAGAGTGTTTATGTCGAACGCGATTTCAACGAAAATGGAAACGAAGGTGTTTTTGTTTATGTTGATGGAGGCAGTACGGATTCCAATGCCAAGTATTTTCGCTATGACTACGAGGAGAGCTATAAGATTGTTGCGCCTGAATGGCGGCCACAAGATTACTTGTTGACCAATTATGATCCTTGCGCACTGCCCGTGGTGACCTATGATCTTGAGATCATATTACGCGATTCCCTTGAACAGCGG
Organism: Bacteroidia bacterium; assembly: GCA_030428705.1. GTDB lineage: Bacteria > Bacteroidota > Bacteroidia > Flavobacteriales > Flavobacteriaceae > Meishania. Next base: position 611,557 of record JAUIDI010000001.1, read on the forward strand.
GTTTGTTATCGAACAGACCCTTCGGAAGAATTGAAACAGGCCACCACACTTGGGTTGGTAGAAGGTAAGATCAATCGATTTCCGTTACGTTTTATAAATCGAAACAATTATAGTATTAGCCACCGGTATAGCATCCTCGTAAAGCAGTTTGCACAATCGGTTGATGCCTATAATTATTATAGCGCACTTAACAGCTTTTCGGCCTCCGAGAGCATCTTTTCCCAGGTACAGCCGGGTTTTTTGGAGGGCAATATTGGCGATTCCGAATCTTCCAACGATCAGGTCGTGCTTGGCTACTTCGAGGTTGCTTCGGTATCGCAGCAACGGATCTACTTCAATTATGAGGACTTGTTTCCCGATGAACCGTTGCCCGACTATCCGATCAGTTGTCATCCTACCGAACGTCAAGAAAGCCATATCTCATATTGTGATACTACGGGTAGTGATACTGCACGCCCGTTATCCTTGATTGAAAGTGTTAATTCTGGTTTGGTAGCTTTTTATTCCTCTAGGCCTTTGTACTATTCGGATGGGGTAATTGCCCCAGTTAGGTCTTGGACTACCGTTCCGCGGGCATGTGGCGATTGTACCATATTCGGTAACGATGAGCCACCCGACTTTTGGAAAGATGAATAGTTATGAGGAGAAGGTATTGTGTATTTTTTTTGATTTTAATGTCGGCCTGTATCGAGCCTTTTGATATCGGGCCTGAGATAGAAGATTCAGGAAGCATATTGGTCGTTGAAGCAACATTGACAAATGAAATGAAAAAACATCAAATTATACTGAGTAGAACGATACCGGTAGGTACTGATAGTATTGTAAATTTCGATGCCGAAGTTCGGTTTGTTCCGAGTATCCGTTTTGATTCGGTCGTTCCTACCTTTGTTGTTTATGAACGCAATGCCAATGTAATTATAACAAATGGTACCGGTCATAAATTCTTGTTTTTTGAAGTATCACCCGGGACCTACGAATCGACCGAAACTTTTCAGGCAGAAGAAAATATGGATTACACCCTTGACATAACAACGTCCTCCGGGGAAAATTACCGATCTACCGCCATGTCTATTTCCGGCCGGTCACAACTTGATAGCGTGTATTCTCAACGGACCATCAACAGTAATGGGGAAGAGGGTATGGCTATTTATGTCGATGGCTCGGACCCAAATGGAACAAGTAATCATTTTAGATATGAATATGAGGAGACGTATAAGATTATAGCACCTAAATGGACGCCCTACGAGTTCGAAATTTTGAACGATGGTAGTGTCATGGGCGAGGTGCCGGCGGTTCAATTAGTTCCAAGAGTGCGAGAAGAACAAGTATGTTATAATACGGTAAGTTCTTCGGATATAATAGTGGAAAACACCTCTAATTTAGGAATGCCTGATGTTCAGAATAAATTGGTACGTTTTATAACTAGGGACAACCCGATCATTTCGCACAGATATAGTATTCTGGTCAAGCAATATTCACAGTCATTAGAAGCATTCGATTATTATCAGACCCTTGGTAGTTTTGCAAGCTCCGAGAATGTTTTTAGTCAAGTACAACCTGGTTTTATAGAAGGAAACGTTGATGCCATAAACCATAATAATATGGTCTTGGGTTTCTTTGATGTTGTGGCGGTCGATCAAAAAAGGTTGTTTTTCAATTACGCAGATTTTTTCCCTGGAGAACCTTTACCGCCTTACTTTCAGAATTTTGATTGCGAGAGATTATTGAGTCCTAAACTTGGTGATCCCGAGCGTGATGGTCCGTCGCCGCCACCGCCAGGGCAGTGTCCACAACCTTTGATACCTAGGTTGAAACTTGAACTTGTTGAGTACTACCTTGATAATTCCATTCCTCCGGATGTATGCGAGGGACCGTATTTTGTTACCCCAAGAATCTGTGGTGATTGTACAATTTTGGGGAGTAATGTGCCCCCTGATTTTTGGACGGAATAAATTGTAACATGAAGAAGATTTATTACATACTTATTTTGATTTTGGCAGTTTCCTGCATAGAACCTTTTGATATAGGTCAAGAAGTCGGCGATTCGCAGAATATATTGGTCGTACAGGCAACCTTGACCAATGAATTGAAACGGCATCAGATATTGATTACCCGTTCATTAGACCTTGAAAGTGTCAACAAGTTGGGCATACCCCCTTATGACCCTAACACCCCAATGCGACCGATCGACACCCTTATCACTTATGAACAAAACGCAAATGTTAGCATCGTCGATAATTTGGGTAACAGTTATTCTTTTGCCGAGGCCGAGCCCGGACTTTATATCTCTATAAGTGAATTTGCGGCTCAAAACGGTATTGAATATACTTTAACAATCGATACCCAAGATGGAGACAGCTATCGATCGCGACCAGAGGGTTTTACGTCGACAGCGGTATTGGAAAATGTATATGCCGAACGTAATAGTAATGATTTGGGAGATGAAGGCCTTACACTGTATGTCGACAGCAAAGGAAATGATACCGGTGCCAAGTACTATCGATATACTTATGACGAAACCTATAAGATAATTGCCCCTGAATGGAAACCTGAAGACTTTAAATTGACCAATTACGACCCATGTGCTTTGCCCGAAATTACTTATGACCTTGAAATCATAGAACGTGATGAAAGTGAAGGAAAGGTTTGTTATAACACCGTAGGCTCTACTGAAATCATTCAGGGTTCTACGGTCGACTTTCAGGAAAATGCCATTGCCCATTTTCCGATTCGATTTATAAATCGAAACAACTTTATTATCACGCATCGATACAGCATATTGGTAAGACAGTATGTTCAGACGCAAGACGCATATAGTTATTACCAGGCCCTGAATGATTTTTCGGCCTCTGAAAGCATATTCTCGGATGTACAACCAGGATTCCTTAACGGAAATATTGACATATTAGGTGATGGTGAAAAGAACGTTCTGGGGTATTTCGAGGTGGCATCCGTTAATGAAAAAAGAATATTCTTCAACTACGAGGATTTTTTTCCAAACGAGCCTTTGCCCGATTATCCAGTGGCTTGTTTCGTGACCTCTCCTCCTTTGGAACATATATCTTATTGTTTTACAGGAGATCCCGGCCCTCTTTGCCCTTTGTCCATTGTTGAATCGGTAAGTGCGGGTGGCCTGATAGCATACTATGGCCTGAATGATGAAAATATTGGGGTTTGTCCGGGCCCCTATTTGGTAACCTATAGGGCCTGTGGTGATTGTACCGAATTAGGCGAGAGTGAAGTCCCGGAGTTTTGGATAGAATAAAACATAGATGAAAATGAAAAATAGCATAGCGATTATCGGTCTGTTGTTGTGTGTGCATGTAGCGTTCGTGAATGCACAATATGTGGTAAAGAACCAAACAGAATTGGAACAGTTACAACAGTTGCCATTGGAAAAAATGTACGTTCACTATAATACCAATCTGTTGTTTCCCGGTGAATACGTCTATTACAGCGTGTATTGCATAAATGCCCAGACCAATCGACTTAGCAATATAAGTCGGATGGCGTATATCGAGCTAGTCGGCTCCGACCTTACCACACGTATTATCCAAAAGGTCAGATTGGAAGCAGGTCGGGCGCAAGGCGATTTTTTCATTCCCGTATCGATTCCTTCCGGAAATTATAAGTTGATAGCCTACACGCAATGGATGAAGAATGCGGGTCAAGATCAGTTGTTTCAAGATGATATAACGATAATCAATCCCTACCGATCGGATCAGGAGGCGATAACATCGGTCAGTGAAGATCCACAAGAAGCCCGGAATTTGTCTATCGATCAACAAGGGTCTGTACGCGTAACCAAGGGAAAGAAGGATGATGGCACTCTCGTACTGATTACGGACAGCCAAAAGTATGGACAGCGTGAAAAAGTCTCCCTTACGCCTAGAAACTTTAAAGGACCTTTGGGTTACGGCAATTATTCGATAAGCGTTCGACGCGTCGATGAATTCGGAGAAAATGGACCGTTGGATGCCTATGATTATTCAAATGCCTATTTATCCGCAGATAAATCGATCGCAAATGCCGTGAATGACTCCATTTTTCTTCCGGAGCAACGTGGCGAGCTTTTTTATGGAAATGTTAAAACAAAAGAGACCGGGCTCCCTGTTGAAGGTAAAACGGTCATTATATCTATCCCTGGAACAGATTTCCAACTGCAATCGGCAATTACCGATAAGAACGGAAATTTCTACACCTATATCCGCAAAGAATATGACATTGATTCAATTATAGCACAGTTAATTGATGACAGCCCGGAAAATTTCATTATTCGATTTTTGGACAAACCTGATCTTAATTATAAGGAATTCATCTTCCAAAACTTTAATATTTCAAAGGAAATGAGCGATGCTATTGTAAGACGCAGCGTGTATAATCAGATCGAAAACGCATATTATGGTGTAAAACCTGATTCTATATTGGCAATCGATGAAAAAGACCCGTTTGATGGAGGTGTTCCGGTCGTGGTAAATTTAGATGAGTTTACGCGGTTCAATACCTTACGGGAGACCTTGGTCGAAATAGTGCCCAATGTTTGGGTGACCAAATTGGATAATGGTGAGTATACCTTTTGGGTAAAAGAGGATTTGGAATCATATGATGACCAATATGCCAGCGATCCCCCGTTAGTTTTGGTCGATGGTATATTTGTACCTGATCATGGGAAATTATTGGATTACAATGCCCGAACGATCAAAAGACTGAGTATTTTGCGAGATCCTTTGGTAATGGGATCCAACAAATATCATGGCATGGTAGTAATAGAAACCAATGATGGCGATTATTTGGAACGGACGGACAATTCGAATATGGCCATAAAAACATTAAAGCTTCCTGCTGCAAAAAAGAATTATTTTAGACAGCATTATGGTCTTGAAGGGGTCAAAAGCTTTGATCGAATACCCGACTTCAGATACCAACTCTTTTGGGAACCTAAATTGGTCATTCAAAACAACGATGTCTCCTATGAGTTCTATACCTCTGATGTGTCCGGGGAATATGAGATCGTATTGGAGGGTTTTACCACCTACGGAAAACCTATTTCACTAAGCAAAACCATAACGGTCGAGTAGTTGGCGCTAAAAGTTGCAAAAAACAACTACATTTAAGCTTACATAACACCAACCACGTATTTGGAAAGTCTTGACTCTGATGACCGAGCATGGCGATTACGGCCCGATTTGAATCTGTTCGGGCAAATATTATATTGAGTATTGTTCGTGAATCTTAGCACAACTTCTTTTTGGATAAAAATGCCGATCCTGATGTTTTTAGGCATTCCCATCTTGAACTATTCCCAAATTGATTCCATAGATCGAATCAATCTCTATAGCGGATTTGACAAGATTATAGGCATTGAAAACTCCGGATTATTCAATGGGGTCGTCTACAAAGAACGGCATCGTATGCTTGATGCAAAACAGAAGTTCTTTCATTCCCCTCTGTTCTCAAAAGGAACAATTGATTATGACGGACAGCAGTATTTTGATGTTATGATGAAGTACGATGTATACGAAGACAAAGTAATCATTAAACTCAACAATGAGTTGGTGTTGGACAAAGACAAAATAGATTTTTTTTCTATTAACGGTCATAGTTTTGAAAAGATGGACTTTATTACTACCGATAAGGTTCGTTACAATGGTTTTTTTGAGAAGCTTGAAGAGCATCTTTCCTTTAGTTTTATTAAAAAGCATAAAAAGGCCGAGCTGAAAAAAATGGGAAAAAGCGCAGTGTATTATGAATTTGTTGATAAAGATGAACTTTTTCTCTTGTACCAAGAAAAGTTTTACCGTGTTGAAACCAGATCGGATATCATAAAAATATTTCCTTTTTTGTCTGAAGAAATCAAAAAACGTTTTCCAAGATCTTATCGTAAAATGAGCCAGGAAGAATATCTGCGGGGTATATTGAAAGAAGTCTTCCTCATGGTTGGCCAGGACCACAATAAAACCATTGAATGAAGATTTTTTTCAAAATAATTATTTTGTTTGGTTTTCATTGGATGGTATCTCAAGAGCAAATGCCAACATTGACGCTCTCTTTCGAAAATTCAAATATTAATGAAGTGTTGCTCGCAATTGAAGAACAGACCGACTATCGGTTTTTATATCTGAAAAATTGGCTGAACGACCAAATCGTATCGATAGACTTTAACAATGCGGCTATGAATGTGGTCTTGGATACCGTTTTTGATCAAACGGTATTAAACTATTACATCACAAGGGACCGCAAAATAATTCTCACGCAAAATCGAGTCATCCACGATGTATTTCCAGAGGAATTCTTTCCAAACGATAAGGATAGCACCTTGGCAGGTGAAGTATCCGAATATGAGGAAAGGGTTATCCCGATTTTTTCTAGTACTGAAAAAACTTCCAATGGGATCAGAACAATTCGAATTGGGAAAGAGAACAAAAATCATAGGGGGAAAAAGTTCACCTTGTCCGGTGTTGCAAGAAACAAAATTACCGGCGAACCCATTTCTGAAATGGCCATTACCACAATGGGAAGGAATGTTGGAACGGTTACCAATGAAACGGGGTTTTATAGAATTGAGATACCTGCCGGGGTAAATGTCATTGAAACAAGTGCTTTGGGCATTGAGAGCTCAAGAACTAGGGTAATTATCTTCAATGACGGGAAATTGGACTTTGACCTTGGTGAAGGGCTCGAGGTTTTGGATGAGGTTATTGTAGAGGCCGATGCCACCAAAAATGTTGAGCAGGTAGCTATGGGTGTTACCGAGGTCGAAATAGAGAAAATCAAGACCATTCCACTAGTAATGGGTGAGCGTGATATGTTAAAAGTAGCCGCTACCATGCCGGGAATAACCACCGCAGGAGAGGGTGCCTCGGGGTTTAATGTAAGAGGTGGCAGGGCCGATCAGAACCTGATTTTACTGGATAATGCGGTCATTTATAATCCGACCCATTTTTTCGGAATTTTCTCGGCATTAAATCCTTTTACCTCGAACTCCATCGATATTTATAAAGGAAATATTCCCACCGAATACGGTGGGAGACTGTCATCGGTATTCGACGTCAAAACAAAAGATGGCAATGTTCAAAAATTTTCGGGAGAGGCTTCCCTAGGCCCTGTTACGGGAAATCTCACTTTAGAAATGCCAATTGTTAAAGGACGATCATCATTATTGGTCGGGGGTAGGGCCACATATTCGCGATGGATTCTGAGATCCTTGAAGGAAGAATCCTTGAAAAACAGCAAGGCATCATTTTATGATGCCATTGCCAAGTACTCGCACCATGTAAATGAAAACAATGATATCAAACTGACCGGCTACTATAGCAATGATGCTTTCAATGTTACTTCAGACTCCCTATTTGGTTATAGCAATAGGTTAGGATCTTTTGAATGGAGCCATAAATTCAACGAAAAGCATAAGTCGAGTCTCCTTTTGGCGAATAGCGAATACAAGTTCAACATACAATTTGAGGAAGGTTCGCCGGGTGATTTCGATTTAGGTTACCGGATCAATGAAACCCAATTAAAGCTTAAAATGAAGTATCTGGGCGGAAAAGCACATAATTTTGATTACGGTTTTTCCTCTAAGTTGTACAAAGTCGATCCAGGTACGATAACCCCCTTAGGGACAGAATCGAAAGTTGCGGAAAATAGCATTCCGGAAGAGCGAGGTTGGGAGTCCGCAGTGTTTGTTTCCGATGAATTTAAACCAAGCGAAAAATTGGCCTTGAACTTTGGCCTGCGCTATTCCTTTTTCGCGGCCTTGGGAGAATCCATCCAACGGGTCTATGAAGAAGGTGCCCCTAAAAATGAGGGCACCTTTCTTGAGGAGAAACAATTTAGTAAAAACGAGGCTATCAAAACATACGACGGATTGGAGGCCCGACTTGGAGTACGCTATTTTCTTGGCCCTGATTTCTCGATCAAGGCAAGTTATAATAATACATTGCAATACATACATACATTGTCGAACAATACAACCGCTTCTCCCACGGATACTTGGAAACTTTCAGACCTGAACATCAGACCACAAAGGGCCGATCAGATTTCCGTCGGGCTGTTTAAGAATTTGGACAATAATCGCTATGAACTGAGTCTTGAAGGTTACTACAAGAGATTGAAGGACATTATCGACTACAAGATCGGGGCGGAACTGCTTTTGAACGAGGCGATCGAGACCGAGGTGCTTCAGGGGGAAGGCAAAGCCTATGGCGTTGAGTTTTTGTTAAAGAAGAACGAAGGTAGACTCAACGGTTGGCTGGGTTATACCTTTTCAAGGTCGCTGACCAAGTTTGATGGTGATTTTGAGGGAGAGCGTATCAACAATGGTGAATATTTTCCATCAAACTTTGACAAACCCCATGATTTAAGCTTGGTCGCAAATTACAAATTGACCAAACGATTTAGTTTTTCGACCAATTTTGTATATCAGACCGGTAGACCGGTAACCTTTCCTGTAGGGAGTTATGTCTACAAGGGAGAAGAATTGGTTTTCTATAGTGATAGAAATAAGTTCAGAATACCTGATTATTATCGTCTCGATGTTAGCTTCAATGTTGAGGGAAACCATAGGATCAAGAAGTTCGCACATAGTTTTTGGAATATTTCAATCTACAATTTGTTGGGGAGAAATAATCCTTACTCGGTATTTTTCGTAACGGAAAACGGACAGGTAAAAGCATATAAAAGCTCTATATTTTCGGTTCCCATTCCCACGATAACGTATAATTTCAAATTTTAGAAATGCATCGATCACTGCCTATTACACTGAAAAGGATGAGTCGAATCGCGATAACTATCGCGATTGGCACTTTGGTGAAGATGTGCGTTGAGCCTTTCGAAGTAGAAACGCAAGATTTCGAGAAAGCATTGGTCGTAGATGCCACGATAACCGACGAACTGAAACGGCAACAGATTTTATTGAGCCGAACCTTTTTGTTGAAAGAGTTCGATCCTGTTGCAGAAGAAAATGCCATGGTCAAGATTATCGACGATCTTCAGAACGAATACCTTTTTCAGGAAGTGGAGCCTGGAAGATACGAATCGGTCGATGTATTCGGTGCCGAAAGCAATAGAGGTTATCAACTAATAATCACACTTCAAAACGGGAATTCTTATAGCTCTGAATTAGAGAGGTTATCGTCAACAAACCTTATTGATAGTTTATCGGTAACAAGGACAAAAAATGAAAATGATGAAGAAGGTATATCGATATCCGTGATGTTTGGTTCTTCGACCGACCCACTATATTACAGATATGAATATGAAGAAGCGTATAAAATAATCGCCCCACAATGGAAAGGAGAGCGATTGATATTTTCAAGTTCGGGAGAGGCTTTTATATTTCCCATTGAAAGAGAAGAACGCGTGTGCTATGCAGAAGCAGTTTCAAGCGGTATAATTCTGGGCAGTTCATTTGGACCGACCGGAGACCCCAAAAACAGCTTTGAAGTCCGGTTCATCGATCGGAACAATACGATAATATCGCATCGCTATAGTATTCTCGTCAAGCAATTTGAGATATCAAAGCAGGCTTACGACTACCTTGAACTGCTCAAGAGGTTTTCGGGTCAGGGCAATCTACTTTCGCAGACCCAACCCGGTTTTTTTGACAGTAATGTCCATTTCGACGGTGAGGGAGATCAGCGGGTCTTAGGCTTTTTTGATATTTCTGCGGTTTCTACCCGAAGAATATTTTTGGACTATATCGATTATTTTCCCGATGAGGAACTGCCGCCCTACGTAGATGAAGATTGCTCGCCTTATGTCGCTGGCCCTGGCACCAATCCTACTTTATCCTATTTGCTAAACAACAATCTTGTTAGATATTATTCAACGGACCCTCTTTCAGGGAATATTTCGGTTGTACCAAGAATTTGCGCCGATTGCACGCTCTTGGGAGATACGGAGGTGCCAGAATTTTGGGAAGAATGAATGAACTTAAGATAAGATCAAAATATTTTTTGGCCCTTTGGTTGATGGCCTTGGTTTGTACTGTACATGGGCAAACAGCTATGCATGAAACTGAAAAGGCGAATATTTTAAAGGCTATTCCCAAAGAAGATGTTTTCATTCATCAAAATGCTTCTACACTTTTTGTAGGTGAAAGACTATTTTATAAGATGTATTGTTTGGATCAGGAAACGGATCTTTTGAGTGCTATCAGTAAGATTGGGTATGTAGAGCTGGTAGGGGCTGATAAGCGTTCAATATTCATGCATAAGGTTAGATTAGTGAATGGCACAGGCGAAGGAGATTTCTTCATCCCAGCAAATGTTCCTACTGGTAACTATAAACTTTTGGGATATACCAGATGGATGAAAAACAACCCTGTAAATAGATACTACATTAGTGATGTCAATATTATTAATTTATATCTGACCGATGAGAATTCTCTTGAAACCGAATTGGATTCGACAAGCAGCGTCCAAGCTTCTTTAAGAGGAAAACGGACAAATATGCTGATGCAAGAAAATCATAATGAGGCGGCACTTGAAATTACCTTGAACAAAGAAAAATATGGAAAGCGTGAAAAAGTTGTTATAAACCTGGAGGCCCTGTTAGAAGATTCAGGATATGGCAGTTACTCTATATCTGTAAAGAGAAAAGACACGATAGTAGATTCAAATGCTTCTGATACTGCTTACCATAAAAAAATCACCAAGACAAGGCCAAGTACAAGCGATTTTTTGTTCCTGCCCGAATTGCGGGGCGAATTGCTTGCAGGGCAAATTGTGGCAAAAAACCAAATGAGTTCATTGGCAAACAGAAAAATAGGGTTTTCGATACCAGGAAATAATTTTATTTTCAAAATGGCCAATACCAACGAAAAAGGAGAGTTTTATTTCAATTTAGACAGCGACTACGAGAATACGGTAGCCTATATACAGGTATTTGGAAATGAAAAAGATGCGTTTCAAATTGAACTTCAAGAAAATTCGATTGCTTATGATAATCTGGAATTCAATAGATTACGAATTTCAAAAACGAACAGGGAATCGATTCTACAGCGGAGTATTCATGCCCAAATTGAAAATGCCTATTTCGATGCAAAAGATGATTCATTGGTACCCGTGATCAAAGACATTCCCTTTTATAAAAAGTTCGCAACTATTTACAATTTAGATGATTACACTAGATTTCCATCGATTGAGGAAACCTTCTTGGAAATTATTGAGAATGCTTGGATAGACAAGAATGGCGATAATGACATTTCGTTCAAAGTCAGAGGGGATGAATATTTTACCGATTCTAATTTCCAACCATTGGTCATTGTAGATGGTATTATGTTGCAAAATCATGCAGATTTGCTCAATATGGGTGCCGAAATGGTAAAAACTATCGGTATTTCAAGAAACGACTATGAGTTTGCTCTACAAATGTTTCGAGGTATCATATTTATAGAGACATTCGAGGGGAACAGCGAAAAATTGTTCGATAGGGACTTCATTGGAAAAATTGATTTGAATCCGCCACTCCGTGACAAAAGGTATTTTCGACCAAAATATAGGTCAAATACCGAAATGGCAATCAACAGGGTACCGGACTATAGATACCAACTACTTTGGCTGCCAGAACTAATACTTCGTGAAGGTGAAGAAACCATTGAATTTTTCACTTCGGATATTACAGGTGGTTTTGAGGTCATATTAAGGGGGTTTACCTCAAAGGGTACACCGGTTACCATAAGCAGGGCATTTCAAGTTGAATAATCCATAATTCCTCGGGAATTTTTTAAACAATATTCCTAAGCTTAAGATCTTTACTTACATTTAAGCTTACAGAACACTAACTATAATGCTCACAAAAGTTTACGGAAGCGCCGTTTTTGGTGTTGAAGCCACAACTATTATCGTCGAGGTGAATGTGGATACCGGGGTCGGCTATCATTTGGTGGGTTTGCCCGATAACGCCATAAAAGAAAGCAATTACAGAATCGCGGCTGCCCTTTTGAACAACGGGTATCGAATTCCCGGTAAGAAAATCACATTGAATCTTGCACCGGCCGATTTAAGAAAAGAAGGATCCGCTTACGACCTAACGCTAGCCTTGGGGATTTTAGCAGCTTCAGGACAGATACAATCCGAGAACATCGAGAAGTACATCATTATGGGCGAGCTTTCGTTGGACGGAAGCTTGCAACCCATCAAAGGAGCCCTTCCGATTGCCATTAGGGCGAAAGAAGAAGGTTTTAAGGGGTTCATTCTTCCCAAGGAAAATGCCATGGAAGCGGCGATTGTCGACGGACTTGAGGTCTATGGAGTCGAAAACATAGCTGAAGTGATTTCCTTTTTCGACAAAGGAGAACCTTTGGAACTTACCGAAGTTGATATCGAAAAGGAGTTTTACAAAAACCTTGATTTCCCTGAATTTGATTTTTCCGATGTCAAAGGTCAGGAAAGTATAAAACGTTGTATGGAAATTGCGGCCGCAGGCGGGCACAACATCATTCTTATCGGCCCGCCTGGGGCGGGCAAGACCATGCTGGCAAAACGTTTGCCTTCCATTTTACCGCCGATGACCATGCAGGAAGCATTGGAAACCACCAAGATCCATAGTGTGGTAGGAAAAATAAAGAATATGGGGCTTATGACCCAAAGGCCTTTTAGAAGCCCGCACCATACGATTTCAGATGTCGCTTTGGTCGGCGGTGGCGCCTATCCCCAACCGGGGGAGATTTCACTTTCGCATAATGGAGTATTGTTTTTGGACGAACTTCCCGAGTTCAAACGCGGGGTGCTCGAAGTGATGCGCCAACCTTTGGAAGACCGCGAAGTTACCATTTCGAGGGCCCGTTTTACGGTTACCTATCCCAGTAGTTTTATGTTGGTGACGAGTATGAATCCCAGTCCAGGTGGCTATTTTAACGACCCCGATGCCCCGGTAACTTCTTCCCCGGCCGAGATGCAACGGTATCTGAGCAAGATTTCGGGGCCTTTGTTGGATCGCATCGACATACATATCGAGGTAACCCCCGTACCTTTTGAAAAACTCGCGGAAGACAGAAAAGGCGAACCCAGTACCGAAATCAGAAAACGGGTGAGTGCTGCAAGGGTCATACAGAGTGAACGCTTTGGCGAACTGGAGAATGTGCATTACAACGCCCAGATGAATACCAAACAGATACGGGAATATTGCAGATTGGACGAAGCCTCCAAAACAATGCTAAAAAACGCCATGGAACGCTTAAACCTTTCGGCCCGGGCCTATGACCGTATTTTAAAAGTGGCCCGTACTATCGCCGATTTGGAAAATTCCGATGCGGTCAAGGGTAATCATATCGGTGAGGCCATTCAGTATCGCAGTCTGGATCGCGAGGGGTGGTTAGGGTAATTTAAGGTACAAAATAAAAAGTAGTAAGTGTAAAGTACCGGTTCGCAAATCAAACGGTTTTAAAGATTTTATAGGTTTCCTCGATATTTACTAAATTGTAAGTGCAATGGCCGATAAATCAAATATTTATACAATTTATGCTTCTGCGGACGAGAAGTTGGTATTTCAGCTTTTACATCGTCTGAAATCACTTGAAAAGCGCTACAATATTATTATTTGGGATAACGACTCCATTCATGAAGGACAAGTTTGGAAGTCGAGTGATGGGGGGCGTTTGGCTGGGACCGACTTGTTCATTCTACTGCTTAGCAAAGCCTTCATGTATTCCGAGTTTGTGCAACAGCTTGAATTCAAACAGGTGATAGACCGATACAAAGCCGGGGCATCGAAAATTGTTCCCATTATCCTTGATGACTGTCCATGGGATACCAATTTCGAGTCCGATGACTATAATTTCAGTTTTAAGGAATTACACGTCTTACCTGAAGGCGGAAAACCGTTGGAAAATTGGGGAGCATCGGAGGAGGCCCTCAAGATTGTCATGCCGAAGGTAGAAGCGGCCATCTCAGCCATTGCTGAAACCGTTGAAGAAAAAAAATCACCTCAAGAACGGGTAAAAGAAATATCGGATAGTCCTTTGGAAGATCAGTTGGCCATGGATTTTGAAAAGGAAGTGGAAGCCAAAAGATTGCTCGAGGAGCAGCGTATCCGTGATGTAAAGGTTAGGAAGGAAGCAGCGGAAAATAAATTAAAACAGGAAGCCGAAGCGGGCCGAAAAGTGGCCGAACAGCAAAGATTACAACGGGAGGCGGAAGCGGCGAAAAAAACTGAGGAAGAAAAAAGGTTAAAACAAGAAATCGAGGCCCAACGCATCGCGACCGAAGAACGGTTGAAAAAAGAAGCGGAAAATCAAAAAAGAATAGAGGAGGAGCAAAGGAGTGATTTTGAGCATGATGCCATCAAAAATCCTATAGAAGATAATAGGGGAGAATTGGCAGAAGAAAACCGGATCCCGAGCAAGCGAATTTTCATCGGCTTGTTAATTGCTGCAATTGGTATTGCGGCAATCCTATTTTTTTCAAAATCTGGTAATGATCTAAAAGAAGAGACCCCGACCGGAGTAGTATCCGATACCGTAGTCACCCAAGATTCTGTTGGTTCGACATCCTCCGAAACGATTGTCTCCGATGATGAAGATTCTACTTCTAAATTGGCTATTGGGGATTCGTATGATGATGGAATCGTGTTCGAAATTGCCCCTTCTGGAAAAACGGGTAAAATAGCGCATCAAGAAGATGCCGGCCCGATGCCATGGCAAGATGCAATGATAATCCATGATCAGCTTGGGCACGGGTGGCGGTTGCCCACTTTAGAAGAATTGCGAACGATGTACCGTACTATCGGACCAGGGGAGGACAACATCGGAGAATTCGCCGATGGACTTTATTGGAGCGCCACGGATTATGATGAATACCAAGCCCGCTTGTTACGGTTTCGTGATGGCAATACCTCATACCATTATAATAAAGCGGTAGAGAGCCGAAGATTTTTGGTCAGGGCCGTTCGGGATTTTAGCCGATAGTATAGTGGCGTTTAGTTGAAAGCTTTTATCAAATAGTAGGTAAAGGCAATGATTTCCTTATAATTCTCCTTATTGATTTTTTCATCGATACCATGAAATCCTGTCATATTACCTTCATTGATCCGCAAGGGATAAAATCGATAGACATCATCCGAAATCCCATAAAAATATCTGGCATCGGTACCACCGCCCACTAGCCCCGGTACTACAATGGCATCCGGGAAAACAGATCGTATGGTCATTTCGAGATTTTTGAAGTTTTCAGAGTCGATACTTGAAACGGGCGAGGGATTGGTCAAAAAACCAACAGGTTCCACACGGATTTTATCGCTAATCGTACTTTCAATATGATGTTGTACCGATTCAATGGTCTCCCCGGGCAAGATTCTAAAATTTATGGTCGCTTCGGCCACCGTGGGAATAACGTTGTTCTTTACTCCGCCTTCCACTATGGTCGGTGCCGTTGTCGTATGGGCATTTAATGCTTCTAAAATAGGCGTTTTCAACAACCAAGGGTTGGCAAAGGCCAACCTTTTGAAAAATGGCAGTTCGGCACCCAAATATTCGAACTGATAGTTGATCGGTTCCACCAGTTTGTAGGGTAATTGGTTGCTCTCAAGATCTACGATCGCCTGCGCCAACATGCCGATGGTGTTTTCACGGGGAGGTTGTGAACTATGCCCTCCGGTAGTCTCCACAATCAGCCGGAAAGAGGCAAATCCTTTTTCGGCCAAATTGACCATGGCCACGGGTTCATCGATACCCGGCACTAGACCCTCCGCAAGAAAACCTCCCTCATCCAGGGTCATGGCGGCCTTGACTCCTTTTTTCTCAAGGTATTCAGCTATTTGACCGGCACCGTTTTTACCTCCGACCTCTTCGTCATGGCCAAATGCAAGATAAATTGTTCGGGACGGGACAAAAGATTCGCTCAATAGTCTTTCGACCGATTCCATTACGCCCATCAAGGAGCTTTTATCGTCCATGGTTCCGCGACCGACAATATCCGTCGCGGTTATTTTTCCGGTAAACGGACCTGCTTCCCAATCCTTCAGAGTTGGTTCATCCACAGGAACCACGTCTTGATGCGACATCAAAATAATCGGTTTTTTATTGGAATCCGTTCCTTCCCATTTGTAGAGTAAACTATATCCGCTGATTTTTTCCAAAGAAAGGGATGCATGGGTCAATGGGAATGTCTCGACCAAAAAATCATGAAAACCGTTAAATGCCGTTGAATCGGGTATGGCATCTTCGCTGTAGGAAATCGTTTTGAACTGAACTGATTTGGACAGGTTTTGCAAAACCTTATCCTGAATATCAAGTTTTTCAAGAGGTTCCGGTGCTACTTGCTTGGATGTTAGCGTAAGCGTATTGAATACGAGAACAACGGCCAATACTGCAAAAATGGCCAATATAGTATAGATGATTTTTTTCATTTCGGTAATGGATAATGACTTAGTTCGGTGTTGACTGTAAAATGAACGATTTGTGGCAACGTTTCAATTTCAATCGCCACAATGTACACAAATTATTTTGTGAACTAGGGGTTCAAGGGGTTTATACCGACCGAAACTACCCTGTCATTATTAAGAACCCACTCAGGTTTGTTTATAAACGTTCCAGCTCTTGCAACTTTGTCAAAGCTTCCGATTTTGAGTTGACATCCAGCTTCAGATAGATATTCTGAACATGAAAGTTAACGGCGCTGGCCGTAACGAATAATTTTTCGGCGATGGTCTTATAAGTGGCCCCTTGGCATAGATAATCGATAACCTGATTTTCCCTTTCCGAAAAAAAATGACGTGATTTTCTCTGAAACTTCGCGATTATTTTCCTTGCAATATCATTGCTGATCGTAGCTCCTTCTATTTTTATCGAATCCAGTGCATTGAAAAGACTTCTTTCACTTATGGGTTTGGTGATAAACCCATTGGCGCCATTTTTGAATGTTTTCTTGACCAGTTCAAACCCATTGTTCGTACTCATCATTATGACTTTTACTTCGGAATCTTTTTTTCTAAAAAGTTTGATTGCCTCGATTCCGGAAACATCAGGAAGTGTTAGTTCACAAAAAATAACGTCCGGGAATGTTCGTTCATAATCATATAAGGCCTCGTGAGCTGTCGTATAAATAGCTATTAACGAATACTCTAAATAGCTTTCAAAGTAATTTCTATAGATTTCGTGTAGTTTTCGATCATTATCGATTACGATAAATTTCAGTGGGGTATTATGGTTCATTTTAATTTGGGTTTGATGGTGCCTATAGGACAAAATGGTCTTTGGCAACCTTGGTTGTAACAAGTAGGTTTTTACTGCAGACTTCTGGTATCTCAGTTGAATTGTATCAATACATGACACTTGACATGCCGCCTTGGGCCATAATGCCCCATGGAGTACAGGTTTTTAAAATGTTATTCTGAAAAACCTTGAAAGGGAGTTTATTCAATAGGATATTTGTCTACCCCAAGGAAACAACTTTCCAATGCTGTCTGAAAATGTCGGTGTACAAAAATTCTAGGTATAAATAGCTTTAGACAGAGTGCCGGTATTTGACCTTTTCAGTGCTGGGAAATTTTGCCATGAAAATAGCACTGTTTTCATAGTTGTGGTTGTGGGGTAGGTAAGTTTTCATTTAGTGGGGTTTTGGGGGTTCGACAATAGTTCTTTATGCTTTTATCTTTTCCAAACATAGAAAAAAAAAATTCACCTCCGACCAAAAAGTAGGTATTTTCGTTCAAATGCACACTTGTAATCTATGCTATATTAAGGTATAAGGAGTAATCTTAAATTTAAATAGCGGGGCATTGCCCCGCTATTTATTAACCCAGTTTCCAACCACAAAAACCAGGACCCACTGTTAACTTTTAGTAGTAAGGATGAAACCTTCAATCAAGATATGTATTATTGACTATGGCCGTATTGTCACTGACTTCCATAATCCATTTTTCATCGTGATATTTTCCGTTTAAATCGGTAACCGATGCCATTCTAGCGTCTTCTTTGGCATTGAAATCGGCCAAATAAACGTAATAAAGTCCATTTTCTTTGTTGTAGAATTGCTTTGCGTTCAAACCTTGTTTTCTCAAATCTTCCATAAAGGCAGTAAGGTATTTTTTGGTCTTGTATACATTGGCGATAACGTAATACCCTGATGGTACGCCAACAATTTGAGATTGATCCAACACTTTTATGGGCAGATCCAAAAACTTATCGTTCTTTTTGGTATCCTCTAATTTCGCCGGTTCAGGTTTTGTTTCGGCGACCATAACGGTATGTTTAAAAGCATTTGATTTATTGGATTTCGTCTCGATACTCTGTTTGAGATCATTTCTTAGCAACCGTACTATCGTTTCGAACCGTTTTTCAAATGCCGCAGTGAGGGCAGCTTCGACGGAGTCTTGTCGTAAGATCAGTTCGTCAAGGATCAAACGATTCTCATGGGCTATTGAACCGGAAGCATTTTCTGTAATGGAACTTGCTGGCGAAACTTCTTTATTCGAGCGATTCTTTTTCCTTGATTCGAGGCGTTTATAAGAAGCCCTGTTGTTGTTTTCCGCCAATTTTTTGTTCTCTGCGGTAAGTTTCAAGATTTGCTCCTCATAATTTCTTACAATACCGTCAATTTTGTTATCGACCGAATTTTCGGCCAAGACACCAAATCCGGCATTACGGTCCTGAAAGGTATAAGCTAGGGAGACTTCATGGTTCCAACCAAGATCGGAGTTTTCCTTTTTGATATCTTTTTCCATTAAATACCCTAATGACATTCTTTTGTTAAGGTTGACCCCAAAGCCCATAGATATACCGTAGGTGTCATCGATATTGCTTTGCAGCCAACCGTATTTTGGCAGATCGAGCAATATCGAGCCCATATAGTCCACACTTCCATCCGGATTTTTCCCCAGTTGTACCAAGGGCATTAGCCGGGCATCGGTAAACAAGCCTCTTTGGGCAGGGAAATAATGCGTGTACTGTAAGGAAGCCTTGATGCTTTTGTCGTTCAAGCTTGTTAGAAAATCATTCGTTGTTTGATTGTATTTCAAAAGCTCTTTGGCATATAGTCCGAAATCAAAGTTTCCCAAAGAGAGGGTAATACCGGGTTGAATGGCCAATTTGCTCTCTTTTCTTGCCGTATTGATTTCCTGATCTCCTTCATCTGCAATAACACGATTTTTGTCAAGGCCCTCATTGAAGTAGGTAACATTGGTACCAAAACTGAGCTTGCTATTCGTACCCAATTGAACCGAGGTGGCGTAGTTCGCATTAAAACCAAATTCTTGCACAACACCAAGCCACTGGCTATATACGCTGATTCCTAGAGCAGTGCGTTCATTGAGTTTGTTACTGAAACCTAGAAAATAGTTTTGACTGTTGTCCTCGAAAGTAGCATACTGATTTCTATGCAGAATATTGATATATGATTTATTTTCCCGTACAAGTGAAAATGTCGGGTTTATCAAGAACCTATTGAAAAACAATTGGTTGTGATAAGAACTTTTGGTATCTAAATCCGTGTTGTCTTCTTGTCCATGGACGGTATATGCACCTGCTATTCCAAAAAGTAGGATAGCGAGGCATAGCTTGAATATTAATCTACTATTGGTGTTCATCTTAGTGGGGTATTAGCATTGTTTGTTTTCCGGTGCCCCTCATATCAATTTCTTGCTAGATAGTGGTCGGTAAAATCCGTTTACTACCGCCTAAGAAACTTGCTCGATCATTTAATCCTCTTTGGTTAAGTCGTCTTCTATTCATTTTCGAAAACGGTGGTCGAATAATCGATTTTGTCCGTGTTGTTGAGAATATCAAACAGGTCGTACTCCTTTTTCCGTACAGGCCTGCTGTTTTCATTGTTGAAGTAAAAGGCAACATGTTGAACGGAGTTTTTATCGTTTCCTCGGTTCGACATTACATAGCCCATTCTATCTCCTTTTTGTATGATTATTGAAAAATCATCGTCCTTACTATTGATATCGCTTCCAAGATTCACGGACCAATCAACTCTTTTCGAACCGACCTGGGCCATATATACATCTAGGCCTCCGAATCCCCTGTGCCCGTCAGAGGCGAAAAACAAAGTGTTGTTTGCCATAAGGTTAGGATAAAGGTCATTCTTTTTGGTGTTTATCTTTTCCCCCAAGTTCATAGCGACGCCTACACTACCATCCTTCCCGATGTGCGAAACATAGATGTCGTATTGGCCAAATGTACCCGGCATGTTGGAAGCAAAGAACAAGCGCTTGCCATCATCTGAAATTGTTGGATGTTTCGCCGAAGCATATTTGGGGCACAGGGCCAATTGCTTGATATTCTGCCATTGTCCGTTTACCTTTTCGGCCCTGAATATTTTATGTACCAATTCCTTTTTTGAAAAAATACCATACAAAGGCTTTAAGTAGATGGCCTTGCTGAAGTAGGCGGTATTGCCGTTGTCGGTTACGGCGATAGGTGCTACATAAGCGTTTTCGGTGGTCATAATCTCTTCCATTAAGGGTTCTAAGCCACGGTCTATGGGCCTTACGGCATCGGTAATAAGTTCGCCTGAAGGCGTGAATTCGAAGTCCCTAAACCTACTTTGCTTTTTCTTTTGGATTTGATAATCGGCCTTGACCATAGCGACCATTTTGTCATGACCGAGGTTAACTACTGATGATGATTTGGGATCCGTCTTTCGAGAAGCATACTCGAATCTTTTGAGGTAGCTTTTGGGTAGGTCCCCATCTTCACTGATTTCTTTTAACTTCTTGTACCAAAAAATGGCATCGTCATAATTCTCGGCCAAAAAACTGGCATTTCCGAGGTCTTCGAAAATCGCTTTGTTTTCATAGCCCAGCCTTTTAAGCTCTAAATAATTGTTCAAGCGTTTATCGGTGGCCTGGGCCAAGGCAATAGTTGAATTGTCGAACTTGCTTGTCTGCGCGGATTGCCCATATATTGAAAAGGATAGAATAGCGAAAATACATCCGAATATATGGTTGTAGGATAAAGTATTTTTCATAATAGATCGATAAAGGGTTAATAATCATCGACAAAGTTCACGTAATGCCTCGATCGATTACCTAATAAAAATTAATAGGTTTTTGGCCCTATGATCTATTTTTTGTTAAAATTGGAAGAATGCAATGCCAATCTTACTCTTAGATTGAATAAATGACGCAAATATAATATTGCGTTGGTTGTGGGTGAATTCTTTTTCGAAATGTTCCATTTCATGCCTAAAAAAACAAGCATTGCTTTTTGGGACACATTTATTTTACATTGATCAACACGGCCTCGCAACTCTTGAGATCGGAGTTTAAGACTATGTTTTCTGCTTTACTGCCATCAACGATTTCAATCGACACCGTATTGGGTGGAAATTTCCCCAGGTTATGCGCATAGAGAAAGAGGTCGTTCGGCTTGGAGGGGTCTAGCGAAATTGCCACTTTCTTCTTATAATATTGCAATGTGTACTTGGAGACTACGGCTTCACCATTTAGATAAATGGAGACAATATCACCGTCTTTCCTGCTGTGGTCCCAAAGGTTGATATGTATATTCGGGCTGCTCACCTCCAATTCTTCCACATAATTTATTTTTCGCCCGTCGAAAGCGTCCCTTACCGTTGGAAGAGCTTCGGGTTCTACCGATACAATGGGTTTTATTTGACGAGGTTTCTTGGAAATCGTAAATAAAGGCGTGGCATTCTTGGCGATATTGTTCTTATCGTCGGGAAAGAGTTCGATGCCAAAAACCCGGTAGTTCGCGCTTGCCTGAAGATAATGTTCCAGTTTTATACTTTCTGCAAAGCCACTGTTCTTGAAAATACCCAGTTCCTGGATGACCATATCGTCTTTTGACAGATAGAATTTAATGGTCTTGTGGGCAGGTATGTTCTTGGTCGTCCATTCCAATTTAACCAAACTGGGAGCTTCCCATTCGGTTCCGTTTTTAGGATAGGTAATGGTTATTTCCGTTTTGGCTATCGTTTCGTTAGTGTCCAAGGCTTCACCATAAGCCAATATACTTCCATGTGTATGGATCGGTATCAACATAACGAACAGAAGAACCTTAAAAAGAAAATGCAATCTTCGCATGACAGTATTAGAACGTAAAACGCCCCAGTGTAGTATATAATTTAGAAGAAGGTGTTTATATGAAAATCAATCCTTTCTTGCCTTTTCAGTATGTTTTTCAAAGGTCTGCCCATTCCGTTCCATTCAACGGTCATGACATCATTTTCTTGAAGTATGATCTTTTCCCCAAAGCTAAACGCATCGGCACCAAAGAAATGGATATGCCCCAAACCCGCAATGCGATGGTTTTCATATTTGAAATGGTGGTACTCGAGATTATAAAGGCTATGCGACATATTCGCTTCGCCGGTATTGATTGACCGCTCCCATAAAACCTTGTTATCCCTGATGATACTAACACTTCCTGAGATTTCTTTGAAATCATTAGTCAACACTAGTTCTGGCCCCAAAGAACAGTTGCGGATTTTCGAAGGTGCCAAATAGAGGTAGTTTTTCCGCTCCATTACATGATCCGAAAATTCATTGGCCGTTGCAAAACCGATTCGCCAAGGATTTCCTTTAAGATCGTTGATATAAATTCCTGCAACTTCGGGCTCTTCACCGCCATCATTTCCAAAATAGGGAATGTTCAAAACCTCGCCATGTGCCTTTAAAATTGTTCCATTGCCTTTATAGAACCATTCGGGTTGTACGCCGACCTCACCTTTTTTGGGATGTCCGCCTTCCACGCCCCATAAATACATTTTCATACTATCGGTGAGTTCGTGTTCCGCTTCCGCCTCATGCATTTTCTGACGATTTTCGGCACTGGCCTTATGGGTGAGACCGGTGCCCGACAACATTAATTTGGTCGGATCGGTAGGATGGTCGAAAGCGGGGAGAAGTCGCCAATTTGATTTGCCTTCATAAACGGAATCATAGTTCAATAATTCTTCAGAAATGTTTTCTTGTACGAGCTGCTTCAAGCCCCCTCCGATTCGTAATGTTTCAATCACCAATTCGTATACCGAGCTATAGTTGGAAACCAACCGTAGTTCGGGTTCTTCGACCAGGGCCACTTTTCTACCATTTGCTTTGTGCCTTATCTGTACCAATCGCATTGGCCTTTTCTTAGGAAATTGAGATTTGATGTTTGGGCTTAAATTTTTACCTGACAGTTCTGTGCCGCGGATTTGTAAATTGCCTCGACGACTCGAATATCCCTCAGTCCTTCTTCGCCGGGTACCATCATAGGCTCGCCGTTTTTAAGTGCCAGTGCATCGTCGTCCATTTGTTTGGCCTGTTGGTTTTCCAACGTAAAATTGATGATGGTGCCATCCGACATACTCCCGTTGTTACCACCATAAGAGGAATGTGGCTCCATTTGAAGCGACCCTTTTTCGTACGTTACCTTGAGATAATTCATTTGCATGCCATAGCTTGTATGGCAGGCAGCCCGCGCACCACTAGGGAATTCCAATTGAAACATGGCGGTTTCCTCGACCTCGTGATAGATTTCAGGCCGTGTTGTAGAAGTTTGGGCAACGACCGAAATGGGTTCTTCCCCCGTGGCCAATCGAGCCCCTTGAATGGCATAGACCCCCATGTCGCCCATAACACCGCCACCCATAGCCTTTTTTTGTTTCCAATGTGTGGTTCGGCCATCAAAATAACCGGCAGCCGAGGTTACCATTCTTACTTTTCCGAACTTTTGTTCTTTTGCTACATTCATATAGGCCTGAATATTGGGGTCGTGTTGACAACGGTATCCGATTGCTAGTTTGACCTTATTGTCCTTACAGGCCTTGATCATTGCCTCACATTGGGCTACGGAAGGTGCCATCGGTTTTTCGCACCATACATGTTTACCTGCCTTCGCCGCCCGAATGGAGTATTCGGCGTGCATCGAAGGAGGAAGTACCACGTATACCACATCGATATCCGTGTTGTTGGTTATTTCGTCAAAATTTTGGTAGTTGTAAATGTTCTTATCCTCAAGACCATATTTCGCTTTCCATACAGGGATTTTTTCCGGACTTCCGGTGACAATGCCCTTAAGTTCACAGTGCTGTGTCAATTGTAGGGCAGGAGCGAGGAGATCTGTACTGTAATACCCAAGTCCGACCAAGGCGATTCCCAATTTTTCCTTTTGCGGCCTTGAACCACAGAAAAGGGTATTTGGAACAAATGCAGTAGTTGCGGCAACGATGCCCGCTTTTTGAATGAATTCCCGACGTTGATTTCTCATTTCAATATGGATTAAGGCGAGAAATTACGACAAGAATCCGAATAAATCAACTAATGTGCACCTTCAACAGTGTCCTATTCATGCATCGAAACTATTCAACAAAAAGAATGTACAGTGCCCATAAAAAGCAGAATACGCAAAATGCATATACCAAATAATCGTTTATAGTAGTTTTTTCTTTCATAAAAATGGGTTTATGTTATATATATAAAACCCGGAAAAGTGTCTTTAAGGATTTCAGCACCCATGTATGGGACAAAAATTCGATATGTTGCCAATGTGTCGGTCGAAGCGGCCAAAATCATCTGTGAAATGAAAAATACAAAAATCCGTAAAACCTTTAAATACGGCACTTCATCGATAAAAGGCATATCGTTTTCAAAGCTGTAGAGCCTTAAAAACGCTATTTTGCCGTTCAAAAATCGGTTTGGTTATCGATACCTAGGCCATTACCTTTTTCAGGGCGTTGGCGAATTGCCGCACTTGCTCGATGGTCCCAGTGCTGATACGTGCCCAATCCAGTAGTGGGGGGAATGGCCTACCGATAAGAACTCCTTCTTTTTGCATGGCTTGGATTATTTCTTGTATGGGCCGGCCTGTTTTAAAGAATACAAAATTGGTGTGTGAAGGTATATATGGAAGCTGCAAATCGTCCAAAGTAGCGTAAATAATATCTTTTGCCTCTTTGTTCTTGAGAATACTGAATTTGTAGAATTCATCGTCCCGTAATGCTTCCTTGGCTGCCTCGATAGCCAATATGTTAGTATTGGCCATTACACTGGCCTTCAAACGTGTGGCGATATCGGGCCGCGCCACCAAATATCCGATTCGCATACCCGCAAGCCCATAGACTTTTGAAAAGGTCTTTGAAACGATAACATTTCGCCCCTGTTTGACCAATTCGATCATTGAGGGGTAATCGGGTTCGGTAATGAAATCATAGTAGGCCTCGTCACTAAAGATCATTGCCTTATTATCGTGTGTGGTACAGAAATCTTTTAACTCATCCTTATTCAATAAGGTGCCGGTCGGGTTGTTCGGATTACAGATAAAAATGAGGCGGGTCTTATTATTGACTCTTCGCGACATGGCCTCAAGGTCATGTTGCATTCTATCGTCTACCGGAACACGGTGGACATGGGCACCGAAAGTTTCACCATAACGGAGCATGCTTTGAAAGGTAGGATCGGCGGCAATGAGTTCACCGCCATTAAGGCCATAGGTCAATCCCACGGCTTTCAACCCTTCCGTTGAACCGCCCGTAACGACGATATGATTTTTGGTGACCCCTTCTTTTTCGGCAATCATCGGAACCAAACTTGACAATGCCCCAAAGGGATAGCGGCAGGCGTCATCGAAGGTATTGGCAATGACGTCACGTACGCGTTTTGAAGGACCATATGGGTTCTCGTTCGAACTCAATCGAACCGGACCTTCTTCCATAGTGGTTTTTGACGGAATTTCAAGCGCGAGGCCCTCGAAGCCTCCCAATAGTGCAAATCCTCCGGAAAGACCGACTGTTCTGAGCCAATTTCTACGATCTATATTTCTCATTTTTGAAGTGTTGTTTCGAGAAATTAAGATACGCATTAATTAGGAAAGCTTCCCGCTTACCGGAAAGTAATCACGAAAAGAGGAGTTATATGCTCAAATAGTCCAGAAATAGTTCGGATTACATTGGTTTTATGCTTCAGAATGGCTACAATTGAAATTCTTCGTTGTTGCCCTCTTCATCCTTGGTAGAACTTGGTAGAAAGACATCTTTGAGAATGTAGGCCGCTACCATGGTGATTCCCAGCGACAATAAATGCACTGAATATTCCCAATGCAAAATTTTAAGTAGGCTTCCACAGATTACCCCTAATGTTCCAAGAACCAAGGTACAGTTCCATAGAATGTGCGATAGGGTGTTTTTGGATCTTCTATCTTCATCCATAAAATAGGCCGTTCCTTCCATAATGAACCAGATGACGAAGGTAATCGCTGTTACGATTTGAAAAAACAAGGTATATGGAAAGTGCAGGATTCGTAGAAGCCCGTTGGTCGTCCAAAAAAGAACAAGTATCAATTTGACATAGTCGATATATTGCTTCTCTGTCTTTTTCCAGAATCGTATGGTATAGAGAATACCGATGGCAAAAAACCCGACGAGCATTATCTCTTTGGCAAAAGGCCACTGCAAGATTTTGGCCATCATGCCCAAAAGCAGTACAACTATCGAAATTCGCAGTGGTGTTTTCAATACCTTTTTTACAGCGGTCATAATATTGTTTTAGATTACTTTGATATTGGCGCGAAGGCCTTCCATAATTCCCAAAATATTGTGCACGGTCTCTTTGAGATAATGCTTAATCAATACATGTGGAATTCGAATTGTCGTAAATCCGTTCTTGAAAGAATGCATGGCTTCTTCAAGATCATTGATGGCTTGTTCATGGGTCAACATGTGATACTTGGTGTCTATTTCAATATTGAGCTTTACTCTTGAAATGGCGATATCAACGGACTTTTTGCCGTCCCACCATTCCAGCATGGCATTGACTCCTGCTTCTTTGAGCCCGTAATAAAGCTGTATCGCCTCAAGGGGGGTCTCATGTTGCTGAATCAGCTTTTTCATTCGAACAAAATGCTGTTGGCATAACTCTACGCCGACGGTATCCATTGCATTCTTATGGTCTAAATAGCCAAGTTCTTTATTGCACTCTAAACAGTTCATTCAAGTAGGTTAATATTAATTTCCCGATTGGTTACGGGAAGCGTTTTATTTGGTTTGATCTGGGATAATAATAACCCCATGTTTTTACGATTCGTATACTCTATCGACGTATGACACCCTGATTTTAGATGAACTGCAAATTTTTAGACGAAATGCATGCAAAAATGTTAAAACTGTTGTGTAATTCGACCGACCGGTCTTCCGGTCGTGTTCCTTTTCAAAAGTTCTGATTTTATGCCTAAAAGCGGCTATTACCGATTATATTTACGAACGGATAGAATTTGCCATCGAATGTTCAAAAAAATCGGTCCTGGTGTTTTGGTCGCAGCGGCTTTTATAGGTCCGGGTACGGTAACCGCCTGTACCTTGGCCGGGGTCGAATTCGGGTACTCCCTGCTGTGGGCCATGTTGCTTTCGGTTATCGCAACTTTGATCCTACAGGAAATGTCGGCCCGATTGGGTATTATTACCCAAAGGGGACTGGCCGATGTTATCAAGCAAGAATTACGTACATCGTGGACTCGCGTACTTGTACTGGCGATTATTCTCGGGGCTATTGTCATTGGCAATGCGGCCTATGAAGCAGGGAACATTGGTGGTGCCGTTTTGGGAATCGAAGCCATTTTTGGTCAGCAATATAACAACCTGTATCCCTTGGTAATCGGAGGGCTTGCCTTTTTACTTTTATATCTGGGTAGTTATAAAACACTCGAAAAGGTATTTGTATCCCTGGTCTTGGTCATGAGTATTTCCTTTTTGTTGACGGCTATTATCACACGGCCGAATATTGCTGAGGTTTTTAAAGGGCTTTTTATTCCTTCCATGCCGTCCGAAAGTCTGTTGACCGTTATCGCTTTAGTGGGTACCACGGTAGTGCCGTACAACCTGTTTTTACACGCTTCTTTGGTCAGTGAAAAATGGAAGTCAAAGAACGATTTGAAGCATGCTAAACGCGATACCTTTGTTTCAATAGCTTTGGGAGGATTAGTTTCAATGTCCATTATCATTGCCGCGTCGGCTATACCAGGGGAAAAGGTGACAGGGGTAGTGGATCTGGCTAAAGGATTGAAACCACTTTATGGGGAAAGTGCAAAGTATTTTATGGGTATCGGACTATTTGCCGCCGGAATCACTTCGGCGATTACCGCGCCTTTGGCGGCCGCTTATGTAGCCAATAGTTGTTTTGGTTGGAAGGCCGATTTGAAGGATATCAGGTTCAAAAGTGTCTGGATGATCATACTTGGACTGGGGGTCTTTTTTCTTTCTTTCGACCTAAAACCCATTGAGATAATCAAGTTCGCACAGGTAGCCAACGGAATTTTACTTCCTTTTGTTGCGGTATTCCTGTTATGGATAGTAAACCGGTCTCCGGTAATGGGAAAATTCAAGAACACCTTGGCCCAAAACATTTTTGGGGTCTTGATCGTCGTTTTGGCCGTTTTCTTGGGAGTTAAAAGTGTTTTCAAAGTATTCGGACTTTTTTAAAATGGATGAGCTCTATATCGATATCAACTGTGACGTAGGCGAGGGAGTGGGCAACGAGGCGTTTTTACTTCCTTTGATATCCTCCTGCAATATTGCCTGCGGGGGCCATGCCGGAGATCAAGAATCGATGACGGAAGTTGCAAGATTGGCGCACAAAAATGGGGTCAAGGTCGGGGCGCACCCTTCTTACCCCGATAGAATCAATTTTGGTCGGGTTTCAGTGGATATTTCAGAAAAGGAATTGATAGCCAGTATTCGTAACCAAATGAACGATTTTGTAAACATCCTGAAAAAGGAAGAAGTTACATTGCACCATATCAAGCCCCACGGTGCCTTATATAACGATATCGCCCGGAACAAAGATCTTGCAAAGACTTTTTTGTCGGCCATAAACGACTTTAAAAAGACCGTATACATTTATGTTCCCCATAGATCCGCAATAGAAGAAGAAGGGCTTAAAAACGGATTTGAAATAAGAAGGGAAGCTTTTGCCGATCGTGCCTATAATAACGATTTAAGTTTGGTGTCCCGAAAGCTTAAGGGAGCGGTTATCAAAAGTCCCGAAAAGGTTTTACAACATCTTTTGGGTATGGTCTTGTCAAAGAAAGTGAAGACTTTAAAAGGGGAGAAGATTGAAATTTTGGCAGATACCTATTGTATTCATAGCGATACCCCTTCCGCTTTAAAAATTTTAAATTACCTTACCCAAGAATTACCAAAAGCGAACATTCGAATCAAAAAATGAAGTCGTACCCCCTGTCAATACGCCCTTATGGAATTCGTGCCGTTTTGGTGGAATGGCCGAACGAAGTAGATGAGGAAATCTTGGAGGACATCTTACAGTTTTATCAATACCTTAAATACCATTGTCTTAAGAAAACAGGTTGGGAAATGATACCCGCCTATAATTCATTGACGCTCGTTCAGAACAACAATCTAGTAGATTTCAAGACTTTTAGCACAAAGTTGAAAAAATGGTACGGCGAAAAATCGGGAACCGTACCCGAACAACGGTATCTATGGAGGCTTCCCGTGTGCTATGACCTTGATTTTGGTATCGACCTTGAAGATGTTTCGAAAAAACTGAGATTATCGGTTCCGGAAATTATTGAACAGCACACGGCACATGTTTATCGCGTGTACGGAATAGGGTTTTTGCCCGGATTCATGTATTTGGGAGGATTGTCCGAATCATTGGAAATTCCACGAAAGGCTACCCCAAGGTTGAAGGTAGCAAAAGGTGCCGTTGGCCTTGCCGGTAAGCAGACCGGCATTTATCCGCAAGAATCGCCCGGCGGATGGAATATCATCGGCAATTGCCCGGTTTCCATTTTTAATGCGAAAGAAGAAGGTCCCTGTCTGGTGAGCGTAGGCGATCAGATTCAGTTTTATTCCATTTCAAGGGCCGAATATGATCTGCACAAGATCGAAGGGGAAGTCGGTATTTACAAAGTTGAAAAACTAGAGATCGATGCTTAAACTTTTGAAGTCGGGTTTTTATACCTCCGTTCAAGATCGAGGAAGGTTCGGTTATCGCGATAAAGGGGTTCCGGTTTCGGGGGCCATGGACAACTATGCCCTTGAAACGGCGAACAGGCTTTTAGAGAACGATGAAAACGC
The DNA here is from genome assembly GCA_030428705.1 of Bacteroidia bacterium. GTDB lineage: Bacteria > Bacteroidota > Bacteroidia > Flavobacteriales > Flavobacteriaceae > Meishania. Next base: position 641,532 of record JAUIDI010000001.1, read on the forward strand.
TGCAGTTCTCGAGATAACCATGACCGGGCCTACCTTCGAGTTCGAGGAAAACACCTTTATAGTTTTGACCGGGGCTTCAATGTCTGTTACGCTGAACAATCAACCGATTACCAATTACAAAGTCCATAAAATTGTATCGGGCGATATTTTGTCCTATGGCCGGCTTGAAAACGGATTCAGAAGTTATTTGGCCATAAAGGACGGATTCAAAACGGAAAAAGTTTTGGGCAGTCGTTCACATACAAAATCGATTACCGATAGTACCTATTTAAAGGATAGAAGTGAGATTTCTTATGAACCTTGTGATGCTTTTGTTCCCAAAATTTCCGAAATCAAGATAAATGCGTATTTCGATGAAACGGTTTTGGAAGTTGCCAAAGGCCCTGAATTTGGGATGCTTGAAAACAGACAACTCGAAAAAGTATTCGGCGGCGATTTTTCGGTTGCCAAGGAAAACAATCGAATGGCTTATCAATTAAAGGAAACTATCGATGGTCATGACAAGTCGATGTTGACTTCGGCAACCCTTCCGGGAACTGTACAATTGACACCTGTCGGAAAATTGATCATTTTGATGAAAGATGGTCAAACGACCGGCGGATACCCTAGAATTTTGCAACTGACCGACGATGCGATTTCCATACTTGCCCAAAAAAAATTAGGGGACATTGTTTCGTTTAAATTGATCGCACCTTAGAAAAGGTGTTTAATTTTCTTGACCAATTTCATGGAAAGATTGTAGGGCGGATACCGAAACGGGGCATCGAACCAATTGGCCTTTTTGATTATCGCTTTTTGGTGCGAAAAGATGTCAAACGATGTTTTACCGTGATAGGCGCCGATACCGCTAGAGCCAACGCCCCCGAAAGGTAGTTTTTCGTTTGTAATCTGTATTACGGTATCGTTGATGACACCGCCCCCAAAACTATATTTATCGATTATTTTCTTTTGGAATGATTTCCGGTTTGAAAATACATAAGTTGCCAAGGGTTTGCCATAATTCATTATATGGCGCTCGATATCGGCTACGGTTTCATAGGCGATTATGGGAAGTATCGGCCCAAAAATTTCACCCTGCATCAATTTACTATCCAACATGGGTTCATTGACCAAGGTAGGGGAAAGATAATTGTCGGCATCGTTTGAATCGCCCCCGAAAAGTATCTCCTCGCCTTCGAGCATCGCCTTTAGCCCCTCAAAATGCCTTTGGCTTACCGTGCGCGAAAAATCGGGGGAGTCTTCGATATTTTCGCCGTAGCTTTTGGTGATATGTCGTTTTAATGCCTTTATGAGTTTGTCCTTTACGTTTTTATGTACTAAGATGTAGTCCGTTGCGATGCAGGTTTGACCGGCGTTCAAGAATTTGCCCCAAACGATTCGTTTCGCGGCCAGACCGATGGATGCAGTTTCATCCACGATCGTTGGGTTTTTCCCGCCAAGTTCCAAGGTTACCGGGGTCAGATGTTTTGCGGCGCTTTCATAAACGATTTGCCCGACCCTTGTACTTCCCGTAAAGAAAATGTAATCCCAATGTTCGGCTAGGAGTTTTTGAGAAACTTCCACACCCCCTTCTACGACGGTAACATGTTCGGGCTCAAAAACGGCACTTACGATCTCTGATATGATTGTTGCCGTATGTGGAGTTACCTCTGAGGGTTTGACAACTACTGTATTTCCAGCGGCAACGGCTCCGACCAACGGTGCGAACGCCAATTGGAATGGATAGTTCCAAGGGGCGATGATCAATACAGCCCCGTAAGGTTCCTTATAGATTCGATCGGAGGAAGGCCAGTTCATCAAGGTAGCGGATTTTCTTTCGGGCCTTGCCCATAAATCGATGTTTCTTAGAGCCAACTTTAACTCCGCCAGAACGAATTGTGTTTCGGCTGCAAGGGTTTCGAACTTGGGTTTTTTAAAATCTTTGTAAATGGCTTCTGCAACATCATCTTCACGGGCGATGATTTCTTGCTGTAACCGCTTTAACGCTTTCTTTCGAAACGAGATATTTTTGGTTTGCTGTATCGCAAAAAAATCACGCTGTTTTCTTAATAGTTCCATGAACATCATTTTAACAAAATACCCCAAATGTATTCATTTGGCGATATCACCGCTATGAACACAGCTAATCTAAACCAACCTTATCGAATAATGCAATTTTCAGGTATTCAATTTCTCCAGATTAAAGGGATTCGAACGTTATAGGCCTTTCCCGAGCTTTGCCATGTCTATTGAATATGATAAAATATAAAGGTTATATAATTGAATATCAGATATTTGTATAAATATCTTTAAAATTGAATTTAAATCGATAATGATTGTTAAAAGAACGGGGCACATGAAACATTTATCTTTGATGATTCTAGCGAATACAATGTGTTTGCAAAATAACAGAACACTTTTGAATGGAATTGAACAAATACAGTAAGAACGTTACCCAAGACCCCACCCAACCGGCGGCCCAGGCCATGCTCTATGCAATAGGGCTTGAGGAAGAGGATTTGAAAAAGCCTTTGGTGGGCATTGGTAGTACCGGTTATGAAGGCAACCCGTGCAACATGCACCTGAACGATCTGGCGCAAGAAGTAAAAAAAGGGATCAATGATGGAGGAGCGGTCGGATTGGTCTTCAATACGATCGGTGTTAGCGATGGTATTTCAATGGGGACCTATGGCATGCGATATTCCTTGCCTTCCCGTGATATTATTGCCGATTCTATGGAAACGGTCGTGCAGGCCATGAATTATGACGGACTCGTCACGGTCGTGGGATGCGATAAGAACATGCCCGGGGCACTAATGGCGATGATCCGTTTAAATAGGCCTTCGGTACTGGTCTATGGAGGAACAATAGCTTCTGGATGTTTCAAGGATAAAAAACTAGATGTTGTTTCAGCCTTTGAGGCATGGGGAGAAAAAGTGGCCGGAACCATGAACGAAGCCGATTATAAGGGTGTTATCCAAAACGCCTGTCCCGGTGCAGGCGCATGTGGCGGTATGTATACGGCAAATACTATGGCATCCGCCATTGAGGCTTTGGGTATGGCGATGCCCTACAATTCATCGAACCCTGCAATAGGTAAAGAAAAACAGCAAGATGCCTATAAATCGGGCAAGGCATTGTGGCACCTGTTGGAGAACGATATCAAACCAAGTGATATAATTACCAGAAAGTCCTTTGAGAATGCGGTCCGCCTTTTGACCCTTTTGGGAGGCTCAACAAATGCCGTGCTCCACTTTTTGGCCATTGCAAAAGCGGCCGATGTCGATTTCGGTATTGACGATTTTCAAAAAATAAGCGATACGACGCCGTTTTTGGCAGATTTAAAACCGAGCGGGAAATTCTTGATGGAAGATCTGCATCGCGCTGGAGGTACGCCTGCCGTGATGAAGTTTATGCTGGAAAACGGAATGCTCCACGGAGATTGCATGACCATTACAGGAAAGACGATTGCCGAAAACCTCGCAGACCTTCCCGGTCTGCAACAGGGGCAGCAGATCGTACATAGTTTGGACAATCCGATCAAGGAAACAGGGCATCTCCGTATCCTTTATGGAAACTTGGCGGAAAATGGGGCCGTTGCCAAAATAACAGGAAAAGAGGGATTGCACTTCACAGGCCCGGCAAAGGTTTTCGATGACGAGTTCAAGGCGAATGCAGGTATTGGCGCCGGGGAAGTGAAAAAAGGCGATGTGGTCGTCATCCGTTATGAAGGCCCGAAAGGAGGTCCCGGAATGCCTGAAATGCTAAAGCCGACCGCCGCCATTATGGGTGCGGGACTTGGCAAGGATGTGGCCTTGATTACCGATGGCAGGTTTTCAGGCGGCACACATGGTTTCGTTGTGGGCCATGTCTGCCCCGAAGCGCAGGAAGGTGGCACCATCGGTCTGTTACGGGATGGCGATATCATTACGATCGATGCCGAAAAGAATTGCATTTCAGTTGATTTGACCGATGAGGAAATCGCTGCGAGACGGGCTAAATGGAAACAGCCGCCTTTAAAAGTCAAAAGGGGCAGCTTATATAAATATGCAAAAACGGTTTCTTCGGCCTCACAAGGTTGTGTAACCGATGAGATATAGAGTATGGAAACAGTAAAAGAAAAAAAGGTTGAGACAAAGTCTCCAAAAAGCATTCGAATCAGTGGTGCCGAGGCAATAATCCATTGTTTGTTGGCGGAAGGAGTCGATTTGTTATACGGTTACCCCGGGGGTGCTATTATGCCGGTCTATGACGAACTTTATAAGTTTCAGGATAAGCTGACGCATATATTGACGCGGCACGAACAAGGGGCGACACATGCGGCCCAGGGGTATGCACGTGTTTCAGGAAAGGTCGGCGTGGCAATGGCAACTTCAGGTCCTGGTGCCACGAACTTGGTCACGGGTCTGGCCGATGCCCAGATCGATTCGACTCCCATCGTATGTATTACGGGACAAGTCGCTAGGCATTTGCTCGGATCTGATGCCTTTCAGGAAACCGATATTGTCGGTATCTCGACCCCGGTAACCAAATGGAACCATCAGATTACCAAAGCTTCCGAGATTCCCGAGGTAATGGCTAAGGCCTTTTATATTGCCAAATCGGGTAGGCCGGGCCCGGTATTGATCGATATTACAAAAAATGCCCAGATCGACGAACTGGATTTCACATACGAAAAATGTACGGGCATACGCAGTTATACACCGGTGCCTAGTCCTGATATAGTGGCAATCGAAGCCGCGGCCGAATTGATTAACAGGGCCAAAAAACCTTATATTGTTTTCGGGCAAGGAGTTATCTTGGGCGAAGCCGAGGAACAACTCAAAGCATTGGTCGAAAAGGCCGGTATTCCTGCCGCATGGACAATAATGGGAGAATCGGCGCTTCCGACAACCCATCCGCTGAATGTCGGAATGGTGGGTATGCATGGCAATTACGGGCCCAACATCTTGACGAACGAATGTGATCTGTTATTGGCCATCGGTATGCGTTTTGATGATCGGGTCACGGGTAATCTCGATACGTATGCCAAGCAAGCCAAAATCGTTCATTTTGAAATCGACCCTGCCGAGATCAATAAAAATGTAAAAGTTGATCTTGCCGTATTGGGTAATTCCAAGGAAACCCTAGAGCTCTTACTTCCTTTGGTCAATGAAAACAGCCATGAAGCCTGGCACGACGAGTTTAAGAAAAAGCATGAAATCGAATACGATACGATAATCGAAAAAGATATCCATCCGACCAAGGAAGGACTCACGATGGGCGAGGTCATCGAAGAGATTAATTTGGCCTCCAAGAACAAAGCCGTTATCGTTACTGATGTCGGCCAGCATCAAATGATCGCCTGTCGTTATGCCAAGTTCGAAGACTCAAAGAGTAATATTACTTCAGGTGGCTTGGGTACAATGGGTTTTGCGTTACCGGCCGCAATCGGGGCCAAAATGGGTGCAATGGATAGGGAGGTGGTCGCGATTATCGGTGATGGGGGCTATCAAATGACCATTCAAGAATTGGGTGTTATTTTTCAACATCAAATCCCGGTAAAGATCGTCGTTTTGAACAATGATCATTTGGGCATGGTACGACAGTGGCAAGAATTGTTCTTTGACAGTCGTTACGCCTCTACGGTCATGACGAACCCCGATTTTGTAAAAATAGCCGAAGGATACCATATCCAAGCGAAACGGGTAAGCAAAAGGGAGGATTTGAAAAGTACGATCCAAGAAATGATCGCTTCCGACAAACCTTATTTTCTTGAGGTCAAGGTCGAAAAAGAAGATAACGTTTTCCCGATGATTCCTTCAGGTGCTTCGGTATCAGATATTCGATTGAAATAATAATAAAAACGGTAAATCTTTCCATCTGAAAAGGAAATATGTGGGGCTATGGTAGATTCCAAAATACATGATGTTCCTGAAATCCATGAAGAAATCTGGCGTAAGTCAAAAGAAATCGGATTTACGATGCCTTCAGATCTATATATCGGGACATTGTTGAAGACCTTGGTTTCTTCCAAGCCAAAGGGAAGATTTTTGGAATTGGGTACGGGAATCGGGCTAAGCCTTTCTTGGATGATCGACGGAATGGATGAAAAATCCAAATTGATTACCATTGATAACGATTCCGATTTGACGGAAATCGCAAAACAGTATTTCGGGAAAGACCCAAGGGTGGAAATCATCTGTCGGGACGGTTCTGAATGGATCAAGGATTATCGGGAAGAAAAGTTCGATTTGATTTTTGCCGATGCCTGGCCTGGAAAATACAGCGAGACCGACGAGCTATTGGATTTGATAAAGATTGGCGGATTTTACGTCATTGACGACATGGCCGTGCAACCCAATTGGCCCGATGGACATGAAAAAAATGTGGAAGGTTTGGTGGCCTATTTGGAAAACAGAAACGATTTTTCTTTGACCAAGATGAATTGGTCAACAGGAATAATAATAGCAGTACGAAAATAGTAACTTAATAGGGTTATGAGCGAGAAAAAACAATGGTTTACGATTTCGGTCTATTCCGAAAACAACGTTGGCCTGCTCAATAGAATATCAGGAATATTCTTAAAGCGTCACATCAATATAGAAAGTTTAAATGTTTCAAAATCAGAAATCGAACATGTTTCTAAATTTACCATAGTTGTTCATACTACCGAAGATTGGGTCCGCAATATAGTGGGCCAGATTGAGAAACAGATCGAGGTCATCAAAGCCTTCTATCATACTGATGACGAAACCATTTATCAAGAATCGGCGTTGTTCAAAATAGCATCGAACTTATTGTTCGATGAACGCCAGATCCAGAATATCATCAAGGAAAGTAATTCACAGATCGTAACGGTTTCGAGAGACTTCTTTGTGTTGGCGAAAACGGGTAGAAAACATGAAATCGATGAAATGCACGATCAATTGGAGCCTTATGGAATTATGCAGTTCGTGCGATCGGGCCGAATTGCCGTTTCTAAAGAAGTCATGCAGATAACGGCCTTATTGAACGGAATTCATAAATAATAATCATCAAATAAATAAACAATCGATTTCCCTTTTCAGGGAATAATAACAAAGAGAACATTAATTATGGCAAATTATTTTAATACGCTATCGCTACGAGATCAATTGACCCAATTGGGAAAATGTAGGTTCATGGAAGCAAACGAATTCTCGGATGGCGTAGACGCATTGAAGGGAAAGAAAATCGTAATCGTGGGCTGTGGAGCCCAAGGTTTGAACCAAGGCTTGAACATGCGTGATTCCGGCTTGGACATTTCGTACACATTACGCGAAGCGGCAATAAACGAAAAGCGGCAATCTTACCTAAATGCGACCGAAAATGGTTTTACCGTCGGAACCTATGAAGAATTGGTCCCTGACGCTGATTTGGTCATTAATCTTACCCCCGATAAACAACATACAAATGTGGTAAGTACAATAATGCCCCTGATGAAGCAAGGTGCTACATTGTCGTATTCCCACGGATTCAACATCGTAGAGGAAGGCATGCAGATCCGTGAAGATTTGACCGTTATCATGGTCGCGCCGAAATGTCCGGGTTCAGAGGTACGCGAGGAATATAAAAGAGGATTTGGGGTTCCAACCTTGATTGCGGTGCACCCCGATAACGACCCCCAAGGGAAAGGTCTGGAGCAAGCAAAGGCGTATGCCGCTGCTACCGGCGGACACCGGGCCGGAGTTTTGGAATCTTCTTTCGTCGCGGAGGTAAAATCCGATTTGATGGGCGAGCAGACTATTTTATGCGGATTATTGCAGACGGGAAGCATTCTGTGCTTTGATAAGATGATTGAAAAAGGTATCGATCCAGGTTATGCTTCCAAACTGATCCAGTACGGATGGGAAACCATTACCGAGGGCATGAAATATGGCGGGATAACCAATATGATGGACCGTCTTTCGAATCCTGCAAAGATTAAAGCTTTTGAACTATCCGAAGAGTTGAAAGAGATTATGCGTCCATTGTTCCATAAACACATGGACGATATCATGACCGGACATTTTTCGAAGACCATGATGGAAGATTGGGCCAATGATGACAAAAATTTATTGACTTGGAGGGCCGCCACGGGCGAAACCGCCTTTGAAAAAACGCCTGCCGGAGATGATGAGATTTCCGAGCAGGAATATTATGATAACGGTGTGTTAATGGTCGCCTTTGTGAGGGCGGGGGTGGAGTTGGCCTATGAAAGTATGGTCGAGTCCGGTATTATTGGCGAATCTGCCTATTACGAATCGTTGCACGAGACCCCATTGATCGCGAATACCATTGCACGTAAGAAATTGTTTGAAATGAACCGTGTTATTTCCGATACCGCGGAATACGGATGTTATCTTTTCGACCATGCCTGCAAACCCCTGTTGGCCGATTTTATGAAAAAGATAGATGTTGATGTGATCGGTAAGCATTATGGTGAAGGAAAAAACACGGGGGTGGACAACGCCAAGTTGATAGCCGTCAACAAAGTCTTGCGTGAACACCCTGTAGAACTGGTCGGTGCTCGACTGCGCGAGTCGATGACCGCAATGAAACCTATCGTTTAACGTACATATCCCCGAGCAATCGGGGATTTTTAATTGCAAGAATACACAAATGGATAAGATGCCGACAATACCCGAACAGTTCCAGATAAAAGAACAAATCCACCAAAATCAATATTTGGTAAACGGAGAACTAAAAAATTGGGGAGGAAATACTTCCGAAGTTTATTCCACCATTTCATCGACCGATGTCTACAAGCCCACATTGCTCGGAAGCATTCCCGATATGGGAGAAACGGAAGCCTTGGAAGCTCTGGACGCCGCCATTGAAGCTTACGACAATGGACAAGGGGTTTGGCCTACAATGCATTCCCGAGACCGCATTGCCTGTATGGAGCAGTTTGTGGAAAGAATGGCCGAGAAACGTGAAATTGTAGTAAAATTGCTCATGTGGGAAATCGGCAAGAATCTACCGGATTCCGAAAAAGAATTCGATCGCACGATCGATTATATCAAGGATACCATAGAAGCATATAAGAAAATCGACCGTAAAGCCATTCAATTACAAAAGGAAAGTGGTGTTTATGCCCAAATACGTCGTGGACCCTTGGGAGTCGTATTGTGCCTTGGGCCCTATAACTATCCGTTGAACGAGACTTTTACCTTATTGATTCCCGCTATCATTATGGGCAATACGACCATATTCAAACCGGCAAAATTCGGTGTGCTCTTGATCGCTCCGCTATTAGAAGCATTTCAAAGTAGTTTTCCAAAAGGCGTGGTGAATATTTTGTTCGGTAGGGGCAGGGCCATAGCGGGTCCCACTATGAAAACGGGCAAGGTGAACGTTTTGGCTTTGATCGGCAATAGCAAATCAGCCAATGCCTTGCAGACCCAACATCCGAAAGCGAACCGTTTACGCTTGGTACTGGGGCTGGAGGCCAAAAATCCGGCGGTTATCTTACCGGATGCAGATATGGAACTTACCATCAACGAATGCTTGAGCGGAACCCTATCATACAATGGCCAACGTTGTACGGCGTTAAAGGTTTTGTACGCCCATAAAGAGATCAGTAAGGAATTTCGGGAGAAATTTGCCCAAAAAGTGGATGCGTTGCAATTTGGGAATCCTTGGGATGAAGGTGCTCAATTGACCCCGCTTCCCGAGCCTGACAAACCGGGCTATATACAGGAATTAATCGATGACGCCCTTGCCAAAGGAGCCAAAATCCTCAATAAGAAAGGAGGAAAACGTTACGATAATTTTATTTGGCCTGCGGTGCTATATCCAGTAACCAAGGATATGCGAGTCTATGAAGAAGAACAATTCGGACCAGTAATCCCGATTCTTGATTTTGAGGATATCGAGGAGCCATTGAACGATATGGCGGAGAGCAATTATGGCCAACAGGTAAGTCTGTTTGGCAAGGATGTCTATGCCCTAGCACCCCTGATCGATACTTTGGCTAATATTGTATGTCGGGTGAACCTTAACAGTTCATGCCAAAGGGGCCCCGATGTTTATCCGTTTACGGGAAGAAAAGATTCTGCAGTGGCGACCCTGAGCGTGTATGATGCGCTGCGCTCTTTTTCTATTCGCACATTTTTGGCCTTTAAGGATAATGAACTGAATCGCGAAACCGTTGAACAATTGTTGGAGACCAAACTTTCTAATTTTGTGAGTACGGATTATATTTTATAGAGATGATGATAAGTGGCCAAAAATCGAACGAGGTCTTATTGTTGTAATTCCATAATTTTTTGCGCAAACCTTTTCCCCATTTCCCTTTGGCCATTGGCATCAAAATGAATGCTGTCGCCTTTGTGCTGTAAATCTTGGGTATTGATGTAAGCAGAAAACGGATCTGTTTTTGTGTAATCGTGAACGGCCTTGTTGATTTGCTGCCATTTTTTATTATGCTTGTTGAAACTTCCCAGTTCTCCAAGTACGATGGGCAACGAGTCGTTGCCGATAATGGTTCTGAATTTGCTAAATAAAACGGAAAGCCGTTCCGGGTATTTTTCCAAATCCTCATCGTTTCCTGTATCGCTCTCTCCTTGATGCCATATAATCCCTTTGATGGTACCATATTTTTTGCCGAACCGGATTTTGTTTTTGAAGTTGCTAAGCAAAGGGACATCATGATGCTCAAGATCGTTTATCCACTGCTGTATTGAACTTCCACCGATTGCAGTCGGGAGTATCAATATATATTCATTCGGATTTCCATCGAGTAACGAACGGCCAAAAGAGAGACCACAATCCAGGCCTGTTCTGGGCGGCTCGTACCAATGCAATGGCTCTTTGGCCAAGATTAGCTGCTCCTCGGCGTTGGTCGTAAATAACCGTTCATGGGGTATCGTGTCTTTTGGTGCTACCAGACCACGACCGGCCATATTCGATTGCCCAGCCATAATATAAACCGATATGTCTTTTTTCTGAGGGATTGAAGTGATAACAATTTCTTCTTTTGGAAAGTTTTCGGTTCTTTTTTCAGAATTACAAGATAGAACGAGAACGATGACCAGTGATAGTACTAAACTTTTTTTCATATAGTAACATTGGATTAATCAGGCAATTTATAAAAATATGGGCATAACAATAATGTTGGTTTCAATCTTATAAATTATAAAAAAATAAAAGCCTTTGAGTAGATTCAAAGGCTTTTGCATTTCTAGAGGGTGTTACTGTCAAACGTTCTCCGCCAACCAATCACCGACCTCGCTGGTCTTATATGATTTTCCTCCGTCTGCCAAATCTTCGGTCACAAAACCTTCTGCCAACGATTTGTTGACGACATCTCGAATCGCCTGTGCCTCATTAGTCAAGTCCATGTCCTCGAAAAGCATTGCGGCCGAAAGTACGGTCGCCAAAGGATTGGCAATATCCTTGCCGGCCGCCTGTGGATACGACCCGTGAATAGGTTCATATAGCGATACTTTACTTCCCACGGATGAAGAAGGCATCAAGCCCATCGAACCTGAAATCACCGAAGCTTCGTCGGTCAAGATATCACCAAACAGATTCGCCGTAATGATTACATCATAATCTTTCGGCCATTGTATTAATCGCATGGCCACTGCGTCAATGAATTCGTAGGAGACCTCTACTTCTGGATAGTCTTTTTCCATGCCCTGCACGGTTTCGCGCCACAATCGTGATGATTCCAGAACATTGGCCTTATCGACACAGCACAATTTTTTGGAACGTTTCATCGCCATTTCGAAACCCTTTTTGGCCAAACGCTCAATTTCAAAGCGTTGGTAGGTCATGGTGTCAAAGGCGGTATTGCCATCGTCTTTTCTGCCTCGCTCACCAAAATAAACGCCTCCGGTCAATTCACGTAGAATAATCAAATCTGTTCCTTCGATGCGTTCACGCTTCAAGGGCGATTTATCGATCAAGGAAGGAAAAGTAAAGGTTGGACGAACATTGGCGAACAATCCCAATTTTTGGCGCATTTTCAGCAATCCCTGCTCCGGTCGAACTTTAGCGGAGGGGTCATTATCGAATCGGGGATGGCCTATTGCACCAAACAAAACAGCATCCGCATTGGCACAGATTTCATGGGTCTCATCGGGATAAGGCTCACCTACGGCATCTATAGCGGCCGCACCTGTCAAGGCGGGTTTCCATGTAATTTCGTGGTCATATTTTGTTGCTATGGCATCACATACTTTAACGGCTTGATTTATTACTTCGGGGCCGATTCCATCTCCGGCCAAAAGGGCAATATTTAGTTTCATAAGTTATTCGCTTTGCGAAACGCCATACGCATATCGCGTATTGCCCAACGCTGTTATTTAGTTATAGTTTTTTGATTAAATTGTTAAGACTTCTTCTGATTTTATCGACTTCATCGTTAATTTTTGAAAAGGCTGGCTCTTCAATGTAACCTAAGTCTTTGGCAAGTACCGTAAAATATTCCAATTCATTCGCCGAACCTTGCGAAATTATAAGAAATCGTTTGAATTCTGCATCAGATTCTCTTCCACAACCTTCCGCAATATTGGCAGGAATTGAAGATGAGGCTCTTCGCATTTGGCTCGTTACGCCATAGATTTCCTGTTTTGGAAAGTTTTGGGTCAGTCTATACACTTCCAAAGTTATTTCATGACCTAGTTCCCAAACTTTGTATTTTTTATAGTCTCTCATCGTTGTTCCTAACCATCAAAAGTTATACGCCGTACAATTTGCTGTCTACATTGTGTGTGTAGCGTATTGCGTAAAGCGTGATGGCCACTAAATAATATTCAACATTTTCTCGGTTGCCTTGATTGCGGATACAGTCTGATCGGAATCCAAACCGCGGGTCGTAAATTCCTTGTCGTCAAGTTGCCATGTGATAACGGTTTCGCACAAAGCATCGGAATTACTCCCCGGTGGAATTCGAACGGCATAGTCGGTCAATTTGGGAAAGTTCTTTTTTTGAGACCTGTAAATACTTCTCAACGCATTGATAAAAGCGTCGTACTGTCCGTCGCCCTGTGCATTCTCCTCAAAGGTCTTTCCATCGATTTCCAATAAAAGGGTAGTGGACGGTTTCAGTCCTTTTGAATGGGTCAGCACATACGATTTTACGAATACCTTTTGTTGATAATCGGTGTCCAATACATCAGAAATGATGTAGGGTAGATCATCTTTGGTTACTCGTTCTTTTTTATCGCCGAGTTCGATAATTCGGGCCGTGACCTTTTTAAGCTCGTCGTCATTGAGGGTCAGACCGAGTTCTTGTAAATTCTTTTGGATATTGGCTTTGCCCGACATCTTTCCCAGCGCATATTTTCGCTTTCTGCCAAAGCGCTCGGGCATCAAATCACTAAAGTAAAGATTGTTTTTGTTGTCCCCATCTGCATGAATTCCAGCAGTTTGTGTAAAAACACTATCGCCTACAATAGGTTTGTTCGACGGAATACTTATCCCCGTAAAAGCGGATACCAATTTGCTTACTTTATAAAGTGCTTTTTCGTTTACGGAAATCTTGGCCTCGGGCAAGAAATCATTGATAACGGCAATGGCACTTGCCATCGGGGCATTGCCCGCGCGTTCGCCCATTCCGTTGACGGTCAGGTGTAAACCGTGGCAACCGGCCTTGATGGCTTCCATGATATTGGCCACGCCCAAATCGTAATCATTGTGTCCGTGAAAATCAAAATGCTGATCGGGGTATCGCTTTACGATCTGTGAAACAAACTCAAAAGCCTCGGTATGTGTAATGATTCCCAGGGTATCGGGCAATAAAATACGCTTAACCGGTTGGGTAGCCAGGAAATCAAGGAATTGAAAAACGTATTCTGGAGAATTGCGCATACCGTTGCTCCAATCCTCCAGATAAATATTATTGGTCACTCCCTGCTTTTCGGCTTTGGCGAATATTTTTCCGATTTCCGAAAAATGCTGCTCGGGCGTCTTCTTCAGTTGATGGGTCAAATGGTTCAAAGAACCCTTGGTCAAAAGGTTCTGTACTTTGGCACCCGCTTTTTCCATCCATTTCAGCGAGACCCCGCCATCGGTAAATGTCAGCACTTCGATATTTTCAAGATGCCTGTTTTCGGATGCCCAACGGGTAATCTGTTTTACGGCTTCCAACTCACCTTCGGATACCCTTGCGGAAGCCACCTCGATACGATCCACCCTCAGTTCATCGAGCAAAAGTTTTGCCAAGGTCAATTTTTCCGAGGCGGAAAAAGACACTCCCGACGTTTGTTCCCCGTCGCGAAGGGTCGTATCCATTATCTCGATCGTTCTCTTTTTCATTTTTTGCCGTTCCCGTTGTTGTGTTTCGATAGTTTTTGAGGAAATCCGCGTTTCTAGAGCGGTCTACTCTTAGCGAACTCACGAATATCTTCTTTGATATTCAAGAGATAATCGATATCGTCGAAACCATTGAGCAGGTTTTCCTTCTTATAATCATTGATGTCAAAACGCTCTTGCTCGCCCGTTGACACAATGGTAATGGACTGCTCCGGGAGATTGACTTCCAACTCGGTATTCGGATCGGCTTCGATGGCCTGAAATATTTTGTCCAAAAACTCCGGACTTACCTGAACGGGCAATACCCCGATATTGAGGCAGTTGTTGCGAAAGATATCGGCAAAGAAACTGGAGACCACACATCGAAACCCGTAGTCATAAATGGCCCAGGCAGCATGTTCACGCGAGGAGCCGGAACCGAAGTTTTTACCGCCGACCAAAATTTTCCCACTGTAGATAGGATTGTTCAGGATGAAATCCTGTTTTGGGGAATCATCGGAATTATACCGCCAGTCGCGAAAAAGGTTATCACCAAATCCCTTTCTCTCAGTGGCCTTTAAAAATCGCGCTGGGATGATTTGATCGGTATCCACATTTTCTATAGGAAGTGGAACCGCGGATGTTTTAAGTATATTGAATTTATCGTATGCCATTTTTTAACTTTTTGCTATTAGCCGTTAGCTTTTCGCTATTAGCTGTTATAGTTCAATTAATCATTTTGTTTTGCTAAAGGCCAACAACCAATAGCCGAATTCGTTATGCGAATTCTTTTTCCATTAATTCTCGTGGATCGGTCACTTTTCCGGTAACGGCCGCCGCTGCCGCGACAAGCGGACTCGCCAAGAGGGTTCTAGAACCGGGTCCTTGTCTGCCTTCAAAGTTTCTGTTCGAAGTACTTACCGCATATTTACCAGCAGGAACCTTGTCATCGTTCATTGCCAAACAGGCCGAACAACCGGGTTCGCGTAGTTCAAAACCTGCTTCGGTAAGAATATCCAAAATACCTTCTTCCTTTATTGCCGCTTCGACTTTATGGCTTCCGGGAACCAGCCAAGCGGTGACATTGTCCGCTTTTTTCCTTCCTTGTACTATGGAAGCAAATGCCCTAAAGTCCTCGATTCTTCCATTGGTACAACTTCCAAGGAAAACGAAGTCAATCGGTTTTCCGATCATGGTATCGCCTTCATCGAAATTCATGTACTGCAATGATTTTTTATAGGAAGCTACCCCGCCTTGAACGGCATCGGCATTAGGAATATCGTTGGAAATGCTCATTCCCATCCCAGGGTTCGTACCATACGTAATCATGGGCTCGATTTGCGAGCCGTCAAAGGTCAATTCCTTATCGAACTCGGCTCCTTCATCAGTATAAAGCGTTTGCCAATAATCCATTGCTTTGCCCCATTCTTCGTCCTTTGGCGTGAATTCACGGTCCTTGATATAATGAAAAGTAGTTTCATCGGGCGCGATCATGCCACCACGAGCACCCATTTCAATGCTCAAGTTGCAGACGGTCATACGACCTTCCATTGTCATATTTCTGAATACATCACCGGCATATTCGACGAAATAGCCCGTAGCGCCAGAAGTAGTCAATTGCGAGATGATGAACAATGCAACATCTTTAGGGGTAACGCCATATTGCAATTGTCCGTTAATGTTGATACGCATGCTTTTGGGCTTTGGCTGCATGATACATTGCGATGCCAAGACCATTTCGACCTCGGAAGTTCCAATACCAAAGGCAATAGCGCCAAAGGCCCCATGTGTGGAGGTATGCGAATCGCCACATACAATTGTGGCACCGGGCAAAGTAATTCCATATTCGGGACCTACCACATGGACGATTCCGTTTTTCTCATGGCCCAATCCCCAATACGAAATACCATATTCATTGGCATTTTCCTCAAGCATTTTCAATTGATTTGCCGAAAGTGGGTCGGTAACGGGCAGGTGTTGATTGATGGTCGGGGTATTGTGATCGGCCGTTGCAAAGGTCTTTTCGGGGTGCATTACCCGAATGCCCCTATTTTTCAAACCTAAAAAAGCAACCGGACTCGTTACCTCATGAACCATGTGACGGTCGATAAACAGAACATCCGGGCCGTTTTCAATGTGCTTCACTACGTGTGAATCCCATACCTTATCAAAAAGTGTTTTTCTCGTACTCATTTTCTCAAAATTCTAAGCCAACAAAGCTAACTAAAACAGTAGTTTTTGGAAATTTTTCCATCAATAAATTACGATGTTCAACGCTTGGAATCGTTTGGTTGCATCACTTTTTTAACAACGCACCTCTTTACTTTAACACAACACTAACTATTTTGACTTCTTTGTATAAATACCTTGTCAAAGAACAATTAAATCAACTTACAATCAACAAAAAACGAACTTATGAAACAATTCTACATGAAAGGTGGCATTTTGACCATGTTAGGAATGCTTTTGCTAAGCATGAACTTAACGGCCCAGCTTGACTTGCCTAGGGGTAGCCAGATGGCAAAAGTATCGCAGCGCATCGGTATTACCGATGTCTCGATCGTTTATTCTCGACCCAGTGTCAACGAAAGACAAGTTTGGGGGAGTTTGGTCCCCTATGGAATGAATAATTTAGGTTTTGGAACGGCCAAAGAGTCACCATGGCGAGCCGGAGCGAACGAAAATACGACAATCAAATTTACGGATGATGTAAAAATTGAGGGTAAGGACCTTCCTGCGGGTAAATATGGCTTACATATGGTCATTTACGATAATGGGAAGGCCGATATTATTTTTTCAAATAATAGTTCGGCATGGGGGAGTTATTTTTACGAGCCCTCCGAGGATGCTCTTAGGGTTGAAGTGGAAACAAGTGAAATTCCTCATACGGAGCAACTCACTTTCGGTTTTGATCAAGTTACTTCAAATTCTGCGATTGCAGTCTTGAAGTGGGAGAAAAAACAAATTCCTTTTAAAATTGAAGTTGATGTGGCCGATATAGTCTTGGCCGATATTAGAAAAAAGTTACAAGACTCTCCCGGTTTCAATCGGCAGACCTGGGAACAAGCTGCGGGCTATGCCTTGAATAACGGGGGCAATCTCAATGAGGCCTTGGGTTGGATAGACAATGCCATAGAGGGTCAGTTTTATAGCAAAAAAAACTTTACCAATATGAGTGTCAAAGCGCAGATTCTTTCAAAAATGGGCAGGTCAGACGAGGCTGATAAGATTATACAAGAGGCAATGGCAATGGGCAATGTTTTTGAAATACATGGTTATGGCAGACAACTCATTGCGCAAGGTCAAAAAGAGAAGGCCCTCGAAGTATTTAAGAAAAATGCGAAAATGAATAAAGGCCAATGGCCCGTTGATTTTGGTCTGGCCAGGGGTTATGCCGCCACTGGAAACTATAAGACCGC
Organism: Bacteroidia bacterium; assembly: GCA_030428705.1. Taxonomy (GTDB): domain Bacteria; phylum Bacteroidota; class Bacteroidia; order Flavobacteriales; family Flavobacteriaceae; genus Meishania. Next base: position 659,153 of record JAUIDI010000001.1, read on the forward strand.
ACTGAAGCACCTAAAAATAGCAGAAGGCCGGGCACCTGACCAACCTAATAAAGATGCAATTGCAGGTTATCTAATAAAACTTCAAAACAATGAGGATATCAATTAGTTAAAGGAGGCCCTCAAGAATAAAAACCTATCAATTGATAGGTTTTTTTAATCTAACTTATATAATTCCAAATGTTTTTATGTTTGACCAATTGGGTATAGGCGTGGCGAACAGCCCTGTTTTCAGATTTTTCCAATGTAGGATCGTCTTTTAACGTCTGGAGGGCATAATATCGGGCACTTTTCAAAATAGCATTGTCTTTTACAATATCGGCGATCTTAAGGTTGAGAATACCACTTTGCTGGGTACCCATTAGATCGCCGGGGCCGCGTAATTTGAGATCCACTTCTGCGATTTCAAAGCCATCATTGGTTTTGACCATGGTTTCCAAACGCGTTTTTGCTTCCGAGGATAGTTTATGTCCTGTCATCAAAATACAGAAACTTTGGTCGGCACCGCGACCTACACGCCCCCGCAACTGGTGCAATTGCGATAACCCGAAACGTTCCGCGCTTTCTATTACCATGACCGAGGCATTGGGTATGTTCACCCCGACTTCGATGACCGTAGTAGCCACCATGATCTGGGTCTCTCCCTTAACGAAGCGCTCCATTTCATAGTCCTTATCGGCGGGCTTCATTTTACCGTGAACGATCGAAATTTGATAATCGGGCAGGGGAAAATCTCGGACGATGCTTTCATATCCATCCATTAGATCCTTGTAGTCCAAAGCCTCGGATTCTTGTATCAACGGATAGACGATATAGATTTGTCTTCCCTTTTTGATTTCATCCCGAATAAACCTGAAAACCTTTAAACGATTTGTGTCGTATCGATGTACGGTCTTGATTGGTTTTCTACCCGGCGGAAGCTCGTCGATTACCGAAATGTCCAAATCGCCATAGAGGCTCATGGCCAAAGTGCGTGGAATTGGCGTTGCAGTCATGACCAGGATATGGGGTGGAATTAGATTTTTATGCCACAATTTGGAACGTTGTGCCACTCCGAATCGATGTTGCTCGTCTACGATCGCTAATCCCAAATTCTTAAATTGAACCTTATCTTCGAGTAGGGCATGGGTGCCGATCAAGATTTGCAATTCGCCGCTTTCCAGATGCTCATGAATCGGCTTTCGAGCGGATTTTTTTACCGAACCGGTCAACAGGGCACAGGTTACATCGGTGCCTTTCAACAATTCTTTTATACTATTGTAATGTTGATTCGCCAGAATTTCCGTTGGGGCCATGAGGCATGCCTGAAATCCATTGTCGATGGCAAGGAGCATGGTCATTACGGCAACGATCGTCTTTCCGGATCCCACATCGCCTTGCAACAAACGGTTCATTTGGGCGTTGCTTCCCAAGTCTGCACGTATTTCTTTGATGACCTTTTTCTGGGCATTGGTCAATTCAAAGGGTAAATGGTTCTGATAAAAATCATTGAACAGATCGCCAACTTGGTCAAAATTAAAGCCCTTGATTTTTTGTTTACGCAACATTTTCTTTGAAATCAACTGCAATTGGATGTAGAACAGTTCTTCGAACTTTAACCGGAACTGTGCTTTTGCCAACAAATCTTGGTTCTTCGGAAAATGAATGTTGAAGAGAGCCTCGTTCTTTGGCAACAATTTCAGTTCATGCAACAGATTGGGGGAGAGGGTTTCCAAAAACCTCCCCTTTGTTTCCAAAAAAAGTTGTTGCACCAGTTTACTGATGACCCGGTTTGTAATGCCCTTGTTGCCCAGTTTTTCGGTGGAAGGGTAAATGGGCTGCATGGCTATTTTGAGTCCTGCTTCATGCTCCTTCAACAATTCCAGTTCGGGGTGCGGCATTGAAAATTTGCCGTTGAACCAATTACATTTTCCAAAGATTACGTAGGGTTCGTTGATTTTCAGATTTTCACGTATCCATTTTTGTGAACGGAACCATACCAGTTCCATTTCGCTCGTGTCATCGACAAAAGTGGCGACCAAACGTTTACCTTTTTTTTGTTCGACTGTCTTTATGTGGATGATTTTTCCAACAACCTGCACATCGGCATTGCTTCGTTGTAATTGTCCGATTTTATAGTACTGGGTTTTGTCGATATATCGGTTCGGGAAGAGATTCAACAAATCCTGAAAAGTCTGAATGCCCAGTTCCGATTGTAGTGTTTCGGCACGATTCGGGCCGACTCCCTTTAAATAGACTATCGGGGTCTGTAAATTGACACTCATACGACTAAATTAGGAGTTAGACCTTAGTACGACAAACTAAAACGCTAAATTTGGTCTGGACTTTGTACCCAATACCACATGGAACGATTTTTACCGTTTTTTTTTCTTTTTATTTCTTTTTCGGGATTGAGCCAACATCAGGATAAGATTGATTTTACTCATGGAGAGGTTTTTATCAGACCGATTCCCGAAAAAAAAATGATTGAAGGTCAGGTCAATTATACCTTTAAGGTCTTAGAAAATGTCGATTCTGTTTTTTTGGATGCCCAAAATATCGAGTTGAAGAATATCGAGTTGGATGATAAAAAAGTAAAGTTTTCGAACAATGGAAAAATTATTTCAATTCATAAGAATTTCAAAAAAGGAAGATCGCACGAACTATCAATCGATTACTCCGTAAGACCAAGTCAAACGGTTTACTTTTCAGGTTGGGACGATGAAATCCAGGGAAATGAACAGGTATGGACCCAAGGCCAGGGCAAATACACAAGCTATTGGCTACCGAGTTTTGATGATATGGAAGAGAAGGTAGAATTTGATATTACAATTACAACCAATAAAGATTTAACCGTCTTAACCAACGGTAAATTGATAACAGAAAGTGAATTTCCCTACCATGGTAAACATTCTTGGGTCTTTGACATGCAAAAACCTATGAGCAGCTATTTGTTGGCCTTTGCAATTGGAGATTACAAAAAACAAGAATTGAAATCGGCAAGTGGAATCCCCGTAGAAAATTATTATTACCTGTCAGATAGCTCATGGGCAGAACCGACCTATCGATATACAAAACAGATTTTTGATTTTTTAGAAACCGAGATCGGCGTACCGTATCCGTGGCAAAACTACAAGCAGGTTCCTGTTCATGATTTTCTATACGCTGGTATGGAGAATACTACCGTTACGATATTCTCGGATCAGTACGTTATCGATTCCACTGCTTTTGTCGATAAAAATTATGTCAATGTCAATGCCCATGAAATGGCACACCAGTGGTTCGGCAACCTGGTTACTGAAAAAGATGGTGAACACCATTGGCTGCACGAAGGTTTTGCGACCTATTATGCCTATTTAGCGGAACAACATCTTTTTGGCGATGACCATTTTTATTGGAAACTTTTTGAAACTTTTAGACAATTACAAGATCAGATCGCCAAAGGAGAGGGGCAAAGTCTGCTAGATCCCAAGGCCAGTAGTTTGACTTTTTACGAAAAAGGGGCCTGGGCACTTTTTATGTTGCGAAATGAAATCGGGGACGCTACCTTCAAACAGGGAATACGATTCTATCTAAATAAGTATGGATTCAAAAATGTTACGGTCAATAATTTTTTAGAGGAAATGGAAATTGCAAGCGGCAAAGACTTGACGGACTTCCGAAAAGAATGGTTGGAAAATAAAGAACTTCCCTTTGAAAAGGCCAAAGCGCAATTGGCCGAAAAATCCCCATCCTTGAAGTTGTTGTTCAATTTGGAAATAGATTTAAAGCAATCGCAAAGCAATGATATTGATTATTTGAACTATTGGGAAGCCACGAATTCCGTCCACTTCAAAAAATACGTATTGACCCATTATAGTACCGCGCTTCCCGATGAAGCCTATACCAAGGCATTCTATTCCGATACGATTCCGGTTAGGCAAGCACTTTTTTCCGGACGCGATTTGCCCAAGTTTCTCGATAAGGAAAAATTGGAGTCGCTATTGAACGACAAAAGTTATATAACCAAGGAGAATGCACTTTTTACCTTATGGCAAGCCTATCCCGAGGAAAGAGTAAAATATTTGGACCGTACCAGAAATATTGTCGGCCTCCCAAATAAGAACATTCGTTTAATGTGGTTGACATTGGCCATTTTGACCGAGGGTTTTGAATCGGTAAAGACGAAGCGCTATTTTGATGAATTGAGTTCATATACAAATCCTGAATATTCGTTTGAAGTTCGACAAAGTGCATTTTTCTATCTGAAAGAAGCCTTTGGTTTTAACGATAAGAGCTTGATAAATCTCATACGTGACACAAACCACCATGTTTGGCAATTTCGAAAATATGCACGAGATTTATTGAACGGCCTATTGGAGGATTCGGACTATGGCATAAGAATCAAAAAGTTGGCCGGCGAACTATCTGCCGAAGAAATTCGTTATTTAAGTACGAAATTAAACTTAGAATGAGAGCTTTGGTCATATCAGGAGGGGGAAGCAAGGGAGCCTTTGCCGGAGGGGTCGCCCAGTACCTCATGCAAGAGCTTAATCATAACTATGACCTTTACCTGGGTACCTCGACGGGAAGTCTTTTGATTTCACATTTGGCCTTGCAAAAAATCGATAAGATAAAGGATGTCTACACTTCGGTAAATCAGGATAGTATCTTTAGCAATTGTCCGTTTATCATCCAAAAAAAACATGGGGTCGATAACATAGCCATAAACCATTGGAACGTTTTTAAAAATTTCTACCATGGAAGCAAAACTTTTGGAGAGAGCCACAACCTACTCGATCTCATCAAGAATACATTGACAGTCGAGGAATTCGAGAACTTGAAAAATGGCCCGAAAGAGATTATCGTTACGGTTTCGAACCTGTCGCTCAACCAAGTGGAGTACAAGTCGATCAATGACTGTAGTTATGAAGAGTTTTGCGAATGGATATGGATTTCATGCAATTATACACCCTTTATGTCGCTTGCACTAAAAGACGGCTGCGAGTACGCCGACGGGGGGTTGGGTAATATGGTACCCATAGAGGAAGCTATTAAGCGCGGGGCCACTGTAGTCGATGCAATTATTCTACAGACCGAAACCACGTTGTTCAACCGAATGCCTTCTAAAAATGCGTTCTCCTTGTTAACCACCATGTTCGGTTTTATGCTAGATCGGATCGAACGCCAAAACATACGGATCGGAAAATTTGCAGCCGGGCATAACGATGCGATTATAAACTTCTATTATACCCCTACCGTATTGACTACGAACTCCTTGATTTTTAACAAGGAAAAAATGACGGCATGGTGGGAAAGTGGATTTAACTTTGCCAAGTTCAAGAATATCGAACTCAATCAGATCGAGCCTGACTTAGAGTAATTCATATTTTTGAATTATCACCAAAGTTCCCCGATTTCCTTTTTAACGAAAGACAAGGCCGTGGCAGATGGGGATTGCTTATCCATGGTTTCGGTGAGCACATCTTCGCGAAGTTTGTCCGCCGAATCGGTCTCGCTCATACCTGCTTTACGGATCATTTGAATGGTAGCACTTTTGGCCGCCTTGATAATATTCCAGCACTCGTCCGAAAGATAAATCTGTTGCGAAAGATTGTGCTCGAATTCGTTTTCGATACTTTTTATGAGTAGATTTTCGTACTCGTTCTTATCCGATGATTTTGGTGCGACCCGGACTACCAGACTAGGAATAGAAATTCGTTCCAAGAACAAAGCCATGCGCTCATAGGCCTGTAAGCGGATGGGCAAGGTATTTTTTTGTGAATCTTTATGCAGTAGAAAACGCCGCCTTCCATCTTCATTTTTGGTATGCATCTTAAAAAAGTAAAAGGCTACAACTCCCGTGACAACGGCCGGCAACAAAAAGCCGAACATTTGCAATATTTGTTCTCCTGACATGATTTTGGTTATTGGTTACGGAAGTAGAACGCAGGAAAATATTAAAAATTATGCACCTCGCAAAGATCCCTTACGGCTAGTTGCCGTTCTTCATGTTTTCCCTTACCATAAGATAAAACTCGTCGAATTTAGGATGTATCTTTAGAAGCACGCCCTCTTTTAAATTACCGTCCCTGCCCAATGCCGTAATACGGCTTGGATCTATCGAAAACTTGGTCTGCAACACGCTGGCGACCGAAGCGGCCTGTTTTGCGGGTAGGTCAAGATCACCCGTCATGCTAAGTCCTTCAATGGTAAGTGCCATTTCGGGGTTGACGTTCAATATCTGTGCCAACTGGCCCAAAAATGTTTCGGCCGTTCCGGTAACGGTCGTGCCCGTGTCGCCACCGAAAAGCGCATTTAGACTTTCCGAAATAACTACGGCACCGTTCGAGACCGAAACCTTGGCATTCTCGCCCAAAGTCTGTTTGGCATTGGTCAATACGACGATAGCTGTCGAATCGTTGCTACTGATGGCATCTTTGATAGCCTTAAGTTGTTTCTCTTTGGCTTCTAGACTGGCCATTGCACTATTAACGATATTCGAATTTTTGTTCGAGACCTCTGCAAAACTATTCAAGTTTTTTAACAGCGTAGCATTCGCATCTTGAAGTTCCTGCACCTGAACCTCAAAAGATTCGGCCCTTGCCGTACTGATCTTTTCGTTTTTTTGCGCCACGATCACCAATGACTTGACCGAATCGAGCTGTTTTTTCAGGCCATCGATCTGGGCGATCAATTCACTTTTCTTTTGGGCCGAACCAATGGTAGCGAGAAACAAAACAAAGCTTAGTGAGAGTATAATTTTCTTCATTTACTGTATCGATTTAAAGATATTGAACATGATGGTTGGCACAAAAATAGAGTAAACGGATTATTTAAGGGAATCTTTCCCTCCCAAATAGTCGCAATCGTGCAATTTCTGCATGGAAGAGAAAGGGACCGGGTTCTTATTATACCCGTAGGAAGACCTCAGGGTCCTATAAAGTTCATCGTCGTCGACATTGACTTGAACGTCGTTCATGGTGAACTGACAGGGATGCTCGTATCCGGCGGCATGCGTTATTTCGACCAATTCTTTTCGAAACGTCTTGAAATATTGGGCCAAACGATCGGACTTCAAGGGAACATCGATGCCATTTTGCAACCACTTACTTTGTGTAGCCACGCCCGAAGGACAACGGTTCGTGTGACAGATTTGAGCCTGAATACAACCGATACTCATCATCGCCTCCCTGGCGACATTGATACAATCGACGCCCATGGCGAAGGCCATGGCCGCCTTTGCCGGAAAACCAAGTTTACCACTTCCTATAAATACGATCCTGTCGGTCAAATTTCTTCTTTGAAACACTTTGTACAGGCTTGAAAAACCATAGACCCAAGGTAGGGATACATGATCGGCGAACGAAGGTGGGGCCGCGCCCGTACCTCCTTCACCGCCGTCCACGGTAATGAAATCGGGCCCTTTTCCGGTCTCTATCATTAGCTCGGCCAATTCTTCCCATTGGTCCAATTTACCTATGGCACCTTTGATACCGACGGGTAATCCTGTTTCATCCGCTATTTTCTCGATTAATTGTAATAATTCGGGAACATTGTTAAAAGCCTTGTGCGTCGCAGGCGAAAGCACATCCTTGCCGACTTCTACGCCACGTATCTCGGCCAATTCGGGTGTGATTTTGGCACCAGGCAACACTCCACCTTTACCGGGCTTGGCACCTTGTGATAATTTGATTTCGATGGCTTTGATACATGGGTTGTCGATAACCAATTGTTTCAATTTTTCCATGGAAAGATTACCATCGGAAGAGCGGACCCCAAAGTAGCCTGTACCGAAATGAAAAATAACGTCGCCACCTTGTTTATGATAGGGGGAAAGACCTCCTTCTCCTGTATTATGGTAAGCACCTGCTTTGGCAACCCCTTTGTTCATAGCAGCCACTGCAGCTGCGGACAACGATCCAAAGCTCATGGCCGAAACGTTGATGATCGAAGCAGGGCGATAGGGTCTGTCCCTTTTGTTATGTAGGCCGATTACCTTGGCACAGGGTAGAAAAGATTTATCCAATGTATTTGGGTGGTTTTCCGGAACTTTATAGGCCATCATCTGATTTTTGACGAAGATGTGCTGGTGGGCATAGATATCGCGATCCGTTCCGAAACCTTCATAATTGTTTTCCTTTTTGGCCGAAGCGTAGATCCAACTTCTTTCGATACGGTTAAACGGAAGTTCTTCACGGTTGTTCGCAACAAAGTACTGTCGCATTTCAGGGCCGATACTTTCCAACCAATACCGTAAATGCCCTACCACAGGAAAATTATGACTGATGGTGTGCGCCTTTTGAAAGAATATATCACGAATGGCCACAATGGCCAAAAAAATCAAAATCCATCCCCACCAGGAAATGTTTCCCAATATTTCAAGAAGTTGTTCCATTGCAATCAGTACTAACCTTTGACGTTCGCGGGTAATGTAGGAGTTTTTGGACTGTTTAAATAATCAAGGCTCATTTCGGTCAAGGCTTTTACACCAAGAATCAAACCACTATCATCAATCAAGAAATCGGGAGTATGGTGCGGAAAAGATTCGGTATTTCCCGGGGTCATTCCTCCCAAAAAGAAGAAAAAACCGGGTACCTCACGTTGAAAATAGGAGAAATCCTCGGCACCGGTTATCGCTTTTTGGGTTACGATATTCTCATCGCCTGCAACACGTTTCAGTGTCGGCAACATTTGGTCTACCAGTTCAGGGTTATTATAGGTGATATCCGTGGCATCCAGAATCTCACAGCTTGCTTCGCCTCCGTAAGCCTTCGCGATAGTCGCTACCATTTCTTTCATACGCTTGTTGATATGGTCCTTCATATCATAATCCAAAGTTCGGATCGTGCCTATCATTTCTGCACTCTCAGGGATTATATTCGAACGCACTCCGGCTGTTATCTTACCGACCGTGATAACGGCGGCCTCATTGGTCAGTTGGGTCTCTCGACTGATAATCGTCTGTAGTCCATCGATGATTTTGGCGCTGATCAAAATGGGGTCCACCCCTGACCAAGGTTGTGACCCATGGCTCTGTTTTCCTTTGACCCTGATCGTAAAGGTCTGGGCAGCGGCCATAGTACCCCCTGACTTATACTTGATCGTGCCGACCGGTGTTTGCGAATTGATGTGTAGCCCAAAGATGGCATCGACATCGGGATTTTTCAAAACGCCTTCTTTGACCATTAACAATGCACCGCCTTCCTCTCCAGGTGGCGGTCCTTCCTCGGCAGGCTGAAAAATAAACTTTACCGTGCCCTTGATTTTATCCTTGTTTTTTGAGAGCACTTCGGCCACACCCATTAGAATAGCGGTATGGGTATCATGTCCGCAAGCGTGCATTACCGGAACCTCTTCTCCCATGAATTCACCTTTGACGGTCGATTTGAAGGGCAGGTCATTGCGTTCCAAAACAGGGAGGGCATCGATATCGGCCCTTAGGGCTACTACTTTGCCCGGTTTTTTTCCTTTCAGTATTCCCACCACACCGGTGTGGGCGATTCCAATTTCTACTTCAATGCCCAAAGATTTCAAATGTTCCGCAATTTTTTCGGCCGTTTTGAATTCACGGTTCGAAAGTTCCGGATTTTGATGAAAATACCTTCTCCATTCTATCACCTGAGGTTCTATGGACGAATAGTCTTTATCGAATTTCGAATGTTGAGAAAAACCTAAAAAGGCAAAAAAGAGCATCCCCAAAAACATATACTTCTTCATATCTGTGCTTAAAATTTAATTAGTCTGTAACCTTGGCCTTGTAAGTCGATTAGGGCGGTCATCGCCGATAGGGCCAATTGTACGCCTTCAATAAGTTCTTCTTTCGGAAAGTTCCTTGCCGCTGACGATTGGCCACAAAATATAACCTGTACATCGGCATCCAATAAGGCCTGGATCAATCCTAAATTCGGATTGTCACTGCCATATCTTTTTTGATAGGCTTCGTTGGTAATAATGTCTTTCGAGGCAGCATTATGTACAACAATTGCAGCTTTCAACTTGTCTTTAGGCACCCCGGCCTGCGCATGCATGTTCAAAAAACGTGCGGCGGTTTCGATACTTCGGTTCAGGGCGTCATGCGATTCAGGGGAATTCATAATGTCGAATACGGCCTTGTATTCATGGTTCGGATCAACCTTAAAATCAGGACTTTCGACCGTAAATACTTCACCATATCCGGAAATTATCGGTCCGGCCGATTTTTTTTGTGAAAATGTTGAGGTCGTCAAAAAAACAAGGAATAAAAAAACGGGGTAACGGGCAGCTTTTGTCATTGATTTGAATTAACTCCCTAAATATATTCAAATTCAAAAGAAATACCTTCCAGTTGCGGATAATTGTAAAATAGGATTTTTCGAACAAGGTAATTATGGCTAAATTCACGGTTCTAAATAGCGATATCTTTTGAGTACATTTTTAGATGAATTGAATGAGGCCCAGAAGGCCCCGGTTTTGCATAAGGACGGACCTCTTATGGTAATTGCCGGTGCGGGATCAGGCAAGACCAGGGTCCTGACCTATCGTATAGCCCATTTGATGGAACAGGGGGTAGATGCCTTCAATATTCTGGCCTTGACCTTTACGAACAAGGCCGCCCGCGAGATGAAAAAACGAATCGCGGATATCGTAGGCAATTCGGAGGCCAAGAATCTTTGGATGGGAACCTTTCATTCGGTGTTTGCCAAATTGTTGCGATTCGATGGGGATAAGTTGGGTTTCCCCGGCAATTTTACGATTTACGACACACAGGATTCACAACGATTGATAGCCTCGATTATCAGGGAAATGGGGCTTGATAAGGATGTTTATAAATACAAACAGATCCAGAACCGTATTTCTTCCTACAAAAATAGTTTGATTACCGTCAAGGCCTATTTTAACAATCCGGAGTTGGTAGAGGCGGACGCCATGGCCAAACGACCACGTACTGGAGAGATTTACCAACAATATGTCGACCGCTGTTTTAAGGCCGGGGCCATGGATTTTGATGATCTTTTATTACGGACGAATGAACTGCTCAACCGTTTTCCCGAGGTACTGATGAAATATCAAGAGCGTTTCAAATATATTCTCGTCGATGAGTACCAAGACACGAACCATTCACAGTATTTGATCGTAAAGGCATTGTCGGATCGTTATCAGAATATCTGTGTGGTAGGTGATGATGCCCAGAGCATTTATTCCTTTCGCGGGGCCAATATCAGTAATATCCTGAATTTTCAAAGGGATTATGACGATGTCGGCGTCTATCGCTTGGAACAGAACTACCGTTCTACCAAAAATATCGTGAACGCGGCGAACTCCATCATTGCCAAGAACAAGAACCAATTGGAGAAAGTCGTTTGGACGTCCAATGAAGAAGGTCCAGCCATTAAAATCCATCGGAGTATTACCGACGCGGAGGAAGGCCGTTTTGTGGCGGGTTCCATTTTTGAGAACAAGATGCAACGGCAATTGCCGAATGGAAATTTTGCGGTATTATACCGTACCAATTCGCAGTCAAGGGCTATTGAGGACGCACTTCGAAAAAAGGACATTCCGTATCGCATTTACGGGGGATTGTCATTTTACCAGCGTAAAGAGATCAAGGACGTCTTGTCATATCTGCGATTAGTCGTCAATCCTAAAGATGAAGAAGCTTTGAAACGGATCATTAATTTTCCGGCAAGAGGAATTGGGCAAACGACCATGGATAAATTAGTGGTCGCCGCAAACCATTACGGACGGTCTATTTTCGAGGTCATGGAAAATCTTGATAAGATTGACCTGAAAATCAACACCGGAACCAAAAACAAACTGCACGATTTCGTAACCATGATCAAAAGCTTCCAGATTATGAACGAAGGTGCCGATGCTTTTACGCTTGCCGAACATGTGGCCAAAAAAACGGGCATTCTCCTAGAGTTCAAAAAAGATGGCACCCCCGAAGGTATTGCCCGGATGGAGAATATAGAGGAACTTTTGAACGGTATAAAGGATTTTGTGGAAGGGCAAAAAGAGTTGGCCGACGCCAAAGGCGATATTGGGGAGTTTTTAGAGGATGTCGCACTGGCAACCGATATGGACAAGGAAACCGGAGACGAAGACCGTGTGGCCCTTATGACAATTCATCTCGCCAAAGGTCTTGAGTTCCCCTATGTCTATATTGTCGGAATGGAGGAAGATCTATTTCCATCGGCAATGAGTATGAATACCCGAAGCGAATTGGAAGAAGAACGAAGGTTATTCTATGTGGCGTTGACAAGGGCGGAAAAACAGGCTTATTTGACCTATACGCAGAATCGCTATCGTTGGGGCAAGCTCATCGACGCGGAACCCAGTCGATTTTTGGAAGAAATCGATGAGCAATATGTCGAGAACCTGACTCCGATCGAAAACACCTACCGTTATAAATCATTGATCGATACCGACATTTTTGGCGAGGTGGACAAAAGTAAATTGCGACAAACGAAGCCAAAAAACACAAACCCTCCCAGTATTCGAAAGCCCAATGAGGGTCAATTGCGCAAACTGAGAAAACTTAAACCGCAATTGGCACAGCCCATCGGGAACAGTAACACGGTCGACCCGAACCTTGCTGAAGGTTCATTGGTGAACCATACAAGGTTTGGTAGGGGTAAGGTGTTGAAGATCGAAGGCATCGGCAACGATAAAAAAGCCGAAATCAAATTTGAGCAAGGAGATGTGAAGAAACTCTTGTTGCGTTTTGCCAAATTGGAAGTGCTTAATTGATTACATTAGAATTCCATTATGTTAAGAAAACCTCTGCTTGTAGTACTGGCCGCCTTATTTTCAATAGGATGTGGTAAGGGCGATGCCCAAGGGCAAGAAACCCCCGATCAAAATGAAGGAGACAATGGATCGATTTCCGAACTGAAGGATGTTTTTGCACCCGATTATTGGAACGATGCCGAATTGGTCTGGAGCGATGAATTCGATGGTTCGGAACTTTCTTTGGAGAACTGGGTTTTTGAGACTGGATCCCATGGATGGGGCAACAACGAGCTTCAAGATTATGTGGCCGATGATAACGTAGAAGTCAGCGACGGTACCCTTAAGATCATTGCGAAAAAAGAGGCAAGTGGATCGGCCAATTATACCTCTACGCGATTGAACAGTAAGAAATCGTTCCGATATGGAAAAATGGAGATCCGTGCCAAAATTCCGGAACATCGTGGCAATGGTATTTGGCCTGCATTGTGGATGTTGGGTTCGAATATTCAAACCGCCGGATGGCCCGCATGCGGCGAGATCGATATGATGGAATATGTCAGTTTTGACCCGAACAAGGTACATTTTTCGATTCACAGTACTGCTAACAATCATGTAAACGGTACTCAGGTTACTTCAGGAGCGGTCGAGCTAGGGTCCATAGAAGAGGAATTCCATGTCTATGGTCTACTTTGGACCGACAAATACTTGAAATTCTATATTGACGACCCGGAGAACATAAAATTGAACTTTTTACGCCCTGCCGTTTCCAATGCCGAGAATTGGCCTTTCGGCCAACCTTTTTATTTTTTGATGAATATTGCCGTAGGTGGTAATTGGGGAGGTATGGAAGGCGTGGACGACTCCATTTTTCCGGCCATTATGGAAGTTGATTATGTTAGGGTCTATCAAGTTAATTAGGCATTTTGTCAATGGACGATGGTTTATTGTTACAAGTTTATGAACACCCCCTTCTATCTCAGGAGGAGCTAAAGGCCATATGCTCCTTACATAAAAAGGTACACTTTCAAAGAGGAAATTTTATGCTTAAAGAAGGACAGGTCGCCGGCGAATATCTCATTCTTGAAGAAGGGTTGGTCCGCTCATTTGTTCATGATTATAACGGTAACGATATTACTACCAATTTTTTCTCCGAGAATGAAATTGTCATCGAAGTATCATCGCTTTTCCAACGTATTCCCTCCAAAGAAAACATTCAAGCCCTTACCGATTGTATTTGTTGGAAAATCGATTTCGGTGATTTTCAAAATCTATACCATTCCATAACGGGCTTTAGCGAATGGGGCCGCGCATGGATGTCACAAAGCCTTTTTGAATCGAAACAACGCGCGGTTTCCATGATTACCGATTCGGCAACTGAGCGATATCTTAAATTGTTGGAAGAGAAACCTTCGGTCGTTCAGAATGCCCCTCTTAAACATATTGCTTCCTATTTGGGCATTACCGATTCTTCATTAAGTCGCATCCGCAAAGAAACTACTAGGTCATAGCATTCATTTCTTGTCATAGGTCAAGTGGTACTTTGGCCGGGTTTAATACATTTATATCCTATTGTCTGAAATATGGGCGAACGTTCGATATTATAATCAAAATCAAAACGACATGGCAAAAATCAATCCGTATTTAAATTTTTTGGGCAATTGCGAAGAGGCCTTCAATTTTTATAGATCCGTTTTTGGAGGTGAATTCTCCTATTTGGGGAGATATGACCAAATGCCCGAGGATCCGAATTATCCGATGTCGGATGAGGATAAAAAGAAAATCATGCATATATCGCTTCCAATTAGCGAAGAAACCGTTCTGTTGGGCAGTGATACCGGAGGACATTGGGCGCCAGAAACGGTAATAGGAAACAACATCTCCATTTCCGTCGAGGTGGACAGTAAGGAGGAGGCCGATCGCGTTTTTGGCCAATTATCCGAAGGAGGAAAAATAACCATGCCCATAGCCGATATGTTCTGGGGCGATTATTTCGGTATGTGCGCCGACAAATTCAATATTAATTGGATGGTGATTTTCAATCCGAATGCCGAGTGACACTTAACACATTAATATACTATGAATATCCTGGCTTACCATGACATAGAATAGGAGTTTATCAATCAATCATAAAACGATGGAAAGAATAATGACAGTACACCCCGACGGCAAAAAAGGAGTGAACATTTTAAAAAGAAGGTACGACGCCATTAAGAATTTCATTCTCGAAACCTTAAAAGATCAAGAGGAAATCACGTATCAAGAACTAAATAAATTAGCTGTGAAAGAGCTGAAGAATACATTTGACGGCAAAATAACTTGGTATTTGGTTTCGATCAAATTGGATCTGGAAGCGCGAAAAATTATAGAACGTATTCCTAAAACAAGTCCGCATAAATTAAGATTAAAGAATTGATTGAATGCACAGGACATTAGACGATTACATTTCGGAAGTTTCGATTTCTGTACAGCCGATTGTTTCACATTTGAGGACACTCGTTCACAAAGCTTTCCCTGAAATAGAGGAGAATATCAAATGGAACGCCCCGAGTTTTGAATGCGGAGGAAAAAACGTATGCAGTATCATGGCGTTTAAAAAACATGTAAATTTTATGTTCCACCAGGGCAAATCGTTGGCGGATACGAATGAAGTTCTTGAGAATATCGGAGAAAAGTCAACTATGAAAGGGATAAAAGGAATTACAAAATTATCCGACTTGCCCGATGACGGGATTTTGATTTCCTTAATCGAAGAAGCCGTTCGAATTTCCAAAAATTGACAAAGCCCCAAAATCGTTTGAAGATTTAAGGGCTTTGTAAAAAATTAAGGATTTGCCAAAAAAGGGGCCTTTTGAATAAAGGATGGTCGTTCCAATTGCTCGATAAGAAAATGTGCAAGATCTGTTGCACTGATCCTGTCGCCCAAACAATCCTCGAGGCTGACTTTCAGAGGATGTCGTTCTTCCGTTAACTTGATCAGGGGAAGTCTTAACAGCGTCCAATCAGAATCACTTTTGACCAGTGTCTCATATTCCAACTGCCTGTCTTTCGTAGATTCGGGATAGTGATCGTACATCCATTGTGTCGCCATGCTGTTCTTTACAGATTTTTGATCGTAAATAGTGTCCACATGCAAACCGGAAAGGACAATGTAGCGTCGTAAGCCGTAATCATGCATCGCTTGAAGTATGTTCCGTGTTGCCGTACTAAAAATGGTGTTCGGGCTCGGAGGTGTACCCCAACCCAAACAACTGATTACAGTATCACAACCTTTGATCAACGACTGTACCGTCTCAAGATTGGAAACGTCTCCTACAATTACCTCCATAAGTAGGCTTGTTATTCTAAAATTTTCTGGATTTCTAATCAGGACTTTAAAATTGTATTTCCGTTTTAACAATTCCTGTACGAGGTAGCTACCTGATTTTCCCGTGCCGCCGATTACGGCAATTTTTGTAGTATCTTTCATTTTTCTCTTTATAAAATTATGGTATTGAAAATTTGGCATCAAAAGAAGTTGCGATGCCTTAGATGGGAAGCCGAAAACTTCCTAATGTGTATGTTATAAAGAGAATCTTATGATTCAAAGATAGTCGAAGCTATTGAATATACAACTTATAAATGTGTTTGGATGAATGCTTTTAATTTAATTGATGTATCCAATAGATCTGGTCCGATCCAACCGTGTCCACCATTTGGGTATAGGGTAAATTCATGGGGCACCTCCAATTCTTCCAATCTATTCTTTAAATCAATTCCTTGGGAATTGGGAATTAAAGGATCCTGTGCCCCATAAAATAAAAGAGTTGCGGGTGAAGTAGGCTTGACCTTGAACAAGGGGCTAACATCTTTAAGAATTTCGATATCTGACCCAAACTGCGCAATTAAGTCTTTAATTTCTTGGTTTTGCGAATTTTGAAAGGCTTCGTCCGCAAGGTTGGTCGGACCTACCATACTACAGACCAACTTTACCTGACTATCTAAATCGAACTCATAACTCCATAACAAAGACAAGTGCGCACCGGCGCTTATGCCCATAAATCCTATATCGGTACCAATCTGGTACTTGTTTTGGTTATTTTTTAGATTCGCGATTACGGTCGAAATATCATCGATCTGCATCGGCAAAGGCGGGTTGTTTTGGTCGGCCAACCGATAATTCATATTTATGACCGCAATATCGGGTAGCTCTTGGCGAATAAAATCCATGAATCCTTTTATATCCGATTTGTCTCCTGCTTTCCACCCTCCACCATGTATCAAAATAATTACTTTGGTGTTCAATGTTCGGTCTTTGGGAAGATAGATATCATAAATTTGATACGGATCCGCCCCGTACGAAACATCGTTCAATATTATTGATTCAGAGGTATCGATGGCATTATTTGTCTGGTCATCAGAATTGCAGGAATTCGTTATTAGAACAATAGCCAAAACCGAGAATATGATTCTTTTCATAGTAATAATTTATTGCGTTCTTTGTAATAATAACGGTTTTATCGAGCGTATCATATGGCCGAATTTATAAAGATATATCCTGATAACCCTAACCCAAAAGAAGTTAGGCGTGTTGTGGAGATACTTCGAAGGGGCGGGTTGGTCATTTATCCGACCGATACCGTATATGGCTTAGGCTGCGATATTACCAATACCAAGGCTCTGGAACGCATTGCACGTATTAAAGGAATCAAGCTTGCCAAGGCCAATTGGTCTTTTATTTGCGCCGATCTCAGTAACCTTTCCGATTATATAAGGCAAATCGATACACCGACCTTTAAAATTTTGAAACGTGCATTGCCAGGCCCTTACACTTTTATACTTCCAGGGAACAACAACTTGCCCAAGGTATTCAAGAAAAAAAAGACGGTGGGCATACGGGTGCCCGACAATTCAATAGCCAAGGCATTGGTCGAAGGTCTTGGCAACCCGATTATCTCAACGTCGATACGCGATGAGGACGAATTGCTTGAATACACCACGGATCCTGAACTGATTTTTGAAAAATGGGAAAATTTGGTGGATGCCGTAATCGATGGCGGATATGGCGGCAACGTTGCTTCTACAGTAATCGATTTATCGACCTATGAGCCAGAAATAATCCGTGAAGGCAAAGGAAGTATCGATATTTTTTAGAGTACTTAGTTCTCGCCCTCACCCTCTTCGATCGATAGATCGGGATTGGCAGGAATGAAAAAGTTCCCGGGATCTTGGGTTTCCCCGATTACCTCTTCGATTTCCTTTTGGAGATACAGCAAGTGGGCCTTTGTCATGCGATGGTTTATCACCGGTAGCGTACCCTTGATTTTACGTTGAAGCGTGGTCAGGTTGTGAAGTGCCAAGGAACGTACGTCGGTATTTGCGGTATAGCCTTCCGATAGCTTCGCCAATATTCCCTCAACCACCCCTTCGGCCTCGTTCGGCTTATAGAGGGCAATCATATTGGACACGTATGCTTTTTGCAATTTTCTACGATAAGCAGTGGTCTTATAGAAAACGTTCATTTCGCCCCATATAAGTTGATTAAGATCATCGATATATTGATCGGGCGTATAAACATCCTCATCTTGATAGCGCTCGCTAATGAAAGTCATCCGGCTCATACGACTTCCACCCATAAGGTTCAAAAGAACAGTTTCCATTGTTTTGGTAATCGATTCCTTTGATTGCGGGGAAGAGGTTTTGTTCAGGATTTCATTGTTGATCAACCATTTTGGTTCTTTAAAAATATGATTGTTCAAAAAGACAAGGGCTTCTTTTTGCTGACTTTTGGGCACGGGACAGTATACCTCCCCTGATTCCCCCATAGTTCTTGGGGTTACATAGATTCCACCTATATTTTTGGCGACATGAAACAGATAATTTTCATATTGCTTTACCAAGCTCTCGTAAATTTCGTCAAGATTGGAATAGTCGTCACTATTCCTAGCTTTGGTCCAATCGGTCAATCGCGGTACGATCCGTTGCAGGTTCATAATACCATAAGTGCTGGCCACCATGGCGTTGTCACCTAGGTCTTCGGTTTGCGACCTAGGGTCGAAATCACGTCCTTCGCCACCGAACCACAACCTGGGATTCGATGCGATACTATCGACCACCCAACGGTTTAGAATTTCCCTTTCATCGGTCAGACCATCAATGTCAGGTAGTTTTCCGTACCCCCATTGTATGGCCCATTTATCGTAGTCACCGATTCTGGGCATAAGTTCTTTCGGAGGAATGCTGTCTTCGGGCTGCGCTACATAATTGAAACGCGCATAATCCATTATCGAACTGGTATGGCCGTTTTTCCGCAACCATTCCGCATCCCTTAATTTTTCTACAGGTGTGGCATAACTGGCCCCCATATTGTGTCGAAGTCCCAAGGTATGGCCGACTTCATGCGATGAGACGAAACGGATCAATTCGCCCATGAGCTCAGGTTCGAATTCCATACTCTGGGCCCTTGTATCTACAGCTCCGGCCTGAATGGTGTACCAATTGTGCAATAGGCTCATCAGGTTGTGGTACCATCCGATATGGCTTTCAAGAATTTCACCGCTACGGGGATCGGTGATGTTCGGGCCATAGGCATTCTTTTTTGGCGATGCGAAGTAACGGAGCACCGAAAACCGTGCATCTTCAAGGCTCATCGAAGTATTATCAATGGGCCATTCCTTGCCTACAATGGCATTTTTGAAACCGGCCTGCTCGAAAGCACTTTGCCAATCATTGATACCTTTGATCAAATAAGGCCGCCATTTCTTGGGTGTTGCCGGATCGATATAGAACACTATCGGTTTTTTGGGTTCGACCAATTCCCCATTTTTCCATTTTTCAACATCTTCCGTTTTAGGCTCGAGACGCCATCGATGTATAAAGGTATTGCGGTCTACTTTTTGTTGTTCATCACCATATTCCAGATAAGAGCTGGCAAAATAACCTACCCTTTCATCATAATACCTTTTGTTCATAGGAACTTTTGGCAGCAATATGAACGAACTGTTCAGTTCAAGGGTCACTACACCTGATAAGACGGCCGCTGGAAGTTCCTTTTTTTTCTTCCCGGTGGTCTTGGCTTTATAGGTCTTTACGGTTCTAACTTCGGTATTGATCGGGAAGGTGGTTATTTTTTGGATGTACGATTTGTCTTTTTCCAGTGAAGAAAGCCTGTATGATTCTTTTTGGCCATCGTTCAATGATAACAAGGTGTTTTCGCTATTGATAAAATCGGTCACCTCGATAACGCTTGTTTTCCTTTTCTCGTTACGGGCCTTAATATCAAAAGCTTCCAGAATCGGTGTTATGTTGGAATTGTTGACTGCCTGCGATATGGAATCGTCTTCATCGGCAATACTCACCAAGGTTCCTATGCGCAAAAAAAGATTGTCTTGAGGACCTTTTTCGAACGTTATCGTTTTCTTTCCGATTTCCTCTCCTCCATAGTTTCCAGAACCCGCAGGTGTCTTTGCAAAACGGGTTACGACCAATATTTCACGGTTCAAGATGCTATCGGCAATCTCAAAATAATATTTATTGCCCACTTGATGAACGTTCAAGAGTCCTTTTTGGCTGATGGCTTCTTTGGTAATAAAGGATTCGTAGCTATTCGCTTTCGATTTCGAAGAAGTGCGTTTTACGTTTGCGGATGCATTGTTGCTGTCAGGGGTTTTGACCCTGTTCAGAACGCCACAACCGTTCAATAAGAAGAGCAAGCAAATCGATCCAAAAATTATCCTCATACTAGGAAAAACGCTTTTATTGTGTAATTAGTATTCTGTGGGATTTGTTGGCTCAGTTGTTCAAATATACTATAAATCCTAGACCTTGAATACGGGCCTTGTTAAAATCAAAAGACCGCAGTCGTTTGGGCTGCGGTCTTTTGTGTTCTGTCAATAGAAATTTAATTATTGATCGAGGGGTCTTTCATCCCTTCTTCGATCATGCTATAGAATTGATCGATTTTTGGAAGTACAACAATTCTTGTTCTTCTGTTTTTAGACTTTTCCGTTGCAGATACCGGTACATACTCGGCACGTCCTGCGGCGGTCATACGCTTGGGATCTACACCGTAATCCTTTTGCAAGATCCGAACAACGGCCGTGGCACGTTTCACGCTCAAATCCCAGTTGTCATATAGTGGCGGTTTGCTGTAAGGTACATCGTCGGTATGGCCTTCTACCATAAATTCAAAATCAGGCTTGTTGTTTACGACTTGTGCAACTTTGCCGAGCACTTCCTTGGCACGGCTTGTTACATTGTAACTACCACTGCTGAATAAAAGTTTATCGGAAATGGAAACAAAAACCACACCCTTTTCGACGCTGATCTCGATATCCTCATCATCAAGATTACCCAATACGCCTTTTAAGCTTTGTACCAATGCAAGGTTGACCGAATCCCTTCGGGTAATGGCATCCTGTAGTTTGCGAATGGTCAGGTCTTTTTCCTGAAGGCTTTCCAAAGATTTTTCAAGGTTTTCGGCGCCCTTTGTGGTCAAGGTGGTCAAGTTGCCCATGTTATTGATCAATTCTTGGTTGTTCGCCTTGAGAAAGGCATTTTGATCTTCTAATGTTTGCAGCCTTGATGTGGCCGTTGCTTTTTCTTCGAGACAACTGTTCAGTTTTACCGTTGCCGAATTAAGTAGGTCTTGTGCTTCTTTGTGTTTGGCCTCCAAATCGGCATACTTTTTTTGGGAAACACAAGAAGTCAATAATAATGCAGCTCCTAAACAGCCTAAGATGATTTTTTTCATAGTTATGTTACTTAAAATTAAATGATTGTTATTCGTTCAAATTGGTTCGATTCGCTGGCAAAAGTAGATAAAACGTAATGCCGCCTTCCGCGAAATTAGTTAATCTTTTACTAATACGTTAAAATTCTTTACCTGATGTACGAAATGTGACCATACAATGGATTTTGTCACATAGTATTTTAGGATAAAATTGGCTTTTTCACGTTTCCGGTACATTTTCGGGAATTGTCGATAAAAACTCAAATGTGCCCTTAGTATAGCAAAGCAATGGTTCCACTTGAATTGGAATATGAAGCGGACGGCGGCGACCCCGTCGAGAAGCAACCGAATAAGTATGATGAGTAAAGCTTTTCTGCGTGGCAGGTTCTTGGTAATCGAAAACAATGAGTTTCTAAAATTGAGATATGTTTTCTTCGGATTCATATTGCTCAACGTCGACCCACCGAGATGATATACCTTTGATGTACCCACATAAAATACTTTATGCCCAGCGTTTTTCGCGCGCCAACAAAGGTCAACTTCCTCTTGATGGGCAAAATAATCCTCATCGAAACCACCTAAAACACCAAAAACTTCCTTTTTGATAAACATACAGGCACCGGTAGCCCAAAAAATTTCTCGGATATCATCATATTGGCCATTGTCTTTTTCCAAGGACTGGAAAATCCGCCCACGACAAAAAGGATACCCCAGTTGATCCAAAAACCCTCCCGCGGCACCAGCATACTCGAAATACTTTTTGCGAAGAAGATCCAATATTTTAGGTTGTACGATTGCTACTTTATTATTTTTGGCAAATAATTCGATAATAGGAGACAGCCAACCTTCTGTAACTTCCACATCTGAATTCAATAGACAGAAAATATTGGCATCGACGTGCTGCAAGGCATCGTTATACCCTTTCGCAAAACCGCCATTGATCTTATTTTGAATGACTTTTACCTGTGGGTAGTTCTTGTTAATAAATTGAACCGATCCATCAGTAGATGCATTGTCGGCAACATAAATATCAGCTCCTTCGGAGTAGCGTACCACAGATGGTAGGTAACGCTCCAAAAGCACTTCTCCGTTCCAGTTGAGTATGACAATGGCTATTCGCAAAACAGAGGCAAATTAACGGCTAAAATCAGGAATACGTTCTAAAAACGTATATTTTTCGTTCTCAAAATCCATTTGACAATAGAAGTGTTCCAGTCCGTTACTGACCATTAAGTATTCAGCTTTCATTTGCATATTGTATCGTGCAATTTGGTCAAAAGTAGTCTGCGATACCGTTATCTGGGGCGATTTGCATTCGACTAAAACCTTAACGCTTCCATCAGGATTAAAGACTACAATATCGTATCTTTTTTTGAGACCGTTTACGGTCAACTGTTTTTCTACATTGATGTGGCTTGAGGGGTACTTTTTATCCTCAACGAGAAAACGAACAACATGCTGTCTTACCCATTCTTCAGGTTGCAGGACCACAAACTTTTTACGGATTATGTCAAAGATCCAGATTTTATTTTCGCTATTTTTGAAGCGGAAGCCATATGGTGGAAAGTCTAATGACTGCATAGGGCAAATTTGATGATTTTTTTTGGATGGAAGAAGCAAGACAGGTCGTTAACGACATACGCGATGGAAAAATAAAGCCTATATATTTTCTACATGGCGAAGAAGTTTTTTATTTGGATAAGATCGCCGATTTCATCTCTAAAAATGTACTTACCGAAGAAGAACGCGGGTTCAACCAAATGACCCTGTATGGAAAAGATGCCTCGATAGACGATATTGTTTCGAATGCCAAGCGCTATCCAATGATGGCCGAAAGACAGGTCGTAATCGTGAAAGAGGCACAACACCTATCGCGGTCGATCGAACAATTGACTTCGTACGCCAACAACCCACAGCCTACTACGGTGCTGGTGATTTGCTACAAATACAAGAAATTGGACAAGCGAAAAAAATTGTATAAGTCTATATTGGCCAATGGATTGATCTATGAAGGAAAAAAACTATACGAGAACCAAGTGTCCGATTGGATCCGCAAAAACCTACTTCGAAAAGGATACCGGATTTCCCATAAAGCTGCCGTACTTTTGGTGGAATTTCTTGGAACGGACTTAAGTAAGGTCGACAAGGAACTTGATAAGTTGATGCTCGTACTTCCTTCGGGCCACGAGATTTTGCCATCTGACATCGAGGAACATATCGGGATTAGCAAAGACTATAACAACTTTGAGCTTAAAAAGGCGGTTGGCGAAAAAAATGTTTTGAAGGCTACCAAGATTATAAACTACTTCGCACAAAACCCCAAGGACAATCCTTTTGTGTTGACCGTGACCTTGTTACATTCTTTTTTCATCCAACTTTTACAATATCATGGGCTAAACGACCATTCGCCAAAAGCCGTGGCGAATGCGCTTCGAATCAACCCATATTTTGTGGGTGAGTTTCAAACGGCCGCCAGAAACTATCCTATGAAAAAGGTCAGCCAAATCATCTCGCATCTGCGCCAAATGGATTTAAAGGGCAAAGGGGTAGGGGCGCAGGCCGTTTCACACGAAGACTTATTGAAAGAACTTTTGGTCAAGATAATCTAACGCTATTTTTTGTCCATACTATAGCGCCCTGGACCTAAAAGTATAATCACGATAAACATCAAAAGAAATAGAAAGGCTTTTTCCTTCGTTCCAAAAGGATCCGCCTTGTGGACGATAAAAGCGGCCGTGGCCATAGTTATCGCCGATGGAATCGCCGCCCAACGTGTTTTAAAACCGATGATAATCAAAATAGGACAAACGAATTCACCCAATACTGCTAGAAACAATGAAGGAACGGGCCCAATGCCAATTGGATCGCCAAATTCGATTTTCCCGCCACCAATTAATTTTTGAAATTTTGGGATGCCATGGGTAAGCAACATTGCCGATGCACCGACCCTCAGTAATGCCAGCCCAATATCTTTTAGAAGTGTATTTTTCATCGAGGGAATTTCTTAAAAGCTCTAAAATATTCAATTTTTATTTGAATTTGCAAGAAACGTGTCGACTTTTATCTTAAGATCTAACCCGACAAGTCATTCCTTGAATTAAGAAAATAATTGTTCTTAAAGCTCTTAATGTCTTATATTTATGCATTATTGAAATACAAAAAACTAAAGTCATCAATCATGAAAAAATCCATATCCTTTTGTTTGTTAGTCTTAATGTCAATTCAGTTAACTTGGGCGCAATCCTTTGAGTTCAAAGCCGACCAGATTGATATTCCTTATGAAAAGTTCGTATTGCCCAATGGCCTTAAACTTTTGGTACATGAAGACCATAAGGCGCCAATCGTTGCGGTAAACGTTTGGTACCATGTGGGTTCTAAAAATGAAAAACCGGGCAAGAGCGGTTTTGCCCATTTGTTCGAACACTTGATGTTCAACGGTAGCGAGAATTTCAACGACGATTATTTTCAGGCCCTTGAGCGCATTGGGGGTACTGATCTAAACGGAACGACCAATTCGGATCGCACCAATTACTTTCAGAACGTACCCGTTTCGGCACTGGATCAAGTTTTGTTTTTGGAGTCAGATCGCATGGGGCACCTATTGGGGGCCATCGATCAGGAGAAATTGGATGAACAGCGAGGGGTCGTACAGAACGAAAAACGTCAAGGCGATAACCAGCCGTATGGTAAACAATGGGATTATCTGACTTACGCAATGTACCCGAAAGGCCATCCGTATTCATGGACGGTCATTGGGGAAATGGAAGATCTTAATGCCGCTTCGCTCGAAGATGTGCAGGAATGGTTCAAATCGTATTACGGTGCCGCGAATGCCGTGGTCGCCGTAGCTGGAGATATCAATCCTCAAGAAGTTTACCAGAAGGTGCTCAAGTATTTCGGAGATATTCCTTCAGGCCCTACTGTCTCCAGGCATGAGGTGAATGTTCCGGTTCACAATGGGAACACCTATCAAGTCTATGAGGACAGGGTTCCCGAGGCCAGAATTTTATTTGCCTACAATACTCCAGAATTTGGGAATAGGGAGGACATACACTTTGACCTGATCTCCTCTATTTTGACCAGCGGGAAAAATTCAAGGTTATATAAAAAACTGGTCTATGAAGATCAGATTGCCAGCTCGGTGGTTTCCTTTCAGGCTTCTAGTGAAATTGCCAGCAATTTTGTCACTTGGGCCAATGTGAAGCCTGGGGAAGACGTTGATAAGGTACAGGCCATATTGGAAGAAGAAATTCAAAAGCTGATTAATGAAGGGCCAACGGAAGAAGAACTGAAAAGGGTAAAGGCCGCTTATTTTTCCAGCTTCATTAAAGGATTGGAGCGTATCGGAGGTTTTGGAGGGGTATCCGATATTCTGGCCTCGAATGAAACTTATTTTGAAGATGCCTCTTATTACAAGACCGTACTGAAATATGTTGAAGATGCTACGATTAGTGATGTACAGGCAACTGCCAAAAAGTGGCTTTCAAAAGGCAAACATATTCTATTGTGCAAGCCATTCCCCGAATACAGTGTAGAAAAGAGTACGGTCGACCGCTCAAAGTTACCCGAACTAGGCCAGACCAAGACTTCGAAATTTCCTGAATTGGAACGGGCCAAACTATCCAATGGACTGAACATCGTATTGGCAAAACGAACAGGTGTGCCTACGGTTGTAATGAATCTGATGTTCGATGCGGGCTACAAGACCGATCATATTTCAAGCCCTGGAACGGCGAAGTTGGCCATGAATTTGTTGGATGAGGGAACAAAAGACCTTACTTCGTTACAAATCAATGAAAAGTTGCAGTTGCTCGGGGCCAGTCTTTCAACATTCTCGAGCCAAGACAACTCCAACGTATATCTTAACACCTTAAAGCCTAGTCTCGACGCGAGTATCGATTTGTTTGCCGACGTGGTATTGAATCCTTCTTTTCCCGAAAAAGAGTTTGACCGCCTTAAGGACGAACAGGTCAATTCGATAAAGCAGGAAAAGGCACAGCCCATAGCGATGGCCCTTCGGGTCATGAACAAATACCTCTACGGGGAAGGCCATCCTTATAGTAATCCATACACGGGAAGTGGTTATGAGGAAACCGTAGAAAAACTGTCCAAAAAAGATATTGAAAATTTCTACAATACCTGGATCAAACCCAATAACGCAACACTTGTGGTAACCGGGGATATTGAAATGAACGATCTTAAGAATAAATTGGAAAAAGCTTTTGGCAAATGGAAAAAAGGGGATGTGCCCACGATAACATTCACCACACCACAGGTCAATTCCAAAAACACGCTGTACTTAATGGATCGGCCGGAATCTGAACAATCGGTGATCTTAGCCGGCCATTTGACAAAAAAGTATGGTGACGTCAATCAAGTCGCGTTGGAGCAAATGGTAAGTATCTTGGGCGGTGATTTTACCTCGAGAATCAATATGAATTTGCGGGAGGATAAACATTGGGCCTATGGTGCAGGGGGATTTGTAATGGGAGCAAAAGCCGAAAGACCGTTTATCATGTATGCCCCAGTGCAGACCGATAAATCGGCCGAATCGGTAACCGAGCTGCGAAAGGAAATTTCGGAATTCATAACTACACGGCCGGTGACCCAAGAAGAGCTCGATAAGGTAAAGACCAACCAGATATTAAGCCTTCCAGGACAGTGGGAAACCAATAGCTCGGTCAATAGTTCGTTGACAAATATTGTAAAGTACGAGCTTCCCGATGACTACTACCAAAGCTATGATAGCAACGTTAGAAACCTTTCTTTAAAAGATGTTCAGGAAGTCAGCAAAGAGGTGGTCAAACCAGATGCGGTCAATTGGTTCATGGTCGGGGATCGTGCAAAAATTGTGGAGAAACTCGATGGGCTTGGTTTTGACAATATCATCGAGATTGATGCCGATGGCAATCCTAAAGTTCCGGCGATAAAAGAACCCAGTACCGATATTAAAAATTAACTAAGAAGCCCCGCATTAAGCGGGGCTTCTTAATTATACTTTTATCTGAGTTTCGGATAATCACCAGGATTCGATTCGTGCATCATATTGTAGACTTTTTCAAAGATATCCTCTTCGTTGGGCTTTGAAAAATAATCGCCATCCGAGCCATAGGCGGGCCGATGCGCCTTGGCAGTAAGTGTTTGAGGGGCACTATCAAGAAATTGATATGCGCCTTGATTTTCAAGAATTTCATGCATAAGGTAGGCCGAGCAGCCACCGGGTACATCTTCGTCTATTATCAATAGACGGTTCGTTTTTTGAACACTTTTTACGACATCGTGTTTTAAATCAAACGGCAGTAAGGTTTGTGCGTCGATAACTTCCGGTTCGATGCCTACTTCCCTCAATTGTTTTGCGGCCTTCAGAACAATTCTCAATGTCGATCCATAAGAAACCAAGGTAATATCGGTACCGTCCATCAACTTTTCGACGACACCTATCGGAGTACAAAAACGACCCAGATTGGTGGGCTTTTTTTCCTTAAGACGGTAACCGTTCAAGCTTTCTATGACAAGTGCAGGCTCATCGCTTTTAAGCAGCGTATTGTAGAAACCGGCAGCTTGGGTCATGTTTCGAGGCGCCAAAATGTATATACCCCTCAACAAATGGATGAGACCGCCCATCGGGGAGCCGGAATGCCAAATACCTTCCAATCGGTGGCCTCGGGTACGAATTATTAGGGGGGCTTTTTGTTTTCCACAGGTTCTATACCGCAATGTCGCCAGGTCATCGGTCAACGTCGCCATGGCGTAAAATATGTAATCAAGGTATTGAATTTCGGCTATTGGTCTGAGTCCCCGTAGTGCGAGTCCGATACCTTGCCCTATGATGGTCGTTTCACGAATTCCGGTGTCTGCAATGCGAAGCTCACCATATTTTTTTTGTAACCCTTCAAGGCCTTGATTGACGTCGCCGATAGTACCCGTGTCCTCACCAAAAACCAAGAGGTTCGGATGGTCTTCGAAGAGTTTATCGAAATTGTCGCGCAGAACGATCCGACCGTCTACTTTTTCCGCGTCAACATCGTATGTTGGCTTTATTCCTTCAATGTTAATGGCTTTATTGGACTGTTCGCTGTAGAGATTGGCACTGAATTTGGGTTGCATTTCCGAAAGAAAGGATTCCACCCATTTTTGCAGTTCTTCTTTCTCTGTCATTTTTTCTTCCAGAAGATATCTCAATGCCGTTCTTGAAGATTTTGCCAAATCTTTTTTTAACGGTTCTTCAATAGCGATCAAATCATTTTTTATCTGAAGAATAAAACTCTTGTTCGCCGACTTATGGGCCGCCTTGTCAAGTATCCCGACCAATTCCTTCTTCAAAAGCTTGTGGCTTTCCAAGAATTCCGACCAAGCCTCTTTTTTTGCCAACCGAACTTCCTTGCTTATATTTTTCTCAAGTGCCAAAAGCTCATTTTCGTCGGAAATCCCTGATTCCAATATCCATTCCCTAAAACGTTTGTTGCAATCGTTTTCACGTTCCCATTCAAGACGTTTGTCACTTTTATAACGTTCGTGAGATCCTGAGGTGGAATGCCCTTGCGGTTGCGTCAACTCGCATACATGGACAATGACCGGAACATGTTCTTCGCGGGCGATATCCGAGGCATTTTCATAGGTATGCATGAGCGCTGTATAGTCCCATCCGTTCACCTTTAACAACTCGTATCCCTTATCGTTCGTATCACGTTGAAAACCTTTAAGAATCTTTGAAATATCCTCCTTGGTCGTGTGGTATTTCGCGGGTACCGAAATGCCGTATTCATCGTCCCAGATACTAATGACCATAGGTACTTGAAGCACGCCACCGGCATTTACGGTTTCAAGGAACATGCCTTCGCTTGTGCTACCATTCCCGATAGTGCCCCAAGCTACCTCGTTTCCATTATCGGAAAAATTGGTGGTATCGATGCCCTTAACGTTACGAAAGATTTTCGAGGCCTGTGCCAATCCCAAAAGCCTTGGCATTTGACCTGCCGTGCATGAAATATCCGCACTACTGTTTTTCTGTTTGGTAAGGTCCTTCCAGCTACCATCCTCATTGAGGCTGTAGGTCAAGAAATGCCCGCCCATTTGCCTGCCTCCGCTCATGGGTTCTTTTTTCAAATCGGTCGTGGCATAGAGGCCATGGAAAAAATCCTTGGGCGTTAATAACCCGAGGGCCATCATGAAAGTCTGATCTCTGTAATAGCCACTTCGAAAGTCGCCATTTCTGAAACAACGGGCCATGGCCAATTGTGGAAGCTCTTTTCCATCGCCGAAAATTCCGAATTTTGCCTTACCGGTAAGTACTTCTTTTCTTCCAAGCAGACTGCAGGTCCGACTGATTACCACAGTTTCATAATCCTTAAGGATCTGTGATTTGAAATCATCAAATGAAATGTCGTTGCTGGTTTTGGAAGATACGTCCATTTACATGTTTGGGTTTCTACAAAAGTACCGAATCAATAGGATTTTTACAACGCCAAAATAATTATATTTATTATATAATCGTTAAAATAAGTGTTATTTGATTGATTATTTTATATTGATAGTGCTTATAAAACCTATTTTTTTATGAATACAATAATGAGTCAAAACCACTTTCTGGTAAAAAGTCCTATTAAGGTTTTGGGGCTGACCGTTACGATAAACCGAATTTTTTCGCCATAATCTGGCTGAGCCACTTCCCAGCCGTTATTTGAATAAAGAGGAAAATACAATTCGAAATAATCGGTAACCAAGTTCAATCGAACGCCCGAGTCATATACAAATTTTCCATTCTCGTTTCGGTTTTTCACATACCCCGCATCACCGTACAATTCGATCCATTTCCATAGGTTGACACTTGTGTTGACCGTAGTCAACCAGTCATTTGAGAAACGGTATTGTTCATCCATGAACGATTTAAAACCACCTTCTGCGATTATGATTTGCTGACTATATAGTCCCGTGTCCTCCGAGCGACCAAGATAATTATAATCGAACAGGTAGTCGGTCGGCCGATCTAGGGCAAAACTAAAAAAATCATCCTGCGTCTTGTTCCGCAAAAACTTACCTGCATAGAACCTCAAATTGAACTGACGGTTATTCTCGAACAGTTTGCGATATTCATATTCGAATATCAGTTTGGAGAATTTGGCAGCGTACTGAAAGTCGACAAACCAAGAGCTATAATCCAAAATATGGTTGTGAACATTATAATACCGTGCGTCAAAAACACTGTAATCAGGACTTTCAGGCGCCCTGCCAGCTACCTTTAGACTTTCGTCCAAATTTCTGAAGATGTTTATGTAACGAAAGGATAACAACTGGCGTTTGTTCGAAATAAGGTCATCGGGCCGCCAACCAAAACTTACGGATGGGGTAATGGTCGAATAGCGAGAGTTGATGTCAAAATGTGATGTGGATCCACGTAAGCCATAGTCGGCAACATAGAGACCGGATTTGCTCAAATATTTACGATACGTGACTTTTCCGTACCCGACAAAAGTCTTCTCCCTAAAGGAATACGAGGGGGCCACATCATAGATAAAGGGCCGTTCTAGGAATGTTTTATTGTATAACCGCATACCGGGCGCCCATCCGTCATAGATATTGAAGTTGATTACGGGCACATAGAATATTTGATTGTAATACGGGTTTTCGGAATCCCTGAAAAAAGTGAATTTCAATTTTTTGTTGCTCGAAAGAAAACCGCCCAATGATTTCCAGTTGTCCCGTTGATTGAATTCAGGAATCTTTTGGTCATAATTGAGAACCAATCGGTCTTCACCATTGCGGGGAATAGTAAAAGTTTTCTCGGTGTCTACATTCGAAAACCAATATTTTGAAATCACGGTGTCATTTTTAAGGCCGAACAGAGAAATCGGTACGACCGTACCCTCTTTATTTTTGAGGGTAACTGCTAGCGAGTCTTCGGTTTTTTGGACTTTCTTGATCTTGTAATCTATTTTTCTATCGGTAAAGACATAATTGTTGAAATACCAATCAAGGTTCTCATTTGATGATCGTTTGATTATTGATTCGAAATCAAGTACTTTGACACGACTTAGCTTATAGAACTCATAGAAGGTCTTGATGCCTTCATCGACTTTTTCCTCGCCGATATAGCTGGCCAAATAAGAAAGCCCAAGACCCGCCTTATACTTATTTGCAATTTTTTGGTTGAACCATACCAATGAATCGTTCGAGGTGGTCAATGGTTGATCAAGGTTTTTCCTTGCCATCAACATGTACAGAAACGGATATTGTTCGTTAAAATCCATTTTGGCAAGGTTAAAGCCTCGTATTCCCCATATTTTAGATAGTTTGCCCAATAATTTTTGGTCGGGGTAATACTTTTCGACAAAGGCGATCATCAGGTAATTGGCAATGGCATCGTTTACCCATTGTTCTTTTCTAGGATCCAGATAAATGCTTTCTTCAAGAATATTGATCAGCGCAGTTTTCAGAAATTTCATCTCAAATTGAAACTGCTCTTCATAAGGTCGTATGAAAGAAGGTAATTGATTGATTCCGTAAAGCGGATTTTTGTTATAGTCCAATTCGCTTACCAAAAGTTGTTGATGCGGATAAGCGCCCAAGTGTTCACTAATAAACTTGGTCACGCGATTGATGGAAATATCTTTGGCTATCAAATCATATTTGGCCGCTTGAACATTGGTGATTACCGTAATATCGGGCGTTACATGTGTCGTGAAATTTTGAATCGGTTGGATTATTATCTCACAGTTTTTTTGTTTGACACCCTCTAACTGAACCTCTTGAACACTCGGAAGGGCGGTATTGGAAAGCACCCGATAATTGGATACCAAATAAAGTTTTTGAGGATATGTCAGGTTTATGGTCGTATTGGTAATGTCGGTATAAAGGTCTTCTAGATTTTTGTTGGAGTATAGATGCCAGGCGCCATCATATACCGCAGGGGTTAGATACCAATCTTTTAAATAGTAGTCATTTTTATTGCCGTAGCCAAATGGGGTAAACTTATTCGACGGAAGCTTTACCGTATAGGTTATAAAGAATTTGGCAGAATCCTTGGGCGGTAAAGGTTTGTTCAAATCGATCTTGATAATGTCCTTGCCCGTAACCCTTGTCAATTTAAGGCCCCTATAATCGTTATCGACGGCACTTAGAATTTCGGTATGGCCACGTTCGTGGTCCTTGGCTAGGTGTAAACTTTTTTTAAATTCTTGTCCAAATCGTTTCGCAAGGCCAGTGTTCTTGTCCGAATAGGCATTTGCCCAATCATTGAAATAAAGGGTTTCAAGTGTGTCGTCCGAGTTGTTCACATATTCAAACTCTTGCTGAATACTTATTTCTTTTGTTTCACCATCCAATGAGGCGTTTATAATATTCTTATGTTGCGCCGTAACGGACAGGAAACCGAACAAGAAGAACAGAACTCCGGCGACACCATTCAAAAACACCTTCTTCATTCGTACGATATTGATTAAAAATTCGGGCTCAATGACCGGCCTTTGTAGAAAGAGTCGATAATTTCAAGTACTTCGCCCTCGGTATCGACCAATTTGATAAGGTCAAGATCATGTGGGCTGATATTGCCCGCTTCAAGCATGGTATTTTTCACCCATTCAAAAAGCCCCTTCCAAAAATCGGTTCCGACCAATATGATCGGAAACTTTTCGATTTTGTTAGTCTGTATCAGGGTAATTGCCTCAAAAAGCTCATCGAGGGTGCCAAAACCGCCCGGCATGACCACGAAGCCTTGCGAGTATTTTACGAACATCACCTTTCTGACAAAAAAGTAATCGAAGTCAAGGCTCTTGTCGGGATCTATGTATGGGTTGTCGTGTTGTTCGAAAGGAAGATCGATGTTTAATCCGACCGAAGTTCCCCCGGCCAAATGTGCCCCTCTGTTGCCTGCTTCCATAATACCGGGCCCGCCCCCTGTAATTACCCCATAGCCTGCTTCGGAAATCGTTTTGGCGATACTGACCGCCAATTCGTAGTATTTCTGGTTTTCTTGTGTACGCGCCGAGCCAAAAATCGAAACACAAGGCCCGATGGCGCTCAAACGCTCATAACCATTGACGAATTCGCCCATAATCTTGAATATCGCCCATGAGTCGTTCGTCTTGATCTCGTTCCAACCTTTATGATGCTGTTCTTTTCTCATATGATTGTTTCGTTGGTATTGTTAATTGGTCTCCATTTGTAATGTTGTATCCGATGATATGGACTCCAGTTCCTTCCTTAAGAATTCTGCCGTATAACTCTTCTTGTCTTTGGCGACAACCTCGGGCGTGCCCTTAGCCACGACCATGCCTCCACCACGCCCCCCTTCGTAACCGATATCGATAATATGATCCATCATTTTGATGACATCCATATTATGCTCGATTACCAAGACCGTATTGCCTTTGTCTACCAAACGGTTCAAAACTTCCATTAGTACCCTAATATCCTCAAAATGAAGCCCGGTTGTAGGTTCATCGAGAATATAGAACGTATTTCCTGTATCCCGTTTTGATAGCTCCGTCGCCAATTTTATTCGTTGGGCCTCGCCTCCCGATAAAGTCGTCGATTGTTGCCCCAAGGATATATAGCCAAGGCCGACATCTTGTATCGTCTTTAACTTACGATGAATTTTAGGAATGGCCTCAAAAAAATCGACGGCTTCGTTGATGGTCATTTCCAAAACGTCGGCTATCGATTTGCCCTTATACCTTATTTCCAAGGTTTCACGATTGAAACGTTTGCCATTACAGGTTTCACATTCAACGTATACGTCGGGTAGAAAGTTCATTTCTATCACCCGAAGCCCTCCCCCTTGACAGGTTTCACAGCGTCCGCCTTTTACATTGAAACTAAAGCGCCCTGGCTTATAGCCCCTGATGGCCGCTTCGGGCGTCTTGGTGAACAGCGAACGTATTTCACTGAAAACACCGGTGTAGGTGGCTGGGTTTGACCTTGGGGTTCGCCCAATCGGTGATTGGTTAATATCTATGACCTTGTCGATATGCTCCAATCCTAATATTTTCTTATAAGGCATTGGTTTTTTAACCCCATTGAAATAATGGGCGTTCATGATAGGGTATAGGGTTTCGTTTATTAAGGTGGATTTACCACTGCCAGAAACCCCGGTAACCCCGATCATTTGACCCAATGGAAAATCGACTGTGATATTCTTCAGGTTGTTTCCCGTACATCCGGACAAAATAATTTTATGTCCATTGCCCTTTCTTCGTTCAATGGGGGTGGGAATCTCTTTTTTCCCTGTGATATAGTCCGCGGTAAGGGTACTATGGTTTTTTAACTCTTTCGGAGGCCCTTCCGAAATGATTTCGCCGCCATGACGACCGGCTTTGGGACCGATATCTATCACATGGTCGGCACGTTCTATCATATCGCGGTCATGTTCAACCACGATAACGGAATTACCGATATCCCTAAGGGATTCCAAGGAAGTAATCAAGCGATTGTTGTCACGCTGATGAAGTCCGATACTGGGTTCGTCGAGAATATAGAGTACGCCGACCAATTGCGAGCCGATTTGGGTCGCCAACCGGATACGTTGCGCCTCACCCCCGGAAAGTGACTTTGAACTTCGGTTCAAAGAGAGGTAATCGAGCCCGACATCCAACAAAAATTGAATGCGCACGGAAATTTCCTTGATAATTTCCTCGGCTATCAGTTTTTGATTTCCTTCAAGGTTCTGGTCAAGGCCTTTAAAGAATAGGCCCAAGTCGGCAATGTCAAAGTGCGCCAGTTCCGCAATGTTCTTTTCATTGATTTTGAAATTCAACGATTCCTTTCGAAGACGTGATCCTTCGCAGGTCGGGCAGACAATTTTGTCCATGTATTCTTTGGCCCATCGTTTTATCGAAGTAGAATCCGCTTCCTCGAACTGGCTCTTTATAAAGTTCGCAATACCCTCATAATCGATTTTATAGTTGCGCTTTACGCCTAAAGTCTTGGATTCGACCTCAAAAGTATCCTGCCCTCCGTTCAACAAAACCTGAATTGCCTCATCGGGAATTTTGGAAATAGGATCGGTGAGTTCAAAGCCGTAACGCTGGGCGATAGTCTCAATCTGCTTGAATGCCCATGACTTTTTGTATTCGCCCAAAGGGGCGATTCCTCCGGATTTAATGGAAAGTTTTTTGTTCGGGAAAATTTTGTTTTCATTGACCTCATAGACATGACCAAGCCCGTTGCAATGTGGGCACATTCCCTTAGGGGAATTGAACGAAAAGGTATTGGGTTCGGGCGCAGGGTACGAAATGCCCGTAGTGGGGCACATCAGGTCGCGACTGAAGTAGCGTGGTTCCGTAGCTCCCTCTTCCAAGACCATGAGTACATTGTTGCCGCTGTACATGGCCGTATTGATGGTTTCGGCCAAGCGTTTATCCAGTTCTTCGGAGACACCTATTTTCAAACGGTCGATAACGATTTCGATATCATGGGTCTTGTACCGGTCGACTTTCATGCCCTTTACGATATCCTTGATCTCGCCATCGATACGGACTTTTACAAAACCTTGTTTGCCGATCTGCTCAAAAAGCTCGCGATAATGTCCTTTTCGCGATTTGATGATGGGCGCCAGCACATTGATCTTCTTGTCGACGTAATCGGTTTTGATAAGTTCCTTGATCTGTTCGTCGCTATAACTGACCATTTTTTCACCCGTATTATAACTGTAGGCGTCGCCCGCCCTTGCGAACAGCAGTCTTAGAAAATCATAGATTTCGGTAATGGTACCTACGGTCGATCGTGGGGATTTCGAGGTCGTTTTTTGTTCAATGGCGATAACAGGGGAGAGGCCGTCGATCTTATCGACGTCAGGACGTTCAAGTCCGCCTAAAAATTGACGGGCATAGGCCGAAAAAGTTTCGATATACCTACGTTGGCCTTCGGCATAAATGGTATCGAAAGCAAGGGACGATTTTCCGCTTCCGGAAAGGCCGGTGATGACCACCAGTTTCTCCCTTGGAATCGTAACATCGATATTTTTGAGATTATGAACGCGAGCCCCTCGTACCTCAATATTTTCCTCGTAGTCTATCATTTTTCAAAGCAAGGATGCAAAAGTACGATTTTGAAGAGTAAAATGGAACTGGGAGTTATTTATATATTCGGTTGTTCGGTGTCAACGTTCGAAGCGAGTGAATGGCACTATCTATCGATTAGGTTGTCTAGCGTTATCTTGAAATCAGACAGCTTCCTTCTTCTCGCTTAGATATTTCCAATAACGTTTTGGCACGTGCTGTGTATGCAGCTTTTTGTTGATGCGCGATTTGATATGGGTACTTTTAAAATAGTTGTTCCATAAATCTTGATAATCGTATTCTTGCGTGCCGAAAGCCGAACTTCTTTTGATACTGTTCGAATATACCTCTTGAAGGTCTAATGAAATGATTTCCACACGTTCCAAATCGTAAAACAATCCGTATTTGCGCTTTACATCATAGATGATCCATTGTTGGTCGGCGTAGCGCGAACGAAAATGTTTTGAAATCAACGGCAGTACATCAAAATCAGGCTCGATATTGGCGAAATAAACATCGTCTTTTGTCAATTGAAACCGTACAAAGGCCTCCATTCTATGTTTTTCGCGTCCGACGCTTTTGGCCAATTGACCAACTTTCAGGACAATGCCATCGGAATAATCGGAATGTTCGGAGGATGGCGCGGCGAACAATTTTCTAACATACCGATAGAGTAGGAGTTCTACACCCTTGCTTTCGCTCATATAGGCAAAGTAAATATTCTTGATGGCCGAACTGCTTTTGGACTGAATACCGTTCCAGACCCGTTTTGCTTTTTCGATATTGGTGAAAATGGTTTCCGTGTCGGAAAACAGTCCGTTTTGGCTTACGGAGTTCTTTTGAATGTCGGTAACTTTGATTTTTTCCTCGAACGCGACGAAAATGGCCGTCAAAAAACCATTGAAACTTCCATCATAAATTAGAATCTTTGAATCGTTCATAATCAGGCGAATAATTTAAGTTGTGTGCTGTATTCTTTTCTAAACTTCCCAACGGAATTTCCTAAAATCTTTCCCTTTATCGTTGATGCCTCCAAATCACGATGTTCCCATCGTGCCGAATCGCAGACCATAAAGTATTTGGCTCTGTTCAGGGCAACACCTATCTTTTTAAGGTGTTCCCAGTTCAGTTTTCGAAAACGCCTTGCGCTTACGATTTTGTGAACGGACTGTATTCCCAATCCCGGTACTCTTGCCAACATTAGTTTATCGGCCGTATTGACATCGATAGGGAAGAAATCCAGATTGCGCAATGCCCATCCGAGTTTGGGATCCACGTCGATATCAAGGTTGGGGTGACGGTCATTTAACAATTCCTGTACTTGAAATCCATAGAACCTTAGCAACCAATCCGTTTGGTACAACCTGTTTTCCCGAAGCATAGGCACCTGGCTACCTAAGGCAGGCAAACGTCTATCATCGGCAATGGGTACGTAACCTGAATAATATACCCGCTTCATTTGGTACTTTTTATAATAATACGTTGCCGAGTACATGATTTCCTTATCGGATTCGCCCGTCGCGCCGATTATCATTTGGGTGCTCTGTCCCGCAGGGGCAAACTTCGGAGTGCTTTTGATAACCTTTTGTTCGGCCCTGAATTGAATGATCTCGTTCTTGACCTTCGTCATCGGTCTTGTAAAATCTTCATGTTTTTTGTCGGGCGCCAATAATTTAAGGCCGGAAATAGTGGGGATTTCAATGTTTACCGATAACCGATCGGCATATAATCCGGCCTCATACATTAATTCATCACTCGTCCCGGGGATCGATTTTAAATGGATATACCCATTAAAACGTTCCTCGGCACGCAATTTTTTGGCGACCGCGACCAATCGCTCCATGGTATAATCGGCACTTTTAAAGATACCGGAACTCAAAAAAAGTCCTTCGATATAGTTTCTGCGGTAAAAATTGATGGTCAGGTCGACGACTTCCTGAATTTTGAAAGCCGCCCTTTTGATGTCATTGCTTTTTCGTGTCACACAATAGGCACAGTCATAAATGCAATAATTGGTCATCAGGATCTTTAGAAGCGATACGCACCGCCCATCTTCGGTATAACTATGGCAGATGCCCATACCCGAGCTATCGCCGAGCCCCTTGTTCGTATTCGTTCGTTTGCTACCGCTACTGGAACATGAAACATCGTATTTGGCGGCGTCGGCCAAGATATTCAGCTTTTGTTTGATTCGTTCGAAGGACATTTTATTTTTGTAATTAATCCAAAATTATGGAATAATTCCTAATTATGGAAATATTCCAAATAAAATTTTGGAAATAATCCATAATTTGTATATTTGAAGTATGGAAAATGAATTGACGCTCAAACGCTTTACCGACATACGTCGCGAATTGGGTTACACCCAGGCCGAATTTGCCAAATTATTGGGTATCTCAAATACCACGGCCGATATCGAAAGGGGGCGTACAAAATTATCGGGCAAGGTCGTGGCGGAACTTTTAAGGCAGTTTAAGATCAATCCGTTGTGGCTGTTCGGGGAAAGTGAGTCTCAATATCTGGAAACTTCGAACACAAGCGTCATACCGAAAGTGGTGACCGTCGATTCTTCG
The DNA here is from genome assembly GCA_030428705.1 of Bacteroidia bacterium. Taxonomy (GTDB): domain Bacteria; phylum Bacteroidota; class Bacteroidia; order Flavobacteriales; family Flavobacteriaceae; genus Meishania. Next base: position 698,095 of record JAUIDI010000001.1, read on the forward strand.
GACCAAGACAATATGGTCTTGGTCAATGCAAAGGCTGCGGCGGGTTATCCTCAGAACATCCAGGATTCCAGTTGGTACAAACAATTGCCGGCCTTTGATTTGCCCATACCCGAATTCAGAAACGCTACGTATCGGGGTTTTCAGGTAGAGGGGGACAGTATGCTGCCCAATCTGAAACCCGGTGAGTGGGTGTTGGCACGGGCCGTCGAGCATATCGATAATGTGAGCCCCAATAAAATGTATGTTGTGGTCTTACAGGATGCGGTGCTCGTCAAAAAAATCGAAAAACGCCCGAATTCGAACAACATTACCTTGGTCTCCTTGAACGAAACGTACCCTCCCTATGAAATAAAACCTTTCCAAATTCAGGAAATCTGGCAAGTCAGCAGTAAGATTACTTTTGGAGAGGATGCGACCACTGAAAAAGGACTTTTGAAACAATTGCAGGAGTCGATGGACGAGTTAAAGAAACAATTTAATAAACAACAGGCAAGTTAGCTTAAAACCAATCGGTAAAGCCCGCTATTTTTTAATTGAAACCCTAAGCTTTTGTACAGATTGATGGCTGGTGTTCGATGATGGCCGGAGAATAGCAATACTTCGTCCAGTTTTTGGTTCTTGGCCACTTCCAATAGTTTTTCCATTAGTTTTCTGCCGATTCCCTTCCCCCTGTGTTTTTCATCCACTACAACATCCTCAATCATGCCCTTATGGCCTGAAATGACCTTATAGGTGGCCATCAATGCGATTCCGGCCACACGATCTTCCGATGTACAAATTGCGAAAACCAAGTTTTCTTCTTCGACTAATTGTTTTAAAGGAAGTTGTTTTATGTTGGAATTCAATTGGTTGTATAATTCTGTAATCCTAGTTTGAAGGAGTTCGTCCACTTGGTTTTTTGTAAGAATGGTAATGATCATAAAGAATACTTTTTATAAAGTTATGAAGATGTGGTTCATTCGTAAGACAATTCCAAAAAATTGGCATTTATCGTATATTTAAAAACTGACCATTCACTAGATGAAAAAAGTAATCCTACTTCATGCCATCCTCTTTCTTTTCGTTGAAAAAGGCAGTTCCCAGGCCATAAACGATACCTTGATCGTTGGCTATACGACAGCACCACCTTTTATAGTAAAGAATGGCGAAAATCTTGAAGGTATAAATATTTGGCTTTGGAACCGTGTCGCCAAGGACTTGAAATTGAATCATCGTTTGGTCGAAATGGATTTTACCGAAATGCTCGATTCCCTGAAAAGTGGGGCGATAGATATAAGCATCAACCCTTTGACCATTACCAGTGAACGCCATAAGTTGATGGATTTCACCGATTCGTTCTATGCATCGAATTCAACGATAGCCGTAGCGGAAACTTCGTCGTTTCAGAAGCTACTGGGTTTCTTAAGAGGCTTTTTTAGCGCGAATTTCATCAAGGGCATGATGGTACTTCTGTTGGTCATATTTTTATTCGGATTGATCGGATGGTATTTCGAACGCAAGAAGAATCCCGAGCAGTTTCGAACCGGCCGCAAGGGTATTTGGGACGGGCTCTGGTGGTCTGCCGTTACCTTGACCACGGTAGGTTATGGCGATAAGGCCCCACGGACCAGATGGGGCAAGGTGGCCGCATTGGTGTTGATGTTCGGAGGGCTGCTTTTTATTTCTGGACTTACGGCGAGTATTGCTTCGAGCCTTACGGTAAACCAACTGAACAATAATCCTGATGGCTTCAATGCGTTCAAGGAACGTGAAGTCGGCACGATCAAAAATTCAAGCAGTCTAGGTTTTTTAAAATCCCATTTCTTCAAGAATTTAAAAGAATTTGACGGTGTGCAAGATGGCCTGTCGGCCTTGAGCAACAACCAAATCGAAGCCTTTATTTACGACGAGCCCATTCTAAAATACCGTATCGCACAGGATTCAACCCTACGAAAAATATCGATTTTACCCATAAAATTCGATGTTCAGTTCTACGCTTTCGGAGTGGCCAAAGAGAGACCGTTGTTGGAAAGCACGATTTCACAACGTATTCTGGAAATAACGGAGACCAATGAATGGCAGGTCGTACTCAACGAATATGGATTGACTGAACTCTAAAACCCTACGGCCGTATCGTCCCCGCGTTTATCGGCACCCCCTTCAAGTCGCCTATCGGGCAAGACCCGAATGGCATCGACCTTGCCGATGATCGGTGTTCTATCCTGATTGATGATATATCCTTTTGATTCCAGTTCCGATTTGAGGGTTTCCGGGAAGCCATCAGGTTCGAAAATGACCATATCGGGAAGCCATTGATGGTGAAAACGGGGTGCATTGACCGCATCTTGCATGCTCATATTGAATTCATAGGTGTTCAAGATGGTTTGTGCCACCGCGGTTATGATGGTCGAACCCCCAGGCGTGCCCACGACCATATATAGTTGTCCATCTTGTTCTACGATGGTCGGGGTCATGCTGCTGAGCATTCTTTTCTCCGGTGCGATGCTGTTCGCTTCGGCCCCGATGAGTCCGAACATATTGGGCACTCCCGGTTTGGCGCTAAAATCGTCCATTTCATTGTTCAAAAAGAAACCCAGTTCATCGCTATAGAGTTTAGAGCCGTACGCACCGTTCAAGGTGGTGGTCACCGAAACCGCATTCCCTTCGGCATCGACGATGGAGTAGTGGGTCGTTTCCATACTTTCGATGACCTCTATGTCACCGTGTTGCACATCTTCGGATTTTGTAGCGGCCTCGAACGAAAAGTTTTCCATGCGTTCCTTCAAATAGGAGGAGCTTAAAAGCACATCCAACGGAATTTCAACAAAATCGGGATCTCCCAAGAAGTAGTTCCTATCGGCATAGGCCCTTCGGGATGCCTCGGTAAACAATTGGACCGTTTTAGTTGAATTATGCCCAAATTTGGAGATGTCATAGGGTTCGATCATCTTAAAGATCTGATTGATCGTCACCCCGCCGCTGCTTGGGGGACTCATCGAGATGATGCGAAGGTCCTTATAGGTAAATATGATGGGCTGCCTCCATTTGGCCTCATATTTTTTCAAATCCTCCTCGGTGATGTATCCTCCTTTTTCCTGAATGAATTTGGCCAGGGTCTTGGCCGTTTCCCCTTTGTAAAATCCGTCGCGGCCGTTTTCGGCAATCCTTTTCAGGGTATTTGCGAGTACCGGGTATTTGATGGTGTCACCGGCCTTACAGCCTATTGGAAAACTGGTAATTCCGCCATTGGTCTCTAGAATGGACTCCTTGACATTTTCGAAACGATCGGCCTGTTTCTGGGTCACGACCACCCCTTTTTCGGCAAGGGCGATTACCGGGGCCAAAATTTCCTCCCAAGGCAAGGAGCCGAACTTTTGATGTACTTCGAAAATACCGGCTACGGTCCCCGGTACGCCGACGGAAGTCGCCCCTTGGGTGCTCATTCCGGGAATGACATTCCCCACGGAATCGAGGTACATATCCTTATGCGCAGCCAATGGTGCTTTTTCCCTGTAGTCAATTCCGCCTACGTCGCCATCAGCCCTCCGGTAGACCATAAATCCGCCACCACCCAAATTTCCCGCAAAAGGATAGGCGACCGCAAGCGCCAATTCCGTCGCCACCATGGCATCGAAGGCATTGCCACCCTTTTCAAGAATATCGGATCCGATTTTCGATGCCTCGACCCTTGCCGAGACGACCATTGCCTTTTCCGTGACCAGCCCAGTGGGTGCTGCGGGTTGTTTTTTACAATTGATAAAAAGGATCAGCGAAAGGGCAACGAAAAAAAGTTTCTTCATAGGGATATGTATTTCTGCTTCGAAAAGATAATCAATTCGTCAAAAAAGGAAGTGAACTCGGCTTCGAACGCGTCGTAATGCTCTTCGAGATCAAGAATGGCAAAATTCATTTTCGATTTGTTCTGGGTCCTGCGGTTCATTCCGTTCAGAACCTTGCCGATTCCCTCCATTTTTGAATAATTATAAATCCAGTTATCGGCGATCATGTAGGGCATCATTCGTTTTACGCCTTGGGGAAGAATGGCATAGTTATCCTCCAAAAGGTCATAAAAATCCTCAACGAAAACATCTAGTGGGGTGTTCGAATAGGTATTCCAGTTCTTGGCCAGAAAGTGATCGTAAAAGATGTCTACGATAACACGGCTGTAATGACTGTAATTTTTATGCAACCTTTTGCTGCTTTTTTTGGGAATGTCATGGGCATCGGTGTACGTGTCGATATCCCGATGCAAAAGAATGCCTTTTTGTACCCGTTCGGGCAAGTGTTTGTATTTGTTGCCCCGAATACTATCGGCGATAAAATTGCCAAGGGTCACTTCGTCGTCGCTAAAAGAAAGATAGATATGGGCCAAAAAATTCATCGTCATAATTTACAAAGAACCCGACTAGGTTTCTATCGCAACAACTTATATTTGCACAAACTTTATAAACACCATGACCTTAATCAAATCAATATCCGGTATACGCGGCACCATAGGGGGCGGACCCGGAGACAACCTGACCCCGATCGACGCGGTCAAATTTGCCGCCGCTTATGGCGTGTGGCTCAAAGACCATTCGCAAAAAAGCGACTTAAAAGTTGTCATCGGCCGTGATGCCCGATTATCGGGAGAGATGATCCAGAATTTGGTGGTATCTACCTTGGTCGGATTGGGAATCGATGTTGTCGATCTTGACCTTTCGACCACGCCGACCGTTGAAATCGCGGTGCCTTTGGAAAATGCCGATGGTGGCATTATTTTGACCGCAAGCCATAACCCCAAACAGTGGAACGCCTTAAAACTCCTGAACGAAAAAGGGGAGTTTTTGGATGCCGTTCAAGGGGCCAAAATATTGGAGATTGCCGAAAAAGAGGATTTTAACTTCAGCGAGGTCGATGATCTGGGCACCATAACAGAGAACGATGCCTATATCGACATTCATATCGACGAAGTATTGAACCTGCCGTTGGTGGATGCGGATACCATTAGAAAGGCCGGTTTTAAGGTAGTAGTAGACGGTGTGAATTCCACCGGAGGTATTGCGATACCCAAACTTTTGGAGGCATTGGGCGTGGAAGTAATCAAATTGTATTGCGACCCGACGGGGCATTTTCCGCACAATCCGGAGCCGTTAAAAGAACATTTGAGCGACATTTGCGATTTGGTCGTCAAGGAAAAGGCCGATTTTGGTATTGTGGTGGATCCCGATGTGGACCGTCTCGCCTTTATCAGCAACGATGGCGAAATGTTCGGAGAAGAATATACCTTGGTCGCCTGCGCCGATTACGTACTTGGTAAAACGAAGGGAAATACGGTCTCGAACCTATCCTCTTCAAGAGCGTTACGTGATATTACCGAAAAACACGGAGGAACTTATGAGGCCGCGGCCGTGGGCGAGGTGAACGTGGTCACCAAAATGAAAGCCAACAACGCGATTATCGGTGGCGAAGGCAACGGAGGCATCATTTACCCTGAAAGTCACTATGGTCGTGATTCTTTGGTCGGTACGGCCCTGTTCTTAATGCTTATGGCAGAAAGGGGAGGAACGGTCGCCGAACTTCGGGGCAGCTACCCTGCCTATTTTATGGGGAAGAAAAAAATTCAGTTGACACCCGAATTGGATGTGGACGGAATTCTAAAGGCCATGGCCGAAAAATATAAAAACGAGGATATTTCGACCATTGATGGTGTAAAAATTGATTTTCCCGAAAACTGGGTACACCTACGAAAATCGAATACCGAACCTATCATACGTATTTATACCGAGGCCAAAAGTCAAAATGAGGCCGATGAATTGGGCGATCGAATCATTGCCGAGATCAAGGAAGTTGCGGGGTTGGGGTAGTAGTAGCACCGTGTATAGCGGACAGTTTTATTCGCTGAATTCTAGATACATATCAAAAAAAGGCAGCATATCATTCAGTGCGCGACCATCGTCTGTCCACAATTTATTTCCGTGTGTTCCAATGTATTCTTCTGCATAATGGTCGATACCTAGGTTTTCTAATTTCTTACTAAAGAATTCACAAGTTACAGGTATCAAATCGTGTTCTTCATTTCTTCCCCAATCCAATTTTAGAGCTTTAAGTTTCTTCAAATTCCCCATATAATCGTCTACCATTCCAATTGCGGATTTTTGTTGCCAGATTTCTAAGATTTTATGATTGATAACAATTTCATCATTAATGTATTCATAAGGAAAATCTGCAAAATATGGTGGATTATCAAGATTAGGCGAATATGCCCTACCCATAGCTACTATCACATTTGCTTCAAATTCATTCCATCCCGTAACAACTTGTTTAGGTGTTATTTCATTAATTCTTCTATAGGCCAAACCATGTATTCCCAAGTTCTCCGTTATTCCTAGAGTAGCTGGTGACAAAGCATAGACAGTTGAAAACACATCAGGAAACAACATACCCATTTTAATGGCGCCTTGTCCCCCCATAGAGTGTCCGGCAACTCCTCGACTATCTTTATTTGGTATGGTCCTAAAATTTTTGTCGATATATGCTACGAGATCTTTTCCTGTAAAATCGGCCCATTTACCGGTCAATTCCGAATTCGTATACCAACTTCCTCTATATAATGTATATTGGTCAGGCATCACAACAATGACCGGTTTTATCTTTTTGAGTGCAATGGCCTTATCCAGTAGTTTGTCAAATTTATCGTCTGAAATCATTAGGCTATCACTCCAGGTAAAACCATGTAAATAATAGATTACGGGATATCTTTCTACGCTTTCATCATACCCGGGAGGGAGATAGATTGTCAATCTACGGGTCGGATTTTCTCCACCAGGATTTTCCAATAACTCGGAATATAGTTTTTTTACTACTACTTTTCCCTCTGGAAATTGTGCTATGCCAAGATTTGTAACTAACAGGACGCCAAAAAATAACAGGATTAAGTTTTTCATATGACTTCGTTTAAACTAGAGTGTTCGTATTATGATATGTGCTACTAGTATCCCTATTAATTGAGAAGGGATACGATCGTTCGATGAAATAATCGGGGGAGGTTAGTGCCTTGCTGCACTTAAATGTAGGGAATTCTTTGTTTAAAAATTACGTAAAAGCGTACTATTGAAAATTTTAGGAGTTTTTTGAACATCCCCCTTGTTCTGCGAAGCAGAACTTTCCCCCTTCAAAGGGGGATTTGATTGCCCCCTTGAGGGGACGACGGAACGTAGTGGAGTAGGGGTGTTATTATTTTACGTAATACCATATCCTCTCGGCTGTGCATCTTCCTTGTTCACAAGACATCCCCCGTCCTTCGGACACCCCCTTCAAAGGGGGAATTTCATCGCGCAAAATTGTCCATTCGAAGGGACAGCCCCGAGTATTCGGGGCAGGGATGTGATTTGACACGAATGCTCTCACTGCGTAAATACATCCCCCGCCGCCAATGCTACATCTCGTCCCCTTCAAAGGGGATTTAAAAACCTATATTGGAGCCTTGTGTTCTTGCAAATAGGCATTGCGTACCAGTTTGGCCGTCTTATGGTCGCCGGTATGGCTCCACCCGGGAGGCATTACGATGTACCGGAGTTTGTTCATAAGTCCGGGTGCGTTCCAAACATCCTTTACCAACGCGACGATTTCACCAAAGTAAACATCCAAAAAATTACCCGAATTCATTTCACGGGTAATTCCGTATTCGATTTGTACGTTTCGGTCTTCATCTTGATAGGTTTTAAAAACCTTGTCCCAGATATTCAATAGGTTACAGAAGTTGGTATCCATGTACAATGGGTTTCGCGCATGGTGTACCCGATGATGCGAAGGTGTCAATATGATTTTGTTGAGAAAGCCCATCCTTCCATCTTTCATGAGATTTTCCCCGACATGTATGAAAGCCCCCCATGTGCCATCGATGAACATGATCAAGAACAACATTTCGGGCTGTACGCCCAATAGTATGCAGATCGTAGTGCGAATGGCATCGGCATAGGGCGCCTCTAGAAAAAAGTGGGCATGCGTGACCGATAAATTCATATCCTCCGGCGCATGATGCGTGGAATGCAGGCACCAGAACAACCGTACCTTATGTCCCCAATAATGGTAGAGAAAATGCCCGAATTCCCAGATGATATACCCATAAATAAACCAATACCAGGTCAAACTGGTCTGAAAAGGAGCTATCGGCTGTAATAGGCCTATGATATAAGTAACCATCGCAATCGCGATAAACCGACCCACAAACCGATTGAATAGGTATATCAAGAAATTGATTTTATAAACCTTGGCTTGAGGTTTTTTGTAGACAAAACCCAAAATCAGTTCTAGTAACAAGAGCAAGGGAATGATCGGATAGATCAATGTGACGATGCCATCATAGGTCCTGAAGGCGCTATAGTCGCCCGACCTCAATATTTCCCATGCTTGGGATATTCCCAGAAAGCCAATGATTTCGTTATAGAGTGTTTCGAGTATTTCCATTTAGTTTGATCGTTGGTGTTGGTATTCGAAAATATATTTCCTTAAAATTAAAAAGAAAAGAATTCGATAAATGACATGTTTAAACAAATGGAAAGTGTGGCAAAGTAACAGCTGGCAATTATTTAAATGTTTCCGGTACTTTGTCACGGTGCTTCCAACGTTTGTGCGTCCATAGGTAATGCTCAGGGCGTTCCCGTATCTGCTGTTCGGTAAGGGAGATGAACTTTTTGGTTATTTCGTAGGGTTCGGTTTCTTTGCCCGATAACGTTATGGGAATAAACTCGGCCTGATAATACCCCCTTTTGACTTTCGATACCTTTAGAAAAACTACGGCGAGGTCGAGTTTTCGTGCCAGGGTTTCCGTTCCGATATAAATCGGTACGGTAACACCCATGAATTTATCCCAATAATGGGCGTGTTCAACCATCGGCGATTGGTCGCTGACCATGCCGTAGATACCTTTAGTACCATTTTTTTCGTTTCTTATAACCGTTTTGACCGTTTCGTGTGTGGTTATAAGGGTCGTATTCCATCTTGAGCGGAGCTTTTTGGCCAATTTGTCGAAATACTTGTTCGCTATTTTTTGATAGACGGCGTACCCCTTACTTTTTATATAAAGGTTTAGGCTAACGTTCCACTCCCAGTTGGCATAATGCGAGCAGGGTATCAAAATACTCTTTTGTTTTTCAATTTTTTGAATGAGGTCGACATTGATTATACGGTATCTTTTTTTGACCTCTTCTTTTGAAAGGTTCATAGTCTTGACCATTTCCAAGAACATATCGCACATGTGCTTGTAGAACTTTTTTTCTATGGTCTTAAGCTCGGTTTCCGATTTCTCAGGAAATGCCAGCTTAAGATTTTGTCCCACGACATTCCTTCGGTATCCGAAAACACGATAGACCAGAAAATAGACGACGTCGGAGAAGCCGTAGAAAAGGTTGTGGGGCAATATGGAAATACACCAGATAATGGGGTACACCAAGATAAAAACGAAGAGCTGCATGCAATGGCTTGTCAAAGTGCAAATATAGCTATATTTGGTGCTAAATTCATCCGACCGAATATGTACAATCTCCATATAGTGACCATTGCCATTATTGCCGCCAATGTGCTGGTATCTATGAAAGGGTTCAATGATGCCGCTTTTTTCGAACGCTATAAATTCGGAATTGGACCCATAAAAGCAGGCCAGAAGGATCGTATGATCACCTCGGGATTTCTTCATGTCGATTTTACCCATCTGCTATTCAACATGATTACGCTCTATTTTTTTGCCGATAGGGTCATCAATTGGTTCGGGGCCGGCAAATTTCTTATCATCTATTTTGTCAGTCTGGTGGCCGGAAGCCTATTGGCTCTGTTCTTTCATAAAGATGAACCCTATTATAGCGCGGTCGGGGCCAGCGGGGCCGTAACGGGTATTTTATATGCGGCCATTTTGTTGGACCCGAATATGAGTCTTGCTTTTATGTTCATTCCTATTCCCATACCGGCCTATGTATTGGGTATTGGGTATTTGCTGTATTCCATCTACGGAATGAAGAATAGATTGGGCAATATAGGCCACACGGCCCATTTCGGCGGAGCAATTGGAGGTTTCGCAACGACCTTGCTTTTTGCCCCCAATCTTTTGTTTACCGAAACCTTGATGGTAATACTATTGGCCATACCGATAGTGATTCTTTTCGTGCTGGAAAAGATGGGGAAGATTTAGATCTTCTTCCTGTGTTTTACTAATATTCCCATGAATTTGGCATGTATCGTAAATGTCAAGCCCCAATTTTAATGTATTTCATCGAAAATTAGCTAGGAAAATATAACTTCTCGGTAATTTTGCCGTTACGTTAGAACCCAAATCTAACTGGTAAACCTACTTAACGATGAAAAAAGTTTCCTTTGCGGCACTCGCCGCAGTTTTTATTATTGCTTCCTGTAGTGATGAAACTACGATTTATAGTGACCCTTCCGATGATGTATTAATGGAGAGCAGCGAAGCTGTTTTGGAGAACAGTGTGGTATTCGACAACTCCGGAGTACTCGATATTTTTGAGGAAGATGGTCTGACAGGTAAATTTTCACTGACGGCAAAAAACGAAGAGGCCGGTGATTACCCATTGACCTTGGTGGCACAAATAGAACCGCCATCGTTCAACGGAGGGGAGAATCTAACGGCCTCCCATGTCTATGTCGAAGGAAATTACGCCTACGTTTCGTATAACACGGTCGAAGATGCCTATGTCGGCGGAATCGATATCATTGATGTCAGGGACCCGAACCGTCCAAGGGTAAGATCTCGCCTATACTACGTAAACGCTGATGTTAATTCTATTGCCTATAACGACGGATATGTTTACGCTGTTGGCGGTGTGGATTCAGAAAAATCGGTCAGGGCCACAAGCAATTCTTTTGTTGCCAAAATAAGGGCTTCGAACGGATATCTGGATACCGATAATATCCTTTACGGATTTCAGGAAGGTTTTAATGCCAACGATGTAAAAGTTACCTCAAACGAAGTATTGGTCACTAGTGGAAGAGACGGTTATTTGACCGTTTATAACAAGGCCGATCTGACCATTCAGAACTCGGCACCCTTTGCGGACTTGCGCTCGGTAGCTTTAAATGGAAATTCCATTGCCGTTTTGGATGCCAGCAAGGGGGTGGATCTATTGGATGCCAATTTACAGACTGTTCGTGCGATTTCAATCGATTCCGATTTCGGCAGTGCTTCAAAAAGAACCTTGGACTTTTCGGACGACAAGATTGTGGTATCCGAAGGTTCGAACGGGGCAGGAGTTTATAACCCGAATACGGGTTCATTGATCGAATATGTACCTATATTGATAAACCCTGAAGGTGTGGCTACCAGTGACATTGTAACCAACGCCGTAGCGTTGAACCAAGAAGTATTGTTGATGGCCAACGGAGGTGCCGGTCTATGTTTATCGGAAGACCAAGGCAACAATACCGATTTGGTAGGTATCATTGAGCTTAATGGATCTATTAATTTTGTGGCCTCAAAAGACGATTATGTTTTTGCCGCTTCTGGCAAGGAAGGTCTGCAGATCATAAAATTGAACAGGCCCGATGAAAGCCTGGTAAACCGATGTGCATCCTTATCTGAATATAAAGGCAGTTCCAATTTACAGGTTTCCCAAGGAGAGACCAAGGAATACCGAGGTTCGAAAAGATTCAACAGTATAACGGTCGATGGTTCTTTATTGCTCTGTGGATCATGGACGACCAACAATAGTAATTTTATAAACGAGAATGGCCTTTTCGAAATGAACGGGGTTTTATCCGTTGGTCGTAACAACAAGCGAAAAAATATAACCGTAGGTAAAAATGCCACTTTTAGGGTCGAAGGCAACCTCAACATTTATGGAGATTTGATTTTAGAAGATGGTTCCACTATTGAATTCATAGGTGAAGGTTCGGTCGTTAACATTTTCGGAAGTGTAAAAAAATCAGGTACCGTATCGGTTGAAGGCCAATTTGTTGACGTACAGAACAAGTTCTAAAACAACGAATACGATTGAAATAAAAGACCCCGACCAAAATTGGTCGGGGTCTTTCGATTTTATAGATATTCTGTCTTAATTCAGCAGTTCGGCCACTTTCTCTTCTAAAGCCGCGCCACGTAAATTTTTACCGACAATTACCCCGTTCTCATCCAAAAGAAATGCAGCGGGAATGGCCTCTACATTATAGAGCCTGGCAATAGGATCGTTGAAATAGGCCAAATTCGAAACTTGGTTCCAAGTCAATCCATCGTCGGCTATGGCCTTGTTCCAGTCTTCTGCCTTTCTGTCCAGTGAAACGCCCACAATATTAAGCCCTTTGCTATGATATTTGTTATATACCTTAAGCACATTGGGATTTTCAGCTCGACAAGGTTTGCACCAGGCCGCCCAAAAATCCACAAGGGTAACTTTGCCCATTGCATCGGCCAGGGCCAATTCCGTTCCTTCGGGCGTAGGACCTGAAAAGAGTGGTGCCGTGGCACCGATTTCGGTATTTTTTTCTCTTTCCGCCTTCGATTTCATTTCCTCCAGTTCGTCCAAGACCTTTTTTGCGGTACTGGTTTCCTTGACCTTGTCGGAAAGTCCGTCATAAAGCGCTTGGATTTCTTCAACAGGGAACAATCTTGAAGCTATTACCCTTTCTACCAATAAAACCGATATCAAGGCATCCGGATTTTCCTTAATGAAATTGACTTCAAATTCCTTGGCTTCATCCTGTAAATCGGTCATCTCGTCATTTAAAGCCGCTGTGGTTGCTTCATCTTTTGCCAATGTGGCTTTCTGATAATCTTCTTGAATCGATCTGAACTTGCTCGATATGGCCTGTGAATTCTCCATGTAATCGGCAAAAAAGTCATTTTGCGGCCCACCTCCCAATTTAGGCATTCCCAAGCTATCCTTATGTGCCATCACCGTTATCTCACCATTTTCCAAGATTACGGGAGAATAGCCCATAAGTTTGTCGATGAAAACATAATGCACTTCAGGTGCGTCAACGGGATCTCCACTAAACACATACGATCCATTTTCAACAGTGGTCGTATCTACGTCCACAGGCACCATGTTATCTCCCATTTTTCTCAAATAGACCTGGGTTCCGTTTTCGACTTCCCCGGTGAGATTTCCGGTTATGGTATAGCCTTGAGGTTTTTGACTGCAGGCCATGAACAATAGTGCTATTGTCGAGACCAGTATTAGTTTTTTCATCTGATGCGTTTTATGGGACAAAAATAGCGATATAAGCGGATATAAAAAAAGCCCCTGAAATCAAATCCCCAGGACTTTTAACTAAGTAAATAGCTTTTAAAATTGATACCTCACACCAAGAGCAACATCAAAATCGAAGCGATCCGAAAAATTTCCGTATCCGACGACTCCAATTTCCGGCCTGAAATCCAGGGAGAGTAAAAGTGGAAAATCGAAATTACATTCGATTCCGATATCACCTGCCGCAAAAACGAACAGTCCCCCTTCAGGTTCGACTGCAGGGCCGAGATTGGCCGGTACGGGGTCAAAATTGACGCTTCCGGCACCGCCCCCGACACCATAATACCAATTAAAATTACCGTCGATATGATGGATCCATTGGTAAACACCGGCAAGTTTAATGGCGTCATATTGGCGATGATCGCGCCAACCCAGATCCAATTCCAACCGATTGTACCTAAAAAGTGATTTCTGATATGAAATTTCGGCACCGAAGCCATCGCTATCACCCAAGCGCAGCCCTATGGCGTGATCTGCGATCTCTTGACCGCTAATGCTGAAAGTGATAAAGAAAATAACTAAAGGGATGATTTTCGTAATTTTCATATAGTCTTGAATTAAGTTTGACTTTAAAATATAGGGTTCAAGAGTAAAAACTTACTTTAGCCTTTAAAATTGTCCGGCAGTGATCAAAAATTTATTTAAAGATTTAAAGGATACGCTTGAAGGGGAGTTTCAACAAGATGCGTTGACCACCGCGCTTTATGCTACCGATGCTTCCGTATATCGTAAGATTCCGATGGCTGTCGCCTACCCAAAAACGGTCGATGATATTCGAAAACTAGTCTTGTTCGCTCAAAAGAATAACTTGGGATTGATACCAAGAACTGCGGGGACTTCTTTGGCAGGCCAATGTGTCGGGGATGGAATCGTGGTAGACGTGTCCCGCTATTTTACCAAGATTATCCATCTCGACGAACAAAAAAAACAGGTCACTGTACAGCCTGGTGTTATCCGGGACGAACTCAATCAGTATTTGGAACCGTTTGGGCTATTTTTTGGCCCGAATACCTCTACCTCAAATCGATGCATGATCGGCGGTATGGTCGGGAACAATTCATCTGGAACCACGTCAATACAAAATGGGGTGACCCGCGACAAGGTGGTATCTATGCAAACCATACTTTCAGATGGAAGCCAAGTCGAGTTCAAGAAGCTTTCCGATGATGGTTTTAATAGAAAACAGTACGAAAATACATTTGAAGCATCTATTTATAGAAATATATATAATGAATTAATTGACAAAGAAATACAAAAAAATATTTTAAAAGAGTTTCCAAAACTCGGAATCCATCGTAGAAACACGGGTTATGCGGTCGATGAACTATTGAAATACGAACATTTTGGAGGTGCAAATTCCGAAATCAATATGTGTGAACTGTTATGCGGTAGTGAAGGAACTTTGGCCTTTACTACCGAAATCACCTTGCAATTGGATGATTTACCACCGAAGTTATCGGCAATGGTTGTAACGCACTATAAAACCTTGGAGCATTGCCTAGCCGATGTCGCACCGGTTATGGGGCATAACCTTCATACCTGCGAAATGATGGATAAGGTTATTCTCGACTGTACCAAAAACAATCGGGAGCAATTGAGAAATCGATTTTTTGTCGAAGGGGATCCAGCGGCATTATTGATGTTGGAAGTAAGGGATTCATCCGAAGAAGGACTTGAAAGCCAATTGAAAAACTTATTGGAGACCATCAGCGCATCCGGTCTCAGCTATGCCAATCCCATTCTGAGGGGAGCGGATATTAATAAGGCCGTGGAACTTCGAAAGGCGGGTCTGGGCTTATTGGGCAATATCGTCGGCGATAAAAAAGCTGTTGCGTGTATCGAAGATACCGCAGTCGCCCTTGAAGATTTAAAGGATTTCATAGGTGAGTTCACTCAGATTATGAACGATTACGGACAAGATGCGGTTTATTATGCCCATGCCGGTGCCGGGGAACTTCATTTGAGACCGATTCTAAACCTGAAGAAGTCAAACGATGTTGCTTTATTCAGGTCGATTACCACGGATGTTGCCAAACTGACCAAAAAATACAGAGGTTCTTTTAGCGGGGAACATGGCGATGGCATTGTAAGGGCGGAATTCATTCCACTGATGATAGGCGAAGAGAATTACGAATTGTTGAAACGGATCAAATCGTATTTTGACCCGAACAACATTTTTAATCCCGGTAAGATTGTCGATGCCTATCCAATGGACGTATCGTTGCGTTATGAGGTTGATCGTGATGAGCCAAAAATCGAAACATTATTGGATTTTTCCGATAGTCAGGGTATACTTAAAGCGGCCGAAAAATGCAATGGAAGCGGTGATTGTCGAAAAACCCATCATATGGCAGGCGCCATGTGCCCAAGCTATCACGCGACGAAGAATGAAAAAGATACGACACGGGGCAGGGCGAACGCCTTACGAGAATTCTTGACCACATCCGAAAAGCGAAATAAGTTCGATCAAAAAGAACTAAAAGAGGTTTTCGACCTGTGCTTGAGCTGTAAGGCCTGTTCAAGTGAATGTCCCAGTAATGTTGATGTTGCGTCGCTCAAGGCCGAATTCCAATACCAATATCAAGAAGCCAATGGCTATTCGATGAGGGCAAAATTGTTTGCGCATAACCATAGTCTGAATACATTGGCGAGTAAGGCGTCCGGTATTATCAATACCATCTATACTTCAAAAATTTTGGGAGGACTTTTAAAGAAATTCACGGGAGTGGCCCCAGAACGTAGTTTTCCAAAAATTTATAGTTTTGATTTTGATAAGTATTTGTTAAATATTAAAAATGAACATGTTACTTCAAAACAAAAAGTTGCACTATATATTGACGAATTTACCCAACATTTAGATGTAGAAGTGGGAAAAGACGCTATTGAAGTACTCGTTCGATTGGGATACGAGGTACAGCTTTTCTATGCTGAAAGTGGGCGTACCCATATTTCGAAGGGTTTTTTAAAGCAAGCCCAAAAGCTCGCATTAAAAAATATTCCCCTGCTCAAGAAATATGCGGATGAAAAAATTCCCGTAATCGGATTGGAACCTTCCGCTATATTGACCTTCAGGGATGAATATAGGCGGTTGTCAACGCAAGATTCCTTGGGCGATTTGGAAAAAAACTGCTTTCTGATAGAGGAATTCATGGCGCAGCAAATCGAAGTCGGTGAAATCACACCGAATCTATTTACCTCAAATCCGCAAAAAGTCAAGATTCACAACCACTGCCATCAAAAGGCCCTGAGCAATCAAAAGGTGACTTTTGATATGTTGAACCTTCCCGAGAATTATGAGGTCTCCATTATTGCTTCGGGATGTTGCGGAATGGCTGGTTCTTTTGGGTACGAAAAGGAACATTATCAAACAAGCATGCAAATAGGAAGCCTAAAATTATTCCCTGCTATCAACAAAACGGACGACGATGTCATAATCGCCGCAAATGGCACGAGTTGCAGACATCAAATTTTCGATGGTACAAAAAGACAGGCTTTGCATCCGATTTCAATTCTGAAGAACGCATTACTCCGATAAAGGCTCGCCCTCCATTTCGCCCTGTTTCTTTCCGGTCATAATCGAGGACAGCAATTCCTGCATGTCCATATCTTTTAACTCTTCATCCGCAAAGAACGGGGATAATTTATCGTGGCTGTACCGATATATTTTCCAACGTTTGAAAGAATATTCCAAAGCGGTAAGGTTTTCCACCCAATCGCCCGAATTGAGATAGGTGCAACTTCCTTTTTTTGTAGTTCTGATCTCTTTTTTTGGTTGATGGATGTGGCCACATATAACGTAGTCATATTCATTGTCGATGGCTACATCGATTGCCGATTTCTCAAAATCGGAAACAAATTTGGGGGTTCCCGCTGTGCTGTTCTTTATTTTTTTTGACAATGAGTAACGTTCCTTTCCCATTTTGATTAGGCCCCAATTTACAGCCTTATTGAAACGGATAAGGAAACTATATCCGTAACTGCCTAACCTAGCAAACCACTTCGCGTTTTGAATGGAAGCATCGAATACATCCCCGTGAAAAAACCAAGCTTTTTTGCCATCGAGGTTCAGAACCAGTTTGTCCACAATATGCAGGTTGCCCATTGACGTACCGCTGAATTTTCGAAGCGTTTCATCGTGATTTCCGGTAATGTAATATACTTCGGTTCCTTTCGACGCCATTCCGATCAGTTTGAGGAGTACTTTCATGTGCGAGGCGGGGAAATAATGCTTGTTGAACTGCCAGATATCGATGATATCACCGTTTAAGATCAATCGTTTGGGCTCGATGCTGTTCAGGTAAACAATTAGCTCGTCGGCGTGGCAACCATAGGTTCCGAGATGGACATCGGAAACGACTGCAATATCGATTTTACGTTTTTTCAATCAAGGTAGTTTGACACAAAATTAAACCCTTCGGTATAATTTATCCTAAGCATAAAATCATGATTTCATGACGACAAGGTTAATTTTATATTAACAATACATGTCTTTGTTAAGCCATTATTAAGCACGGGGTAAATTTTTCTATCTCTCCATTAAGATTTACCTTTGAATGGAAGTAGAAAAAAAATATTTAGAATAATTAAAGGGCGGTTATTGCAATGGTTTTGTTGGCTGCCCCTTTATCTTCTTAACCCTTTAGCTTTTAGGAATGTCAGGAAACATTTTTGGAAATCTGTTTAAATTGACCACTTTCGGCGAATCGCACGGAGTCGCCATAGGTGGCGTATTGGACGGATGTCCTTCCGGCATAGCGCTTGATTTCGAGGCTATTCAAAAAGAACTTGACAGAAGAAAACCCGGACAGTCCGCCATTGTTACCCAAAGGAAAGAGCCTGATACGGTAGAATTCTACTCTGGGATATTCGAAGGAAAAACTACCGGTACACCGATTGGTTTCGCGATTCATAACACCAATCAAAAATCAAAGGACTACTCGCACATCAAAGATTCGTACCGCCCTTCGCACGCCGACTATGTGTACGATAAAAAATACGGGTTCAGGGATTATCGCGGAGGTGGTAGAAGTTCGGCCCGGGAAACGGCAAGCAGGGTAGTGGCAGGCGCCATAGCCAAGCAATTTTTAAAGGACATTAAAATCAATGCCTTCGTTTCTCAAGTGGGTGATTTGAAGTTGGAAAAGAATTATACGGAACTAGACCTGTCCATGACGGAATCGAACCCCGTGCGTTGCCCCGATCCAGAAATGGCTTCAAAAATGGAGGCCTATATTAAGGACGTCAAAAAAGAAGGTGACACCATTGGTGGTATTATTACCTGTGTCGCTCAGAACGTTCCTATTGGCTTGGGCGAACCGGTTTTTGACAAACTGCACGCCGAACTTGGCAAGGCCATGTTATCGATCAATGCCGTCAAGGGTTTTGAATATGGTAGCGGTTTTGAAGGGGTTAAAATGAAGGGTAGTGCGCACAACGACCAATTCAATCCCGACGGAAGTACTCGAACAAACTATAGTGGTGGTATTCAAGGAGGTATAAGCAATGGAATGGACATTTACTTTAATACTGCATTCAAACCTGTGGCCACAATTATAAAACCCTATGAGACCATTGACAAGGAGGGTAACAAGGTGCAAACACAGGGGAAAGGCCGACACGATCCCTGCGTCGTACCCAGGGCGGTACCGATCGTCGAAGCGATGACGGCGTTGGTATTGGCCGATTTTATGTTGCTAGAGCGAACTTCAAAGTTGTAGGCAGGGGTATTCGTCAATTTCACCTCAAATTGGTATATTACCGGTCTAAACCAAACTTAAATGCGAAAACTCGAATTACATTGGAAGATCCTGATCGGAATGGTGTTGGGATTGCTGTTCGGCTTTGCAATGACCTATCCCGAATGGGGCAAAGACTTTGTAGTCGATTGGATAAGCCCTTTCGGAACGATCTTCATCAAACTTCTCAAGCTTATCGCAATACCCCTTATTCTGGCATCATTGATCAAGGGGATATCCGATTTAAAGGATATTTCAAAGTTCAGGAATATCGGGCTTCGCACTATCGGCATTTATATAGGTACTACTACGGTTGCCATAATCCTGGGCCTTTTGCTCGTCAATATACTACAACCGGGGAACGGCATCTCCGAGGAAACTATCGAAAAGCTGACTTCTACCTATGCCTCTGATAGCGGTGTAGTTTCGAAATTGGAGGAAGCTACTAGACAAAAGGAAAGTGGCCCGTTGAAGTTTTTAGAGGATATGGTGCCCGACAATGCCGTTGCGGCGCTCGGCAATAATCAATTGATGTTGCAGGTCATTTTCTTTACCATTTTCATGGGTATTTCGATGTTATTGATAGGAGAAGAGAAGGCAAAACCTTTAAAGGACTTTTTTGATGCGTTGAACGACGTCGTTCTTAAAATGGTCGATTTGATCATGTTGACGGCACCATTGGCCGTTTTCGCCCTATTGGCCAACGTGGTGGTGTCCTCCAGTGACCCCGAAATCTTGTTGGCCCTGCTCAAATATGCAGGTGTTGTGGTCCTAGGATTGTTGTTGATGATCGTTTTTTATACGATACTGGTCTCTGTTTTTGCCAAAAAGAACCCTTTTTGGTTTTTGAAACAGTTAAGTCCCGCTCAATTGTTGGCTTTTTCTACCAGTTCAAGTGCGGCTACCCTGCCCGTTACTATGGAAAGGGTCGAAGAGCATATTGGTGTCGACAAAGAAGTATCGAGTTTCGTGCTTCCGGTAGGGGCTACGATCAATATGGACGGCACCAGCCTCTATCAGGGGGTAGCTGCCGTTTTTATCGCGCAGGCACTGAGTTTTGACCTTCCGTTAACGGCACAGCTTACGATTGTGTTAACGGCGCTTTTGGCCTCGATAGGTACGGCTGCCGTTCCTGGGGCCGGTATGGTCATGTTGGTCATTGTTTTGGAATCCGTAGGATTTCCCGCGGATAAATATGCAATTGGATTGGCATTGATATTTGCCGTCGATCGCCCCTTGGATATGCTCAGAACGGTAATAAATATTACAGGGGATGCTACAGTGGCCACGATCGTGGCCAAATCTGTCGGAAAATTGGGCGAGCCCCACCCGATGGAATGGGACGATCATCTGGACGAAGTGAGATAGGTCGATAAAATCAAACGGATTTCCGTATTCGTGTGAACAACATTAAAACAGTATCTGATGAACATTTGTTTTTTGATGTACCCATGGAATGAAATCGATGCCGAAAACGACACGAGTTTGGCCTTGATCCATGAATGTGTGAGGCGCAGTCATGGTGTCGCGATTTGCAGCCCCGCCAATTTGACGATACGAAATAGCGTTACGAATGCCTTTTGTACCGTGATCAACCGAATGGAAAAAGTACCCGGAAGTTTGAAGTCGTTCTACAAGCAGGCCACTTTACGGGAAGAAATGCTCCCACTTGCGGGTTTCGATGTAATTTTTATGAGGGCCAATCCACCTTTAGATCCCATAATGTTGAACTTTTTGGATTCGGTCAAGGATGATGTCTTTATCATGAACTCGCTACAGGGGCTTAGAGAGGCCAACAACAAACTGTATACCGCTGCCTTCGGCGATTCGCATAGCAATATTATCCCCAAGACCCATGTTTCAAAAAACAAGGATTATCTCATTCGACAAATAAAGGAATCGAAATCCGACAAGATGATTTTGAAGCCTCTAAACGGCTTTGGGGGTTCCGGGGTTATATTGATCGAAAAATCCGCAATGAGCAGTATAAAGTCCCTGCTCGATTTTTATGTTACGAATTCCGATGGAACTTCCAACTATGTAATACTTCAGGAATATATCGAAGGTGCGGACCAAGGCGACGTACGAATACTTATCCTAAATGGGGAACCTATAGGGGCCATGAGGAGGATTCCCGGGAGTGAGGACCATCGTTCGAATGTTTCTGCTGGAGGTTCCATAGCCAAGCATAATATGACCAAAGGAGAAAAGGCCTTATGCAAACAGATAGGCCCTAAATTGGTCAAGGACGGACTCTTTTTTGTCGGTATCGATGTCATTGGCGGCAAACTGGTGGAAGTCAATGTGATGTCTCCGGGCGGAATCACCTATATGAACAAGGTCTATAAAACAAAGATCCAGGCAAAGGTCATTGATTTTGTGGAAAGCAAGGTGATGGACAAATTAAAGGCTTTTCAAAGACGCGCCCGATTGCGCGATGAGGTCGAAAATGCATAGGCTATCCGTAGAAAATATAATCTCATATATCGAGAGCGAAATTCCCTTTGAAGCCGTTTCGAACGACTATTCCCTTACATTAAAGGTCGAACACTATGCACCGTATATCTGTGGAGCGGTTCACGATGGGCATCAATTTCGAAAATCGCTTTGGGAGAACTGCACCCACACGGAGTATGAACGGTGGTATGAAGAAGATCCCTGTACGAAAGCAATGGTATGGTCGCACCCTATCGTAATTGCAGGATGCGACAGCCGCTTCGAATACGATTTGAACAGGCCCCCGGAAACTGCCATTTACGAAGACGCATGGGGTAAACGACTTTGGAAAAATTCGTTGCCCGATACGGAGGTGGAACAAAGTCTTTCAAAACACGATAATTTTTATAAAATCGTTCATGCACTCGTTCGAAAGATCGAGGATAAATATGGTAAGGCACTTGTCTTTGATATGCACAGCTACAATTGGAAAAGATGGGATAGGGATGTCCCCGTTTGGAATTTGGGCACGGCAAATATCGACAATGCCCGTTTTGGAGAACTTGCTATGGCCTGGAGCCAAAAATTGGGCGAGATGAAGCTGACCAATAACATTCAATCTACCTCAAAAATCAATGATACTTTCCAAGGCAACGGTTATTTCTTGAAATACATTACCAAGAATTTCGACAACACCTTGGTTCTCGCTACGGAAATTTCAAAAGTGTACTGCGATGAGCTTTCGGGCATAATTTATCCGGAAGTGGTACGTTCGGTAGAGACACAACTTAAGGAAATCATACCTTTGCAGGTTGCAGCGTTTGAACGAACAAGGCTATGATAAGTACGACTGAAATAAGGCATGAGTATGCCGATGTCTTTGAAATAGATGCCAATCTGGATAGGTTGGTAAGGCGCATCGAGCTTCTCAACTATGTCAATCCGCAGAATATCGAAAAAGAAAAGCATCGATTTTTTGCCTCAAAATATACCGAGGAGCCACAATTTCGCTACCCTAAGTTAAGGTTCGATCCCTATAAGCTGCACCGTCTGTTCTTTTCACAGCGTTTGGAACGAATAGAGGACGAGGGAATCAGAAAATTGTATCAAGATACCATTTACTACTATTCCAATATGATTCAGTGCATCGAATCGATCGGGGACAAACGAAAGTTCCATTACAATTCGTTACGGGTCTACGGTACGCCTACGGAAAAAGATGTGCAGAATGCCAAGTTCATTTTGCATTTCAAAAATGCACCCGTTTCGGCGGATATGGAAAAAACGCTTGGAGCAGAAGAGGCTAAAATGTACTTTGAAGATTTTGCAAGACAGTACGACTTTCCATTAAATATTAAATTTTCCACCCATATTGCGGCAGATGCTATGGTCAGCAACGCTACCCAAAGCCTGCTGATAAAGAAAAACGCGAAGTTCAGCAAGAATCAGATCTTGACTTTGACGAACCACGAGATCGGGGTGCATTTGGTAACTACTTTTAACGGATTGTTACAACCCTTGAAGATATTTTCCAACGGCTTGCCGAATAATGTGGAAACCCAAGAAGGATTGGCGGTTTTCAGCGAATACATGTGTGGTGCGTTAAGTTTAAAAAGACTTAAAGAATTAGCATACAGGGTTTTGGCATCTGATAGTTTAATAAAAGGTTACAATTTTTCAGATACGTTCGACCTCATTCACAATCAATACAAATTGAACCGAAATGATGCCTTTTCGATAACCCTACGTGCGCACAGGGGCGGAGGGTTCACCAAAGACCGGCTTTACTTGAGCGGGCTTCGAAAGATTTATAACCGTTACAGGAAAGAAGAGTCTATGGACAATCTCTTGACCGGTAAGGTTTCGTTGGATTATGAGGATGCCATCAAAGAACTGTACAAGGTGGGGTTGGCACGTAAGATTACGTATCGAAACAATGCCTATGACCGCTGTTTGAATAGGGATAAGACCCTTGATTTTATCCTTAAAAACCTCAAATAGTGAATTGGGGCCTTATCATAACGATTGCTACCGGCCTGTTCGTGATTCTCAATATTGCCGCTTATTTTTTACAGGAACGCCTTATTTTCAAGCCCGAAAAGCTTCCAAAGGATTTTGAATTCAAATATGAGAACCAGGTTTTTGATGAATACAATATCGAGGTCGTCGATGGCGTAAACCTGAACGGAGTGCATTTTAAGGTCAGGAAACCGAAAGGAATCGTCTTATACCTTAAAGGAAATTCAAGGAGTTTGAAGGGGTGGGGGAAGTTTGCCATCGATTTCACACGTCACGGATTTGATGTCTTGATGGTGGATTATCGGGGATTTGGAAAAAGCACGGGCATACGAACCGAGGAGGGTATCAAAAGAGATCTGCAATATGTCTATGACGAACTCAAAAAACAAGTCGACGAAAAATACATTGTACTTTACGGAAGGTCGCTGGGATCAGGATTCGCTACAAAACTGGCTTCAAAGAACAATCCCCGAATGTTGATTCTAGATGCACCGTACTACAGTATGGGCCATATTGCCAAGAAATACCTTCCGATTATGCCCATGTCCCTTTTGCTTCGTTTTCCCATCAAAACGTACAAATGGATCCAGCATGTAAAATGCCCGATAAAGATAATCCATGGCACGAATGACAAGTTGATCCGTTTTAAGACCAGCATCAAACTATCGAAGATAAATGCCAAGCGTACCCGTTTATATCCGGTAATCGATGGTGGGCATAACAATTTGCATACTTTTCCGCAATATCATCGTTTTTTGGAAGAGATTTTGCATGCCAAACTTCCGAAGGAAATCGACCCAAAAACGAGCAGTCTTAACTTTAGAAGAAAAAAAGTTAGATGAAAATGTTAATGCGTTTTTTGAAGTTTGCAATACTATCGCTAATCGTACTATTGACCATGTTATACTTTTTTCAGGAAAAACTAATTTTCCATAGCACTCAAATACCCCAAGACCATGTTTACCAGTTCGAAACGGAATTTGATGAACTATTACTTACCGCCGCTGATGGAGCGATGTTGAACGGGCTCCATTTTAAACAAGCCGATCCGAAGGGCGTTATTTTATACTGCCATGGCAATGCCGGTGAATTGGACGATTGGGGTACTTGGGCACAGGAACTTTCGGAACGCTACCATTACGATGTCGTTATCTGGGATTATCGCGGATATGGTAAAAGCACCGGAAAAAGACGGCAGAACCTGATGCTTAATGACGGCTATTTGTTCTATGACTATTGCAAAACCTACTTCTCCGAGGATGAAATAACCGTGTTCGGAAGATCGTTGGGCGGGTTTTTCGCCACCCATATTGCCAAACGGTCAAAACCGTCAAAATTGATTCTCGAATCAACTCCGACAAGCTTGTTGAACATTGCTAAAAGAGAGTATCCCTTTTTGCCATCAAAACAACTACTGAGGTTCAAGTTTCAAAATGAGGGTAATATGGCCGACATCAAAATGCCGACCTACATCATTCATGGCACCGACGACCAATTGGTTCCGTTCGATCATGGTCAAGGGTTATTTGCGCTTTCAAGTGCCAAAATCAAGAAATTGTTCGTTATAGACGGTGGAGGACACAACAATCTACAAAACTTTAAAGACCTTTATTTTGGCGCGTTAGGCGAGCTTTTCGAATGAACTGACCCGTTTCTTAAAATCAGAAGTATTGGGTAGTTCAAATCCTTCTAAGTCAAAGTAGCGAATCGCTGCGAGAAGGTGGTCGAAGATGTCCGCCATGATATATTCGTAATTTTGCCAGCGCTTGTCCGCGCTAAAGGCATATATTTCTACTGGCAGCCCTTGTGAAGTTGGTGCCAGCTGTCTCACCATGATGATCATTTCCTTATTTATGCCCGAAGTATTGTTGAGATAAGCGTCGATATATTTACGAAACACCCCGATATTGGTCAAGTTTCTACCATTTATCAATATCGACTTGTCTATGTTCTTCTTCGTATTGTATTCCTTTATCTCCTTATCCTTTTTCTGAACATAGTCGGTAATCAAGGTTATTTTTGAAAGCTTGTCAATATCTGATTTTGTAAGAAATCGAATACTTTCTTGTTTGATGATCAAGGCCCTCTTTATTCGTCTTCCATCAGAATTGGCCATACCGCGCCAATTTTTGAAAGAGTCAGAAATAAGGGCATATGTCGGTATGGTCGTAATGGTTTTGTCAAAATTCTGGACTTTTACCGTCGCGAGATTGATTTCGATTACATCGCCATCGGCGCCATATTTATCAAAGGTGATCCAATCGCCAATACGCACCATATCGTTGATAGATACTTGTATACTGGCAACAAATCCTAAAATGGTATCCCTGAAAACCAATATGATAACCGCTGAGGCCGTACCCAAGGCAGTAAGAAACTTCCATAGTTCTACCCCTGTAATTATTGAAAATGCGAAAAAGATTCCAACGGCCCAGGCGAAAATCATAAATACCTGAATGTAGCTGTCGATCGGTTTGTCCTTTAAATTTGACAGGGTTTTGAGGAAATCCCTAGTGGTATGCAATAGGCTCTTGACAATCCACAAAAAGAGGAAGATGCCGAACACTTCAATAGTCTTCAAAACAAAGGATTCCGTAACCGGAAAGTCCCTAAAAACTATGGGAACCGCCTTGAACAATATAATCAGAGGAATTATATGCGCAATATTCCTAGGAGCCTTATTTTTGACCAATAGGTCATCAAAATGGGTTTTCGAGCTGGTGGACAAGCGAGCAAAGATTCCGACCAAGACTTTACGCAATACAAAATCGATTATGAACAATATGATGAGCAATCCAAAGAGAAGTATGGCAAGGTTGATGTACGAGGCCCATTCGTCGGATAATCCTGATTTGACCAGATAGTCATATATTTTGTGAGATAGTTGTTCCATATTAACGATTAATCCAAAAACTTTGTCTTTAACTCTAGGCTAGGTACCATACATTGATCTTTTTTACCGAACCATTTATAGCGATTGCGAGCAATAAAATCGTATACGATATTTCGAAACCCCTCGGGAACCCATTTAAAAACAGCTAGTGAAGGCCATAGGCCGCCGAAATGTCTCATGATTTCCAAGGCTGCTGTCGATTTGACATAATAAGCAGTTCCTGGTTCAACAAGGATGATGGAATCGACCTTTGTGGTATCGATATTTCGTTCCTTAATAAAGTTTTGCCCATATTCTCCCTGCAACGAGGCAAAACGGAACATGTCCTTTTTATCCTTTTTAAGGACATATTGTACCGAGGCATTGCAAAGGTTACAGACTCCGTCAAAAAGAATGATTTTTTTGCCACTTTCCATTGCGCAAAGATACGGTAGTAAACTTGGATCTCATTCTATAAAGCATTTAAGAAACTTCCCAAGTCTTGTTCTTTTGACAGCCCCAGTTTTTTCTTTAGGCGATATTTCGATTTCAAAATGCTGTCGGGCAGTACATTCATTGTAGCGGCAATTTCTTTTGTAGTTAGGTTCATGCGCAGAAAGGCCGCCAAACGGATTTCTTTTTCGGAAATATCAGTATAAAGGGTTTTCAGTTTTTGGTCAAAATCGTTATGTACTTCAGAGAAGTAGGTTTTGAAGTTTTCCCAATCGCGATCTGAGGCCTTTTCCTTTTTGAGCAGCATGGCAATGCGCCTGAATTCCATTTTGAACTTATCGGGTGAGTTCCTGAGGTTTTCGAGGTTTTCCTTCAACTCTTCCAAAAACGTGTTTTTCTGTACCAGATGCAGGGTTTGACTTGCCAGTTCCTTCTTTTTGTGTTCTATTTCTTGCTTGTAGATGGCTTCCTGTTTTTCGCGGGCGATCCGGTTTCTTTTAATCCGCTGCCGGAACCCAAAGAACAAGAGTCCTGAAACGGCAACAAAAGTGAACATGCCGCCTGCGTAGAGCCCTTTTTTTAAATTACTGATTTCCACTTCTTGATTCAATGTTTTAATCTCTTCTTCCTGCAATGCCAAGGCGGCCTCTTTTTCGTTTATTTCATATTTAATCGTTAATTGTTCTACTTCCTTGGCGCGCTCCAACGTGTTTATGGAGTCATAGACTTCTTTATAACGTTTGTAATCGGCCAATGACTTTTCGACATTTTGTAATAATTCATATGATTCGGATCGATATTGATAAGCAACGGCCTTATCGGCCTTTCTTTTTATGGAATCGGAAACTTTTATAGTACGGTTTAAAAGAGGAATCGCTTTCTGGGGCCGTCCCATTTTGTTATAGGCATTGGCAAGTCCGTTCAAGGCCCATGTCTCGGTCTTCGGTGCCTTGGTAATGTTACGGGATATGTCCAAGGATTTTTCGAAAAGGGGAACGCCATCTTTTGGCCGGCCAAGACGAACATAGCTTCTGCCCAAATTAAAGGAAGTAATGGCGACCATATTAAAATTCTTGAACTTTTCGGAAATTTCAAGACTTTGTTCAAAATAGGGGATGGCACCTTTTTCATCGCCCATGACCGAAATTCCGTTTCCGATATTGTTCAATAGTACACCTACCATAGGCATGTCACCCAAATCTTGATATGCTTGTAAGGCCTTTTTTTTGTATTCGAGGGCCTTGATATAATCGGAAGCATAGTGATAACTGCTGCCCAAGGCCTTTAGGGCAAGGGCCTCCCTAGGTTTATCCTTAAGTTTTATAGCGAGTTCAAGGGCGGCAAGGCCTTGTTCGATACTATTGTTTTGGTCATCAAGATTGGAAAATACTGTTGCCTTTAGGCTTATAAAACGTAGTCTTAACAATGAATCTTTACGATTTTTTATAGCCCCGTTGAGGTTTTCTTCGATAAGTTTTTGGGTTTCACCATAGTTACCCTTTAAATTTTCGATTGAAGCCATGTAGTAATCGATTACATGACTTTTGTAAGTACTGTCCATGGCCAAAAAGAACTTTTTCGACCTTAAGAAATAATAACTGGCCGAATCGGTCATGCTTTTGTCCAAATAATACCGTCCAAACTGAAAATCGGTCTGAGCCCTACCATAATCACTGTTTATAATTTGGGAATTAGCCATCGCCTTTTTAATATATTGAATGGCCCTTTCCGGGTTTTCGACAAAAGTTTCGTCGAACAGTTTTGAATAATACAGTACACTGTCGTTACTATTGTCTTTGACCCGTGAAATCGGGTCTTGCCCATGCATGGCGGTCACGACGATAATAACAAAGAGGATGGATATTTTCATAATGTGTTTAAAAAAGTGTTTAAATCGGTTTCCAGGTCGTCGGGCAGGTATACTTTTTGTTCAGCATCCTTCTCGTTCTCGTATAATGACAATAGGCTATCGACTTTTTCTGAATCTTGAGCATTTGTAATTACTGGTAACACAAAAAATAGGATTATTGCACTCAGGATTGTCTTCATAAAGTGGATTTATTTGGTCATTTGAAGTTAGTGATTATATCGAAGCCATTTCAATCGTTATTGAACCTTGAATTGTGCAATGTCCATAGTTTGTCCATGATATGTAAACGCCATAAAGTTTTTAGAGCCAAATCAAGTATTTGATTTTCAATTGTTTATAATTCATACAAATTCTTCTGAAAACTATAACGTCCATGCCCGATTATTCGCTAGAACTGTTCTTCTGTCCATAGTTTGTCTATGGACAATATTATTTAAAAGGTCGAATGTCCTCTAGTTTAGAGGTGTTGAATCTAAAAAATCACATTATGAAAGCAAGACCGATTATCTTAAAGCAGATCTTTGCAAGTCTACTATTGATCGTTAGCCTCTCCTGTAGTAAGGACAGTGGAGGTTCTGACCCAAATCCAATACCTAAAGAAGAAAACCTGGAAGCGGAATTTTCAAAAATCGTCACCGATGCAGGTGAATTCGAGGAACCCGAAACTTCGGAAGAACTAGTGGAAGAGATCGAGACCAACGAGGTTATCGATGGTGAGGTATGGAACTGTACTACCAAGACCTATGATGCCTTGAAAGGTGGAGGAACGGGTAGGGACGGGTTTCCGCTTTTCAACCCGAATGCTTCGGTCATATATCCCGGTAGTCTCTTACAGGGCAAATCGTTGCGAAAGGCCACTCCTGATGTCATTGCCGTAGAACGGGCTGGAGGTACCATCTCGTATAACCTTAACAACGGCAATCTGAATTCCAGTTTTACGGTTGACAAGGTTGCGAAAAGTTCTATACAAGACGCTATGAACAATATTATTGCCAGTGCGCCGCAAGACCTTCCGGCCAATTTTTCATTTAACTACAGTCAAGTTCAGAGTAGAGAGGCCTTCGCGTTAAGTATGGGTGTCGATTTCGAGAATGCATTTGCCGAGGTAAGTGCCGATTTCGATTTCAGTACCGAAAAGGAGTATAACCGCATTTTGGTAGAACTCAAACAAAACTTCTATACCATGTCTTTTGATATTCCCACAAGTCTTAAGGGGCTCTTTGCTGAATCGGTCACGCCCGAAGATCTCGCAAAATACGTACAATCGGGCAACCCCGCCACTTATATTAGTGATGTTTCCTATGGAAGGATTTATTACATGCTGGTCGAATCGACCTCATCCTATACCGAAATGAACGCAGCGGTAGAAGCCGAGTTCAATGCCGTTGTCGGTAAGACCGAAGTGGAAATCGACGCTTCTGCCCTAAGAGAACTAAGCGAAGTAAAAATCAAGGTTATGGCTTTTGGAGGGGAGTCGTCATCTACCATAAGAACAATAGGTGGAAATCTTTCCGAACTTGTCGACCTGCTTGCCGAAAGCAGTACCATTGCTACGGGCCTGCCCCTGAGTTATGTGGTGCGAAGCGTTAACACCAACCAGATTGTAGGGGTTCAATTGGCTACAAAATACGATGTCACCGAATGTACCCCGGCCCCGGCTGGTGGCGAACCTATCCATACCGCACATTGGAAAGGACAAGTTCTGAATCGAATGGGCCCCGTGGGGGCGGCCTTTGCCCTTCAGGGCACCGAATTTATCCTCATAAGTGAGGATGGGAAACAATACATGCGAAGTTTTGAGGCCCAATTGGAAGGCCCATTCCCAATGTCCAATCTTTTTGAAGGCGAAGTGCCCTTCGGTGATGATGGTATCGGGGCAGCATGTAATCTTGAGGGTAATAAACCTGGCACAGAACCCACGATAATGGTGATGTCTAAAAACGGACTGTTCTATAATTATGTTATTGGCGGAAAGTGGTCGAACAACCAGCACAATATCGAAGATTTGGCTTTAGGGGATAATCCTTTGGCATTGACCGGAGTCGGGGCGATATTGTTTAACTCGAAAGACCCCTTGGGGCCTTCGACCCGCTTCATGTTCAACATGGCAGGAACGCAATATGCCAGATACAGTAATAATCCCAATGAATTTACTTCATTGTTCAATACTTGGCAATGGGGCCCTGATGATTCGCTTCCCTTTGAAAAGATTGGTGCCGGAATCGGTTTTTATCTTGGCAACGTTAGACAGTTTATCATGTTTGACCATACGGGTACCCAATATGTCGTTTCGGACGGTAGCGGCACACCGATCGGTCCATTTGAACTCTAGGGTATCGAATCTGAATCTCTTTAAATAAAAATCGGGGGAATTTTATTTGAAGTTAGCACAGTCGGCACCTTAAGTTGGGATTCAACAACTTGGTGTCGGCTGTTTTTTTATAGCAATCATTCAAAAATCATATACGATTTATTATAATTTATTGATAATCAGTTATATTGTAGATGTTCCTAAAAGTATAAATGCCACAACGGGCAATTATTTTTTGCTTTCGACCAATTCTAGCTGATCAACCCCTACATTGGTAGTAAACATGCCATAATTAACCACGGCCTTGCCTTTTTCGAGCTTATCGATACTGCCCACGGCCTTGCCATCATGTATTCTGACCCTGTCCCCGATCTTAAAAATAGGTTTGGGCCTGCTCTTTTCCTTCAGTACCGCTTTATTCTTTTCAACCTTCTTTTTATGGCGGATGGCCTTGACCTCTTTTTGTACTTCTTGTACCACTTCGGCCTTTTTTGTACGTTCTACCTGTTCTTGCTTGGCGGTTTTCTTTTTTCGTTTGCTGTTTTCCGTTTCCACGATGCGGAGCAGTTCTGAGACCAAAGGGCGTTTCTTCCTATCCTTAAAATAACGGTTGGCCACCTTATCCACTTTATTTCCCAAATGAACCATGCGTTGGTCGTGGTCATACAATTCTTGGTAGTTTTCTAGCTTCGATTTGATTTTTGCGTTCAATTTTTCCAGTCGGGCGGCTTCTTCCCTTGCCTTTGACTCCTCTTCTTGTAGTCTAGAGCCCGTTTTAGCCATTTTGCTGCGTTCTTTTTGCAATTTGGCTATCGTGGCATCAAAACGAACTTTACCACGCTCTATCTTCTTCTTTGCCCTGTTAATGAGCGAGTAGGGGATGCCATTCTTTTGCGCAACCTCGAAAGTGAACGAACTGCCCGCCTCGCCCAATACCAATTGAAAGGTAGGCTCCAGGGTTTTGCCATCGAAAAGCATATTCGCATTGGCGGCATGGGGCAGTTCGTCGGCCAAGGCCTTTAAATTGGCATAGTGCGTTGTGATGACGCCATAAGCTTGCCTTTCATAAAAGACCTCCAAAAAGGCTTCGGCGAGTGCGCCGCCCAGTTCCGGATCGCTGCCCGTGCCGAATTCGTCGATCAAAAAAAGTGTATCGGCATCGCATTTGCGCAGAAAACCGTTCATGTTCTTTAGGCGATAGCTATAAGTACTCAAATGGTTTTCGATGGATTGGTTATCACCTATATCGGTTAGAATTTTACCGAATAAACAAACAGAACTTCTTTCATGAACGGGAATTAGAAGTCCTGATTGAAGCATTACTTGAAGTAATCCGATAGTTTTAAGCGTAATGCTTTTTCCGCCTGCATTAGGTCCCGATATTACGATAATCCGGTTTTCAGGATGCAGTTCTATGGTTTGCGGATAAGTTTTCTCCCGTTTTAGCTTATTGCTTAGAAATAGAAGAGGATGGTAGGCTTCCCGCAGGTACAACCTTTGCTCCATATTGATTTCAGGTAACAACGCGTTGGTGTCCGATGCATATTTAGCTTTGGCGGCCGTTATGTCGATATGGGTCAGAAACTCTTGATAATCGCTTAAAAGGGGTGCAAATGGCCTTATTCGTGCTGTCAGCTCGTTTAATATGCGTTGAATTTCTTCCTTTTCATCAAATTCCAGGTTGTTGAGTTGTCTGCTATATTTCAAGGTTGCTTCGGGTTCGATATAAACAATGCTTCCCGTTTTTGAAGTACCCATAACGGACCCCTTCACTTTTCTACGGTACATTGCCTTTACGGCCAAAACACGACGGTTCTCTACGACCGACTCCCGAATGTCGTCCAAGTAGTCCGAACCGCTATAGGTATTCAGGGCCGAGGCGAAACTCTGGCCTATTTTTCCCTTGACCTGGTTCATTTGCCTTCGAATATCGAATAGGGCATCAGAGGCCTTGTCCCTGACTTCACCGAATCGATCTATTACGGCATCGATCTGTTTGGGAATTTCGGTATTCGATTCGATTTTCTCGGAGGCCGAAAAAAGAAAGGGGTAATATTCCTTGAATTTTTTGAAGAATTTCTTGTGTGCGCCTACGGTCTCACAAATTGTAGCGATTCTCTTGAATCCGGCGATTTCCAAGGTTGTGTTTTCGATTCGGAGCAGCTTTATATCACTTGTTATGGGGTCAAAACTGTGATTGGGAATGCGATTTTCGCTCACCATGGAGGAAAGGTACTCAGAGGTCTGTCTTAATGCCGTAGTAATCTCATTTACGTTCGAGAGTGGTTGAATATCCAAAATGCGTGTTTTGCCCAATTCGGTATTGCAACGTACCGAAAGCTGTTGCAAGACGGTCGGAAATTCAAGGTCTTGAAGTGTTTTTTTTAGGATGTTACCCATTTTCTCGTAAAATCGAAGGCAAAGGTAGGGATTAGGGACAATATTGTAATGTAATGACCTCTAGCTTTTAGGTTCTAAAACACCTTAAGCCCAAAGATTTATACAATAATTAGGCCTCGATTTGTGTTTTAGGTAGGTAAAACCTTTGCGCCCATCTATTGAAGGAGGCGGACTTAACCGGACTACCATGAAAAAATTCGGCCTAAATCTTGTATTGGGCATTTGTTACTTCCTTACAGCATCTTGTAGTAATACCAAGCAAGTTTTACTGGAAACAACGGAGCCGTCACCAGTGCTACTTTCAGATCAAATCAAGAGAATAGGCATCATCAATAACAACGAGGTTTCCGCAGAAATAGAAGGCGAGACCTCAGGAATTAATAGTTTGCTGGTCGCCCAAGAAAAATGGTTGATGGAAAAGGGTAAGGATGCCGCTGTTGAAGGGCTTTTTGACGAATTGCTTAAGGATAAGCGTTTTGAAAATGTAAAACTATTGGATTCCGTTCATCTTGAAGTCCAGAATTTTACCGATAGTTCCATTCCATGGTCGTCGATTGCCGTTTTGTGCAAAACACACAATGTGGATGCCATTTTCGCCTTGGCATTTTATGAGACGGATACCAAAATATCTGTCAAGAAAAGCTCGATGCTTCAGCCGAATTTGATGCGGGTCAAAGAAAAGGTTCGTGCGCAAGAGCTGACCATGGAAACCCTTATCGAAAACGGTTGGCGGATTTATTCCCCCAAAAATAGACAGGTCATTGACGAAATCGTATTCAATGACCATTTCGTTTCCAGTGGTAAGGGCGCAAATACCCTCGCTGCCTATC
This sequence comes from Bacteroidia bacterium, assembly GCA_030428705.1. Classification (GTDB taxonomy): domain Bacteria; phylum Bacteroidota; class Bacteroidia; order Flavobacteriales; family Flavobacteriaceae; genus Meishania. The sequence goes on from JAUIDI010000001.1 coordinate 732,238, forward strand.
AAGCTATCGGCAACAGAAAAGAGACGTTGATCCAACAAAGCAAAACGTCGGGAGTCAACTATGGACAAAGGCTTTTGCCTTTTGAGCGCACAATTACCAGGGAATACTTCATCAAGGGCTCGGAGAACTTAGTATTGGCCGATAAATTAATTTCGCAGGATGATTGGGAAGGAGCCAGAAAACTCTGGGCGACCGATGTGGACCATGAGGATGTTAAAATCAGGGGGAGGAGTTGTCATAACCTGGCGGTGTTCAACGAAAGGGAAGATAATTTGGAAACTGCCTTTCAATGGGCCTCCAGAGCCTATGAAAATAATCAAGAAGATGATGAACTCGACTATATGAATGCTCTAGAGAAGCGTATTGAAAACCAGGATTTACTAAAAAATCAAATGGCGCAACTGGATTTCTTGAATTAAAAATAAGAATTAGAACGCTTTTACCAGAATCCCGATTCCGATTGCCAAGCCAAAACTTAACAGCGTACCAATAAGCACGTATTCCGTTTTGTTAAATCCTTTGGTTTCTTCCTTGTATCGCAGTATCGATTTCGCGGCTATCAAGAAGCCTACGGCACTGAACTGGTCGATCAAGATAAAAGTGAGTACGAGCCATCGTTCCACAACGCCGATAAGCCTTCCCGCATTGGGCAGATCTTCCTTATCCATTCCATCAAATTCAATCTGGGAAGCCTTGAAGATTTCTTTGATGAAAACATTTGCAGGTTTTCCACAAAAAAGATAGCCCGATCCAAGCAACAAATATTTTGTGTTTAGATTCAAATAAAAAAACGTATTCATCTCAAAATTAGAATTATACACCCAAGCAACTAGATATATAATTACTATATGCAAGCCTTGGTCGATAAAGAACGAATACCTTCCCAAGAACTTGTTCTTGTCGATTTTGGGTTTGAAACCGTCGATGGCCCAATGGGTCGATGCGATGATCAAAGCGCCAAAAACAAAAGCCAATTGAAACGAAAGTATCCATGAGGATACGAACATAATGAGAATGTGCCACTTCAAGTATTTGCTTTTGAATCCTTTTTTGTTCTTATCGGCGGCCTGTTTATCGGTCTGAAAAGTATAATCCGTTAGTATATGGGCCAATAATTGCAGTAGAAGTAGCTGGTAAAAGTCCATGATTATTGACTTTTTAGGGTGTTGTTAAAATATTGTACCGCCTTTTCGATGGCATTCCACCCGATGCTGTTTGCATGTTGGTTGACTGCTGGCTGCGATATGCCCAATTTTTTGGCGATCGTCTCCTCATTGTTGCCCAACAATTTATAATACAGTACTTGTGACTGTTTGGCAGTTGCCTTGTTCATCAGAAAATCGAGTAAGAGCAACAGCGGTTCGAATCGACTGTTCAGATCCTCGTCTTTTGAAACAAAGAACAAGGTATTCTTAATACTTATCCGATCCATGGTATGGGTATCTTCCTCGTTGATTTTTCGTCCGGACATGTATATGGCCTCCCCGTCTATTATGCCTTTTTCAGTGTCAAAGCGTTGTAGGCTTCCGAATCCAATGGCCAAGCGAATGCCATAGTTTTCGAAATAGGAGGTACGATGGTCGTTTCCGGCATTCTTTGCTATGGGAATCGATTTTATGCTGCTCTTGATCAAGAGGGCTACCTTTAGGGCATCTTCGGGTTTTGGGACTACACATTCCAGATAATCGCCTTTGACCAGACGGGCGTAACAACCAAAAGTGGCCGTAAGTTCTTTAAAAAGCTCTTTGATATGGCCTTCTACCAATTCTTTGTTTTTACTTGATAGACTTGTAAACGCTACAATATCTCCGGAAATCACCCCTTTTTTCATAATTTTCGTACAAATGAACAATCAAAGATATAAAAATATAAGCTATAAAGCTTATAAAATGTAATTATAAGTTTAAAAGCTTATAATAATCAATTATAAGTCGAAAAGCTTATGATAACCCCACAGGAAATATTTTGCTGTCTAAAAAACTAATCACGGCACGGCATTGTCGATAATCCTTATTTTTGATTTTAGTTCCAAAGGAAAAGTTTGACATGCAGGTAAAAATCGAGGAAAGTTGGAAACAACATTTAAAGGAAGAATTTGAAAAGTCATATTTTCTACCCTTGACACATTTTGTTAAAGGGGAATACACGAAATATACCTGTTATCCGAAAGGGAAGGATATCTTCGCCGCTTTTGACCACTCTCCATTTGACAAAACCCAGGTAGTCATCATCGGTCAGGACCCGTACCATGGCCCTGGTCAGGCCAACGGACTTTGTTTTTCGGTAAAGGACGGTATTCCACATCCGCCTTCATTGATCAATATTTTCAAGGAAATAGAAGCCGATTTGGGCATGCCTTATCCGAAAAGTGGAAATTTGGAGCGTTGGGCCGACCAAGGCGTACTTCTCCTCAATGCCACGCTGACCGTACGGGCGCATCAGGCGGGAAGCCATCAGAACAAAGGATGGGAGGTATTTACCGACGCGGTCATCAAAAAACTGTCGCAAGAAAAAGAAGGGCTTATATTTTTGCTATGGGGCGGATTTGCAAAAAAGAAGGCCGTATTGATCGATGCGAACAAACATCACATCTTAAAATCGGGGCATCCATCACCATTGAGTGCGAATAGGGGCCTTTGGTTCGGCAACCGCCATTTCAGTGCGGTGAATAAAATACTGACCGATAAGGGACAGCCCCCAATTCAATGGTAACGCGGATCTGCGGCGATTAAATCCTCACGTTGATTAATCGGTTTTGGAATGGGTTGAATTCCCCGCTTTATCCGCATGTATTCCTGCCAACGATACGATTCCAGAACATCGGCCATCGCGGAGGTTTCCCGGCTTGAAAGTTGCCTGAGCAATTCATATTTTGCTTTTGGCGATAGAGAATCATCTTCTTCTATGGCTTTTCTTTTTACCAAGAATTTGGCTACCGTACCCTGAAATTCCAATGCCTGTTCTGGTCCCATGACCAAACGAGGCTGGTAAGCGGCCGTAATATCAATGGCCTTGGCCCGAATACTGCGGTCAATTTTTAAGGCATAGAAAGTTTGTGAGATTGCAAATTCGCTAACAAAAACAGCAATAAAAAGTGCTAATACCGTTTTTGTTAAAAAGGGTTTGGTCTTCATAACAAACTGATATTAAAGATTACTATCTAAAAGTAATAAAAGCACTATTTTTTGTCAAGTCCCTAATTATTAAGATTTTCCAAAAATTTTGTAGACACCTCTTTTTGGTCGATCAGCTTAAGATTCAATAGTGTATTCTGCACTTTATCGAGCATTTGCGGATCCATATGTGATTGACTCCATCTTGTTAGGGCAAGCCATTCTTCGATATCCTCTAATTTCTGGCCATAACGGTTGGCCAGCGTACGGTCAATACTGGGTATCTGCTTGAATTCAATGGTATATGCATTGATGATTTGCAAAATATGTTTCAAAGTACCTTTATTTTTGGCCAAGAATTTCTCCGTGGCCGCGATTACAAAACAGGGCCATGGGGTAGGGCAGTCGTCCAATCTTCTGAAAACACCCCGGTCCACCAAGGGTTTTGTTGTGAAATGTTCCCACATGAAATAGTCGGCACTTCCATTGGTCAGTGCCTCAACGGCTCCTTGAAGGTTGTCAATTACTTCGAATTTTAACTCTTCTGTTTTCCATACTTTGTTCTGTGCATTTATAAAGGCCATGAGATGGCTTCCACTGCCAAATCGGCTTATGGCCGCTCTAGTGCCTTTAAGCTCTGAAATGGACTTAAATCTACTTTGAGCGCCTACGTGTATTCCCCAAAGTAAGGGAGAGGCGATATATTCTTGTACGATTCTGGCCGGATTTCCTTCGGAGATACTTTTAACCAGTCCCTCGGTTAATATTATGGCGAGATCGGTCTCATTTTCCAGGAGCATTTGACACATGCGGCCCGTACCTTCGGGAATATCGGTCCATTGTAAATCGATACCGCGTTCTTCGAACGCTCCTTCTTCAATTGCCATATGCCATGGCATATTGAAATGTTCGGGTACGCCTATTAATCGTACTTTCTTCATTGGGTCAATTTTTCCAGTGTACTTTTTATCAATGTATCCATGGATTTTTCAGGGTTTTTGGAGAACGTACCGGTAACGCGATTGGCCAAAATACAATTTAACGAAATTGCCTGGTGCCCCAGTAATTTTGAAAGCCCATAAATGCCTGCGGTTTCCATTTCGAGGTTGGTTATTTTCATGTCTTCGTACCTAAAGGATGTCAATTTCGAATTTAAACCATTGTCTTCGGGTGTCAATCTCAATTTTCGCCCTTGAGGGCCATAAAATCCTGAATTTGTGACCGTTAACCCAAATCGTATATGATTCGAAGCAAAAATACTCACCAATTCAGGGTCACATTTTACCGTATATGGGTCGGCTTTGGCCCTGTTCCAGGCCGAGTGTTGTACAAAAGCCTCAGTAATTTTTTTTTCAAGAATAGGGTTGCTATTATAGAAGTGAAGCAGGCCGTCAAACCCGATGGCATATTCACTCAATAAAAAAGAATCGACCGGTATTTCTGGCTGAATCGCACCTGAGGTTCCAATTCGTATTATCTGTAATCGTATACGATTTTCGTTTACAGTTTTTTGGTCAAAATCGATATTTACCAAGGCATCGAGCTCGTTCAAAACAATATCAATGTTGTCCGTGCCTATTCCAGTGGAGATAACCGTGAGGCGTCTCCCGTTCAAGAGGCCTGTATGGGTTATGAACTCTCTTTTGCCCTTTTTGATTTCGATGGAATCAAAATACTTCGAAACATCTTTCACGCGATCGGGGTCGCCTACGGTAATGATGATACGGGCAATGTCTTCGGGAACTAAATTGAGGTGATAAATGCTACGGTCGGCATTAAGGATAAGCTCGGAAGGCCCTAGCCGCATGCTATAATTTTAATATTCTGCCAGAATCGGTATTGTAGAGGTAGTTGTACTTCAAGGCCCCTCCGAGGTAATCGTCGTTATCCCTGATGCACGAATAGTAACTTGTCTTCCCGTCCAATATCTCTTTTCCCTTTTTGGTAAGCCTGACCGGGTTGAATGAAGAATATAAAGGTTTTAATGTGGTCAGGATTCTATCGAATTGGGTATCCCCAAAACCATAATTACCTTGATTCTTCAATAACGTGCCCAACAGTTGGCGACGTGATTTCGGTTTGGTGACAACGGAGAGATCCAGTACCTTGTTTTCCAGTACATTCAATCCGTTTTTGATACTCGGAAAGCGTTGAAGATGAGATTTTAGGGCGTCGGAAAGGTATTCAAACTGAAATTCACCGAAATCGCGCAGATTCTCTAGACGAATAGGGTTGTCACTGCAGTACAGTTGCCAAACGTAGTCTGCATATTCAATATCATCTTGTGAAAGTACCGTTCGGTTTTCGTAAAGATTCAAAAGCCTTTCATCATCTAGTTCATTTAAACCGTACAGCTTGTCCGTTTCATCTTCCTTTCCACTGCAGACCAACGATATTTCCGCATACTTTCGGTTCGCCTTTAACCAACTTAGTACTGCCAACATATTGACTTGGCAAAAAAGGTCGTATTCGAACCACAAAACGATATGATCCTGTTGCTTATGGTTACAGAGCGAACGATACTCTTTGAGTGTTTTTTCAATAAAAATCGATTTGGTGACCTTGTAGTTTTTATGCAGAAATTCGAAGCGCGTCTTCCAAAAGGATTCGCTGCCTACATTGGTCTCCGTCTTGCCTTCGCATAGCATCTCGCGCCATGTGATGATATCCCCCTTTAACTTTAGACTTTTAAGTCTTTCTGTAAAACTATCTCCATTGGTAATGTGCAAAAGGGAACTCATTGACAAAGTTGTTTACATTTTAGCTACTAAAAGTAACATTTAATCGAAAAAAACAAAAAAAATTAACACAAATGTGCGCAACCATTCTGTATGGGTCACATCGTGGCTGACAGGTACTATCCTCCAACGCGTTTAACGTTAAAACCTTTTTCTTTTAAAACTGACATAATCCGATCGCGATAATCACCCTGTATTATAATCTTGTCATCCTTAAAAGTACCCCCGACACTTAGAGTAGTCTTCAGTTCTTTGGCCAACTTCTTGAAATCTGAATCGGATCCGTTATAACCTTCTAAAATGGTTATCGGTTTGCCTTTTCGTTTTTCGTATTTACATATAATAGGTTCTTCCTGCCACCAAATATCGCTTTCGGGCTTCGTTGTTTCCGGTTCTTCAGAAATATGGTCGGGAAATAATTTTTTTAGTTGGTCTTGTAAATCCATTTTTTAAAAAAGGGAATAGCCAAATATAATCGAAAAACCATTGTAGTCCGAGAAATAGGTCGCAAAAGCAGCATTGCCGAATATCTCCCGTTTTGAAAGATACCTTGCCTCAATGCTTATTTTATTATCATATTTAAATCCCATTCCAAAACAGAAACTTCCGTTTGAACCAAATTCGACTACGGTATTGTTGCCACTGGTCGTATAAGTTACCGTAGAACTTAACGGAATGTCGATTACATATCCCACATTTAGGAACAGACTTGAACTATCGCTCAAATACATATAGTGCCTGAACCCCAACGGTATTTCAATTGACTTATAGTCAACAACTGCCACACTTGAATTGTTACTGAAACCCGTAGGGGGAATTTCTTTTTCACTTTTGTAGCTGTGATAGGTCGGTTCTGCGATAAAACTCCACTTATTTTTATTGAACGGGAGGTAGCCTTCCAACTCTATTCCTAATCGAAATCCCAGCTGTTGGTCAAAATCCACATTTCGGGTCGAGGCAGCGGTATTTGTAACCGATAACGAAGTATAATCCAATCCTGGCCGTGCGGTAACATTAAACTCGAACTGGGCATTTTTGTCCTCATCTTGACGATAGAGAGGATCTTTGCATCTGTTGTATTTTTCGAAAAGTTCGTTCAAATCACTAAGTTCATATTTTACTGAATTGATATAATTCCTTGATAGGCCGTCACACTTCAGGTCATTCCATAATTGTTGTTTGTAAGTACCAACGGTTCCTATTTTATTAACCGATTTTCGAAATCCCTGTGAGACAAATTGCTCATTTTTTATATAACGTTTATAGATCAGGGGCTCTATTTCAGAATCTGCAACGCTAAAGAAAAACCGTCTTAAATTATTCTCTTCGAAATAATATAATTTGGCTTCGCCTTCAGAAATCGTTTTTAAAAAGACCTGCTCATCATTGAACTGGATCGTTTTATCAGAGTCCAAAGAATTGTTGCTATCCGAAGAGCGGTTCATTTTTACGACCTCCCTAATATATCTGGCCTCTCCGTTTACCTTGAATTCTTTGACATTGGCAATCATGGCTGTCTCGGCAACCCCATCTTCGGTCAATTTGTATTCAAAGCTAGTCGGATTGTTCTTCCAATCCACATTCCGAATAAAACAACTGGTCTTTGCACCGGCATTGTTGATAAAATAGGCAGGTTCAAAGTCGATTTGGGCCTGGCAGAGGGTCAGGCTCCCTATCAATAAAGTACCCGAAATTAAATTTTTAAGCATGGGTGAGTCGGTTAGTTATCGTCCGATTTTTTAAACGTATTGAACTTAGCAAACGATAAAATATTCCAATTGTTGTCGATATTCGAAATGAAGTAGTCTATCGGTTAATGAGGCTTAAGCCTTGATCAGTCCAAGCTCTATGAGTCGCTCGTGCAAGAAATCACCGGCCGTAGTGTCTTCGAATTCTTTGGGATTCTCTGAATCGATACAGTTTTCAAGACAGTTCAGTGGCATTTCACTGATCGGGTGCATAAAGAACGGGATGGAATATCTCGAGGTGCCCCAAAGTTCCTTGGGAGGGTTCACCACCTGATGAATCGTGGATTTCAATTTATTGTTTGAAAGCCTCGAGAGCATGTCGCCCACATTGATCATAAGCTGATCCGGTCTGGCTATTGCATCGACCCACTCATCATTGTGGTTTTTCACCTGAAGCCCTTTGCCATGGGCGCCCATCAACAAAGTAATCAAATTGATATCACCATGAGCCGCGGCCCTCACTGCATTTTTGGGTTCGGAAGTAATGGGAGGGTAGTGGATCGGCCTTAAAATGGAGTTTCCATTTTTAATAAATTCGTCAAAATAATATTCATCAAGATCTAAATGTAGGGCCAGTGCACGAAGGACATATTTGGCCGTTTTTTCCAACATTTTATAGGTTTCTTTGCCCACTTCGTTGAACTTAGGCAATTCTTCTACCATAACATTGGCCGGATATTGCGCCTCAAGTTCAGGGTCGTTGTCAACATATTGCCCGAAGTGCCAAAACTCTTTCAGATCACCTTCTTTTCTTCCTTTGGCGTGTTCTTTTCCGAATGAAGTGTATCCCCTTTGACCCCCAATACCCTCGATTTCATATTTGTCCTTGGTTTCTTGGGGCAAATTGAAAAACTTCTTTATTTCGGAATAAAGATTTTCGACCAGCTCTTCCGAAAGAAAATGTCCACCTAAGGCTACGAATCCGATTTCCTCGAAAGCTTGGCCAATTTCTTTGATAAATTTCTCTTTTCGCGTTGGGTCGCCTGAAATAAAATCCGCTAGGTCTACACTAGGTATCGCGTTCATGATGTCTATTTTTTTGAATTCATCAAAGTTACTAAAATATGGTTTTGCCAACAGATCAAATCAAATTTGTATTGCCCCTTTTTCGTTACTTTTGAACCTGTTTTCACTACTAATCCATGCAATATAACAATAAAGGCCTCAGTGCCGATATGCAGATCCAATTATACCGAAGGATGCTCAAACCTCGAATGATCGAGGAGAAAATGCTGATTCTTTTGCGACAGGGCAAGATTTCAAAGTGGTTCAGTGGTATTGGTCAAGAGGCCATTTCGGTCGGCGTGGCGAGTGCTTTGGAGAACGGGGAATATATTTTGCCCATGCATCGCAACCTTGGGGTCTTTACGACAAGGGGCGTACCCTTGGACCGGCTTTTTGCCCAATGGCAGGGCAAGGCAAACGGATTTACCCAAGGCCGTGACCGCAGTTTCCACTTTGGTACCCAGGACCATAAAATTATTGGGATGATTTCCCATTTGGGACCTCAATTGGGCGTGGCCGATGGTATTGCGCTGGCCAATGTGCTTAAAAAAGAGAAAAAAGTAACCGCCGTTTTCACCGGCGAGGGGGGAACGAGCGAGGGTGATTTTCATGAAGCCTTGAATATTGCCGCCGTATGGAATCTGCCTGTTCTGTTCTGTGTAGAGAACAATGGGTACGGACTTTCTACCCCCACCAAGGAACAATTTAAATGTGAAAACTTGGCGGATAAGGGTATTGGCTACGGAATGGAATCGTATACGATTGATGGTAACAATGTTTTGGAAGTTTTTACCATGGTCGATGCCATTTGCAAACGTATCCGTCTAAAACCTGCTCCAGTATTACTGGTTTTCAACACTTTTCGCATGCGCGGTCATGAAGAGGCGAGCGGTACAAAATACGTTCCGCAGGAATTGATGGACCAATGGGCTGCTAAAGACCCCCTCGAGAACTATTTGGAATTTTTACATGAAGAAAGTCTCCTCACCGAGGAACAGGAAGTGCAGATCAAGAAAGAGATTATCCACGAAATCGATAAAAATCTCCAAATCGCTTTTGATGAAGCTCCTGTTGCGTCGAATGTTGACAAGGAGCTGGCCGAGGTATATTGTCCCTTTGATTACGAAGAAACCACCCCGAACAGTGAAAAGGAGAACATCCGCTTAGTGGATGCCATCTCAAACGGATTAAGGCAAAGCATGGAAAACCATGATAATCTGGTCATCATGGGGCAAGATGTAGCCGATTACGGAGGAGTATTCAAGATTACCGAGGGTTTCGTCGAAGCTTTTGGCAAAGAACGTATACGAAATACGCCGATTTGTGAATCTGCCGTGGTATCCACGGGCATGGGGCTTTCCATAAATGGTATGAAAGCAGTGGTCGAAATGCAATTTGCGGATTTTGTAAGTACTGGCTTCAACCCAATTGTCAACTATTTAGCGAAATCATACTACCGTTGGGCCGAAAAGGCCGATGTTGTCATTCGAATGCCCTGTGGTGGCGGGGTAGGTGCAGGTCCTTTTCATTCCCAGACCAACGAGGCATGGTTTACCAAAACCCCGGGCCTAAAAGTTGTCTATCCTGCTTTTCCATACGATGCCAAGGGATTGCTGGCTACGGCGATCAACGACCCAAATCCGGTGTTGTTTTTTGAACATAAAGGTTTGTACCGCAGTGTTTATCAAGACGTGCCCAAAGATTACTATACAGTTCCTTTCGGAAAAGCAAATCTCTTACGAGAAGGTAATGCGATTACCGTCGTTTCTTACGGTGCCGGGGTGCATTGGGCCTTGGAAACGTTGAAGGAACATGATGAAATAGCTGCAGACTTGATCGATTTACGCACACTGGCCCCTTTGGATATGGAGAGTATCTATACCTCTGTAAAAAAAACCAGTAAACTCATTATTCTTCAAGAAGATAGTTTGTTCGGAGGCATCGGAAGCGATATTTCGGCCTTGGTCATGGAAAATTGTTTCGAATATCTCGATGCTCCGGTAAAACGCGTGGCAAGTTTGGAAACTCCTATTCCCTTTGCCAAAAACCTAGAGGATGCTTATCTGCCCAAAAAACGATTTGAAAAAGAATTATTAGATCTGTTGGACTATTGAGCGTAAGATTGGACGGTTCAGTTTATTACAGCAATCTTCTATGAAATTTTCTTGATTCCGCACACCATATAACCAAAGAATCGTCGTTGTATAAACATCGAAATCTTTATTTGTTCCGTATATAGACAAAACCAAAATATTCTTAAAAATGAGAAAATACTTTCTTATCCCTATTGTTTCTATGATGTTGATCGTATCATGTTCGGTTTCAAAAGATGCCCGTGGAAAGCGTAATTTGTTAAGCGGCACCTGGACATTGAACGATATATCGTACGAAAATGCATCGGGAAATTTTAAGTCCGTAATTTTCAACGATGCCGACGACATTTGTTTTGAAGGTAGTGAATGGTACTTTCGTGACAACAACAGTACAGGTCGCTATACCATTGCTCCATCTACGTTGTGTAACGGAGGAGATCGTTACATTCGCTGGTCCGTCGTTGAGCGCGAAGAAAATTACACCAGTCAATTGCAGTTCAAATTGATAGATGAAAAAAACAAGGATATCTCCGGTGGACTTGGCTATCGTTTGAACATTACCAATCTTACCGAAAATGAAATGACCTTAAAATCAAATGCAACAGTCGATGGAAAAATCGTTAATGTTGTCTATTCATTCACTAAAAAATCATAAATAGATTCCCCATGAAAAAACTAAGTATTAAAGGTGTATATATAGTAATGGCGATGTCCTTGATAGTAGGATGTAATGCCGTAAAGAATTCGAACCATAAGCAAAGGGGCGCGACGGTAGGTGCGGCCAGTGGGGCCGTAATCGGCGGTGTACTCGGCAATAATGTCGGAAAGGGCAATAATACCGCTCTTGGTGCAATTATCGGAGCAGTTGTAGGTGGTGTCGCCGGTGGATATATCGGTGATCGCATGGATCGTCAGGCGGAACGTATCGAGGAAGAGATTCCCGGTGCGGAAGTTACCCGTGTTGGGGAAGGGATCAATGTGGTTTTCAATGAAGATGCTGGCGTTTATTTCGATACCAACAAATCGGGTGTTAAAGGTACTTCGGCCACTACTTTGGACAAATTGGCCGGGATCTTCAAAGAATATCCGAAGTCATATATTTTGGTAGAAGGCCATACCGATAGTGCGGGGCCTGAGGATTATAATATGAAATTATCGCAGCAAAGGGCCGAATCGGTAACCAGCTACCTGGTCGCACAGGGAATCGATGCAGGTCGCTTTACAACCAAATGGTACGGTGAGAGCCAGCCTAGGGAAAGTAATGAAACCAGCGAAGGAAAAGCTAAGAACCGAAGGGTCGAATTGGCCATTGTTGCCAGCCAAGAACTTAAAGAAGAAGCGAAACGGGAGACCGGAAACTAATTCGGCTACCTAAAAAAGATTTGATTTTGAATCCCGATACATCATGGTGTATCGGGATTCTTCTTTTTTAATCGTTATCTTTCGATAGTGGAACGCTATGATGTTATCATTGTGGGAGCGGGTCTGGCCGGATTGACCGCCGCGCTTGATTTGAAGAAAAAAAATCATAGTGTTCTGGTATTTGAAAAACATACTTTTCCGAACCATAAGGTCTGTGGCGAATACGTTTCGAATGAAGTACGGCCCTATCTTGATACTTTGGGTGTTGCTATTCCCCCGACTTCTGTGAACATAGATACGTTTAAGCTCTCCACGGTCAACGGAAAGTCGATTACGGCGCGATTGCCATTAGGTGGTTTTGGAATCAGTCGGTATGCATTTGATAATCTGCTCTATGAAAAAGCCTTGGCATTGGGTGTGATATTTGTATTTCAGCCCGTGGACGATATAGCATTTGAAGGGTCCTCTTTCAAAGTGACAACGTTTAAAGGTCAAACTTATCAGTCATTGTTTGTCATTGGAGCCTTTGGTAAACGCAGTAATCTTGATAAAAACCTGAACAGGGCGTTTATCTCAAGAAAGTCACCATGGCTTGGAGTAAAAGCGCATTATAATTATAGGGAGTTTCCCGAAAATGAAGTAGCCCTGCATAATTTTAATGGTGGATATGGAGGACTCTCAAAAACCGAAACAGGTGCGGTAAATTTTTGCTATCTGACCTCGTACAAGAGTTTTCAAAAGGAAAGGAATATTGCATCGTTCAATGAAAAAGTAGTCGCCCAAAACCCATTTTTGAAAGCGTTTTTGAAGAAAGCCGAACCGATTTTTGAGGACCCTATGAGTATTGCCCAGATTTCCTTTGAAGGGAAGAAGGTGGTCGAAAATCATGTGATTATGTGCGGCGATTCCGGAGGGCTGATCCACCCGCTTTGTGGTAACGGTATGGCAATGGCCATTCATAGTGCCAAAATGGCCTCCGGACTTATCAATAATTATATTGTCGAAAAAGGAAACAACCGCAAAAAGCTTGAAAAGACTTATATCGGGCACTGGAACAGTGTATTTAGAAAAAGGCTATGGGTGGGCAGACAATTGCAATCATTATTGTTGAACAAAGAGATTTCGAAATTGGGCTTGTCCCTTGTGGTTAGAACACCGGGATTATTGTCCAGAATAATCCGAGCTACGCACGGAAAACCTATTTGATAGATGATGGATTGGTCCAAACGTAGTACACAGTCGGAGATAATGGATGACTTTCAAGGTGAACTGAACGTTCTCCGGGAAGTTTTTGCCGATATCGATTTGGCAAACCGACTTTTAGGAGGTCACATCAATAACATCAGGGCCATTACAGATCTTATTGCCGAACATCCTCAGAACGAATACGTAATTGCCGATATGGGATGTGGAGATGGAGCCATTTTAAGGGCTTTGGCGGATTATTGTAAAAAGAAGGATACCAATGTGACATTTGTAGGTATCGATTTGAGCGAAGATGTCCTTTTATTAGCAAAAGAAGCCTCGAGAGGTTATGAAGGGATACAATATCTGCAAGCCGATATTTTGCAGTTAAGTCCGGTTGATTTCAAGTGCGATATTATAATAAGTACGCTTACCATGCACCATTTTACGGACAATCAAATTCCGTTATACTTGAAAAAGCTTGCCGAATTGGCGCGTATCGGGGTTATAATCAACGACTTGCATAGAAGCCCTTTGGCCTATTATCTATTTAAGGCCGTTAGTCGTATTTTTATCAAAACCAAGGTTGCAAAAAATGATGGGGCGATATCCGTTAAGAGGGCTTTTGTAAGGTCTGATTTGGTTGGATATTTAGAACATCTACCGGATATGAATCATAGTATTCGTTGGAAATGGGCTTTTCGCTTTGTATGGGTAATGCAACCGAATCGACTAAGGTAGTCATATGATCAATGTGCGTATTGTGAACGTGGAGAAGGAACTGCCTTCCTATTCTAGAAAGACAGCGGATATCCTTCCCTTTGTCGAACTTTGGTTGGCCGACCAAGATGAACGTTTTCGTCGAAAGGTAATCAAGATTTTTGAAGGTGCAGGCGTCGATGTACGTTATGGCATAATGGATATTGAAGAGGTATTCACGGCTACTTCATTCGAGGCGAAAAATAATATTTACGTACGAGAGGTCAAAAAATTGGGTAGCAAGGTTTTGAAGAAAGCTTTGGCCAATGCACAATGGACGACCGATTCCTTGGATTTCATTATTACCGTAAGCTGCACGGGAATAATGATTCCTTCCTTGGACGCCTATTTGGTTAACGAATTGGGGTTGCGCCAAGATGTCGTGCGTCTTCCGGTGACCGAAATGGGTTGCGCTGCGGGGGTTTCAGGTCTTATCTATGCAAGTAATTTTTTGAAATCGAATCCAGAAAAGCGCGTGGCGGTCGTGGCCGTAGAAAGCCCTACCGCCACATTTCAATTGAACGACTTTTCGATGGCCAACATGGTCAGTGCCGCAATTTTTGGGGATGGGGCGGCTTGTGTTTTGTTATCCTCGGAAGAACAGGCAACAGGCCCGAGAATTATTGGGGAAGAGATGTATCATTTCAAGGATACCACACATTTAATGGGGTTTGATCTGACCAACCATGGATTGAAAATGATATTGGATCCAAGCGTGCCTGAAACCATAGCGGCACATTTTCCCGAAATCGTACATCCTTTTTTGGAAAGAAACGGGAGTGATATAGAAAAAGTGGACCATTTGATTTTTCATCCTGGGGGCAGGAAAATAGTGCAAACCGTTGAAGGACTTTTTGGTAGCTTAGGAAAAAATATCGACGATACCCGGGAAACATTGAGAAAGTATGGCAATATGAGCAGCGCGACCGTGTTGTACGTTTTGGAACGGTTCTTAAATCGGGAAATCCCAGCGGGAGAACAGGGGTTGATACTGAGTTTTGGTCCAGGATTTTCGGCTCAACGCGTATTATTGGAGTGGTAAAATATAAAAGTATTTATTTAAATAAATAATCTTAATATTCATAAATATAGTTATTTAATGAATCTTAAAGACAATTGGGCCTTAATCTTGGGCGGCAGTAGCGGCCTTGGCTTGGCAACGGCCAAAAAATTAGCCGTACACGGTTACAATTTGATTATCATCCACCGAGATGCTAGGGTAAACATGCCCAAAATCGAAAAAGAATTTAAGGAAATTGAGCAGGGTAATAAAATCGTTTTGAAACATTTTAACTGTGATGCCGCTAAAATCGAGAAAAGGGAAGCCGTTCTCAAAGAGTTGAAAATTTTGCTAAAAAATGGTGGAAAAATCAGTGCCTTGATACACAGCATCGCGAAAGGGAGTTTGAAGCCAATGCACGGTAAAAATGGAACGGGTTTAAACCATGAGGATTTCAATATTACCCTGAATGCTATGGCCCTGAGCCTCTTTGATTGGACAAAGTCCATTTTCGAAGCTGGATTGTTCGCAAGCGATACCCGTATCGTTTCGTTCACCAGTGAGGGGAATACAAAGGCTTGGCAGGGTTATGCGGCAGTTTCAGTAGCAAAGGTGACATTGGAGGCGATTACTAGGAACATTGCTTTAGAATATGCAGGTATGGGAATCAAAGCCAACTGCATCCAAGCTGGAGCGACCGAAACTCCTGCTTTCAAAATGATTCCTGGAAACGAAAAATTAAAAGAAAGTGCTTTGCGCCGTAATCCGAATGGTCGTTTGACCACTCCGGAAGATGTCGCAAATGTGGTTTACCTTCTCACCACCGATGAAGCGAAATGGATTACCGGAACGGTTATCAAAGTCGATGGGGGGGAGAGTTTGAGGTAATTTGCCAAGAAATGAATCCAAAGAATACCCTAACCAGCAGCGCATGTCATCAGTGATACTAGAAAATCTTCCATATTCCAAACCCTTTTTGTTTGTTGATGAACTGGTTAACGTTGATGAAAATGGTGTGGAAGGAAAATTCACCTTTTCAAAAGAATTGGATTTTTACAAGGGTCATTTCATTGGAAATCCTATTACGCCTGGTGTCATATTGACCGAATGTTGTGCGCAGATTGGATTGGTCTGTTTGGGCATACATCTAATTGGCATTGAAGGCCAGGAAATCAATAAACCTCGAATCGGATTGAGTTCTTCCGAAATGGAGTTTTTGTTGCCTGTATTTCCTGGCGAAACAGTGATTGTACGCTCTGAAAAACTATATTTTAGGTTCAATAAGTTGAAATGCAAGGTGAAAATGTACAATGCGGAAAATAAGTTGGTATGCAGAGGAACCATGGCCGGGATGATCAAAATCGATACCGATGTCTAGACGGGTAGTAATCACAGGTTTAGGGGTCTGCGCCCCAAATGGAGTTGGACTCGCGGATTTCACAGCCGCCATGCAAAACGGAAAAAGCGGGATACGTTTTCAACCGAAGTTGGAAGAACTCAATTTTGGATGTCAAATTGCCGGAGAGCCGTTGGTCAAGGATAATTTGATAAACAAGTACTTCACTCCTTTGCAATTACGGGGATTGAATGCCAGTGGTATCGTTTATGGGGTAATCGCCGGTATCGACGCGTGGAAGGATGCCGACCTGCCGATAGCTACGAAAGAAACCCCGGATTGGGACAGCGGTATTATCTTCGGGACGGGTATTTTGGGAGTGGACAAATTCAGAGAATCAATTCATCTGGTAGACGACAAGAATGTCAGGCGTTTGGGCAGTACGGCCGTTTTACAGACAATGGCCAGCGGTATAAGTGCATATTTAGGCGGATTGCTCGGTTGCGGTAATCAGGTAACGACGAATTCCTCGGCATGCACCACGGGAACGGAAGCCATCTTGATGGCCTATGACCGCATCGCATCGGGAAAATCGGAACGAATGCTTACCGGCAGTTGTAGCGATAGTGGACCCTACGTTTGGGGCGGTTTCGATGCCATGCGTATCTTACCAAGAAATTATAATGACAATCCCACTAGGGCCAGTCGCCCGATGAGTGCTTCCGCCTCGGGATTTGTACCCGGTAGCGGTGCGGGCGCCTTGGTCTTGGAATCACTGGATAGTGCCGAGGCAAGGGGAGCGAAAATATATGCAGAAGTTCTAGGTGGGGCGACCAATAGCGGCGGACAAAGAGCGGCAGGTAGTATGACCGCTCCAAATAATGAAGCGGTACAACGTTGTATTGAAGAAGCTGTTCAAAGTGCCGGCATCAAAAAATCGGATATCGATGTCATTAACGGCCACCTCACGGCAACGGCCAAAGACTCACAGGAGATTGAAAATTGGTGCACGGCCTTGGAGCGTTCGGGAAACGATTTTCCCTATGTAAATTCCTTTAAAGGATTGTTCGGTCATTGTCTGGCAGCTGCCGGAAGCATTGAAAGTGTAGCTACCATTTTACAGTTTGAGCATGCCCAACTTTTTGGAAACGTGAACTGTGAGGATGTCCATCCGGAAATAGCTGAACGAATATCCGTTTCAAGAATACCGACGAAGACATTTGCATACAATCCCAAAATCATCGCCAAGGCCAGTTTTGGTTTTGGCGATGTCAATGCTTGTGTTATTTTTGGGAAATTCAACGACTGATGCTTCGACCTGCCGTTGGTCGGACAGGCAATTTGGCATAAGGGTCTATTGTATCTCTTGGGAAAACTAATTTATGGGCAAAGAAGAACGCTATCAAAAACTACGCGACATCATCAAGATATATCTTCCGGAAGATGTTTCGATAGACCAAATATCCGAAGAAAGCCATTTCACCGAAGAACTCAATATCAATTCGGCCCATTTAGTCGATATCGTCCTCGACGTTGAAGATGCCTTCGATATCACTTTGGAAAACGATGATATGGATCAAATGCAGACCGTTAAAGATGCGTTGCGGATTATTGACCTTAAAACCGATAAATGAGATGACCGAATTTTTGCTATGGGCGAAAAACAAGCTTTTGGTCGATAAACGGCTACTGTTGCTATACTGTGTTGTCTATTTTTTATGGGGATTGGGCATGAATTGGTTCGGCACACAAATGGAAATCGCCAAATTTACCTATTGGTGGCAGGTAATCACCTGTTATATTCTGTATATGGTTCCGATTTCACTGTTGCTTCGGGGATTTCCCTTCCATAAACAATATGCCTACGGATTGATTGCCATGTGCTTGCTTGAATTTGGGGGTTACGCGTTGGAAACGTCCTATGCCTATCCCGGAAATATACTCGAATCTATTGTTGGCCAACGCTCTTTCGGTCTTGCTATGGCCTTGTTTTTCGCGCTCTATTTTCCGTTAGGAAACTGGGGCGTGGGCAAGTTATACCAGCTCATCTTTTCAAAAAAAGCCGATTAGGTTATTTTTCATCAATCTGTTCATGGCGCTTTTCAGGAATTGCCAATGAGGCAACTATACCACCTATCAAGGCAACGG
Organism: Bacteroidia bacterium; assembly: GCA_030428705.1. Lineage (GTDB taxonomy): Bacteria > Bacteroidota > Bacteroidia > Flavobacteriales > Flavobacteriaceae > Meishania. Next base: position 750,725 of record JAUIDI010000001.1, read on the forward strand.
AAATTACGGTCAATGAGACCCATTCCGGTAGGTGTACATAATTGGAAAATAACATCTTAAGACCTACAAATGCAAGTATTACAACAAGGCTATAATTAATAAATCGAAACTTGTCCAACATCCTTGATATCAAAAAATACATGGATCTCAGACCAAGTATGGCAAGAATATTCGAGCTGAAAACTATAAAAGGATCTGCCGTAATGGCCAAAATCGCAGGAATGGAGTCGAGTGCAAAAAGAATATCGGTCAGTTCGATAACGATCAAGGCCACAAATAGGGGGGTGGCGGCCTTGACCCCCATACGTTTGACAAAAAAATCATGCCCTTGAATCGAATTTGTAATCGGATAAACTTTTTTGATTTGTCGGAACACCCATGAGTTCTTCGGGTTGAACTCGTGCTCATCACCCTTTAACATTTTAAAGGCGGTGTACAATAAGAATACCCCAAATACATAAATAATCCAATCGAAACGGGTAATAAGGGCCACACCGAACAAGATCATCAACGCACGAAAAACAATGGCTCCCAAAATGCCCCAAAACAGTACGCGATGTTGGTAAATGGGAGGTATTTTGAATGCAGAAAATATAACTGCTATTACGAACACATTATCAACGCTCAATGAAAGCTCGATCAAATATCCTGTAATATATTTTAGAACGGCATCGTTCGGGGCAAGTTGGGTCGGGTTGTCTATAATACCACTGGAAAACAACCAATAGATAACCCCGCTGAAAGAAAATGCTATGGTCACCCAAATTGCGGTCCAAATTCCGGCTTCCTTGCTTTTGATAACATGCTCCTCTTTATGGAATACGCCCAGATCTAGGGCCAAGAAAACAATGATCAACGCAATAAAAACAACCCATACCCACATTAGCGGAAAATTTAGGCTGCGAAGTTAAGCATCATTTTGAAAAGGCATAGTGGAAATCGGCCAGATTGTTACCGGGTCATTGTATTTCGAAGGCAAGCTTTACGGTAACCCTATTCTGTTCTTGTTCCCTTTTGATGTTTATGCCATAATCCGATACAAATAGAGTAGTGGTTCCGATCAGTTGATTGCTACTTTTCCGAAAGTCGATCGTAATTGGCTTTGTCGTTCCTTTAATGCTTAAATCTCCCTTAACTGAAAATCCGTTTTCGTTAGGAGTGACCGAAGTACTTTTAAAAGTCAGTCTGGGATGTTCGTCCGCATCAAAATACTTACCGCTTTTTAAGGACCAATCCCTTAAAAAATTTCCGGTCTTGATGGTTGACACTGCGACAGAACCTTCGAATGTGGAGTTTTCCAAATTTTGCAAGTCAATAGCGGAGGAGGAGCTAAATCCTGAAATGGTCCCATCGACATCATTGTTTTCAAAATTGAAGCTTATTGCCGCCGAACGGATTCGCGACTTGTCCTGCGAAAAGACATTGACGGAAATCGTTAAAAGCAGCACGAATATATAAAGTGGTTTCATAAGATGATGGTACCAAGGTTCGTACCAAAGTTATCGATAATGTTTTATCGATGAAAGACTTTTTTCAGTCGCTCAAATGTCAGTACGATTGGTGTTTTGGGCAACATTGCATATTTTTTTCTACATTGGAATCGAGATTCACTTTTTGAAAATGAGGAAAGCAAGTTTTTTGTTTCCTACCATGCTATGTTTACTCTTGGCAACTTGGTCGATGAATGCCCAAAAAGCATCCTCCCAAGATACTCCCCAAACGGCCAAGGTTACAGAAGAAGACGATGGGCCGATACTGACAAAGTTCGAGCCCGATTTTCAGAATTCGAATAAGGAACGTATGGCCGATATTCGGCATAAACGTGCTATTTTGGATACTATGGATCTATCAGATCGTAAACGTCGTCGTCTTTTAAAAGACCTTTATAAAAATGGTGTTTCCGAAAGGTTGCAAAAAGTCTTAATGACGGACACCAAATTTGAGGATATTGAATAATACCCGCACTGTGCGTGTGGTTAAAATATTGGAAATGGGAAAAGGGAGTATCGTAATGACATTATGTCTATTGCTTTTGGGCATATGCACCGCACTTGGTCAGACTACGGCCAAGAATCCGGAGAAAAAACAGATCAAAGTACAGAAACATACGGTTATGGAGCGTTTCGACCCCGAATTGGTCATTCCCGTTGAAGATCGTATTCAATTGAAAAAGGATAGGATCGTCGAATTCAGGCGCACCAAAGAGCTATTGGATACCTTGAGCATCTCGAAACGAAAAAAGAGAAAACTGATGCGCGATCTCAAGCGTAGCCCCATTTTCACGGAACGTCTTAACAAGGTTATTGCCGATAATACTTTCGAAGACGACGACAACTAGTCCGTCGTATCAATAGGATTTCATCTTTGCTTTTCGCTTTCGCAGTTGTATCTCAAGGTCGTTACAGGCCTCGGCAATGGAAGCTTCGAACGAACCATGATTTGCTTCGGCAAATAACCGTGGGCCGGGTATGCTCAATCGTATATTGCATATTTTCCCCTTGTCCTGGGCCGTGGCATTTTCCGTTTTAAAAAACACATCGGCGCGTACGATGAAATCGAACTTGTCAAGAAGCTTGTTGAGCTTTTTCCCTGCCATTACTTCCAACCGGCCGCTTGCCTTTACATCATGATATTCAAAGTTTATATCCATATTTTTCGCTTTATATGAAAATAGGAATCGATGGTCGCTTTTGCAAGCAAACCGTAACAAATTTTCAATACTTCATGCCAAGAATCTTAAGGCAAGTTTAGGGGAAGTATAAATAAACGTTAAAGTCTCGTTTTTAGATACTTAACAACATCCGAAAAGCGTTAATATTGCGTAGATAAAATACCTACCGGTTTTAATTGTCTAACCCTTAAATCTGAAACCATGGAATTCAAACAAGGTGCTAACATCGAAAAGAACAATTTGGTATTGCGTTTGGAACGAAATCAACGCGAGGTAGGACAATTGAAAAATAAACTCAATTCATATGTTTGCGAACCCAAAACCTATTCGTTGTTCGAGCGTATCGAAACCTTGAAAACAGGACTCGAACGATTGAGTAGTACCAATCGCGAAATCATTCAAGCACTTAGGGAACGCAAAAAGTCTGTTGGGGATTATATGGAAAACGTAAGGCAGCAGCTTTCGGAGTTCCATGAACTACAACAGGGGGTACACGATTATGTACAAGGTGTCCGCAACGCCTAATATCCAAGCAATTCCTATTTTATAAAACTTCACCCATCGATTGATTTACGTTAATCGGAGAACTCCATCCATATTTTCACTAATTTGCATTCCACTTCTAGGAATGGAAAAATGAGATTACGAATTGGCTTTTTATTGGTGATGATGGCATTTGTTACGGGATGTCGGGATTTGGCCAAAAGTCAGGCAATAACTTCGGAGAACCTACCAGAACAATCACAGTCTGTGCAGCAAAAGGCTTCGTTCGAGGATTTACACGGGAACCCCGTTTCACTCACTGATTTTAAAGGAAAAAGAGTAGTGCTCAACTATTGGGCGACTTGGTGTAGACCCTGCATCGAGGAGATGCCCGACCTCGTACGCGCCCAAGAGCTTTTGAAAAATGAAAACTACGTTTTTTTACTTGCCTCGGATCAGTCCCTTGAAAAAATCCAGAAGTTTGTTGATAAACGAAGGTTCGACTTGACCTTCATACGGCTAAAAGATGCCTTCGCCGAAAAAGGTGTCAGTGCTTTGCCAACTACTTTTATATACAACGGGGCCGGAGAACAGGTTTTGAAAATAGAAGGGCAGACCGATTGGGTCAGCGATGAAATGATCGAGAAATTTAAGGCAGTTCCATGAGGCAACGGCGTTATTTGATTCTCGGAGTGCTGCTCTGCCTGTTCGGTTGTATGGAACAGCAAAAAAAAGAAGAACCTTTGGTGCAGCAGATGGGCAATCCGGCAGGGGCGGGGAGTGCGCTTCCCTTTCTTTTTTCGGACACCAAGAGCACTTTGTTATCGTGGGTAGAACCGGTCGATGATAGTCTGATGGCATTGAAATATAGCCGATGGGAAGGAGAGGCATGGTCAGCCCCGCAAGTCGTGGTCAAGGGTGCAGATTGGTTTGTGAATTGGGCCGACTTCCCAGCCATTAGTGAAAACCAGGGAAATTTGTTAAACCATATCCTTAAGAAATCATCGGAAGGAACCTATTCCTATGACGTTAAACTGAACCTGAAAAAGGCCGGGGAGAAGCAGTGGAAAACCAATCTGCCACTGCATACCGATAATACCCCGACGGAGCACGGTTTTGTTAGTTCCTTGCCCTATGAAAAGGGATTTTTCGTAACATGGTTGGATGGTAGAAACACCATTGAAAATGGAGAAGGGGAGCGGGGAGCCATGACCGTTCGTGCAGCCAAAGTTGCTAGCGACGGCACCATTACCGACGAGCAAGAGCTCGATGCCAGAACGTGCGATTGCTGCCAGACTACGGCGGCAATTACCGATAATGGGCCCATAGTCGTTTATCGAGACCGTTCGGAAGACGAAATCAGGGACATCAGTATTGTAAGGCAGGTGGCAGGGCAGTGGTCGTACCCGAAAAGCATACATCAAGATGGTTGGCAAATAAAGGGTTGCCCGGTAAACGGACCGAAGGCAGCCGCTTTAGGAAATCACCTTGTCGTTGCCTGGTTTACGGCGGCAAACGAACAACCAACGGTGAACTTGGTTTTTTCGGAAGATGGCGGCGAAAATTTTGATGCGCCAATACCGATTAGCCAGACCAATGCAATGGGGCGTGTCGATGTACATGTATTGGACCAAGAAAATGTCCTTGTTAGTTGGATGGAAACCGACGAAAAGGATGCCGTACTCAAAGCGGTCAAGGTCAATCGTAACGGCGTAAAGGGAAAAATACTTGAAATTGCCCAATTGGACGCCTCGCGAAAAACCGGATTTCCGCAAATGGAAATGGTGGCCGATAAAATTTACTTCGCTTGGACGGATGTTACCGAAGAAAAAAGCAAAGTGCAAACAGCCTATGTTTTAAAACAATATTTTTAACGGATTTAAAATGGAAACCATGAAATTGGACAAAATACATTGGGACGATGTACCCGTAGAAAAAGTTACGCCGCAAATGGAGCGCAAACTGGTCTACGGGGAAAAGATAATGATCGCCAGAATGAAATTTAAAGATGGTTTTGAAGTACCGTTGCATCATCATGAAAGCGAACAGATAAGTCAAGTACTATCGGGAACGGTGCGATTTTGGTTCGGAAAGGACAAGGAAGAAACCATGGACCTGCACGCAGGTGAGACCGTTGTCATTCCTTCGAACGTACCCCATGCCGCCATAATGATCGGTGACGTAGAGGGTATCGATACGTGGTCGCCCATTCGTGAAGATTGGTTGGACGGTAGCGATGATTATTTACGAAAATAGGAACGGTCTGGAAACATAAACCTATTTTTTACTTTTTGTAACACGTTAAAATTGAGTTAATTGAGCTGAATAAAGTCGTGATTGGCCAAAGAATTTGATATTTTAATGGTGGTGAACTAATCCCTTTTGAAAATGAGAAAAAAAATACTTGCTTTAGCACTAGGTGCCGTGGCGCTTCTAACGATATCGGCCACGGGTATCACAAAATCCGAATCGAGCTTAACGGAAGGTTTTATAACCGGGAATCCCGAAATATCCTCCATTAACCAAATGAGTTTTGGCCCCGAGGGAATCTTGTTCTTGGGCGATTCCAAAAATGCAATGATCTATGCCTTAAATACTGAGGATGTAAAGCCGACCAACGAGGTGGCCGAAGTCAATATTGGCGAGTTCGATAAAAAAATTGCTTCCTCATTGGGCACGAGCACTGAAAATATCGAAATCAGCGATATGGCCGTCAACCCTATTTCGAAGAACGTCTATTTTGCGGTTCAGGTAGCTGATGGTACTCCGGTATTGCTCAAATTGAAAGGGGAGGAGTTTGAAAATGTTTCCTTAAAAGATGTAAGTTATTCCAAAATTGCGTTGAAGGACCCCATCGGTAGTGAAGCCAAAGACCGTAGGGAACGCCCTTTGCGTACCTGGGCGATTTCAGATTTGAAATTCCATAAGGGCAAAGTATTGGTCTCGGGTTTGTCGAACAAAGAATTTGGCTCTACGTTCAGAAGCATTCCTTTTCCGTTTAATGACTCCCAGGAGTATGGATCCCTCGAAATCTGGCATGCCGCCCATGGTCAGTACGAAACACATGCACCGATCAAGACTTTTGATGTTATCGAACTTGATAATGTCGACTACCTTATGGCCAGTTATACCTGTACGCCCTTGGTTCTTTTTCGATTGGATGAACTTAAGGATGGAAAACACACCAAAGGCCGTACCGTTGCCGAACTGGGTGCGGGCAATTCACCACTTGACATGGTATCATATAAGAAGGATGGAAAAACCTATTTTTTGATGTCGAACAGCAGCAGACCGGTCATGCGGATCAAATACGAAGATATTGCGAACTTTAAGGATACCATGACGGAACCGGTAACCGTTTTTGCAGAGACTGCTGGTGTAGCCTACGATAACCTTCCATTTCCTTACGTACTTCAAATGGATAATCTCGATGCGACCCATATCATTTACCTTCAAAGACAATCGGATGGAGACCTTAGATTAAGGGTACGGTCAACGGAATGGATGTAAAATATTCAAATACAATTTCTAGAAAGATCAGGTTATACCTGGTCTTTTTTTGTTTGACTTCGTTGGCGTCGTGCGGACTTGTTGACCGTGTGGATATTGAGAAGATCGATTACGAGGACGAAAAAGCCGTGGGCGTGACGTTCACGACCAACATGGATGTTGAAGATATCAGGTTTTTTGTCGGGGAAGAATCACAAACATCGGTAATAGGGGTAATTGTCGGTTCGAAAGAGGGCTACAATTTTGCGCCCGTCGTTCCTTTTACGGCAGGGCAGACCTATACCGTTCGTAAAAAAAATACCGAAGTATTGGCCTCGTTTGCTATACCAAATCGGGAAGGGGAGAACAGTGCCAAAATGATCGGAATCCATCCCCAGAAGGATACGGTCCCTGAAAACCTTTTAAAGATGTACTTTGAGTTCGAGCAGCCCATGCAGGAAATTCATAATGCATTGGATTTCATTACGGTATACAATGAGACCGATGCCGTTGAAACAGCACCTTTTTTAAGATTGGAGTCGCAACTGTGGAATAAGGAGGGAACGTTATTGACCCTTTGGCTGGATCCGGGGCGTATTAAGACCGATTTGATACCCAATCGGGAAAAAGGCCTGCCATTAACAAAGGGTAAAAGCTATACGGTATCGGTCGATAGCAGTTGGAAGGCGATAGATGGCCGGACTTTACAAAAAAAATACACCAAAAGATTCTATGTGGGATCACGCGATGACAAAAAACCTAATACAGATACTTGGCAAGTACAGATGCACGATAAGGATTCGGTCAAAAACCTGATCATTGATTTCAACGAACCTATGGATGCTTTTTTGGCCAAGGAAACGATTCAAATCTACGATTCGAAGAATACACCGATTACCGGGAATTTTTCATTGTTGGAAAAGGGAACGAAATTACGTTTTGAGCCTAATATACCATGGCCTAATTCTGCAATTGAAATACATATTGAGTCACGGTTGGAGGATTTGGCAGGAAATAACCTAAACCGGCTTTTTGATTCCCCAATAACTGAAGAAAATGTAAGTGCCAATGATAGTTTAGAGGTACATACTATTAAATTCGCCCCAACAAACTAAAACCTTTTAAAAGGGGCATCTAAAATCGTTATTTTACATAATGTAAATTATAGTACAGATTGGTCTATTGTGTAAAACGGCGCATGCTTGCATTTTACATAATTGCAGATATGGCCTTCGCGCCAGCGAATCATATCGTCAGCCATTATGTAAAAGCCGTTTTACTGGAATGGTACTTAACGGCTGTAGATCATGATTCTATTATTATTTTATCGGCCCACGACAGAAATTTTTATTTCTAAAATTTCTGTGCACTTGCTACCTACTATTTTTGTTTGAAATTTTTCTTTGGCACCTATACATTATGTCAAATAGAATTATCGATTACGGCTTAGATGGTACTCTGCTATCCAATCAATTAAGCCATCCCTATTGACTAAATCTAAAAGCTCTCCTTTTTTACTTTTCCTTTCTACAGCTGGTTTTGAAAAATAAGATGTAGTTACTAAAATACCTTTATTAGCCTTTTCCGTTTCTATAACATCACAAAAACTTCTCACAATACCAACACCAACGGTATTCTTATACCTTTTACACTCTACGAGCATTTTGAATGGAATTCCACCTTGCTTAGTTATTGCTAGAATGTCGTAACCACCATCTCTTGTTTTTTGCGATATATTAACTTCAAACCCTTTTGAATGGAGTAATTCTCCTATTACTTCTTCAAATTTGTAAGGGTCAATGGTGTAAAGAATTTCATTGTCGTTATAAATACTAGTAATAATTTCTTTGGTATTATTATAAATTAAAAGAGTATCCTTTTCATCATATTCAGTACCCTCTGGGGAACTCATATGATATTCCAACATTGATAATTCATCAACTGAAACTTTTAATGACTTACCAATGTTTTTGATAATTTCTGTAGATATTGGTATAGTGAAATCCACGAAATCGGAATAACCAAGATTTGAGCTAAGCTGGTTCAAAGAATCAAAATTGGGTTTAATGTAGTTCCAAGGTTCATAAAACCCTTTTAATTGTTTAGCAACTTGGGTTAAAGGAGCTGTTGCCCTTAGCATATCTTCTTGAGCTCTTATAAGTTGTTGGGCAAATGGTTGTAGTGTATTCAGGTGAGACCATCTTTCTTCGTCTTTCTGTACTTTTTCGAGCATTTCAGCTACTGACGGTTGAATCATAGGCTCAAATTTTTGAAGCCTTTCTAGGTCTTTAGATAAAGTTTTGTGTAACAACGAAACAGATGATTGATAATCTGAAATTTGCTTATAGAATTTTTCCATGTACGTAATTATTCAAACTCTTAATCATTAATTGAAATGCATTTTTTCTTGATAAAAAAAGAAACAAAAAGATACTCATTAATATCTATTGTTTTTTAAAGGTATTCGTGAATCTGCAATTTCAAGGCTTACAGATAATTTTGGAACCGGGCCGAGCGTAAAGAAAATATACCCAAAGTACATTTTTAACGAAGGAGCCAGCTGGCGCGTTGGCGTCGGTCTTTAAGAAACTTTATTGCTAGCGAGACAGCGGCACCGTCTCGCCGAAAAAAGAAATCACTCATTGGGTAATTACTTTTTCTCGCGCTAAAATTCTTAACGCTCCTCTCCCCTATTGTTTTTGCCAAATCGAAAAATGAAATCACGCTACAGCGCAATTTCATTTAAGATTCATGAATACCTTTAAAAAACAATAGACAAGAACAATGAACTAAAATTCTCTTAGGCCGGCTTACTTCAACAGATAGTTTATAAATATGTTAAAAATTTATTTAGTCCTTTAAAATATTCACTCGGTTAATACTTAAATTATTCATCCTTAAAATTTTAGGAATGCCTATTACTTTCATTGAAGACAAAGAGTTTGACTTATCTGATAAAGACAATGAGGATTTATTGGGCACTAAGCCATATGCAGAAACATTGTTCGAGGTTATAATTGGTTCAACAGGAAAGCAAAATATTGGTTTGTTTGGAGGATGGGGAAGCGGCAAATCAACCATTATCAGAACTTTAGAGAAATTTATCGCCATTAATAATGAAGATAAAACAAAAGAAAAAATAGCCTTTTTTAAATATGACGCTTGGAAATATGCCAAAGATGATTTTCGAAGGAGTTTTTTGAAAAGCCTAAATTCAAGATTTTCCATTATTGACGATAAAGAGCTAGAAAGACTATTATATAAAGATGTTACCATTGAAGACCCTACAAAATCTAAAGTACAAATCAGCTATGAAAAAATAGTTCCCTATATAATTGGCGCACTACTTCTATTCCTAGGATACATATTGTTTTTATCAAAATTTAGTTCAAGTGAAAAATTCGCACTTTCCTTATTTTCAATTTTTTCGGGGCTAATATTTTCTCTTTCAAACAACATCTTTAGGGTAATACCATATACAACTAGAGAATCAAAATTGATTGAAGCAGAAAAGTTTGAAGAGACCTTCAACAGTATAACTAAGGAGATATTTGGCAAAAAAAGCCTATTGAGGAAACTAACTGATTTCGTAGCAGGTCGTAAGCAATATCAAAAAATGGTTATTGTCATCGATAACTTGGATAGATGTGATAAAGAAAATCTTATGGTTACTCTTTCGTCTGTAAAAAATTTCTTAGAAAGTGAGAATGTGACTTTTGTGTTACCTGTCGATGAAAATGGTGTTACAGCATTTTTAGATGGAAATACCGATGATGTTGATGAATATTTACGAAAGATTTTTCATCAGATAATTAGGCTTAAAAAGTTTACCCCACGGGAATTAGTTGATTTTACCAATGAGTTAAATAAAAAATATAGCCTAGGGCTTTCCAAGACTGGTATTAGACTAATATGTCAAGAGTTTACGACAAACCCCAGAAAAATCATCCAATTCTTAAACAATCTTCAAACCGAAAGAGACTTAATCAAGCGGCAAATCGAACAAGAATATGTAAAGCTTGAATTTAATACTCAAGCAGATGATTTTTTGATAAAACTTTTGATAATAAAACAAGAATGGAATCATCTATACAAGATGCTCTTAGATGATGTAAACTTTTTGAAGAAGCTCAACAATGCCTTAAGAAATAACGAGATTGAACAGAAAGGTAATACATTCATTTTAAGAAGCGGAAAAGAAGAATTTAGACTTAAAAGAGATGAAAAACGCTTTTTCAAAAGAAACAGGGATGTGCATTTCGAATATGTGGAACCCTTCATCCTCAATATTGACAGAAATAAAGATGTTCCAGATGAATTAATCGTATCAATTGAGAATGGTGAATTGGAACGCGCTCTAGAATTAATAGGAGTTGATGAAAAAAAGGGCATCCAAAAGAAACAGGTAAGGGTGCTTTTAGAACAAATGGAATATGTATTTGACTACAATAGCAACAAATTCGAAGATTATAACACTATTGCATTACCGATTTTGGAAATGTTAATTGGACTTTTTTACCTCGATCCTGTAAAAAAAGAAGTAAAGAAGAATATTAGAAACTATACTTTTATAAAAAGAATATTTTCAGACCCGAAGTTTACACGTCTTCTTCCAAACATTGTTGCGTTTAAGGAACTCTGCAATCTTACCAAATGGTTTTATTTTGATATAGAATATGAGATACCATATAATCGTCTATTTACTTTCCTAAACCGGTCTATTAAACCTGATACCACAGTCGAAGGTATACATACTAAAATCAAAGATTTTATAAATACGTACAAAGAAAACCCTAATCTAATTAGTGGTTTTCAAAAACATATTGAAAGTAAGGTCCTAGATGATCCTAAGCTAATTTATCAGTATCCAACTTCTTCTGACGATATTGAGGTAGCCACCCATCTGTTTAGCTCCAAGTTTATTGACAAAATGTTAGAGAAGTTGAATGAAGGCAAAATAGAAGACAAAAAGGCAAAGAGAAGAGTTATTTCTTTAACAGAAAACTATATCGATGGGAAAATAGTTAAAGACCCTTTAGTAATCACAGAATTGGCGAACTATTATATATCTAGACTTTCTTCTGAATTTAATTTAAAGGCAACTAAGTCAAAAGGAATTTTTGAACTTGATTCGATTATCACCAAAGTAACTTATTTGTTGCCAAAATCTGACCTAGATACCATTAAGGTAGAAACGACATTGTTCGACAATATCTTACAAAGGTTTAAGCAGGAATACAACACTTCCCTATCAAAAATTGAGATATCTAAGTATATTAATTTTTTCAAAATGGTACTTGAATATATGTTTTTGGATAAAGATTTTTCAACGAATGACAATATTGCCAAGTACTTTACTTTCTTTTTCTTAAAATCTGAATACAACGAATTGAGCTTAGGTATAAATGACCAAATATATAAGAGAGAAATCAATCATTTTGGTCCAAATAGTTGGAGTTTTTTTGAATCGATAATTCAAAAGTTAAAAACTCATAAACGTTTTACTTATGTTGAAACGCTTCTATTAATGCTAAATAAAAGTACTAAAGAAAAAGGCTTGACCCAGCCCCAAAAAATTACGTTATCAGACTCCGTACTTGGCATGTTTTTGAATTACTGTGAAACTACGAGTTCTTCTCTAATCTCCTCAATGACCTCATGGTTTATACAACTAAACAAAAAGGATACTGATTTGATGGGCGGTTCAGTTGACAAGCTGGATTCATCAAATCTGCGTAAATATGTCTACAATATTCATAAACTTGATAAATCGGAAAATTACATTTTCAATTCTTTCAGTAAGTATTTACAGAGTCAAAATAATTACAAATCGTTTGAAAAATTCGTAAGATTCGTTTTTGAGAACCATACTCAGAACACTCAAAAGTATATGCTTCAAGATTTTTTCAAGGCAAAGAAATCATATGATTGGTTATTCTCAAGCAGAAAGTATATCCACAAAAGAGTATTCAACTCTCTTATTGATGAATATTTTCATGCTTACGATGGAATCAAAGACAATTCTAATTATCTAAAAAATTTATTGAGATTAAGAAGAAATGATTTGTACAACAGTCAAAAATCAAATGCAATAAGGTTGATAGAAAATTTAGAAAGGCCAACTAAAAGCCATAGAAGAAAAATTAAACAAATAAAGAGCAAAATATAAATTAGAACCTTTAATTCCATTCCACACACATTACACTCCTCGCCTATACCTTTGCTAGACTCAGGATAGGCTCGGTCGTATAATAAGTGTTCCATTAACTTTTGTGAAGAAACTTTTTTAGAAGAAAAATTTGCAGGAAAATCGTCGAAGAAATCTTTGCTTTACCCAAGCAAAGTTACATAACGCAGAACATTATGATACATTTTGTATTATTGGTTTAGCCAGTGGCTGAAGCAATAATCAAGAAAGATGATGCGGCTGCCATTATACCTTATAGGTTAAATCAAAAACGTATGTCATAATTCTATTACGTACGTAATATTTTAAAAGATTGAGAATCTTTTAAAATTTAGCGAGTTAATGCGGCTGTAAATCGTACAACCATATAGAAGCCAACGCTTCATCTCACCGCCAAAAGCAATCACCCTTAGCATAGTTTAAATACTCTTTTTACTCATACTTATTTCGCATAATTTCAATTTCCTCTATTATTTCAGTTACTGTTTCTTCTAATTCATCTCCCATTCTTAAAAATTCATTTGGATATTCATCTTGCATATAAAATACCAAGGCGTACCAAATGGGCTTAAGTTTGTCTTTAATATTGTTTTCTTTCGAAGTATCACAAACAAAGTAATTGTATAAAAACTTGTATTGACTTTTAGCAATTAATAAATAAAGAAAATCATTAAAATATTCTAAGTATTCGTTGGTGTATTTTTCATCGAATAAAAACTCTTCCGCTATTAATTTTGCTTTATCAAAATTGTTGTTCCACAATAAAGTTTTAGCATAGGTCAAGCGAGAAGCTTCGTTATTATCAACCAAGTAAGATTTTTGAGATAATTCTAATGCTTTATTTTTATTAATTCCATCACAATAATAATAGTAAGATAAATTGTTCATGGCTGTAGGACTCCCTTTTTCACTTGCCATCAAATAATATTTTTCCGCCTTTTTGAGATCCTTTAACTCGTACTCATAAAAAAGCCCTAAACCTAGCATAGAATCTTCACTTCCATTTTTTATACCTTCCAAATAATATTTTTCTGCTTTTGCATAGTCATTTAATTCAAAATGATAAAGCTCCGCCAGATAATCATTTGCTTCAATATTTCCGTTTTCGATAGCCAGTAAATAATATTCTTCTGCCTTCAAATAATCACCTAAATCTCGATCATATAAAGCAGCCAGAAAAAAATACGCTTCATCATTCCCTTTTTTAATAGCTTTTTTTAAATATTTTTCTGCTTTTTCATAATCCTTTAATTTTGTTCTAGACATTATACCCAGGCCGAGCATTGCCAATTTGCTGTAGCTTCCTTTTGTCTTTAGATAGTATTTTTCCGCTTTTTCAAAATCTTCTAATTTTGAGTCATATAAATAAGCCAAAAGAAGAGATGCTTCTTCAATCCTTTTTTCGATACTCATTAAAAAGTATTCTTCTGCTTTAGAATAGTTTTTTAGCTTATCTTCATAAAGCATTCCTAGACTAAGATGAGCAGCATCTACACCATTTTTAGTGGCCAATAAATAATATTTTTCAGCATTTCCATAATCCTTAATTTTATCTTCATAAAAATAACCTATCGAGAAAAATGAACTTGGATCTTCTTTTTCTACTGCTTTGGAAAAATACTCATCAGCTTTTTCAAAATCCTTATTCACCTCATAGTACAGTTCCGCTAAATTGATAAGAGAACTATAATTCCCTGCATCAAAAGCTTTTAAGTAATATTCTTCTGCTTTTGGAAAGTTGTTTAATTTGTAATAGCAGAAACCAATAAGGTATTCGGCGCCTTTTTTAATTTTTAAATACAGATTTAGAGCTAATCTGAATTCATTCTTAAATAGAAAGTGTTCTGCTTTATCAATCATTTCAATCATAGAATCCGATAGTTGGTGGGCAAATTCACTATTCTTATTATTTAAAAAATCACGAGTAACTTTAATTAATTCATCTTGGCTTTTATATGGCAAGGTTTTGGTTGATGCAAGAGCTTCTGTTAAATAATAGGCACCACTGGTATCGTATGTGCCAGTTTTTAATAATCCAATGTGATGTTTAGTACGTTCAATTAGTTCATTAGCATCACACCATTCTTCTAAAAAACGAACAAGCCATAAAACTTTTCGTTTATCACCTTTGCGCCCATGCCTCATTAAATACCAAATATTAAAAAAGCGTTCACTAATTTGATAAAAGTGATTTTTGTTATTTGTCAGCTTCTTTATAATAATTTCATTTTTTTCCATTTGATAAAGTTGCGCCGAAACGGATTTGCTTACAATCCTAGTTTTTTGGGAAATCTCGCTTACATTTATAGCATCCCAAGCAAAGGCTAAGGCTTCAACAATTTCTTGTTGTTGTGGAGGTAAATCATCCATACGATGTTTATATAAAGGTGTTACTCTATCTAATATGGCCTCCAAATCAGAAAAGGTGCTTCCTTGTTTCTGGTCAATAAAGATTTCAAATAATAGCACAATCGTACGAATTACACCACCTGTCACCCTTCGTAGAGCTTCAATTTTGCCAGATTGGTTTTCAATAATATATTTAACATTATCAAGATTATAGGTGTCAGCTAGTTTGGATAGTAATTCTATAGTCTCCAGTTTGTCCAAACCAGATAATCTAGTAATTTTAAAAAAATCATAGAATGGGTGCTTACTATCATAAAAGGCCTCTAGAACTGTTGATGATGCACCAAAAATCCTGAAATTAATGCTGGTCTGTAATACTGTTCTAAGCCGTTGGATTTCTTGACCGTTGAATTTTAAAAAAATATCACCGAAATTGTCGATAAATAAAATTAGTTTTTTACCAGCTTCTTCTAATCTAACATTAAGTAAATTAAATATTGCATATTCATATTCCTCGTCCGATGAATAGTTGGGGAAACTACTATCCATTTCATCATAAAGACCAATGAATTTTTGGTTTTTTTCTTCGAGGAGCATAGCTATTCGCTCCCATAACTTATAGAGTTTTCGAATACTATATTCTTCTTCATTGAAAACAACAGGTATGAGCCAGGGGCTTAGATTTTCATCGTTTTCAATTTCATAACCCAAACGAAGCAGAAGAGTAGTTTTTCCCATTCCTCTTTTACCTTCAATCAAATAATGTTGTTCGGGCGAATTCATTTTAGCTTCCTTAATATCTGCGAATAGTCTTTGAAAAGTTTTTTGTCTAACAACAAAGCTTTCAATTAGCTGTTCTTTTGTTTGGTTATCAGGGTTGTAAATGAAATCTATTGTTGGCTTTTGATTTTGTTTTGTTAACATTGCTAAAGTTTTTCTAAATAGTTTAGTTTCGGATATATTTATTCCACCACAATCTTAAAATCGGAGAGTTAAAAGAATAGTTTTCGTCTCTCAGATTGATATAACCATCATATTCTAGAGACTCAATTATTGAGTCCAAGCGTTGTCTTGCGATATCTTTTTCAAGACATGAAAAAAGTTCATTTCTTTGGATTTCTCTTTTTTCAGCAATAAGGTTTAATATTTTCAAGGCTGAATCATAATCCTCGCTTAAAAAAGCATCATTAAGACGATTATAGTAACTATCAAAATGAATATTATTACGTCTATTACAAATTTTATCAAAAGCTATTTCAACAATCTTGGAAGTAATTTTCTTCTGACTAGAATCGAATATATCAACCAATTCTTGAATTGAAAGTTGGATGAAAAATGGCATCATCCAGCTTATTTTCTTTAATAAATATTCTATGGCGCCCGTCTGGAAAGGCACATTTGCTGCCTGAAGTAATCTCTTTGCAAATAACTTCCCTTCCTCTAAAGATAAAGGAGGTACTTCAACTTGATTAAGATCGTTAATTGATTCAGGCGTACTTAACTTATTTACTATGGCTGGCAGTCCAATGGACCCAGTGTATATGAACTGAATCCCTCCAGCAGATTTTTGTCTTATTGTTCGGTTAAGTTTCAGAAACCTAACAGCTTCAACAAGCCCATATTTCTGATTAATATTTTCGACGGTACTTGGAAACTCGTCTATCATAATGACAATGTGAATACCTTCACGATCTAGCTTTGACATTAATTCAAGAAAAACATCAGAATAGAGTTCGTTCTTTGCATCATGAAGCTCCAGTTCAACTCCAAAAGCACCTATTTTTTTTACTTTTCCAGTAATCATGTCGAGAATACTTTTAGACTTCTCAGATAATTTTACTTTTTCACTTACTGCTTCACTATTCAAAAGAGCATCAAATAATCTTTTAAAGAATAACTCCGAACTATCAATTGCCTCTGTAGGTAAATAGATGAAAGCATACCCTTCTCTCGGATTGTCCCTTAAATAATACATGATTGAAGTTTTGCCCACCCTTCTTGGTGCAGCCATAAAAATATTACTTCCGGCATCTAACCTTCTATATATTAAATTGACAATCGATTCCCTTTGAAAAAAGTCTGTCCCACTTACGGGTTGTCCTACAATATTTCTCATGTCTTAACTATAAATAATTTGTCATGTCAAATATATATAACTATAAAATAATAGTCAAATTTTTAACTAATTTTTTATAGTTAATTTAGAATGTTGATAATAAGCATTTTAGCAATAAAAATATAATTATTGCCATTCCACACACATAACACTCCCCTTGTACCTCGGGTCGTGTAATAAGTGTTTATTCATTACTTGTTAATTGTTTTTTAAAGGTATTCATGAACCTCGTTCCTCGGTTTCATTACCTTTTTCAGAGAGAGTTTTTAGAAGAAAAATATGAGGACGAACTATTCTTTAGCAAATGCAGGTATTACGATTTCAAAAACGGGTTTCATGATTTTGTCATCATCCCTGTCGTAACCCGAGATGATAATCGTTAAGTCAAGTTCTTCTACTACCATAACACGCTGTCCACCACCTCCCCAAGCCAATGTTGCATCATAGCTTTTGCTGCCAATCTTTACAGGTGTGTAGTACCAAAAATAGCCATAAAGATAATTTTTGGGCATCCAATCTATTGTAGGTCTTACGATACCACGGGTAGCTTTTTCTAGATAAGCTGCAGAAATGAACTGTTTTCCATTCAATTTACCCTTGTTTTGCACCAAATGCCCAAATTTAAGCATGTCACGAGATATAATACTGGCCTGCCATCCTGCTTGCGGTAATCCGCTTACGTGTTTTGACCATTTATAATCGGTAATACCGAGCTTATCAAGGAATTCCCTTTTAATAAAAGCCTCGGCTGATCCCGGTACCACAGCGTCAATCACGGTCATCACCATCATGGGATTAAAATTTCCGTACAGGTAAGTTTGAGACTCATCGGTAATGGGTTCGGAGTATTCAAGTAACGTCTGCACGAGCCCCTGCCCTTTCAAACGAACAGAATCATTTTCAATTTCTTTCCATTTTTCTGTGTCGATCGTCAATCCTCCATGCATGGTCAATGCCTTATGAAGTGTTATTTTTTCAGCTCCTTGCGTGAATTTTTTAGGGTCTAAATCTTTCAAGAAATGAATCAAGGGTCTGTCGAGATCATCCATGCTCAAATATCCCATTTGAATGGCCCTTCCTAACACCAAACTGGTATACCCTTTTACTGCTGAGGCCTGTCCGTGCGGTAAATTGACACGACCCTTGTTGTAGTAAGATTCAAATACCAATTTGTTCTTATGTGAAATAAGTAGCGCATCGTAATTACCATATTTACCTTCAAAAATCTCTTGGGAGACTTTTATAATTGAGTTTTTGTCACGCTCGGAAACCTTTAACTTACCAACGGATACACCGTCATTCCGTTTTGTAGGTTTTACACTGATGTAGGGTTTTTTCAAAAGTGGAAGGTCTCGAAAAGACATACCCATTTCCGCGTCAGTTGCCTCGGCAGAGACGCTATTTTCCTGTGTAAAACCTACGTTCATTAGTGCTAGAACAATTATTAATAGTACTCCTGTTTTGTTTTTCATCGTTTTATTATTTATTACTGCTGGATAAAAGTATCGACTAAACAATATCAGGATATAGTAAACGGGATAAGCATGGAAATTAAATGATTAAATCACTTCATCATTGATATAGGCCTTTTGTAAGAAATTGTGAAAGTTTGTGCTCGAACGCTGTACTTTTGTCCCTTAACTAAAGGAGTTCATGACACGAAAGTCTTTGAAGAATACCATACTCATCAACCTAGGTGCATTTTTGTTGGTGCTACTGCTTGAACTATTGAGTAATTGGATAATCAAAGATAAACTAGGTTCCGATTTTTCTTTTTTCTTTCACAGTTTAAATTATACCCTCCACATAATGGGTATCATTTGGATCACTAATTTCATTCTCATTCCTTTTTTTCTGGACAAAAAGCGCTATTTGTTATTTTCGATACTTCTTATTGCCACCATCTTTGTGGGAATTTCTACAAAAGGAAATTTCAGATATGACTGGACGCTTATTTCTAAATTGTTTTTCTTTTTTTTATATACCACCGGAACTGGAATGGCAGTTTTCTTTTTAAGAAGAAACATACGCATCCAAAGAGAAAACAGTGAAAAGGAAAAACTGCAGAGAGAGCTGGAGTTGAACTACCTAAAAGAACAGGTAAACCCTCATTTTTTATTCAATTCATTGAATAGTATTTATGCCCTTTCAAGGCAGCAATCTAGCGAAACACCTGAGGTTGTAATGCAACTTTCGGAATTAATGAGATATCAATTAGAAAGTGCTAAAAAAGACTTTGTTTCATTGAAGGAAGAGTTAGAATTTATAGAAAATTATTTATTGCTTGAAGAAAAAAGGCTAAGCAAACGTTGTACGATCGAATTTCAAATTGAAGGAGAACTATCTAATTATAAAATAGCCCCAATGTTACTCATACCTTTTGTTGAAAATGCAATTAAACATGGTGCACAGGCCACCAATGAACAGAGTACAATCGAGGTGAATGCTTCCGTAAAAAATACCAAGCTTCATGTTCATGTCGTAAATTCAAAACATAATACGGTGGCCAAATCGACAAGAAAAGGAATGGGACTTGAAAATGTGAAGCGACGATTGAATCTATTATATCGGAATGCCCATGTATTGGAAATCAATGATATGGAGAAAGAGTATCATGTGAATTTAACCATTGATATAACGGACTAGTAGGTATGATTAAAATTGCCATTGTCGATGATGAATTGTTGGCACGTGAAGTGTTAGAAGAATATTGTTCTAAAATAAACAACTTTGAATTAGTCCTAAGTACCGGGAATCCAATTGAATTCGTGAATTTTATTCAGGAAAATAAAATTGACCTCGTTTTTTTGGATATAGAAATGCCAGAACTTAACGGGATGGGAATTTTACGTTCTATCATAAAGTCAACTAAAGTTATTTTAACGACGGCATATTCTGAGTATGCATTAGAAAGCTACGACTTTGGTGTGGTAGATTATTTATTGAAACCTATAAAACTTGAGCGCTTTTTGCAAGCGATAAACAAAGTTTCAACTTCAAAAATAACAGAGCCCGAAACGAATAAGGAAAAAGAAGAACTTCCAATAAAGCATGATGGTTTACCGATTACTGTTCCTTTTAAATCAATTCTTTACATACAAAGTTTTGGAAATTATTTAAAAATTTTTACAGATACCAGAATGTATCTTATCTCCGAGACACTTATTAATATCATTACATTGTTATCTGAAAATTTTCATCGCACCCATAAATCTTATATTGCCAATTTGGACAGAGTTACCAAAGCTACCCGAACATATTTATTGATCGAAGATAAGAAGGTTCCCGTAAGTGCCATGTATAAGATAGTTGTTTTTGAAAAATTGGAAGCTTTAGCGAAGCCATGAAATACGCATGCTTATTCTATGTAATTCAACACCTATTCCCCTACTCTAACGTTTTGGGTAAATAGCGTTCCATTACCTTTTGAGAAGATACTTTTAAAAGAAAAATTTAAAGAAAGTGTATGAGCAACATAGGCAACATGAACGGACGGAAAACCCTAGTAACCGGTCTTTTTTTATTTTTTATGACACATGTGACCACCGGGCAATTAGTGAATATCGAGTCCAAGCGTATGCAGACGGATTCCACTCGGTTTGCGCTTAAAAGCGATGTGCTCTTCGATTATACGAATAACAATGGGGATTATATTTTTCAAGTAGCTTCCAATCTTACCACGCAACTGAAATCAAAGGATTTAAAGAAAATTTACTTTTTCATCGGTAATTATAAACTTATACGTAGTCAAGATCAGGATTTTCAAAACTCCTGGTTCTTTCATATACGGTACAATCAAAAACTAACGGATGTATTCCGAATGGAAGCTTTTGTCCAAAACCAACGCAACACCTTATTGACCATTACGAGCCGGAATTTGGTAGGGGCCGGTATACGGTTAAAATTCCTATCCAATGCGCATTCGAAAGCGTATTTTGGGAATTCCTATATGTATGAAATTGAGGAAGTTGCCCAAACGGATCAACGTTTCTTTAATCATCGGAACAGTAGTTATGTGTCCCTTAACCAGTCTTTTAAGAATACCCAATTGGATATTACGGGTACGGTGTACTTTCAGCCCTTGTACAATGACATTGGCAACCACCGTATTTTAGGTCAGTTGAAAGCGGAATTGCCCATTTCCAATGTCATTAGTCTTTCCGCCCTCTATAATTATTTCTACAGTAGCTTTTCGCCGATAAGGGAGAACGACCGGTCCTCCAATCTAAGTTTTGGGCTAACGTTTACGATGTAGTTTGGATGCCAGGGCATAACGTTCGATATAAAGAAATTTCAGGAAAATTCTAAGGGATAGTATATCAATAGAATTTCTCGATTACATCAAGTTGAACACTACGGTACAGACATAAATTAAACCGATCAAAAGGACGGCCCAGCCTATTTTTTTATTATCCACGACCTGAAGCCATAAGGGGATGCCCGTTGCTACGAACACCATAAGCGATAGGGCCGTTAAATCGACCATCAGGGCATATACCCAATACAACATCGGACCCTCATAACCCTTTAATCGGTGTAAGTCGTTCATATAGCCATTTGTGTCTTTTTGGACAGTTTCTAGTTTGACTGTTTTTTTATCCGGGGAGATTTCAAGTTTATACCTACTTCCCAAGGTTTTGTATTCGCGAATTATTTGTCCTGAATCGAAAGTTTTTTCCCAGGTAAGCCTTCCACTTATTCCTTGGTCTTCGATAAACTGTGCCAATTCCCTATCACTTTCTACGACCGAGGCGGTAATCGGAATTTCTACGGATTTGTTGGTCTCTTCCCCGTGAGCTCCTGTCATCATCAATAATCCGCTCAACAGATACATACTCAAAAACACAACAGTGGTCAAAGCAGCGTATAAGTGAACGGTCCTGACCCATTTATATGTTTTATGTCTCATGAATGGTGCCATCGGTTCTATCTATTTATTACCAAGTTTTGAAGGATTTAGAGCCAGAGCATTAAAAACAACGATAACGCCCAGATCGATACGAACAATGCTACAAACTTTTTTTTACGCGTATATTTTATCCAAAGCCACATACCCGACACCAGTGAAACGATCATGACGGTCATGGTAAGCCATTGGTACACACCCCATGACCGTAGCAACAGGTTTCCGTTGGGTATGTTACCGTTAAAGAAATGCAAGGCCTGAAAGGTTGCAAAAAATCCTTTACTGGCCTCGTTTACCTCTACATTGCCCGTGGATAGGTTTGCGGATAATCGACTTTCCTTACCTTGATAGACGATTTTAAAATTCAGTACATCGTTATTCTTTTTGATTTCCCATTCAGGGACCCACCCTATCATTTCAAGGTCGTCACGAATCTTTAAGCATAGCTCATGATCCTTCAAAGATGGATCTATATCTACCTGGGCCTGCCATGTATTCGTCGTATGGGTATTTTCAATCTTTGCACCATGGTTGAGCAACAACGAACTTATGGCAAAGGCAAGCATATAAAAGGCGGTAAAGAGCCCTGCGTAAAGATGCCATTGTATAAAATTGATTTTCTGGACCTTCATCGATCAAGAATTAATAAACGCTTCTCAATTTAATGAGAAAAAAGTTATTTGATCATTTTTGAGGCCGAACGATTTTACACCTGGATCGGTTTTTTTGGGATGCTTCTTAAAAACCGCCATCGTCTTGGTCGATATCGGACAAATCGCCGCCAACAGCAATTTACACATAGTTTGGCTATTCGAATATAAAATCGATGGGCAACGTTCCGATTGCTACAATTCACGGATTTTCATATCGCGGAACCAAGATTCGAAGTACCAGTTCTGCAACGCAATCTTTCCCTTGGTGGCTTTGCCAAAAGCAGGTCGGTCCTTAAAATTGGAAGTCGAGACCATATTGGCCCAGGCCGGTGACATTAAATCGGCCTCGGCGGTCAAGGTACCGTTGAGATAAAATTTGACCTTGCCTTCTTGTTGTACGATTTTACCGGTATTCCATTGCCCGACAGGTTTAGCTTCGACCTTATTTACCTGGGGCGACAGGCCCCAGAGGCAACCGGGTCTTTTCAAAGGGGTATTGGTATCCATATGTTCGGGCTCCAGCAATTGGTATTCCGGCCCTGTCTGGTAGGTAGCCGAATACTCGGGGGATTCCTGTACATTGATAAAAACCCCTCCGTTTCCGCGGAGGGCCATCTGCCACTCAAAAACCAGCTCGTAGTTTTCAAATTCCGTATCGGTAACCAAATCCCCAAAGACCTTGCTTTCATCAGTGGCATTACAGTAAATGGCGCCATCTTTTACTTCCCATGCCGAAAACCGGGTGGAGTCCGGATTATTGTACAAATGCCATCCATTCAGGGTCTTACCGTCAAAAAGTAGTTTCCACCCCTGCCCTTTTTCGATATCGAGCAGTTGATTGTGCACTTTGTTTTTGATGGCCAGCTCTTTGGAGCGTTCAATTCGGAATTTCTTTTTTTCTTCGGTCTTGCATGAAACCGCGATAAGCAGTATCATGAATAAAATAAGGGAGGAAGCTCGATTCATTGTTTTGGTTATGCCGTGATATTGGGCCAATAATTATGATTTGGCCCTCAAATTACAATTTCGGATAGTTAGTAATTACTACGAAATTCCTAAAGTAACAATAATGACCATACGCTACAATATTTTTGCTTACAATCGATATTTTATGAGAATTTCAAGAGCGGAATGGACCAATAGCCCATTCCGCTCTTGAAACCATTTTACCCTTATTTCAATACAAGGGCATTAACCGGTTCTTCGATCCAGCACACTTTCCTAGGTTTTTTGGTAATCGGGTCAATTTCCCATTTACATACCTCGTACACGGCCGGTCTTCTTTTAAGCAGTTCTAAAATCGATGTTTGCTTTTCGTGATCAATACCCTCCTTGGAATATGAATCTTTTAGGCTTACTTTTTCCATTGTACTGTTTTTTAAAGTTCATAATCATCGAAGGTAAACGGATAGCCGGTTTAAGTCAACCTGCATATACCCCTTATTTTATAGGGTTTATGCCCCTATTTGCAAACAATATACCGATGGAGGTCTGTGTTTGAAATGGATGAATTGACTCTGCTTATATATAGTCCGTATATCCTTTTTCGTCGGCGGTATAGAATAAATTGGCATCAGGTTCGATCAGCTCCTGATCATGTGCAAACTTACTCGGCAAGTCGGGATTGGCAATAAATAATGCGCCAAAGGAAATTAAATCGGTCTTACCATTGGAAATCGCCGCTGTACTTCTTTCTTGGGTATATCCCCCATTTAAAATCAACGTATTGTTGAAGTTCTTTCTTATATCAAGTATCAATTGCCGACCCTCCTCACTGGCATACGCGGCATAATCAATAACATGCAGATAGGTTATGTCCAACACATCCAGTTCTTTTGACAGGTACGTATACGTTTCCACAATTTCGGGATAATGGGGCATGGTATTGAACGTTCCGTATGGCGAGAGACGAACACCTACTTTATCGGGGCCTATGGCTTCGGCCACGGCCTTTGTGACCTCCAATACAAAACGTGCCCCATTTTCAACGGTGCCACCGTATTCATCTGTTCTTGTATTCGAATGGGGATTCAGAAATTGTTCCAGCAAATACCCATTGGCGGCATGTAGTTCAACGCCATCAAAGCCTGCCGTTATTGCATTTTTTGCAGCTTGCACAAACTCATCGATTGCTGTTTTTATATCCGCTTCGGTCATTGCTTTGGGCATCTCGGTTTTTTGCATACTCATCGTAGCATCCACCCACATGTCGGCGTCAGCGGAAATAGCCGAGGGAGCGATGATTGATGCTTCCTGAGGTAAATTGGCCGAATGACCGACTCGACCCGTATGCATCAACTGAACGAAGATTTTCCCTCCTTTTTGATGTACCGCGTCGGTTACCTTTTTCCAACCTTCTGTCTGCGCCGTTGAATAAATTCCGGGAATACGGGCATAGCCCAGACCATTAGGCGACGGCGAAGTACCTTCCGTAATGATCAATCCTGCCGTAGCCCGCTGTTGATAATACAAGGCCATTAGATCATTGGGTATATTATTGAAGGCCCTACAACGGGTCATTGGGGCCATTACCATCCTGTTTTGTAAGGTCAAACCGTTTTTGGCATAAGCATCCAATAAAGTCTCTTTACTGTTGTCCATTCGTAAGATTTTAAATTGTTATGGTTTCTGTTGTTATGGATTATTTTTTTCATACTTGATCAAAGCATTGCACAAAATTGAAGAACAAAGTATATTTTTGCAACTTAGTAGTTAAAAAGTACAAGTAGTTTTTAGGATACTTAAATTAACAGGGATGGAAAATAAGGTAGATAAAAAGATGGCCATGAAAATTGTTGCCGATGTATTGGATATCATTGGAGGTAAATGGCGGGGACAGATACTCGCCAGATTATGCGACACGCCCCTGCGCTTTAACGAACTTAAGGAGGATATGGGTAGAATTACTTCCTCCACGCTTACTAAGGAATTGCGGTATCTTGAAGCCATTAAAATCGTGAAACGCAATGTCTTGAGCACTTCTCCGGTCGCAGTGGAATATTCCCTGACGGAACATGGTATGTCCATCCACGAAATTATCGATAGCATTGTTCAATGGGGATTGAAACACAGAAAGAAAGTTTTTGAAGAATAGGGATACAACGGCCCACACTCCCCTACTTTAATTACAACTGGATGATTATATCAATAATCCTCAAAGAAAAGATAAGAAATTCCATCCGAAGTGATGCCGCCGATTAAGGCCTGTTCCGGCGTCAATTTCAATCCGGAATACTCAGGTTGTGGCCCATTACCTGGAGCAAAAGTTTTTTCCAAAACCCATTCATTGTCCATCAGCCGTAAGAGATACACCTCTTGCCCACCCAATGGAGCGACCAAAGCATGGTCTTCGGTCATACTCATACTATCTCCATAAAATCGAAGACCAAGGTTTAAATCTAAATTTGCATTTATGGTTATTGGGCTAATTGAACCATCTGGTTCTATCGTAAACGACTGCAAACCCAACATTTCGGAATAATAAAGAACGGTATTGCCATAATTATCGATGTCAGCGGGCAAGATGTCATTTTCAACACTTGCCAATTTCCATTCCATATCTTCAAACTTATAAACGTGCATCGGAATCGATAAACCACTAACGAGGACAAAATTATCCGTTATAATCACGTCCGCGCCAAAATGATCATCAGGAGAACGATTCTCACTATAAAATTCTTGGGTTTGAATCCAATCGCTACCCTTCTTGCCAAAGATATAAAATGAACCTTCGTCTTTATTCGGGATGCTGAACGATTCATCCCATATGGCGGAAGCCCCAATGATCATCAAAGTATCCTTGATCGCGATGTCATTGCCAAAATTGTCTTGATTCCTTCCAATTTGAAAGTCCTCTGTAAATTGCCACTCGGTATTGTTTAAAGTATACTGACGGACCTTGCCCGTTCCCTCATCGTCAAATAAGCCTAAAAAGAGCAATCCGTCCGTGGCTTTCATACTGTTCACGAAACCGACATTGGTCAAATCAATTTCTTGCAAAAGAGACGTTGTCTGACCGTTTCTTTCAAAAACCCAGACTTTTTTTTCACCACCAACAAATATTTGGTTTTCATAGGCTTCGATAACGGTGCCGAAACCATCACAGAATTCGCAAATAACCTTATCGCTTTCAATAATCAGATTGGCAACAGGTTCTCGATCAAAGTCGGTGTCCGAGGACTTGGTGCAGGATATTATAATCAATAAGGCAAAAAAAGTAAGTATGCTACATTTCATAAACCGGAGGTAAATATTTACTACAGTTTCGAATTTATCCGACTTCGGATGGAGTATCACGGTGTATCCTCCATAAAAATATTTTGGGGTTTATACTAAGGTAGTCTTTTTCAGCAAATTAACTCCCTCGAAGTACGTTGATGTTGTCGAAGCTATATGAATATTTATCCCGACGAGTATCGAGAGCTGTAGCACAACCATGCATTTGGCACAGCTACTTCTTGGTCTGCAAATAATCATGGAACATCTCGGCACGATAGTAATTGTCCACATTTTTAGGCGAGACTTCAAGGGTCTTTTGAAAATATATGCTGGCTTTTTCCGATTGCCCTAAAACGTTGTAAACGAACCCTTTCATTTCATAGGCCCCTATCTGTTGTTTGGGGTTTTCTTTTGGAAGGTTTTCAAGAAATGTAGCCATTTTTAACGCTTCTTCTAGCTTTGGGTGGTCGGATTTCCAAGTGAAATAATTCTCTGGACGCGCCCAATAGTCAAAGGGTTTTCCCTTTGAATCCTCTGTCCAAATGTGTTTTACCGTGGCCGCGACCACTTCCCAAAGAATAAACGGATAAGCTCCTATTTCAGGGTTTTCATTTTCCAAAGTCCTATATTTTTTGATAGCGGAGTCCGCCCCATGCGTCCATAGCGTTTCGATAAGCAGTTTTTTCGCCGCTTCTTTCTCCCGATGGTTTTTTGATTTTTCCTGGGCCGTTTGGATAGGCGTGCTTTTCTTTTCCATAATATGCAAGGTGTCCCTACCCTGTCCGATTTCAGTACCGTCCACTATGTAGCTATAGGTATATGTTCCAGGGTCTAAACGGAAACCTCCTACCCATTTCCCATCTTTTTTGAACAAAAAATTACCTACGTCTCGCGAGATGCCCTTTACGAACACATACTTGCAATCTTGATATCCGTTCAGTTGAAAAAAGGCATTGGGGTTATCGTCAAAGTTACCCCGAAACCTGTTGGTCAACCGTTCGACGTCCATCCCTGTTTCTGGAACGGCTTTTTTGTAATCGATAATTGTTTTTATAGCCGATTCGGCCTTGCCTTCATGGTAGTACCATATGGCCTTCATCATTTGCAAAACCCTCCAATTGGGATCCACCTTTAAATAATCCTCAAGAAAAGGGAACGCGTTCAAGTTTTGTTCCTTACTGACGAGATTGTGTGTAAATATAGCGGTGATTCCTTCCTGCTGTTTTGGCGGCAATTTTAGTGATACCATTTGGTCATGTGCCCTTTGACCCCCTGAGGTCAAAAAAGTATCGTAAAGCATATTGATGGCGCTCGATTCGAAAAAATCCTTGATCAAGTACGATTTTCTTCCTTTCGAAAGTAATTCTTGTATGGAAGTTTTATACGCATTTTGATAATCCAATCCGTAATACAGCCAGATTTCACCAGTGTTCAGGTTTTGAATATTCGAATAAATGGTAATGTTATCGGAAGTTTGGGCCGTGCGTTGACAGCCTTCGATAAAAGTCTCCAGTCCAATGGGTTTTGACGCCAACAGTTCTTGCAAAATTGGAAATCGCCAACAATTTTCAGCAGTTTCCTCCGCGCAGATATTGAAGTTGGTAGAGATCTGAAACTTTTCTCCTTGCAAGATTCGACTCCCGGAAGGACCAATGATTCCAAAATTCCCGAATTTATCGGCCACGTGCATTTGGGCAGAGTTGAAACCATTTTGAAACCAATACTTCTCGAAAAAATCCACTACCTCTTGAACGGTCTGAAATTGTTCAAGTAGGTAGGGCAATATACGCTGGTCGCCTTGTGGAAAATTTTTCTTCTTCTCTTTGTCCTTTACCTCGTATTGTTTTCCCAGGGCATTAAAATCATAAAAGAGGCCTGCTTCGTTCATGCCTCCCTGAATATTCCAATTCGTGCCATTTTCCGGGCTGAAATATGAAAAAGTATAATAACCATGTTTGGTGGATGCCGTCTTCGGGAAGACATTGATATAGTTACTGAAAGTGAAGGCATTGTCCTCGTTATTGGCCGCCCACACATGGCCTTTCGAATCAGCGCCACAAAAAATGGTACAGGCCGATACCCTTGGCATGCCCATCAACAATAACAATAGGGAAATCAAAAAATCGTAGGTCCTTATTTTTAAAATGTTTTTCATAACCTATCATTAAACCTTGGGTCGTTTTAGTAAATACTGCGATTTTACCGTTAGGTTACAGATTTTGGCCACAAATTTGCTTTATTTTTACTTGTGCCTGTTTACATGTAAATCTATATTCCGAAAGACACTCACATAAAAAAACAAGTATGGAGCAATTATATAAAGAAGCGATTTGGAGGCAATTCGGCGCGAGTATCGATATGCTTGAAAATGCTATAAAATTTTGTCCTTCAGCTGCTTGGGATACCGACAAGAAATTTTGGTACATCGCTTTTCATTGTCTTTTTTGGTTGGATTATTACCTTACCATCGAACCGGAAAAGTTTTCGCCTCCGTCTCCGTTTACCTTATCGGAGTTTAATCCCGATGGTGCAATGCCGGACAGGACGTTTACCAAAGAAGAGCTTTTGTTGTACTTACAGCACGGTAGGAACAAATGCCATGATTTAATTTCAAACATGACGGAAGAAATGGCTGCGTCACGCTGGATAAACAAGAGTAAAAATTATTCGGTTTTTGAAATAGTACTCTACAATATGCGCCATGTACAACATCATTCGGCACAACTTAATTTATTGCTCCGTCAAGAGATCGATGATGCTCCCCGCTGGGTTTCTGTAGCGACAACGGCATTGTAATAAAGATAATCATGTAGTCTTTGTGTAAAGAAAAGCAAGGTAATTTCTTTACTATCTTTTCATGGTTTTTAATCAAACTGTTTCCCTCAAATCTATTGAACTGATATTTTTCCAGCCTTTTCCAGCTTGATATTTACATAAGGTAAGCCGATTCGTTGTAAAGTTATTTTGGTAACCGAACTTTTTGAAAAAATCAAGACTTTCCAATAACATGGCATTCCCTACTGCCTTTGAAATTGTGATATGCGGTTTCCCCATTCCTTTGAGATCCTGTGCTTTTCTTCTAAGTTGATATTGCCATAGTTGTTTGATGTGTAAATTCAATTGATCAATCGCCTTCGAGGGAGATACGTTTATGTACAGGGTTTTTGAACTTTCAAAGGTGCCAACGCCATTAAGGTCAAGTTGAAATTTTTTTGTGTTCGAAAGTTGTGAAAAAGTAGCGATTAAGTGATGTTCGTACTCCGTGTTCATCTCAAAATGGGACAGGGTTATATGGGGATTGGATCGAGTATACCTTTGTCTTTCGAATAACTTTTCAAAAAGTCTCTTAAACCGAACGACTTCACTATAAATGGGGTCTGGGGGTACAATTCTTAAATTATATGTTCCTATTTCCCAGGTCATTAGCCTTAAAAGTAATTTCTATTTGTCAGAACAACAATGTAAGCAATGTTGAAAAAATTAGAAAAACCGTATGGATTCCAACGAGGGCCAAATCTAAATGATGTTGGCTACTTCTCATACCCCAACATTTTATTGGCCCATGGGATAAAATGCTTCATATTGGGCCAATCGGTATGGCCCCCGTCATGCTGCCTCCAGGCCAATTGGCCATCCAACATGTCGGTATTGTAAGGCGGCATGGTTTCCTCTAAATAATCGTTGGAAACACCTAAGTCTTTAACTCCCAATAATTTAAACGCGGCCCCCGCGGCAATCGTTGACATATAGCTTCCTTTTTGATCCAACCATTTCGCATCGCCCTCTTCGGGAATACCATAACTGATAAAAGTCGGACGAGGGGCACAAAGCGCTATAAGTTGATGTGAATCCACCGGAAGGTCACAGCCCGTCATACTGCCAAAAGAAGCTCTTGAGGCACCGTATTTTATGTAATTGCCGGCCATCCAATGACTCTCGCCCGTAGCGGTCAGATTTTCGACCGCTTCCCCAAAAATACGCCTATGAAGCGTGCTACCCCCTTTGCCTGAAGATCCTATTAACCCAATGGCAAAACGATCTTCAAGGGCAAGCGTGACCAAGGCCGCTTTTCCATAGCGGGAAACCCCTTCGATACCTACTTTTTTTGCATCGACCAAATCATCGGTTTCAAGATAGTCCAAGGCTCGTGCGGCTCCCCATGCCCATGCTCTAAGTGCGCCCCAATCATCGGGTTTACGAGGTTGCCCTTTGTTTACCAATCCGATGATTCCGCTTGTGAGCCCCGCCGAATTATCGGCCTGTATGCTTGCCGGGTTGAGCGTGAGGTACCCCCAACCTGCATTTAAAAGTTGTTCGGTGGAAGGTAAATCCCCTTCTGGGGCAGGTGCCCAAAAATTTGGAGCGGGCAAGCGGGTTATAGGGCTATACGCGGGGTACTTATCGAAAATCTTCGCAACACTAGGATCATGTTTTATCATCATATTTTTGAACACCGCGTTCAGTTTTTCCATGTCCTTAGGTGAAGGTTGTTTCGGTGCGGGAAAAGCGGGACGTCCGAACATAATCAAAACGGGCACCGGTCCTTCAACATTTGTGGGAACGACCAACATGGCATCAATGGTTACTTCAATCGAAGGGTAAGCGCTATTGTCAATATAACCTCTTAACTGTTTGGCGATTACCGGGGTTCGACGAACGAATTCGTTGTCGGTTACTTCGACGACCCATTTCACATCGGGAATGTTCTTGGGAAGCCGCCCGTAGACTTCCCTTTCAAAATCCTCAACGATTTCCGGTCGCCTCTTTTTCCACCATGTATCGGCATCCTTGACTGTTTTACCATCATTCGTTATCAGTATTTCCGGAAGCTCCGGACAAGGATTCGCTAATGATTCATCGTAATTGGCATGGTTCGGTGCCGACTCGTTACCGCTCGGCCCTGGCCTAAGTTCGGTAATGCCTAATTGATTCATCATT
This sequence comes from Bacteroidia bacterium, assembly GCA_030428705.1. Taxonomy (GTDB): domain Bacteria; phylum Bacteroidota; class Bacteroidia; order Flavobacteriales; family Flavobacteriaceae; genus Meishania. The sequence goes on from JAUIDI010000001.1 coordinate 782,735, forward strand.
GATTCTTGATTCTTTTGCCCCAATCGATTGATACTGTCTCGTTCTTCTTGGGTCAATAACCAAGATTGTCCGTTGGTTTTAACGACGGCAAAAAGAACAAGGACGAGAAGTGTTATGTTCGTTCTCAATTTCATTGTTTCGTTTTTAAGAGTTGGCTTTTTCGAGCCAACCTATAAATATACCGATTATTATACGTTGATTCGACATGGTCATACCGTTGTCGTATCGTAAAGAAGTTTATCCAAGATTTTTGATTACCTGTAATGCCCTATCTATTTCTTCTTTGGAATTGTAAATATGTACCGAATGACGAATGTTTTTGTCGCCGACCGAACGCGGTTGTAGCTTTTCTTTTTCCCACATGGTTTTTTGCAGGTCTGGCCCAGAAACTCCGGCGACACCATAGGTGGTTATTCCTGCGGCCATTTCTTCATTTGTCGAAGATTCGATAGTCACATGGGGCATTTCCCTTAGTCCGGACCGTAGATAACTGCCGAGCTCCTTGATGCGTCCCAACCATCTTTCTTCCCCGACGGTATTAAAAAAATCGACAGCGGCATCATACCCGGCCAATAAGGCCGCATTTCCGGTGCCGTTTTGCATCAGACGAAAACCATGATCTTCTTGATTGTCCCATTGATAACTTGCAATAGTGGCCCAAATATTTGGCGAAACATTCTTTTTGATATACAAAAGCCCACTTCCGGCAGGGGCCAACAACCATTTATGTAAACTCGAATAATAGGCATCGCAACCGATATCCTCCACATCGACCTTGATATGGCCCACGCACTGCGCGCCATCCAAAACAGTAAATATCCCACGTTTTCTGGCCTCGGAGCAAATTGCCTTGACAGGCATGACCGTTCCGTAACCCGAAACGATATGAGGTATGGCGATTACCTTGGTCTTCGGGGTCACTTCCTTGAAAATGGCATCTACGATTTCCTGGGGATCATTGGCCGGTACGGGCATCGTAGCCTGTTTGTAAATGCATCCTTTCCGTTTGGCAAGCAGTTGCCATGCCCCAAAACCTCCGCCATGTTCCTGATTGGTGTTGAGCAACTCGTTGCCGGGCTTTAAATTAAGTCCCATACCCACATAGTTCATTCCGAAAGTAGCATTCTGTACCAACGAAACCTCCTTAAAATCACAATTGATGATTTTGGATAGTTTAGTCCTTAAGCCCTCATAGGGAAAGTACCCGCTCAAAAGCTCGGGGCCAGAACCCTTTTTATAGTCGATCGTGGCCGCTTCTTTGTTGTAATGCATCATGTGGTGTATGATTTGGTCGAGCACATAACCCGGGGTGGGGCCCATCGTACCATTGTTAAAGTAGGTTTGACCTTCTTTAAGCGGAAATTGTTTTCGAATCATTTGCCAATATTCCTCAGGATCGCCATACGTCTTTCGAAGCTTATCTAAAGACCATTTTTTTTGGGAATCAAAGGATAAAAACGGTGCAGAAACCGCTGCTAAAGAGGTAGTTTTTAAAAATTTTCGACGTGGGTTCATAATTTACTTTTCGGATGGTTCGCTAAATATAACCAACTGCTTTGGCATGCCGAAGTAAAATTCAAACAACCATAGCTATATGTGCATGTTGTGGTCGGTTTTATGAAGAAAATAGAAAATACCTATTGCAATCCTTCGAACCATTGCTTGAAACGGGTAACCTTTTCACGGCTTACGACCAGTTCGTTTTCAGTTTTAGGGTCGAGGGTAAGTTTTAAACGGCGGTTGGCATATACGACCACATCTTCAATTGCATTGATATATACGATATAACTTCGGTTCATTCTAAGAAAAAGTTTGGGATCCAACAATTCCTCAAGTGATTCCAAGGTATACTCGATCAAATATTTCCGTCCTTTATCATCCCTTAAAAATACATCGCGCCCTTCTGCATAGAAATAACGAATAGATTCGCTGGGGATTGAACGTATATGGTTGCCCATGCGTACCAAAAAACGGTCTTTATACGTTTTCTTACCCAATTGGCGTACCGCTTCATGTATCTCTTGCCCCGTGGAAAACTGTTCTTTCATCAGACTTAGTTTATTTAATGCCCGTGATAAGTCCGTAAAAGTAATGGGCTTAAGAAGGTAGTCAATACTGTTGACCTTGAAGGCATCAATCGCGAACTCATCAAAAGCCGTGGTAAAGATTACGGGCTTTTTCACCGAAACCTTAGAGAATATTTCGAAACTCAGACCATCGGACAATTGAATATCCATAAAAAAAACATCGACGGATTCTTGGTTTTCCTCAATCCACGGAATGGCCGCTTCCAACGACGGCAAAATCGTGAGTACCTCGACGGCTTCACTGTACTTTAGGAGATACCGTTCCAGTTTCTCTGCTGCCAGCGGTTCGTCTTCAACTATGACTACTTGCATCTATGCTCAATTTTGGTATTTCAACGATTTTATACAGGTCTTCGGAAAAAACGCGGACAGCCCGATCGGAATAGAATTTATAGCTCTTTGCTATATCGGCAAGGGCCTGTAGGTCAAATTTACCCCGTAACGTTTCTTCCGGTACGTATCGCAATGAAATTGATTCCTTATCTTCATGAATAGCCAGATCCAATTGCACTTCGGCCGAGACAATTGTACTTCGGATTATTCGTTCGACTATGTTAAGAATACTGCCGGGGACCACCCACGTACTCAAGTCCCCTACCTTTTTAAGACTTATTTTTCTATAGGGAAAGTGTGAAAATAGGTCCATAAGCTCCTGCAATACCTCGAGTTCTTCGGAAATCGGGACCAATTCCCTGTTCTTTTTACCAAGCATATATCGGTATACGCCCGAAAAATGGTCGGAAAGCTTTTCCGCGGCCTTTGGATTTTTTTTCATCAATACCAAAAGGGATTCCAAACTTTCGAAAAGAAGATTGGGATTAACCTCCCTTTTAAACCTGAGAAAATCCGCCTCAACTTCTTCCTTCGCCTCGATTTCCTTGGCGATTCGTTCGGTGTTCACCCGATATAGGAACTGATGGCTTAGGTAAAGTACCAGATAAATCACGGTAATCAGTGAAAAGATACTGTTGAAAATGAACAGCTCGCGCATATTGGGCGTATAACCCAATACGTTGTTGAAATAGAGATACATTGCCAAACTGACCAGGCCGATACCGATGACGATCGAACTGACCAGTTGCACGAGCAATTTCCATAAAAACGATTTAGGCCATTTGAAACGGGCGAACCAAATAAGGGAAAGACGGGCATACTCCTGAATGAGATAGGCCAGACCTATGCAGACATAAAGCTCCTGTCCGAGAAAGGCTTCTTCCAATTGCCCAATATTGTTGTTGATGAGCAAAATGAGCAAATACACCAAGGTACCACTGAACAGAGGACTCAGCAACCTGAATAATGGATGGTGTACAAATAGTTTTTTCATGGAATCAAGGGTAAAACGACCGTAAATTCGTTCCCATCGATTACTTCAATGGATTTGTCCGCCACCAGGTTATAGCGCGAGGCAATATTGCGCAATCCAATTTTCAAGGATTCTACATTGGGTCGTTTATTGGTCTTGTTGTTGGAAACAATAAGCTTCTCCCCTTTTGTGGCCAACTTGACATTTAAAACTTGGGAAGGTCCTATCACATTATGTTTTACGGCGTTCTCGACCAACATCTGCAAAGTCAATGGGGGTATTTTGCTCTTCATTGCGGTAGCGTCCAACTGCACATCTAAAGTCAAATATTCGCCAAAACGGGTACGCATCAAAAAGGAATAGGCATCGACGAAAGTCAACTCTTTGGCAACGGTAACCAATGCCGATTCGTAATTTCCCAGCACGTATTCATACGAACTGGCCAACGAACGTATAAAGTCCTCCGCTTTTTCCGTGTCGGTCAAAAACAGCGAAGAAAGGGTGTTCATTCCGTTAAAAAGAAAATGGGGGCTCAACTGGGATTTTAAGGCACTAAGCTGTAACTGCGCCTGCTTTCGTTGCAACTTCACTTGCATCACCTGTCCTTTCGAATATTCAAAATAGGAATAGAACGCAAAATAAATGATGTCATAGATTAAAACGGTACAGAAAAGGAGGATTCCGATTTTGATCAATACATCATTAGGGTCTTCTACAAAGAGGTGGGGTTGGCCAAGTGACCGATGATAGCCCCACAGCATTCCGAAAACCAGTAGCAGGCCCATAATCATGTGAAGCGAAATACCGGCCAATAGGCGTAACCCAGGCTGTTTTTTCCAGGGAACCACCATGCTCAGGTACTTGTTGCTAAAATGAACGAAATACGCCAAGAGGATGCCCAAAAGCCCACTCAATATAGATTCCGTTATGTTCTGGAACCCGTTGAAATGAACAAAGCCATAGGTCAAAACTCCAAGTAAAAAACCTATGAAAAAGAGGCTCAGATGTGTTCTCACATTTGGTCGGTATAGCAGATTTTCCGATAGCCATTTCATTTTACCAAAATACTCAATATTACACTAAGCAATACGAGTATTTTGGTGGCTATGCTGAAAGGTTGGATTATTCGATGCCCCGCAAGGCCTTTCCATAATGCGTTTCCGATGAAATGCTGCGACAGGCATTTCTATAAGCTTCCTTCGCAGCATTGCCCTTCGCCTTGACCGCAGGGGCAAAGGCCAATAAAGCGGAAGCTTGATGATAATCGGAGCTCATGCTTTTGGTGGCGTCCAATATCTTCGCGAGTTGGTCGGCGTTAAAGCTTTCATTTGCCAATTGCTTGAATACGTTCGCTTGGTGCGCGTCTGAACTCATGCGCTTCAAAGCGGTGAGCAGTACGTCTAGATTCGCACCGTCCAAAGATTGTTTTTGGATTACCTTTTCGAGTACCCGTGCCTTATGATGATCCGAGTTGATATTTTGATCGGCCAATTCCAATAGTTCCGTCAAGGAAGTCTTATCGAGTTTTTTGTCCAACAAATCAGTTAGCACACTTGCGGAATGGTGGTCGGAATTAATATTTGACATGGATTGCAGCACGTTGTGGTAACCGCTTTCAGAAAGTCCTGGAGCGTCGAGTGCAGCCCGTAATACCGTTGCTTTATGATGATCTGAATTGATATTACGTGAGGTAGCGACCAATAAATCGACGTTGTCGTTGGTCAAAGACCTGCTTTTCAATACGGTCAGCAGTACATCGGCTTTGTGGTGATCGGAATTGATGTCCTCCGTAATCGCAAAGAGTGATTTCATCTGCGATGCGGAAATATTACCATCACGAATCGAGGTCTTGAGTACATCGGCTTTGTGATGGTCTGAATTTATACGCCCCGCCGCTTTGATATAGGCAGTCGTAGAGGCATCGGAAGCTAAAAACGCCTTGGTCTTATACTTCAAGACCTGGGCCTTATGATGATCGGATTGAATATCTTCACCAACTACCTTTAAAATAGAGGGAAGATCACTAGTTTTAGGGTTTTTGTCGAGCAAAAGCTTTAGATAGACCGCCTGAACGAAATCGCTTTCCATTTGTTTGACTTCCTGTACCACGGCATAGGTTCCTCCTTTTTTATAAAAGCGATCGACACGTTGCTCGGCACCCAAAGTTGAGGATCGTACTACTTCTGGGAGAATTTCGGCAAGCCATTTTTTTCCTTCCGATTCGAAGTTTTCCTCGGAACTGCCAACATAGTACTTTTTAATAAGCTGTCCGTTGGTGCTCGGCTCCATAAAGATACGCCTTCGATTTCCGAAGGCCGATTTCTTGATTTCGACATAACCGCCCCTAGATATTCCTGTAATATCCTTGTCATCGTCGGCCAGGGTAATCTCGCCCTCGTACTCCAAGGAGAAACTGTTCTTTTTACCATTTTCAATAGATATGGTCGTTTTCCCATTGTTCGAGTTTACACTGACAGAATTACGGTTTTGGGCTTCCGCTTGTACCGTACCCAAACTGATAAAAAGTAATAAGAGTTTTAAAAACATTCCTAAAAGGAGTTTTGAAAAATTGATCATGATTGTTCGTTTTTTGATTGATGATGGGGCAAAGATGGTACACATATCATTTCTTAAAAAATAAAATGTAATGAGTTGGCCTTTCCCTGTAGTGAATTGTACAGGCCAAGTTGAACGCTCCTCTGAAATAAGGCCTAGTATAGTTTAGGCACTTTGTTGGCCAAGTTTTTCAGTTTGAAAAACTCCGTTTGGAGTTTCCTCGTAAGTTCCCCTATGTTTGAGCCATCATAGAAGGAATGATTGTCAATCTGGCGAATCGATGCAATCTGTGTGCTGGTACCGGTCAAAAACGCTTCATCCATTTCGCTGATACGATTCAGGGGAATACCCTCTTCCCTTACTTCCAGATTCAACGTGCGACATAGTTCCAAAACGATTTGGCGGGTAATGCCATCCAGTATGAATTCATTTGCCGGATGGGTATAAATGACTTCATCCTTTACAAAGAAGACATTGCAATGCGAAGCCTCCGTGATTATACCGTTCCTTACCAACAACGCCTCATAGCAATCATTTTGCATCGCCCGTTCATTGGCCATAACATTGCCCAACAAAGAAGTCATCTTAATATCACAGCGCGACCACCGGAAGTCCTCTAATGTCAGTACCGAAGCGTTTACCGTATTGATGTCGGGCAATTTCTTGGACTGCGCATACATCATTATCGTGGGTTCGCTATTTTTTGGAAAGGAATGCTGTCTTGGTGCTACGCCCCTTGTCACCTGAATATACAATAGACAATCTTTGTCGGTCAGCTCTGAAGCTTCGAGCAATCTCGGAATTTCATTTTTCAAACGTTCAACCTCGAATTCAATATTTATTTTTTTCAAGCATGTATCAAGACGCGCAAGGTGTGCCGCTTCATAAAAGAAACATCCGTTTATTTGGACCATTACCTCGTAGATGCCGTCCCCGAAAATAAAACCTCTGTCGAAGACTGAAATCTGGGCGTTTTTGTAATCTACGATTGTTCCATTGAGATAAACTTTCTTTGGATAAGAGTCCATTTACAAAGCTTGCTGAAGATAGAATTTGGATTTTAAGGGAAAAACAACATAAGTCTAATTTGAAGGCCATTATGGTTTGGAAGTCAATTCTTTGACCGTTTGGGCTTTTGTGGTGACCCCGGATTCCAATTCGATCAACCTGAAATTTCTAAAGTGGATCTCGGCACCTTCCGATTCCAAACATAGATATCCTTTCTTGATGGTCGATTGACTTATACCATTGACAAACTTCCCATTTACTGAAAGCTTGATCGTACCATCAACACAAATTACGGTATAAGAATTCCATTCGCCTTTGCCTTTTGCCCGATTTTCGACCGACTTACTCCGTTCTCCCCTGGGGTTGTCAGGTATAGTCTTTACACCGCCAACACCAAACAGTTCACCATGTACATAGGCAATGGGCGGCTTTTTTCCGTCGCGCATATTCAAATTGACCCAATCGAGTTCCAACATCTGAACCTCGACACCACCCGGTAAGCGCGATTTAGGATCAGGATTCGCATCACTCCATACAAATACACCGGAATTACCGCCGGCTTCCATATGCCTCCACTCAACTTGAAGAATGAAGTTTTCATATTGCTTTTCAGATCGCATTACCCCGATTGGAAGACCTTTACAGATCAAAAGTTCATCCTCGGTACGCCATGTGTCAGGATCTGTATTGACGTTTACCCATTGAATCGGTTTTTCGCTGTCATCTTTGTTCGTTAAGTTGCTCAACGAGGTTTCCGAACCAAAAGAAATAGGTTCGTTCTGACCAATTGAAACTTGAGCGCAGCATAATAAAGCTATAAAGAAGTATGGTTTTATCATTGTCGGTTTAGGTAGTTTATATTAACTCGGTCTTGCCCGGTATGGCAATTGGAGGTGTAGGCCATTCAAAGTCCCATGCATATTGATCGATCTCTGGCCCCAAAGATTCGGTCGAATTAAAGGCTTGAGCGTAGGTGATTTCCTGTCCGGTATAACCTGCCATACGTCCCCAAATAGCCAATAAGGTACTTTTCGCCATAAAATCACCATCATTAATGGCCTTGCCATTTCTAATGGCGGCAACAAGTTCATCATGTTGGGTTTGGTACATATTGTTCTTCTCGCCCCGATAGTTCCAATTTTCCTTCCCTTTTAACTCATACTGTCTTCCCACTTGAATCATCGCGTTGCCATCGCTGCCAAAAATATCGACACTGTTTCTACGGGCAGTATCGTTTTGCTGCCTTGTAAAATGATATCCTTTGGCACCGTTCGCATATTCAAATTCTACGGCAAAATGATCATAGATATTACCATATTTTTTGTCGGTGCGTTCTTGTCGCCCTCCAGAACCTATGGCTTTTATCGGCATGACATCGCCCATGGCCCAAGACATCATATCAATACTATGTATGGCCTGCTCGACATTGAAATCACCGGAGAGCCAATTGTAATAGTACCAGTTGCGCATTTTATAGGTCATATCGGTCCAATCGGGTTGGCGCTCCTTATACCAGGCTCCCCACCCGTAGCGAAAAGTCGAAATCGATCTGATATCACCTACATCGCCATTCAATACTTTCCCGAAAAGTGCACGCTTTGCGTTGTCATATCTAAAACAGAAGCCCGAAACAATGTTCAGATTTTTGTTTTTGGCGGCCTTGGCGGCCGCAATCACTTTTCGTACGCCGGGCATATCAACCGCAACCGGTTTTTCGCAAAAAACGTGCTTGCCCGCCTCTATTGCTTTGGTAATATGGTCTGGACGAAATGCCGGTGGCGTAGTCAAGAGTACAATGTCGACACCTGAATCAATCACTTTTTTATAGGCATCAAAACCAATGAACTTATTGGCAGCCTCCAATTTTATTTGTTCAGGTTTGATCTTGTTGAGTTCCATAAGCGAACTTTCCAGGCGGTCTTCAAAAATATCGCCCATGGCAGTCAAAATAACATTGGGGTCCGCCATCAAAGCTTGTGATGCCGCTCCGGTACCACGGCCTCCACAGCCGATAAGACCCACTTTCAGCACGTTGTCAACGGATGGACCACTTGTTGCAAAAATAGGAGAAGGATATACCAACGATCCCCCTACTATAGCCATACTTGATTTTTTTAAGAAATCCCTTCTACCGGAATTGGCTTCCTCATTTTTTTTGATACTCTTCATGTACTTAATATTTAATTCCTCGGATGATTACTGCTATAAAGATGGGACGAAATCTTATTTTCCTTAAATATAAAGAATAACTAGAAACTTTGACCTTTTCGCAGCCATACTGCGTCATTGGTCGTCGGCCAATAGTTTTTCCCTTCTTCCCAATATTTTCTCTATTCGGTCTATTTGTTGGGGAACTAGCTCTATGGAGGCTGCCTTGGCCGTCTCCTCTATTTGCGTTGGATTTCTGGCCCCGACTATGGCCGAAGTCATTTCTTTATGACGAAGTACCCAGGCCAATGAAAGTTGTGCCAGTGAAATATCTGCCGCATTGGCTATTTCGCGCAGCTCTTCGACCATTTGAAGATTGATTTCCAATTGGCGCCCGTTGAAAAACGGATGTCTACTTCGCCAATCGGAATCGGGCAGGCTTTTGGCCCTTTCTTCGGTAAATTTACCGGTCAACAGACCTGCCTGCATCGGGCTATAAGCAACAATACCGATTTGATTCGTTCGACAATAATCGATAATATCGGTTTCGATTTCACGTCGCAACATATTGTACGGGGGTTGCAATGAGGCTATAGGATGAATGGCCTGGACCCTTTTCAACTGATCTAGGTTGAAATTCGAGACTCCACCGTAACGAATTTTCCCTTCTTTAATAAGATTCGAAATTGTGTGCCACCCTTCCTCGATTTCCGCATCGGGTTCGGGCCAATGAATTTGATATAGGTCGATGACATCGATATTCAACCTTTTGAGGCTCGCTTCCACTTCTCTACGGATACTGTCCGCTTTTAAGGATTTTCCTATTTCTTTGCTATTGCCTTCCCAAATACGGCCACATTTGGTGGCAATGATGACTGAATCCCTAATTCCGTTTATAGCTTTGGCTACAATCTCTTCAGACTTTCCGTGCCCATAAATTGCAGCGGTATCGATCCAATTGATACCTTGGTCTAGTCCGGCATGGATAGCGTTTATGGAGGCTTGATCATTTTGAGGGCCCCAACCGAACTTCCAATCGCCCCCTCCCATTGCCCAAGTTCCAAGGCCTAAGGTCGTGAGTTTCAAGTCGCTGTAGCCTAACTTTCGAATTTGCATGATTTGAAATGGATTATTGTGCTTTAAAGTTACTAAAATACGATGTGTCCCCTTCGGTTTCCATTGTACAAAATGGCTATATTTATCAAATGAATCCAATCGTACAGATTTCCCTAGACCTTACCAATATCGATGAAGCTCTTGAAACTGCTGAAATGGCCCTTCGAGCAGGTGTTGACTGGTTAGAAGCCGGTACGCCTCTAATCTTGGCCGAAGGACTTCACGGTGTTCGAAAATTACGTGAAGCTTTCCCAAAGACACCCATTGTCGCAGATTTGAAGACCATGGATGGCGGTTATTTGGAAGTGGAAATGATGGCCAAGGCAGGTGCCACTCATGTTGTGGTCATGGCCAGGGCCCATGAAGAGACTATAAAGGTCGTAGTACAAGCGGGAAAAGATTTCGATGTCAAGGTGATGGGCGACAATTTAGGTTGCCCGAACATGATAGACGGTGCCAAGATGCTCGAAAAATTCGGATGTGATTTCATTGTCCACCATATCGGATATGATGAGCGGCGGGGTATCGCGGCACAAGGAAATCGGATGCCGAGTCCGTTGGATCAATTGAAGGAAATCGTGGAGGCAGTCGATATTCCTGTCCAGGCTGTGGGAGGTCTGTCTTTGGAACAAGCCATTCGTTGCCCTGAATATGGTGCGCCCTTGGTTGTATTAGGAGCTCCCCTTACCATAGATGCGGATGCTTTTCGTACCGCTGACGGTGACCTCGAAAGTTCGTTGCGATTGATCTGTCAGAAGATTCATGCCTATTCCGATATTTAAAATCAACTAAATGAAGTCCATAGCAGTAGTCAATTTTGCCCCAAAAAAGGGAAGCGTAGAAATTCGGGAAATACCAAGACCCGATATCGGCGAAGACGATATTTTGCTTGAGGTCGCCAATGTCGGTGTTTGTGGTAGCGACCTGCACCAATGGACATGCGACCATAGTTGGCCCGTTAATTATCCAATAGTGCTCGGGCACGAATTCGGGGGTCATATCGTCGAGCTAGGAAAACGGGTAAAAGGTTGGAACGAGGGAGACAGGGTAGTCAGCGAGACTGCTGCGGTAATCGATATGAACAACCCCATGTCGCGACAAGGGCTTTACAATTTGGATCCGACACGTAAAGGCTTTGGCTATGGGGTGAACGGGGCCATGACCCGTTTTGTAAAAGTGCCTGCAAGATGCCTTCATGCCGTGCCCAAAAACCTTTCTTTTGAACAAGCTTGTCTGACAGAACCTTGTTCCGTGGCCTATAATGCCGTTGTCAAGAACTCGAACATCAATCCAGGTGACAGGGTGCTCGTTATTGGTCCTGGTACAATAGGCATACTTTGTGCAGCCATTGCCCGACTATGTGGAGCGGAAGTAGCCATTGTTGGGTTGGAAACCGATAAGATCCGCTTGGAAATCGCCAAACAATACGGCTGTGAAACCGTAATCGGTGATGCTTCGGAATGGGCAATGAAACATGACGGTCTGGGCGTAGATTGCGTAATCGATGCGGCCGGCGTAAGTGCTACCTTGAAAATGGCCTTACATATGGTAAGACCCAATGGACAGATTACAAAAGTAGGATGGGGACCGAAACCTTTGGATTTTTCTCTCGACCCGCTAGTACAAAAAAATGTACGTCTACAGGGCAGTTTTAGCCATTATTGGCCCATTTGGGAAAAGGTGATTTCATTATTATCTTCAGGAAGTTTGGATGTCAGGCCTATTATCGGAGGTGTTTGGAGCCTTACGGATTGGCATGAAGCCTTTGAACAAATGCACTCGGGCAAAGTCGTGAAAAGTGTTTTAAAACCAGTTTAAAAATGCGTTTAAAAGATAAGGTTGTTCTGATTACCGGAAGCTATACCGGTATCGGCCGGGCCATCGCAAGACGATGTGTCGCGGAAGGGGCCAAAGTGGTGCTTAACGGATTGCGCGAAGAACTGTCAAAACCTTTGCTTGAAGAACTGGGGGCTCCAAATACGATACACCATACCGTTGATATTACAGAATCCAATGCACCCGAGCAGTTGGTTCAAAAAGCGATCGACGTATTCGGCAAACTCGATGCCGTGGTAAACAATGCGGCAATCGTCGCTTCATCGAACATGAAAACCACTACGGTACCCTATTTGGAGCGTATGTTGGCGGTAAACACTATAGCTCCTTTTGCAATTATTCAGGCCGCACTCCCCTATTTGATAAAGACTAAGGGCTGTGTGGTCAATATCGGATCCATAAATTCATGGAGCGGGGAACCCAATTTATTGGCCTACAGTATATCAAAAGGCGCATTGATGACCATGAGCCGGAATTTGGGCGATAGTCTTTTTCGTGAGCATGGTGTTCGGGTGAACCAAATTAATCCTGGGTGGATCTTGACCGAGCACGAACTCATAAACCAACACGAACAAGGTATGCCAGAAGATTGGTATAAAAAACTTCCCGATGTCTTTGCACCGGCAAAACGGCTGTTTAAACCTGAAGAGCTGGCGACAGCGGCCATTTATTTGATGGCGGACGAGTCAGGGCCTATAAGCGGACAGGTAATCGAGGTGGAACAGTTCCCCATGATAGGGCGGAATCCTCCTAAAAAATAATAATCCTTAATCAAAACCACAATATTTTGCCAAGACTAGCTGTATTTCCAAAAGCGTTCATGCAGGAACTTTGTAAGGACGGAACCATGCAGGTTTCCGAATGGATCGATCTGGCCGGTAAGTTGAATGTCCAGGGTTTGGAATGGTATGCCGGTTTTTTGGAAATGGCGGATAAATCGAATTGGAATCGTTTTCGAAAGGAAGTCGAATCGTACAATAAGACGATTCCAATGTTGTGTTGTTCGCCCGATTTTACGCATCCGGAAGCATCTTTCAGGGAAAAGGAAATTCAAAAACAAAAGAATTGGATCGAGATGACCCATGTTCTTGGCGGAAAATATTGTAGGGTGCTATCCGGCCAACGGCGTCCGGAGCTAACGATTGATGAAGGAGTCGGTTTGGCGAAAGAATGTATCGAAGCGTGCCTACCCTTGGCCGAACATTATGGAATTACATTGATTCTTGAGAATCACTATAAGGACGATTTTTGGGAATATCCCGAATTCGCGCAAAAAATGGATGTTTTTTGTCAGTTGGTCGATAGTATAGAACACCAAAATTTTGGCGTCAACTACGATCCTAGCAATACCTTTTTGGCCGGGGAAGACCCTTTGGAACTTTTGTACCGTGTGTCGGATCGTGTTGTTACCATGCATGCGAGCGATCGTTACCTGACCGAAGGAACCATCGAAGACCTACGAAAGGAAGAAGGTGGTTCTTTGGGGTATGCAAAAAGATTGAGCCACGGTGAAATCGGAAAAGGTCTCAATGATTACGATGCAATTTTCAAAGAATTGAGCCGTGTCGGTTTTGATGGGTGGATCAGCATTGAAGACGGCGTCGACGGAATGAAGCAGTTGGAAAGGAGTATTGCTTTTTTAAGAAAAAAAATAAAGGAGTATTGGCACGTTTTCGATTAAAGTCTTTTTTCTACCTACTCTATAGGTGCCTGTTCGGCAACCAAAATCCACATTTGTTTCTCCGATTCATGGTTCCAGATTCCAAAATCCGGGACTTCCTTTAAAATTGTAAAACCTGCTTCCCGTAATTCTTTCTTCACATATTTGGTCGCCAAGGTATGGGCACTTGCCTGAGCTTCCCTGCTTTTGCCCCTATGGGGATCTTTAAGCTTTTCAAGAACGAGAATGCGACCATCAGGTTTCAAGGCCTTTTTGATATGGGATAGGATTTTCATATAATCATCCATTTCATGATAGGTGTCCACGACAAATATGACATCAAACGCAGCCTCTGGAAGTTTTGGATTGTCATAATCGCCTAAAACAACCTTCATATTGGTCGTATTCCGGTCTTCTATATGCTCCTTTAGTTTATCAAGACGGTATTCCTGAACATCAACGGCATATACTTTACCTTCTTTTCCAACAGCACTCGAGAGATGAAAGCTTAAATATCCTTCATGACACCCAATATCCGCAACGGTATCTCCTACTTCTACCCCGGCCAAGTCAAAAAGTTGTGGCACTTTCATCCATGTGTCGCGGTCTTTCCAATCCGATTCACTGTATTGGGCCATACTGTGAACTACTCCGACGAGTAGAAATATGAACGACAAAAGTAAGTGTATTGATCTCATTTTTCTAAGATAAGGACAAAATCAAGAAAAGAACGTTAAAAAAGTAAAAAACAATAAGTAATTGATAATCAGTTATATAAATAAATATTCTTTATTTGAATATGTTAAAATTTAATTAATATAGTACCTTTTATAACATAGTACTGTAACAAAATTATTCTTCCGTCGTCTTCTAGTTGTAAGTCAATCAAAAACAAAACATCATGGAAACTTTATATCAACATCAATTACGTCCTAAGATATATTATACAATGGACCTTGGCTGGGCAACAGATCATTGGTACAGCCAAAAAAACAAAAACAAAGGAATTAACAACAATCTTAAAAACTAAAAATTATGAAAGCTTCAATCACAAAAACAGCAACAGAATCAAGAACCGGACAGTATTTTTCTACTTTGAGCAACAGTAAAAGAGCTCAATGGTCGCAGTTCAGAAATTTTAATCGCTAACCCCGATATTATCATCAATTAAAAAAAACAAAAGTCATGAAAGCATCATTCACAAAAACAGCAACAGAATCAAGAACCGGGCAGTATTTTTCTACCTTAAGCAACAGCAAAAGGGCATTATGGTCACAATCTAGAAATTTTAACCGTTAGTCGATACTGGCCAGTAATTGAATTAAAAGAGGGGGCGTTATCTCAAGATAACGCCCCCTCTTTTTTGAACCATGCATCTCACTTAGGTTCCGAATCACTCAAAGTACTAATAGGAGTAAGTGCGACCTTTCGAAATTCGACTTCCGAGCCTTCGGCCTGCAGAGCAATTTGTCCTTCACTTGCAGTGGCATTGTAGCCATGATTCACCAAATCACCGTTTAACCAAACCTTAACCTCATTGTTCAAACATTCGATAGTCATATAATTCCACTCCCCCACCGGGTTTTCAGAGTCATCGGTAAGGTTCAATATCCTTCTTTTTTTGCCTTCCGTAATTCCCCACTCCCCTTTTGGCCCTCTTCTTTCGATCATATTATCGACTGCTATATCTTCAACAATACACCAAAAATCGCCGGCATTTTCATGCATCATTTGCACTTCTATTGATTTGGGAAACATTTTATACAAAGATCTTGGGGTCGATGCGAAAACAAGGGCGCCACAATTACCGGGCTCTCCGGCGAAGCGGTATTCGATTTGTAGTCGAAAATCACGATATACCTTGTCGGTAATAACATGTCCCTGTGGGGTGCCGAGGCTCACCAACATACCGTTTCTGACAACAAAAGGATTTTTCGCATTGGGAATACTGTCCATTTTTGGTACATCGATATGCCATCCATCCAAGTCTTTTCCGTTAAAGAGTGAAACAGTGGTTTGGGACTTACATCCCATAATCATTAAAATGAATATTGTCAATAAAGCTGTGTTTTTCATTTGGTACAATTTTTAAGTATTACGGGGTGGGTAGTCTATTTTCCGGATATTTTGCCGGAAAATCTTGAAAAAAGTACTAATTTTTTTCTTGTGTTTATAAAATAGACCCCAGTTAATAAAACGACTGCCGCGATAATGGATTGCAATGTGATTTGTTCGTCGAGAAAATACCATCCTAGAATAAGTGCAATGATCGGATTTACATAAGTCGATGTAGCTACTTTTTCGGGAGATACTACCTGTAGCAGATAATTGAAGGCCGTAAAGGCCACAATACTACCAAACAAGATTAATAACAGCATTGACAACTGTACTTCGGCACTCCAAGATACAGGAGATGTCCATTTTTCCCCAATGATGGGACTGAATAGTAGCATCAAACCTCCTCCGGTAAGCATTTGATAACCTGTATTGATCAGATAGTTTTTGGGTAGATCGGCCCTTGACACGAACAAACTGCCATAACCCCAACTTAACATCGCCAGAAAAATCAGAAACATCCCCAAAACCGAGCCTTCCTGGCGAATTATTTCTTTTTGACTGACCAATAGATAAATTCCTATGAAACCCAATATGACCCCTACCACCGACATCAATTGAATTTTTTTGCCCTGCAGTACTCTCATAAGCAGTAATATTAATAGCGGCTGGGCGGAAATTTCTAAAGCGGCGAAACCACTATCAACAAACTTCAAGGCCCAGACCACTACTCCATTACCAAAACTGAGGAACAAAAACCCGGCAATTATCGTGTTGAAAAATTGCCGCCAGCTGATCAGTATATCAAGTCGCATTATCTTGGCGATAATGAGGATAAGAATTCCGGCGATTACAAATCGTAATCCCGCCAACATAAAAGCGGGCAGCTCCGTAACGGCTATTTTATTGAGCAAATAAGTAGAACCCCAAATTACATAAATGGCGAAGAAAGCCAATATTATCAAAGTCGGGTTTTTGGGTCGGTCCATACTAATCTAGAAGGTCGGTTATTCCAAGTCAATATTAAGAATAACCTTCAATTTAAAGAGCGTATCGACATGAAAAATGTAGTTTATGGATAAAAAGATCCATCAGACCCAAATTGCCTATAAGAATTGAACAGTACTTGATTATTTTTATATCTTGAGGAATCGATAACACACAATGTGTACAGATTAATGTGATTAATTTGGCACATTTAATTTAGGGGGATGAAAATATATTTACCATTACTGTTCCTGCTTTTGGCAATACCGGTCTCAGGACAGGAAAGACCTATAAAAGTGGTCACTGAAGAAATACCGAATCGATTGGCTTTTTATGCCATTAACGAAAACGACCAGGATTTCGATGTAACGATTACGATTACAGGAAGTAACTTTAGACAAAGTAGGGCCCGCCCAAGACCAATTCGGGTTCCTGCGACGTCAAAAGTACATTTGAAAACAATAGTACTGGTTCGTGGTAAGAAACCATCATATTCTTATGACCTTGAAGTAAATGATAGTCTCTCGAACCGCGCCTTAAAAAAGGAGTTTGAAAAGGTAAAAATAAAACCTAAGAAGTCTATTATTGTTTATTTGCCTAAAAACTGTACTTCTTGCGACAGTTTGATAACCCCGCTCCAAAATGGAAAATACCTTTTTACGCAACATAAATTGGAAGCCAGGCCCGATATGCAGTCACAACTTCAAGGTGCCTTGGGAAGCACGAATCCCATTGATTCGCTGACTACACCGATCTTGAATGTCGGGGGCAAACTCTTTACGAGAATTACAAACTATGCAGCCTTATTGGAAGTTTTGGACAAAGAATAGTCGATTGACCATTAAGGGCTAGCAAGATTACTTTCCAGGGGCATAACTCGGCCGTAATAACTTATTGTACTTCTATCAATACTTCTAATAAGTAAATTGGCCCAACCCGAGCGACCTATTTCCAAGACCAACCCAAAGCGATCATAGTTGTTTTTGGCACTGAATTTAATGGTAATCTTGTCTTTCTTGTCATCATATTTAACCATTTGATCCTCAATTTTGGTTTCGAAGGCAATTGCCCCTGGTTCTCCGAAACCACCACCAGCGAACCGCTCTCCAAAGAAAGGCATATAGGCCGTAGTCGAATCGTTGACGACCTTGAGATAATTGGGGTTGGTTACTAAGCTTATACTGGAACCTCCTCTGGGAATGGCCCGATCCGCTACAAAAACAAACTCACCTGAAGCTATCAATTCTTTGATTTCAGCGTATTGTGCTTCTTTCTTCTCTGCTTTTGTCTGGCCGAAAACAGAATAGGTCGCCAAAAACAACAACACGAATAGTTTAAAATTTCCCATCACATTTTTTATTTAGGAACCACAATTCTTGTGCCAAGCTTACCTGACGATCGGTAACCGAATCTGTGAGGGATACTTTTTTGAGTGATATACCCGGTTATGGGCCACAACGCCATCTTTTTCATCATAATTCTTACCCCCAGTATTTAGATTTCGGGCAAAACGTGGAAAATTACTACTTGAAATTTCTACTCTAATACGATGTCCCTTTTCAAAATAGTTGCTTGTCGACATTGGCGTCAGGTCAATTTTGTAGACCTTTCCT
This sequence comes from Bacteroidia bacterium, assembly GCA_030428705.1. Taxonomy (GTDB): domain Bacteria; phylum Bacteroidota; class Bacteroidia; order Flavobacteriales; family Flavobacteriaceae; genus Meishania. The sequence goes on from JAUIDI010000001.1 coordinate 801,107, forward strand.
TTTTTCATAAAGACTTCTTTATCGTATCCTTCACGATAACGTGCCCTTTGAATCGTTTCATCTAAATTGTATGCCCTTCCATCGGGATAAACATCGATCAATTTGATGGTAAAGTCGGTATCCTTGGCATCGGAAGACACATAAAGTATCGATTCGATAAACCCGGAAATCTCCGTACCTTCTTCTAAAGGCTCCGTTGTAAATACCAAAATGTCGTTCCGGGTTTCCATTACACGTTGGTCAAAAGCACCTCCTTTTACGGCATTGCCCGTACAGCACACGTTTCCGCCATATGAATTCACAGGATTCATCGGGTCGTAGACAAAGGCATCATATGACTCGCTCTCGGCAGGTTTATCGGTTGACAAGATACCATCGCCAAAAAGACTGTTGGCGCCCTCTTCACTATTCAAGTAGTAGGTGGTCAGTTTCGCAGTTGCAGGGGGCCAAGTTTCCGACGCTTGCCATTTATTGCTCCCCATGGTATAATACTGAACCCTTGGGGTATTCTTCTTAAAATTGTTTTTTTCATCTTTGAGCCATAGATCGAACCAGTCATAGATCTGTTCATCGTAGTTCAGTCTGGCATCCCCGACGTTACGTTCTCCCACTATCGTTTTTTCGGTAGCCCGGGTATATGCGCAATGTAAAGTTGGTGCGATAACCAAATATTGGTTATCACGTACTTCGGGATTCTTTGCGTTCGAACGAACGTGGTTGAACAGGGCTAGATTCGGACTAATAGAAACATCGTACCAGGAGGCGAACCAAAAACTTGGCACTCCAAAATCCATATTGTCATGGTAAAGTCCGCCCTTGTACCAATCTTGATGATTTGGTGTTCTGCGTACCATTTTATCGAAAATTTCCCGCTTGCCATTTATATTCTTGAGAATATCCTGAATAGGAAGATGTGCCAGAGCTTCTTTCATGTCAACCGGGGGATTTTCAGGGGCAAGATCATAGAAACGCGATATACGGATCAAATCTTCCTGGGTCGCACCTTCGGGAATCCTCGGTTTAAATTTGTCATGTTCAACCCCATACAACCATGCAAAAAATAACATCTGTTCCGCCCCTCCCCGATACCAGTTGCCTTGTTCAAAATAATCCCCGACCCGTCCTACTCCGGCTCCAAACCCCTGTGGTACCATGGCCGCATGCGAAGGATGGTCAAGAGCCGCCACTGCCATCTGCCATTCTGCGGTCGACGAACACCCCAAAGTACCTATTTTGCCATTGGACCATGGTTGATCTTTCATCCAACTAAAGGCATCGTAACCATCGGTCAGGGGCATGCCTAAAATATCCCACTCCCCTTCCGAATAATAGCGTCCCCTCTCATTCTGTACAACATAGGCATAACCTCTTTTTACCGCTTCATAAGCTCGTTGTGCGGTCCTTGTTCTTTGTTCACCATCTCCCCATGAATTGAAATTATATGGAGTCCTTGAAAATATAATCGGATATTTGCCAGGTGCTTTGGGCCGATAGATATCGGTGGCCAAACGAATGCCATCGCGCATGGGCATCATTACTTTCTGGTCCACGACCGCAATTTCCTGAAGTTGTTTTAAAACATCTTCTTGACCCTCGACATTAGGGACAATGACAAATAAAAACAAAAGACCAATACAGGTTTTAGCCACATTTTTCATAAACCGGTAAATTTTAAAGTTTGTTGGTATCCTTTAAAAATACACAGATTTACGCTTGCGACCCGTTCTTTTTCTTAACTATTTTGTTTATCAAATGGAAACCAAAGAAAAAGCCCCACCGTAAACGGATGGGGCTTTCGCTTAAGCTATTTAAAATGCTAGTCTTTTAGTGAAATCTCTTCGGTGGCTCCGTTGGGATAAGTCAAAAGAGCCATATCATCACAAGTTCCATCACCAAAATCAACGGTTACGATCAAACCGTTCTTCTCGACGGTCATATTGCCTTCATTGATATAGGAACACGCCCAATTACCGGTCAATGTAGAACCAACGGCCACTTTATAAGTATTGCCGTTAACTTGCAAAGTCCAATTACCATCTATGGTATAAGTAGTAGTTTCAAAACTATCGCCCAAATTAAGCCCAAAAGTTCTTGTGCCGCTTTCAACAATGGTCGATTCATCTTCCATGATAACGGTCATATTACTTGTTATTGCCAATGAGATGCTTCCTTCCTCATTATTGCTGGTAACAACGTAACTTCTCGTTCCGCTTAATTTGATCGTTCCTACATAAAAATCGGTATAGGTCGCCGTAAACGCCGCCGACCCTTCTGATGTTTCATAAACGACGGACAAGGTGCCATTGACATTATCCGTTCCATTTAAATTACAATTTTCAAAAGTCGCTGTAAATCCGGTATCGGAATATTCTGCCGAATAACATTCCTCTACCTTACCTGACTTTGCACTATTGTCCTTATCCATATAGAGCTCTGAAAGCACATTGTCGGCAACACTTGAAATATCATCGGTTTCAAGAATGGTTTTCAATTCGGTATTTGAGAGTTCTTGATCCTCCGTATAGGTTTTGTCATCCTTGCTACAGCCGATTAAGAAAAGGGCCGTTGCACCATAAAGAACCGATAGTTTCGCAATTCTGCTGAATTGTTTCATATTCATAAATTTTGTGGGTTACAGCCTACTAACGTAAATAAGGGAACTTTTAGTGTGTGAACCGGAGTACAGATCGACGTAGGTAACATGGTTTAACGTAAAGATAACGTTGTCAGCAACCTAATCATTGGCCCTTAACGGGCAAAACAACTAATGAAGTACAAAAACTCGTAGGTCAACGTTTTAGCATAAAGTAACCTCGAAGAGGGGGTGCATTCAATACATCAATGGCGAACCAATAGGTATTCGGTGGAAGTTGACGGCCATTTACGGTACCGTCCCATGACTGGTCGGGAGCCAATTGTTTCAATAACTTACCAAAGCGATCAAAAATATAAACGTTCAGAACAGTGGTATTTTGGGAAGATCGTACGACCCATTCGTCATTGAAGCTATCATTGTTGGGCGTGAAGAAATTCGGAACAATTTCGTTCACATCGTCCGATGACGGTCCCGTGACCGTGAAAGATGTAACTATACAGTTCTCGGCGCGCAATTGTCCCTCATAAGGAATTATAAACGCATAAATGCGTTGGCCTATAGGTAGATTTTCCGATAACTGATAGGTCGTAACATTGCCAACGTCTTCTTGGTTTACGATATCCGTACCTCGGGGAGTCGTACCAAGTGAAATGAAATACCCATCAACATTGGTTACCGCAGCCCATTGTAAATCTGCATCTACAGGAACATCTACAGAGCCATCTTCGGGTGAAAGGAGTTCGGTACAAAAAGGCAAAGGCGGACCATCACCTGTGGTGAATGAAATCGGGTTGCATCCAGTTGCCGGCCCAAAATCATTATAGGGTACAATGGTAACAAAGTAAAGTGTTCGAGGTTTGAAATCAGGCGGTTTAAAATTGGTGCCGTTCCCTACATCCTCATTATTCAACACAATAATACCATTTGGGTCGTTCTCACGTATGGTCATGCGATAACCCGATGCGCCAAAATCGCGTATCCAAGTAATATTTGCAGTAACGGAAACCAAGTCATCACCATCGGTCGGATTGATTATCTCGGTACAAAGGGGGGGTACGGCCCCACCGGTGGTAAAGACTTCTTCGGGACAATTGTCAAAATTGCCTGAACCGTCATAAGGGGTTATTGTAACGTAAATCATTTGAAAAGATGGTAGGTTGTTTGCAAAATCATACGTGTCGACATCGCCGACATCAACAGCATTGAGAATTTCAGTGCCTCCCGATGATGTGCCGACGGATAAAATATAACCTGAAGCGTCCATCACTTGCTGCCATTCCAAATCAGTAGTTATCGAAACGCCAACAGCTCCATCGATAGGAAAATTCAATTCGGTACATGCAGGTATTTGTCCGTAACCAATAACCACTCCCATCAGGATGGCCAACAAATCAAAAATTTTGTAGAATCGAGTTTTGCCCAACATAGAGTGCTTTTTCAGAAAACCTTGACCCTTATCCCTTCTTAAACTCGGATAGGGGCAATTTCAAAAGTTTACATTAACATGGGTAAGTATGGGGTCGTATAAACCAGACGAAACTTTCTAAAGATAAATAAAAAATCACGCCGAATAAATAAGCGTGATTTTCGAAGAAGTTAAACTATGGATTGTTACTTTAGGACAACATCTATAGTATTATCGATGAAGTTTGTCCTTTTTATGTTTTTTTAACCCGAACTGCATTTAGGCCTTTCATGCCTTTTTCAAGTTCAAAGGAAACCTTATCGTTTTCTTCTATCTCGTCTATCAGACCACTAACATGAACGAAGTATTTCTCCGAGTTCTCGTTATCAATGATAAACCCAAATCCCTTCGAGTGATCGAAAAAGGAAACCTTGCCATTTCTAACGGGATCTTCAGGCTCCTGTTCCTCTTTTTTAGGGATTCCCAAAACGATACTTTCGGCATCGACCTTTACCTTTTTTGCGGGGTCGGGAGGAGTATCGGTAAAATGACCGTTCTCGTCAACATAGACCAACATGTTTTCTAACCCCCCACCCGTGGCATTTGCTTTACGGGCCTCTTTTCTTTTCTGTTTCTCTTCCCGCTTTTTCAAGCGCTTTTTTTCGCGTTCTTTTTTTCCAAAGGTCTCTTGTGCTCTCGCCATTTACTTTAAATTTTTTAATTATGATCTACGCCCTCTGGGGCGGTTGCCATTGAAATACTAAATTAACGTGCGGGAGAAGGACAATTTTAAGATTGAAAACCTAAGCAATTTATTCAGCGGAACAATAACAGTTACCACAAGGCAAAATACTATTCGCCATATTTAATGGGCAATCCATCAAAGATAACTTTGTATTCACATTGATGCAAATACTTCGCCTAAAAAATCATATTGTACACTATTTACGGTCTTTTAACCTGTAGACAAATTTAAGACCGCTCCAATCATCATCAATTGCACATACTTTTACATCTACCAGTCCATTCTTTAGAAGATAACTGCGTATGTAATCCCGTGAGAGGTCGGTTTTTATCGTAGAACTGCCCTTTGGCCAACTGACCCATAGTATTCCATCTTTCTTGAGTAATGGTTTTAGTCGAAGGGAATCTTCATGAAATTGAATCATTTCTGTGCAAAAAAGGTGTATAAAGTCGGCAGTTTCCGGTTTTTCTTCCAGTATCGGATAAACTTCAGGACAACCGACCAGTAATTGCCTATAGTTATGGGGTTCGTTTGAGAAAATTACATGAAATCCCTCTTTAATGCCCAATTTTTTCACCAATGGTGTTCCGGAATATCCCGCAGATGACATAAACATAAAGGTAGGGAAAGACATTTTTCTTTCAAAACATCTAATAAAACCGAATCGATGGCGTTAGAATTCTATAGAAATCGTATACGATTCATTATCTTTGTGACAATGGCCAGCAAAACCATTTTGAGAGACCAAGTACGCGAACATCTGCTTCAACAGATGATGAGCGGTAAATTAAAGGGGGGCAAGACAATCAATCTAGCGGCGTTATCGCGTCAACTGGACGTAAGTGTTACCCCAATACGCGAGGCACTGACGCAGTTGGAACAATCACGTATTATAGAAGCCGTACCTAATCGGGGTTTTATAATCGCTGAACCCAATCGCCATGAAGCCAAGGATCTTTACGAATTGGTGGCGGACCTTGAAGTTATGGCCATTGAAAATTCGGTCTTCTTTCCTACTTGTGTTGAAGGACTTCGTGAGGCGCAGTCGGTGTTCAAATCGGCTCAGGACACTTTGGGCCGAATTACTGCAAAACTTGAATTTCATCGCTTGCTTACCCGTCATTATGAAAACGCTCTTGCACAGCAAATATTGGCCGATTTGAAAACCCGGATTTTCTTTTATGAAATGGCATTGATGTCAGACGAATCTATTTACGATAAGTCGGACAACCAGCATGATGGTATTATTTCGGCAATCGAAGACGATAACGTGCCTACTGCCGCCCTTATTCTCAAAATGAACTGGATGTTGATTTTGGATTACGTGGATAAGCAATTGGTGTTACAACGATGAACATATACTAATCTTCCAATTCTTTTAGAATTTCCTCTGCCGAATCGGTAATATTTTTATAGCTTTTATACCCCCATTTGGTAAAGAAAAAGACGAAAATAAGGGCTAGCCCGATGCCCCCGTAGTACCAAACATTTCGGTCAACCAGAAAAAAATCCTTATTATTAAATAGTTTTGAGAATACAGCAGCGGTAGTAAACATCAGGACGAAACTTGCGTAGATTCCAAATTGTTGAAGTTTCAATAGGACTTTCTTTTCTTTGGAATAGGCTATAAGCGTTTCTTTATATGTCCTGTTCAAAATATTCAGATTCCTAACTTTTTTTAATGACCTCAAGACAAGAATAGGCATCACGACCAGAAACGCCAATGTAAATATGCCGCAAGTAATTAAATACCAGGTATCTAGTTTAAAAAAATTGACAAGAATATAAATGGCGTTCAAAAAACAGATTGCTGCCCCAATGGTCTCATAAAATGAAATAGTTCTGAACTTGTTCGAATAGCGTTGTTGCGTCATTTCCATAATGATTTGATCAGTTAGTTTTTTTTGTTGTTCCAATTCATTGCTCATCTGTGACCAAGCGGCCTGTAGTTGTTCTATTTCCATAGCTTCATGCTTTAAGGCGTGATTTTAGTTTTCCTTTTATTCGAGAGATCCGAGTTCCAACATTACTCGGTGTAAGCCCTGTTATTTCTGCTATTTCCTCGTATTTTTTACCTTCCAAGAGCAATAACATGATTCCTTTTTCCAAAACATTCAATTGGCCGATTTGTTCATATAGCATTTTCAGGCGCTCTTCGAATTCAGCATCGTAATTACCGGTCTCCTCAATTATTACCTTGTCCATCGAAACCGAATACCCTCTTTTTTTACTTCTTTTAAGCTTGGTAAGTGCTGTATTCAATGCGATACGGTACATCCAAGTGCTAATTTTGGCGTCTCCTCGAAAAGAATCGAACGATTTCCAGAGTTGGTATACAATGTCTTGATATAGGTCTTGTTGATCTACTTTATTATAGGTATAAAAAGTGGTTATCTTGAATATAACCCCTTGATGTTGTTTTATGATTCGGACGAATTCCGATTCCTTGTCCATAATTCGGATTGGTTTATGGTATTAGTAACCAACGGATTCTAAAAATCACAATTTTCAAGAGATTTTTTATTCTACGGACAACAAGAAAGACTGGAAGAGCTAAAAATAGGGTTTGGTTCGCCAGATTGCTTTTTGATGGATTTAATAGGTGTCGTCAAAAACCCGGATTCGACGGTTGTATAAAAAGTTAAGGTTATTACACCCTTCGGAAATATCAATCGGTGGGGAAAATACTTTTATCGATATTGGGCAAAAGCTTGAGTGCATTCTTGTAATACACTTTTTTCAGTATTTCATCGGAAAGCCCCAAGCCGTACATCGACCAAAAGGCATGGTATTTTTTGTAATAGGGAAAGTATTCGTCATCGGTTTCCAGTACCCTGAAATATGTCGGGAATTCTTCTGGCTTCCAACTATCCTTTCCGAAAAGGATGCGATCTTGATATTTTTCAAAAAACTTTCCGGCATTTTTAGGTTGCCGGCCCAGTTCGGCGATGACCGCTCCGATACCCACGTACATATTGGGCATTTCATCCATCAACTCCCCTAGCCTCTTCAGATTATTGGCATACCAACCCATGTGCGCATTGATGAAATTCGTATTCGGATGTTTTTTGAACATTCGATGTTGTTCATCTATTATCTGTTGCCACGGTGCCGGGTCAGTATCCGAACGCTTTCGGCGGGAATGTGTCTTTAGTTCCAACCAACGTTCGTTCTTACTGTCCATAGGATCCCAAAAAGACTTTGGGTCGGCAGCATGGATTAAAACAGGGATGCCCAATTCTCCGCATTTGGCCCAAATGGGATCTAATCGCGTGTCGTCTATGGCCAAACGTTTGCCATCGATATCTTTATAGCGTAGTCCCAAGCTCTTATAGATTTTAAGGCCCTTGGCACCTACTTTTACATCTTCTTCAAGCTGCTTTACTGCTTTCTCCGCCCAACCAGCCTCGCCCACACCATCAAAATCGACATTGGCGAAAACGGCAAAGCGATTCGGATAGTTCGCGTTGATACTCGTTATCATCGATTTGACCCTTTCCCCCGAACCACCGCTCAGGTTGACCATTAGGCCCTCATTGAGCGCATCCATATCCTGGATCATTTGTTTTAAAGCATCAGGAGACATATCCCTTTGATGGCTATGGATATCGATAAACGGGAATTTCGCTTTCTTTACCTCGTTTGTCGGCACGACCAAAGTGGAAATAGGATTGTATTCCTCAAATCCCATTTCCTGGGATTCCATTGTCCATGAAATTAAACCTACAAACGATAAAAGGAAAAGACATTTTTTGGGCATAAGGCGGTTGCTTTTGAAGTATTGGCTGAAAATACCAAAATTTCCCATATCCATTTCCCAAAAACTCTCTAAAATTGGTCGAAAAGGCCAAATGCTAGTCGACATTCTAACTCAATCGGCTTGAAATAGCTTTTTGTAATCTTCCGGAGTATCCAAATCTTGTTCCTTGCCATCGGGATTTATGGCCATTGTATCGGACTCGTACTGGTCCAAAACATGTCTGGCACCGGTATCTCCATTCAATTTTGATAGCATCGAAAAGTATTTTTTGTCAAAAACCGCAGGTACGCCGGCCTTTTTGTTGTACATGGTCGCCACGATTCCATAATCCCCCACTTCAAAAGTTCCGAGAAGTCGGTTTAAGTAATCCGATGAGATGAAGGGTTGGTCACAAAGCATGATCAATACGCCATCCAAAGATTTATACTCCTGCAATAAATACGCAATCCCTGTAGCTACTGAAACGCCCATTCCCATGTTCCAATTTTTATTTTCAAGAATATGGATATCTACATTTGAAATGACATTTTGAATTTCTTCGGAATTGGCTCCCAACACTACAAAAACGTCTTTCGAATCGGTTTTTTTTGCCGTTTCGATCGCGTGCCCTAGCAATGTGGTATGTTTCCAGCGTAATAATTGTTTCGGACGACCCATTCGGGAAGATTCACCGGCGGCAAGAATGAGAATGGCAACATTTGATTTCATGGACTATGAATGGCCCCCGATTTATCCTTTAGTGGCATGGGTTCCTGTCCCCTTATTACCGACAGGATTTCAGAAATGATTGAAATCGCAATTTCCTGTGGTGTTTCCGCGCCGATGTTGAGGCCCGATGGGCCGTGTATCCTATCAAAAAAAGTATCCGAAACTTCAGGGCATCGTTCCAGAAATTCGTTCAGTAATTTTTCGCGTCGCGCCGATGGCCCCAAAATGCCAAGATAAGCGGGATTCGTGCTTTTGAGCCGTAATAGATATTTCAAATCTTTTACATAACTGTGCGTCATCAAGATTACCGCCGTTTGACTATCTACAGTGCTAACATCGAGTTCTTCAGGCAAACCTGAAATGAAATCTACGGCCCCCGGAAAATCCGAAAGGTTTTTTTCCTCTGAGGCCACGGTCGCGATGGTAACTTCCCATCCGGTCAAAGAGGCATAACCGCACAACTGAACGGCATCATGCTCGGAACCGATGATCATTAATTTAAAAAGAGGAGGCATTTCCTCTTTGAAAAGTTTCAAAGTGGAATTTTCCTTAAAATCATCGCGCAAGTAAAATGCCTGTCCGTCAAATTTAAATACCGAGCCAAAATCAGGATTAGATATATCCTCAGACAAGAAATAGGACATCACTTCGAAATTTATGCGCTTTTTTAAGGCCGATTCAAAGTTTTTAATGAACGCTTCGGAAGGGTCAAAAGGCTCCAAAAGTATATATAGGATTCCCTCACAGCCTAAACGATACCTACCATCATAGGTCATGACCTTGGCCACGCCATCTTGAAAAACGGATTGTGCCTGACGTAATACTTCTTTTTCGACACAACCCCCACTGACTGCCCCGACCATTTTACCATCTTCACGGATCAACATGCGCACACCAGGTTTACGGTACGACGAACCATCCAATGCGACGACCGTGGCCAAAACGGTCTTCAAGCCTTCTTCTTGGGCAATTCTGAAAGCATTTATTATATTTTTCAACTCATGGGTCATGCCTACAAGTTATCAAAAATTTGTCTTCTTCACTATTCAAAAAACGCTTTAATTATTTGATTCCTGAAAAGCTTGATTTGTCAAGATAGCACTGCACATTGGGGTGGAGCCATAAGAACGAAGCGGGTAATCGAGTGCTGACATGGCCTTTTAAAAACTCTTGCACGACGGATTCCTTACCGGTTCCGGTAACAAGCAATATGATTTTTTTTGACGCGAGTATATCCCTCATCCCTAATGTTAGCCCATAGACGGGCTTCTTTACAAGATTATCGACCATTACATGCTCCCGGGAAGTTTCAGAAAGTTTTACGACATGGCAATGCGGTATGAAACGGTCCGCAGGCTCTATAAAACCGATATGCCCATTTTTTCCAAGTCCTAAAATACAGAGATTGATAGGGCCTTGGTGTCCGATTGCAGCTTGTACCCGGTCACATTCCGCTTTTAAATCTTCAGGATCGCTCTGAAAACCAGTATAACGGTCCAAAGGGATTTTTAAAGGTTCTAGAATATTGTTACGGATATAAGACTCGCATGAACTTGGGTCATTCATCTTTAAACCGGCCCACTCATCCAATTTAAGAATCCTTAGTTTTTCAAAGCATTTTGGATGTTCATTTTTTACGGACTTTAATTTCTGATATACTCCGAGCGGCGAATTTCCGGTAGCGACACATAATAATTGTCCGGATTTTTTCTCTAGTTCAGAAATCAGAAAATCCGTCGCTTGTAAGCTCATTCCCTCATAATCGGTACAATATTGAAAATTCATGTTACCTGAATAGTACGCTTATTTATTGAACCAATAGGTAAACTTTAAGGTCAACGCCCAATCCCTTGGGGTAAAAGGATCTATCATTTGATTATTGGTATACACCAAGAAAAGGTCGGAAGCCGGAGCATAACGCCATTGCAGCCTAGAATTTAGGTTGAAGTTCCCCGACTGTTCGTTGTATTGAAAAAGATTGGCAAAAAACAATTTATTGGTAAAGGTTATGTCTATCTCTGAACCGATCAGCCAAAATTCATTGGTGTTCCATGGGTCAGGCAGCTTAATATGATTGTAATTCAAATTGGCGCTCAAACTGACATAGGGTTGAAAACGATAACCCAGTTCCGTGGTCAGACTGGTGCGATTGCCATCGGCGTAATATCCCCCGAAACGGGCATCGAAGGTATAGGTAAAGAGGCTTTGCGGCTTCGATTCATACATCCATCCAAAGGCATTCCAATCATGTTTCGAACCCACGGGCAATTCGTTCATTCGCAACCCGGTAGGATCAAATGGCGATAGCAATTCGACATAATCATCCGAGACAAAAAAACTAAGATTACTACGGTCGCGAAGTGCAAAAGAATATAATAAATAGGCCGTATGATCGGTATGTTTGAAGCTTTCATCAAAATAGTAGATGCCGTTCAACTCGGGCCCATGACTGAGTATCCTTCCCTTTTTTGGAAAAAATAAATGGCCGGCCGAACCGGTAAGATTGATGTAACCGTTTCTTGGAACATAACCGACCTCTGCTGTATAATCTTTGCCAACCCATTCTTCCTGTACCCGCCAGCTCCATTTTCGACTATTGTATTCAAGATGTGCCGCCTGCGTGATACCGCTATTGTTATCATCAGGGGCGAAAGATTTAAGGAAAAACATCTTTCCATTGTATAAATTATCGGAAGAAGCCAAATTGTACTCGACTCCGATATTTCGATTGTATTCGGGGTATTCCATTTTAAGCGAGTCGGTTTCCTGTGGGTAATTGATGGATTGCTTATTGACGAACATCAGTCCGATACTAGATCTGCTGAACATTTTACGTTGAAGGGATACTACGGCAAAATTTTGACTTGGTAATCCTGTTTCATCTACTTTCGCCGTCTGCATATCCATAATGCCCAAACGCCACTTTTCGTTTAGATTTCCACTGACCCTGGCCCCCGCCTGAATGGGTACGCCCAAACCAATTCTTCTTGAAAAAAATGGACGTATGGTCTCGTAACCGAAATTTGCGAACAGATCACTGTTCTCAAGAAAGAACTGCCTGCGCTCTGGGAAGAAAAGTTCGAATCGGTCTAAATTGGTCACCTGTCGGTCAACCTCGACCTGCGAGAAATCAGGGTTCACGGTCAAGTCAAGATTCAGCGAAGAGGTAATACTGAACTTTACGTCGCCCCCGATTTTGGCATCGTATTCGGTATCACCATTGTTTTCGATATCACGACTTACGTTGCCCAGCACATAGGGAATGATCGAGAAGTTAACCCCTGGTGCCGGTGGCGGGGTATCCCAGACCAAGGTACCGGTATAGGCCAATGAAGCAGTCGGAAACTGTCTAGGGATGGGTGTCCAACTTGATTTTTCACTGGCCTTGAGGTCGAGACGGCTAAAATTGATTCCCCATTCGGTAACGCCCTCTTCATATCGAATCGATTTAAAGGGAAGTGCCATTTCAAACACCCATTTTTCATCATCCCGGGTTGTTTTGGAAATCCACTTGCTATCCCAATTCAAGTCTACCCTACCTCCATCATACATCGTCCCGTCCCATTGGGCACCGTATGCATTGGCTCCGAACGAAAACCCTGTGGTCTGGTTGTTAAAGGGATCCATAAAGAGCAAGAAGTTGTCGTTCTTACCAAATGAAAAATCACGACGTAACGACTCGACAAAATATTCCCCTTTTTTACTATGGTAAAAAGTTGCCAGTAGGTAAAGGTTTTTTGAATCGTAGGCCATTCGGATTTCAGTTTGTTCGTTCGCCGGGCCATCATCCATGGGGAGTACCATAAAAAAGTTTTTGGCAACATCGGTATCTTGCCAGGCCTGGTCATCACCTATTCCATCTATTATAATTGGGCTGGTTGCTTGTCTGATATTCAACCGAAAGGCTTCGTTCTTTTTTTGCGATGCGGCCTGAATTACGGTGAGTATCACAAAAACAAGGGTAAGTAAATATCTCAATCTGTTTAGGTCTTTTGAAAGGTTAATGTACACTGACTCGTAGTACCGTCAAGAGTATGCGCCAAATTATTGAAAAGTGTACAAAGGTATTTCTTTTGTATTAATAGTTGGTTTTGTTGGTGACCCGAAATCTACGAAATAAAGCACTTTTCATTAACAATCTTTAACATTATATTATGTTCGATAACTATAATTTAAATCGATTTTGCCCGTTCTGATGGTTGAACGTTAAATTTTTGAAAATGAAACCATATACCAAGTTCCTTGTACTCTTCATTATTGCAATTTTGGCTCTTTCCTGTGGAAATGCCGACGACGATGTCAACTTCAATCTAAACTTTGGCGATGGCCTTGGTAAAGGAAAACCTGTCGATGATTGCCTTGGATTAGGGGAAAGCGATTTAATACTTTCGATTCAGGAACAATATACCACCTTACCAGGAAAAGTGTCTATTTTCTTTAAGGTATCCGATTCGGATGGAGACCCCGTACCAGGGCTCACGGCCGACCAATTTACAATTTACGAACAAGGCAGAAATGATGCCTGTTTTAATACCATTTCCGCCTCGGAATCATTGGCACGTATTTCGTCCAATGCACAAATATTTAACAACAATACCTTATTGGTGCTCGACTTGAGCAATAGCGTACTTAGTAGTAGTCTTGCCGAACTTCAATCGGCCAGTATCAGTTTTATAGACAACGTTATGCCGACCACTGCAGAGGAATCGTTCAAAATGGCCATCTATTGGTTCGACGGAGAAAACGAACTGCATTTGTTGAATCCTTTAACGACTTCAAAACAGGAACTTATCGCCGCCATTGAAGGTATTACCGATGAAATCAGCAATGATCCTTCTACCGATCTTTATGGTGCCGTAATACGCTCGACCGACATTGCCAGCGAATTACTGTCCACCAGCACCCAAGGGGGTAAGATCGGGGCCGCCTCTGTAGTCATTTTTACCGATGGTACCGATCAAGCTTCACGGTATACTAAGGATGCCGCACAACAAAAAGTCGACAATGCCGACCCCAACATTTCATTTTTCACAATTGGTCTTGGCGGTGAAATCGATACCCAAGTACTGACCGATATCGGTAAGACCTTTAGTGTATTTGCAGGAAATAAAGAAGAGTTGGAAAACACTTTCAACGATATTTCGTTCAGAGTGTCCGAAAGGGCCAATAGTTTCTATCTTTTCGAATATTGTAGTCCAAAACGTGATGGCAGCGGTGAAAACAACTTGGCTATCCAAGTTAGGGACGGCAATCGACAAGGTGCCGTACAGACCAAATTCAACGCAACCGGATTTACCGGCGGCTGTGAATAACATTGACAAGTTCATATGAATATAAAAAGGTGCTTGACGGCACCTTTTTTATTTGTAAACCTATGTGTTCATAATCAATTGCTTACAGCTTATTCACATCGTATGCTCAAGTGTTTTTTGTCTTTGTTAACATCTATTCTTCCTGTTGGTGCGTATCTAGGGGTATAAATAATAAAAACACCATAAAAATGAAAAAATCGATTTTAGTTAGCTCTTTGGCCTTAGTTTTTTTGGCATCATGTGTTTCAAAAAAGAAATACGTCGCCTTGGAAAATGACTTATCGAATACCAAGAGCGTACTTGCCAAGACCCAAGTTGAGAAGGAAGAATTGGAAACCAAAATGACAAAGATCGAAGCCAGGGTCACCGAATACAACAACAAAATTAACTCGCTAAAAGAAGTTAATGATAGCCAGTATACCTCGGTCGATGATATTGCCGTAATGAGCAATAATACCAAGGAAAAAATGCGAGCGACTTTGGCAAAGGTAGATCCAACAAAACTTGCGGAGGCCAAGACATTACAGGATTCAATGAATCTGGCAATTTCTTACAACCTTAAAAAATCCATTTCGGATGAAGAAGACGATGTAGATGTAAGTATCGATAAGACAGTTGTCATGATCAATATTTCGGACAAGCTTTTGTTCAATAGCGGTAGCTATAGGATAAGTAACAAGGCATCTTCCATTTTGGGCAAGTTGGCCGAAGTTATCAACTCGGAACCCAGTATGGAAGTGATGGTAGAAGGACACACGGATTCACGAACCATCAACACCGCTGTATTGCAGGACAATTGGGATTTAAGCGTAAAACGGGCAACCTCTATCGTCAGAAAACTGCAAAATGACTATGATGTCGATCCAACAAAATTAATAGCCGCCGGAAGAAGCAGTTATCTGCCCTTGGTCGAAAACGATTCGAAAGAGAATATGGCCAAAAACAGACGCACCAAAATTGTAATCATACCTAATTTGGACAAGTTTTTCGCTTTGTTGGATGCAGAAACTTTATAAAGTAGGCCTAAGATTAGACTATAAAAAATTTGAAAGAGCGCCATTTTGGCGCTTTTTTTTTGCTAAACTTTCTATGGAACTCAGCTACAAATTATCACATCTATCGGGAGTGCATGGAGCAAATTATACCGTCTCATCCAAAATATTGTGTATTTCATCCAAATTAAACAATAACAAGTCGGGTCTTTGGAGTAATAATTGTTTCTTACACAACTAACCGCCCCCAATTTTAATCGACTACCTACATCCTAAAGACTATGATGTTGTATAATCTTGTCGGTCTCGAGACTGGCATAAAACGAAGAAATCATGGATGTATTCAGCGAAATTGTTCAAAAAAGCGCTCTTGGTATCATGCCCAAAGCATACAAAGCGGCAACCTTACTTCTATTTTCCGCCATTGTGACCATGTTATTGACCATGTTGGTCGTTTTATTGGTCAATGGGCCCGAAATGATCATTAGATTTGGTTATTAGAGAGTTTTTAGCATAGCTCTAAATTGGGGGAAGTGTTGAATAACATGGTTTTCATTTTATTATCTGTAAATCATCGCATTTTCAACATTACCCTTGCCGGTTTTTGTATTTATTAGGAAACCGTTGATAACCAAGTATTCCACGGCTCCATTTTTCTCCAACAAAAATGTGGGGTTTATTCCAACTTCTAAGTGAAAATCTGGAAGTTCAAACTTTTCTCCTATGATATGTATGGGATACGGTGATTCCAATAATTCAGTAGGGATGTTCTTGACCCTGATATAGGTATATCCAGATTTCAAAAGGGAATCCATATTCAATGTTTCCAGGTCTTTCACTGAATTCATAAGTTCAGGATATACCTTGCCCTGTCGAAACTTGTATCCTGAGGCATCAAAGGTATCATAACCGTAATAGGTCGAAAGGTCTCCTTGGTCCAAAATTCGGCTACTGTACCAAAAGTCGTTATTTCCTTCTTTATCGACTTCCAAACGGTTCATACCTAAATCGAGAATATACTCCTTCCCCATTAATTCGTAGGTAGCATTCTCGATTTTCAGATCGAACAT
This sequence comes from Bacteroidia bacterium, assembly GCA_030428705.1. Lineage (GTDB taxonomy): Bacteria > Bacteroidota > Bacteroidia > Flavobacteriales > Flavobacteriaceae > Meishania. The sequence continues at coordinate 817,695 of JAUIDI010000001.1, forward strand.
CTTTCTGTCATTCTCCGGAATCTTTTCATAACCTTCCAAGGGAATATTTTTATAACTTCCATTGGCAATGGTGTAAATGGCGGAAAGAATGGAAACATAGTTCAATTTGCGAATCTCCTGTTTTTCGATATCATCAGCATAGCCGCCCGATTCGATTAAAATGGTACTCGTACCCCATTTTTGTATGTTATCGCCGAAGGCCCGTGGTTCGAAATCATCGTTATAACGCCCTACTTGACCGGGAGCATATTTTTGGATGATGTTGTTCATAAAAACAATGATTTTCATGGCATCGCCCCTGCCTTCGTTTATTTCCTTTTCATAATTGTATGCCGGGGCCAAATATGAAACCGTCGCCGGTTTTTCGGTACGTTCTGCATTATAATACCTGCTTTGGTCGTGCAGGTTGAATCCGAAATCGGCCTCAAGACTGTCGCGCACCTTTTTTAAGGTTTGGCCTTCCGGGGACTGTAATCGCAGGGCATCACGGTTAATATCGATTCCCAGAAGATTCCTTCTCTGAAAACGTTCCGCGCCATCAGGATTCAACATGGGCAGAAAATGTAACGTCAGATTACTCAGAATCGCTTTTTTCTCTTCCTTGAAATCGTCGCTTTTCAAGAAGTTAAAAATGTCAAAAATAGCCTGTGTTGCGGTTGGTTCATCGCCGTGCATCTGTGACCAAAGAAAGACATTGGTTTCCCCTGAACCGATACTTATAAGATCAAGGCTTCTACCTTCGATCGAACGGCCGACCTTTTTGACCGTGAAATCAGGGTTAGATCTATACTTGGTGATTAACGGTCGTATTTCGTTGTGCTTGATACGACGTTTGTCAAAACTCGGTTCTTTATACTTGGAATACGTTTCGTAAAGGGAACTAGTAATATCCTTTTCTTGAGCTTGAGCCATGAAACAGACAAAGAATAGTATTGGAAGACAGTATTTTTTAATTGACATCGGTATCCTTTTTTTTAGGTACGGGTTTGAAATTTAAATTTTTGGTCGCATTACGTACTTTTTGCATAAAATCTTCGCCTGGATCGGTCTTCTTGGTACGATAGCCTGAATCTTTTTCCAACCAGAGCGGATGCCCTTCAAAATTGGTATATTCATAATGCCCGATCAAGTATTCGATATCGTATTTTTTGGCCAAATGTTTTACCAACCAAATATTCGATTTCAATTGCGCCTTGGTCAACGGCAGATCTTCCGTACCCCCGATATTCTCTACCCCAATGGCGCAATGATTGAGCCCGATGACATGGCGCGCCATGATTGTTTCCGGTAGTAATTGGTAAATTGTTCCGTCGCGATCCACCATAAATTGCGAAGAAACGTTCAGGTTACCGGCAGCATTAAGATCGGGCCTTGAGTTCTCCAGGGTCGGGGGGTCAAAAGTCTTAATTGACTCTTCAAGCGTGGGAATGACCGTCCAGTGCAGTACGATTATTTTAGGTACAATGGTCGGAGTGTCCTTTTTAAGTCCATAGTGTTGCTCCAAATACCGTAGCGAAAGCTCTTTTCTTTGGTCGTTAAAGGTAATCGGTCTGTCAATGATCGGTCTTGTAGATGTACAGCTTGCAAAAAAAGCCAACAAGATCAAGGTTACTGTTTTATTCATTTGTATCAATATTTGAACTGTCCTTCAATACCGCATATCGGATCGTAAGTTTTTTTCTTCCCCACTCCTTGGCCTTTTTTATATCCATGCCCATATATAAGTCGATACGATTGGTCCACCGCGAATGCATTTTATCCTTCACAAGATAGATACTGTCCAACCCTTCGATTTTTATCTGGGTATTGTGCGTTAGCCCTAATTGCAAGAGATCACGGGAAACCGCTACACTTTTCATTCCAGGTTTCAACGTATCTCCCCATGCCGCTATGTTCGGATTACCCGATGTCTGCCAAGAAACGGAATTGTAGGCGGAAACCGTTACCTCGAGCGGTTTCCAAATGTATTTTTCTTTTTCCTCCTTGCAAGATGAGAAAAAGGACAGAACTCCGAATAGTATGATTATTTTAAAAGTCAAAAGTTATCACTGTATGTATTCTCAAGGATGAGTATGTCAATGTTTCTTTCCTCGAATTTTTGGTTCAAACCTTCGGGCATTGGCGCGAACGCCTTTGTGTACGCACTAAGGATAATATCTTCGTCTCCATCATTGTCAACATCACCCGAATCCATCAAAAACCATTTTCCAAGAACTGAATCGTTGCATGTAAAGGGAGTGAAATTAAAACCATCGCCTCCGTTATTTTCCAAATAAACGAATGAAAATTCAGGATGATTGATATAGTCGGGAAATGTTGACAACAAGGCAATATCAATATCGCCATCCTTATCGAAATCTTTGGCAATGACCCGTGTGGCACCATTTAAGGGATGGAAATACCTTTCTTCAAATTCGTTCCTGCCATTGTTGATATGGAGGCGCATACCGTGATAAGGCTTTTGAACATACGTGTCATCGGCATTGTCACCGTTAACGGTGATGATGTCCTTATCCCCGTCGGTATCAAAATCGACCAGTTCGAACCAGCTACTGCCAAAAACCGGACTGAACCGAATCGCTTTTTCGTGCCTGAATTGCAGATTGTCGCCCTGATATAGAATGGAAATGCCTTCGTCGCCCTGCGCGGTAATCGCGACCAGGTCTTTTTTGCCGTCATTATCCATATCCTCTGCCACTACCCTAATTGTTCCCGGTTGGTTCAACAGAATCTTTTTTTCAAAACCGCTATTCCTGTTCCCTACGAATAAAGAAAGGCTACCGACCAAATCACCGTATTCACTTACGACCAGTTCATCGGTACCATCACCGTTCAAATCTTCGACAAGCGTATGTACGGGTCTATGTAAATTTTCGGGAATGAATGCGCCCCCGTTCGAATCGCGGATTCCGATTCTTCCCGAAGAAAGGGCCGAAGGGTCTATAAAACCGATAGTCGTCATGTATTCCTTGTCTTCTCGAATGGAATAATCGACCAAAGGGCTGCCAAATCTTCCTTTTGAAATAACCGTGTCCTTTTCAAAGTCATAGTTCAAGAGACGCCCGTCCGCATCGCCCAATACCAATAATTTGGCAATCGAATCGTATTTCAAATAAGAAATATTCGAACCTTTTGCCTCGTCCAACGACAAAGGCTTTGAAACGAACTGGGTCAGGGGATGATTCGCTTTGGCTTCAATCGGATTGGAAACTGAATCAGGTGCCATGTTCAAGATATACGCCTTCAAAACCAACCAGTCTTCGTTAGTTAGTTGGGGAGGCAAAGAATAGATTCCTGTTTTTAGTATCGCTTCCTGTTCCGTGAACGAAAGTCCTTTTAAAGGGTCAAAACCAACTTCCCTTATCCCCATACGCGCGGCCATTTCCGGCAAAACTTTATCCTTCCAGAGGTTTTTTGGAAGTTGTTCTATTTTGGGAGCCATGTGACAGGCTGCGCAATGTGTATCGTAAAGCGCCTCGCCGCGTTCTTCGTTGGAAGGGCCACAAGAAAAATTGAGAACAATCAAAAAAAGGAACAGGCCATATTTCATATCGCTATATTAGCAAATTAATGTCAGACCTTAACATTTGAATAAATTAATGAAAAGTTTAAAGCGTTTTCTTCTTTTAGCTCTCTTTGTATTGATCATTGTAATCGCCTACAACTATCCAAAACTGAACATAATTTCAGGGTATGCATCCAAGAATATGGCGTCAAGTGTTTTCATAGCCGATCGAAACGCAAGTTCGATCGAAGAAAACGACAATAATGTACCCTTGATCAAATTGGCGGATGTTGAAATGCATCAAAACGAAGCTATCGCCACGGTTTTCGGATTAATGGAACGTAAAACGGTCTGTAGGGACGGATTGGGCTGTGTTTTGGTCGACGATAATTACGATCCGGACAAGAAAATACCAAGGCCTAGGCGTAATAAGGTAGACAGTCTTGCTTTATATCCTTTCGGAAATAGTATCGCCGATAATGTCCGTTTTGACAATGTCGATTATGACCGGTTGGAAAAGGCTGTTGATGGTGCGTTTGCCAATCCGGAGCTTCAAAAGACGAGAACGGTATTGGTCGTCTATAAAAATAGATTGCTCACCGAAAGGTATGCCGATGGATTTACCCCTGAAACCCCTATTTTAGGGTGGAGCATGACCAAAAGTGTTTTGGCCACGCTATATGGAATATTGGAATATCAAGGCGAATTAAATATGGCCTATCGGCCATTTAAGGAATTGGATTTGGTCGATTCGAAGGATAACGACCCTCGCAGTGTAATTACGTTGGACGACTTGTTACGTATGTCAAGCGGATTGGAATGGAATGAAGACTACACCAAGATTTCGGATGCAACGGAAATGTTCTTTTTAGACGAGGACATGACCCAAGCGCAGCTAGAGACCGATTTCGACCCAAAAAACCATAAAAAGGTGTGGAACTATTCTTCAGGAACTTCCAATCTACTTTCCGGGATTCTCAGAAAGCAGTTCAAAAGCCATCAAGAATATCTCGATTTTCCTTATTCGGCACTTATCGATAAAATTGGAATGCATTCGATGTTGATCGAAACCGATATGGTCGGAAACTTTGTAGGTTCATCGTATGGGTGGGCCAGCACGCGCGACTGGGCCAAATTCGGATTGTTGTACCTGAATAATGGCAATTGGAAAGGTGAGCAGCTATTTGATCCAAAATGGGTCGATTATGTAGCGAAGCCCACACCTTTGTCGGATGGCACGTATGGAGCCCACTTTTGGTTAAATGCCAATGGAAAATATCCCGATGTTCCCAAAGATCTGTATTCTGCCAATGGTTATCAGGGACAGTATGTCTTTATTATTCCCTCCAAAGATTTGGTCATTGTACGCACGGGACTGGCGGAATCACCTGATTTCGATGTGAATGTTTTCTTATCCAACGTTGTGAACGCTATAAATTGACCTTTATCGGTTACTCTAGAATGGCATGTCCGAAATTCACGGAAAAATCGACGCACCAAACCATCAGATATTTATGGGTTTCAAAATCGACATTGTCAGGTAACGCATACTTAAAATCACCTTCAAGACCTTGAAGCTCGCCCAAAGAAATAAAGTCGGAAGCATTTAAATCCGTGGCCAGATAAAGCTCCAATATCGGTCCTTCTTCAGATTTGAACGAAGTCAAGATGAGTTCCGTTCTTTCATTGTTTATCGTTGCCGTGCCCGAGGTAGCATGGGCTGCATCAACGAATTCTCCAGACAAAGTAGGCAAGGTATCTTCTTCAACCTCCTGCATTTCCGGTTGCAGTATTGGTTCGTTGTCCGTCACGGCCGATTTGGAACAAGCATAAATTACTATCAAGCAAAGGAATAAGGCAGTAAGAGCTCTCATAATAAGTGTTTTGAAAAACTATACCGAACGGGCTGCTGTTTTCTATTCCATATAAAAATATAAAGCATACATCACAAAAGTATCACCAGACCACATTTTTGAACCGTTTCACAACAATAGTTTCTTTTTCCGTTGAGTAGCCCTTAAGTTTACCATGTAATTAGTTAGCGAATAATTTTTTCATTTTCATATAGTGTTCTCGTAAAAGAGTCCTGATCGTAAAGACGGGGCTCTTTTTAGTAATAGCCTCCGTTAGCCCCTGTAAAAGAGGGAAATCAAAAGTTTTAAAGTAGCACATCAGAATTCTCCCTTTTGGGAATTAGGGAATCCAATTGTTCTTTCCAAAATCGGGCTTGCGTTTTTCCAAAAAGGCATTTCGACCCTCTTCGGCCTCGTCCGTCATATAGGCCAACCTTGTAGCCTCACCCGCAAAGACCTGTTGGCCTACCATACCGTCATCGGTAAGGTTCATGGCGAATTTGAGCATCTTGATCGATGTCGGCGATTTTTGCAAAACCTCTTGTGCCCACTGATAAGCGGTATCTTCCAATGCATCATGAGGTACTACGGCATTTACCATACCCATTTCATAGGCTTCCTGCGCGGAATAATTACGGCCTAAAAAAAAGATTTCACGCGCCTTTTTTTGTCCTACCATTTTGGCGAGATAGGCCGAACCATAGCCGCCATCGAAACTTGTAACGTCGGCATCGGTCTGTTTGAATATGGCATGTTCCTTACTGGCCAAGGTCATGTCACAGACCACATGTAGACTATGCCCTCCCCCGACGGCCCAACCAGGCACTACGGCAATTACCACTTTGGGCATGAACCGGATCTGTCGCTGTACTTCAAGAATGTTGAGGCGGTGCATACCGTCATCGCCCACGTACCCTTGGTGTCCCCTTGATTTTTGGTCGCCTCCACTACAAAACGAATAAATCCCGTCTTTTGGTGAAGGCCCCTCCGCGGAAAGCAACACCACACCTATCGAAGTATCCTCTTGCGCATCGTAAAAGGCCTGATAAAGTTCACTGGTGGTCTTGGGCCGAAAAGCATTGCGTACCTCGGGCCGGTTAAAAGCGATACGGGCTACCCCATTACTTTTTTTATAGGTAATGTCTTCAAATTCTTTAGCGGTTTGCCAATCGGGTTGTTGCATGGTCACATTTTTTGATTCTTACAAAGTAACGCAATTTGACCAAAAGAGCCGCTCTCGGTAGAACATGTAAGTTCGTTGATCAAAACCCTTGAAACCGAACAAGAATTCGGTTAACTTCGTTTATCAAGCCATAGGATATACTCAAATTAATCGTCATAACCGATATGAAAATAATACTAACATCAATAGGGACAAGAGGAGATATGGAACCTTTCTTGTCAATAGGTGAAATATTGAAAGAAAATGGTCATGAAATAATTTGTTTGTTTCCTGAGCAATTTAGGAATCTTGCAGACGATTCGGGATTTAATTTTGCTTCCTTGGGTAGTGAATTTATCAGAATGCTTGATAGTCCGGCAGGAAAAACGGCAATGGGAGGCGGAAGGCTTGGCCTAAAAAAAATAAGGGCGTATCTCAAACTTGCTTCAATGCAAAAAGAGATTAATAAAGAAATGATTTTGAAGCAAGAGGCTGTTATCGAAAAGGAGCGGCCTGATAGAATCGTTCATAACGGAAAAGTAATGTATCCGGTAATTTGGGGATTGAAAAATACCGGGAAGCGGATATTGGTAAGTCCGGTTCCTTATCTGCACTATGTAAAAGACCATTCACATATAGCTTTCAATAGAAATTTTGGGGCTTTTTTCAATAAATTAACCTACGATTTGGCCAATTTTGGTTTGGTAAAAACAATCTCCGGTTCCTTAAAATTTCTATCATCACCCAAAAAGATAAGCACAAAAGAGATTAAAAAGGCATTGTTTGGCGAAAGGATTATTTATACCGTCTCCCCCTCGATTTTTAAAAGGCCGGAATATTGGCCTGAAAACCTTCAGGTTTTGGGATATCATGAAAGAAAAAAAACAAGTAATTGGGAGCCATCGGAAGCATTGAAATCTTTTTTAAAGAACCATTCCAAGGTAATTTTGGTGACTTTCGGGAGTATGATAAACACAAACCCTCCGGAAAAGACAAAAATCATCCTTGAGATATTGGAAAGAAACAATATTCCGGCTATTATCAATACTGCTTCCGGCGGACTTATCAAACCAAAATCTTATAACAAGGAGGTTTTCCATTTTGTTGGTCGCATCCCCTACGACTGGATATTTCCAAGACTGTATGCAGTAATACACCACGGGGGTTCGGGAACTACGCACACGGCCATAAAATATGGATGTGCTTCATTGATTATTCCCCATATCATCGACCAATATGTATGGAATAAAATTGTATTTAAAAAAGGTTCAGGGCCTTTAGGAGTAGACGTTGGCCAAATAAATGTAAAAAACTTAGAACCAAAGATAATTGATCTCTATAGCAATAGATCGTACAAATTAGAAGCGGAAAAATTGGGCAAAGAAATGCAAAATGAAACTTTTAAATCAGCAATTTGCAAAACAATAGAAGAATAGATAAAGTAATCGATTTGCTCCTTGCGACCAATAAACGAATTCTTTTATCCCGATATTTTTCTTCTATTCATAAGGAGTTGATTTCGATATAGTTGATTAAGGAAACTCTTCGAGCTAAAAGAGAGTATAGAACTTTGTTAACCTCACTTTTATCATTGACGAACATGTATCATCCGTCAAAAAGAATCAAAGCTCTTCCTAACTACCGTAATCTACTAAAATTCCCAATTAATAAGTAAATCTCAACTACGACTGATGAAAATAATGTTCTTTTATTTTACCATTTTAATTGATTTTTAGGCTAAATGTCGCTACAATGTCGTGAATAATTCTTGCTAATTTTTTTGGATTTTAGTTATTTGAACATAATCTTACTTAAAATTTCAATTTGAATGAAAAAATCAGACTTCAGAACGAGATTAATTGAGGTTAGGAAAGCAAAAGGATTAACGCAAAAAGAAGTTGCGGAGAAGTGTAAAATCACAGTGCGCACCATTCAGCGAATTGAATCCGGCAAAGTTAAACCAAGAGCTTTTACAATTAAATTAATCTCTGAAACCCTAGGGTTTGATTTTTTTACGTCACGAAATACCGAATATGACATAAATTCTAAAAATCAAAGGTTAAAATTGGTAGGGTATAATATTCTACGGTATTTAAAAAATCCGTTGAACTTAAAGAGCAATACAATGAAAAAAATTTCAATTTTGTCGATGTCACTTTTAGCGATAGTATTAATATTCTCGATTTTCAAAACAACTGCACAAACAGAGACTAATAAAAGTCTTATTATCGAACTAAATGAAGATCAATCCATTAAGAGAGTTAAGGCTGCTTTTACGCATAATCTAACACTTGACAGTCTAGTTCAAATTAAAAACGACTTAGAAAATATAGGCATATTATTAAATTACAAGATGATTGAATTTGATACACAAAATATGTTGTTAAGTATTGATTGTCAAGTTGTTTGCAATGATGGATTTAGCGGAAGTTTTAGAACTATAACCACTCACAATAAGGATACGAAAATTGGATTCTATCGTGATTATTCCCCCAATGCCAAAAGTCCTTTCGGTACTGGTGGTCTGGATTACAATTAACTACCTTCCTGCTTCCTATTTTTCTCCTCGATCCATTTCGCCATATACTTGGTGCTCGCCATAGTCTGGTAGCGGAGCATTTCTCCTAAAAAGTTTTTTGCCCGGTGATGCACCAAATTCGCTTTAACGGATGTGATTCTAGACCTTAGCTTTGCCCCAAGCGTTTTTTTGTCGAAGCCCTCGTTTATAATGGCGATTCCATTTCGTTGGAACAGTTCCCAATCCTTTTTATTCCAATATAAGGCAATAGCGGCTTCGGCAAAGGCTTTTGGGTCGTCACAAACCATTCCGTTCCACGGCAGGCCGTCATGCATGCCTTCCGCCCCAATTGTGGTGGTAACCGATGGCGTACCGCAACGCATAGCATTTGCTAATTTCCCTTTGAGCCCGGCACCGAAACGCAACGGAGCCAACATGATTCTGGTATTAGCAACGACCTGTTCGGCACTTTCGGCCCAACCCTCAATCAGAAACCCCGTTTTGAGGTCATGCATTTGGGAGATGTGTTGTGGCAAATTACTTCCATAAATATGCAATACCACTTGGGGAAGTTCCATTTTGATTAAAGGCCAAATCTCTTTTTTTAATTGCCCAATGGCATCGACATTGGGTGCATGCCCACCAAATCCAATGAATATAAAATCTTTTCGTTCCTCGAAAGGCGTCCATTTTATTGTTGGATCATCTAAACCGTTCATCATAAAGGGGAGATGCAACAATAATGATTCGTGGTTAGCAAATATTGGCTTCAACAATTCCATTTCAAAGGATGAAATAATCAATGTGAGGTCGCAGCGATAGATACTGGCCATCTCTCTTTTGGTCAGATCGTTTTGCAACCACAATGCTGTGGTAAAATCCAGATTTTGCTTGATGGCCTGTTCCCTGACCTTGCGGAGGGAATGCAAATCTTCGGTATCCAATATTCGAATCGCGTTAGGAGCATGTTCCGCGACACGCCACCCGAACTGTTCCTCGGCCATAAAACGGTCGAAAAGCACTATATCGGGATTCAAATCGGATATAAAGGTATCAAAGGACGAATCGTTCAGAAGTATAGGAACTAGTACGATTCCCTCAAAATCGGATTCCTTGACATCGGACTTATCTGCGGTGCAGGCAATAGTTACTTTATACGCTTCTTCCTTGAAAAAATCAACGAGCTGCATCAAACGTACCCCAGCTGCCGAATAATGAGGGGCTGGCCAACTGGTCGATATGATAAGGAGTTTTTTCAAGTGTTAAGTTCAAATAAACCACCGGAGTACCTGCCTGCCGGCAGACAGGTTTAAGCCTCGATTATCGAGTGAAACAAAACTACCATACCGACTCTGTAAACAAAACTTACATTCTTTCCGCGAATTTCCGTGATATTGCCGACCGAAGCTTCCGCTCATAATCCTCTTCCAACCATTCCTTATAGTTCTTCGTATTGTTCATGATACAATAGGAATACTGGCGTACACGATAGGCGATTTCTTCTTTCAATTCTTTGGCCAAGATACGGGCATCAAAGACATCGTCAGCATTTTCGACACATATTTCGGCGTGTTGCTCGATACTTTTTTCCAAAACGATCTTCGATTTCAACCCTTGCGCGAATATTCTCTTATATTCTTCCTTGACATCATACTCGATATTCGACGATTTCGAGAACTTCGCCCGAAGGTCTTCGGGCATCTCATAGACGAATTCGCGTTCGATTTCCTCATCGTTCTTGATGTTTTCCAAATAGAAATCGGGGAAATGGAATATTTCCTGCCAATCGATGGGCGCATCCCACATGCCGAAGCGGGCCACGTTGTTCCCCATATCGATTACATTGAATTCTTCCTTATTGGACAATACTCTTGACCCCCTACCGATCATTTGAAAATACAGCGTAAGCGACCGGGTAGCCCTATTCAAAATAATGGATTCGACCGTTGGCTCATCAAACCCGGTGGTCAGGATACTGACCGAGGTCAAAATGGCATCTGGAGTCTTAGAGAACCAATCCAATATCTCCCGCCGTTCGGATGCCGTATTCTTGTTATCGAGATGGCGTATATTATAACCTGCTTTTTTAAAGGTCTCATAGACATATCGCGATGTATTGATCCCATTGTTGAATATCAATGTCTTGGTGCCCAAGGCAATTTCGTTGTAGGCCTTTACCAGCTTGCCCAACATGCTCTGGTTACTATATAGCTCATCGGATGATTTTACCGTATAGTCGCCACTGATGCCCAATTTCAGACTTTGCAGGCTGACATCGTAATTGTAGACGTTTGCCTTGGCCAGGAATTTTTGCTTGATTAATGATTCAATGGACTCCCCCACGATCAACTTTTTGTAGTTGTCTTTCATGGGAAGTTTAATATTCGAACTCAACGGGGTTGCCGTTACCCCTAAAATCGTGGACTTCTCAAAATATTTGAACAATTTCCGGAACGAGTTGTAGTGGGCCTCATCGATAATGACCAGTCCGATATTGTTGATTTCCACTTTTTCTTCCTGCAACCTGTTGTTCAAGGTTTCGACCATGGCCACGAAGCACATGAATTCGTCCTGATCGGTGAGTTCTTTTACGTCGCTATTGATTATTTTATTTCTGACCCCAAAACCCGTCAACATTTTCGATGTCTGAAGGCTCAGTTCGATACGGTGCGTCAGAACGACAACTTTTTTCTTAGTCTTTTCGATGTACCGACGCGCAATTTCGGAGAAAACGACCGTCTTACCACCCCCTGTCGGAAGTTGGTATAACAGATTACCGGTTTCCGAATCGTCTTCCAAATACCGGAAAATCGTATTCAGGTCCTCTTCTTGGTAGTCGTAAAGTGTCTTTTCGGCAGTATCGTTCTGTAACTTCAAAAGGTATATTGCATTTAATCAATGTCGCAAAGATTGCATGGCGACAATCGAATTTTGCAAAATTAACAGAAATTTGTCCTTGGTCGAAATTTATCCAAGGGAATTATGGAAGAAAAATTTTGTATTGCTGGTTGAATCACAGAATCTTTGGGCCATATAAAATCTAGCAGTGTCAACATTAATACCCTTTTTCTTTTGATACGACGTTCAAAAGAGGTTCGCCCCGTTGCAGCCGACGGAAATTTTCAATAATTTGGGGTACGACCGATTCGGTATCGGAAACGCTGGCATAATGAGGCGTCATGTGTATCTTATCATGTTCCCAAAATGGATGGTCGGTAGGCAAAGGCTCTTCATGAAAAACATCAAGACAAGCCCCGGAAAGATGACCATTTTCAAGATATTCTATCAAGTCGGCATCCACGACATGTCCGCCACGGGCCACATTGATTATATAGGCTCCCTTGGGCAATTGTTCAAAAAGACTTGCATTTAAAATACCAACGGTATCGTCTGTCAACGGTAAAAGACAAACCAGTATTTCTGTCGTTGCCAAGAATGCGGAAAGTTGGTCCAGTCCGGCGAACGATTCGATATTCTCCAATGATTTTGTGGACTTCGACCAGCCCTGTACGCGAAAGCCAAACCGGACAAGATCTTCGGCCAGTACACTTCCTAAAGCTCCAAAACCTAGAATGCCGACCTTGAAATCTTTTATACGGCGGTATTGCATCGGTTTCCAGATTTTCCGCATTTGATCGACACGATAATGCCCAAGGTACTTGAGATAACTAAAGATTACGGCGATTACATGCTCAGACATATCTTTGGCCAGCATGGTATCGACCACCCGGGTAATGGGCAATGCTTTCGGCCTTTCCATATCCTCAAAAATAAAGTCCACCCCTGCCCCACTGCAAGCAATACATTCAAGGTTTGGGTAATCCATCAATTGGCCTTTTGGGTGTTTCCAAACCAAAGCCATGATGATTTCCTCTTTCGGATGCGGCTCAAGATAGCTATAGACCACTATTTGCGGTGCCGCTTTTTTCAATGCTTCCTGCCATATCGGTATTTTTCCATCTTGTCGTATGATTACTATCGCCATTTCAATCGATTATATCGAGGGCCCTGGAGAAATTTTCTCCGAAGGGCCAATTATTATCCTGTGTAATCGTATAGATTTTCACGATTCTTTCCTTGAATTCGTGCAGCATTCCATTGTTCGAAATATAATGTGTCGCCTGCGCAAATGAATTCGACATGCTTTTATAAAAGGCATCGGGTACATTCCGTCCCATGGAAAAAGTCTGGGCGACCTCTAAATTATACAACATGATATCGGCCACCAAATGGGGCTCTACCCCTAATTTCAGATAATGCTTGATGTATTTTTGTGCTACGGACCGTCTTGCCTTGGGCCGTTTTCGCTTCAATGGAAAGTATTCATTCGAAATCTTGGACTTGGCCTCTTGGACCAACTTGTCCTCTTTCGGATTAAAAACAAAATCATAGTACTCTTTTACCAAAGGAAAGCGGTCGTACAGTTCAACAAACTGTTCTTCAAGTTCCTTTTTTTTCAATTCGGCAAGGTATTTTTTCAAAACCCTCTTGCTCATGCTTTGGCAATTTAAAGCCCAAAAATACTGTAAGTACCTAAAAAATAAGTGTCATTGGTCCATTATTCATAAAGTTCTCATAAATTCTGTATAAGAATTTTCGTATCCCTTTGGAAAAGACGTGGGAAAAATGTATTATGAACTCTTGTAGAACATTCAAAAACCATTACATACACATGAGGCAACTTAAGATTATCAAGCAGGTAACCAATCGTGAATCAAAATCGTTGGACAAGTACTTGCAAGATATCAGTAAAATAGATTTGATCAATGCAAGTGAAGAAGTAGAATTGGCACAGCGCATTCGTGCCGGGGATCAGGCGGCCCTTGAAAAATTGACCACCGCCAACCTACGTTTTGTCGTTTCCGTGGCAAAACAATATCAAAATCAAGGTTTAAAATTGCCCGATTTGATCAATGAAGGAAACCTTGGCTTGGTAAAGGCCGCCAAGCGTTTTGACGAGACCCGAGGGTTTAAGTTTATATCCTATGCCGTATGGTGGATTCGTCAGTCCATTTTACAGGCTTTGGCCGAACAGTCGCGTGTGGTGCGGCTACCGTTGAACAAAATAGGATCTATCAATAAGATTAAGAAGACATTTTCATACTTGGAGCAGGCCCATGAGCGTCCACCTTCTGCCGAAGAAATTGCCAAAGAATTAGAAATGACCGTCAACGAGGTCAAACAATCCATGAAAAATTCGGGAAGGCACGTATCCATGGATGCACCCTTGCGTGAAGGTGAAGATTCGAACCTTTACGATGTACTCCGCTCGGGAGAATCGCCCAGGCCCGACAACATACTAATGCAACAGTCATTGAACACCGAAATCAACCGTGCGCTCGAGACTTTGTCTCCACGGGAAGCCGATGTTGTCAAACTGTACTACGGGATCGGGGACCAACAATCGATGACCCTTGCCGAAATCGGACAGACTTTTGACCTCACCCGTGAACGGGTTCGCCAGATACGTGAGAAGGCCATACGTAAGTTACGCCATAATTCAAGAAGCAAATTGTTGAAGACGTATTTGGGTTAACATATCGAACAATAAAAAAGCCCCTTGGTTTTAAAACCAAGGGGCTTTTTCTTTGAACACTAATTAACTTAAGAATAGCTCAATTTGTTGATGTTCACATCAACCAAAATTTCGTTCAAACTTTCGATAAAATTCAAATACGATGCGTTGTCTGGATTTTGATTTGCCATAATTTGGGATTTTAAGATGAAGGTCAGCGGACTACATGTAATCCAATTCAACCAATTCATTTAAGCTCAATATTTCGTTCAATTCTTGAAGGAACACAATATATTCCTCTCCGTAGGTATCATAAAGCATGGTGGCTCGGGGGTTAAGGTTTATATTCGATTTGGTTTCAAATTTGTTCGGTAAACATATTAATAACGACCTCATGCAGCAATAAATTGTGGTATAGCATTCAGAATTTGTTGTATAAAACGTTAAAGCTGTAGAGAACCTATTTTTATTGACTTCAGCGGGTGTGTAGTTCATCGAAAAATTAAGCGGTTAAGCGGTCGAAGCGAGCTTGAAAGGGCGGTCTGCCCAAGATAAAACTATTTCTGCGCCAAAGAATTACCTTATTCTTTCCCTACCCAAAAATTGGTCCGTTCGCAGTAAGTTTTATTCCCCAATAGTAACGAAATAGAGGAATATTTTTCACTGCAATAAGATACCTTTTAAATCGTTGATACTTAAGAATTCATCCTAAATCTAAAACCACCTTATACCCCAAATTTTAACAAAGTAAGAATATGAAAATAAGAATGCAAGTCTCCAAAAGGCTATGGGCCGTATTGGCACTATATTTTACGTTCAGTGGGATATTGATAGAGGTCATCATGGCTAGTTCAAATGACCATCGAATCGAAAAAAGCGTCAAGGAAACTCCAAAAATTACGTTGTCGAGCAATAGTTTCAATGCTCAAAAAAGGAGCAGTTTTACTTTTGGCGGGAAAAAAGAACAGATCAAACGGGGGCTGACCATCATCCATTTTAATACATCGGATGAATTCGAGTACAGGACCTTCGATACCCACGGAAGCGAAGAAGCCTCAGTGCAATTGGTACAGGTTCTTGAAAAATTGCGTAACGACAATGCTGTTTTTGCGATGCTGGCCCATGACTCTGCTGCCAAAAGTTTAATGAAGCAAAAGGAAAAACTAGCCAAAATGGGGTTTGCCCAATTGGGCCTCCTGAAAACCAGACAGGCCTACGTCATGCATAATTTTGATGGCAAGATAGTAGAACAAATAAGTGATACTTCGGTTTCCCTAACTTCAACCCTTCCAAAGAATATAGTCGATAGCACAATCCATTTTCCTAAAATTACTTATGATTTTGTGCCCAGTAATGACCGATATATAGCCCATGCAGGTGGTGAAGTGGACGGTCATAAATCGACCAATTCCAAAGCCGCCCTGGATCAGAACTACAAAAAAGGGTTTCGTCTTTTCGAGTTGGATATCATAGAAACCTCTGATGGCCATTTGGTGGCCGCACATGATTGGAACATGTGGTCGCGCTTTACTGATTACAAGGGAACTCTGCCACCCACCCTTGCGGAGTTCAAAAAGGAAAATATCTACGGTGATTATGAAACATTGGATATGGAAGGTATCAACAAATGGTTTGCCGAGCATCCCGACGCCACCTTGGTAACCGATAAGGTGAACGACCCCATAGCCTTTGCGGACGCCTTTGTAGACAAAAATCGATTGATAATGGAACTATTTAGTGTCATGGCCGTAGAAAAGGCCACTCAGCATGGCATAAACGCGATGATTTCACATAAACCCTTTTTTGGTATTAAAGGAGACAAACTAAATTTCTTGAAAGTCAATAATGTGAAATATGCAGCCATTTCGCGAAGAGCCATCGAAAAGCACAAAGATCTGATGCTCGAACTAAAGAAACAGGGAATCAAAGTGTACGTCTATCATGTCAACTTCGATGAAGGAAAGGACGAGAAATACGTTCAGGAAAATGAAATCGGAATCGTCTATGGCATGTATGCCGATAAATGGGCTTTCGACTTACCTGCCAAGAAGCTGTCAAAATAGCCTTTAGCCCTAGAATTTGACATTATAGGTCAATCCGGCTGAAATCGCCCAGAAAAAACTTCCCGAATCGTATACCAATTCTTGTCGCCGAACGCTAATATTGGTTCTATAGATATTCGGGGTATTCCTTGGTGCAAATTGATAGGACAAGCTCAGACGCTGAGACTCTACGTACAGCAAGGTTTCGGCCAACAGCTCGTCATCGGCGAACAGTTGCCTAAGCTCTGGCGAGAAGCCTATTCCGAAACTTCCTCCAAAATAATTTTCACTATCCCTTAGGTATTTGCGCACCAGAAGATTACCCGAAAAACGGGTCAATCTATCAGGCCGCGGGGTTATGTAAGACCTTAACGAGAAATAGTAATTGCCACGATAATGACCAAGGGAATTGGTAATTGCCGTCACGTTTTTAGTAGAAGTCATAATATATCTGCCCCCGGCCGAAATTTCAAAAGAACCGGGAAGGCTCATGTATACATCTCCCGCAAACCTGTGTTTTGGATATATCGGTGCATTCGAATATGCATAATTAACGAACGCATACATGCGCTTGGCAATTTTCGGATATAGTGAAAGGTCGTATTGCAGCCCTTGCTTGCCTACACGGTTGCTATAGTTGATATTCGGTATAATACTACCGTATTTGGTCTGGTGCTTAAAGGAAATCGAAGAATTAATCATCGGGTCATATCGTTGGTCGAATACCGTGAACGAATTCCTTACCGAAAACCTGTTTTTTGGAGTTTCTTTTTCTGTTGATTCCTTTGATTTGACTTCGTCCTTTATCTTGGCTGTTGCTTTCTTATCAGTTGCTTTAAGGGATTTTGTTTTCTTTTTAGATTTCTTGTGAGGTGTAAAAGTAGTTCTTAAATTGCTTTTTTGATTGAACCAAGCCAAATCGGGATACTCTTGATTTTTAATACGGTCCAATGCGAGTTGTTTTAAACGTACGACTTCGGTATCATCTTTCAGGTAATGCAAGGATTTATTCGCCAGTCCCAATGCTGTTGCATAGTTCTTGGCATATAACTCGTTCTTAATGGCCGATATCCAAGCTTCCCTATTATTTTTGTCCGTCGAAGTTATCCTATTGAATTCTGTACGTGCTTCGGCGTATTTACCATTCCAGCTGAGTGTGCTTGCCAACAAAGAACGTGCTTCAAGGTCGTTCGAATTCGCATCGAGCACTTCATAAAGTACTTCTTGTGCCGATTTGCTATCGCCTTCATAGGCCAAATCGAACGCTTTTGAATATGAACTTTCAGCGGCGTCATTGTAGGCGATATCCTGAGCTTTGCCCATGTAAAATAGCAGCCCGGATACGATGATAAAAAAAATCCTTTTAGATGCCATTATTGGGTCGAAGCTATTATTCCGTTTTTACTGGCAAGTGCCCTTGCCCTTGAAATCTTATCTTTGATTTCACTTACATTAGAACTATTTTGTTCGACTATTTCGATCAGATCCAAAGCCTCCCTATATTTTCCGGACCAATAATACACGTCGAACAGGGCCGAGTAGGAATCTATGTATTCAGGATTCTCTTTGATACATTGTAGAAGTATTTCAATCGATTTATCGTAGTTGCCCCTCCAACCATTGATGCGCCCGGTAAGTATACGGGCATCGATATTTCCTGGAACCTCGGAAAGTATATAACGGCATAAAAGAAGGGATCGGTCATACTCTTTTTTGAACGCCAGATCTCTGGCGGTGATATAGGCCTTATCCGAATTTTTACCATTATAGACACTATTGATCCAAACGATTTCACTGTCGGTAAACTTTTCTTTTTGAACCGTGAAAATGGCAAGGCTATCGGGTATAATCTTGTTATTAGTGGTCACATAGGCATTCATAGCCGTAAAACCTTCGAGTTTGCTCTCAAGTTTACTGCCTCCCGTGAATGCCGAGGACAAATCCATGTTTTCATCGATTTCAAAGGTATTTCCATTACTGTAGAATGTATTTCCGCTTACGAAATCCTCAAGTTGGTTTTTGTTCCGCATTAGTGGAATGTCCTTAGTACCCCTGAATTCCTGGCTATCGTCCAAGGTACCTCCCAACCATGCCACTTTCTTTGGCATTTTCATTTCATACTTACCGTTCAGCAGGGCCAAAATAGTCGGTGTGACATCGAAATGGGAAGAAATGGCGCTCATCTTGCGTGTATTCTTCAGCATCGGACTATAAATCAACAACGGTACGTGAAACCTACTGATTTCGTTGCGCATCGGTATGGGTATCAACCTATGGTCGCCGGTAATTATGAAAATCGTATTGTCGTAATTGGGATGCTTTTTATAGCTTTCCATCACCCATTTCAATGCTTCATCGGTATATAAAAGGGAAGCGAAAATGTTGTCGTTCTTTTCTATGACATTTTCCGTTTTTGAATCATAACTTCTTTGCGAAAGTATCTTCTTGACCTTTTCTTCGTAATAATCTTGGTTCGGGGGAGTAAAAGGTTCGTGCGTACTGATGGTCATATAAACTTCCAATCGGGGTTGCTCCTTTTCGCGGGCGATGGACATACTCTTCCTGAAAAGTTCCTTGTCGGGATAACCCCAGGTGAAGCCTCCACTATTTTCCTCGGCCAGTTCATAGTTCTTTCCGAATCCTGATTTATCCAGCATAAAGTCAATATTCTCACTGCGAAGAAACTTTTCCACATTGTCAAAAGAACCCGTAGTGCCTTGGTAAAAGGAGGTGTAGTAGCCATTGTTCTTTAAAATACTGAACAAGGTCAATTTATTCGGGTAATCTTCAAGCTCCATGAATCCACTTGTGCCAAAGGGCAAAGAACCGAAAAGCGAAGGGATGACACCAAAAGTTCTTCCGGTATTACTCAAACAATTTTCCCAATACAACGATTTTGTGCTCAGAGAATCAAGAAAAGGTGTAAAACCCTCATACTCGGCACCTTCTCCGACAAAATCCCTTCCCAATCCCTCGACCATGAGAAAAACGATATTGGGTTTTTCTTCTTTCAGTTCAAAGTATTTCCCTATAACATCATCGTTTCCAGGTCTTTTGATCAAAGGATATTCCACATCCGCTGTATAGGAATGGTCTTCCGTAGTACTCGTATAAAGATTGACCGCCAAGTATTGCGACTTGTTTTGATTTATGGGTTTACCGTCGGTGAACAAAGTCGCGATGAAAAGGCTAAAAAGAATGATCGTAAAAGGATACATTCTATTGATCTTATGATAGAGTTTGGAAGTAATCCGATAGAATGCAAAAAACAACGCCACGATAAACAGAACGCCTCCAAGCAGATAAAGCGACATCGTCCAACTAGCTGAACTCGAAATGGTCGTCTTGATATCGGAAAAACTGTACCCCAAAAGGTCGGCCCCCAAAGGAACCAGGGTCGTGCAGTAATAGGCGATGAGCATCGCCTCTATGATCAAAAGCAAGATCAGGGTTACGAAAAGCAGGTTAAAACCATATCGGGGCCTCAGGTTTTCCCAGAAATTAAAGGGGAAAACCAATATGATACCCATTATGGAGGTAAACCCGATCTGATGCACGACGGCGATCAAAAAGCTTACGTTGAAAATGCTGTCGAGCACCCCTTTGAAATATAGGGTGGTGTACTGAAATATGGACAGTACGACCAAACATCCGAAAAATGAAATCATCAATCGGGTGTAGTGCTTTAGCGTGTAACGATCTAACTGACTTGTATTCATAATATCTATACTAAGTGGCCCGAGAAAGTCCTTTTCTCGTTTGTGCGCCCCATCCGGATTTTATCCTTAAAAACTTTTTGTAATTACCTTTGATAGCCGCCCACACAACAATGGGATGGAAGATAAAAGGTTCGATAATCGCGCAACCCATCAGGATGAAAATATCCTTGGTTCTTTTGTATTCGTTATAGGAATAAACATCCCATAGAATGGCATAGAACGAAAACATTACGGCAAACGTGTAAACCGTGACGGTTATGGCCAAGAAAAACTCCCAATTGAGAATTCCCAAATAGGCAAAGAGTAATACCGTGAAAAAGCCAAAGAACTCTAATAAAGGTGACATCCATTCGTAAAAGAACCAATAGGGATAGCTCAAGAGCCCAAGACGGCCGAACTTCGAATTAAAGAGCATATCCTTATGCTTGAACAAGGTTTCCAGATTTCCCCTGGCCCAACGGTCCCGTTGATTGACGAATGTTTTCAAATCTTCGGGCACTTCCGTCCAACATAGCGAATCGGGAATGTATTCTATCGTATACGGAATCCTGCACTCGTGCATATATCGACGCATTTTGAAAATAATTTCCATGTCCTCCCCTACGGTACCGGTATCGTAACCGCCTATAGCTAAAGCTATTTCCCTATCGAAAAAGCCAAAGGCCCCGGAAATGATCAAAAGACTGTCTATTCGGCCCCAGGCCATTCGACCAAGGATAAAAGAACGTGTGTACTCCAATAATTGAAATCGTGCCAACCAGTTCTTCGGCAAACGGATTTTTTCCAATTGGCCTCCTGAAATCTGGCATGAATTGGCTACCCGAATCACCCCGCCAACGGCGATAACCCTTTTCGATGACCTTTGATAGAACGATTTTACGATATGCAAGAGTGCATCGGGCAACAAAAGACAGTCAACATCGATGCACCCGACGTATTTGTTGGTCGAAAGTGCCATCCCCGCATTTAGGGCATCCGATTTGCCCCCGTTTTCCTTGTCAACGACCGTAAGCTTTGAAAACGAACGACGGGAAGACCTGTAAATACCCCTGACGGGCTTGCTGCGCCAAGCGGGATCGATTTCTTGTTCTATACGTTCAAGCTCATAGGCCTTTATCAATTTTTCCAAGGTATCGTCCGTACTTCCATCATTGACCACCATTACCTCATAGTTGACGTATTTCAACGACAATAAGGCCCTAACATTTTCGACAATGTTCATGCCTTCGTTAAAAGCGGGAGCTATTATCGTTATACCCGGTGATAAAGGGGATGCCATAACTTTTGACATGTCACCGAAACTATTTTTATTTCTGTAGTGGATCGAATTACGCGTAGATAGGTAGCCCATGAAACTGAACAGTATGAAAAGTACCGTCGTAAACATGAAGAAGACCACATTAATGTAGTCTAATATGACTTTAAAGATTTCGCTATCCATTTAATCTCTCGAATATTTTGGTCGGTAAAAACTTTAAGCGACTAAGCAAGGCCTTTTCGGATGTTGATGCAGGGCCGGCTATCGCTTGACCACCTTCATGTTCGTGCTCCTCTTCGTCAAGACCGACTTCGAATTCAATATCAAAAATGTCGTAAGTATCCGATTTTCGGATTTCCAATTCGTCGAGAAGAAAATCATAGCCTTCGTCCGACTCGTGTGAAACAACGGAAGAGGTGTTGCCGTCTATGACATTTTCCTTTTTTGAATTTATAGATTCTTCAATCGTTTGTTGCTCTTGCCAATCATGTAAAAGGCTTTGGGCCTTTTTCCTGATTTCCAAATCGGGACTCTCCAACAATTCTTCCAAAAAGCGGATATCTTTTTGATCCATGATATCGGTCAGGGTATCGAGCAGGATCAATTTAGACTCGGTATCGCAATGCTCAAAAAAATCGGCAACTACGCTCGTATGTTCGGTAAGGTCTTCAGTTCTGGATTTGTTACCCGATGTGGATAATTTTTGTATTTCAAGCGGAGAGAATTTCTTCAGGATTTCCTGGATTCTTTCGCGTACCACGGGAACATTTTCGTCATCAAGGTACTCTAACAATAAAGGTATCTCGCGTTCATCGCCCAATTCTTCGATATCATCCAAAAGCTCCAATTTTTCGAGCGTGTCCTGTTCATATAGTTCGATCTCAGGAATATATTTCAAGAACTTTTTGGTACTCTTCTGCTCTCTTGGGTCTTCCTGTATAGGACGGTCTTCGTTTATCGCGGTCTTATTCATTGGAATATCAAACTCTAAATCTTTTAATCCATCGCCCATCTTCTCATTTTCATTGTCCATGACCATTTCATCAGGACGGTCTTTTTCAGGAATCAATTGCTCAAAAACGACCGTTATTTGACGTACTTGAGCCTTGTCGATTTCTGCTGTAGAAACGGGTAGCTTTGCTTTTTTGTTTTTTTTGCTCAAAAGCCTTCGATCGATAGCCTCCTTTTGAAAGACCTGCTCAAAAGCCAAATTGGCGTTATCGCTCGCTTTGTTTTCCGGATTTTTTTCAGGAATTGAATACCGATATCTGGATTCTTCGGAAATATTGGTATCCATGTCGTCTTCATCTACTACAATAGGCAGAAAGCTGATTTCGGTCATAGCGAGTCCATCTATGCTTTCAATTGCCTCCTCCTCTAGTGTTAAATCCTCTAGCAAGACTTGCTCAAAAATTACCTCTATTTCATGGAGATGCCTTTCCGGGCTTTCAGATGTAATATGTTTTTTGCTTTTGACCGTTTCCTTATGTTCCTCTTCCATTTCCGCATCGATGACGATGGGCAAAAACTGTAGGTCTATACCCTGAAAATCAGTATCCTCTTCTGAAGGAATATAGGCAGGCTCGATTTCCTTATTTTTTTCATCCATTTCGGAGAAATGCTCCTCCTCCATTATTTTGGGGTCATTTCTTTCGTCAATTGTATCTTCTACAATATCGATTTCGAATTCCGGTTGCAGATTTAATGAAACGGACTCATCTGTTTCTTCAATATTTTTAACATTGGGCACATCGCCTTTTTGCCTTTCGATATCGGTGGTAGTATTATGCTCAACTTTTGGTTCAAGCCTTAGTATATTTTCTTCATGAATATCTTGTTCAAAAATTGGAAGTTCGGGTTCCGAAGGCCATAGTTCGTCAAATTCTTCCTTTCGAGTAACATCATCCGGTATTTCAAAGTTCGAGACATCCTGTATTCCTTTGGTAGGAAGAATACTTTCCGGCAAAATGGTATTGATGGCGCTTATGGCCTTGCTTCGGACAGAAAAATTGGCTTCTTTTTTCTCGATCAATTGCAAAAATTCAACGTTGTCCTCATTTCCAATTGCCGCGATCGTATCCAAAATTGAGATCTTGATATGGGGAGTGCTTTTCCAGAAAACGGTTTGCAAAGTATCCAACGCTTCGCTTACATTAAATTCCTTGATACAATTTATGGCCTCGTCCTTGATCTTATTATTCTTGTGTTTGGCCAATTCGATCAGCGAAGGTTTTACATCGTTCTGGTTGTAATATTTAATGAGGCGTAGGGCAAATAGCACTACATGTCTGTTTGATGAGGTCAGCCACACCTTGAATCGTGGGGGTTGAAAGTCTTCCAGGTTCCGTATCACATCCAACAGTTTTAGTTGCTGCCATTCCGAGATTCTATAACGGGTGGTATCCAAGAAGAAGTTTATTCCTTCGTGTTTTAGACTAACTGTCGCGATTTCGGCCTGCTTTCGAATCGTAACCCGTTTGTCGTTGATGAATTTTGTAATAAGATTGTAAGACTCTTCAACCTGCATCTGTGTGAGCTCTAAAATACCCTTGGAAACGACGTGCCATTTCCAACTTTTCAATTTTTGATAGGCATCTTTATGAAGTTCAAGGTTTTTATAGAGATTAAAAAGGCGTCGTTGAGTATCACCGGTTACGTCTTTTCTTAAATCCAATAGTATCTCGGCAAGCACCTGCCTGTTGAAATCATCTTTCAGAAGATGTCTGATTTCAATTTTTAACTTGATATAATCGGTCTTTTCCTCTTTCGAGTCGTCATCTTCGCAAAACAAAAATTGGCCGATTATTGGCGAAAGTTCTTTTTTTCTCAGCGCTACTTTCTTCGATGAAGACGTTATTCGATTCTTGAAAAAGAAAACCCCGGCAAAATATGCAATGATCAGACCAACGAACAACAGGGATAAATCCCACAAAAGATCTGTATGGATCTTAGGGGCATCGATTAAAAAGTGAATCTTATATGTTGGTTTAGCTAGAAGCAAATTTATTCTTGATAAGTTCACGTTCTATGCGAACGATCAGTTCGGCCGGACTTATGGGTTTTGAAATAAAGTCATTGGCCCCCATTTCAAATGCCGTTAATACATTCTCTTCGTTACCCGCAGATGAAATAACGATAATGGGAAGGTTTGAATTCATTTCATTTCTAATAAAATCAATAAGCTCAATACCCGAAAAATAGGGCATCATAATATCCGTAACGATTATATCAGGTTGTGTTTTTTTTAGATATTCCTTTACCTCCTTACCATCTTCACACAAATCGACGGTATAACCTCCTTTGGTCAATTTGTGCTTCAATAGCGCGGCCAATAATTCGTCGTCTTCTGCAAGAAGTACCTTTTTCCCTCCCATTCCTTATTGTTTTCTCTTTAATAGGTCTAGTTGCCCATCGATTTCTTTGTCCGCGATTTGATAATCTTTCAAATATTGATTATACAATGCCTTCAACTCTTTAATATCCACTTTAGATTCACAGCCATCATAGATACGAATTACCAGTGCCCGTAACTTTTTGGCGCCTACCATGGCGAGTCCGTTTTTGATTTTGTGTGCGGCGAACTTCAGCTTTTCAATATCTTCACTTAAAATCGCCGTTTTTGCCACCTCTATAAACTCTGAGGAGTTTTGTTTGAATAGTCCCACCAAATCTTTTAATAATCCGATATCACCTTCGCATTCTTTCAACAAGGGGGTCAAATCAACTTTTTGAATGGTATCGGAAAGTGTTTTCCTTGAGGTTTCAAAGGATGATCTGTCTTGATTTCTATCCGTTCTTTCGGCAATCTTGAAACTAAGCTCTTCGACACTATAGGGTTTTAAAACAAAATCGTTGATGCCGACATGATCGCATTTTTCTTTATCCAGTAACGAAATATCTGCAGAAAGGGCTATAATCGGAATGTTCGATATTCTTTCGTCCTTACTTTGGCGAATGAGTTCGGATACTTCAAACCCGCTCATCAAAGGCATTCTCAAATCCATTAAGACAATATCTATAAACTTGTCTTCCAATATTTGAAGTCCGATTGCAGCATTATCGGTTACAAAAACCTTACATCCCAATTGTTCCAATTGTAGTTCGATAAGCCTTTGACTCAGCGAATTGTCTTCGAATACCAAAATTCGTAATCCCTGAATCACACTTGTTTTGTATTTATTTTCCGGCTTCAGGATTTTGTTGGACGATTCTTGGGGTTCAATGGTATTTTCAAGTTTATTGGCGGTCGGCTCTTTTTGGCCGTACACCATGGTCTCCAAGTCTTTTTTGAAGTTGTCGAAAGACTTCTTCAAAAAGGCAGCTTCTTGGCCACTCAATTCTTCATATGAAAAATCGTGCAGCAGGGCTTCCAATACGGACAATTTGGAAAGTAGGTCCTTTGTATTCAATTCAGATTATGATTTGGGTTAAAAAAAATCTTACAATTTTGAACGTGTTGAGGCTTACTTTTTAAACAAGCCAATCTGTCAAAAACCCTTAAAACTCCCTATTTCATCCATTATTTGCAATTAAATGTTACCTAAGCCCCCCTATGTGTTGTCAAATTGCTTTATTTGTAGGTTTAAATTCTTACAAGATGAGATATTCCGTCATTATAATTAGTCTATTGACAATCCTTTCATGTGCTGAAAAGGAGCAAAAACCAGTGACCGACCTGATGGACACCGCAAAAACGATTCACGAAAAAGTCATAACCATTGACACCCATGACGACATCAATGTGAAGAATTTTTCCGATAGCATCAACTACACGCAACGTCTGGAAACCCAGGTCAACCTTCCCAAGATGGAAGAAGGCGGTTTAGACGTGGCTTGGCTCATTGTTTATACAGGACAGGATTCCTTGAATGGCGAAGGCTATGCCAAGGCCAAAGAAAATGCAATGGCCAAGTTTGAGGCAATCCATAGGCTTTGCGATACAATTGCACCTACCCAAATAGAATTGGCGTTAACTTCGGCGGATGTTCGTAGGATCAATGGAGCTGGCAAAAAGGTAGCCATGATAGGAGTCGAGAATGCTTACCCAATGGGCGAAGACCTATCAAATTTCGCGAAATATCATAGTCTTGGGGCGAGATACGTATCACTTGCACATAACGGACATAGCCAATTCAGCGACTCAAATACCGGGGAGAAAGATAGCGTATGGTTACATAAAGGTTTAAGTGATTTAGGAAAAGAGGCGGTAATAGAGATGAATAGGTTAGGAATAATGATCGATGTATCCCACCCGTCCAAAGAAGCCATGTTGCAAATGATCGAACTTTCCAAAGCCCCCATTATTGCTTCACATTCATCGGCAAGGGCACTTTGCGACCATAGTAGAAACCTTGATGATGAACAATTGCTTTTAATGAAAGAAAACGGGGGTGTCGTACAGACGGTTGCCTTTGGGGCGTATCTGAACACCGATAAAAACGACAAACGTACGGCCTACATGAAAGAAATCAATGAAATGGTCGCCGATTCATTGGGTATCGAATGGTTCGAGTTCAAGGATTTTCCCAATCTAACGGATGAACAAAAGGACAATTTTATCGAAAACTATCCAAAAGTTACCGCGATCGCCCGTGAAGTGGCAGCAACCAAAAAAGATGCCCCACCCGCCGTAGGTGTCACCGATCTTGTGGACCATATCGACTATATGGTCGATTTAATCGGTATCGATCATGTAGGCATCAGCTCCGATTTTGATGGCGGGGGTGGAATCGAGGGTTGGTCCGACGCCTCTGAAACCTTTAATGTTACCTTGGAACTGGTCAAAAGGGGCTACTCAGAGGAAGATATCGCCAAACTATGGGGCAGTAACCTCTTACGGGTTCTTGATGAAGTTCAGGCCATAGCCTCTGAATTGTCAAAAAATTAAGATTTCGCCGCCAGTCGGTCCTTGACGTATTCAACCTTGGTCTTGCCGTGTGGCAAGGGTTTCCCGTTTTCGTCCAAATTGACCATGATGATATTATCGACAGTGATAATGGTCTCATGGCTCATCTTGTTACGCACTTCGCAATTGAGCGTCAATGATGATTTTCCGAATTTGATGACCTCGATTCCTATTTCAATGATATCGCCCTGTTTGGCGTTGCTCATAAAGTTGATCTCTGACATGTATTTGGTCACTACCCTCTTGTTCTCGAGCTGTACGATGCTGTAAAGTGCCGCTTCTTCATCGACCCAGGCCAGTAATCTACCCCCGAACAAGGTGCCATTGGCGTTCAAATCTTCGGGCTTCACCCATTTTCTGGTATGAAAACGCATATTCAAATATTTTAATGCAAAATTAATGAAGAAAAAGCACTAAAACAGTGTTGGGCTTGGGTCAATTAAAGTTTTGGGAATCTGTAAATTACACCCTAATTTTTTATTCAATTTCGGAATAAAATAAGCCGATAACAATGGAGATGCCAATTCCATGTTCTGATGGACGAAAAAGTGAATATTCTTCAATCCTTTTTCTTTCCAATCCGATAGTTTTTCCACCCACTCATCCAATCTACTATAATCACTATCATGGTTGGCACCGACATAACGTATAAAGGCCTCATCGTTGGTCAATCGCATATGCATCAAATCCCTTCTTCCCGCCGTATCTACCAACACATTGGCGATACCGTTTTCTTCCAATAAGTGATAAAGTTCTTGTGCTACTTTTTCATCATTGAACCAATCCGTATGACGAAATTCCATGGCCAAACGGAACTCCTTGGGCCAATTCTCAACGAACTTCACGACCCTGTCCCAATCCTTCGGACTGAAATTATTGTGCATCTGCAAAAAAATAGTGCCCAATTTATCCTGTAGATTCGAGGTTACATTCAAATATTCATCCAAAATTGGGTAGGCCTGCTCGTTAAGCCTTCTCAAATGACTTACGTTTTGGACGATTTTAGGGAAAAATTTAAAATTATCGGGGGTCTTGCCATACCATTTTATGTAGGTCTCCGCTGGGAATATGCGATAAAAAGTGGCATTCAGTTCGATACAGTTGAACTGTGTCGAATAATAGGCCAATTCATCTTTAGTGCCCCTGGGGTAAAAGTTTTTCAGGTCGGTCTTGTTCCATTTTGCACATCCGACATAAACCTTCAACGGCTCCCCATTTTTTGATTTTGACAACATGACCGGGGTATCCGGATGGTCTTCTGGTATTGTGAAGTCTATCGCTTCAGGATTATCTACTTTACCAAATTTCATTTGCTGATATAAACCGTTTTCTTATTCATAAACTCTTTTATCCCGTGGGCAGACAATTCCCTACCGTAACCTGATATTTTCACTCCGCCAAAAGGAAGCCTGGGGTCGCTCTTGACCAATTCATTGACGAAAACGGCTCCCTCATCAAATTCGGGAATCAACCGCTCGACCCTATTCATATCGGAAGTGAAAATCGAGACACCCAATCCGAAATCCGAGGCATTGCTCAAATCTACTGCACTTCGCTCATCATCAAAAATAGTTATTCCGATAACCGGACCAAAGGTTTCTTCGGTGAAAATCGGCATTTCCTCTGTTACATCCGTCAATACCGTAGGCTCAAAAAAAGCCCCGTCCCGATGGCCTCCGATTAGTAGCTTCGCGCCCATTTCAACCGATTTATCAACGAGCCCACCAAGGTCATTCGACAAGTCTTCCCGCGCAAGAACCCCGATATAGGTATTTTTATTCATCGGGTCTCCAACTTTTAGTTTTTGAACTTCCGAAATGAATTTCTCCGTAAAATCATTGGCGATATCTCGTTGTAAAAAAAGTCTTTTACCGGCAATACAACTTTGGCCGGTGTTCTGAAAACGTGCCTGTATACATGTTTTTACGGTTTCGTCCAAATCGGCATCGCCGAATACGATTAAGGCGTTACTGCCCCCTAATTCAAGAACGGACTTTTTAATTTTCCCTCCTGCAATCGATGCTACCGAGGCACCTGCAGGCGTGCTGCCTGTCAAGGTCACCGCTTTGACCAAATTATTTTCTATGACCGATTTTACCTTTTCACTGCCTATTATCAGATTTTGAAAACTACCCTTAGGAAAACCGGCTTCCAAAAAGACCGATTCGATCAATTCTCCACATTTCATGACGTTCGACGCATGTTTTAACAGTCCAACGTTCCCTGCCATCAAATTGGGTACGGCAAATCGAAATACCTGCCAAAAGGGATAGTTCCAGGGCATTATGGCCAAAACGACTCCCAGAGGTTCATGGCGTACGTAACTTAGGCAGGCATCCGTTTCGATAATTTCGTCCTTTAATTGGTTTTCTGCATTTTCGGCATAGTATTCACACACCCAGGCACATTTTTCGATTTCGGCAACAGCTTGTGAGATGGGCTTGCCCATCTCTTGCGTAATTATTTCGGCATACCCTTGTTTTTTCTCTTTTAGAAGTTTTGCCACATTCTGCATTAGTTCCGCACGATGTTCGAACGTGGTTTTTTTCCAAGAACGATACGTATCGTCGGCCTGCGAAATTTTTTCATCGAGTTGTTCCGAGGTAAGCGATGTGAATTCGAACAACTTTTCTCCAGTATACGGATTTATCGAAATTTTCATACTACGGATAGGTTTCCATCTAAAATTACAAAGAATAGCGAGTCAAAGCCTATTCTACTTATCGGAATATTGGTTGTTCATAAACTGGTTAAAAACTCGGCCAATGTCGCATTAATTTGTTTCGGGTATGGCAATACCTTTGTAAAAACGCGCACAATGAGCGAACGATCCCAAAGTCTACTTCAGATTCGTCCTCAAATTTTACAGGCATCGATCAGCAAAGTATCAAGTTCCGATGAACATTTTCAAAACCAGACATTACGGCCGATTCTGGAATTTCAGAATACCTTGCTGCTTACAGTCTTTAAAAATTATATCCGTAAACACAAGAACCGGTTCTACGAGCTGTCGTTGGAAAAGCGTATGACCTATGTCGAAACGGCCGTTCAAAAGGACATAAAATTCCGTAATTCATTAAAAGGAATGATAATAGGCCAATTTACGCTGGAGGAATACGAACGTTACGTTTTAAGTTCATCCGCGCTCAACAAACGCATGATGGGGATGGTCATCGCGAGACTCAAAGACCAAATACAGTTCTTTGAAGAAGCTTCTTTAGTCTAAAAGGGATACCCCGTTCAAATCGGTGGTCAAAATATCGCTCATCAAATCAAAGTAGGGACGGACCGCCACAAAAGAATCAACTACGGTTCGGCCGAATTCATTCGAGAGCACTTCTTTGTCGTCGAACTTGCGAACGAAGATATACTGCTTTTTTTTGATTAAATCAATATCAGGATGTTCACGGTCAAAACCTTTAGGGGCGGTCTTCACTTCATCACCTACCAAATCGCCCCATACCTTTTTGAACGATTTTTCATTGATTACCTTCCTAAAGGTAGCTGCATCGAGTTCCAATTCTTTTCTAATCCGTAAAAGGTCTTCTTTGTTCGGTTCCCAAAAACCGGCAGCAATAAAACTTTCGCCCGGTTTTAGATGCACATAATAGCCTCCGCGTAATTTTGCGCCCGCCCTTGCGAATGAAGCTGACAAATGCGCTTTATAAGGTGTCTTGTCGTTAGAAAAACGTACATCCCTGTAAATACGGAACATCTTCATTTTTTCGATATCATCCGTCTCTTTCAAACCTTCCATAATATCCGAGAAAAACTGCTTGGCATTAGCCTCACGGATTTTGAATTCCTTTTTGTTTTTTTCGAACCAATCTCGATTGTTGTTCTTGGCCAATTTTTTCAAAAATTGAAATGTTTTGTCCGTAATTACAGTATTTAACATACGACAAAGATCTTGTTAGTTTAAGCTAAAGTTAACTATTTACACAGAACCCAAGCCATAATATTGACTAATTTTAGCTTTTAAAAAAATGTATATGGACCGTTCATCAGTTGTTGAAAAAATACAAGAACATAAGAAGCAACCTAATTTACGATACGCATTGAAAGTAAAGGTCGAGGCATTCACCGACCGCCTTTTCAATATGCTATTCGATATCGATACCCCTGTTGAACAAAATTTGGATACCCTAGAGCGCGAATTCGATACCTTGATCGATTTGGCTTGTTGGCAGGTCGAACGCCCGTGCAAAAAGGTGTGGGAAAACTATGTGGTCAAATTGCCGGCTGTTTTGGAAAGCCTTAACCTAGATGCGGAGGCCATAGTCGACTGTGATCCGGCATCCTTGTCCATTGAGGAAGTCTATATGGCCTATCCGGGGTTTTACGCCATCGCAATATATCGTTTGGCACATGAACTTTACGAAATAGGATTTCCATTGGTGCCGCGATTAATGACGGAATATGCCCATAGACAGACAGGTGTCGATATCAATCCGGGGGCACATATTGGAAAATCCTTTTTTATCGACCACGCTACGGGGGTTGTCATCGGCGAAACGGCCATCATCAAGGATAATGTCAAGATCTATCAAGGGGTTACTTTGGGAGCGTTGTACGTACAGAAGAGTTTGCAGAAAACAAAACGGCACCCGACCATCGAAAATAACGTAACTATCTATGCCAACGCTACAATATTGGGAGGCAACACGGTAATCGGCGAGAACAGTGTTATTGGTGGAAATGCCTGGTTGACCGCTTCGGTACCCCCCAATTCAACGGTTTTCCATACTCCTGAAATAAAAATAAAAACCATGCCCAATGCCTAAATCGATATTGGATCTTATCGGAAATACACCCCTTATCGAATCAAGGGTGCTTAACAAAAATGAAAATGTCAAACTGTTTTTCAAGCTTGAGGGGCATAACCCAGGAGGGAGTGTCAAAGATCGGGCTGCCTTGAATATGCTTCGCAGTGGCCTGGAAAGAGGTGATTTTGATAGAAATTCGCAATTGATCGAAGCGACCAGTGGCAATACGGGCATAGCATTGGCAATGATCGCTGGAATTTATGGTCTACAAATCGAATTAGTGATGCCCAAAAATGCCACGAAAGAAAGGGTTCAGACCATGCGTGCCTTCGGGGCAAAAGTTACTTTGACGCCATCGGATGTCGGAATCGAGGGGGCCCGCGACTATGCAGAAGCGAAAGTAAAGAACGAGGGTTTTAAAATGATCAACCAATTTGCGAACGACGACAACTGGCAGGCACATTATAAAACCACGGGGCCGGAAATCTGGAGGGATACCGATGGGGAAATTACCCATTTTGTATCCGCAATGGGCACAACGGGCACCATTATGGGAACTTCTACTTATTTGAAAGAACGAAACAGTGCCATTCAAATCGTTGGGGTACAACCCACCGACGGGTCAAGTATTCCTGGAATACGTAAATGGCCCAAGGAATACCTACCAAAAATTTTCGATGCCGATAAGGTCGACTCGACTTTGGAAGTGAGTCAAACCGAAGCGGCCGATATGGCCAAAAGATTGGCGAAGGAAGAAGGCGTTTTTTCGGGAATGAGCAGTGGAGGTGCCGTTACCGCGGCACTTAGACTATCAAGTTCTATTGAAAAGGGCACAATTGTCTGTATTATCTGCGATCGCGGGGATAGGTATTTATCTTCGGATCTTTTTGATTGACAAAAAAATGGAGGATTTTTCATCCTCCATTTATCAAACCTCACAAATCATACTATTGGGAATCGTCTGTGGCATCATCGATTTCATCTTCGACCTCCTCTACCCCTTCTTCCAATTCCTCGCCGACTTCTTCAATCGAATCTTCTACTTTTTCTTCCGTTGTCTTTGTTTCCCTACATCCTATTGCAATGGTTGACAATGCAAACAAGGATACTATAGCTACTATTATTTTTTTCATCTTTAAGTGTTTTTAATGGTTAACAATAAATTTATTTTCTTATCAAGCCTCTTAATAGCGACAATACGAAGAGAACAATGAAAATGAAGAACAATATTTTGGCTATCCCTGCGGATGCTCCTGCAATTCCTCCAAATCCGAGTATACCGGCTATTATGGCTATGACTATAAATGTGATCGTCCAACGTAACATAATGCATGTGTTTTAGGGTTAATAAAAAGTGTAAATGTTGGATGGAAAGCTTTTCGTGAATCTCACGAATTATCTTGAAATGGCGAATGCCTGTAAAAAAGGTTTGGTCAAAAATCCAACACTCTCAATATAAGAACCACAGCATAAATGTCAAATGCTTTAACCTTCTTTAACTGAAATAGGGAAGTATTAACATAAGTTACGTTAAAGCCAACGCTTATTTTTAAAATAAATTAACATACCGATGAAGAGCAGAACCATTATCCCCAAAACCACAAAGTATCCGTTTTGCGTATGCAATTCTGGCATATTATCGAAGTTCATTCCGTAAATTCCCGCAATAAATGTCAAGGGTATAAAAATGGAGGCCATAATGGTAAGTACTTTCATAACCTCGTTCATCTTATTGCTTATGTTGGTCATATACATTTCCATAAGGCTCATTGACATTTCCCTATATATCTGAAGGTTTTCATTTATCTCTACTGCATGATCCTCGGCATCTTTCAGAAAAAGTTTGGTGTCTTTGGTAATCAGTGTATTTTCAGAGTCGATAAGTCTGCCAACCAGTTCCTTGACGGGGTATATCCACTTTCTTATTTTCAAGACTTCCTTTTTTAGTTGTTGTATTCTTTGCGCCACGTCATTGGTGGGGTTTTCGTAAACTTCTTCTTCCAAGATTTCGATCTTATGGTTGATATATTCCAAAACTTCGAAATAATTATCGATAATGGCATCCAAAAGTGCAAAAAACAAATAATCGGATTTCATATTGCGAACGTGGCCCAGATTATTTTCAATCCGGTTTCTGACCCCATTGAAAACGTCTTCCTCCATTTCTTGAAACAGCAATACGCAATTTTCCAGAAGTACCAAAGCGATGTGTTCCCCTACCAGCGCATTCGATTCATCGATGTACAGCATTTTAAATACCCCGAAAATATATCCGTCGTACTCATCGACCTTTGGTCGTTGGTGAATGTTGACTGTATCTTCAAGTATCAAAGGGTTAAGACCGAACTGCTTGCCTATTTTTTCTATAAAAACTTCGTCCGTGAGACCGATGATGTTTACCCATGAACAGGTGGGTATGTCCTTATGGGCAACGATCTGCTCAATGTTGCCGGGTATGTGGGCCTCAAAGAAATCACTATTGTACTCAAGGATGTCGACCTTACTTTTTGAAACCTCCCGACTGCCGACATAGGTTATGGTGCCAGGGGCTTTACCGAGCTTTCGATGAATTTTGGATTTTCTTTTTTGCGAAGTTTTTACCCCTATCTTTTTTTTAGCCATTACAAGACGTTTTTATAAATATAACAAAGAAACTCGGGCTTTTTGATTATTTAAAATCCAAGCGATTTAAAAACAAACCGGAAGCGGGAGCAACATATTTTAAGCGCATTCCCGGGTCAGGAACCAGGGAACGACCTATATCATCGGTTGCCAATTCGCCCTTGCCCAATTGAATAAGGGCACCCATCATCATACGAATTTGATAGCGCATGAATCCCGTACCCCTAACGATAAACGCCCAACTTTCGTCAGGAAAGAAACTCGCTTTGATGAAATCATTTTCACGAATTTCACAGTAGTCTACCGTTCGAATAACTTTGGTCTTCTTTTGAAGGTGTGCCGTGTACAATGAAAAATTATGGGTGCCAATAAAATTATTTGTGGCCAACTTCATTACTTCGATATCAAGATTCGATAGGATATTAGCCATATAAGGCGCACAGAAAGGGTGATTTTTCTTCCCGAACGAAAAAAGGTATACATACTCTTTGTTTCCTACATCATGGATTACATTGAATTTTTCATTTGATGGGGCAATCTCCATTACACGGATGTCGGGAGGCAGATTGCGATTGAATTCATCCAAAAAGGTATTTTCATCTTCCAAGGGGTTCCCAACCAGAAATAATTCGAAAGCCGCATCAAGCGCGGATACCTTGGCATCGGTACGTCCCGCTCCCAATATTTTAAAAGTCCGTCCGGGCAGTATAAACTTCAGTGTCTTTACCAACATGCCTTCGATAGTCCTTTGGCCCGGCTGGTGCTGCCAACCGCTATATCGAAAACCCAGGTATTGCACCCTTATAAAATAACGTTGTTTTCGTTCGCCCATCTTGAAGTTAAAAATACTACAATTCATCATGTTCGACCACGTGAAATATTTTCACCGCTACAAATCCATTCATGTACTGCTGAATAGTATTTTTTTGTAATTTACAGGCATAACCAACTAAATCAGCTAATTATGACAAATGTTAAACCACCAACATGGTTTTGGATCGTAAGTGTATTGGCACTATTGTGGAATTTAATGGGCGTAGCGGCCTATCTGGCCGATGCCTTCATGAGTGTAGAAGCTCTAGGGGAAATGTCACAGGAAATGCGCGAACTTTATGAGGGGCGTCCGGCTTGGGTCACCGCTGCCTATGCCATTGCCGTTTGGTTCGGGGCCTTGGGATGCATCGCATTATTACTACGAAAAAAATGGGCGGTACCTGTTTTTCTCATTTCTCTGATCGGTATAGTAGGACAACAGATCTATAATTTTTTCCTATCGAATACTTTCGAGGTTGTCGGTTCAGGGGCAATGTTCTTACCAATTATGGTTGTAATCATTGGTGTTGCGCTTTGGCTTTTTGCACGGTCCTCGGTTGCCAAAAATTGGATTTCGTAAAATATGAATTAATCTATGTGTTCAAAATCACTCCTTTTTTAGTGTGGCATTTTGATTATAGTTTTTAGGTGACAATAATCGTTTCACAACATATTTACAGGGATACCCAACATTCGGTGCGCTTCATCGATATTTTTAAAATAAAGCGGATTTGGGGGCGTTCTAAACTCGAACTAGGGTTCCCCAAATCCCTGAAACCTGCTTAACATGAATTTTATTACACAGCTATTGCCCTGGAAGCGCAACTTGTTCGTGTCCGTTGGCGTACTGGTTTTGTTGATCATTTTCAGTTTTTATGGTCTTTATACCAATAAATTCTACTTTTTCAAATTCGACAACTATATATTTCCTTTCTTGACCATCGTACATTTTGCTTTTTTATATGTACTATGGTTTAAAATCAAAGAAGGGGAAATAGCCGATCCCCAAATGCGGAATTTAGAGTACGCACTTTACGTTATTTTTCTAGTCTATATATTCCAGGTCTTCGATACGTTCTACGTGTTGACCACCTATTCGCAATACGAAAACCATGTGATTCCGGGTACTTTTCTACCGTTGGGAATTTTAATACTGGTCTTGCAGCTTTTGCTATTAGGACTTACCCTATTGGCGTTCAAATACCGAAAAGAGATCGTCGGAGGTTATAATTTCGATGATATGAACCAACATATCGACTCTTGGGAATGATATTACTTGTTATGGCATAAAAAAGACCTCGGAAAATTACCGAGGTCTTTTTGTTCAAACAAATAATAACTAACATTATCCTTAATCAGGTTCGACCAAAACCTTTACTATATTATATCTTCAATTTTCAAATCTCCATCTCAACTAAGCATGAATGAACAAACCTTTGAAGGTTGCTGTAAGGATTTCGAGGATATTTCGGCTATCATACTAGCATAGCTTTCGAAAAAACCTTCATTTTTATAGGTACACCGAAAGTTTTGTCCGTTTGAACGGCATTTCGACACCCTGTGATAACTGTGTGATACTTTTTAATTTCTTTCGTAGCGGATAATTATGAAAAAAATACTCATTATAGAGGATGATCCAGAAATCATAAGATTACTGGAAATACATCTTACCGATCTGATCTATTCCACTTCAAAAGCCATGGACGGAGCCCTAGGCCTCAAAATGGCATTGGAAGAGAATTATGACCTTATTATATTGGATCTGACCCTACCCTCAATGGACGGTGTGGAAGTCTGTAAAAAGCTGCGTGCTAAAAAAAATACCCCGATAATAATGCTTACGGCCAAATCGGAGGAAATCGATAGGGTCCTTGGTCTTGAAATCGGTGCAGATGACTATATTACAAAACCCTTTAGCATTCGTGAGCTATTGGCCCGTGTAAAGGCTGTTATGCGAAGAACAGGCACCAAAAATACGGAACAGAAAGATTCATCGACCATATCCGTAGAGGGATTGCACATCGATGTAGATAAACGTAAGGTTCTTTTAGAGGATAAAAAAGTAGAGTTGTCGCCAAAAGAATTTGAATTGTTGGTACTTATGGCTTCAAACCCGGGACGGAATTATTCCCGCACTGAATTATTGAACATGATATGGGGCTATAATTTTGAGGGGTATGAACATACGGTAAACTCCCACATCAACCGAT
This sequence comes from Bacteroidia bacterium, assembly GCA_030428705.1. Classification (GTDB taxonomy): domain Bacteria; phylum Bacteroidota; class Bacteroidia; order Flavobacteriales; family Flavobacteriaceae; genus Meishania. The sequence continues at coordinate 855,583 of JAUIDI010000001.1, forward strand.
TGCGCGCAAAAATAGAGTCCGATATGGCAAACCCCAACTATATCTTGACCACATGGGGCGTGGGTTATAAATTTAACGAAGACATCGATTTATGAGCCGATCAGAAAAGACCTTGACTCCGAAATTGGTAAAAAAACTCTGGGTAGCATTCATTGTACTTGTTCTTTTGATGGGTGCATCTTACATGCTCATAACCAGTTATTTTGCGAACAAGCATAACCAAGAAACCACACAGCGCCTTAATGCCGATGTAGCCAATCATGTTATTGCCGAAAAGTTTCAAAATGCCTCTCCCTTTTTAGAAGATGGAAGTGTCAACAAAGCCCTTTTTGGAGACTTGATGCACGACATGATGGCAGTCAACCAGGGCATCGAAGTTTACCTTCTCGATAACAGCGGGGCAATTTTATATTCGGTGGTACTCGATCCCAACGATAAGGATGCTACCAAAAGCGTTTCTTTGGCACCGATCAATTCCTTTATTGCAAACAAGGGTGAAAAGTTCGTGTTGGGAGACGATCCTAGAAATCCCGGGGAACAAAAAATATTTTCCGCCGCACCCTATTCGGTCGAGGGCCACGATGGCTATATCTATATCATTCTTGCCGGGAAGAAATTCCAAGAAGTAAGCGACACCCTTATGGGCCAGTATTTTGCCAAACTTGGACTAGGAGCTACACTGCTGACCACCTTATTTTCGGCACTGATTGGATTATTAGCCATTTGGTTCCTGACCAAAAACCTTAGATTGATCACTGGTACGGTGCGTAAGTTTCAGGAGGGCGATCTGGATGCACGAATCGCAAATCCCGATAAATCGGATATTGCCATTTTTGCCAATTCCTTCAATGAAATGGCCGATACCATTGTCGGGAACATGGATAAGATGAAATCCGTTGATCTGTTGCGAAGGGAACTGATCGCCAATGTTTCCCATGACCTGCGTACGCCACTAGCCGTCTTAAAGGGTTATATTGAAACCCTACAGATAAAGCGGGATACACTCTCAGAATCGGAAAAGGAAGAATACCTGCAGATTACCCACGACAATGTGGACAAACTCTCGAAATTGATCAACCAATTGTTCGAATATTCAAAATTGGAGGCCGAACAGGTTACTCCCGTTAAAGAACCTTTTTCGATCACGGAACTGTCACACGACTTGATTGCGAAATTCAAAGTATTGGCAGAAAAAGAGAAAATCGAACTTCAATTGGATAATCCCAATGAGAACTGCATGGTTTTCGCCGATGTCAGTCTTGTTGAAAGGGCATTGCAAAACTTGATCGAGAATGCAATAAAATATACCGAGCCCAAAGGTAAGGTTACACTTTTTATACGACGAAAAGACAAGAATGTCGAAATAAACATTACCGATACGGGTACGGGAATACCCGTAAACGAACAACCTTTTATATTCGACCGCTACAAACAGGTGAATAAAAGTGCCAAAAAACAGGGTTACGGATTAGGGTTGGCCATCGTCAAAAAAATCATGGAATTGCATGATACGACGATTACTGTATTGAGCAAGCCAAAAGAAGGTAGTTCTTTTATTTTCAATTTGCCGGCTTATCAGGTTTAGATGGAAATAATTGCTATGAAAGGGAAACCCTGACATTAATGTCAGGGTTTCTTGTTTTCTTATAATCCACTAATGAAGCTTCCATATAGGTCTTTGAACTGATAACCTTCCGAAAAACGGTGTTTGCTCAATTTCTTATGGGAAACGAGCCCCCAGAGCAACAATTCCTTCAAGAAATACGTGTCCTCCTTCGGGAAATCCGGTTGATATTCCTTGACCAAGCGATTTAATTCGGGAATGCGGTCCAATGTTCGTTTGTATTCTTCATCAGTGAAATCATCCAATAATTCAAAACCTTCACTTTGTTGAAAAAACCATGACAACAAATCGTCATAAGGCGTCTGTTCGTCTTTGCGTTCCAATTTATTGATCTTTGGAAAGTATTCCGGAAACAACGATTTTACCGCATCATCGATCAATATTTCGGCCACGACATCGGCTCCCTCCTGCTCGCCTTCATATACTAATTCTATTTTACCGGTAATCGCGGGGATTACCCCTAAAAAATCGCTCAAACGAACCGAGGTGGAATCTGCTCCGGTCAATAATGACCTACGTTCGGCGGTACTCAATAGATTCTCGAAGGCGGTAATGCTGGTACGGGCACTTACCCCACTTTTTGCATCGACATATTCACTGTTCCGGGCTTCAAAACTAATCTGTTCCAACAGATCTTTGGCAATATCGGGCACATACACCGAATCGGTCTGCCTTTTATCCAAATTAGACTCCTGTTCGGTAATCTTTCGTGCCGTTTCGATGTCATCGGGATAATGGGTCAAAATCTGTGACCCGATCCGGTCTTTCAGCGGGGTAACGATACTACCTCGGTTCGTATAGTCTTCAGGGTTCGCCGTAAAAACAAATTGTAGATCTAACGGAAGCCTTATTTTAAAACCGCGGATCTGTATGTCACCTTCCTCCAGAATATTGAACAAAGACACCTGGATCCTTGACTGTAGATCGGGCAGTTCGTTGATGACGAAGATGCAACGGTTCGCACGTGGAATCATCCCGAAATGGATGACACGGTCATCGGCATACGATAATTTCAGGTTCGCCGCTTTTATGGGGTCTACGTCACCTATCAAATCGGCCACGGTCACATCTGGGGTAGCCAATTTCTCATAAAAACGTTCGTCACGATGCAACCATGAAACGGGGGTTTCATCTCCTTTTTCCTTGATCAATTCCTTGGCGTATCGGGACATGGGAGCCAAGGGATCATCGTTGATTTCGGAGCCCTGGACTACGGGAATATATTCATCCAGCAGATTGACCATCAATCGGGCCAAGCGCGTTTTTGCCTGTCCGCGCAGTCCCAACAAATTGATATTGTGACGTGAGAGAATGGCCCGCTCCAATTCGGGAATTACTGAATTTTCATAGCCATGGACACCCGAAAAGGTCTCTTCCCCGTTTTTTATTTTGTCTCTCAGGTTATCCCGCAATTCATCTTTGATGCTCTTGCTTTGGTAGCCTGCTTTCTTCAGCTCTCCTAAAGTGGAGATTTTATTATGGTTCAATTTCATATATTCTTTTAATCAAACTTTTGTTCAAATTCCAAATCCGTTAAATTGAAATGGTCTTTCATCTTCGTACTTCATACTTTCAACTTCGTACTTACTTCAATCTTTTCCTTCTATTATTTTCGTAATCCTCAAAAATCATTTCGCCTAATCCTTTCAATCCCGTGAAAAAAGCCTTGCCCTTGTTCGCTTCGGTAAAATGGCGGATAAACCGCATCAAATAGGGATCTTGGGCAATCATAAAGGTCGTAATGGGAATGTGCAGTTTTCGGGCCTGCCGTGCCATATTGTAACATTTCTCCACGATATAATCGTCCAAGCCCACACTATTTTTATAATAGTTGCCATCGGGAAGCCTTAAACAACTGGGCTTGCCATCGGTTATCATAAAAATTTGCTTGTTGGTATTGCGCTTTCTTCGGAGCATATCCATCGCCAATTGTAATCCGGCCACGGTATTCGTGTGATATGGACCGACCTTCAAATAAGGCAAATCTTTTATGGGAATCGGCCAGGCATCGTTTCCAAATACCAGAATATCCAGCGTATCTTTTGGATAACGGGTCGTAATCAGTTCGGCCAAGGCCATAGCGACTTTTTTGGCGGGCGTGATCCGATCTTCGCCATATAAGATCATGCTATGGCTGATGTCGATCATCAACACAGTACTCATCTGGGCCTTATGTGCAGTATCCTCAACGACAAGGTCGTTTTCATCCAAAGAAAAATTGCCAATACCGTGATTGACCTGGGCATTTTTCAAACTTTCTGTCATGGAGATATTTTCAAGACCATCGCCGTAACGGTATTCCCTAAAATCTCCCGTATGCTCGTCTCCAATCCCTGATTTCTTGGTCTTGTGGTTTCCGGCCCCGCTACGCTTCAATTTTCCAAAAATTTGATCGAGGGCACGTTGCCGAATGATACGTTCCATTTTAGCTGTAATCGAAATTTTTCCTCCTTTGCCGTTGCCGTCATCGCCTTCTTCCCCTTCCTCGCCCATTTCGCCACCTCCATCCTCGAATTCCTCGCGAATGTATCCTTTGGCTTTAAGGTCTTCGATAAAATCGTCGATGGTATAGTCGTCATCGGTCAGTTCATATTCCTTGTCGAGTTCACGCAACCAGTCGATGGCCTCATCGAAATCGCCCGAAGTATGGGTGATCAATTCCTGAAAAATATCGAAAAGTTTGTCGAAGGGGGTCTGTTCCGGAGCTTCATAGGTCGAAAACCGAAACCCTTTTCTTGTCATCATAGCCATCTTATAAAAATACTACATTCTATAAAATGCGAAGCCTTTTTAGGAAAAGTTAACGGTCTGTCAGCTACGAAGTGTGAAATACGGCGCACAACGTATGCGTAATCTATATTTATTTAAATAATTTGTAACATAATTGCCAATGTCGCAGTCTATTAACCAACAACTTCAATCAACGAACATGTCAACTTCAACCGAAAGAATCGAAATCGTCGATGCCCTTCGCGGGTTTGCACTTGCCGGAATATTAATCTGCCATATGGTAGAACAGTATATTGGGGCCGCGGCTCCGTCCAGTTTCTATGAAGCCGTGAGTACGGGGGTACCCGACCAAGTGGTCGATGCCTTTATCGGAATTTTTCTGCGCGGCAAATTTATTGCGCTCTTTTCCTTTTTATTCGGACTCAGTTTTTTCATTCAAATGGACAGAGGTGCACAAAAAGGAGTAGCTTTTGGCGGAAGATTCCTTTGGCGCTTGGTCTTGCTATTGCTCATCGGATATGTACACAGCCTTTTTTATCGTGGAGACATTCTGACCATTTATGCGATGCTCGGTATTTTTCTAATACCATTTTATAAAATGGACAACAAGTGGGTACTAGGCATTTCGGCTGCACTGTTCCTCGGTTTGGGCCGGTACATCATATTTTATTTCACTGGGGGCGACCATCTTTTTTTGGATGTCGATCCAACGGACCAAGAAGCACCGCGCGTTTTGGAATATTACAACACCCTTAAAAATGGCAGTCTTGGCGAAGTTTTCGCGACCAATGCCTGGGAAGGCCACCTCGACAAAATGAATTTTCAATATGGGGTTTTCGGAAGGGGCTATTTTACGTTCGCTTTCTTTTTAGTGGGATTGTTCGTTGGGCGATCCGGATTTTTCAAACGTTTTGGGGAAGAAAAAAAACTGACCAAGAAAATATTGATCTGGTCCGCTGTTCTATTGGTCGTTTCCATTGGAATTACTGCTGGAGCCTTTATAAGTTTAGGGCCTGAAGCGCAATTGGACAATTACATCGCCATGGTCGGACTCTCGGGAATGGATATGGCCAATTTGGCCATGACCCTGATCTATATTGCCCTCTTTGTTATACTGTATCGTAAGGCCAAGCCTGAAAAATGGTTGGCCAAATTGGCCCCATATGGTCGAATGGCCTTAACCAACTATGTGCTGCAGAGCATCGTGGGCACCGCATTGCTCTTCGGTTGGGGGTTGGGCTATCTCGGGGAACTACAAAACAGGTATACCTTTTTGATCGCGATTGTAGTTATCATCCTTCAGGTATGGACAAGCAAGCTTTGGTTGCAATACTTTCATTATGGTCCATTGGAATGGTTGTGGAGAAGCCTTACATTCTTCAAAGTTTTTCCGATGCGCAAGAAAAATTAGCGATACAAGTTTAGAAGTTCAAAGTCGATCGTGTTTCCTTAATCTTATACTTCTTACCTGGTCTTTCATTCAAACGTATAGCTTGTTTTATTGACTTCGGTAAGCCTGAAATAGCCATGGGCATAGTTATCGGGATTCGTCAAATTGATACAATTTCCCTTTACCGACACGGGTGTGGCCTCAAAAAGTCCGACCCCGCCGATCTGGTCTATGAGAATTTCCAGATAATCTTTGTAGGCCTCTGAGATTCCATACATCTCTATGCTGACGACATCACCGGGAGCTAAGGCCTCCTTTACATCGGTATCGTCATCCTCTTGGAGTTCGTACCACCAATCGATTTCATTGCCGTTGACGAACTCGTCATATCCGACTTCCAAATCCGGTAGGCGTTTCCCTTGTTTTTGGAACTTAAAAAAATAGCTATTGCCTTCCTCGGGCGGATCGGTAAATACAACATGGAGCTCAAGGACCTCGCCATCAAAACCGTCTTCAACGTCCTGATACAGATCCGTAATCTCTGGGACGGCATTCAAGGTTTCGGTGGCATAATAGGTTTCGCCATTATTCACAACTTCTAAGGTATATGACTGCCCCAATACCGGTATAAATCCGTTCGTGTGGTATTCGCCGTTGTTTTGGTCTTCGAATACGAACTCCGTACCGTTCGAATCGTTCGTTACCCTGACCGATGCCCCTGTCACATTGGTGTATTCCGTGGTGTCGAAAAAGGGAGTGGATGTTCGCAACCGAATGGTCTGCTCGTTTCCCGAAGTGCCTTTTTCCCAGTCCAACGACGCTTCAATGACCAATCTGGTCGGCGCCGTCTGTACGGGCACATCAATGACATCTTCACAGGAAGTCATCACTATGGCAAAAGATAGTATCGCGGTTTTTAGATAGTTGTTCATGTTCTAAAATTTAAAGTTATAGGTTATGGAAGGGACGATTCCAAAAATTGCAGTCCGGGTCGCTTCATTAGCCCCTGTTTCGATATTCTGCCCGAAGGAAATTGAGGCGGCATTTTTTCGGTTGTACACATTGTAGATGCCCAATACCCATTCACCTTTCAATCGTTTATCGGGCCTTCGGTTGGGAATATAATTGACGGAAAAATCAAGACGATGGTAAACCGGTAAACGGTCCGAATTTCTGTCCGCATAACTGGCGACGGAAATGCCCTCATATTCATATTGCCCGTTCGGATACGTTACCGGGCGCCCTGTCTGAAATACAAAATTGGCCCCAAAACTCCATTTATCGTTGAGCTTGTAGGCCCCGTTTACCGAGACGTCATGGGTTCTGTCATAGGGTGTATTGTACCATTCGCCATTGTTGATACCCAATCCCCCGGCCTTGCCACCGGGTGTTCGCTGTTCCGATTTTGAAAGCGTATAGGCTAGCCATCCGGTCAATTTCCCTTCGTTTTTCCGTAGCAATACTTCCAGACCATACGCCCTTGATTCGCCATTCAGGATTTCGGTCTCAATCGTATTCTGCCCGATCAAGTCGGATCCGTCGATATAGTCGATACGGTTATCGACCGTTTTATAGTACACTTCGGTTTCCAATGAATAGCGCTGGTCCTTGAAATTCCTAAAATAGCCCAAGGCATATTGGTCGGACAATTGGGGTTTGATGAATTTTCCACTGGGTGTCCAAACATCCAAAGGTGTTGCCGAAGCGGTGTTCGAAAGCAGATGAATGTATTGAGCGACCCTTGAGTACCCTGCCTTTAACGATGAAACTTCGTTCAATTGGTACGCCAAAGATGCCCTTGGCTCAAAATTGCCATAACGGATTATCGATTTGCCCTTTTCGTATTCGGTTTCCCCGATGGCGGTACCCCGCTGGTAAATGCCAAGCTCGCCGTTGTACACCACGGGGCGATCGTTCGCATATTCTTGCAATGCCTGCCCGCCAAGACGGTTGAAACTACTGTACCTTAGACCGTATTGAACGGTCAGCTTTTGGGTCAACTTGTGTTCGGCATTGAAGTAGGCCGCACTTTCAAAAGCCTTTTTACGGTCCAATTTCATAGCGTTGACGGCGGAGGTCTCAGAGGTAGGCCTGATCTGCCCCGGATCAAAATCGTAATAAATGCCACTGGCGCCAAAGTCAAGCTTGAATTTATCGCTCAGGTAATATTTCAGGTCGTATTTGATATTGTAGTTGTTGATGGAGGAAAGCCAATCGAACTCCCCCGAAGTAAGCCCGAGGTCATAATCGTATTTGCTGACGATCACGGAGAGGTTCGAAAATAGTTTTTCGTTAAAAATATGGTTCCAGCGTAGATTCCCGGAAGTATTGCCGTAGCTGGCATTGAAATTTTGGCCGAACTTGAACGTATCCCTGCCAAAATAGCCCGAAAGAAAAAGACGGTTGTTCGCATTGAGGTTGTAATTCGTCTTTAGGTTCAGGTCATAGAAACTTGCCGTATTTTTTCCTTCACCCGCCGCTTTTAACAATACATCGGCATAGGAACGTCTCCCGGCGATCAAAAAGGATCCTTTTTCCTTGAACAAAGGGGCTTCAACGGCCAGACGGCTCGAGATGATCCCGATACCTCCGGTAAGCGCCAGGTTTTTGCTGTTGCCATCTTTTTGCCGGACATCCAATACGGAAGATACCCGACCCCCGAAGCGTGCGGGAATACCGCCCTTGTACAATTTCACGTCCTTGATGGCATCGGCGTTGAAAACCGAAAAGAAACCGAACATGTGCGAAGTATTGTAGATAATGGCCTCATCGAGCAAGACCAGATTTTGGTCCCCGGCACCGCCCCGCACATGGAAACCGCCCGTACCTTCGCCGTTGTTGGTGACGCCCGGGAGCATCTGTAACGATTTCAGCACATCGACCTCGCCCAAGACCACGGGCATCTGCTTTACGGTGGCAATGTTCATCTTGGCCACGCTCATCTCGGGTTTTCTGAGACTCGCCCGTTCGGGTTCGTCGGCTGAAACCACTACCTCTTCGAGTTGGGTCGAGAACTCCGAAATTTCGAAGTCGATTTTTTGGTTGGTGTTCAGGGTTATTTCTTGATCGATCTCGGCATACCCCATATACGAGATATTCAAGGTATAGGCACCTTCAGGGGCCGTAATCGAATAAAAGCCGTATTCGTTGGTCACCACCCCGATGGTCGTGCCCTTTAGAAAAACGGAGGCCCCAAAAAGCGTCTCCCCATTGCTTTTATCGGTAATGGTACCGTTAAGGGTATAGTTCGTCTGAGCCATTGTCGTTGTACCAAATAGCCAGCAGCCAATGGCCAGTAGTCGCAGTACCTGTTTTTGTATTCGCATGGATTGTCCGTTTTAGGGAGTTGTTTTAATTCTTCCCAATCATAGACAATTCAAAAAATAGAGGGTTGCATGGGGTTTGGCTTTTTGACAATTTAGGTCAAAGATTTTGTTAAGAAGTATGCAATAACCGATTGTGCGTAAGGCTTTTCAACGGACTAAAAAGATTAGATTTGTAAGAATCATATAGTGGATATATGATCAATAATCATATTCTTACGTTGGCATCAATATGAATAGACTTTCATTTTCGGTAGTTTCTCCAACGAAAAAGTCAAGATTTGACTTTGGAATTTCTGAGAAACTCACCTATTTGGGATTAGGAGGGCTAATTACTCTTTTGTTATTCTTTAAAGCTTATGAAAGTTCGACGGGAATAAATCTTCTGGAATACCAGTCTTTTAAGTACGTCTGTTATGGACTGATAATCATCTTGATTATCGGAATTGTTTATGCATTTTACGATTATAACGGGAATAATAGAACGATAGATGGAATTATAACATTTGATGAATCGGAAATTACTTTGGACAATATCAAGAAATTTAATCTTTCAGAAGTTAGTGATTTGGTATTTTACTTAAAAGACTACAAAGGACGGACTATTAATATCATTGTTGACGGAACTCCATACAATAGCTACGGAGGAGATAATTTTGTGGAGTTCAATTATCGAAAAGAGAAATTCAAATATCAATTTATAATCGATTCTAAATTCCATGGACAACTACTCGAAGAAAAGATTTCTAAAATGGAAATGTTAGCGGAAATAAAATACTGATGCCAACACGGTGTATAATTAGTTGCGGTCGGAATTTCTAAATGGAAATCCTTGCAATTAACTATCTACGGTACAGGCGGACATTTTCCGTTGAAAAAGTCCGCAACTAATCATACACGAACCGTTGTGCGTCATGTTAAAACCAACCGAAAATGAAAATTGAATCAATCAAAATTGAAAACTTTCGAGCTTATAAAGAAGAGCTAATAGAATTCGATGATTACACTTCATTTGTTGGACCAAATGGTGTTGGAAAATCAACAGTTTTTCATGCATTGAATTTATTTTTTAGACAAAATAAGGATAGTCAAACCGATTTACTAAAACTTTCTGCGAACGACTTTCATCATTCAGACACATCAAAGGACATTAAAATTACAGTTACTTTTTCATCGTTGTCAGATGAGGCAAAAGAAGAACTTGCTGATTATGTAAGACAAGATAAATTAGTAGTAACCGCAGTTGCAAAATATGATGCTGTTCTAGAAAAAGCAGATGTAAAGCAATATGGAAACCGGCTTGGAATGGAAGAATTTAGAAAATTTTTCGAAGCCGACAAGAATGGAGCAAAAGCAACGGAATTAAAAGAAATTTTTAAATTATTTAGAGAAAAATATCCTGAAATTAATTCAGCAAGTTCAAAGGCCGATATGATTTTGGCATTACATGAATATGAATCCAATAATCCTACAATTTGTGTTTTAATACCAAGCGAAGACCAATTTTATGGTGTTTCAAGAGGTGTTAACAAACTTGAATCTCATATTCAATGGATTTTTGTTCCAGCAATTAAGGATGCAACAGAAGAAAGTGAGGAATCTACAAAATCTGCACTTGGTCAACTTTTGGCTAGAACAGTTAGGTCAAAAGTTTCTTTTGATGAAAAAGTTAGAGAATTAAGAAATAATGTTCGAGAAGAATATCAAAAACTACTTGATGCAGAACAGAAAACTTTAGATGACATTTCAAATTCACTTCAAGACCGTTTAGCAAATTGGGCTCATCCAAATATTTCAGCTTCAATTCAATGGAAACAAGATCCAGATAAGTCAATTAAGATTGAAGAGCCACTTGCTGGATTAAAAGTTGGAGAAAGAGGATTTGAAGGGGAGTTATCTAGATTTGGACATGGCTTACAGCGTTCTTACATGTTAGCTTTATTACAAGAACTTACAAGTTTCGAATCCGAAAATGTTCCCACTTTAATAATGGGCATTGAAGAACCTGAATTGTTTCAGCATCCACCTCAGGCAAGATATTTAGCAGAAACTCTATTTGATTTATCTCAGTCAAATTCTCAAATCATAATTTGCACACATAATCCATTATTTATACCTGGAGATAGTTTTGATAAAATAAGGTTAGTTTGTGAAGTTGGAGAACCTAGCGAGACCAAAGTAAAGCGATTATCATATAAAGAATTGGCAGATGAACTTCATAAAGTTGGAGAAAAACTTGTGACAGAAACTGGTATGGTTGCTAAACTTTATCCTTCTTTAAACCCTGTAATTAATGAAATGTTTTTCTGCAAAAAACTTATACTGGTCGAAGGTCATGAAGATGTAGCTCACGTAAATTCATATTTGTTTTTAACAAACAAGATGATTGAATTTAGACGTCATGGTTGTCATATTGTTCCAGTAGAAGGCAAAAACAAACTTATAAAGCCATTAGCAATGGCTAAACTGCTTGATATTCCAACAATGGTCATCTACGATAGCGACACTGATAAAACGAGGGAAGATGAAATTATTAAACATAAAAAGGATAATAAGGCAATTCTTGGATTAATGAATTTGGACTCGGAAAGCGAATGGCCAAATAGCTCAATAATAAAAGAGAATTTAACTTCATGGAAAACAAACTTGACAGATGAAATCTCAACAGAGTTTGGTGAAAATCTTCGTAAATATGCTGACAAAGCAATTGCTTATTATGGTAATGCAGGCGGACTAAAAAAGAATCCATTGGCTATTGCAAAAATGTTAGAATTTGCTTGGGAAGACGGAATCAAATCAAATCAATTACTCGAATTAACAGACAGAATAGTTGAATTTATAAAGAAATAAAAAACACGAACGCACAACATGGTATATAGTGCATACCCTGTGGGATACGCAACACATCTGAAGGGCTAAACCGAATTCCCAATCCGATAAATCTCTCAATTTACACTTCGCTTCGTGAAGCTAATCGACAATCAATACGTAGCGATTATCAGGAAGACGCCCTGCCTAATCATTGCTTTGGAATTTATTATCTTTTCTTTCTCGCAGCAGAACTGCGTTTAACCCTTTGGTCATAGATAATTCAAAACAAAACGATGAAGATAAAATTGAATATTGTCATATTTAGTGCAATGCTCTTTTTGGGCGCATGCAGGAGTAATTCCCAGAATGTAGAACCATTGGACCCAATTGTTCAAAAAGCAAAAGAAACATCATTGTTTTCTAATCGGGTCAATTGGGAGGAAGTGAATACAAGATTTTTGGAATTGACTAAAGACAAACAAAGTGTCGATGACCTTAAAGATGGATTGCAATACCTAATAAATAGCTTAGGAGATAAACACGCACAAGTTCGTTCAATAAAAGATTATTCAATTGTTGTGAGCTACACAGGGGAAATTGCCGAGGAAAATGGCGTAAAAAGAAATTCAAATTTTGTCAATACCGTAATAAACGATGTTTCTGCCCAATTCACGTATAAGTTACTGCCCGATAAGATCGGTTATTTAAAAGTCGTTGGCATAGGGCCGGGAAATGTAAAGGAACAATCGGATTTTATAAGAAATGGATTAAAGGACTTAAAAGAAAAAGGTGTTGATAAATGGATCGTCGATTTAAGGTTCAATGGTGGGGGAAACATGGAACCCATGATATCTGGATTGGCTCCGTTAATAGGTGAAGGTAAAATCGGGGGAGCCGTAAACTATCGCAATGAAATGACCAGACAATACAAAATTGAAAACGGACAATTTAACAACAATGGTAGAATTGCCTGCGAAATGGACGACTTACCGGAGATAAAAACAACAGAGAAGGTCGCAGTCCTATTAAGTAGATATACCATAAGTTCAGGCGAAATGGTAGCCGTTACATTTAAAGGACGTGATCATACAAGATTTATAGGGGAAGAGACCGCAGGATATACAACCGGAAATGGTTTTGATCCTATAAATGATGAAATAGCATTGATAATATCGCAGGATGTATTCGCCGATAGGAACAACAATATTTATGATCAGAAGGTCGGGGTAGATGAATATCTCGAATTTCAACACGATGTTCCATTGGAAAATGATCTTCAATTGAATAGGGCCGTCGAATGGTTAAAAGAGTAACGACCGGCTACATATATAAAATGGCGGGCTTATTGCTTAAAAAAAAGATAAATAATAGTCGGTTTTAATCCGAAAAACCAGTGATTGAAATCCGCTACTTTTCAAATACAAGACCACTAGTGAAAGGATGTCTGTTGTAAGAGTCAATTAGTAAGATTAGTATAAAATTGAATAGAACGAACCCTCTACTTTGTATACTATTGCTATTGGTCCTGGCAGGCTGCGAGGATGATAACCCTGCTGTTTTAAAGGAACCTATCTTAGGGATGGAATTTGTTAAAATAAAAAAAGGAAGTTTTCTTATGGGTGACCATGAAAATTTAAATGATTCAGCAACCCTACATGAAGTGAACATAACCTATGATTATTGGCTTGGAAAGCATGAAGTAACACAAGCCCAATGGCAAAAGATCATGGGAAATAAAGAACTACATCCTCAAAAGCCCTCCCCATTTCGTAATGTCAACCCTGATTTTCCGGTAGTGAGTATTTCGTATTATGATGTTGAACTGTTTCTTGATAAATTGAACGATTTATCAACTGAATATCGATTTCGTCTTCCAACAGAGGCCGAATGGGAATATGCCTGCAGGGCGGGAACTAAAACCCCCTTTTCTTTTGGAACAGCACTTGATGATAGCTTGGCCAACTACAACCCAAAAATACAATCAAAATATGCGAAAAAAGGGACTAATCTAGAGCGTCCCGCATCTATCGGCAGCTACCCGGCCAATCAATGGGGGCTTCATGATATGCACGGGAATGTGTGGGAATGGGTCAGTGACTGGTATGCCCCCTATTCGTCCGGTAAGGTTACAAATCCAACTGGACCTTATAAAGGAAAAGCGAAGGTAATACGTGGTGGTAGTTGGTATTTTGGAGCTGAAAATGCGAAATCTTCACACAGACAAACCCATGAACCAAATTTATGGGGATTTTCAATCGGATTTAGAGTAGTTTGTGAAAAGAAAAATTAAGATATAAACACGCACACAACATTTTGTTTAAGTTATGTCAGCGAAAGTGTTAGATATTAACGTTTATAGTCCGCTCAAACTCCCTAGAGGTTTGACAGAAAATCACAACGCAATCCGCTAATACCCATACAATTTACCGTTAGGGCACATTAAGCTTTGTAAAGCTAAAAACTTTGTAACCTAAAACAAGAAATTGACGTCTTACAATAAATATAAATATTGTATTGACAATGAGTAGAACCATAATAACACTAATTATACTAGTAACCACAATAGTAGGTAATTCACAGAGCTTTAAAAAAATTGACTCATTGAGCAATCTGCTCATTGAAAAATACAATCTTCAAGGTCTTGGGATTGTAGGCGTGCAAAAGAATAAAGTTGTTTATCAGAAGTCTTTTGGAAAAGCAAATTCAACCCATAATTTTTCGGATTCAACAAAAATATACATTGCTTCCAACACGAAAGCCTTTGTGGGTTTAGCACTTTCAAAACTGGCATTTGAAAAGAAAATTGATTGGTCAGACTCCATTTCAAAATATATTCCATCCACATATTTTCCATCAAATATTGATGTGGATAAAGTGACCATTCGAAATTTAATACAGCATACACATGGTTTATCGAACGACCCGATGGTTTTTCGGACTGCTTATTCGGGAGAATTTCCAGAAGATTTAAGGGCATTATTAAAATTTACAGTTTATAGAAATGACACTCTTTCTTATGATTTCAAATACAGTAATCTCGGTTATTTACTTGGCGGCCTAATTATAAAGGAAGTTACCGGAAAAGATTGGAAAGATTATGTAGCTGACAATGTTCTAAAACCAATCGGTATGACATCAACATCTGCGCATATAGACTTTGAACCAAATTTGGAAGCATTACCTTTTGAACATTTTTCAAACGAACCTATATCATCAAGAAAATCTGAAAACACTTTGCACATTGCTGGTGGCATATATTCAACTTTGGGAGATATGGGAAAGTGGTTACGTATTTTTATTGATAAAAACCAAACGTCAATTAATCCCAAACTGGTAACTGAATACTTAAGTAACAGAACTATAACTAAAGAGCAAATGGGCCCATTTACCATGGATGGGTATGGCAATGGTTGGATTTTCGGAACTCTAATGGGAGAAAAATTGTTTTTTCATTTCGGTAGTTTTAAAGGCTACGAGTCCATAATGTCATTTCAGCCCAAAAACGAAACCGGTGTTTTTGTTTTTGTCAATGAACGAGTGGGTGGCCAAAGAATTTCAGCAATGCTTTCTACATATTACTATTTAATTATGTCAAATGATTCAAATGCCGATAATAAGATTCAAACGTTCGGTCAATTCATTGACCCATTGTATGAGAAAGCAAAAAAAGATAGAACATTGTTCAATTATAAAAATATAGATGAGTTAACCGGCACATATGTTAGCCCAAAATATGGTAACTTAATAGTCGATAAAAACGGTGATGGATATACATTTTCGTTGGGCAGATTGAAAAGCCTTGCTTATATGGACAATGAAAATAACCAAATATTAATCGAGTGGACACCTGGAATTGAAGAACACTTTACCTTTTCAAATACCAAAGGAAAAATGAAATTAATCTATGGTGATTTTGGAGAGTTTATAAAAAAATAACTACTGCCAAAAATGGCTGTAAGTAATTGTTTGTTCTTGCTTACTTCTGATCCCGATAATTATGGGAATTCGCGGATTTTCAGTTTGGCGTGTACTTGTTAAACCCAAGCAACTAATTATAGCCAAGACCGTTAGACACAATTAAAACCAAAATAGATAGACAAATGGAAAATAAATCCAAAATTTCAAAATTGATCTTCATTAGTGTCTTGTTTGGTATTATTTTAATTCAAAGCTGTTCAAAAAACAAGATGAACATTGACGATTTCTCACCTGAGATAGCAATTTCTTGGAATCAGAAAATAATGCAACTTGCTATAGCAGAAGATAACCTTCTTACTTTGAAAGGTGTAAGGACTGCGGCTATGATTCACACCGCAATGCACGATGCACTTAACAGTGTTGTACCGAAATATTCACGATATGCATACGAAGGAGAAATGAATAAAAAGGCCAACCCCATTGCAGCGGTGGCTTATGCAGCTTACGAAGTAGCAATCAGTCAATACCCTGATGAAAAAGGCTTACTTGAGCCAGAACTCAAAAGGTGGCTAAAGAATATAACGGATGAAGATGCAAAAAATGACGGAGAAACACTTGGAAAAGAAGTAGCGTCGTCCATAATAAGCAAACGTTCAAATGACAAATGGAACGGAGAAGCCGAATACATGTTCCATCCCATGGCTCCAGGGGTATATGCAGAGTTCAATGAACATAGTGGTACCCCAGAAGGCTTTATATTTGGTGCAGGTTGGGCCGTTGCCCAACCATTTTTATTGCCAAAACAGGACTATTTTAGGTCTCCGCCTCCTCCAGAGATTAATAGTGAAGCCTACACCAAAGCATTTAATGAAGTAAAAGAAGTTGGTAGTTCTGAAAGTGAGACAAGAACAGAAGACCAATCGCACTTAGCTATGTGGTGGAAAGATTTTGTAGAAAATTCCCATAACCGTCTTGCAAGACATTTGGTTGAAGTAGAAAATCTAAATTTATGGGACGCTTCCAGGACTTTTGCCTTGATGAATATGGCCATCTACGATGCGTATGTATGTGTGTTCGACAATAAATTTCATTATAACCACTGGAGACCATATACTGCAATTAGATGGGCCGATAACGATGGCAACCCAAACACCGAACTTGATGCCGAATGGAACAACTTGCATAAGCATACCTATGCCTTTCCGTCATATCCTTCTGCCCACGGAACTGCAAGTAGTGCAGCAATGACCGTGCTTTCCAATACATTGGGCACAGGAAACGAGTACAAGTTTACTATGACAACCGAAGAAGTGGACAAAGCAGGTCCTTTTTCAGAAAAAGTAAAGATGGACCCTTCAACACGATCATTCAGTAGTTTTTCGGAAGCAGGGTTGGAAGCAGCAATGTCAAGGGTCTATCTGGGTATTCATTTCAGATACGATTCCGAAGAAGGTCACAAATTGGGTACTAAAATTGGCAAATACGCAAATAAAAACTTCCTTGTACCTTTGAATAATTCTGAGGAATAACTGTGCCTAATAATGACTTTAATTAATAGCTTGTCATTGGTCACTGAATAGAAAGGAAAACAATCCAAAAACGTGCGTATGAAATTCTTAAAGTAGTGCCCAGCATATTTTATTTAGACCTCTCAGACGGACTCAGACTTTTCATCGACTACCCGAACTTTAAAATTAAGCATCAAGACTTAAAGACTTCTCAACCTTATTGATAGTAGAAAACTTATAAAAAATGAACAAAGTTCAAATTCTTGGTTTAATTATTATTTTGGCTAGCATATTCGTTGAATATATTTTTGACGAATTCCTCGAATTACTTTCGGGCATTCTGATCGGCCTTGGGGCAGGTTTGATGGTTTATAAAAGTATAACCTAAGTAATTATTGAATAAGTTGCTGGCGCTTGCATCATGTGCAACGGGCTTAAGAGATAGGGCTTTTGCCTCTTCGTGACTAGCAGATTACGGAATGGGAACTGGAAAGCCTTCTCAGGATGCCTCTCAGGAAGGGAAATCAAAATATAGGGTTTAACAATAATCCTTAACCAGAAAAGTTATTAAATGATAAAGCCTAAATAGAAAGCATGAAAAGATTTTTCTTTATACTTAACATTTTAGTTCTAAGTACCTTTGGATATGGCCAAACTGATAATAAAAAATTCGAGGACGCCAAAAGTTTGTTGGATGCTGGAAAGTTTAAAAAATCTGTAAAAAAGTTTAACAAGGTGATTGAAAAAGAAGGTGGCGCTACTTTGGCATACTACGGTCGAGGGCTTGGAAAATTTTATTTAATGGATTACGAAGCGGCAATAAAAGATTTTTCTTCAGCTATGAACAGTAGCGTCAAATTCCCTCAGGCATTATATCATAGGGGCTTGTCTTATGTCAGACTTAAAAAATATGAAAATGCAGTCATAGATTTTACTGATGCAATCAATCTAAAATCGGATTATATTCTGGCTTACAACCACTTAGGTGGGGCACTTACTGAGTTGAACAAAAATGAGCAAGCCTTGGAAATTCTCAATAAGGCTACTGAGTTAAATCCAAAAAATGCTTTAGGTTTTGGAAATAGAGGTGTGGCAAAATTCAATCTTGGAGATTATAATGGAGCAATGGAAGATTATGATCATGCAATTGAAATTAACCCCAAGTTTGCACTTTGCTACTTTAATAGGGGCTATTTAAAAGAAAACATGAATGATTCAACTGGCGCTATGCAAGATTACAACAGGGCAATTGAAATTGATGCAGATTATGCAAGCGCCTATGTCAATCGGGGTAAATTAAAGTCAAGTCGGAATGATTATAAAGGTGCTATCAAAGATTATTCAAAAGCTATAAAAATACATCCGGATTACGACATTCCGTACATAAACAGAGGAACCGCCAAAGCTAGAAGTAAAAATGATTATAAAGGCTCAATAAAAGACTTTAATAGAGCAATCCAAATAAATCCTACGAGAGCACTACCTTATAACAATCGTGGACTCTCCAAATATAATCTTGGTATGTATAAGGAATCTGTGTCCGACTTTGATAAAGCACTGGACCTTGACCCCAATTATGCCTTTTCATATCGCAACAGGGGAAAAGCGAAAATTAAATTAAATCAGAAATTAGGAGCTTGTATCGATTTAAAAAAAGCTCTAGAATTGGGAGACTCGGGAGCCACTGAATATATAGAAGAGCATTGCGTGGAATAAAAGTTCTAGTTTCGATTTATTCTTCAACGCAGTGCTAAATGAGTAGGTTTCAAATGTTGTCGAACAAAATATTAATCACCGTTGACCACTATCCAAAATTCAGTATTTTCAATTGATAAGTTGTCAAAAGCACCAAATTGGACTGAACCTCTTATTCTCGAAAAAGTTAGATAACCATTTGCTTTGTCACAAAAGCCAACACCAGTATTGGCTAATTAAAATCTAAGCGTCATCCAAAAGCAAAACCTCTCTTTCTAGCGATATACTAAGTAGTATTATTAGTATTTGTCCTTTTATATAAACAAAATTGCCGCCTCGCTGCCGCTAGTCTTTGACTAGTGTTACCTCGGAGACCAACAAAATCTATGATTATAATAGTTCAACCGACTGGAAAAACCTACACGTCCATGATCAGCTTATAGCCCACCCCTCTAATGTTCGCAATTTTCAAATTTGAATCGGCTTCGAGCTTTTTGCGCAGTTTGGAGATGAACACATCCAAGGTTCTACCTACATAGTCCCCTTGGTCTCCCCAAACCTTGTTTAGAATAACTTCCCGCTCAACAGTTGTATTGACCATAGTATATAAGAGCAGTAACAAGTCCGCCTCTTTGCTGGTCAATTCTATTTTCTGTTGATTGATCAAAAGTTTGGTATTTCGCTTGTCAAAATGGTATTCCCCTAAGGGAATCAAATTTGGGTCGTTTTGGGCAGCTTTCCTACGTTTCCAAAGAAAAAGTAACAGTCCGCATAGCATGGCGAGAAACACTGCTAGCATACCATAACCCATGGCACCATTTTCAGCCGTAACAGGAAGTGCCGTAGACCCAACCTCGTTTCTCGCCAGTAGCGTAAACATAAGGGTATAACAGGCTTTGGGTTGCATTCTACCCTTGCAGGGAATGATGTCAGATTGCTCCAAATCGTCCATTTTAAAACTATAGACCACCGCTCTTGTTTCGCATTGTTCGACCTCTACGATATAGCTGCTTGCCAAGTTGGTTTCCGATGCAATGCTATCAATGAGCGAAACCAACCTAGTGGGCTCGAATTCAAATTCCGATTCGAACTGAATTCTATAGCGTCCACCTTCCCTTACGATCGGTAGTACACGAGAGGTACTATCCTTTGAGCTAAGAAGTACCTGATGCCCGATCATCCGAAGAGCGACTTCAACACTTTTTTCGTCAGGAGAATCTTGCCCATTCCCACTAAAGAACATCATCAATAGGCAGATAAATAGAGTAAATGAGAATTTATAATGTCTTGACCGCATGCTACAAAATTATTTGAATCTCGGCCAAATTGATAATCATTTACACAAAATTTACATCATTTTACACTTCAAATACACACCATAGCGGCCATCGGCGTTAGTTTTGAATAGAAACAATCTTTAAACAATCAGATATGAAACAACGTATTTTAATTTTTTGCACAGTACTTACCGCCTTGGGTCTAACGGCATTTGGCGTTATGGACTGGAACGATCAGGAAATGAATGGCGCTAAGGCGACGATAAATGAAGAGATAGCTATGAACGAGCCCGTTTTAGGGCCGAAAGACAAAGAGATCTTTACTGATTTTATCTACGATGTGGGACCAAGATTTAGCCCCATTAAAAAAACAAAAGTTGATCAAGCAAGGACCATAGCCGACTTCTTGGATTCTGAAATAGTAGCATCCATTGTTTCATTGCAATCGGTAAATATTGTTCTTGTCGAAAATGACAGGCAAACCGATGTTCTTGAAAACGGAACTACGGCAACCTTGACGGATAGGCAATTGCAACTCTTACAGTCTTTCGATTATTCTACCAATTTTGTAGTTCGAGCGGATTTTAGGAAAAAAAATGGAAATACGGGCATACTTGTAAGCGATTACAGTACTCCACATTTAACTATTGTCCCAGAAAATCAAGCTACATATTCACTGGGTAAAGAAACTCTTATGAGTTACCTGAGAGAAGAAAGCAAAAAAATATGGTCCAATGTCGATCCCGAGAAATTACAGCCTGCAAAACTTTCCTTCATGGTGACCGAACATGGCGCGATTGAAGTTATTGGACTGGATAGGTCGTCCGGTTATCCGGAGGTCGATGAAAAAATGATTCAATTGATTTCCGACCTTCCCGGATCTTGGATACCCGCTAAAAATGCTGCCGGTAAACCCGTGGGGCAAGAATTGGTCGTCTCTTTCGGATTGATGGGCTGCTAGATAATCGAACCATTTTATTCAAAAAGGCTTTTTTGTTTCGGCAAAGAGGCCTTTTTCTTTTTGTTAAAATAAGCTATGGTACGCATTAGTACCCGCTGCTACTAGTTCATGACTAGCGGCATTCGTTAAATAAAAAATTTATCGGAAGCCTTGTTTTGTAAGCTTTTGCTTAAGGCAGTCGTCTTATTATTGGCAAAAAAGCCGAATCACCTAAGGACACTTCGATGAAAGTATTAAAACCTGCAACACTTTTAGCAATTTTGATTGTTACAACGGCGGCCTCGTTACCTGCGATTTGTTTTACGGCGGATGGAATCATACGCCATGATACCAACGTGGCAAAATATAGGGAGTTGGGAAATCGACCCGAATTCTATTGTGTCGGGCGTTATTCCGCGTCCGTCGAAAGTACCGATTATGCCGTCGGGGTCTTAATAGCCAAAAATTGGGTGCTAACCGCCCAACACTTCGTTAAGGACATTTCCGTATGGAAATTCGGCGATACCTTTTACAAAACAAAACGGATTGTCAAACACCCCGAAATTAAACCGGGTTCTGAAGAAACCCAATGGAACGGACGGGATTTGGCCTTGGTAGAACTCGAAAACCCCGTTCTCGATATTGTACCCGCTACTCGGTACCGCGGAGCACATGAGTTGGGGAAAACCATCATAAAAATCGGCTATGGATATATCGGCAATGGAAAAATCGGAATGGAGAATCCAAGAAAACAAGAAAAGCTTGGAGGGCAAAATGTCGTGGATGCCGTCGGCGGCACTTTTGAGGGCAGGGAATTCAGTTCAAATGTACTGGTCTGTGATTTCGATAGCCCTGAATCGCCCGAATTCAACCATTTTGGTTCACCGGTTCCCCTCGAGCTCGAAATCGGGGGCTCAAAAGGAGACAGCGGTGGCGGCGTATTTATGACAGACAACGGACAAATGGTACTCGTTGGCATAGTCTCGGGCGCGTTGAACCGCGAAATCAAGTATGGTGCCGTTATGGCCTTGGCCCGGGTATCTACGGCCAATGAATGGATCGACTCCGTTATTTCGGAATAAAAAACACTTTTTTTTGGTCAATGATGACAGAGCTTTCAATAGGTTTTATTCTATCCGCATATGACAAAAACGCTAATGACATAGCCATACTTGTACTCCCCATTACATTGCTACCTGTAGATCAGTATAAACCGATGAAACAAAAAAAAAGACGGATCACAAGGAGCCGTCTTTAATGGTATTGTACTTAGGTAAAACCTTATAAGCTCTCTACGACCTTTGCGTCGGAAGCGTTCTTTTTTACCGATGCTATCCCTTTTTCCATGCTTGAGTTACCAGCGTACATTTGACTGGTACCGATAACCTGACCGTTCGCTGCCTTGAGATTGAATCGTGATTTGCCATTTTTGGCTTTTGTACGATCAAACTTAGAATCATCCTTACTGTTCTTTCGAACAGATTCGATTCCGTTATCACAGGCTTTTCTGGTGTTGTAAGCTTCACTGCTTAAGATTACCAATCCGTTTGCGGCTTTTAGATTGAATCTGAACTTGCCGGCCTTGTCTTTTTTGATTTCAAATTTTCCCATATTAATTGAAGATTTTAGGTAAGATAAAAGCGTCTGTTTTCAAAGCACAAAAAAGTAAGTTTTTGTCTTCTGATGCTAATAACGCATATCGAAGCGCATTATTATCCTTCGCTTCCACTAGTTTTCAATCGGTTATGCCTCAAAAGTACCTTGCTTTCCTTTGAAATGGCTTCTCTCGGCATGACGGAACGGCCGTCTATCGATGCCTTAAGTAGTATGGCCGATTTCATTATATTTACCCATACACGCAGCCCATGATTTTGAAATGTACAGGACAGCTTTTTCAAATTCTTATAAAATATGACCATCAACGCTAGGTACAAGTCCTTTTTAAGGTTTGCCGCAATCTGTTCTTTTCTGGGGGCATTGACAACGATCTTATTGATTTTTCTTGCGAATCCTCCAGCCGCCGATTTCGAATCACAAACCATGTTGTATGAAAACAAGCTTTATCTAAGCAAACTTTGGATACTATTCGTCCATCCGCAAGTGAATTTTTTGGCTTCTCTAGGAATCGCTTTTTTGCTATTGCGAAAGTACCCTCTTCAAATAATCGTGGGAACGTTCTTTTTGTTGCTTTGGGCGTTTACTGAAATTTCCCAACAGGCATTGTTGATCGATAGTTTGAACCAAATATGGCGGCCAGGTTACATCGAGGCCGAAAATGAATTGGGCAAAACCATGTTCGAAACCCTTATAAAAGCCGCTAATGGTATTTCCGATAGTAAGTATTTTGTGGTTATCTATGGTTTTGGCCTAGGGTCTTTTTTTTATGGAATGGCATTCATCAAACAAAACGGATGGGAAAAATGGATCGGCGTGGCACTAGTGTTCATCGGTTTGTTGAGCCTCTCCTCGTTCGCGCGTTACTACTTGGAAGTGAGTTCGCTAAATACCCTTGTGAATTGGTCTTATGAATGGATTTACCCGTACCTACAGCCTTTAGTGCGAATAGCGATCGGTCTTTGGATTTTCAAGGAAATCAAAAGAATGCCGGCCGCTGATTCCACCAATCTTGATTAAACAGCTTATTGAACCAACTGGTCTCTACGATGAGTTCAATTGAAAAACCGAAAATCTTGAAAGCTGCCTATTCCGCTGTCACCACTTCACTGATCTGCAGCACAGGCCGGATATTCGTATAGTTAGGTACGTCGGCCCGAAGTGCCTCCGAGTGTGTACCCATTAAACTTTGACATGTAGCCATGTCGGCAAAATAAAAATAGCCGATGGCCACATAAGGGGCTGTCGTATCGGGCGCACCACCTCCCAAACCTTTATCGATGACCATGGCCTTTAAGCCGTCACCGAACAGATCGGCCGCCATGGGCATGTGTTTGTTAGAATAATAATCCATGTCGAAAGTGTTGCCCTCCCCGTTCGGATAGAAGATGGCCACCTTGACCATCCCCTTTTTTATTTTGGAGTGGTCGGACGATCCATCATTCCGAAAACCGAATAAAAGAGCGGCCGCGATAAATAAGACACCTAGTTTTGTTTTCATTTTTTGATTGATTTAAAAAGATTGTTTTTAAAGATAAGATAAAAGCGTTGTTTTAGGCCCGATTTATTTACCGAACTAATTATCGTATTTTTAGGGTTCATCATCAAAAACTTTATGTCATGAAAAAATTAACGTTGTTATTCTTTGTATCGATCGTTCTGTTTTCAGTTTCGGCTTTTGGTCAGAACGATAAGGCATCGGTTCGATCCGCCCTTGAAGATTACGTAAACGCGCTGTACGAGGCCAAACCCGAATTGATCGAACGCAGTGTCGATACTACCTTACGAAAAATCGGGTATTGGTACGATGAGAAGTCCGGCAAGTATGAGGACAACCTTTCAATGAGTTATAAGCAGCTTTACAATCTTGCCGGCAAATGGAACAAAGACGGCAAACAGGTAACTGCCGATTCGCCCAAGAAAATCGAGATTTATGAGGTCAATGACAAGACTGCTACGGGCAAGTTGACCGCCGAATGGGGTATCGACCTCTTTCACCTCGCCAAGATCAATGGGCAATGGAAAATCATGAATATTATCTGGCAAAGCCATTCCAAAGACTAAAGGAAAAAATATTCCAATACCGTAGCATGAAAAAAACAGGTCTTCTACTGGCTGTTTTGATTGTTTCTTTCGCATTGATGGGATTGGTAGTGCGTCATGATGTGCCAGACCAGCGGTATATTGATTTGGCTAAAAGATATCCGCAAATTTGTCATTTACCGGATGGGGAAGCTACATTGATCAAAGAAAATTGGTTGCTTACCGCCGCACACGTAGCCATTATTCTTCAGCAGGATTTGAAAAATGGCAAAGTACCCCAGGTCAGTATTGATAACCAAAAGCTCGATGCGATACGCGTAGTGTTGCATCCCGATTATGAATTGGGCAAACGATTTATAGCGAATGACATTGCTTTGATCCAAATCAAGGGAAATGCAACGACCATTCCTGTTGCAAAACTTTACGGCCAAAAAGATGAGGAAGGAGCAATAATCACAATTGTTGGAAGAGGCGATTTTGGCAACGGCCTATCCGGTCCTAAAAAGATGGATAAGGTCACAAGAGCGGCCACGAACCGGATAGATGGCGTGAGCGACCAATGGATATCGTTCAACTTTGATGCCCCGGAATCTGAAAATACAACGGAACTTGAAGGCGTAAGTGGCCCCGGGGATAGTGGTGGGCCTGCTTTTTTGGATATCAACGGTGTTCGATATATTGTAGGAGTTAGTTCACATCAGATGAATAATGGCAAAACTTCAGGGGTTTACGGAGTTACGGAAAACTATGCGCGGGTAAGCACTTATAAAGAATGGATCGAAATGATCATCAAATGATTTTCATACCATCTTTTGACAATCGTTGTTTTACCGGGTAACAGTGATGGCAATATCAATTCTTAATATCCATGTGCCGGACGAAGTTCAGGTTTTCTACTTCGCATTTCATTCATCGCACTTTTTTCCACCCTCGTGCAACTATTCTAAATTCGCATTGTCTTTACAATAACAACGACCGTAATGGGAAGGTTAAAAACATACTGACCTAATTGGAAACCGACATCCGTTTTACGCACCGCGATCTTGTTGAAAAGTGCAAGACTGGCCATGCCAGCTCGCAATACCAACTGTATTCGCTCTATGTCGATGCGATGTACAATATCGGTATGCGCATGCTCGGCAATAAAGAGGATGCGGAGGATATTGTGCAAGACAGTTTTGTCGATGCCTTTAAAAACTTGGCTCGCTTTAAGTACGAAAGCACTTTTGGGGCCTGGCTCAAACGGATTGTCGTCAATAAAAGCATTAACCATCTGAAGGCGAAAAAGGTTCCCGTAGTGCCGATGGACGACCATGAGTTTCATCTGCATGACGAACCCCCGGAACGGATGGAGGCGGTCGAAATCAAAAAAGTAAAGATCGGTATCGAAAGGTTGCCGATAGGCTATAAACAAATCCTTAGTCTTTATCTGATCGAAGGCTACGACCATATCGAGATTGGTGAAATATTGGGGATTTCGACCTCGACCTCGAAATCACAGTACCATCGTGCGAAGAAAAAATTAGTGGAAATCATAACCGAATTGTAATGGACAATTTTGAAAAACATATCCGGGAAAATACATCGGAGTTCGACGAACACAAGGCCGACCGCGAAAAAATGTGGGCCAATATCGCCGCTGAGCTTAAAAACGAAACACCCAAGGTTATTCCCCTTTGGAAGTCTTCTTGGGTACGTGTGGCGGCAAGCGTTGTAATTCTTTTGGGAGTAGCTGCTATCATTGGGCTTTCCGGAATCGGACAAGGTTCCAATATAGAAACGACCTACGTGTCCAAAGAACTGATGGACATCGATATGCACTACAAGGGCTTGGTCTCACATCACGTGCAGTTGGTACGGAACCATCCGAAACTATCGGACGAGGAAAAAGCCGAGTTTCTCTCCTTTATGGACGAGCTCGACGAAGAATACGAACAATTGCGGTTAGAGATGCAAAAAAACCTTGACAATGAATTGGTGTTGGAGGCCATTGTTTCCAACTACAAACAGCGCATTGAATTGATCGAAAAACTGCTACGGCAGATAAACGACTCGAAAATACAAGATGAAGATTATGGATACACTTTGTAAAAAACTATTGTGGATTGCGATGGTGGTTGCCCTTGGGCATGGAGTCACCGCGCAAGAACGGGTGTCTAAAAAGTTGGAACGGTCGTACGCCATGACCGATTCGGGCGAACTACATTTGGAAAACAAATATGGGAATATCAACCTGTACGGATGGGACAAAAACGAAGTCTCTATCGTTATCGACATTAAGGTAAACCATCGGAAGAGAGAAAATGCGGAGGAGTTGTTGAAGCGCATCAAGCCAATTATTCGTGACAACAACGATTATGTTTCGATTACATACGAAATCACCGAAAAGGAAGGCGGATTTTTCGCAAACCTATTTGAGAAAGCGAACCCCTTTGATTTTGATCGTAGCAACATACAGGTCGACTATACGGTCTACATGCCCGTAAAGGCGGAACTGGAGCTGACCAATACTTTTGGCGATGTCATTATAGAAGACTGGATGGGGCCGTTAAAGGGAAAAGTCGAACATGGCGACCTATGGATAAATGGAAACCTGAACAAGGCCGATATCGAACTAAAATATGGAAAGCTCAGGGCAAAATCAATCGACTATGGAAGGTTGACGTTGAAAAATGGTGACCTTGATATGGAAGATTCCAAGAACTTACGGATCAACAGTAGCGGTGCGGAGATTTCGTTGAATACCATTACTTCGCTGGAATTCGATTCGAACAAAGATGAGGCGACCATCAGAGAAGTCGGTACAATCTACGGCACCTTGAAATTCACGACTTTGGAACTTGATCGTTTGAAGACCTCCGTTGATATGACCATGCGGGTCGCGGACTTCAGGGTTACAAAAATTTTAGATCCGGAAACCGATATTGCCATCGCACAAGAATCTTCCGAGATAAGCTTGAACATATCCGGTTTTCAGCACCATTTTGAAGCTACCATAGAAGAGGGTCTGGTACGTCTTCCGAAATCGTTCGAAAACGTAGATTCCAAAATGTTGGACAAGGGCAAAAAATTGCGCGAGATAAAAGCATCCTATGGAAACAATCCCCAAGGAAAAATTACCATAACGGGCCAAAAAGGCATCGTGCTTTTAAAAGAACTTTGATGTATCGGGTCAATTTGAAAAAAATAAACGTTCGGCATGCAACTTTTGCTCCTTTGTTTTGTCTATTAAGTTAAATACATCAATCAAAATTAAAATCGAATGAAACAATTACAAACGCTATTTCTTTTCACATTTTTAGGAATTACTTTATCAGGTCATACGCAGGATGATGGGCAAGACCGATCCGATGACTATCTGGAATTCAATGACCGTAAGAACGTAGTACATGGCGTCTATTTGGGGCTGGATATGCGTTACGGTCAAATCGATGGTAAAGATGCTTATTTGGGCGGCCTAAAGTTGGCCTACGTTGCCAATCAGCAATTCGAGGTCGGCTTTGAAGGCAATTTCATTTATTCAGATCAGGAGTATTTCAATGCGGATCTGGGCGATACCGAAGACTTGATCGGTGCCTATGGCGGCTTGCATCTTGAACCCATACTTTTTAGTAAATCGCGGGTCAATCTATCGTTTCCGTTATTGATCGGCGGAGGCGGCGTGGGTTACATTGACAGCGATATTATCGATAACGAAGATATTGACCAGGACCTGACGGAAGATGATTTTGATCCTTTTTTTCTCGCCGAGCCCGGGGTCAGTGCCCTGTTCAATATTTCACGCTATTTGCAGGTCGAAGCCGGTGTGAAATATCGATTCACCAGCAAAGTGACCCTACGCCCCAACGGAGTTAATAACCTCAATGGATGGTCCGCCGGAATAGGAATCAAAGTCGGTGTATTCAACATGGGCAGAAACCGCTACAAAAAGAACATCGACGATGAAGAATAAAACAAACACACAGAATAGGTTTCATGAAACCATCGCGACCAAGCATGTCTTCACCGAAGACGAGCAAGTTTTTATGAAAAGGGATCCGGAAGAACCTAATGGAATGGAAATTGAAGATGAAATCTGGTACCCCATTAATTTTCAATGGATTCCGGTAAAGATCTTGGAAAAAAGTTTAACACATCACTCAAATATTCAACCACAATGACAGGACAAAAATTTTTTATTACACTTATTTTGAGCACGGTATTATTAAGTTCTTGCGATCATGATACCATTAGGGCCTCGGGCGAAGTGACCACTTTGGAATACTCCATTCCCGATTATTCGGAAATGAAGGTTTCGAACGCATTTAATGTATATGTTACTTTTTCGGATACAGAGGAAAGTATCCGAATTGAGGCCAATGAAAACCTTCACAACAAGATTATTGTCAAAAAGGAAGGTAATGCCTTGGTAATCCGATTGGAGAAATTTACCACGGTCAAAGGCAATGCGACGCTCAACGCCTATATTTCTACGAAGAACATCTCGACCTTTGATCTGCGAGGGGCATCCCGCGTTACCTTGGAAAATGAATGGGTTCATTCGGACGCCAGAGTAGATCTTTCCGGAGCCTCCGATTTCACCGGAGAAGTCGCTGCCGAACGTTTGTACCTGGATATCAGCGGCGCGTCAAATTTGGACCTTTTTGGAAATGTCGCTTCCCTAAACGCCAAATTATCCGGAAGCAGCGACGTTCGAAATTATGATCTATCGGTCGATAACCTGAAAATCGAACTATCGGGTGCAAGCGAAGCCTTTCTCTCGGTCGAGGAGACCATCGATATCAGGGCTTCGGGCGCCAGTGTATTGAACTACAAGGGAAATGCCTCGATCAACAATCAAAAACTTTCGGGATCCTCTGAAATCAGAAATCAGAATTGACGGTCAAAAGTACGGGTTGGAATTTAAAGCTGTGAGGTGTGACAATCTCATCACTTAATTTCCAACCCGTACTTCCAACTTCGTATTTTATTTATGTCTTTTTTGAAGCTCGTTCTCGATATCCTTAAGGGTAAACCCTTTGGCCTGGAGCAACACCAAATAGTGAAATAACAGATCGGCACTTTCATATAGGAACAAATCGTCATTGTCATCCTTGGCCTCTATAACGGTCTCCACGGCCTCCTCGCCTACCTTTTGGGCAATCTTGTTGATTCCTTTTTCGAAAAGGGAAGCCACATACGATTTACTTCCGTCGGAAGAGGTTCGGCGTTTTTCGATGACCTTTTCGAGTCGGGACAAAAACCCGAAGTTCGAGGTATTGTTCTCGCCCCAACAGGTATCGCTACCGGTATGACACGTAGGCCCCTCCGGATTCACGGTAACCAACAGTGTATCATTGTCGCAATCGACTTTGATATCAATAAGGTTTAGAAAGTTGCCGCTCTCCTCCCCTTTTGTCCACAGCCGCTTTTTGCTACGACTGTAGAAAGTGACCTTTTTGGTTTCCTGGGTCTTTTTCAAAGCCTCCTCGTTCATGTAGCCCAGCATAAGCACATTCTTGGTCATGGCATCTTGAACAATCACAGGAACTAGTCCATCCGGGTTTTTAGCAAAGTCTATTTTCATTTTGTTTTGTTGTTCGTTGATGGTTGTTCGCTTTTGGTGGATGGCTTTACCGACAACCATCGACCGACAACTAATAATTAACTATAATCGCACGGGAATTCCGTTTGCTTGTAATTTTTCTTTAAGATCCTTGATCGGGATTTCCTTAAAATGAAAAACACTGGCGGCTAGGGCCGCATCAGCTTTTCCATCTTTGAAGGCATCTTCAAAATGTTGCATATTGCCCGCACCTCCCGAAGCAATGATCGGTATGTTCAATTCTTCGGACAATCGCGCCAATGTTTCATTGGCGAATCCGTTCTTGGTGCCGTCATGGTCCATTGATGTAAACAGTATTTCTCCCGCGCCACGCTCTTCAACTTCCTTGGCCCATGAAAAAAGTTCGATTTCGGTCGGAACCTTGCCTCCTACCAAATGTACGATCCACCTATCATTTATTTGCTTGGCATCGATCGCCACCACGATACATTGTGATCCAAATTTGGCCACCAAATCGTTGATCAATTGCGGGTTTTTTACCGCCGATGAGTTTATCGAAACCTTATCGGCTCCGTTCTTCAGCAAAATATCGACATCTTCAACGGATGAAATTCCGCCACCCACGGTAAAGGGTATGTTTACCTTTTCAGCAACATGGTAGACCAGATTGGCCAGGGTTTTTCGTTTTTGTTCCGTTGCCGAAATATCGAGAAAAACCAGTTCATCGGCTCCTTCCCGGCTATAGATTTCGGCAAGTTCAACAGGGTCGCCCGCATCGCGAAGATCTACAAAATTGACCCCTTTGACCGTACGGCCGTCTTTGATATCCAAACAGGGTATGATTCTTTTTTTTAACATCTGTACAGGTACAAGGTTAGAAGTACGAAATACGAATTTATAAATACGAAATATGAATGAGAATTATGGATTATTTCTTTTTCTAGCTGTCTTTATCGTCATTCGCTATTTTTAATATTCAAATCCCTTCCCTCATAAAACCCTAAATCTTTATTTTTCAGTTGTTTGGTCCAAAAAGCGATTTGTCCTGTATGGTACGAATAGTGCTCCACGGCATGCAAGACCACACCGATTCCCGAAAAATAGAATCCCTGTACTTCACGTTTTCGTATCAACTGCTCAATCGAGGCATCATTAATGACCCGTTTTGCGATATCAACAGTTTCGGTCAATTTTTGCAAAAGTTCATCCTTGGTGAGACCCGAAGTCGTTTCAAATTCCGAATCACGTTCACGGATGTCCTCCGTTTCGCCCAAGGAAGAAATCACATATTGGGTAATGTTGCCACAGAGATGTAAAATCAAGTTGCCGACACTGTTCAGGTTTTGGTTCGGCTTTTTCCAAATATCGGCTTCCGTCAATTGCGATAACGAAATTGTGTTCATTCGGGTGCTCTCATCCATTCGGTACAGCGCATTCTGCACAAATTCCTCAACAATTCTTTTTTCCATGGTTATACGGATAAAATATAGTTTTCAAGTTCTTTCAACCCAATTCTATTCTCATAGATCGCCTTGCCGATGATCGTACCTTCGCAACCGATTGCTGCCAACTTCGGCAATTCGTCAAAAGCCGAAATACCTCCGGAAGCGATCAGTTTCAAAGAATTTTTGGAGCTTCCTATTATCTTTTCGTACAATTCAAACGAAGGTCCTTCCAACATTCCATCTTTACTGATATCGGTGCAAATAACATATTCGATTCCTTTTTCTTGATACGACCGTACGAACGGAACCAAATCTTCTTTCGATTCTTCCTGCCAGCCCGAGACCGCAACCTTTTCGTGCATTGCATCGGCGCCCAATATGATTTTTTCCGGGCCGTATTTCGAAATCCAATCGGTAAACGTCGCCGCGTCTTTTACCGCGATGCTTCCCCCGGTAACCTGATCGGCTCCACTTTCAAAAGCAATGTGCAGGTCCTTATCTGTTTTCAACCCGCCTCCAAAATCGATTTTCAAACCGGTCTGCGAGGCGATTTGTTCCAACACTTTGTGATTGACGATGTGTTTTGACTTTGCCCCATCCAAATCGACCAAATGTAAATATTGGATGCCGTGGGCCTCGAATTTTTTGGCCACTTCCAACGGATTTTCATTATACACCTTTTTGGTATCGTAATCGCCTTTTGAAAGACGCACGCACTTGCCTTCTATTATATCGATCGCCGGAATGATTCGCATTACAATTTTATTTTATCGATGGACATCCAATAAGGGGAATCCCCCACTCTTTTAAATCCAAAACGTTCATACAGGCCGTGTGCATCCTTTGTTTTTAAAGCTACCGTATGGACTTTTTCGATTACTTCATGCTCCATCATATGTTTGACCAGTTCTTTGCCCAGCCCTCTCCCCTGATATTCGGGAAATATGATGACATCCATCAAATAGGCGAACGCAACATAATCGGTGACAATACGCGAAAAGCCCATTTGATCGCCACTCGTATTATAAAGTCCGAAACACAAAGAATTGTCAATTGTTCGTTTCACCTCGTCCATCGTCCTACCCATGCCCCAATAGGATTCACGACCGATATATTGCTGGATGGCAGCGATGTTCAATTTGCTTTTGTCGTTGGAGATGTAAAAATCCATATGATTACATTTCAAGAAAATTCTTCAATATACGTTCGCCTACGGCTCCGCTTTTTTCGGGATGGAATTGAGTTCCGAAAAAATTGTCCTTCCCCAACGCCGAGCTATATCTTACATGGTAGTCGGTCTCAGCGATTGTTTCATCACATAACCCTGCATAATAACTGTGGACCATGTATACATGCTCGTTCTCATTTACCCCCTTAAAAAGTTGTGATTTGAGGTCCGCAATGACGTTCCAACCCATTTGTGGTACCTTGACCCCATCGGAAAAGCGGATTACATCGACATCGAAAATCCCGAGACCTTTGGTCCTTCCTTCTTCCGAGCCCTTGCACATCAACTGCATACCCAGACAAATACCCAGAACGGGTTGCTTGAGTTCGGGAATCACATCTTGTAATCCTGTTTCACGAAGTTTCACCATTGCTGAACTGGCCTCGCCTACACCGGGAAAAATCACTTTATCGGCCTTTCGGATCTCATCGGCATCATTGCTAAGAATGGCTTCATAACCCAAACGTTTTAAGGCAAATTTGATACTTTGGATGTTTCCAGCACCATAATTTATGATAACTAATTTCATTCTAAGTAAGAGGTTAGAAGTACGAGATACGAAGTAAAAAATGTAAAATTCAACTTCATGTCTAAGTTCATCATCTATTGTTTTTTCGAGCTGTTTTAATAGAGGCGACTGTAATCGCCAATAGTTCTTCTCCTTCATTCTTCAAACGGTTTATTTCATCATGATTCGTATCCATGACCTCTAAGAAGAGCTCCAACCAATATACCGATTCGTCGGCCTCTTCCTCTACGATTTTAAGCTTATTGATAAAGTCGGCTGTCGATTTTCCCCTTTGAGAAGCTCTATAATTAGCTCCGACCGAGCTCGAGCATTTAATAAGTTGCCTTACCCAAGCATCATATTCTCTCGACTTTGGAACCTTCTTGCAAAACTTCCAACAATCTGAAGCAAATCTTCTTGTTCTAAGTTTTAAATCATACATGATTTTCTTTTTAAGTACTTCGCACTTCGGATTTCGTACTTTCAACCTTATAAAATTCCTTTTGTACTTGGCAACACCATTTTTTCGACATCGCGTTTTACCGCCATCTTAATGGACTTTGCAAACGCCTTGAAAATGGCCTCAATTTTATGGTGCTCGTTGGTTCCTTCGGCCTTTATGTTCAAATTGGCCTTTGCACCATCGGTAAACGATTTAAAAAAATGGTGGAACATTTCGGTCGGCATATCGCCTACTTTTTCACGTTTGAAATCGGCTTCCCAGACCAACCAATTACGTCCTCCAAAATCAATGGCTACTTGGGCCAGACAATCATCCATTGGAAGACAGAATCCGTATCGTTCGATACCGAACTTATTGCCCAAAGCCGATCCGAACACTTCGCCCAAGGCGATGGCCGTATCTTCTATGGTATGGTGCTCATCGACCTCTAAATCGCCGTCTACCTTGATCTCGAGGTCCATTTGGCCGTGGCGCGCCAACTGATCCAACATGTGGTCGAAAAATGCGAGTCCGGTCGAGATGGCACTTTTTCCCGTGCCGTCCAAATTCAGTTTGATTTTGATATCCGTTTCATTGGTTTTTCTATGGATCTCGGCCACCCGATCCTTCAATTTCAAGAACTCATAGATTTTTTCCCAATCGTTGCTTTTCAAAGCAATATATCCGTCCAATTCTTCCCGCTTGACCGTAATTTCTCCGGTGCCTAAGTTCGTTTCATCATTGATGAAAATTCCCTTTGCCCCCAAGTTTTTGGCAAGCTCCATATCAGTTAAACGATCACCGATCACATACGAATTGTTCAAGTCATATTCCTCCGAGAAATATTCGGTCAACAAACCTATACCCGGTTTGCGGGTATTTGCATTTTCGTGCGGAAAAGTCCTGTCCAAAAATACCTTGTCAAACACAACTCCTTCATTTTCAAAGGATTTCAAAATAAAATTATGCACAGGCCAAAACGTTTCTTCAGGAAAAGCGTCCGTACCCAATCCATCTTGATTGGTAATCATGACCAGTTTGTAATCCAACTCCTTGGCAATCTTGCCTAAAAAAGTAAAGGCCTTGGGGTAGAATATCATTTTTTCGAACGCATCAATCTGCTCATCGGCCGTTTCTTTGATTATCGTACCATCACGATCTATGAAAAGGATCCTTGTTCCTCCCGCACTCGAAGGAGGAGTTTTTGTGTTAGGTCTGTTTGCATCTTTCATGTCCATATTTCTAACTTAAATTCTTTAGGGCCGTAACCAATTTTATATTCTCTTCGGAAGTACCGATCGTAAGACGCAAGGTGTTTTCACATAGTGGTTGGGAACTGCGATTTCGAACCACTACGCCTTTTTTCAACAATTGTTCATACCGCTTATCGGCATCATCGACCTTGACCAAAAGAAAATTGGCATCGGAAGGATATACCTTTTTTATGAACGAAACCTTTGGCAAAACCTGAAGCAACAATTTTTTTTGTTCAAGGAGTTCGGTCACTTCCGATTTGATTCTTAAAACATTCGCCACCCGCTTTTGGGCATAAGCCTGTGTCAGTTCATTGACATTATAGGGCGGTTTTATTTTGTTCAGAACGGAAATAGTTGCTTCGGATGCGATACAAATGCCCAATCGGATTCCAGCCATGCCGTAGGCTTTTGAAAGTGTCTGAGTTACCACAAGGTTCGGAAATTCTTCTAAGCGTGCGACCCAACTCGTCTGTTCGGAAAAGTCGATATAGGCTTCGTCGATGATGACCAATCCCGTGAAATTTTTCAGCAATTTCAAGATAGAAGCTTCATCAAAACTGTTTCCGGTGGGATTGTTCGGTGAGCAGATAAAGATCAGTTTGGTACGCGAATCTACTTGTTTCAGGATGGAGTCAACATCCAACTGAAAATCCTTGGCCAATAGAACCTCTCGATTTTCGATTTCATTGGTGCCGGCCAGTACCTTGTACATTCCGTAGGTAGGTGGCAATGTAACGATGTTGTCGGTTTTGGGTTCGCAGAACGCGCGGAACAACAGATCCAGCACTTCGTCGCTGCCATTTCCCAAAAGAATGTTCTTAGGGTCCAATTTCTTTTGTTCGGCCAAGACCGCTTTCAAACCACGCTGTTGCGGATCGGGATACCGATTGACCCCATTGTCGAACGGATTCTCATTGGCATCCAAGAAAACCATTTCGGACCCATCGGAAACATACTCATCGCGGGCCGAGGAATAGGGTTTTAGGCCTTTGACATTTTCCCTAATTATATTTTCTAAATTGAACTTCATTGATTCTTCATTATCGATATTACATCTCGACTGCGCTCGATTTGACAGTTCGGTTCCGATTGACATGATGGTTCAACCATACAATTATTCTAAACTCTTCAATCGCAGTGTAACCGCATTTTTGTGTGCCTGTAATCCTTCGGCCTCGGCCATCGATTCAATAGCACCACCGATTTCCTGAATACCTTCCTTGCTTATTTTTTGAAAGGTCATACTCTTCATAAAACTATCGAGGTTTACACCGCTATACTGTTTGGCATATCCGTTGGTCGGCAAGGTATGATTGGTGCCAGAGGCATAATCTCCCGCACTTTCCGGGGTATAATTTCCAATAAAAACCGATCCTGCATTCTTGATTCCATTACTATAAAAATTTTCGTTTTCGGTACAGATGATAAAATGTTCCGGGCCGTATTCGTTGATCAGATCCAATGCAGCCGTATCCTCTTCCATAAAAATCAATTTACTGTTCGCTATGGATTTCCCTGCGATTTCCTTTCTCGGCAATTCGTTCAATTGCAGTTCCACTTCCCACTCGACCTTATCCAACATCGTCTTTGAAGTGGTTACTAGTATTACTTGGCTATCCACGCCATGCTCGGCCTGGCTCAACAAGTCGGAAGCCACAAAGGAAGCATTTGCCGAATCGTCGGCAACGACCAACAGCTCACTCGGCCCCGCAGGCATATCAATAGCTACCCCATATTTAGTGGCCAACTGTTTAGCTACCGTTACGTATTGGTTTCCCGGACCAAAAATCTTATACACCATTGGAATACTCTCCGTGCCAAAAGTCATCGCTGCGATGGCCTGTATACCTCCGACCTTAAAAATTCGGGTCACTCCGCAAAGATCCGCTGCATATAGAATGGCCGGATGAACTTTGCCATCGGAACCGGGAGGCGTACATAAAACCACTTCTTCGCAACCTGCTATGTTCGCCGGAATCGCCAACATCAAAATCGTTGAAAACAAAGGTGCCGTTCCCCCGGGAATATAGAGTCCGACTTTTTGTATCGGCCTTTTTTCTTGCCAGCACCGCACTCCATTTAGAGTCTCCACTTCTACCCGCTCCGTTTTTTGGGCTTTATGAAAGGTCTCGATATTTCTTTTGGCCAACTGAATTGCGTATCGTAATTCTTCGGAAACCAAAGTCTTTGCTTCTTCCAATTCACTTTTGGCTACTAAAAAATCATCCAAAAGAACCCCATCGAATTTCTGGGTATACTTTTTAAGAACGGCATCACCATTTTCCCTCACTTCCGAAAAAATGGACTCAACGGTTTCTTCGATGTCGGCAACGGTTTGAGTAGGCCGTTTTAAAATGGCTTTCCAATCTTCCCTTGATGGATTATATATTTTTTGCATAAGCCCCCTCTAACTCCCCCAAAGGGGGAGGATTTATAAGCCCCCTCAACTCCCCCGAAGGGGAAGGGCTTTATATTATTATATCTATATTTTATCTATCATCGAATATTATCTTTACTCCTTCCCAGAGAGAC
Organism: Bacteroidia bacterium; assembly: GCA_030428705.1. Classification (GTDB taxonomy): domain Bacteria; phylum Bacteroidota; class Bacteroidia; order Flavobacteriales; family Flavobacteriaceae; genus Meishania. Next base: position 893,412 of record JAUIDI010000001.1, read on the forward strand.
CAAGTGCAACTTATAGCACCATTTTCTCTATCGGGCAGACCAAAATACCTTCGGCGCCTGCCCGTTTTAGTTCATCGATAACTTCCCAAAAAGTATCCCGGTTGATGACGGTATGTACCGAGCTCCATCCCACTTCGGCCAAGGGCAGTACCGTTGGGCTGCGCATACCTGGCAAAAGTTTTAAGACCGCATCCAATTTATCGTTCGGAGCGTTCATCAAGACATATTTTGATTGACGTGCCTGTAAAACGGATTTAATCCTGAATTGGATTTTTTTCAAAATTTTCTTTCGTTCTTCGGATATTTTTGGAGAAACCGCCAACACCGCTTCACTTTTCAGCATGACTTCGACTTCCTTCAAATTATTCTTGAACAAAGTACTTCCACTGGAAACGATGTCGCAAATGGCGTCCGCCAACCCAATGTTCGGGGCAATTTCAACAGAACCGTTGATAATGTGCAATTCAGCCTTTACCCCTTTTTCCTTTAAATAATTGCGGACCGTGTTCGGATAACTTGTGGCAATACGTTTTCCTTCAAAATCCTTGATGGAACCATATTTCATAGTCTTTGGGACTGCCAACGAAACCTTGCATTTTGAAAATCCAAGTTTTTCGGCCACGTCAATGTCCTCTCCTTTTTCAATCAATACATTCTCGCCGATAATGGCGATATCGACCACGCCATCGCGCAAATATTGCGGAATATCCCCATTTCTCAGATAGAATACTTCCAATGGAAAATTTCTGGCATTGGCCTTGAGCTGATCTTTGCCGTTATCGATAGAGATTCCGCAATCCTTTAAAATGCGTAGGGAGTCTTCATTAAGCCTTCCCGACTTTTGTATGGCGATCCTGATTTTCATAAAATCCATTTTATTGTCATTTCCGCAAAAGCGGAAATCTCATAATTATTTTTAACCGATTCCGGCCTTTGCCGGAATGACCTACATGTTTTGGTCAAACTGATTCCCGCCTTCGCGGGAATGGCATGAGCGCATTTAATTAAAAAACCCGTTTGATTTCTCAAACGGGTTATATTTATGTTGTAATACTACAATACATTTTTACCTCGCTTGAGCGCAGTAGTAAAAATGATGATGTGTATTATTGTTCCTCATGATGATGTAAATGTAAAACTTATTTTCAATTCTCAAAAGAAAAGTTCAAAATTGAACATATTCATTGTTGCAATGTTCAAAAGAAAACAGAAACTAGTTATTGCCCAAGATCAAAGGTAATCCTGCATCGCCTGAACCAACGACCACGACTTTTGCATTCGGCGATTCCGATAATTTCAAGGTGGCGTCGATACCTTTGTCCTGAAGAATCTTATCTGTAAGCGAGGCACTGAGTATTTTATTGGCATCGGCCTTGCCCTGTGCCTCGATACGAACTTTTTCGGCCTCTTTTTCTGCAGTGACCAATCGAAACTCATACTCCAAAGACTCTTGTTCTTGCTTTAGTTTTCTCTCGATGGCCTCCTTAATGGTAGGCGGTAATGTAACATCCCTGATAAGCACTTCGTTCAATTGAATGTATTGGTCGTCAACGATTTTCTTGGTTTCCTCGTAAATTTCGACCTGTATGGCATCCCGTTTACTTGAATATAGTTGTTCAGGTGTATATCGGCCTACAACGCTACGCGCTGCCGATCGTATAGCAGGTAGCAGAATCCGTTCTTTGTACTGCTCGCTTTTTTCTTGGTGCAGCTTACCCAATTCTTCGTATTTGGGCTGGAACCAAGTCGAGGCATCTAGCTGAATATCAAGTCCGTTTGAAGATAGTACCTTCATTTTTTCATAGACCTCTTGTTGCCTGACTTCATAAACATATACTTTGTTCCATGGCGCCACAATATGAAAACCCTCTCCCAACGGTGGCTCATCGGTAACGACCCCGCCCCCGAAGGTTTTATAAAGTACTCCCGCTTCACCAGAACCTATGGTAACAGCGGATTTTGAAATCAAAATTACCAATGCGATTAATACGAATACGACTGGTAATGCAATTTTTGGTAATCTTTCCATTCTATTCTTTTTTATGTTAGTCCATTATACTTTCGAATAAACCATTCCAGCGCAAGAGCAGCGGCGATCAGGCCTAATAGAATTCGAAAATCAATTAAAGATACGACATTTTTAATGCTACTCTGAATAGGTCTAAAACGCTGGTCATTTGTTACATTTTCAATCAAATTTTCGGTCTCGGAAGGAAAAAATAGCCTACCGCCACTGATGTTGGCGAGCTGCTCCAACTTTCTGTAATCGCTTGACAGAAATTGTTGTTCGACATCAAAATCCAAAATGGTGAAAGAACCCGACTTCGAACGATTTTCTTCTTTTAAGGTAAGCGTAAAATCGTATTGGCCCTCTCCCAAATTAGAAAGATCTGCCTCATAAACATTTCCTTTCAGCAACATCGGTATTTCGGTCGAAACACCATTGTCTTTGTCTTTTATGTTCAATTGAATGCTGGCATTGGGGTCAAAAACAAACGCTTCATCGAAATACGTCGCCGAAATTTTGACATCGCTGCTTCCCTCATAGACTGTACGGTAGTCAACCTGCAACCGCTCTTTTGAGTCATTATCGGATAAATAAACCATCAATTTTCCAAAAAAATCGTCGAAATTTTTGAAATCCTTGTTTTCCCTATAACTGTGCATACGCCATTTCCATAAGTTTTCACCCATGATATAGGCTTTTTTGTGGTTGTCCAAGTCTGTAACGAACATCAGTGGGCTTTCCATTGTAACACCTTTTATCCTCATGTTCAAGAGCACATCGTTCGCTCCATAAGCCCCAATCAACTCGGCGCTGCTCTCCAAAGGAGGATATCCTTCAAAAGAATGTTCTGAAATATCGTATTTAGAAAAAGCCGCATTCAGCACCGCTGTAACTTCTTGGATGATACCGTTGTCCTCGACTTCGTAATGTTTCTGCACCGAACCGAAAAACCGCCAATCGGTATGGGTGCCATTGACCATAATCGCAGCCGCCCTACTTCTTTCTATATATTCAAAAACGGTTCTAAACGTTGTGCTAGGTTGATAAAGTACAAAAAGGTCTATTTCTTCGAGTTCTTGTGTGGTAAGCGGTGGTTTCTTTATGGAAACGGAGCGTTGCTCGTTACTTTCAATTGCCTTGACCAAAGCTCCGATATCCGGATGGTTTATTTCCGAAATTATACCAACGTTCACTTTTTCATCGATAACCTCGACAGCAACAGTTTTGTTATTGTTGATTATATTACGTTCATTTTCCAATGGTGCTATCGTGACCTTCACAGATTTCGTACCCACTGAACGTGCCTCCAACAAAGTGCTTACCAACTTGGAGTTCTCATTGTTTGAAAAGGATAGATTTTCACGATAAACCACCCTACCGTCGACTTGTACAGAGAGCGATGAAGTCACATTTTCATCCCCATTGTACGATACGTAAACTTCAACGGGGTACTTATTCTTTAGGAAGGCAAAACGATTTATATTGACCTGGTCGACCCTCAAATCCTCATAGCTTGTAGTGTCTCCGACAACAATCGGAAAAACGGGCAGCTTTTCGTTAGTACTATAAAACGAATAATCTTTTCCGAGTGTCTGATTGCCGTCGGTCAACATTACTATTGCCGAGTTCGTTTTTGCATAAATATCACCAATGGAAGTAAGCGCCCTGGCTATGTTCGTATTTTTACCATGGAAATCCAGAGTGTCAGAATCGCTAAGATTGGCATCAAATCGATACTCGCTAACATTGAATTGATCTGTAATATTGTTGTTTTCTTTTAACGAGGAAACGATTTGGTCAATGGCTTCTTGATCGGAAGCGACCGAGGAAGAATTATCCGCAAGAACAATCAAATTGGTTTTTTCCAAAGTCAGGACCTCCTTTGAAAATTTCGGATTTATCAGCAATAAGAGTATAGCAAAAAGTGCAATAAAACGTAAAAAGGATAGAATGAACGATAAGTTCCTTCTTTTCTTGGCATACTTGTAGTATTGAAAAACAACGACCGCTAGGGCACTAATTCCGGCAAGAATGATAAGGAGGACTGTCTTTGTATCCATTAAAAAGTTTTCAATTCAAGTCAAGACATTGCCCCAATTAGGTTCCGAAGTCGTAAAATATTACCGGCTATCTCAATCAAGTCAGCATTCCCCCATCGACGTTTAGCACCTGACCTGTCACGTAAGCGGACAAATCGGAAGCAAAGAATAAACATGCATTGGCTATATCTTCGGGGGTCCCTCCTCTCTTCAGCGGAATATTGTCACGCCACCCTTGCACTGTTTTCTCATCTAATTTGTCGGTCATTTCAGTTTCGATGAAACCCGGAGCTATGGCGTTACAACGTATATTCCTTGATCCTAGTTCGAGAGCCACCGATTTCGTAAAGCCTATCATCCCTGCTTTGGAAGCCGCATAATTGGTTTGGCCGGCGTTGCCCTTTACGCCAACAACACTGCTCATATTGATTATAGATCCCTTACGTTGTTTTAGCATGGTGCGTTGAACGGCCTTCGTCATATTGAAAACCGACTTTAAATTGATTTCTATTACCGAATCAAAATCTTCTTCCGCCATTCGCATCAGAAGGTTGTCTTTTGTTATACCAGCATTATTTACAAGCACATCGATGCCCCCAAAGTCCTCCAATACTTGCGAAACAAGGTTTTCCGAATCGGCAAAACTTGCCGCGTTGCTCTTGTATGCCTTAGCCTTGACCCCTTTTTCCAAAAGTTCCTTTTCCAACGCTAGGGCCGGAGCTTCACTCGAACTATAGGTAAAGGCGACATTCGCCCCATTTTCGGCAAATACCCTCGCTATACCCATACCAATACCTCTACTGGCCCCGGTTATAATAACATTTTTTTTCTCCAATAATCGCATACGCGTTTTAATGTTTTAAATAATACAAAATAAATATCCCAATTGAAAAGTCCTTTCCTTTGAATCCCCGATGCATTTCCCTTTTGAAGATCACAACCAATTCAACCCTTTATCGGAGCAGGTTTTTCATAATTGAAAAGGTAGTCGACATCCAGTTCTTTAACTTTACCAAGTCGCGAAAGGGTATTGACATTTAGGTCATTTTTATTACCTACTACCAATACATCGTATGAGCCTCCTTTAACATTCTCTTGGAAGAAAGCACTCAAATCACTCAAAGTCATATTTTTGATATTGTTGTAGATTTCTTCCCGATTATTTTCTGTCAAACCTCTTTTTTTGAGGCGCTCGTAGCTCCAAAAGATATTCGATTTGGTAACACGGTCCGCGGCCATTGATTTGAGCGTGGACTCTTTAGCTGCCTTGAAATTATCTTCCGCTTCGGGCATATTGTTCATCAGATCCATCATGGCATCTACGGCTTGATCCAACTTATTGGCCTGTGTGCCAATATAAGCATAGGTATAATTGGGGTCACCCGCCTTTTGCGCGTTGCTATATTGCGCAAATGCCGAATAAGCCAAAGATTTCGACTCCCGTATCTCCTGAAAAACAATAGATGAAAGGCCACTTCCAAAATAGGTATTGAACAAACTCGATGCCGCCATTTTCTTAGGGTCGAACGTATCGCCTTTTGACAAAAAGAGCATCTCGGCCTGCACCATATCATAATCGACAAAAAATACATTGTCACCTGTAGTCTTATAAGCATATTCTTTTTTCTCGGGATAATCTTTTAATTCCCCATCTATTTTATGGTGTTCGTTCATCGCATTCTTTGCTTGATCTACATCCTTACCGTAATAAAAGACACGATGTTTATAATTTTTGAGATCTTTGATGATGTTCACAAGATCTTCGGGATCAAACTGTTTTAACTCTTCAATCGTATATATATCGCGCAATCGAGAGTTTTCGCCATATTGTCCATAGCTGTAAAGGCCATTCCACAAAATCTGAGATTTATTCGATTTAATATCTTGCCGGCCTTTGGCAATTTTAAGAACATATTTGTCATAGGTGTCTTGATCCGCTACGGCATTAGACAAAAGACCTTCCAGGAGCACAAGCCCCTTGTCTATATTTTCCCTTAAACCTGACAAATATATCGTGGTTCGATCACTACCGGTCCGAACACCATATTCGACTCCCAATTTGTAAAATTCTTTGCTCAAATCTTCGGGAGAATACTCCGTAGTGCCCAAATAATCCAAATACCCGACCGCAAGGCCCAATTTTTTGACATTATCGTTACCCATATCAAAAATGATATTCAACTCGGCCAAGTCATTGGTTTCATTAGGTACATAGGCCATATCCAAGCCGTTTGGCAATGTAAAGTTTTGTATTGCACTGTCATAGTCGATGAACTCAGGTTTCAAATCGGGGCTCTCCATTTTTTCGAAGTTTTGCACGAAGATCGATTTCTTATCCCTGTTCAGTTCTATTGGCGTGATGCCAGGGTTTTCAACTTTCACCAAATCCTTGATTTCACCCTGCCTCTTATAAACCGCTACATAGTTATCTTTATAGAAATCATTTGCGAAATCAACGAGTTCTTGCTTGGTTACCTTGCGCATTTTGTCGAATACGTCGATTCGAGATTTCCAATCTTGAAAATGGACAAAGGCATTTACATACGCATACGCTACTCCCGAAGCGTCTTCAAAGCTTCGGATTTGGTTTAGTTTTAAATCGTTGATGACCGCTTCGATCAACCATTCTTCAAAATTTCCTTTCTTGATTTCTTCAATTTGTCCAAGAATCAAATCCTTCACTTCCTCCAAACTTTGACCCGATTTCGGATTTCCATAGAACTGATGCATTCCATAATCGTTCAAGAACTGGGTATAGCTTCCGGCTTGTTGAACTTTTTGTTTTTGGTTTAGGTTCAAATCGATCAGACCTGCCGTACTATTGTTAAGCAACATGTCAATCAACTGTAGCTTGATTTCATCTTCAGAACCGATTCCCTTCGAGCGGAACGCGATATTCACCCTTTCATTTTCAGGGCCGAAAACCTCCTTTTCGACAGGTGAGGTCAAGGGTTGCTCCGTAGGTCTCTTCGGATGGTTCACCTCTTTTGACGCAAAATCACCAAATGCATCGTTGACCTTTTTAATGGTTTCGTCAAACTCGAGATCACCAACCAAGATTACGGCCATGTTGTTCGGAACGTAATACGTATTGAAATACTCATGTATGGCCACCATAGAAGGGTTTTTCAAATGCTCCGAAGTGCCAATGGTAGTCTGTTGCCCATACGGATGCGTAGGAAACAATGCCTTGTTCAGGGCATATGCGGACCTTCTATAGTCATTGTCCTGACTTCTATTGAACTCTTCATAAACGGCTTCAAGTTCTGTGTGGAACAATCGAAGTACTAACTGGCTAAAGCGTTCGCCTTCTACATGTAGCCATTTATCAAGTCCGTTAGAAGGGATTTTATTCACGTAAACGGTTTCTTCGTGCCAGGTCCATGCATTGGTGCCTTCAGCGCCCAAAGAGTTCACCATTATATCGTATTCGTTGGCAACCGAAATCTTAGAAGCTTCTAACGAAACCGCGTCAATTTGTTTGTATATATCCCGTTTCTTGGCCGGATCGGTTTCAGTTTTATGTTGCTCATAAAGTTTTGAAATGGAATCCAACAATACCTTTTCCGACTCCCAATCTTGTGTTGCTATTTCATCCGTGCCTTTAAAAACCATATGTTCCAGATAATGGGCCAAGCCGGTATTATCAGCGGGATCATAAACCGAACCCGCACGAACAGGTATAAAGGTTTGAATTTTTGGTTCCGCTTTGTTCTGACTCAGGTAAACTTTCAAGCCATTGTCCAAGGTATATAAACGTAGTCCCGTGGGGTCATCGCTTATAGTTTCATATTTAAATCCATTTGGGTCGGTAAAGGAATTGACAGCAAATTTAGTTTCCTGCGATGAATCTGTTTTACAGGAACCTAAAAAGAAAATCATTAAAATCAGAGCCGAATAAAAGTTTTTCATCTATCTAAAAATTTTTATTAATCTGAAAATGAGTATAATAAAAATTTTCCGCATAGATCAACCGCTGCGCTTTCGCATTAAAAATTTAATTATTTCGGTCGGTATGCAAAAAATTAAATTTGTTTATGCTCATTTCATAATTGATTGTTTTGTAATCTCAAAAAATGGGAACCATCCACTAAAAAAGGAATGCTTTGGCAAAATAAGAAAAACCCATCACTCTAAAGTAGGAATGATGGATTATATATAAAATTGCGTTGTGCAAAATTTAACACAAAAAACGCTATGGTCTACCCAAGAACCTCCTTTACCTTTTTTCCTATTTCGGCAGGGGAATCAACAACGTGTATACCATGTTCCCTCATAATCTTTTTCTTGGCCTGGGCCGTGTCGTCACTTCCACCTACAATAGCACCTGCGTGCCCCATAGTTCTACCTGCGGGAGCCGTCTCACCTGCGATAAACCCAACAACGGGTTTTTTGCTGCCACTTTCTTTGTACCATTGGGCGGCATCCGCCTCCAATTGCCCTCCAATTTCGCCGATCATCACCACGCAATCGGTCTCGGAATCATTGATCAATAATTCAACGGCATCTTTAGTGGTAGTACCAATAATAGGATCTCCTCCGATACCTATAGCAGTAGTAATGCCCAAACCTTGACGAACGACTTGATCAGCGGCTTCATAGGTTAGGGTTCCAGACTTTGAAACTATTCCAACGTTTCCTTTCTTAAATACGAAACCGGGCATGATGCCCACCTTGGCTTCTCCCGGGGTAATGACACCCGGACAATTAGGACCCACCAAACGACAATCCCTATTCTTGATATAGTTGAAAGCCTTGACCATATCGGCCACAGGTATACCCTCGGTAATAGTGATAATGACCTTTATTCCAGCATCTGCCGCTTCCATTATGGCATCGGCTGCAAATGCCGGAGGAACAAATATTATGGTAGTGTCGGCACCTACTTTTTCAACGGCTTCTTCAACGGTATTGAATACAGGCCTGCCCAAGTGTTCCTGTCCCCCTTTGCCCGGGGTAACGCCCCCTACGACATTGGTACCGTATTCGATCATCTGTTCGGCATGAAAAGTGCCCTCACTACCCGTGAAGCCCTGTACAATAATTTTGGAGTCTTTGTTGACTAAAACGCTCATTTGGTATTTGGTTTCTTGTTATTCCCTTTCTAAATACTTGCTCATTACGAGCAATGCAAAAGTATGTGTTTGCCAGTGATTTCTAAAGAAATCGAATCTATTATTCTTCCTCCAATTTTTTTAAAATGGCCGGAATCTTTTTAATATAGGCAAGTTGTTTCAACTTTTCCCGTGATTCTTGAATGGGCGTTCCGAAATAACTCTTGTCTCCTGGTACCGATTTTGTAACGCCGGTCTGACCCATGACTACGGCATTTTTACCGATAGTAATACCACTATTTGTACCAACTTGCCCCCATAACGTAACCCCGTCTTCAATTACCACACAACCTGCGATTCCCGTTTGGGAAGCAATCAAGCATCTTTCGCCAATTTCGGTGTCATGGCCAACATGCACTTGATTGTCGAGCTTGGTTCCTTTTTTAATGGTCGTATCGCCCGTAACCCCTTTATCAATAGTACACAAAGCTCCTATTTCAACATCATCTTCCAGTACGACCCGGCCACCTGAAATCAACTTATCAAAGCCTGTCGGACGCTTTTTATAATAAAAGGCATCGGATCCCAAAACGGTTCCCGCATGAATAATAACATTGTTGCCGATAATACAGTTGTCGTAAATAGAAACATTAGCATGAATGAGACAATCGTTACCGATTATGACATTGTTTCCGATAAAGGTATTGGGCTGTATTACGGTATTTTTGCCAATTTTGGCGGAAACGGCTATTGAATTCGCTGCTTTTTCAAAAGGTTTGAAAAACTGGGTCAGCACATTGAAGTCCCTAAACGGGTCTTCTGACAGAAGCAATGCCTTTCCTTCAGGACATTCAACCTCTTTGTTGATAAGAACTATGGTCGCTTTGGATCTTAGAGCCTTATCATAATATTTTGGATGATCTACAAAAACAATCTCACCCTCTTGTACCACATGGATTTCATTCATGCCAAGCACTGGAAAATTATCCGACCCCACATATTTGCTACCAATAATAGTTGCAATCTGTTTTAGGGTATGGGGCGTTTGAAATCTCACTTGAAGCTCGTTTCGGACCTATTCTTTGACCCTTTCCATGTATGAACCGGTCGAAGTATCGACTTTTATCTTATCGCCTTCATTGATAAACAAAGGGACATTCACTTCGGCCCCGGTCTCAACTTTCGCCGGCTTGGTGGCATTGGTCGCGGTATTGCCCTTGACCCCCGGTTCTGCATAAGTGACTTCCAAAATTACGCTGGCGGGCATGTCGACCGAAAGGGGCATGCTGTCTTCCGTATTAAAAAGAATCGTAACTATTTCGCCCTCCTTTAACAATCCAGGAGCGTCCAACGCATTCTCTTGAAGCGTAATCTGATTGTAATCGTCCGTATTCATGAAGTGATAGGTCTCGCCATCGGCATACAAATACTGATAAGAACGCGTCTCAACACGTACATCCTCAATTTTATGGCCGGCCGAAAAAGTATTGTCCAAAACTTTGCCATTGGAAAGACTTTTAAGTTTGGTTCTCACAAATGCGGGACCTTTTCCGGGCTTTACGTGTAAAAATTCAATGATTTTGTATATGTCGTTATTGTAACGAATGCAAAGTCCTTTTCTAATGTCTGATGTTGATGCCATGTATTTATGTTGTGCTAAAATATCCTTTCATTATTCCTCGTTGGGAATCACGAATAAATTGTAATATTTCGTCCCTTTCGGGAGTGGCCTCCATTTCCGCTTCGATTATCTGAACGGCCTGCGTATTATTATAATGCTTTTGGTACAAAATTCGATAGATATTTTGTATCTCACGAATCTTTTCAGAAGGAATGCCCCGTCTCCTGAGCCCTACGGAATTAATGCCTACATACGACAATGGTTCTCTTGCCGCCTTAACGAAAGGTGGTACATCTTTGCGAACCAAAGAACCTCCAGTTACAAAGGCATGCTGTCCAATAGAAACAAACTGATGTACAGCGACCAACCCAGCTAGAATAACGTTGTCGCCAATGGTTACATGTCCGGCCAAGGTCGAGTTGTTCGAAAAAATGCAATTGTCGCCGACGATACAATCATGCGCAACATGGCAATACGCCATTATCAAACAGTTCTTTCCGATCACGGTCTTATTTCGATCCGAAGTACCTTTATGTATCGTTGCACATTCACGTATGGTGGTGTTATTTCCTATTGTTACCGTGGTTTCCTCCCCATTATACTTCAAATCTTGGGGCGGGGCAGAAATTACGGCTCCTGGAAAAATATTACAGTTCTTCCCTATCCGTGCACCTTCCATAATCGTCACATTGGAACCAATCCAAGTACCTTCTCCTATGGTAACATTATTATGTATTGTCGTAAACGGTTCTACGACGACATTTTTGGCGATTTTCGCCCCGGGATGGATATAGGCTAGCGGTTGGTTCATTCTAGTCGCCTTTAACCTTAATTATTTGGGCCATGATCTCGGCCTCCGAGGCAAGTTTGCCATTGGTGTATGCTTTTGCGTGCATTTGACAGATACCTCTACGAATGGGCTGCATTAGGTCCAACTTAAAAATCAAAGTATCACCGGGAACCACTTGTTGCTTGTAGCGTACGTTGTCGATCTTCAACAGATACGTCAAATAGTTTTCAGGATCGGGTACCGTAGTAAGTACCAAGATCCCACCTGTCTGTGCCATTGCCTCCAATTGCAACACGCCCGGCATAACGGGCGCGCCTGGAAAATGCCCCACGAAAAAAGGTTCGTTCATGGTCACGTTCTTAAGGCCTATTACATGGGTATCGGATAACTCCAATATCTTATCAACCAACAAAAAAGGAGACCTATGGGGCAACATTTCCATAATCTTGGTCACATCCATTAATGGAGGTTTGTTCAAATCGATATCAGGAATGTTGTTCCGCTTTTCGGTCTTAATGATTTTGGACAGCTTTTTGGCAAAGAGCGTATTTACATAATGACCGGGTTTATTGGCAATTACCTTTCCCCTGATTCTCGTACCTGCCAACGCCAAGTCACCTATAACATCGAGTAATTTATGCCTCGCGGCCTCGTTGGGTTGGTGCAATACCAGATTATCAAGAATTCCGTTCGGTTTTACGGAAAGTTTCTCTTTGTTGAAGGCTTTCTCCAGTTTTTTCATCGTAGTATCGGAAATCTCTTTGTCGACATATACGATAGCATTGTTCAGGTCACCTCCCTTTATGAGTCCGTTTTCAAGCAACATTTCAAGCTCATGGAGAAAACTAAAGGTGCGGGCATCGGCAATTTCTTCTTTGAAGTCGGAAAGCTTTTCCAAAGTCGCGTTCTGGGTACCGAGTACCTTGGTCCCGAAATCGACCATGGCCGTAACCTGATAAGTATCTGCAGGAATAACCGTTATCTCACTCCCTGAAACCTCATCTTTATACGAGATTACTTCTTTAACGATATACTCATCGCGCAATGCTTCCTGTTCAACTATACCCGCTTTTTCAAGGGCTTCCACAAAAAACTTGGAAGACCCGTCAAGAATCGGAGGTTCCGGAGAATCAAGTTCAATGAGTACATTGTCTATTTCCATACCGACCAAAGCAGCAAGAACATGTTCCGACGTTTGGATCTTGACACCTCTTTTTTCCAAATTGGTACCCCGCTGGGTATTCACTACATAATTGGCATCGGCCTCGATTATCGGTTCGCCTTCGAGATCGACACGTTTGAAGGCATAACCATGATTCTCAGGAGCTGGAACGAACTTCAACGTTACGTTCTCTCCTGTATGTAAGCCAACACCTTTTAAGGTAACCTCAGAGGCTATCGTTCGCTGTTTTGTTTTTGTAGCGTTCACCGTCAATCTTTTTTTTCAATTTGATTAATAGCATTCACAATTTTCGGTAAATTCTTAAAATGGACGTATGATTTGTTATAATCACCATAATTTATGGCAGGAGACCCCTGTAGTACCTCGTCATCCTTAACATTTCTTCCGATACCGGATTGCGCCTGAATCTTCACGTTGTCCCCTATGGTAATGTGGCCTACTATCCCTACTTGTCCACCAATCATACAACGTTTTCCTATTTTAGTGGAACCAGCTATCCCAGTTTGGGCGGCAATCACAGTATGTTCCCCGATCTCAACATTGTGGGCAATCTGAATTTGGTTGTCAAGTTTCACTCCTTTTCGCAATATCGTAGAGCCCAAAGTTGCCCGGTCTATTGTAGTGCCGGCACCAACGTCGACGTCATCTTCAAGTACGACATTACCCGTTTGGGGAACTTTTTTGAACGATCCGTTCTTATTCGGTGAAAAACCGAATCCATCTGCCCCGATAATAGCCCCACTGTGAATCACACAATTATTGCCTATAACCGTTTCAGAGTTAATTTTGGCCCCGGCCAACACAACAACATTATCGCCAATAGTGACATTGTCGCCAATGTATACGTTCGGGTAAATCTTCACTCCATTTCCAATGTTAACATTATTGCCCAGGTAAGCAAAGGCCCCTAGGTAAAAATCTTCTCCATAAGTGGCCGATTCCGACACATATACCGGGTTTTCCAGGCCAACCTTCGTATTTTTTACTTGATTGTAATACTCCAACAACTTTGAGAAAGATTCATAGGCATCGTCAACCTTTATAAGTGTAGTCTCAAGACTATGATCAGGAATAAAATCTTTGTTGACAATGGTAATCGAAGCCTTGGTGGTATATATATAGGAAGTGTATTTGGGGTTGGCCAGAAAGGTCAGGGAGCCTTTTTCACCTTCCTCAATTTTAGCGAGTTTATGAACGGCTATCTCTGGATTTCCCTCTATTTCACCCTCCAGAATACCCGCAATCTGACCAGCTGTAAATACCATGGGCACAAAAGTAAGAAAAATAGTTATACAGATTCCTTGGGATAACACATATAATATTTGGTCACTTTTTTGGAAAGTGCCTTCAAGTTCAATTGATCGGATGCTTTGGCAACATCGACCAATTTCCCGTTCTTTTTAAGGATATTGATGTTCTGTTTATCACGATTGTAGGCCTGATTTTCAATGCTGCCCGAAAACACGAAATAGGCGGTCTCATCATCGGTCAATTCATGTTGTGTTTTGAATGCTTGAAAATGTTCACTTAGTTTAACCTCATCTATTGGTCGGTTTTTTAATTTGATATTCAACAACCTGCGGTTAATGACCATTTGGCATAATCTGGACAGTACAAAATCAGGGTGGTCTTGCCACTGCTTGATGGCCGCCAATAGATCGATATCATCCAATTGTGCGAATCTGTCCAATACATTGGCATCAAAATTACCACCGTTTATTCGTTTCGATATAAAATAATCGAGATTACCATTACAGTTTACCTCTATTCCTTTCGACACCAACTCTTTTGCCCTTTTTAGTATCAGTATGAGCAACTGCTCCGCTACCAAACCAGTTTTGTGCAAATAAACCTGCCAATACATAAATCGCCTCGCCATCAAGAACTTTTCGACCGAGTAGATTCCTTTTTCCTCAACTACAAGATTGCCGTCGGCCACGTTCAACATGGTAATCAAACGCTCCGCATTGATGTTGCCCTCGGCCACCCCGGTATAGAAACTATCCCGCTTTAGATAATCGAGACGATCCATATCCAATTGACTGGACACCAAATGATTCAGAAATTTCTTTGGATGCTGACCTTTGAATATTTCTATGGCGAGCGTTAAACTTCCGTTAAACTCACGGTTCAGTTCCTCCATAAAAAGTAATGAGATCTGCTCGTGCGAGATATTTTCCACCAGACTATGTTCCATCGCATGTGAAAAAGGCCCATGTCCAATATCGTGCATTAGTATCGCACACAATAGACCGGCTTCCTCCTCATCGGTAATTGCAATACCCTTAAAACGAAGTACTTGTATCGATTGGCACATCAAATGCATGCTTCCCAATGCATGGTGAAAACGGGTGTGATGGGCACCGGGATAAACCAAATACGAAAGCCCCATTTGCGATATACGTCGCAGCCGCTGAAAATAGGGATGCGCTATCAGGTCGAAAATAAGGGTGCTAGGAATTCTAATAAATCCGTAAATTGGATCATTGAAAATTTTAAGCTTCTTTGAGGTTGTCAAAATGGTTTTCGATTTGCAAGATTCATTAGACAAAGTTAACCAAAAGCATGACTATCGAATTTGCAAAATTGATGGTTTGACGATTTAGCAGGTTATCATGTTATTATATTGTCAACTTCATAACCGAATAATCCTTTCAAAAAAATGAATGAAATAACCATTCTCTGGGTCGATGATGAAATCGATTTACTCAAACCGCATATCCTGTTCCTAGAAGGAAAAAACTATAAGGTAATTACGAGCAAAAGCGGGCAGGAAGCTCTTGAGGAATTGGCGAATCAGCGCATTGATATTGTCTTTTTGGATGAGAACATGCCCGGCATATCGGGATTGGAGACCCTGAACGAAATCAAGATCATCGATTCTTCGATACCAGTGGTCATGATTACGAAAAGCGAAGAGGAATTTATCATGGAAGAAGCCATTGGTTCGAAAATCGCCGATTATCTTATCAAACCCGTGAATCCCAATCAAATATTGCTGTCGCTCAAAAAAAACTTGGATCATTCGCGATTGGTATCCGAAAGGACCACGGCCAACTACCAGCAAGAATTTGGAAAAATTGCCATGGATCTTTCGATGGTCAACAGCGTCGAAGAATGGATCGACTTATACAAAAAATTGATTTACTGGGAGTTGCAACTTGAAGAGATCGAAGATAAGGGCATGTTCGAAATATTGGAGTCTCAAAAAATCGAGGCCAATAACCAATTCGGAAAATTCGTAGACAACAATTATATCGACTGGTTCAGTGACCATGATGGCCCGGTGATGTCGCACACGTTGTTCAAAGAGTGGATTTTACCTGAAATCAAGAACGGGCCTACTCTTTTAGTCGTAATCGATAACTTACGCTATGACCAATGGTACGCGTTCGAAGACACGGTAAGTTCATTTTTTAAAAAGACCAAGGAAAAATCGTATTTCAGTATTTTACCCACGGCAACCCAATACGCCCGCAATGCAATTTTTTCGGGATTGATGCCATTGGATATGGAAAAAAAATATCCCGAATGGTGGAAAAACGATACCGATGAGGGCGGAAAAAATCTTTTTGAGAACAAGTTTTTGGGCGAGCAAATAAAAAGGCTCGGGCTTGATCTAAAATGGGAATACCATAAAATTAGCAGTCTAAAACAGGGAAGACAGTTGTCACAAAATTTTAGATCTCAAAAAGACAATGACCTTACCGCTATTGTATATAATTTCGTCGATATGCTTTCACATTCAAAGACCGAAATGGATGTTATCAAAGAATTGGCATCGAACGACAAGTCATATAGGTCGCTGACCCAAAGTTGGTTCAAAAACTCTCCTTTATTGGAGATTATTCAGCAGGCTCAGGGTATGGGAATGAAACTGATCATTACTACCGATCATGGAACCATCAATGTTAAGCAACCCTCGAAGGTAATCGGCGATAAGGATACCAGCTTGAACCTTCGATACAAAACGGGACGAAGTTTATCTTATGAGGAAAAAGATGTTTTGGAGGCTCGTGATCCGCGCCGTATTCATTTACCGAGCATAAACATGAGCAGTTCGTTCATTTTTGCCAAAAACGATCTTTTCTTTGCGTACCCGAACAACTATAACCATTATGTAAGCTATTATCGAAACACCTATCAGCATGGGGGGGTATCATTAGAGGAAATGGTTATTCCGTTTGTGGTGTTGGAGCCAAGGTGATGAAATGCACCCTTAATGCAACATTCAAACAATATTATAGTCAAATAAAACCTCCTGCTTCTTTAACGATTATTTATCGGCTAGCAAGGGATAGTAATTTCACTGCGTTTTTGATATCATGTTAATACAATACAACAAAAAACAATTACAGGAAATCTCCAAGCAGATTTTAGATAAGGCAAGTTCTAAAACCTTATGTTTCTACGGCGATATGGGTGCTGGTAAGACGACTTTGATCAAAGCTTTGGTCAAAGAACTGGGAGGACAAGAAACAGCCAACAGCCCTACCTTCGGTATTGTCAATGAATATCACTTTCAAGAAGGAAAGCTTTTAGGGTATCATTTTGATTTTTATCGCCTTGATGACGAAACGGAAGCTTTGGACCTAGGGCTGGAAGACTACTTAAGCCAGGATTGTTGGATTTTCATGGAATGGCCAGAAAAGATTCCTTCCTTCCTGCCGATAGAGAGAACCGAGATCCATATTAATATCACCGGTGCAAGCACACGCGAACTAAAAATTCAAAATACCCCTGGGAATTCCCCGACCAAAAAAACCGTTGATTACTACTTTTAATGGATAATTTTTTGTGTTCCGGATTTAGACCTAATCCGATGAAATGCATTTTTTTAGGACAAAATGTTTAATTTTTACGTTGAAATGCACTTTTTAATAGTTTTTATTCTTACATTCGCAGCAAGTAGTTGTAAGAATTCTAAACTAAAAACCCCAAAAAGATGAACACTAGAAAAATTTTATTCGCCTTGATGGCCAGTTTTGCATTATTGGCCGCTTCATGTACGCCAAATACTGCTGAGGATGATTTATACGATAATGGCGTAGATAAAACCAAAATACCATCTCAAAAGGATTAAGTGTAGGAACTTAGGCATATCACCGTCAGTGCCAAATATTTATAGTTGGTGAAACCTTGACGATTTGTTTCAGTAGCAGATTGTGGGTTAAATACTGCACTTAATCGATTTTAACGTATTTAGTAAATGGGGCAATCAATAAATTGCCCTTTTTTTCGTTCCAAGAATTAATGCCAAAATGTAATTCTAAGGTACGATGAAGAAGAGATTGTCAGAAAAAAGTGCTAAGGCTAAAAGAAGGCTCTTAATTGATTCTTTTGGTATATTCCTAATTATTATTTCTCCTTTCGTCTTTAAATTACATCAATATCTTCCTGGCGACCCAGATGCGACAATAGAATTTCTTGGCCTAACGTTCGATCGAAATGGTTTTGCCGACCTTAGCACTTATGGTTGGTTTCTTTTGAGCAAAATAGTTCCATTCTACCTATTGATAATGTGGTTTTTTACTTGTAAGCATTGGTGGTATCACATTATTTTGATTCCTATTTCGATGTATGCCTTCCAACTTTTCGAGGTAATCTACTCGGATGACAACATTGTTGACACGGACAACTTGCTTTGGCTCTTACCCGTTTGTATGGTAGTCATACCATTCGTTTATTTGATTCGGATTAGATTATATGATCGTCATGTACACGGCATCGATTTAGAGGCCATGGAAGCCGAATTGGAAATACTCAGGGAAAAACATAAAGATGACGACTCGTCCCCTACAAATGATGATATTGAGGAAGAACCCGTGGATCTTACCGAGCTATCATTTTCCGAACGCATCAATTATTTATTGTCAACAAAAAAATTGGAATCGTATTTCAAGCAATTTCAACACTATATACAAAATCATCTGCATTTAAAATTCTAACAGCCTATTGATCGTTTAGACTTTTCATTTCGTCAAAAAAGTGTAATTTTAGTTTTATTGCTGCTATTGCAGTCCTTGACTATATTTTGATTACATGGATCGACCAACTTCGCCGTTCAGCAAGCAGCAATTGCTTCCACAAGAAGAAACCCTTGAAGTCTTAAAACAAAAAGGAGAACTTTTCATCGGCATTCCAAAGGAAAACCAATATCAGGAAAAACGTATTTGCCTTACCCCAGATGCAGTCAATGCAATAACCGCCCACGGGCACCGTGTACTTATAGAAGCCGGGGCCGGAGAAGGCGCCCATTATCCCGATCTCGAATACACCGATGCCGGAGCCGAAATCACCAAGGATACCAAAAAAGTTTTTGGTTGCCCCCTACTCTTAAAAGTCGAGCCGCCGACCTTGGCCGAAATCGCACTCATGAATCCGCAAACGACTATTATCTCAGCCTTACAAATCAAAACACAATCAAAGAACTATTTTGAGGCAATGGCAAAAAAAAGGATAACGGCCGTGGCGTTCGAATATATTCGTGATGAAGACGGTAAGTATCCAGCAGTCCGATCCTTAAGTGAAATTGCAGGAATATCCTCGGTGCTCATTGCTTCAGAAATCATGGCAAAGACCAATAAAGGCAATGGGCTTATGTTCGGAAATATAAGTGGTGTGCCTCCCGTCGAAGTCGTAATCATCGGTGCCGGTACCGTTGGTGAATTTGCGGCAAGATCGGCCATTGGCCTTGGAGGAAATGTCAAGGTATTCGATAATTCCATTACCAAATTGCGCAATATACAGACCAACCTCAAACAGACGGTATATACCTCGACGATCCAGCCCAAAAATCTTCTGAAGGCCTTAAAACGTTGCGACGTCGCGATAGGTGCAACAAGGGGGAAAGACCGTGCCCCGGTGGTCGTTTCGACTGGCATGGTCGAGCATATGAAAAAAGGGGCTGTAATCATCGATGTCAGTATCGACATGGGGGGCTGTTTTGAAACGAGCGAGGTGACCACACACGATAATCCTACCCGAGAGAAATTCGGGGTCATTCATTATGCCGTACCCAATATTCCATCAAGGTACCCGAAAACGGCGTCAATTTCCATCAGCAACATTTTTACACCCTACTTATTAAAGCTTGGTGAAGATGGTGGTCTGGAAAATTCGCTGCGATTCGACAAGGGTTTGCGAAATGGGCTGTATCTTTACCACGGAATTTTGACCAGCAAATCGGTCGGTGAATGGTTCGACCTACAATACAGCGATATTAATTTCCTTATATTTTAACGCACAGAATGGCTTTTTTAAAGCGTTTGGGATTCTACCTTCTCGGACTTTCCATTGGATTGGTTTTTTTAGCATTTTTCTTCAAGAAAAAATCGGAAGAAACCGGGGTTTCCTTCTGTTATTTGCCCAATTGCAGAACATTGAAGGATATCAGGTCCAAGCCTTTGGAATATTCCGATCGAATTACCGATATGATTGCCGGCAAAAAACTGGATTCTGTTGACATAGCACATTTTCTTCTTGAAGGGAATGTGAATTTTAGTGACAGCGATACAAAGTCAAAGCCCTGTAAATTCTACGTCATAGAAGGTGAATTCAATAACAAGCCTGCCATACTTGAAGTCAAAAATTGTGAAGACAAAGTCGTGGTGGCTGATCTGCATCAATGAACTCAAAGCGAGTGGTTTTGGAATCTTTTATCAATCGATTAGATTTTCCGTCGCTTGCGTTCTTTTTTAAGCAAAGAAAGCTCCCTTGTGGTCTGACCGGCCACCGAAGTATTTTCTTCGGCCCTTCGTATCAAATAAGGCATCACATCGCGAACTGGACCAAACGGAAGGTATTTGGCAACATTATATTTTTTGGAGGCCAGGTTGAACGATATGTGATCGCTCATGCCATAGAGTTGTCCGAACCAGATTCTGGAATCCGAATTTGCAATTCCGGCTTGTTCCATAAGCTCCATTAGTTTATAACAACTCTCTTCATTATGGGTTCCGGCAAAAAGTGATATATCGTCAAGATTATCTATCATATAGCTGACGGCAGCATCAAAATTCTCATCCGTTTCCTTTTTCGATGCACAGATAGGAGAAGGATATCCCTTTTCTTCCGCCCTTTCGTTCTCTTTTTCCATATAGGCCCCACGAACCGCTTTGATTCCGATTTTAAAGTCCCCTTCCTTAGCTCTTTGATGCAGATCTTTAAGATACTCCAAACGATCCCATCGGTACATTTGCAAGGTGTTGAAAACAATGGTTTTTTTCTTGTTGTACTTTTGCATCATCGCTTCGGTCAAAACATCGGCGGCATCCTGCATCCAGCTTTCTTCCGCGTCTATTAGCAACGATACGTCCAAATCATAAGCCTTTTTACATGTCTTATCGAAACGCGCGACTACGCGGTCCCATTCCGCCTGTTCAGAGGTACTAAGTTTTTTTCCTTCTCCGATTTTTTTAAAAAGGGCTAAACGGCCATATCCCGTTGGTTTGAAAACGGCGAAGGGAATGGCTTCCTTTTCCTTTACGAAGTTCAGTACTTTGAGAATCATTTGAAGTGCGTCGTCCAAAGGGTCTTCGCTATCCTTTCCTTCCACTGAATAATCCAATACCGAACAGACTCCTTTTCCCCACATCCTATCAACTACCGGAAGGCAATCAATTTCGTTTACTCCTCCGCAAAAATGGTCAAAAACCGTGGCGCGAATCAAGCCTTCGACAGGTAGATGGGCCTTAATGGCGAAATTCGTGACTGCGGTTCCCATACGCACCAAGGGCTCGTTCGCGATCATTTTGAACAAAAAATAGGCACGCTCCAACTCTGAATCGGTTTTCAAAGCGAACGCTGTTGCAGTATCCTCAAAAATCCTGTCCATTCTTGTCGATTTTTTAGCGATTCAAATATAAAGCCGTTAATTGTATTCTTTTGATAAAAATTAACCTTTATTTTGCGTCACGTTTAGGGCGGGCAAACCGTTTTTCGAAAGCTATGCAAAGAACCGATATGCATTCTATTATCACATCAGAATACGCCGTATATTTCGATATGGACGCTTATCAAGCGCTCAACGACCACTTGGACAAAATCACGTATTCGAAAATCTTTGTACTGGTGGACGAGAATACAAGAAAAAATTGCCTTCCGCTTTTCTGGCAATCTGTCAATGGGTCAAAATCAATGCAAATCGTGGAAATCGTTTCGGGCGAAATTCACAAGAACATTGAAACTTGTCTTCAAGTTTGGAATACCCTTTCGGATTTTGATGCCGATCGCAAAAGTCTTTTGATAAACCTCGGAGGGGGCGTGATCACCGATTTGGGCGGCTTTGTGGCTTCCACTTTCAAAAGGGGGATTGATTTCATCAACATACCCACTACCCTCTTGGCCATGGTCGATGCATCGGTCGGAGGAAAAACCGGGGTAGATCTGGGGCCTTTAAAAAACCAGATCGGGGTTATCAACCAACCTGAGATGGTTCTTGTTATTACCGATTTTCTTTCGACCGTTGAACCAAGACAACTGCAGAGTGGCTTCGCCGAAATGTTGAAGCATGGATTAATACAGGATGCACCGTATTGGGAAGTACTTAAAAAAGTTTCCGATTTTAATGGATTGGACGAGTTGATCCACAGGTCGGTACAGATCAAAAACCAAGTGGTCATACAAGACCCGACCGAACAACATCTTAGAAAGATATTGAACTTCGGCCATACCTTGGGCCATGCCATCGAGTCTTATTTTTTGGAAAGCGGATCGCACGAACTCTTGTTGCATGGTGAAGCCATTGCAATCGGTATGGTAATGGAAGCCTATCTTTCTTTTAGGCTCACCGAACTTCCCGAAGACCAACTCACCGACATCACTGATTCGTTTGTCAATCGCTATGGAAAAGTTGAATTTTCAAAGGAGGATATTCCGCAAATCCTATCCCTTTTAAAATTTGACAAGAAAAACAGCCATGGTAATATCAACTTTGTACTTCTGGATGCCATCGGCTCTCCTAGAATCGATGTCCAGATTCCAGAGAATTTATTAATGGAGGCTTTCACTTACTACACAGAACAATAACTTCATATACTAAAATGCACGTTTGACAACTCTTTACGTGAACCGATCTGAAAAATATATAGATTGGGTAAAAGTTTTCGTTATCGGTATAACGTTTTAGAGGTATTTATCCCAAATGTATATTAACAGTCTTGTCTAACCAACAAGCTAAACAACCTACTTATGTTACGTAAAATTGTGGATTACAAAAAGCTGGACCATCAATTGGCCGCTTTATTGATCGAGACCTATCCTGATGGGTATGGAGACGACGATATCATTTCGTTCAAGAACCTTAGTGGTGAAATCGTAGAGGCCGTCGAGCTAAGAACCGACGATGTCTTGTATCTTGTCAAGATCAGCAAAAGTTTGGCGAACTTTATTTCAAACTTCGAAGACAACATCGAAAAGGAACTAGAAATCGAAGAAGAATCAGAAAACGACCCTGTTCTGGAAGAAGTCGATTCCAATGGGATGGGTCTGGAAATGGGTATGGATTCAGAAACCGAAGACGAGTTCGATCTGGACTAAACCTTCAGGTATCTTTCTCGAATAATGTTTCTGTGGTAACGTTGGTGGCCGCAGATTACAAAACCCAATGCGGCAACGCTCCACTCCAAATCGCTGGCCGACCCCGTTCGCTCAAGACTACTCCTATCGAGATTCGCAAAAAGGGCGATCGTAGATCTGCGTACGATTTTATATTCCTCGATAATACTTTCCTTGGTATATCTTTTTATATTGAGACCTGCAACGTAAATATCTTGTTCAAAACCTGGCAACGGTGTTTTATCTCCACGACAAAAACGCAAGGCCCGATATTGAAAAACGCGTTCGGCATCGATAATATGCAATAGCACTTCGGCAATTGTCCATTTGTCTTTACCATAGGAATAATCCATTTTAGCGTCAGGAATACTTTCGATGAATTTGGGAAAATTGTTCACCTGCCTCCGTAACATATCCATCAATTCGACGTCGCCTAAAGTGTCGATGTACCTTTTATAGAATGGTTCGGGTTTAGGAAGCCATATTTCGGTCGTTCTCATAGCCTAATGCAACAAAAATCCCGGCCACATTGCATGACCGGGGTCGATTATGTTTATTCAACGCTATATCTCATTAAAAATCGTGTGCATCAACCTTTTTTTATCATTGATGCTTTCTTCCAATGAAATCATGGTCTCTGTACGACTGATTCCGTCGATATCGTCGATTTTAAAAATGATGTTCTTCGCATGGTTGGTATCCCTAGCGCGTATTTTGCAGAAGATATTGAATTTACCGGTTGTTATGTGCGCCACCGTAACATTGGGTATTTGATCCAAACGCTCCAATACAAACTTTGTCTGGTGGGTTTTTTCCAGAAAAATACCGACATAGGCGATAAAGGCATAACCCAATTTTACGTAATCCAGTGTCAGGGAAGACCCTTTGATAATTCCGGCATCTTCCATCTTTTTGACACGAACATGCACTGTTCCTGCCGAAATGAGCAATTTTTTGGCGATATCGGTAAATGGAGTCCGCGTATTATCGATCAGCAAATCCAAAATCTGGTGATCTATTTCATCTAACTTAACTTTGGCCATATTCACAAAATTTTAGCAAAAGTAAAAAATTAGGGAATTAAATGCATTTAAACTTCACTTTTTTTAACGAAAACGTAATATTTCGTTCCAATACACCATAAAAGCGCATTGTCAGGCAAAAATTAGTTTTCTCAATCGGGAGTTTTTTTTCAGCTCGGTCAAACTTTGCGGGTCTGCACAGTCATATTCTTGATGCCCGAAAAAGTGCTTCAAGTTTCCCCGAAAATCGATTTTAGGATTAAGTTGGATTACCCCATCCATTAGCTCCTCATTGTAAAGTATGCCCAATGTTTCGTCTTTTTGAAACTTCGAATCGACAACATAGGCATTACGGATCAGTATATCATAGAACAGTTTACCATTTTCAGGGATTTGAAAGTACAGGTCTTCATCAAAACTTTCTGGCAGACCATAAGCTATGGCGGACAATGCCCCGAGCATAGCGATAAAGATAAATTTTCGTGTTTCCTCGCGTTCATAATCACCTGGGTAATGGCCAGCCTCAAAAAGAACCGTCGGGGTCTTGAGCATCTGGAAGGTGTCTCCAACACAGTTGGCATTAAAGGCATCATCGTACCGTCCCACTTGATCTGGAATCAACTTTTGAAGCTCCTCGTTCATGACATAGATGAGCGCCATACTCTTCAATCTGGCCGATGACAAATCACGATTTTCATTAAAGGCAGGCGATAGAAACGAAACGGTTGCGGGTTTATCGGTATTGCCCACATTGTATATGGTGCGCTGATCATGTAGATTGAAACAGAAGTCGGGTTCAAAATCATTATAGACCTTTCGAAGCACCTGACTTTCCGGTTGCGTTCTCTTTTGTGCATCACGGTTGAGATCTATTCCGTTGGCATTGACACGAGTGTACGCCTCGGCCCCATCCGGATTCAACATGGGTATAATTTTGATCGTACAACGATCGAGTATATCTTGGCCGTCTTTTGTGCAATCGGCAAAATAGTTTATAAGATCGACAACCGCTTTCGTGGTAGTCGATTCATTGCCATGCATTTGCGACCACATTAAAATTTTCTGCGACCCTGACCCCAATGTTATCGCTTGGATAGTTCTTTGTTCAACGGATCGACCTATCACTTCAAAATCAAAAGCGACGTTCCGCAAATATTCCGAAATCTGTCCATGGGTAACGTAACGTCCGGTTATCGAACCCTCCTTAATTTTGTTATAGGATGCATTTGATATGATCATAGGCTTTTAGTACTAGAGCGCAAAAGTACATGCATTATAAATTACATTTGTAAATAAAAAATCACAAATTTGACTTTTTGGAGATCTTAAATCTTTATGCAATGTACATTTGTAATCAAAATTTTATAGAATATTCAAAATAAAATTTATATAATTTAAAATCAGGTTTTTATGTTACTCTACCGTTAGTAAAAATTTATATATGATGTTACTAAATTTGTGCTCTGAAGACTAAATTATCGTTCTTATTATTATTTTTGACACGTATATTTTACAATGATAAACTCGGAAAACTTCATAAAACGTTTGGAGGAGATATTTCGTTATTATGGAATATCAGCTTCCGTATTTGCCGATAAGATCAACGTACAACGTTCGAGTATTTCCCATTTGCTTTCCGGAAGGAACAAACCCAGTTTGGAGTTTGTACTTAAATTGACAAAAACGTTTCCCGAAGTAGATTTATATTGGTTACTGGATGGCAAGGGCACTTTCCCTTCGGATACTTCGAAAGCGGAGCACCCTACCCCAAGCGAGCCTACCGCCCAAAATGAAAGCCAACGGAAATCTTTAAAGTCCGACAAACAAATAGACCGGATAGTCATTTTTTATACAAATGGAAGTTTTGAATCTTTCAATCCATGATTCTTTGGCCATGACCAGTTGTTCATGGTAAAGTTATCGATCAAGAAATAAAATCCGTTATTTTGCAACATGACAAAACAAATGTTGCTTTTGGTTCTTTTAGGAGTTACCCTGACATCGTGCCACCAGCCTGAAAGAAACTGTAAGGCCTATAGAAATGGGGAGTTTTCTTTTGACTATGTGGTCGATGGTGTCAACAAAACGGGCAAATTCACGAGACAGGGGGATTTAAGTATCGAATATTACGACGGAAAAATCGACAGCTCTTCGGTACGATGGATCAACGATTGCGAATATGTGGTCAAGAAGATAAATCCGAAAAACAAATCGGAAGAGCAGTCCATACACATGAAAATATTGTTCACAACGGATAATTCTTATACATTTGAGTATAACGTTGTTGGCGACAACAATAAATCCAGAGGAACCGCCATCAAAACCAACTAAACACTAAAACCATGTTTGAAATCTTTGCAAGTCCGGATGCGTGGATCGCCCTTTTGACCTTGACGTTTTTGGAAATCGTTCTTGGAATCGATAACATAATCTTCATATCAATAGCGGCCGACAAATTGGAAAAGGCCCAGCGTAAAAAGGCCACGAACATCGGACTAGTGCTGGCTATGGTCATGCGGATTATTTTGTTGTTCGGAATTACTTGGCTTACGGCCATGAAAAAACCCTTTTGGGAGTTTGAACACGACTGGATATCGGGTGGAATCAGTGGGCAGGCGTTAATACTTTTTGCAGGCGGACTTTTTCTATTGTTCAAGAGTACGCGCGAAATTCATGAAAAGGTAGAACACAAGGGCCACGATGAAGTTGAAGTAAAAAGGTCTCAATCGACTTCGCTTACGAAAGCCATTGTACAGATAACCCTAATCAACATCGTTTTTTCCTTTGATTCGATTTTAACGGCCATAGGAATGACCAATGGCATATCGCCAAATCCGAATGACGCGCTTGTATTGATGATCATCGCGGTCGTAATTTCCGTGTTGATAATGATGCTTTTTGCCAATCCTGTTGGGGAATTCGTCAACAAACATCCATCAATTCAGATTTTGGGACTCTCGTTCTTGATCCTAATCGGTTTTATGCTGATAGCCGAAGCGGCACATATCGGCCATCTTGTTGTGTTTGGTCAAGAGGTAGGGGTTATTCCTAAAGGATATCTCTATTTCGCCATTGCCTTTTCGCTATTGGTCGAATTTTTGGATCTGCGGATGAAGAAAAACACAAAATCGGAAATTCGGGAGATTACCGAGAGCGAACAATAATTCAAAAAGATGGACAAGGCGCTTCAAACCATGATAGACAATATGCCCGAGAAGACGGGAAAATCCCTTGGAGAATGGAAAGCGCTTATGAAAGCGAAAACTTTTGAAAAACATTCGCAAGCGGTCAACTTTCTTAAAAAGGAACACGGTGTCACCCACGGCTACGCCAACACCATAGTACTCCTATCAAAAGAGGACGAGGTCGATGACAACGATCTGGTAACGGCCCAATACAAGGGAAAAGAAAGTTTGTTGCCCATTTATGATAAGCTAATCGCCGTAATCGAAAATCTTGGCGGCGATGTCCAGAAATCACCCAAAAAGACAAGTGTAAGCCTCATAAGGAACAAACAATTCGCTTTGATAAAGCCTGCCACAAAAACAAGAATCGACTTGGGACTCAAAATTCGCGATAAGGGCACTACGGAAAGATTGGAAAATTCAGGACCCTTTGGAACCATGTGTACCCATAGGGTAAGAATCGGGTCGCTAGAAGAAATCGACGAAGAACTTTTGAATTGGTTGCGAGAGGCCTATGAACAGGCCGGTAATTGACGACAATATGGTTAAATGAATCTTCAGTTCGGTCGTTCGAACACCATATCAGGATTCATTTTCTTTTGCTTTTCAAACAAGTGTTGCTGTTGTTTTACGGTCAAAGTACTGCCATCATGGCTCCAGCCCGGGGGACCAAAAATGTACATGAATTTATGCCATAGTTTTGGGGATTTCTTTACATCCTTCCAAATATCCTTGTATTCATGGGTCAAAATCTCTATCGGATTATGGTTTTTTGGAGGATGGATGACTCCATATTGTACTTCGATATCATCATCAAGTTCCTTCCAAGTACCGAAGAGCTTGTCGAAAATATTCAGAAAACCTCCATGATTTTTGTCCAAATACTCGACATTTTGTGCATGATGAACTTGGTGCATTGTATGGGTGTTGAATATTTTTTCTATAATCCCCATCTTCGGCACATATTGCGAATGTAATTGAAACTGCCACAAAGCTTCGATACCGAGACAGACCATCACTACTTCTGGTGGAAAACCTACTGCCGGCAACCACATATAGAATAACGGTTTGTAGAGAATTGTAAACCATCCGTTTCGAACGGCGGTACCCAAATTAAAATTGTCGGAAGAGTGATGCACGATATGGGCGGCCCACAAAACACGAATCTCGTGATTGGCCCTGTGGAACCAGTAATAGGTGAAATCGTCCGCCAATTGACAGAGCAAAAACACCCACCAAGCATAGCCGAATGATTTATATCCCATAAGATTGGTCCGCACCCCATCAATCTCGGGATTAAAAAAATCGAAAGTCACTTCAAAAAGTACAATGGCAAAGACAACCTTGAAAAACGGTCCGATGATCGCCGAACCTACTCCCATGAATCCACTGGCGAACAAATCCTTCCATTCGTACAGATCATCATCTCCGTGGGTCTTGCTATAGGTGAGCTCCAAGAGGATAAAAGCAATAAAACATGGTACGCCGTAAACCAGGGGGTTGGTAAAATCCATTTAAAATAATTTTCGCCTAAAGATAATCGAATATAATTTGTATGCAGATTTATTTCTTCATATCCCTCAAAAGTTCGTTCTGCTCCTTCATCAATTTCTCCAAGTTCGACAACAATTCGATGTTCTTTGGGGTTTCGACCTCGGAGTCTTCTGGGTTCTCGGCCTTGTTGCGTATACGATTGATTCCCTTTAATAGGATAAAAATTGTGAACGCAACAATTGCGAAATCGACAAACACCTCGATCAATTCACCATAGCCGATAGCGACCTCTTCTACGGCGTCCGTTCCTTCCCTGAGAATCAATTTTTTGTTCGATAAATTGACTCCATCGGTAGCAAGTGACAAAGGGGGCATTATGATTTTTTTGACCAAAGTATTGACCACTGCATTGAAAGAGGCACCGATGATAATCCCGATGGCCATGTCGATCATATTTCCTTTGATCGCAAAATTCTTGAACTCCTGTATAAAGTTTTTCATGACGTTCTAGAAAAGTGTCGTTTGCCCATCACCATCCGCTTCCTTATCATTATCCAGCGCGGTTTCGTCCGGTTTCGAGGATTCTTCTTGTTTATCGTTTTTTGTGGAAGAAGGCACATTTTCTTCATCAACGACCTCTATTTCTTCCGGTGGTTGTTGTGGCGGAGGTTCGTACGGTAATGCCTCAAGGGCGTTGATTTCCAACACTTTTTCTTTGGTCAATTGGTTACCCATTGCCGTTATTCCCTTTACCGCAATGAATTCTTCCAGGTTCACCTCCATATTTTCCTTTCGCTCCTGCCCTCTTTTCTTTGCAAAGACTACCTCTGTTCGCGGTCGATAATCCGTAAAGATCGTTTCAAGATACGATTTTGGATGATCCGTAATGATCGATTCTTCCTTATCGAGATTCTCTATCAAAAAGCGTTTGACATAGAAAAGCTCTTTTTCCCCTTCCCAATATATGGCCGTCAAGGGTTTGACAGGATCCCATTTTTCAAGTACGATCATATCGTCATCAAAACGCAAGGTCAACTCGGGAATAACCGTTTTTACAATTCCCTTTTGGTTTACGATAAGTAGCCGGTCATCGCTCGTAAAATCGCCTAAAAACTCGCCTCGTTCATCAATGTTCAGGCGCTGTACCGTGTCGTCGAACCATAATTTTCGAGGTTTTAAGGTAGATAAGCCTTTCTCTTTCAGTTCAATACGTTTTACCGTGTATTTGGTGACAATATTTCCCTTTGATGCCCTGCCCTTGATCAGCACATCGGCAAAATCCATGTCCCATTTCAATTTTTTGATGCTTCCGGCCTGACGTAGGTTGACCGTAACGATCTCTGCTTCCCCGTTTGGATTGGCCGAAAAATAAAGTACGTCCGTACCCGCTT
Source organism: Bacteroidia bacterium (assembly GCA_030428705.1). GTDB lineage: Bacteria > Bacteroidota > Bacteroidia > Flavobacteriales > Flavobacteriaceae > Meishania. The sequence continues at coordinate 923,756 of JAUIDI010000001.1, forward strand.
TGCCATTGGTAAGATCGTACATTTTGTCACGTGTAATACTGGTGACGGCAAATCTTTTTATATACGTTGCGCCACCCCTTCCATCCTTGTAAATCATGTTATAGATGGTGCGCTTGTCTTTTTTCTTGAAAACGGCGACATGAATGATATTCTTACCCACAAATGTCTTGGAATCCACCTTGAATACCATCATCTTACCTTCTTTTGTGAAGGCGATGATGTCGTCGATATCGCTACAATCGGTAACATATTCATCACGCCTGAGCGAAGTTCCCACAAATCCTTCTTCACGGTTTACGTAGAGTTTGGTGTTGCGAATTACCACTTTGGTCGCCTCGATATCATCAAAAATCTTGATTTCAGACTTACGTTCGCGGCCTTTGCCGTATTTGTCCTTGAGATTTTTGAAATAATCGATGGAATATTCGATAAGATGGGCCAAATGGTGTTTGACTTCCGCTATTTTCTTTTCAAGGTTGTCAAGATTTTGCTGAGCCTTGTCGAGGTCGAATTTTGAGATTCGCTTGATTCTTATTTCGGTCAACCGAACAATATCATCTTCGGTAACGGCCCGCTTCAGATGTTTTATGTGTGGCTTTAGTCCTTTATCGATAGCAGCGATTACGCCTTCCCAGGTCTCTTCTTCCTCGATATCCCGATAAATACGGTTCTCGATAAAGATCCGCTCTAAGGACGCGGCGTGCCACTGTTCTTCCAATTCGCCCAATTGCAGTTCAAGCTCTTGCTTCAGCAAATCGACGGTGGCGTCGGTAGATCGTTTGAGCATTTCTGTCACACCGATAAAGAGCGGTTTGTTGTCTTCAATGATACACGCCAAAGGCGATATGGAAGATTCACAGGCCGTAAAAGCATACAATGCATCAATAGTTTTGTCAGGGGAGATTCCAGCAGGCAAATGCACCAAAATCTCGACTTCGGCCGCCGTATTGTCCTCGATTTTCTTGATTTTGATCTTCCCTTTATCGTTCGCCTTAAGGATGGAATCTATTAAAGAAGAAGTATTGGTTCCATAAGGTATTTCATTGATTACCAATGTATTTTTATCTTGTTGGGATATGCGGGCACGAACACGTATTTTTCCACCTCGCATACCATCGTTGTAATTTTCGATATCGATAATGCCACCTGTCGGGAAATCGGGATACAACTTGAACCTTTTGCCTTCCAAATGTTTGATTGACGCATCGATCAGTTCATTGAAGTTGTGCGGAAGTATTTTTGTGGAAAGACCTACCGCAATACCCTCAGCCCCTTGGGCCAACAATAAGGGAAATTTTACCGGAAGATTTACGGGTTCCTTCTTTCTACCGTCATAGGAAAGTTGCCACTCCGTAATTTTCGGACTGAAAACGACTTCCAAGGCAAACTTGGAAAGTCTTGCCTCTATATATCGCGAGGCAGCGGCACCATCTCCCGTGAGAATGTTCCCCCAGTTTCCCTGGGTGTCGATCAAAAGGTCTTTCTGGCCGATCTGTACCATGGCATCCGCTATACTTGCATCGCCATGGGGGTGATACTGCATAGTGTGGCCCACTACGTTGGCCACTTTGTTATAACGGCCGTCGTCAAGTTCTTTCAGGGCATGCATGATCCGTCGCTGTACGGGTTTGAACCCATCTTCTATGGCCGGTACGGCACGCTCAAGGATAACATAGGAAGCGTAGTCCAAGAACCAGTCCATGTACATTCCCGAAACACGTGTAAGTGCATCGTCATCGGCTACGTTTTCGTCACCTAAATTGTCACCTTCACTGGAATTTAAGTCTGCATCATCATCGGTTGTTCCTTGATCTTCAGAAGACCCACCTGCTCCTTCATTTGGTAACCCTTCCTCTCCGGCGGGCAGGTTCAATTCGTCATTTTCCTCCATTCAGAAGTATGCGTATTTATTTGATTTATAATTTATCCTCTTCTACGAGGTCAACTTCTACTTTAAGGTTTTCGATTATGAATTTTTGACGGTCCGGTGTATTTTTGCCCATATAAAAATTCAACAATTCCTCTATCGACATCGCTTTGTCCAACATCACGGGTTCCAATCGGATATCGTCCCCGATAAAGTGTTGGAACTCATCGGGCGAAATTTCGCCCAACCCCTTAAATCGCGTTATCTCCGGTTTCCCGCTCAATTTTTCGATAGCATTCCTTCGTTCCTCCTCGCTATAGCAGTATATGGTCTCTTTTTTATTTCGGACCCGAAACAAAGGCGTTTGTAAAATGTACAGATGCCCCTCTTTGATCAGTTCCGGAAAAAATTGCAAAAAGAAGGTAATCAACAGCAATCGAATGTGCATTCCATCAACGTCGGCATCCGTAGCGATTACGATATTGTTATAGCGAAGATCCTCCATAGACTCCTCGATGTTCAATGCAGCCTGCAGCAGGTTGAATTCCTCATTCTCATAAACGATTTTTTTCGACATTCCATAAGAATTCAACGGTTTGCCCCGAAGACTGAATACCGCCTGAGTATTCACGTCACGTGATTTTGTTATCGACCCCGAGGCCGAATCCCCTTCCGTAATAAAAAGCGTGGTGTCCAAACGATTATCCTTTTTCATATCACCCAAATGCACACGGCAATCACGTAATTTTTTGTTGTGTACGCTTGATTTTTTGGCACGGTCACGAGCCAATTTGCGAATGCCCGAAAGCTCTTTTCGCTCTTTTTCGGCCATCATGATCTTACGCTGCAATTTTTCCGCCGTATCAGGATTTTTGTGCAGGTAATTATCAAGATATTTTCCGACGAAGTCATTTATGTAGGTGCGTACCGTCGGGAAATCTCCGCCCATATCGGTAGAACCAAGCTTTGTCTTGGTCTGGCTTTCAAAAACGGGCTCCATCACCTTTATAGAAATGGCCGAAATAATGGACTTTCGAATATCGGAAGCATCGTAATTTTTGCCATAGAAATCGCGGACCGTCTTCACGATTGCCTCACGAAAGGCCGATTGGTGCGTTCCGCCCTGCGTTGTATGCTGCCCGTTTACAAAAGAATGGTATTCCTCACTGTATTGGGTCTTACTATGTGTTATCGCCACTTCGATGTCATCACCTTTCAAATGGATGACCGGATAGAGCATATCATCGATATTGTTATTGTCTTCCAACAGATCCTTCAGTCCGTTTTCGGAATGGAACTTTTCCCCATTGAATACGATGGTCAGCCCCGGATTCAAATACACATAGTTCTTGAGCATACGCTCTACATATTCCGTACGGAACTTGTATTTTTTGAAAATGGTCTCGTCGGGAGTAAAAGAAACTTTCGTCCCTTTACGTTTTGAACTCGTCTCAGGCCCTTCTTCGGAAACAAGGTCCCCTTGCTTGAATCGGGCTGTCTTGACCTGATTATCTCTGGTGGACTGCACTTCAAAAAAACTTGAAAGGGCATTGACGGCCTTCGTACCTACACCGTTTAGTCCGACCGATTTTTTAAAGGCACGGCTATCGTACTTGCCCCCAGTATTCATTTTCGAGACCACATCGACTACTTTGCCCAAAGGAATACCGCGGCCATAATCGCGGACTTTAACCAAGTTATCCCTGATACTGATCTCGATGGTCTTACCGGCACCCATTACAAATTCGTCGATACAGTTATCGATTGTTTCCTTTAATAAAATATAAATGCCATCATCGGCGGAAGATCCGTCGCCCAGTTTACCAATGTACATCCCAGGCCGCAATCGGATATGTTCCTTCCAATCGAGCGAACGAATGTTTTCTTCGGTATACTGGTTTTTTTCGGCCATTTGACGGGATTTTGGTTAAGTGGAGTTAAAGATAACACGACTTGTAAAAAGATAAAACCCTTAAAGGCTAAAGTAATTAACAATGAAAATGGGGGTTTTGTTGATATTGACCGTTTGTAGGAGGCTTGCTCAGTTAGTCTTCTTTTTTCTTGAAACCAAGGTCACGCCAGCAATTACGACGCACATACCAAAAATCTGAAGTGTGGTTATTCGCTCGTCTAAAAAGAAAAATGCCAAAATGATGGTCGATACAGGGCCCAGGCTTCCAAAAATAGAAAAAGTCGAAGCTCCCAATCGTTTAATGGCGCCGGATACCAAGAACGAGGGCAACAATGTAGAAAATAATGCCATGGCCAATCCTAAATAATAAACCTCTTTAGGATAATCGAATAAATCGAAATCCAGTACTAGGGAATAATGAAACAAAATACATAGCGTCGATACGATCATCGCATAAGAAGTGAAGCGAAGCACCCCGAATTTGGGAATCAGCCAACCACTACCGACCAAATATGCAGCGTAGGTAAAGGCACTTAGAAAAATCAAGAAACCGCCCCAATAGACCCCTTCTCCGGAAACCCCGATTTCATCCCAAAACGTAATCAGTACTCCAAAATAAGTGACGAGAATCGCCATAAATTGGTTCGAGGTCAGTCTTTTTTTGAAGAACAGCCAAGAAAGTAAGACCACAATGGTAGGGTAAACAAAAAGAATGATCCGTTCTAAGCCCGCCTTGATGTATTGCAATCCCATAAAATCAAAAAGGCTTGCTAAATAATAGCCTAGAAAACCGAAAAGAAACAGCCACAAATAATATTTGGGTCTTAATTTCTGATCCGGTTCGGGTTTGGTAAACAGAAATATCGCTATATAGAAAGGTAAGGCGAAGACCATACGGAACAAAAGCAAGGTCAAATGATCCACTTGGTAGGTATACGCCAATTTGACCATGACCGCCTTTGCGGAAAAAAGGATTACGCCCAAAATGGCGTAGACAATCCCAACTGAAAACGTTGAATTGTTTTTCATGAAGGAAAATTAGCCTTTGTGGATTTCTATATATTATGGGAGCAAAAGAAAATTACGATGTTCAATACAATTGAAAAAGCCCCAATCTTGGGGCTTTTTATAAAAACGAACGTGACGCTGGTATATCAGTCACACGTACAATCCACTTTTTTCCAAAGTTCAACAGCTACGTCATCATGGTCGTCGATTTTCCAACCTGTGCCCATAAAATTGGCATGTGCCTTGGCCCATTCTGCTCCCCATTTTGGAGGAAACGCCAACATGGTCTCAAGGTCCGGATAACCATACGCCCTTACGATGTCGAATGTGGAGCTTGTTCCCGAGGGTAGTACACGTTGGTACACCCCAAAGAATTGAATATCGTTACTATCGATCAGTTTTTGAACCACTGGGTTGACCAATTTCTTTTCCACTTTTACAAAATCATCGGGCGAAACACCCTTGTGAAGTTTATGCGAAGTGAGCCATTGTACATTTGGAAACCCGGGATTTTTTGCCAGCGCATCCTTTAATCGGTACACATCTTCTCTAACTACGTCCCTGAATGTAGCGGTATTTTGTACAATTTTAATTTCTTCCTGGGATAAACCTTTCATATAGTCGGCAAACACATAATCGCCATAGAAACGGGCCATTTGAGCATCCCCATCTAAAATGGTTACCCCTATCATATTATAATCATTAGAAGTTCCAGCGTTGGGAACGGTATAAAGGCCCCAGCCCAAAATTTCGCCCTTATCGATACGATTATAATGGATTTTTTTCCAAGCCTTTTCCATTTTTATGTAGTCTTGGCCCATTCCTGGTTTTACCTTCATATAGGTACAGACCACAAAGGTCTTTTGTTCGTCTTGTCCTTGGGCACTAGTAGAGAAGAGTACCAGGGCAACTATTAGCAACATTGTTTTTAATACATTTTTCATAATACATTGATTTAAAGGTTATTGAATATTTTCCCACAAATTCAAAAATGTCCTTTGCAATACAAACAAGTAGTTAGTATCGTGCCAATTTCTTTTTGTCATTGCACCCTTTGTATGTCTGGTTGGAAACAAGCACCTTTAAAATCAAGGTCTTGACCATTTATGACCTAAAAGCGACTATCGACACAGTGGAATTACCAATGGCTCATTGGCAGTATCCTGCCTAATAATTTTACCTAACTTTATAGTTATGTGGTTTAAGACCAAGATATTGACCATAGTGATCGCGATGCTTTCCGTGTTTCAAGCGGAATGCCAGCATAACGCACTCACTTTTGATCCTTCGGAAATGGACGGCGATTTCATCGATCTGCTCCCCTACGCCACGATGTATATGGACAGCACCCGAAAACTGACCATCGAGGATATGCAAAAAGTACCTATGCATCCTGCCAAAGGATTAGGATCGTTGGAGCGAAAACCTTCTGAATTTGAATATCCGGTGTGGTTAAAATTAAGGATCCAGCCCAAAAAGAAAATAATGCCCGAAGAATTGACCCTGTATATCAGAAATGGGATACTCATGGAATTCTATCAGGTAGCTCCAGATACCATTTTTAGGGGCAAGGCCGGTTGGGATGTTGCTTTAAATGGTAAAAATACACCCAATGCACGTTTTGGGTTTCCGTTACAGGAGTTAAATGCAGGACAGCAGGTTATCTACATTAGGTTGAAAGGCTACGAAACACCGCAACCTGAGATCCGGCTCTATTTAACCGATAGATTAAATACCTATCAAGAAAACGATTATTACAAAAACCGCTACGAGGTCAGTTATTATGCTGCCCTTATTGTGCTATTGATCATGACCGGAATCTTTTTCCTTTTCCGTTATCGACAATTTTCAGAGCGTTACCTGTTGTGGTACGGACTTTATTTGATAGGTATGGGAATTTGGTTACTTAGACAATATGAATTGTATGGCCATACTAGTGTGTTTTGGGATTTTTTGCCTTATAACAGTTATTTGATCATGATTACCAATGGGATACCCTGGATATTTTTTGCCTTATACCTAAGGGATATCCTAGAGATAAAAAAAGATCACAGGTTATACGGTTACTTTAAATGGTTGGTCATTTTTTTGGTTGCTGCAACCGTAGTTAAAACCTTAATGTACATACTGATGCTATTCTTCCATGTGCGTATCTATATTAACTATTTTCAAATGACCATGTTGGGTTCGGCAATCGTAGGCGTATTGTGGAGCTGGAATATTTATAGAACACCGGAGAAGTTACACCACTTGATCGGTACAGGTATGATGGTGTTGACCGTTGCCTGTCTTTTGTTTACGATCGGGGTTCTTTTAACCTTCGGACATTATCACATACACGCAATTGTAGAGGTTGGACTTTTAATAGAAATCTTCTTCTTTAACCAGGCCATTGGTCTTCGTATGAAACAAACCAACAAAACACTTGTGGATACCCAGAAAAAATTACTCCAATCTGAACAGGAAACCTTGCTGGCACAACGAAAACTGAATAAAGAACTCAATACGCTGGTGGAACAAAAGACCCAAAAGATCCTCGAAAAGAACAAGGCCTTGGCGGAGCAGGAAAAATTAAAACTACAGGCCGAGTTCAATCAAAAAATCGCCAGTGCGGAGCTCAAGGCCCTAAAAGCTCAAATGAACCCCCATTTTATCTTCAATTGCCTCAATGCCATCCGTAATCTCGTACAAAAAGGACAAGGAGACAAAGCCACCGAATACCTGGCAGATTTTGCCTCGTTTATCAGAAAGGTGTTAAGCTATTCGGAGGTAAAACAGATTTCGTTGGAGGAGGAACTGGCCCTTTGCGAACTCTACCTAAAGATGGAGCAATTGCGTTTTGAAGATGGCTTTGCTTACGAAATAAAGGTAGGGCCCAATACGGCCATCGATTTTATCATGCTCCCCCCGATGCTCTTGCAGCCCCTATTGGAAAACGCCATCTGGCACGGACTGTTGCACAAAAAGGGCGAAAGAAGGATATCGGTCACCATCGCCCAGAACGAAAAAGAGGTCATCTGTACCATCGACGACAACGGGGTCGGGAGAACGTATTCGTCCCAAATCAAGACCTCCACAAAAAAAGATTCCATGGGAATGAAGCTCTTTATCGAACGTCTGGACATCAACAACCATGTGCTGGACAACAATTATCACTATGAGATCATCGACAAGTATCACAACGACAGGTCCTCAGGGACCAAGGTGAACCTGTTTTTCGAATTATGACCGAAGCAGCGAATATACACGCCGTAATTATCGACGACGAAATGCACTGCATTGAGTCCTTATCGTCCTTGTTATCAAAACATTGCCCGTTCGTGAAGGTGAACGCCACATACTCTTCGGCAAAGGAAGGCATGTTGGGCATTCGAAAATCGACTCCTGAATTGTTATTTCTCGATGTAGAAATGCCTTGGATGAATGGTATTGAGCTTTTACAGGCCCTGGGCGATATTACGTTCAAAGTAATCTTTACTACGGCCCATGATCAATATGCACTGCAAGCATTTAGGTTGAGCGCTATAGATTATCTACTAAAACCGATTGAAAGCGGCCAACTAATCGAGGCCGTTGGCAGGGTTGCCGATTTCAACAAAGAGGATTTTAACGAAGGCATTAAACATCTTGCCAAAAACCTTGAGAACCAATTACCCCATCACCGAATAGCCATACCCACCAAGGAAGGTTTGGAGTTTATCTTAATCGAAGATATCATGTACTGCATAGCGGATAGCAATTATACGCACATTTTTTGCCAAGGAGGCAAAGCTTTATTAATGTCCAAGCCTTTAAAAGAACTTGATGTACAATTGCGACCTTATGGTTTCATACGCATACACCATTCCTCTATGATCAACCCCAATCATATGTTGCGTTATGTAAGGGGAAATGCGGGTTATGTGGTAATGGCAGATAATAAAAGTCTTAGTGTTTCGAGGGCAAAAAAGCAGGAACTGCTAACTAAAATGGGAGGTGTTTAATCCGTCCTATACGTTAAACCTAAAGTGCATTACATCACCATCCTTAACAATATATTCCTTGCCTTCGACGCGCATTTTTCCAGCTTCCTTTACCTTTTGCTCACTACCGTAGGCCACATAATCGTCGTACGCGATCACTTCGGCCCTGATAAATCCTTTTTCGAAATCAGTATGGATAACACCAGCAGCTTGGGGGGCCGTCGCCCCTACGGGAATGGTCCATGCCCTGACTTCCTTCACCCCTGCCGTAAAATAGGTCTCCAAGTCCAAAAGTTTGTACGCCCCACGGATTAACTTGGCCGAACCGGGTTCGGAAAGTCCCAAGTCTTCCAAGAACATTTGGCGCTCCTCGTAGGTTTCCAGTTCGGTGATGTCGGCCTCGGTGCTGACGGCCAGGACCAAGACCTCCGCGTTCTCACCGGCAACGGCCTCTTTTACCTTGTCCACATATATATTTCCCGAAACGGCCGAAGCCTCATCGACATTGCAAACATACATCACGGGTTTGTCGGTAATTAGTTGCAAGGGTTTGACAAATTCAAGATAATCATCTTCGGAGACTTGGGTCTCGCGGACCGATGTTCCGGCCTCCAACCCTTCCTTAATGGTTTGGAGTACGGCAGCTTCCTTTTGGGCATCCTTGTTTCCGGTACGGGCAGCGCGCCCTACTTTATCCAACTTTTTTTCAACGGATTCCAAATCTTTTAGCTGCAATTCTATATCGATGGTCTCCTTATCGCGAACCGGATCGACGGAACCATCGACATGAACGATATTATCGTTGTCAAAACACCTCAAAACGTGAAGAATGGCATCGGTCTCACGTATATTTCCTAAAAATTGGTTTCCCAGTCCTTCCCCTTTGCTAGCACCTTTGACCAATCCGGCAATATCGACGATTTCTACCGTAGCGGGCAATACCCTTTCTGGGTTGACCAATTCCTCCAATTTTTGCAAACGTGTGTCGGGTACATTGACCACCCCAATATTCGGTTCAATGGTACAAAAAGGGAAATTAGCACTCTGTGCTTTGGCATTCGATAGGCAATTAAAAAGAGTGGACTTGCCTACATTGGGCAATCCGACGATACCTGCTTTCATTTTTTTAGGTTAGATACTAGACTTTAGAGGCTAGACTGTTATTTTCGGGCGCAAAGATAACTTTTACTTGGGGATTAATCATATTAAATAAAAAGCCCGAACAAAGTTCGGGCAGGTCAATTGTCAAGTATCTAAAAGCGAAGCAGTCTATTTGTTATCCCTCAGGGTGCATAAATCGCTGTTTTCCCAAAAGTGTTTCTTCCGATTCTACATGGTCTTCATCGGGTATGCAGCAATCTACGGGGCAGACGGCCGCACATTGAGGTTCTTCATGAAAACCTTTGCACTCGGTACACTTATCAGGGACTATATAATATATTTCGTCGCTTACGGGTTCTTGCACGGCATCGGCGTTGACCGCTTTCCCATCGGTAAGTAAGACATCGCCTGCCAAAGATGTGCCATCGGAATAACGCCATTCGTCCGCCCCCTCATAAATTGCTGTATTCGGACATTCCGGTTCGCAAGCCCCACAATTGATACATTCATCAGTTATAATAATGGCCATAGTTTTCTTTTTATGCCGAATTGGTAAGCCTATACTGGCTTGTTCGGTTCAAACCGTTTTCGGCTACAATTTTCCTTACTTTTGTCAACAACTTTGTGCAAAGGTAAAGTGCAAAACCAATTCTAGCAAATATATGAACGACCGTCTGAAAACATTTATTGCTTTCGTTAAACTAGGCCGTTTTCTTAGGGATTTCATAAATAATACCGCAACGGAAAAGGAATGGTCGAACAAACTGCATGACGCTATCATTTTGGCCGGTCACAAGAACGGATGGTTTACCGAAGAAAACATTGAATATGCCATAGGTCAATGGTCAGAATTGCTGACGGAAGATCGATTGAACGAATGGCTTTCAAAATACGATGTCGAAAAAAACAAACCAAAAAAGGTAGCCTTGATCATGGCCGGGAATATTCCTTTGGTAGGGTTTCACGATTTTTTGGCGGTTCTGCTAACGGGCAATTCCGCCTTGATCAAACTATCATCGAACGATTCCGTTTTACTCCCCTTTATAGCCGAGTATCTCATGGAGCTCGAACCAGTAATGCTTAATAAAATTGAATTTCAAAAAGATGCACTAAAGGACTTCGATGTCGTAATCGCGACGGGAAGCGACAACACCGCACGTTATTTCGAGTACTATTTCGGCAAAGTGCCCAACATTATCCGTAAAAACCGAAATTCGGTGGCCGTACTTACCGGTGAGGAATCATTGGAACAATTGGAAGCGTTGGGCGAAGATATTTTTAGGTACTACGGACTAGGCTGCAGAAGTGTTTCAAAGTTATTTGTACCCCAAGGCTATGACTTTGAGGCTTTTTTTAAAGCAATCTATTCGTATCACGATATCATCGAACAAAAAAAATATGCCAACAATTACGACTACAACAAGGCCGTCTATTTGATGAGCGAATATAAGATTTTAGACAACGGCTTTTTCATACTCAAACAAGATGAAAGCTATGCCTCACCTATTGCCTCGTCGTTCTATGAAGAATATGGTTCTTTGGGCGGGTTAAAACAGCGTTTGGAATCGGATGCCCAAAAAATACAGTGTGTAGTCGGTAGCGGGATCCTTAAAAAGGAAATCGTTTTCGGGCATTCACAAAGACCCGGTTTGACCGATTATGCCGATGGGGTCGATACTGTTGAATTCCTGTTAAGAACATAACAGAAATTTCCGTTTTCCGCATCCTTAGTTCCCTATAAATTTAAGACCTTTGGCTTCTTGTTGTCACAATGATTTTTTTAAGTAAAACAAACCAAATGAAAAAACACAATTTTAGCCCAGGACCTTGCGTACTGCCACAAGAAGTCTTTTTAAAGGCATCTGAAGCCGTAATGGACTTTAACGGTTCGGGGCTCTCGATAATAGAAATATCGCACCGTAGCAAAGACTTTGTGGCGGTAATGGAAAATGCGCGTTCTTTGGCATTGGAGCTTTTGGGACTTGAGGATCAAGGTTATCAGGCCTTGTTCTTGCAAGGAGGTGCCAGTATGGAATTTTTAATGGTCGCTTATAACCTTTTGGAAACAAAGGCCGGTTACCTGAATACGGGCACATGGAGCGATAAGGCCATTAAGGAAGCCAAGTTATTTGGCGAAATAGTTGAGATTGGTTCCTCAAAAGATGAAAATTTCAACTACATACCCAAAGGCTACAGTGTACCCATGGGCCTTGATTATTTGCACCTAACTTCGAACAACACCATTTTCGGTACCCAGTTTAAAAAATTCCCAAAAACCGATACTCCTTTGGTCTGTGATATGAGTTCGGATATTTTTTCAAGACAGCTCGATTTTTCGCAATTCGATTTGATCTATGCCGGAGCACAGAAAAATATGGGACCGGCAGGAACGACTTTAGTGGTAGTCAAAGAAGATATTTTAGGTAAGGTTTCGCGAAAAATCCCATCAATGTTAGATTACTCGGTCCACATCGCTAAAGATAGTATGTTCAATACCCCAGCTGTTTTTGCCGTGTACGTATCAATGCTCACCTTAGAGTGGTTGAAAAATTTAGGGGGGATTTCCGCTATCGAGGAAATCAACGACAAGAAAGCCCAACTGTTATATTCCGAGATTGACCTGAACCCCATTTTTGAGGGCTATGCGAACAAAGAAGACCGTTCGAATATGAATGCCACTTTTAATCTTACCGATGAAAAATTAAAGGATGAGTTTGATGCTTTGCTCAAGGAAGCGGGCATTAATGGATTAAACGGACACCGTTCGGTAGGTGGTTATCGTGCATCGATGTACAATGCACTTTCATTGGAAAGTGTTGGAACTTTAGTGGACGTAATGAGTGAGATGGAACGCAAAGGCTAAAGCATAATCCTAAATTTTGAATTTTAAGTTCTAAATCATTAATCAATAAACTTGATAGAGGAAAGGAGTTTTCAATTTGCACTTGAGGTAATCAAACTTATCAAGGTTCTTCGAGACAAAAGAGAGTATGTTTTTGCTGATCAACTTTTAAGGTCTGCAACAAGTATCGGGGCAAATGTTTCTGAGGCCTCTGCCGGGCAATCAAAGAAAGACTTCATTGCAAAAATGGCCATTGCATCCAAAGAATCAAGGGAAACAAGATACTGGCTACGTCTTATCAAAGAAGGCAATATCGTTGAAGAAAATTTGGACGGTTATCTTGATGAAATTGAACAAATTGTAAAGATGTTGACCAAAATTGTCAAAACCAGTCAATTGAACATCAAAACTCAAAACTGAACATTTAACACTTATAGATGAGAATATTAGCGAACGATGGTATTTCACCATCTGGTATTTCAGCACTTGAAGCAAACGGATTCGAAGTGCTAACCACTACAGTGGCCCAAGAACAATTGGCCAATTTCATAAACGAGAATGCAATTTCAGCATTGTTGGTACGAAGCGCGACCAAGGTACGCAAGGATATCATCGACAATTGCCCTACCCTGAAACTGATCGGGCGTGGTGGGGTCGGCATGGACAATATCGATGTTGCCTATGCCAAGGAAAAGGGATTGCATGTAATCAACACGCCAGCAGCTTCTTCAGGGTCGGTAGCCGAATTGGTCTTTGCCCATTTGTTCGGGGGAGTCCGTTTTTTGCACGATGCCAATCGGAATATGCCTTTGGATGGGGACACAAAATTCAAACAACTTAAAAAATCATATGCAAGTGGTACCGAACTAAGTGGCAAAACCTTGGGCATTATAGGATTTGGAAGGATTGGTCAGGCTACCGCCAAAATCGCCATCGGTATTGGGATGAAAGTTGCCTATTTTGACCCTTTTTTGGAAAAAGCCTCGATAGTCCTCTCTTTCTTTGACGGGCAAAATGTGTCTTTTGATCTTGCTTCCCATTCTAAGGAAGAAGTGTTGGAATCATCCGATTATGTTACCCTTCATGTTCCGGCCCAAAAAGAATATGTAATAGGTAAAAAAGAAATTGAATTGATGAAAGATGGTGTCGGTATTGTAAACGCGGCCCGTGGCGGTGTTCTCGATGAGATCGCATTGGTCGCTGCTTTGGAAAGCGGTAAGGTTTCTTTTGCCGGTCTTGACGTATTCGAATCAGAACCCAATCCCGAAATAAAGATTTTGATGCACCCCAATATATCATTGACCCCACATATCGGGGCGGCGACAAGTGAGGCACAAGATCGGATCGGTATGGAATTGGCCACTCAAATCATCGATTTGCTCAAGTAATTTCTTTACAGACATTTTACAGAGATACTGGAACACTTTTTGTACATTACGAATCGAATTTTAAATTAACTATAAAATGTCAGGATTATTAGATTTATTAAGCAGCCCAATGGGCAAACAACTGATCAGCGGTGTTGCCGGGCAGACTGGCCAACCAGAGAACAAAACGGCCGATGTGTTGAGCATGGCCATGCCCTTGATTTTAGGGGCGATGAAAAAAAACGTTGCAGAGCCTCAAGGTGCACAAGGGTTGATGAGCGCTTTATCATCAAACAAGCACGATGGAAGTATATTGGATAATTTAAGTGGTCTTTTCGGAGGAGGAGTCGATGATGATGTTGTTCAGGATGGTGCAGGAATCCTAGGCCATGTTTTTGGCAATAAACAACCACAAGTCGAGAACGCCTTGAGCCAAAAATCAGGGATTGATGCAGGCTCGATTGCCAACATTCTCAAAATAGCCGCACCTATTGTAATGGGTTATCTAGGACGCCAAAAGGCCCAAAGTAATGTAAGCGATGCCAATGGTCTTAATAGTTTATTGGGAAGTATGCTCGGTGGACAACCTCAGCAAAACCAAAGTTTGATCATGAGCCTTATCGATGCCGATGGCGATGGAAGTGTTTTGGACGATGTTGCAGGCATGGTAATGGGAACCAGCCAGAAGAAAGGCGGCCTGGGAGGCCTTTTAGGAGGGCTTTTCGGAAAGTAAACACTTATTAACTTAAATTTATAAAAGCTGCTGGAACAAACCAACAGCTTTTTTTGTATCTTTTTCTTATGCAGAAAATAGGTTTGTATTTGGGCGTTGTTTTCGGAGTACTTCTGTTAGCCTCCTCGGGTTGTAACAGTTCTAAAAAAGTTGTGGAACCCACCGAAATGGAGAAAAAAGCCTTTGCCCAAAAAGAAGGTGATACCATTGAGATCGCCAGTGATGAAACCGAATATCAAATAATTATCATCGAACCCGGTTTTAATTTTTGGCTACGGAGCATTGCTAGACCCGAAGGCTACTATTCACAGTCTTTTTTGGAGAATAGAAACCAAATCTATGTCATCAATTGGAACCAGCGTGTGCTGTCGCCATCGCAATATAATCCTGACCTATACGTACTGCAAATCGACTACGATCCCAATATCGACTATGGTTATGAAGTGAACTACAAGTTGTATAATTATTTCATTTATTTCCAACGGAAGTACAACCAACGCCTCGGGCCTTTTTTACCACGTATTTAAAAAGTATCTTTGACGCCAATTTGGCTTTCATGGAAAAATTAAGGCAGCGTTGGGGTATAACTTCTAATTTTCAGCTTATCATAATTTTTGTGGTATTCGCGATAACCGGTTCTTCTTCGGTATACGTGGCCAAGCCTTTTCTAGAACTTATAGGGATGCAAAGGGGTAGTTTTTCACCATCGTGGTGGGGCGGAACTTTATATTGGACACTACGCATATTATTGATTTTCCCCTTCTATCAAATTCTTTTAATCATTTATGGCTGGCTTTTCGGGCAATTCAAGTTCTTTTGGAATTTCGAAAAAAAGATGCTCCGTCGCATGGGCCTGGGTTTCCTGTTTCGATAACTTTCGTCTTTTTTATCTCGAAATGTCAATGCTGGATAATGTTGTATTTCAAAAATCCAGTCCAAGCCTACCGTTAAAAAAGCTGTATTTAACGGCCATGCTTGTTTTGAAAGAACATCATTCCGTTTTTGAATTGGAAAAGCCGTACCATAATTGGTGAAAGAAGTCTTTTGGTACCGACTCGTCACCCGGAAAACCTAGGGGCGTTTCGCCATTATCATCGGGAATATAGTTTGTTCGGAACAAGTAGTCCCAAAGGCTTAGGCTTATACCGAAATTGACACCATAGCTACCTTTGGGCAATGTATAGGCGTGGTGATAAAGATGCATCACCGGATTGTTCAAAACATATTTTAAAGGTCCCCATGTCAACTTGATATTCGAATGGTTCAAATGGCCAATGGCTATGGCTATAAAGTGGACTATATAGGCCTGTTCGGGTTCAAATCCTCCCAAGACCATAACTCCCAGGGTCTTAAGTGGTTTGTATAGGATATTTTCCATCCAATGGTAACGTAGATGGGCCGCGAAACCCATTTCCTTAACACTATGGTGTATTTGGTGAAATCGCCACAGAAAAGAAAATCGGTGCAATAGAATATGTGTAAACCACTGCACAAAATCAAGCACAATGAAAAAAATCGCCAATTGCGCCCACGCCGGCCATTCGGACATATCGATAATGGTCAAACTGGAAATGGAAACACCGATATCAAGAAAAAATAATTCCAGTAATTTATAAAATCCACTGATAACGATTGCAAAAATGAAAAAGTTGAAAAACATGTAGAATGCATCCAGCCAGAAATCCTTACGAAAAATCGATTGTTCTTTTCGCCATGGAAATAGGATTTCCAATCCCCAGACCAATAACGAAAGAACGATCAAGCCCCAAAAATAATTGGTGTACCAAGGCACCTCAAAGAGAATGGACTTCCATGTCCATTGCAATGAGCCGAGAAAAGAGTCGATAAACCCGTTAATATATCTTTCCAAAAAACGAATGCTTTAAGTGATTTCTTTTGTCGTTAAGTCCAGATCAATCTTTCAGTTGGTACCAATCGATATCGGTCAAAGCCTCCCTTCTGCCCTTTTCAACAGGTGGATAATTGGTGACCAGATAATCCACGATGATTTCTTCATTGTCGCCCAGGTCCCATAAATTTTGTGTCTTCTGCATCCATCGAATCGTCGAAATCCAACGTTCCTTGTTCATTCGATTCTGTATGACCAGTTCTGCAGAATGGCAATTGGTACAATTGTTCACTACGGCCATAAGGCCTTCTGCTTCCACCAACCCCGTACGGACATGAATACCATCAACTATTCTATTCGGGTCGTCATTATCCGGTAAAGCACTGTACTCGATATTGGTATCTTGGACATTCGATTCTTCACCGTTCACAAAATAAATGGCCAGAATCGATATTATAACCAAGACTGCACAAATAACGATGAGTGTCCGATATATTTGTCTTGAACTTTTCCAGAATTTTTTATCTTCCATTTAGGTAACCTTTACCGCTATTCGATGGCATGCATTGTTCAGATATCCTTTGGGGTTCCAACCCGGTAGCAACATTGGCTGCGCTTTTCCCTGTGAATCGGTAGCCCTCGCCCAAACTTCGTAGTAACCAACCTCCGGAAAACGTATTTGTGCCGAAAAATGCTGCCAGGCCAAACGATTAGCAGGTTTTTCCAATGTACAGGGCGACCAGGTCGATCCAAAATCAATGGAATATTCCATTTTTGAAACTTCGAGCTCACCGGCCCATGCATGGCCCCTTATATTCAAACTTTTTGATTTTGAGAACGTTGCCCCACTTCTGGGATAGGTAATCAACGATTTTACGGGCATTGATTCGATAACGCACATATCCTCATCTTTAACTTTTTCTCCCGGCGCAACAGGTTTGCAGGGTATTCGGTACGAGGAGCCTCCCATTTTTTCACCATCATGTTCAATATTTCTTATACTTATCCGATTGATCCATTTGCCCGAGACCGAGGCCGGCCACCCTCCTGCCACCAAACGTAACGGATAACCGTGAGCGAGCGGAATATCTTTCCCATTCATCTTAAATGCCAAAAGCGTTTCGTCCTGTAAGGCTTTTTGCATTGGGGCACCCCGCGAAATAGGCTCTTTGTTAGGGTCCCTGCTCAAATGGATATCCGCTCCATGGTATCCCACATAAACCGCATCGTTCTTAATACCTACATCCTCCAATATGTCACGCAATCGAATACCTGTCCAATTGGCGCACGAAACAGCACCGATTGTCCATTGATTGCCTTTTGCGGGCGGGTCGAACTCACTGCGACCGTTTCCCCCACATTCTAAAGTAAGTTGATACGTATGGTGCTTGAATTTTGACTTTAGTTCTCCCAAAGAATAGGTTTTTGCCTTATTCACCGATTCCCCATCAATAGTTAGCGTCCAATTTTGAACATCTATTTTTTCGGGGATGATGCCATTGTTACGTATGAACATGAATTTATTGGGGGTAACTTTATCGTCCAATAGATGGGCCCTTGCCTCCATATTCCAGGGTTTACTGTTCAGCACGACCATCTCAGGGTCTTTATCGAACATTTTAAAAGGGTCGGGGTCTTGTAATGCTAAAGGTCGATAGCCTTTTGGCATAAGATTGCCAAAAACGACCTCGGCCCCTATAAGCCCGGCCATCGAACTCAAAGTGGCTTTTTTGACAAAGGTTCTTCTTTGCATGAAACGAGAAATAATTTAGTAATTCCGTAAAGTTAGGACAATTTACAGCAATCTTAAGTAACAAATGTTACCGTTGCATAGTCGAAATAAAAAGGGATATTAAGACTGCTTCCTATTTGGCCTCTAAAATTTCTTTTTTCTTAGAGCCCTTAAAAACATAAGTATACAGCCACATTATAGTAAATGTGGGTATGACATCCAGTCCAGGAATAATTTCTTCTACGAACGTAACAACCCCAGCAGTCTGTCCAATCTTTCCCCTATACATTTTGGTCATCAGCCAAGCGGAAAGCGGTGCCCATACGATATCGGAAAATTCGCCTACAAGAGGAATTGTGAAAGACAATAATCCGATTGCATCGAACAAAAGCCCGAGCAATAACTTTTTAATCTTGTCGTCTTTTTCTTTTGCCATGTTTAAATATATTGATTCTCCTTATTTCAAAGCAATAAAAATGCCAAAAACAAGGCGACTTGTTAACAATATAATTTATGATAAATCAGAACTTATGAGCTTGAGAAATTCGTTGCGGGTTTCTTCTTTTTCAAAAGTGCCCCTAAAGCCCGATGTAGTGGTCACCGAATTTTGTTTCTGAACCCCTCTCATCATCATGCACATATGGGATGCCTCGATTACCACTGCCACGCCTTGGGGCTTAAGGGTATCATTGATGCAATCAAGTATTTGCTCGGTAAGCCTTTCTTGAACCTGTAATCTTCGGGCAAAAACATCGACGATTCGCGGTAACTTGCTCAACCCGACAATGTGACCGTTGGGAATGTAGGCGATATGGGCTTTTCCGAAAAAAGGCAATATATGGTGTTCACAAAGTGAGTACAGTTCGATATCCTTGACGATGACCATTTCGTTGTACGACTCTTTGAACATGGCGCTTTTCAATATTTCAGCGGCATCCTGTTTATACCCTTGGGTCAAAAAGAGCACAGCCTTAGCGGCCCGTTCCGGTGTTTTCAAAAGCCCTTCACGAGTCGTATCCTCACCAATTTCATCGATTATCGAGGCATAACGATCTTTGACCTCGTCGGTGATTTCCAAATTATATTCCTCTAAACTTCGGTATGGTGACATATTTGTTTTTTGGTTATGTAAATTTCATAGTTTTTCGACCGCACCGAAATTACGCCATAATTTGCTTATCACCCAATAACCCAATGCTAATTAAGTCCATGGGCAATCTGGTTTTTCAAAACTAACTTGTAATCGATTCGTTTGGAATGAACACTAATAGGTAATTTTGCGGTGTTCAACGTAATGTTTACATTTCCATTTTTATTTTCCGTTTATGATAAAGGCAACCAATATTCAAAAGTTTTATGGAAAATTACAAGTCCTTAAAGGTGTCGATCTACACATAAAAAAAAGCGAGGTGGTTTCCATTGTGGGTGCGTCTGGGGCCGGTAAAACCACTTTGTTACAGATATTGGGCACCTTGGATACTCAAACCAATAAAACAAACAGTAAATTGGTTATAAACGATGTGGAGGTCACCAATCTTTCGGATAAGGAACTTGCCAAATTTCGAAACCAGCATATCGGATTCATTTTTCAATTCCATCAGTTGTTGCCCGAGTTCACAGCGATCGAAAATGTCTGTATTCCTGCCTTTATCAAAAAGACTCCTAGAATGGAGGCAGAAAAAAGAGCAAAGGAACTTCTTGACTTTTTGGGGCTGAAAGAACGATATGAACACAAGCCCAGCGAACTTTCGGGCGGTGAGCAACAACGGGTAGCCGTTGCCAGGGCATTGATTAACAATCCTTCGATTATTTTTGCTGACGAACCCAGTGGCAATCTGGATTCAGAGAGTGCGGACAATCTACATCATCTTTTTTTCGAGCTACGGGACCAATTCGGACAGACCTTTGTCATCGTTACCCATAATGAGGAACTGGCCGATATGGCCGACCGTAAATTGACCATGGTCGACGGTCTCATTACCGATTCACAACAAGTTGTTCGAACCGAATAATCCGTGAGCGTAATGCCTCGGATATAATACAGCCAATTTATGACCCAAACCTTGGTCGATTTTTTGAAGAATCCGGTATATGAAGAAGATAACAACACCGAATTTCAATATCGGTTCTCGATTTTTATCAAATTACTTGGACTTTCGATTGCATTCAGTATCGTTTTAGGGCTTTTGACAAGTCTTTTCCAAAACTTCCTGAATTTGGATTTTGGAGAACACGCCATCGAAGAAGCATTGGAAAAGTATCCGGTCTATGTATTGTTTTTAGCTGCTGTTTTTGCCGCCCCTATTCTGGAGGAATTGATTTTTAGGGGGCCTTTGGTTTTCTTTAAGGCATCCAGATTTTTCAAATATGTGTTTTATGCTTCCGTTTTGGTTTTCGGTTTTTATCATATTACCAATTTTGAAATCACGACCGTTACCCTGCTTTTTTCTCCACTGCTGGTCGCCCCGCAACTAAGTGTCGGTTTCCTTTTAGGCTTTATACGTGTACGTTTTAATCTTTTATGGGCCATAGCGCTCCATGCAGCCTATAATCTGATTTTGGTGGGCCCGGTAGTGCTCCTGAAACTCCTCGATATACCATTGGAATGACAAAAAAAGAACTTAAAGAGTTTTTAGATGCTAAAGTTGTTCAATACAACCATCCCCGGTTTTTGGAGAGCGATCCGATTCAGATTCCCCATCGATTTGACAAAAAAGAGGATGTGGAAATCAGTGCCTTTTTAACCGCGACCATTGCTTGGGGCAATAGAAAAAGTATCATAAACAATGCGGAGAAAATGATGGGGTTGTTGGGCAACAGTCCTTTTGATTTTGTTATGAACCACAAAGAATCCCATCTGGAGACTTTGGAAACTTTTGTACATAGGACTTTCAATGGCACTGATCTTACCTATTTTATTAGGAGTTTGAACAATATCTATGACAAACATGGAGGCTTGGAAGGTATTTTTACATCACATCAGGCCGACGCAACCTTGCAGCCGACAATATCTAAATTCAAGGAGGTTTTTTTCGAACTTCCTTTTGAAAAACGTACTACAAAACATGTTTCTGACCCATTAAAAGGTTCGGCCGCCAAACGTATAAATATGTTTTTACGTTGGATGGTAAGAGGGGCCGACACAAATGTTGATTTTGGGTTATGGAAAAATATTTCCCCTTCAAAACTGTCGTGCCCCTTGGATGTACATTCCGGAAATGTCGCCAGAAAACTGAAATTGCTCAAGAGAAAACAGAACGATGCAAAAGCGCTGGCAGAACTTGACAAAAATCTAAGAAAACTTGACCCTGAAGATCCGGTTAAATATGATTTTGCACTTTTCGGGTTGGGCGTTTTTGAAAAATTCTAGTCAGATTCTTCAAATTGTTTATCGGTAAGAGTTTTCATAAATGCTATAATGGCCTTTGACTCGTTCGTTGTCAATCCTAAAGAATCGGGTGACAGAGTTTGGTGTGGCACATCAAGTCCCATTCCTTCGCCTCCGCCTACATTATAAAACTGAACAACCTCGTCCAAAGTTTCATACACCCCATTGTGCATGTAGGGTGAAGTAAGTTCTACATTACGAACTGTGGATGTTTTAAAAAAATTACGTTTCTGTTCGACTTTGTAAGGATAATACTGTCCAGGATCATCATCCAAGATCGGGGTTTCAAAACTGGCATTTTTAGGAACCCCTAAGTTTTCAAATTCGGTGTCTAAATACTTAGGGGGTACCGTGCCATTAAATGCAGGTGGAAAATGACAAGTTGCACATGCGGCTTTGCCCATAAAAAGGTTAAATCCCAGCACTTCTTCATCGGTCATGGTATTTTCATGACCCTGCATATTACGGTCGAATTTAGAATCGAACGGTGCTAAACTCCTTATGTAGGTCGCAATGGCATTTCTAACATTCAAATTGGTAACTTGGCCATCATACAATGTATCAAATTGCGCTTGATAGCTAGGGTTTTTCCTCACTTTCTTTTCCAAGCTATTCAAATCGATATGAAACTCATTTTCATCATCGGTAACATTCACGATTTGATCTTCAAGACCACCTGCCCTGCCATCATAGAACAATGTACGCTGATAAACGGCGTAACTTAAGGTCGGTGAGTTTCTTTGCAATTCCCTGCCATTGATTCCCAGGGCTCGTTTATGGCCATCGGTAAACGCTTTTTCCTTTAGGTGGCAGGTAGCACAACTAATCGTTTCCGAACCGGATAATGCCTTGTCATTGAACAACTGTTTGCCCAATGCCACTCTTTCTTCTGTAATTTCAGGAGCTCGCTGTAGCGAGAACATTTTCATGTTCAAAAAATCCTTGTCAAAAAGATTAATGGACTTTGGATTCAAGGAACGAGATGTGTTTAATTCTATCTTCCAATCTGTTGCGGTCCGGTCGACCAAACCAAGCTGCGTATTGGTATGTTTTTTAATAAATGAATAACGATCAAATTCATCAAAGTTATTTGATTTTAAATCGTTGATCGTCGAATTTATTTCATTGATCCATTCGGTATAAAGGGTCTTGTTCGAAAAGGCATCTTTGTAGATATTGAGAATCGTCGAAATGGACTCGTAATTATAGATAGCCTCATTCAAGGAATTTGCCAACATCGGGGAATCAAACCCGGTAATTCCTTTTGTAGCAACATTTACGATAGCATCCCGTATCATTTTAAGATGGTGCCTGTCTCTCTGCGTTTTAATAATGTGATTTTTACGTACATAGGGAATCCTGACTTGTAAATAATGAATGACCGTTTGAAGTTCTCCACTGGAAAAACCTTCATCACTAAACAATAGTTCTTCCAAAACCTGAAAACTTTTAGGGTCCTGTATTTTAATATCTTGATAATCATCAATTTCAACTTTTAAGAGATTTGGCGCGTTCATTGAGAGATAGTTTTCATAATCGTAAGCTATTAGCATAGGTTCCACGCGCTTGTACCACTCCCTACTTTTAAGGAATAATTCCTTGTTTTTCGATAATGGGTTCAAGGTGTCCATTTGCTCAACATAAAATGCGGTGCTATCCAAAGTCTGAAAATAATAATCGCGAATGGCATCATTGAACATTGATTCATTATCCCTTGACACCATCAATTTTGGTTCACTATTGGGATTATTACAGGAAAAAAGCAACGCGATCGCACCAATAAAAAGGTATTTATTTATAACAGGTTTCATGCTACGATATAAAAACACATTAAATAGAAAAAAAGGTTCCCCCAGCCAAGGGAACCTTTACGTTTTAAAATTATTACAAAAATTATCTGGGAAGACCTGTTAGTTTAAACAATACGGAACCTTCTAAAGAAGCACTTCCTTCATCGATAGCAGTGGGGTCGACAAATTTAAGTCCGTCCGCTCTTATGGCCGTTTCAGGAGTAGTGCCATAGTTCCAACCATGTACTTGGGCACCGCCCATAAATGTAGGCTCTGAAGAACCAATGATATTGGTAACATCGATCAGACCGGTTATTTCCCACATATCAGTGGTAGTACCGATTCCCAAACCTGCGGCTACTGTCTGGTTACATTCCATCACCTCTACAAAAGCACCTGTATTTAAATCTAATTGCCATAATTTGGCAAAGCCGGATATATCAGGATTTAAATCCGCATAACCGTTAGGATCCTCTTGGATATAGGCATAGTTTTCAGTAACCAAAATGTTATCAGGAGAATGCATTCCATCACCTTTCCCACCTTCTAAGTCACCATCGACAACGACGGTAAGTACGGCATCTCCGGTAGGGTCTGTTTCATTCAGTTCCAATTTATAAACACGGCCAAAACCGGTACCTCTTAAGTTAAGATCAGGATTAGAACCCGTAATCCTTCCGGTTGCGTTAAAGTAAACCTCTCTGTTGGCAGCTGCGGACCCTCTTCTCCAATCGATATCTTCAATTCGTTGGAAGCCAATTGCGGACGAGTCTATGGCTTCTTGGTTCAATTCGACTAGGGTTCTTTCGGTAACTTCTACCCATTCAACATCGTAGGCAATGTCTTCTGCCATTCCCATTTCGAATAACTGTCCGCCTGCACCTGGAGCAGATTCAACTGGGTTCTTGCCCCTCAATACATATAGTTTTCCTCCGTATAGATCCCCCCTAGCGCCTACATACATGCCAAAGTGTGCCTGCGGGTAGACATTGTTACTATCATCATCTCCCATAAATACTACGGTTTGGGAAGTGTAGGCATCTTTGCCTATTACAACGGCATTTTCAGTGGCCCATTCCCCTAGTGCCGGAAGCCTTTCGGCTTCTACCCTGTTTTCGGCCGCCCTAAAAGGATTGATCTTATAAACCCCTTTGGCGTTACCGCCCCATTCCCCACCGGAAAGGTAGAGAGGTCCAAATCCATGCTCTTCCATAGTTATCGAAGAACCGGAACACATGGCGGTAAAGGCCGTTGCCGTTGAATTAACGATGTAATCACCCTGTAACGGCTGAAGGTCTGAATTCATCAGTATTCTTGCGATAGAATAATCGGCCTCTAGATTATTGATGAATGCATAGTTACCGTCTTCGGTTGGGTAAAGTGCCGCGCCATCCATATAAGAGCCATAAACAAATGTAGAATCTGATTCCAAGATATCCGCCGATGACATGATCATATTCAATTCGGCAGAGCCGGCGAATGCTCCTTTAAGTTCAAATATGTCGTTAGAAGTCACTGAACTGGTTAATGGAACCGATTCCATTAGTGTAAGGTCTTCCCCGTCCTCTCCGTCAACACCATCGGCGCCATCTTGACCATCGACACCGTCAACACCATCTATACCATCACGGCCATCCATTCCATCCTCAGGGCTACAGCTTTGAAACGTTACCCCCATACCAAAAGCTAGCATGGAAACTAAAAGCAATTTTTTCGAAATCATAATTGTTCTGTTTTTTAGGTTATAATTATGAAATCAAAAATATTTACGACTTCTTACGATGATGTTAGTTCATCATTTTCATTTAATGAACTCAACTTTAACTTTATATTAAGGAGTAAACTTTGCGTAAAGTAAATTTGAATAATTAGCCTATCGAGGCCACTCAATGTTAAATTGACTTCAATTCAATCTGAATTTTATTTTATCAAAATGTTATCTATCAGTTCCTATTCTAACATTTTGACTCTACTTGGATACTTGAGTTTTTTATTCCAACAACTTTTTGACTGATAGACATATCCATTGATCGGAAACATTTTCATTTTAGGTCATGCGTCTTGCTCAAAATTCATACTTTTAGCATGAGACAGAAAAACATATAAAATGAGAACATTATTACTTTTATCCCTTTCCCTATTTTGTTGTTCGTCAATTGCACAAGAACGTAAATTACCCATTGACACTACAGTTACCACGCAGCATAGCGTAACCATCAATGGAACACCGATCAATTACACAGCAACAATCGGTACCCAACCTGTTTGGGATGAGTTGGGAAAGCCAATCGCTTCTTTGAACTATACCTATTACACGAGAAACAATGTCAAGGATCGTGCTTCACGACCACTTTTGATATCGTTCAATGGAGGGCCCGGGTCTGGTTCGGTTTGGATGCATTTGGCCTATACGGGACCTAGAACCTTGAAAATCGATGACGAAGGTTACCCGGTTCAACCGTATGGGGTCAATGAGAACCCTTTTTCGGTTTTGGACGTTACCGATATCGTATATGTAAATCCCGCCAATACGGGCTACTCAAGAACCATTCCCGAGTCAGGTGATGAAGTGGACCGTAAAAAATTCTTCGGTATCAATGCCGATATCGAATATTTGGCCGAATGGTTGAACACTTTCGTGACTCGAAACAACCGCTGGCGATCTCCGAAATACATCATCGGTGAAAGCTATGGTGGGCCAAGGGTGATGGGGCTTTCATTGGAATTGCAAAATGCCCAATGGATGTACCTCAACGGGGTCATACTTGTTTCTCCCGCCGATTATACCATAATCAGGAATGGCGGACCGGTGGCCGATGCAATTAAATTACCGTATTATACGGCAGCAGCGTGGCATCACAAAGCCCTTCCCAATGCTTTGCAGCAAAAAGACCTTCTTGAAATTCTTCCTGAATCCGAAGAATACACTATAAATACATTGATTCCGGCGATTTCAAGAGGCGGATTTTTGGGCGAGACGGAAAAAAACCAAATTGCGGAAAAGATGGCCTATTATTCCGGCCTGACGAAAGAAGATATCCTCGACCAAAATTTAAGGGTTCCTACTCCTTATTTCTGGAAAAACTTATTGAAGGAAAAAGGTGGTTACAATATCGGAAGACTTGATTCGCGTTATCTTGGAATCGACAAACAATTGGAAGGCATGAGGCCCGATTACAGTGCGGAATTGACTTCTTGGTTGCACAGTTTTACACCGGCCATTAATTATTATTTGCAAGAAGAATTGAAGTTCCAGACCGACATCAAATACAACATGTTCGGGCCGGTGCACCCTTGGGACAACTCGGATGAGAACACCCGTGAAAATCTACGTCAGGCCATGGCACAAAACCCTTATCTAAACGTCTTGGTACAATCGGGATATTATGATGGGGCAACCACTTATTTCAATGCAAAATACCTTATGTGGCAGGTAGACCCAAGTGGTCGTATGAAAGAACGTTTTGATTTTAAAGGGTATCGTAGCGGACATATGATGTATCTGCGGCGGGAAGATTTACAAAAAGCCAATGATGACATCCGCGACTTTATAAAAAGAACCATGGCCAATGGTAAGGCTGCCAAATATTAAGGGGGAATCAGTTTTTAAAGCAATATAAAATGGGAAAAATCAAGAACATTATACTTGTTGTCATGATTGCAATGGGCTTTGTTGAAAATATACAGGCGCAGGATTGGGCAGCATTAGATCATTTCAAAGAGGCCAATCAAACGATAACTTCTCCAAAAGAGGGCGAAAATCGCGTTGTTTTCATGGGAAATTCTATCACAATAGGATGGATCAAGGCGCGCCCGGATTTTTTCGAGGGAAAACCGTATATCAATAGGGGCATTAGCGGTCAAACGACACCGCAAATGTTAATACGCTTTAGGCAAGATGTAGTCGACCTAAAGCCCAAAGTAGTTGTAATACTGGCAGGGACCAATGACATTGCCGGAAACACAGGGCCAATGACCTTAGATCAAATCATGGACAATCTAAAATCAATGTCCGAAATCGCAAGCCAGAACGACATTAAGGTAGTCCTTTCATCTGTGTTGCCCGCCTTTGACTATCCATGGCGACCTGGCCTGAAACCAAATGAGAAAATTCCGGCTCTAAATGCATTGATCAAAGCCTATGCCGAGAAAGCCGGACATACATATTTGGATTATTTTTCGGCCATGGCCGATGAGCGCAAAGGGCTTCCGAAAAAATACGCAAGTGATGAAGTGCACCCGACCGTTGAAGGTTACAAAGTGATGGAGCCTATGGTAGAAGATGCGATAGCAAAGGCCTTGGAGTAATCAAAGCCAATGTCATTTTCGTAATATCGCAAACAAAACCCCGCTAGAGTTATTTTGAAAGACTACACTGGTAATCGTTGCCCTTTTGCCCATAAAGCAAAAAACAAGCGCAAGAAGTGCACGAGCTATTTCTAAGAAACAAAGGTTTTCTACTTATCACAAATTATTGATCGAAAAGTAGCGGAAAAAACTTTCCTTGCATTTTTTCCCCTTTGGGAATCGTCGGCACACCTTTTAACAATTCATCGTCGGTGTTGCTAATCGTACCATCGGCAAATACATTGAGTACAAACGCTCTTCTACTTCTCTCCGATTTATTCTCATACGACCCATGCACCATTAAAGGGTGGTGAAATGTTGCATACCCTTTTTTCAATTCAATGGGTACGGGGTTGAATTCGGCTTTCTGTTCTTCGGTCAGATAATCCATTAATCCGTTCATATCTCCTGCCAATTCCGGAGCATTCAATAATCCCCATTTATGGCTTTTCGGAACGTAATGTAAGCAACCGTTTTCGGTAGTGGCATCATCAAGACCTGTCCAACAGGTAAGATGTTGCATGGCCACGGTGCGCGTCCAATATGAATAATCTTGGTGCCAAGCCACTACCCCGCCATGTTTAGCGGGTTTGTAGAACAATTGATCGTGCCAAAAACGAACCGGCCTGTTTTCTAACAATTGATGCGCGGCCATTACAAAAGCCGGATTCCACAGTACGTCATGAAACCCCTTGGTAATACGCCAATGGCCAAGAGAATGAAACAAAACTGAATGGGTATCCGACGATTCATTACTATGGAATTCGTAAAATAAATGATGACCGGGATGTTCAGGGTCAATGAGTTCTTCAAGTTCTTTGCGCAATACCTCGATTTGTCGGTCATCAAGAAGTTTGATTCCGGATAGGTATCCGTATTCATGAAAATGGGCGACTTGTTCATCGCTTAAACGATATTGGTCCCATTCCTCTTTTGTTTTTGGCCAATGGAATAATGACGATACCATTTCATGTTTTTCGGCCAAGTCTTGTATAACTGTCATTGTTGGGTCTTTAATGTTGTTTATTTCAAAGGACTTTCTATTCAACGAAATTGACCAATGTACCAATAGGTCCAATGGTAATTCGTATTTCGTCTTTTGATCGCAAGGTAAACTCATCGGGCGGTATGATTCCGGTTCCTGTCATAAGAAAAACCCCATGCGGAAAGCTGCATTCCCGAAAAAGATAATCGACCAGTTCCTGATGTTTTCTTTTCATATTGCTAATGGGAATTTCACCTTCAAAAGCGGTATGGCCATTTCTCTTGATCTCCAAGCGAATCAAGGTATCAGGGGATATTTCGTTTTCAGCCACATAAATACCTGGTCCTAGCCCAGCACATGCATCATAGGTCTTCGCCTGTGGCAAATACAAAGGATTCTCACCCTCGATACTTCGTGAACTCATATCGTTACCAATGGAATACCCTTCTATAGTTCCCCTTGAGGTTACGAAAAGTGTCAGTTCGGGTTCAGGAACATCCCAGTGCGAATCCTTTCTTATGCGCACCTCGCCCAAGTTCCCAACCGTTCTATTAGGGGTAGCCTTAAAAAAAAGTTCTGGCCGATCTGCATCATATACTTTATCGTAAAAAGTACCGCCACCCGCATCTTTTGATTCTTCCATACGCGCTTCCTTACTGCGCATATAGGTTACTCCCGAAGCCCAAATTTCTTGACCTTCAACAGGTGCTACCCTATGGTTTTCGATATCAAAATTATCTATTGGCGTTTGCCCCGATAAGTCATGGAGAATACTCTCATAAAGTCCTTTTCTATTTATAAAAGCGTTCCAATCGACATTGTCGAACTTATAAAAATTTTCCTCATTTTCGACAACGGCCCCATTTTCGATTCTAAATATTCTCATGTACTTTGTTGTTTTTAATTTAATGAAAAGCTTTCTAGAATTTCGTTCATAATCGGATAGTTGGCGTCATCGTCCCTATATTTTTTACGCTCGTCTACCAGTGCTTTTTTCATTTCGGCGATTGTTTCTTGATATTCGCTTTCATCATACGCATTATGAATCTCTTTGGGGTCTTTTTGCAGGTCATAAAATTCCCAAGCTACAGGGGTCGTTTCTTTTGAAGTGCCCTTCATTCCCAAATCTTGACCGTAGAAAAAGGCCAATTTGTACCTTTCGTTTCGTATGCCGAAATGTGCCGGACGATCGGGATGGTGCAACCAATACCGATAATACATTTGTTTACGCCAGTCTTGAGGGGTATTTCCTTTCAAATTTTCCCGAAAACTTTGGCCTTGGATATAATCCGGTATTTCGATGCCCGCATAGTCCGCCATCAAAGCGGAAAAATCAATATTAAGGATGATATCATCGATTCGCTGCCCACCTTGGATTTCCCTCGGATAACGGATCACAAATGGCATTCGCAACGACTCTTCATAAATCATGCGTTTATCGAAAAACCCGTGTTCCCCTAAAAAATAACCTTGGTCGGCAGTATAGATTACGATCGTATTGTCGGCAATATCTTCCGCTACGAGATAATCGAGCAGCTTTCCAATGTTATCGTCGATGGCCGCTCCGCTCCGCATAAAATCCTTGACCAATTTTTGATAGATTTTCTTTCGCTTTTGAACAGAATCCAATCCCTCCAAAGGATATGGAAGCCCGGGATACGAAGTCCAGAAATTTTCATCTTCGGTGGCCCGTTTCCAGCGATTGGCCAAATGTTCGAGTATCTGCCCTTTAAATGTCCGTCCGGTAGTTTCCTTGCCAAAGTCAAAAAGCGATTCCGGTTCAGGAATCTCAACACTTTCGTTCAAATTTTTATGCCGTTCGGGGTAGTCGAAAGGCTCATGAGTGGCCTTAAAGTTACAGAACATTAAAAAGGGCCTGTCGGTATCACGTTTTTCAAGATGTTCAATGGTTAAATCGGCAATAACATCGGTTGAAAATCCCTTGTATTCCTTTCCTGCCGAACCATCATGGCCATCTTTCCAATCTTCTTTTGTTTTAAGGATGGGGTTCCAGTACCTGCCCTGTCCGGGAAGTACATTGAAATAATCGAAACCCTCAGGTGGTTCCACCAAGTGCCATTTACCGATTATCGCTGTCTGATACCCGTTATCGGAAAACGTTCTCGCAATATTTGGATGGCCTTTCGGAAGTGGTTCGTTCAACGTATAAACCTGATTGACATGGCTATACTGCCCGGTTAAAATACTACCACGACTGGGGGTACATATACTGTTCGTGCAGAAAACATTTTCGAGAACGGCTCCTTCATTGGCCAAACGTTCAATGTTATCGTTCTTTACATAGTCTTTGAGCAAGCCTCCATATATGCCCCAAGCCTGTGAAGTATGGTCATCGGAAAGAATAAAAAGAATATTCGGTCTTTCAGGTTGTTGTTTTTCCTTACTATCGCAGGCGAACAAAAGTATCGTAAAAAGTAAAATAGAAAGACTTCGGAAAGGATTATTTAAGCGGCTCATGAGTCAGGTAAAAATTGAACAAACAAGATAGTAAAGATTTGTTTACCCCGAATCGAATTGCAAGCGGAAAGCCTTAAAAATTCCCTGTGTTAGAACTTTCTATCTGGACTCAATGCCGAAATATCCATGGAAGTCTTTTTTTCGCTTATGATTTCCGAGACCAATTTGCCCGTAGCAGGTCCCAAGCTCCAACCCATCATGGCATGGCCTGTAGCAAAAGTCAGGTTTTTGATTTTACCCGATTTCCCGATATAGGGCAGGCCATCTGGGGAAACAGGACGCATACCGGTTTTGGCATCGGCGATTTCCTCATCGGTAATCGTAATCTCAGGGAAAAAGGTTTTTGCCCCGTTCGCAATGGCCAATACCCTTTCCTTTCTGACAACGGCGTTTATTCCGGAAAACTCCATGGTGCCGGCAAATCGGGTAAAACCCTTCATGGGCGTAACCGCCATGTTCCGCTCCATCAGAATAGCGGGCATCGATATGCCCAAAGGCCTGTGTACATTGATCCTATACCCCTTACCGGGTTGCAACGGTAATTTGACGTTAAGTTTTTTGGAAAGTTTACCGCTCCATGAACCGGCGGCCAAAACCACTTCGTCCACATTATAATTCCCTTTGTTCGTCGTAATTTGTTTGATTTTACTGCCTTCAAGAGATAGATCCAAAACCTCTTCATTTGTCAAAATACTCACACCTACACTTCTCAAATGGGTCACGAGTTTTGGCATCAATTCAGTGGGAGTGGTGTGGCCATCACATTCATAATGAATGGCTCCATTCGCATTGATCTTAATGTTCGGTTCCATTTTTTCGAGTTCCGATTTGTTCAATTCGGATACTTCCAACCCCAAGGAACTGGCTTTTTTGGCTACTTCCATTTCATGTTCATAAGCGGCTTCGGTCTGGTATAACATCAGAAGTCCGCGTCGCTCCAAATGAAAATCGCCCATATCGCCCGAAGCCTTCATCGCTTCAAAAAGACCTCTGCTCAATAGGTTGATGTCCTTTATGATAAGGATTGCCTTTTCTACTTTTTCTATGGTCGAGGATCTGTGAAAATACCATGACCATTTAAAGAAGTCGATATCCCATCGAGGTTTCATATAAAACGGACTGGACGAATCGAACATCCATTTAATACCTTGGGCTATTTTACCTGGCGATGCCAATGGGATGATATGACTGGGCGTAATGTAACCAGCGTTCACAAAAGAGGCCCCCGAAGTGATATCGGACTTATCCACTACGGTGACCTGATGTCCTTGTTTTTGTAGAAAGTACGCAGAACTCAACCCGACAATACCTCCGCCTATTATGAGAATGTTTTTGCCCATTCTTGAAATCTAAGATTAAACTGCCAAAGCAAGCCCATTATAAATAAACACTTAATACTAAATAACTTGAAATCCGTGTGCATAGGGGTCGTCGTCGTCGATAGTTATCGTGTTGCGGCCATATATTTTTGCCCACCCTTGAATACTAGGTATTATCGCAGGGATATCATGTATGGTCGTTATTTCTTCCACTTTTCCGATAAACTGAGATCCTATAAAACTCTCATGGATAAATTCTTCACCTACTTTTAGCTTGCCTTTGGCATACCACTGCGCCAAACGCGCGGAAGTACCTGTCCCACAGGGGGAACGATCGATTGCCTTATCCCCATAAAAAACCGCATTTCTGGCAGTTGCTTTGGGGGAAATCGTATCGCCCGTCCAAAGTATGTGGCTTACATCCCTGATTTTTTCATCTTCGGGATGAATAAATCGGTTACAATATTCTTGATTTATCTTTTTTCGTAGTTCTTGACTGAACTGAATCAATTTACCCGCCGAATAATCCTGAATTCCTGGAAAATTGGTCTGCGGATCGAAAATGGCATAAAAATTCCCTCCATAGGAAACGTCAAAGGTCAACTCCCCGAGTTCCAAACTTTCAATGGTCAAATCGGAAGCGGCCAAATACGATTTCACATTGGTCAACCTGACCCAATCGACTTTTTTGCCGGTTTGCCCATAGTCAATCTGTACCAATCCGGCAGGAGTTTCCATTCGGACCTTACCGATTGTTTTCGGTTGTATCAACCCTTCCTCGATTCCAATGGTGATTGCCCCGATAGTACCATGCCCACACATGGGCAAGCAGCCGCTCGTTTCGATGAAAAGAATACCAAAATCGTTTTTAGGGTCTGAGGGTGGGTAAAAAATACTGCCGCTCATCATGTCATGACCTCTTGGCTCGAACATGAGTCCGGTTCTGATCCAATCGTACTCCTTCAAAAAGTGCTGGCGTTTTTCTGCCATGGTAGCGCCCAAAAGTTCTGGGCCGCCACTTTTGACCACTCTTACAGGATTTCCACAGGTATGGGCATCAATACACTCAAAAACGGTTCTCGCCATTCGAAATTTATGTTTTCTTTTTTGAGGAAACGATATAAGCATTGACCCGCTTTTCCAAAATGGGTAACGTAACCGTTCCCTGTTCCAAGATTACTTCATGGAATTTTCGGATATCGAAATCGGCACCCAAGGCGTCCTCTGCCTTTTTTCTCAGTTCACGGATTTTAATCTCGCCCATTTTATATGAAATCGCCTGTCCGGGCCAAGCAATATAGCGATCGGTTTCGGTGTTCACTTCATGCTCCGACAGTGCCGTGTTAGAAAGCATATAATCCAAAACTTGTTGTTTTGACCACCCCTTGGCATGAATGCCCGTATCGACCACCAATCGGCAGGCACGCCACATTTCATAAGTGAGCTTGCCGAATTCTTCATAAGGTGTGGTATAGATTCCCATATCGTTTCCCAAAAACTCGGTATATAAGGCCCACCCCTCACCATAAGCGGACAAATAAAGTCTTTTTCGAAAATCGGGAATGCTATCGCCAAGCTCTTGGTTCAATGCACCTTGCAAATGATGTCCCGGAACGGCCTCGTGTGCCGTAAGCGACGGCAGTACATACAACGGGCGACTATTCAATTTATAGGTGTTAACCAAGTAATATCCCGGTTGGGTCTCGCTCGATGGACCTGAATAGCGTCCGCCCGTATATTTGGGCGCAATGGCGTCCGGTACCTTTTTAACACCGTAGGGCTTTCTAGGTAGGGTGACAAAGTATTTTGGTAGTTCGGCATCGATACGTTTGGCAATATCGCGTGCTTCTTTTAGCAGGTCATCACCAGTTTTGGCATAAAACTGTTCATCGGTGCGCAGAAAGGTCAAAAACTCCTGAAAACTTCCCTCAAAACCTACTTCCTCGATAATCTTTTCCATTTCGGCCTTGATGCGGGCGACTTCTTTCAATCCAATATTGTGAATATCATCGGCCGTATATTCATCGGTGGTGGTATAATAATTGATCCTGTTCTGATAGAATTCCCTACCGTTTGGCGTTTCGGAAACACCAATGGCCTCACGCGTGTTCGGAATGTATTCCTCCTCGAAAAAAGTCTTTATTCTTTTAAAGGAAGGCACCACACTTTTCTCGATGGCAGCCTTCGCGGCTGACAAAACAGAGTCTTTCTGTGTATCTGTCATTAAATCTGGTAGATTATCGAAAGGGCGGAAAAAACTACTCTGGGTATAATCATCTACTATGTGCTCATCATAAGTCGACTCATACCCCGTAAAAATAACCTTGGGTTGCGAAACCCCTTTTTCCAATCCTTTGCGCAACAATACCAAATGCTGTTCCGTGAATTGGGGAATGGCATTTAACAGTTCCAAGTACTTTTTGGCCCCTTCATGGTTCAAAATCGGTTTTACCCGATAATTCAAATTGAGGTGAAAACCCTGATCCGATTGAATCGGATTCAAGTACATCTGATAGGCATATTCATCAACCTGATTTTGGAGTTTGAATTTTAGGAGCGTAAGGGATATTTGTTCTGTTTCCGATAAATCTTCCAAAGCAATCGAAGTAAGCTTTGCAAGCTGTTTTTCGGCAAATTCAGCTTCCTGACGGTAAATCGCTTCATCATAGTTTCCCAAAGGATATTCTTCCCATTCAAATGGTTTAAAATTATACGTGGAATCAATAATCGCGGCCAATTGTTCCGAGCTATCGGACTTTTTCCCTTCCTTACATGAAACAATAAAGGCCAGTACGGCAATCGAGAAAAGTTTTATTTTGAAGAGTTTCATGTCAGATTTCTTGGTTGGAATGTGTGCCATTCACATTGCGCATAATCCTCAAAGGGTTTTCATCTTTCAGTGCGTCGGGCAGAAGTTCTTGAGGCCAACCCTGAAAAGAAATGGGCCTAACCCAACGTTTAATGGCCGATTCGCCTACCGAGGTAAAACGGCTATCGGTAGTGGCCGGAAACGGCCCTCCATGATGCATCGAAGGACATACTTCCACGCCTGTAGGCACCCCATTGAAAATCATGCGCCCTACCCTGCCCTTAAGGGCATCGACCACTTCATCATATTTTTCCAAGTCGGAAGTATTACCAAGTAACGTTCCGGTCAATTGACCCTCAAGTGCATTGAGTACCTGTGTAAGTTCTTGAGCATTTTCACATTGTACAACCATCGAGAATGGACCAAAAACCTCTTGATGCAATTTCGGATTCTTCAAAAAATTTGCCCCGTCAACGGTCAATACTTTTTGCCGCCCATGATTTGGAGCTACCGAAGCGCCGTTTTCGGAAACCACTCTAACTCCCTTTTGTCCGGCAATTTCCTTTTTCCCTTTTTCGTAATTGTCATGGATATTCGGATGGAGCATACAGGTCGGTTCCAATTTCGAGATTTCGATTCCCAAAGTTGTAATAAAGTCATCCAAAGAGGAACCCTTGATTCCTAGAATCAAACCTGGATTTGTACAAAACTGGCCGGCACCCAACATAATGGACCCAGCATATTTAGAGGCCCATTCAGCACCGTTCTCTTCAAGTGCGGAAGGCAAGGCCACGACCGGATTGATACTTCCCATTTCGGCAAAAACGGGTATTGGTTCTGTACGCTCGGCGGCCAATTTATACAAGGCCATACCTCCATTGATGCTGCCGGTAAAACCGACGCCCTTGACCTTGGGATGCATGACCAATTGCTTACCGACTTCGATGCCCCGGCTGTTCAAATTGGAAAACACCCCTTTCGGCATTTCGGTTTTTCTTGCTGCCGTAGTAATCGCCGCCGCAACCAGTTCACCGGTACCGGCATGTAAAGGGTGGCTTTTTACAATAACAGGACAACCAGCGGCCAAGGCACTGGCAGTATCACCTCCTGCCGTTGAAAATGCCAACGGAAAATTGCTTGCCCCAAATACTACAATCGGCCCGATCGGAAATAACATTTTACGGATATCGGCCTTTGGCAACGGCTCGCGATCCGGTATTGCGGTATCTATAGTGGCCTCGACCCAAGAACCTTCTTCCAACAGCGTAGCGAAAACACGTAACTGACCCATGGTGCGGCCCCTTTCTCCCTTGGCCCTTCCTTCGGGAAGGCCGGATTCTTGTGTATAAGCATCGATCAGTACATCGCCCAATGCTTCGATCTCTGCTGCGATCGCCCTGAGGAATTCCGCTTTCCTTTTCCCTGAAAAATCCTTGTAGGTTTTGAAAGCATCGGCAGCCAATCGGACCGCACCATCGATTTCTTCTTTGGTAGCTTCGTGAAATTGCCAACCGGTCTCTTTATTGGTTTTCGGGTTGAACGTGGAATAGACGGTATCGCCTTTCGCGGATATTTCTTCCCCAATATAATTAAAGCCTTTTATCATTTTCTTTGGTTCTTTTTAGATGCGTTTAACATCTATATGTTTATGAACAATTAGTCAAAACAGGATAATTTTTGATTATGATACACAGTCTGAATTAATCTCTTCCCCGATTTACGGCAAATCGAACATATTAATATCCTGTCAGGCTATCTCAAAATTATCCAAAAATTTCTTTACTGGTTTAAGGATGAAGGTCTCATTTTGACAGTCTCGTTCAAAAATACAAATCATTGCAATTCCACATAGGCCGGGAAATTACTTATCATTATTTTGCGAGTTGGACTAATATCTAACTCAATATAAGCGACCTATAATCAGGCAGTGTTGGTCTATTTCGAAGTCCTTCATCGATAACCTTCAAGACCCTTTCCCTTTCTTTACCCTGTAAAGGCAGTCTCGGAGCCCTGACATTTTCCGTACCTATTCCGGTGGCAACTTCCGCAAGTTTAATGTTCTGCACCAATTGCGGACTGATATCTAGCTCTAACAAGGGCAGGAACCAACGATAGATTTCGGTCGCCTCTTTCGCACGTCCCGCTTTGGCAAGCTCATAAATTGCAACGGTCTCCCTCGGAAAGGCACATACCAATCCCGCAACCCAACCATCGGCGCCTATCAATAGGCTTTCGAGCGCTAAGGGATCGACACCGGTCAAGATTTTAAGATCATTGCCGAACCTATTTCGCAACCTACCAATGTTTATAATGTCGCGAGTAGACTCCTTCACCGCCTGAATGTTATCCAGTTCCATGAGTTGTGCGAACATATCTACCGTAACCTCGATTTTATAGTCCACAGGATTGTTATAAACCATAATCGGCAACGAAGTGCTTTTGGCGAGCTCCTTAAAATAAGTTACCGTTTCGAAGTCCGTAGACTTGTACCGCATCGGGGGCAATATCATTAGACCGTCGGCACCCGACGACTCGGCATGCTCAATGGCTTCGATGGCAACTTTCGTGGCCTGTTCGGCAACGGTCATTATTACCGGGATTTTTCCCGCGACAATATCGATCGTTTCCTTGACCAAAACGTTCTTTTCATTTTGGGTCAAGGTACTTGCCTCGCCCAATGAGCCTCCCAAAACTATTCCATGAACTCCGGCATCGACCTGTGCATCGATATTTTTTCTGAACATAGCCAGATCCAGTTGATCGTCATCCGTAAATTTTGTGGTTACAGCAGGCATGACACCCTCCCATTGTACTTTCATCCTTCTTTATAATTTATTTACAATACAAAAATAAAACCGATACATGATTATGGGTTAATTCAATTTTAACCCTTTATAGGAATATTTTAACCTATTATGAAGTTTTTTAGAATATTACATATAATATTTGCGTAATATTGAATATGAAAGTACTTCCTTTTAAAATCCCCAAGCCTTTTGAAAATACCTTACATGTACAAGAGGACAAGGTCAAGATTTTCTACGATCAACTACACCAACATGCCGAAATACAGATTAGTTATATAGTACAAGGTGAAGGTAAATTGATCGTCGCCAACAGCATCAACACTTTTAGTAACGGAGATGTTTTTATAATAGGAAGCAATATTCCCCATTTATTTCAAAGCATGCCCAACAAAGGTATGTCGCATATGGTTACCCTATTCGTGAACAGGGAAGGTTTTGGAAACGATTTTTTGGAAATACCCGAACTGGAGGAAGTGAATCGGTTTTTCGAGATTTCTTCAAAAGGTTTAAAACTACTATCCAAGAAAAAATCGATTCGAAAAACCATGCGTAAGCTCCCGAAGATGGATAAATTGAACGTATTTCTATGCTTTTTACAAATTATTCAAAAAATCGACCAGTCCCAATTAAAAGAGTTGACTTCTTTTGTTCCGTCAAAAAGAATCATATCGAATATGGAAGGACGTCGACTTCAAATCGTCTTCGACCATGCCATGAACCATTTTGACAAAGAAATCACATTGGACCAAGTGGCAGAAATGGTACACATGACGACTCCGGCCTTTTGCAGGTTTTTCAAACAGCGGACGAACAAGACCTTTTTCGAGTTTTTGATCGAACTACGCCTGGAACATGCCTGCCAATTGTTATCCACCAACGAAAAGTTGTCCATCGCCGAAATTTCAGAAGCGTCCGGATTCCAATCGATTTCCAATTTCAACAAAAAGTTCAAAAAAGTAAAGTCGGTTTCTCCCTCGCAATATGCCAAGAACACGAAAACGGTTCCCACCTTTTAACGATACCTGTCTTTAGTAATCGAATAATTTTAGAGGTAATCCGCAAATCGATAGGTTTTCACTACTTTTGGTAAATTTTCAAAACCTTAACGAGATAAAATGAAAAAAGCATTTCTTGTAGTCATAGCGTTGGCCATGGCCTGTAATTCTTCGCAAAAAACGGTCGGCGAAAAAGCCGTCGAGTCCGTAAAACCAATGGTTGGCCCAACCGAATATGCCGAGACCATAACCGAAGCGGAGCTCAAAGAACACTTGTATACCTATGCATCCGATGAATATGAAGGTCGGGAAACTGGCGAACCGGGACAGAAAAAAGCAATTGCCTATTTGAAGGCCGAATATGAAAATCTGGGTATACCGCCAGCGCAATCGAATGGTGATTATTTCCAGAATGTTCCTTTAGAGGTCAAAAACTTACCGACCGGTTCAATGACCGTCAACGGAGAAGAATTTCCTATTGGCGAGAACATGCTTACTTTTTCAAAAGCTACCGGAAACGTAGATGAACTGATCTTTGTAGGATATGGAATCGAAGAAGGGGAATACTCCGATTACAAGGATATTGATGTCTCTGGAAAATGGATTTTGGCAAAGGCCGGAGAACCAATGGGTGCCGATGGAAACTACCTATTGTCGGGAAGCAGTGAAAAGTCGGTTTGGAGCAATATGTCAGAAGCTCCTGGCAAGCGAATGGAACTTGCAAAAAATAAAGGGGCCAAGGGTTTCATTTATTACGACGAGGCCAACTTTGCGCGTTACAAGGGCTACTATGATTATATGAAAAACAATGATAGAGGTCAGATGGGCCTTAAAAGCACCGATGACGATAGCGGTGCCAACCTGTTCGTAAATGGTGTGTTGGCCAGAAGTATTTTGCCTACCATTGATGAAGACAGTACTCCTAAAAACATTGCGGCAAAAATAACCATGAATTTAACCAGTGCCAACGAAGAAGTGTCGTCGGAAAATGTAGTGGCCGTATTAAAAGGATCTCAAAAGCCGAACGAGTATGTGGTAATTTCATCGCATTTAGATCACATCGGGATTTCGGCAAATGGGGAAATTAACAATGGAGCCGATGACGATGGCTCCGGAACCGTTGCCCTATTGGAAATCGCCGAAGCTTTCAAAAAGGCTGCCGATGCTGGTAACGGACCAAAAAGATCTATCGTATTTCTTCATGTCACGGGAGAGGAAAAAGGACTCTTGGGGTCACAATACTATACCGATGTAGAACCTATTTTTCCACTTTCGCAAACGGTGGCCAATCTGAATATAGACATGATCGGTCGAATCGACCCCAAACGGGAAGGTGACCGCAATTATGTTTATTTGATCGGTAGTGACAAATTGAGCACAGAGCTACACCAGCTTTCCGAAGAAATCAATAAAAAATACATGAATATCGAACTAGACTATAAGTTCAATGACGAAAACGACCCTAATCGCTTTTACTATAGAAGCGACCATTACAATTTTGCCAAAAATAATATTCCAATCATATTTTACTTTAATGGTACACACGATGACTACCATAGACCTGGTGACACACCGGATAAAATCAATTACGATCTTTTGAAAAATCGAACACAGTTGATATTTTACACCGCATGGGAAGTTGCCAATCGGGCGAACAAGGTAATAGTCGATAAAGCGACAAAGTAATCGGTTAGGTACAAAAGTGTAAAAGGTCCTTTCATTCAGAAAGGACCTTTTGTTTTTTAATAAAAAACAAAGTCCCACCATTACTGGCGGGACTTTAAGCAACATATGGGTGGAAGACCGGTTTCGAACCGGCGACCTCTAGAACCACAATCTAGCGCTCTAACCAGCTGAGCTACAACCACCATTTGTAAGCGATGGCAAATGTAATTTTTTTTAGGTATTCCATCAAAATAAAACTGCTTCTATTTATCGCTCTCCCGACTAACAACACCGAACAACAAGATTTCCTGAAAATGTGATGCAATGCTACCAACAAATCATCGACGAAATACACTATTTACAAGGTAAAACACACAAAAAATGGCGTTTCACAACAAATTTTAGATATAAAGACCAAGTAGGAATAAATTTATTCCTTGATAATTATCACGACCATGACCCCGGCGCTAACCTACTTTTTGCCATCGCTTAAATTTTCTAAAGGAAAAATCATTCTTTTTGTTTGGTTGTTTTTTTCACTGGCCCTTGTTAATGCCCAGCAGGTCAAAGACAGCTTGCTGAAAGAAATAACGACCATACAAAAGCAGCAAAGCTTTGATGTCAAAGACACTGTCTATATCGATTTGCTGGCCGACCTTGGCTCAGAACTACGATTCTACAATACGGACAGTATGTTGCTACTGTCAAAACAAGC
>JAUIDI010000012.1 GCA_030428705.1 Bacteroidia bacterium
CTTTAAAACTGAGTAAGTCAGTAGAATATTTGCATGGCGAGTGTAAATCTTATTTTGTCTTGGGCAATTACCATTCAGATCATGGTGAAAGCACGAAAGCCATTGAATATTTTAAAAAGGCGTTGGCATTGGCAACAAAAATCAACGATAAAAGTTTCGCCGTGCGCCTTCAAAATGATCTTTCAAGTGAATACGCATATAATGGTAATTACTCCAAGGCATTGAACGGCTATCTCGTCAGTATTGAAAAAGCTGACGAAATCAACGACCTTAAAATGCTGTCAATAATAAATGAGAACATTGCCAATCTCTATGCTTCTCAAAAAGATTATACACAGGCACTCGAGTTCTACAAAAAAGTCAAAAAAATCAATACTGAAATCGGTGATGAAGTAATCATGGCCGAAACTATGAGCAATATGGCATCGGTCTACGCCGATATGAATGAACTTGAATATGCCATGTACAATATCAACTCCAGTATTTCAGCGTTCGAAAAGCACGAAGTTACCGATTGGCTCGCTTTTGCATATGAAGTGAAAGGAAAGATATATCTTAAAGAAGACAAATTCAAGTGGGCGTTGTTTTGGTATCGTCAAAGTGAAATGTTGCATACAAAAATACAAGATGAAAGAGGGCAAATCGATCTCTACAATGGAATGGCAGAAGCCTATCTAGGCCAAGGAAAGGACAGTATTTCAAAAGATTATGCCCTTAAGGCCTTTACCATCTCCAGTAAGCTGAATTTTAAGGAAGGAACTCAAAAATGTGCCAGTACTTTATATAGGATCAGCAAGAAGCATAACGACTTCGAAACGGCCTTGGCCTATCACGAACTCTACAAAAAATTATCGGATACACTTTCAAGAAACGAGAACAAGAAGAGCTTGACCATGTTGAAGACCAAGCTGAAATATGATAAGCAAAAACAAGATTTGATTTTTGAGAATGAAAAAGCATTAGCGAAACAAAAAAACTATGTTTATGCCGCTCTTGGCATATTGACCATTTTTTTGATAGTTACTTTCTTGATAAGAAGAAATGAACATCTTCAAAAAAAGTTGAACGTCGAACTAAAATCCAATCAGGAAGAACTTGAAAGGAGTGAACACAAACTTAGGGAACTGAACGACACCAAAGACAAATTGTTCTCCATTATCGGCCATGACCTTAGAGGTCCCATTGGTGCCTTTCAAGGTTTGTTAAAGCTATATAAAGACGGGGAAGTTAATCAAAAGGAATTTCTAAGTTTTATACCAAAATTAGGTGCCGATTTAGATCATATTTCTTTTACGCTAAACAATCTGTTGACTTGGGGGCAATCGCAAATGAATGGTGCAATTACAAAACCAGCTGTCATTTCCCTGGATAACCTAGTTACTGACAACATTAAATTATTATCGGAAATAGCGACGAACAAATCGATAAAAATAGTAAGTCGTGTTTCTGAAAACACTTTGGCTTGGTCCGACGGAAATCAAATCGATATCGTAATCAGAAACCTAATGAGCAATGCCTTGAAGTTTACACCTGAAAATGGAATGATAACAATAGGCGCCTCCGAGAAAACCAATCATTGGGAGATTTATGTCAGGGATACCGGTGTGGGCATGGATCGCGAGACACAAGCGAAAATTTTTGCCGAGAACTCGAACCACA
The DNA here is from genome assembly GCA_030428705.1 of Bacteroidia bacterium. Classification (GTDB taxonomy): domain Bacteria; phylum Bacteroidota; class Bacteroidia; order Flavobacteriales; family Flavobacteriaceae; genus Meishania. Next base: position 1,660 of record JAUIDI010000012.1, read on the forward strand.
CTACTTACGGAACCAATAATGAGAAAGGGACAGGTCTTGGGCTTTCATTGTGCAAGGAAATGGTCGAGAAGAACAATGGAACGATTTGGGTTGACAGTATTCCAAGAAAAGGGTCTTCTTTTTATTTTACCTTGCCCAAAGCCAAAAACGAATATCAAAAAACGGCCTAGATCAAGTTGTACATGCTGGTAACGGCCACAGGTCGCTCAACCGTAAAACCTTCGGCATGGTCCGTACCGATGAGCCTGCCCAAATCCCTAGCCCTGTATTCCACACTATCCGTAAAATTTTTACTACTAATCGGAGTTTGGGGTTCTTTGCTCGAGGGATCATAAAACTGTGTGGAATAGGCATGTATTGCCTCAATCTTTTTTTCGATAAAACCCGACACATCCACAACGAAATCGGGTTTCAAGTTTTTCCATTGTATATAGTGGTACACTTGCTTAGGTCTCCAGGGATCCTGCCATTTATCGTCACCTTCAAATTTAGAGTCGATCTTTACCAGTCCACTTAGAAAACAGGCATCACTGACTAATTTGCTTCCTTTGGCATGGTCGATATGACGATCTTCAACGGCATTGCACAATACAATTTCAGGTCTATGTTTTCTTAATATTCTGATTATCGGCATTTGGTGATCTCGATCGTTGATGAAAAACCCATCGGCGAATTCAAGGTTTTCGCGTACCGAAACTCCAAGGATCTTCGCTGCTTCCGCTGCTTCGGCATCCCTTATAGCTGCAGTCCCCCTTGTTCCCAATTCGCCCCTCGTCAAATCGATGATTCCGACTTTTTTGCCAGCTGCAACTTCTTTGGCAATCGTAGCGCCGGCACCTAGCTCGGCATCGTCGGGATGCGACCCAAATACCAATATGTCTAACTTCATTTATTCCTGGTTAAGTTCAGCAATTAATTAATGTACGGTTACTTGACTCGATTTAACGATCGCCAATGCTTGTTCAATATCCGAAATAAGGTCTTCAGGTTCCTCGATGCCCACGGAAAAACGGACCAAACCATCTGAAATACCCCTATTTTTACGTTCTTCTGCCCCTAAAAGTGCATGTGATGTCTGTGCCGGGGAAAGTACCGTACTTTCAACACCGGCCAAACTCATGGAGGCCTTTATCAGTCGAAGTGATTTCTGGAATAATCCAGCATCGAGTCCTGCATTGAGCTCGAAAGACATCATTCCTCCAAAGCCTGTCATTTGTGACTTTGCAATTTTATAATCAGGATGGCTTTGCAATCCTGGATAGTAAACCGCATTGATATCTTCGTGGACGTGAAGATATTCTGCCATTTTTTGCGCATTTTCGTTTTGTGCCTTTACACGGATTCCCATTGTCTTGATACTTCTTTCTAGTAACCATACCGTATAATCGCTAAGGCTGCCTCCAAGATTTTTGGCCAAATGGAATATCCGTTCCAAATTTTCAGCCGAGCAAGCGACGGCACCCGCGCACATATCGGAATGTCCTCCCATATATTTGGTAGCGCTGTGTATGATAACATCGATGCCAAAATTGGCCGGAACCTGATTTACAGGACTCGCAAAAGTATTATCGATCATTGAAATAAGTCCGTACTTTTTAGCAAGTCGGGAAACCATTCTCAAATCGGTAATCTTCAACAAAGGATTCGAAGGTGTTTCGACATATATGACCTTAGTGTTCGATTTTATTAATCTTTCAAAATCGGTCTCAGTAAGACCACCTGTAAAGGAATATTCAATTCCAAATTTATCGAATTGTTCAACGACCAGGTTATAAGTTCCTCCGTAAATATCCCCCTGTAGTAAAATATGGTCACCTGCTTGCAGAAAGGCCAATACCGCAGTGCTGATTGCCGCCATACCGCTTCCGAAAATCATGGCCGATCCGGTGTTTTCGAGCGCGGCAATCTTCTTTGACAGCGCCTCTTGGTTGGGTGTGTTAAAATATCTAGGGTATCTTTTGAGATCAACGTCTTGAAACGCATAGGACGAGCTCATATACAGAGGAGATATGGCACCTCTGAACTGCGTGTCTTCCACTTCCCCAACATGGGTGCAAATTGTATTTAGACCTTTGTTATTATTTTCCATTGACCGTTAGGTTATTGCGTATCTCTTAGTTCTTTTATGTTGGTGAATTTACGAATAACTTCGACCTTATAACAATTCATTTGCCCTAAGTGTTAAGTCAAAAATTTGAAAAAAGTTTTATTCCACGACATCATACGAAATTTCACTACGCCCAATACCCTCTTGTGTAATACCAACACCCTCACAAATTATCAATACCTCCCCAGTAATGTCTCCGTTATAAAACTTGACTATGGCTTTTCCTTCATCATCTGTTCTGATATCAGGTTGCCAATGAATCAATCTTCTTAGGTCTGGAGTTTCAGCATCCTTATCCGGATTATCATATGCCGGACTGTAAAATTCTCTTTTTGGGGAAAATTCAGGTATTGAGGCTTTTATTAGTCTGCTTTTTTTTGGAAACGCACCGTACAGACCTTTACCAGAATAGGTATAAATAGCCAAAATTGCCGGAACTGGAGGAGGTGGGGATCCGCCCCTAGCCCTGGGAAAAACCTCATAGAGATACCTATTGGCGGTAACCCTTCTTTTTAAAATCTCGACGCTCTTTACAGCTTCAATAGGGATATCGGGTATTAGGTAATAATCATCGATTACCACAGGTTCGCCATCGATTAAAACAAAGGTAAAGTCTGCCCCGTGAACGTTTGCATACAAAAAATTTGGTATTCCGCCTGCTTGCTTTATCGACAATTCCTCAGAATAATTGAACAGCAACCATCTGAAGAGCTTGTCGGTCCAACTTTTTTCTTTGGCAAGCAGTTCTTTGTTGTCAATGACTACGTCGGGCATACCGTGTCTCTCTTTCATCTGTTCCCTTTCGGGTGTTAAAATATAATCGCTGACCACTACTTCATTCAATGCGATAGTATTTGGCAAAAGATAGGGGTCTGTAGTAATATCACTTGCTATTCTCTCTTTAACAGTTTTTTTAATCGTACTATCAACCGGAACAATTATTTTCTCGAATTCATAATCGATTTCAGGTATTTCTCTTCTTGTTATGTCAATTTTCAAATTCACATTCTTCTTAGTTGAGGATTTAGGTTCTATCACAAACTTTTTGCCCTCACCGTAGCTTTCCTCTAGTTCAAAATTAAAATACCCGGTACTGTCTATCTTTTGCTGATAGACAATCGGGTTTTTTCCGAATGTCATAAGCGTTAAGTCAATTTCTTCAACTTCATGTCCTTTCCTCCGTTTTCGTTTTTGCCACCCGTCAATATGACCTGATAGTGTTAGACCTTTTTCAGGTAGAAATATTTTTATCTTTTGAGGTTCATCATATTTATAATTGCTCCAGCCTTGCGTCAACATCAAATAATCCAAATCTTTTAGGTTGTTTTCATTATCAAAATAATACGCCGGGTTCTCAATATCACCTTTAATGTCAGACTCTAATAAAAAATAAGAGAGAATACTGCTTTTTGAAAGATTGGTCTTTTCAAAATATTCTTTATCCACGGCCATTAAGGATATTGAAGATGCTACAGGTTCATTTTCCTTCATGGATTTTAAACGGACTACGACGCTATCCCGAGTTTCATATTCGGTTTTGCCAATTTCAATATCGATATTCAAGTTAGTTTTTGGACTATTATTGAAAAAATGACGTGCTGTCCTAGGCAAATAGTTTGAATCGTACATTGTTGCACCTATTATTCCATTCGGCATCAATTCGCCTCCAATGGGGTATCTAAATTCTCCATCTTTCATCAGTGCCCGAAGTAGATAAATATCTTTACCACGATGATAAAGCTTTATGTGTACACTGTCGGTTACTCTCGGCCTAGCTTCTAAAACCAACACTTTTGAAGACAATCTATCTACAACTTGCATGACCGTACCTTGGCTTTTTGCAGTTGGAATGGGGTATTTATGGACAATACCGTTTTTTCCCTTCACCAGTCCAAAATAATCTTTGCCTTCCTCAGGTAGCAGTTCTATTTTACCCATACCGAGGTCATTACTTTTAAAGGATGACAGTTCATTCTCATGCTGATCCACGATCACACCAAATACATTTTCACCTTTGCCATTGATATTCAAATATTTGAACCCCAGGGTACTTTTAATACCATTTACCAATTCACCACCCTCAGGAAAAAACTCCAAAGATCCTTGAGTCTCATCCAAAACAATGGATTTCGAATAACTTTTATTCATGGTTTTAAGCCTAAAACCCAACATTTTGACATCATCGTTCAGAGCATATTCGATGTGTGCGGAATGGTTCTTTTCTTGCCTGACCTCAATGGAGTCGGCTCCGTCTAACCAGTCAAGAAAAAGCATTGCCTTACCCCTATGCAGACTGTCAAGTTCCATTGGAAATATTCGGGACGATACAACCACTTTTTGGCCATCGGTGTCTTTTAATATGGAAATATCCCTAACCGGGTCAACTTTATCCTCAGGTTTTTGAAACTTGAAAATATTCACATAAGTGGAAAACATGAACTTGTCATCAAAATTCTTGTTCCATTCCGTATAGGCGCGAATGAGATATTTGCCCTCGGAATAATTGGAATGAAGTTGGAAAAAACTTTCGGCAATACCATTATCCAATTTCAACAATTTACTATCTATTATTTGTTTTTCGGTAGGTTCTATCAATTCTACATGCAGCACCCCACTTATTCCCGATAAGGAAAGATCATAAGCGTTAGAAACCACGGCCTTGAACCAAATGACCTCCTCGGTATTGAATGTGGTGGCGCTAAGCTGCAGATATACCTTCTCGGCATCTATGGCGTTGGAGGGTGAATCGATATCGGTCTCGAACCTACCTTGGGCACTACCACAAATAGCAATCAAAAGAAAGCATATATTGTAATAATGACGAACCAGCATATTTCAGGAAATGAAAAGAAAGTTACAAAAGTTTGCCAAACATCAAACCTGAACCTTTTTCCAGTTTCCCTTTCGAAACCATACCATGGCAATAATGGCCAATAATACTTCGGCTAAAGTAATGGCCATAAAGACTCCCATCGCGCCCAAATTAAAAGTTATGGCGGCCAGATAGGCAAAAGGCAATTGAAACAACCAAAAAGCGAAAAGGTTGATCTTGGTCGGTGTCTGCGTATCACCGGCCCCATTGAAGGCCTGGGTGACCACCATACCATAAGCATAAAAAATGTAGCCCGCGGCGATAATCTGTAAACAAAGCCCCCCGTTTGTCACTACAACGGGATTATCATTGAACCAACCGACAATCGTATAGGCAAAAAACAGGTAGATCAACGAGACGATTCCCATAAATATGGCATTGTACTTTCCGGTCTTCCACACCGATGTTTCGGCACGGTCGGGTTGCTTGGCCCCAAGGTTCTGTCCGACCAGGGTAGCGGCCGCATTGCTCATTCCCCATGAAGGCATCAGGGTAAAGAGCATTACCCTAATGGCAATGGTATATCCGGCCAACACTTCGCTTCCGAATTCGGCCATCATCCTCATAAGAAAAACCCAGCTTGAAGTTCCTATTAAAAATTGGGCGATTCCCCCCAAGGATACTTTTATCAGGTTGAACATTACCTTAATACGAAGGACAATATCATTCAATCCAATCTTGATTCGGCTCCATCCGAAAAACAAAATAGCCAGTTGGAACAGGACCGCCGTACCCCTTCCGATATTGGTCGCAATGGCCGCACCCATAACCCCGAATTCAGGGATCGGGCCCCATCCGAAAATAAAAATCGGGTCAAGAATAATGTTGAGGCCGTTAGAAAGAACCAAGGCCCACATGGCGATCGAGGCATCCCCGGCCCCCCTGAAAATAGCATTAATCAAAAACAGTAACAAAATCGTAATATTACCGCCAATCAGTAATTGCGTGTAACCGTACCCTTCGGCAATCAAATCGGGTTCGGCCCCCATGAGTGCTAGAATTTCCTTAGCGAACAGGAATCCGATGATTCCGACCAAAACGGAAACGACTATACCCAATAAAATGGCCTGTACGGCCGATTCACGTGCTCCTTTTACGTCCTTCTCCCCTATCCTACGGGCAACGACCGCTGTTGCCGCCATACTCAGCCCAATGGCCACCGCATAGACCAAGGTGATTACCGACTCCGTAAGGCCAATTGTGGCAACGGCATTTACGCTGACCTGCGATACGTAGGCAATATCGACGATAGCAAAAACACTTTCCATCATCATTTCCAAAATCATTGGAATCGATAGCATGAAAATGGCCTTTCGAATACTGCCTGAAGTAAATTCGGTTTCCTTACCCGTTACGGCATTGATAAAATGTCGCAGTATCTTTCTGAATGTAAGTTTATTTGATGATGTCATTATAATCGGAATTATGTTAAACTGAAGAAAAAAGTAGACGTCGCTTTAAAGCCGAATCAGGTCGATCAGCTAATGGCCCAAGGCACAAAGACATCTATAAAAATCATAATTCCTATAACTTCATGATGCAGCAAATATCGATTTTTTTTCAATAGACGCAAATAATATTTTAGAAAATGTCTTAAAATCTATTCCGACAGCATCTTATTGCAATACTAAACAAAAGTCATATCCGTTGTAATAAACAGGGTCATAAGGCCCCTATTCTTTTTGATCCTATGAAAAATTACCGATACCTCCCGTTGCTTTTATTAATCTCGATATCATGTTCCAAAGACACCGAGAAAATCACAATAACCGATGATGATGGTAATACACAAACTATTGATCCCACTGCCAATAGAAAATCGGTAGGCGACTCGGCGAATGATCTTCTATCAAGTCAAAATTCCGATACGTTGTTTTTGGAACTATTCTATGTCGATGGATTAAAGCCAACCGACAACACCATAGCCAATTTTCAATCGTTTCTTGAAAACAGATTAAACAAACCCGGAGGGATACAGATGGAATTGAAACAAATCGAATCGCCAGGACAGACGGTTTATTCAATTCAAGACATCAGGGATTTGGAAGACGATATCAGGACCGCCTATAATGACGATAACAGAATCACAGTCTCGGGTATCTTTATCGATGGCGAATATTCGGAAAATACCGAAAACGGTTCCGTTCTGGGCGTTGCCTATAGAAATACCTCTTTCGTAATCTTTGAGGAAACCGTTCAAAGTTTCAGCGGTCAACCACTCGCCCCTAGCACGACTGTTTTGGAAACAACGGTACTCGATCATGAATTCGGACATCTTTTAGGAATGGTAAATGCGGGAACACCAATGCAGACCGATCACCAAGATACAGAACATGGTAGGCATTGCACGAATGAAGATTGTTTGATGTATTGGACGGCCGAAACCGGTGAAGGGTTGTTAAATATGATCAGTGGTGGTTCCATACCCACCTTTGACAGTCTATGTCTTGGTGACTTACAAGCGAATGGTGGTAAATAAATCTATTTCGAATAATTAACCTTATACCTCCAATAGCTTATACTTCCTAAAATAGCAGCACCTAAAACAATATACCATACGTAATCGGGAGTAATGGCGGCCGAACCGCTTTGACCATAACTATGAAGGCCCACCAAATAATAATTGACCCCGAAATAGGTCATCATAATACATCCGACACCTATCAAGCTTAGGAAATTGAACGTCCATTTTCCACGAAGGCCGGGAACCAGACGTGTGTGAATTACGAAGGCATAGACCATAATCGAAATGAGCGCCCAGGTTTCCTTCGGATCCCAGCCCCAATACCGCCCCCAGCTCTCATTGGCCCATTGACCTCCTAAAAAATTACCTATCGTTAGCATTACCAAACCAACGGTCAAAACCAACTCGTTGATAATCGTTAATTCCTTGATACTGATGTCCATTCGGGGCTTGTTCTTTTTGTTCGTTAGAATCATCAACAGCAAGTTCACAAACCCTAAGATACCACCAACGATCAAAGGCCCATAGCTGCCCACTATAACGGCTACATGTATCATCAACCAATAGCTGTCCAACACCGGAACCAAATTGCCTATCGAAGGATCAACCCAATTTTGATGGGCTATCCACAGTAAGAGGGCCGTTACGAACGACGCGGCGGCAAGGGTCATGTCATTTTTTCTAATGAACAACAACCCCATACCCATAGTTGCCCATGAAACGTACAAAATACTTTCGTATGCATCGCTCCAAGGTGCGTGGCCCGAAATGTACCAACGGAGGATCAAACCTGCCGTATGCCATAAAAAGAAAATTACGATAGTTCCTTTAAAAAAATAGGAGGCAATGCGCCAAATGGACCGATCCTTAAAAATCTGAAAAATAAGCACGAAAAAGAACAGGACACCGACAACGCCATAGAGACGGTATAAATGGTTGAAAATGTTCAACTTATTATAAATAATCTCTGTTTCTATTTTTTTATCCGAAGGCAATACTTCACTGCCATGATTTTTTTGATTCTGTTTGAAGGCCGCCAATAATTTATCGGCCTCGCTATAGTCATCGGTCTGCACCGCTTTGTTCAACGTCAATTTATAAAATGGCAGAGCATTTTTGATAAAATTGGCATACAACGAATCGGAAACCTGAAATTGGCCACTACGATACTCCACAGCCGAAACCCATTTGTTGTTCTCATCGTTCAACAAGGGGAATATTTTCAATATTTCTCCGCCAAGAGCCTGGTTCAACAACATTAACCGGATGTTCACTTCCTTGAAATCTTTTTGAAACTGATTGGGATTGTTCGTGGCGGTGGCCTCCCTCAGAAAAGGTTCTAGCTTATAATTGCCCTTTTCATCAAAAAAATCGGTCGCCTTGACAAATTCCTGACCTTCCGGCACCCCAATAAGACGATGCAGACTGTCATTATCGCTTTTTTTGTCCAATAGGATAATTTCGGTATTATACCACAACGGCGGATTCATAAGCATGGACAAAAACACCTGATCTGCGTTCATTCCCTTAAAAGAATCCTTTCCCCTCAGTTTGCGCAACAATTCCGAAGAAAAGGTGTGTAGGGGTTTCATACGCCCCCCTTCGTCCTGAATAACAAGTTCACCGAATTTATCGGCATGTTCCTTAGATACTTTAGTGGCTAGTATCAGGGAATCCAACTGCTCCTGTGAAGGCATGGCACCATGATCATGACCATCATCGGCCGTATGTTCTTGTGCCGAAAGTGATAATAGGCCGCCAAGTACAAATACAGCGGTCAAAGTGGCTTTTTTCTTTTTTAGTTTGGTCAACGATCGGCCCAGATCCTTGAAACGGGTCTTGCCAAAAATCATGATACCTATCAAGCCCAGATATAGAAGAAAATAGCCCACATACGTTATCCAAGTACCCCATTGGTCATGATTGACAGAAAGTACCGTACCCTTTTCATCAGGGTGAAAACTGGCCTGAAAAAATCGATAGCCCCTATGATCGAGAATGTTGTTCATGAAGATATCATAGTCAAATGAACGTTCGTCCTCTACGGTAATCTTACTCATAAACGACTTGTAGGTATTGACAGTACCCGGGTATTTTTCGGCTATAAAATCATTAAGTTTAATGCTGAAAGGAAGTTCGTAAACCTTTGAACCATACGCCATCGCAAATTCCAATCCCCCGACCTCGAACTTATTGGAGAAATCGGTCGGACCTTTACCCCCCAAAAGCCTTTTTTGCACCTTCTCACCATTTGAGGTGACTTCAATGACCAAGGCATCTTGAGAATTTTCGGTGACTTCCTCCTCAGAAACCTTTACGACACCATAAGTGCCTGTTACCAAAGGCTCGGGTATTACGAACTGCATACCCCCAAGATTATATAGAGATCGGAGCTGAAACTGTTGTAAACTATCTTTAATGACCTGTCCCTGAAATTGGTCGGCCATCCGCATAAAACTTCCCTCAAAAGGAGATTTTATCAGATATGTCGAGTCGGTTGCCATAATATTTATAGCACCATCGGTCTGGGTATTCAACGCGAACAACATATTATGTATGTTCGAAACCTTACCATCTTCTAAATAATGTTCTTCACGCTGCCCTGCACCGGCCTCGACGATTTTCAAGAACCGCTGTCCTTCTTCGGAAGGAACCAACCCCAGTTTGGCCCCTTTAATGAAATCTACATACGAAATCGTGAAATCCTGCCCATTGTAGTCATCGTTCCAAGGAAGATTTGATTTCAAAGCTTCCGGAGTAACGATAAGGTCATGTTGTAATATTTTTCTTTTGGGTTCCCCATCTATCTCTCCATCGACATAAACGGTCAAAAAGGTCTTATCGGAATAAAAAACATTTTCGGTGCTTCCCTCCCGAATGGGCATCATACCTTCAAAACTTATATAACGGGTCACAAAGGCCCCGATAATTATCAGTATCCAAGAAAGGTGCAAAATCAGTACGGGCCATTTCTCCCATCGCAAAAGACGGTACCGGAATATATTCCCAACAAAATTGATTACGAAAAACACCATGATTGCTTCGAACCATGTGGTGTTATAAATCCAGATACGGGCGGTTTCCGTACTATATTTACTTTCTATAAAGGTGCCAAAGGCCATCGCGGTCGCAAAAACCAAAAACAAAATAGCCATTAAACGTGTGGAGAAAAAAATCTTCTTCAGGAAATCTGTCATCGAGCGATGCATTAATTTTCAGGATGCAAAAATAAGGTATTCCTAAGAGAATTGGATTTTAATTAACAAATGGTTTTTTTGAAATCAGCCATTTCGTTTTCCCATACAGGTGTTTCGGCACTTTGTTCAAACAGGACCATTTTTAGAAAGAATTTTGTATCTTGTATATACAATAATCATTTAAATGCTATGAAAATGAATAGAAAAACGTTTATCAAAAAAACGGCAGGTGCCGTATTGATCGCCCTGCCCGCAACATCTTTGATCGGATGTTCGAATTCAGACAATAATTCAGGGGTTCCGAACCCGGATCCTGGTGAAAATCCCCAGGCCAATTGTCTTGACAATGGAACCGCCGTCGCCATTGGTTCTAACCATGGGCATACACTTGTCGTTTCGACGGCCGATGTAAATGCCGGAAGCGAAAAGACCTATTCGATACAAGGTTCTTCCGGGCATAATCACACCGTAACCATTACTGGAGCAAATTTTACATCGCTCAAGAATAACTCGTCAATTTCGGTCGTTTCGACCAATGATGATGACCATACGCATTCCGTTACAGTCTCCTGCGCGTAAGGTAAGATTGAAAAAACCTATTATGATTAATGAACCGCTATTAAAGGCGGTTCATTTTTTTATCTCAAAGCACTCCATGTATTTAAGTTGGACACCTACATAATATATTATTAGTTTTACGTCATGATCAAGGTCAGCATCGTAGGCAAGGGAAACGTATCATACCATCTGGGTAAAGCGATCGAAAAATCCAAAGATATTGAGGTCATTGAAGTTTTAAGTAGTCGCGAAAACCTTTTTACTAAAGTATCGGAGCCGAATCAGGATACGTTATCGGCACAACCCGATATCTATATTTTGGCAGTCAGTGACAATGCCATAGTTGAAGCATCCCAAAGATTAAGAAAAACAAAAAGCCTTGTTGTGCATACTTCGGGGGGTATTTCGATAACCACCTTGCCCAAAGAAGTCCGTAGGGGTGTTTTTTATCCCTTGCAGACGTTCAGTAAAAAAAGTGAAATCGATTTTAAAAAAGTGCCCTTATGCATAGAAGCCGAAAATAAGACAGACCTCGAGATATTGCATAATCTTGCTATTGCCCTGTCGAACGAGGTACACGAAGTGTCTTCAAAACAACGAGTCAAATTGCATTTGGCCGCTGTTTTCGTAAATAATTTTGTGAACTATATGTACAAAATAGGTTCGGACATCTGCCAGGATAGTGAGCTGCCCTTTTCAATACTTAAACCGTTACTAACGACGACGGCACAAAAAATTGAAAATCTTTCTCCCGAAGAAGCCCAGACCGGCCCGGCCCGAAGGGGAGATACGATTACGATCAAAAAACATCTTGACCTATTGACCGTTAAGGAGCATAAAGAAATATATTCCCTTATGACACAATCGATACAAAAGACTTATGGAAAAGAGCTATAAAAAGTATCTAAAAGATATAACTACCTTCGTCTTTGATGTGGACGGGGTATTCACCGATGGTACACTTCTGATTACAACTGAAGGGGAAATGTTACGGAAAATGAGTGTCAAAGATGGTTATGCCCTAAAGACCGCCCTTCAAAAAGGATATAATATCTGCATCATAACCGGAGGTACCAACGAAGGTGTACGAAAGCGTTTGCGAGGGCTTGGGGTCACTGATATCCATATGGGGATCCATCACAAAGAGGAACCTTTAAAAGAATACCTTGATATCTATGGTATAAACCCCGAAAACGTACTCTATATGGGTGATGACCTACCCGATATACCGCCCATGCAAATGGTGGCCCTCCCCTGCTGTCCGCAGGATGCTGCTCAAGAAGTGAAGGCGATGGCTAAATATATTTCGCATCGAAACGGTGGGGATGAATGTGTTCGCGATGTCATAGAACAGGTCATGAAAGTTCGAGGTGACTGGTTTAAAAATTTTGATGCCCAAAATGCCTAAAACCGAAATGCTTCCCCAACACTTAAAAGGCAAAAGAATAATACTGGCCTCTGGTTCGCCACGCAGACAACGTTTTTTTGAGGAAATGGGATTCGAATTCGAAATCCGCTTAAAAACTGTGGACGAGATTCATCCTTCTGGATTGAAGGGAAGTGAAATTTCCGATTATCTCGCCAAATTAAAAGCTACTCCTTTCGATGGCACTATAAAAGCAAATGAGGTTTTGATTACTTCGGATACCGTCGTTTGGCATAAAAACAAGTCGCTCGCCAAACCGGCCGATGAAGAAGAGGCGGTCACTATGCTAAAAATGCTGTCAAACGATTGGCATGAGGTAATTACTTCCGTATGCCTATCCACCATGGCCGACCAAAGAATCTTTAATGCGACGACACGCGTAAAATTTGCCGCACTTAGCGATTTACAAATACGGCACTATATTGAGACTTGTAGCCCTTTTGATAAAGCAGGTGGCTACGGCATACAAGAATGGATCGGCCTTATCGGAATCGAAGAAATTCAGGGTTCGTACACGAACGTAGTAGGGCTACCGACCCACCTCGTCTATCAGGAGTTGATGAAAATGGTCAAATGACCTTATTTGCTTAACTTTATTAAATAATTAATAAAATTTAGACGTGTGAAAAAGTGGCTCACTTTAGAACTTTCGGTCATCGTACTGGCCGGTTTTTTTACAATAATAAATTCATGTAAAGAAAAGACGGGCGACCAGAAAGAAGTTGCCGTGAACGAGACTACTGTGGACAAGAAACCCACAAAACAAATTTCGGAAGCGTTCAAGGAATACTGGTATGCCGGAGATGCAGAAATTACCTCCTATTCATTGGAACAGGCCAGATATGGTGAAATCCGAAAGGGTGATGCAGTGCTTATTTATGTTACCGAACCGTTTTCGGCCGACAAGCAAGTGAAGGCCGATAACTACGACAAGAGCAATGTTCCCGTTCTAAAATTGAACACTACAAAAAATTACATCACGGGAATTTACCCTTACTCCATAATGACCAGTAGCTTCTGTCCCGTTCGTAATGACGATCATGCGATTAAGGTAACCTTTTCTTCCCAGGAATGGTGTGGACAAGTCTATGCCCAATTGAACAACCGTTCGACCTTCGAAATTGCATCCCATTCCTATTTTGAATCCGAGGCCGATCAAAATTTGACATTGGACAAAACCGTTCTCGAAAACGAACTGTGGAACAAATTGCGAATTGACCCTGAAAGTCTTCCCGTTGGAGAAATACAAATGATTCCGTCATTCGAATACATTCGATTGTCGCACAAAGAGTTGAAAGCGTATGAGGCTATCGTTAGTTTAAATAAAAATGGTGCGGTTGGCTCGTACGAAATCGACTATCCAGAACTCGAAAGAACCTTAAAAATCGATTTTAGAACCGAGTTTCCGTATACTATAGAAGGCTGGTCCGAAACCTTTAAAAGTGGTTTCGGCGACAAGGCCAAAATCATGACGTCGACCGCTACTAAAAACAAGACCTTAAAAACCCCTTATTGGAATCAAAACGGAAATAACCACCTATCTTTGCGCGATAGTTTAGGACTCTAGTTTTATGGAAAAATTTATCGCCAATAACCAGAGCGAATTACTGGCGACCGCTATAACGCTCTTGATACTCTTGATACTTCGATTTCTGATCAATAAGACCGTTCGTAGAATTGGTCGGATTAGCGATATCGTCGAGGCACGCACCCTTTTGATTATTAAGTACGTTTCTTATTTTTTGACTTTCGTAGGATTAGGGGCATTCGCTTTTATCTGGGGCGTCAATTTCAAGGATCTCGGATTGCTTTTTTCCTCGGTCTTTGCCGTAATCGGGGTAGCTTTTTTTGCCAGTTGGTCCATTTTGAGCAATGTAACCGCAGGCGTGATATTGTTTTTTTCCTTTCCGTTCAAAATTGGTGATCGCGTTAAAATATTGGATAAGGATACCGAATCCGAAGAGCCTTATCTAATAGAGGATATCAAGGCATTTCATGTCAATTTGCGAAAAGATAATGGCGAACTACTCGTATACCCCAACAACTTGATGATACAAAAAGCGGTCACTTTGGTGTATCATAAAGAAAATGATTCGGAATCAAGTGAAATACTATAGTTTGTTAAAGAAGTTTAAAAAAAACTGGTTCGCGCCTATATCTTTCTATCTTTGATTGCCAACTAAAATCAAAGATATGCGCCATTTTCTTGTATTATGTGCAACTTTATTCTTTAGCGTTAATTTCTGTGTAGCACAGACACCGCAAAAGAAATCGACCTCAGAAATCTACCATTCGCTTCAGAAATTGAACTTTTTGGGTACGGCATTGTACGTCGCTGCGCATCCCGATGATGAAAACACACGTATGATATCCTATCTGTCGAACCATTTCAAGGCTAGAACAGCCTACCTGTCATTGACACGGGGAGATGGGGGGCAGAACCTGATAGGCCCTGAATTGAAGGAACTTCTTGGGGTGCTTCGCACCCAAGAACTGCTAGCGGCCCGAAGAGTCGACGGTGGGGAACAATACTTCACGAGAGCTGTGGATTTCGGATATTCAAAACACCCTGATGAGACTTTAAAAATTTGGAACAAAGAAGAGGTATTGGGTGATATGGTTTGGGTAATCCGCAACCTTAAACCCGATGTAATCATCAATCGATTTGACCATCGCAGCCCGGGGAGTACCCACGGCCATCATACTTCATCGGCAATGCTCAGTTTCGAGGCCTTTGACCTGGCAAACAATCCAAACTCATATTCGAAGCAACTTGAATTGACCCAAGCATGGCAACCCAAGCGTTTGTTTTTCAACACTTCTTGGTGGTTTTATGGAAGCCGTGAAAAATTCGAGGAAGCTGATAAGTCGAAAATGCTTCATTTCGATACCGGTGTGTTCTATCCTACTTTGGGAATCTCGAACAATGAAATTGCCTCGTTGGCCAGTAGCCAGCACCTCTGTCAGGGTTTTGGAAGATTAACCTCCAGAGGATCCGAAAACGAATATGTCGAACTCTTGAAAGGAGATATGCCTATGGACAATACTGACATTTTTGATGGCATCGATACCTCTTGGTTACGTGTAGAAGGTGGAAAAGCAGTAGGGGATATACTGTACGATATCGAGGCAAATTTTGACTTTGTCAATCCTGAGAAACATCTTGAAAAACTTATTGAAGCCTATAAATTGCTACAGAATGTCAAAGACGACCATTGGAAACGATTGAAATCCGAAGAACTTAAAAATCTGATTCTAGCGGTTTGCGGACTGTATCTCGAAGCTTCGTCGGAAAACGCCCTTGCCAATCCGAGCGGAAAAATAAAGGTGGCCATCGAAGCATTGAATCGATCTTCGGCCCCTATTACCCTGAATACAATTGAAATAATTGGTGCAGATGCCAAATTGAACCCCTCCGTTCCCTTGAAAAACAACGAAAACCAAAATTTTGAACTTGAATTAGTCATTCCCGATGACACAGAATATACAAGTCCGTATTGGCTTAAAAAAAAGGCAACATTGGGTATGTATACCGTTGAAGATCAAAATCTGATTGGTAGGCCCGAAACGCCCCGGGCCTTTCATGTTCGGTTTGAGCTTGATTTTAATGGATATGCAATAACTTTTGAAAAGCCCTTGGTTTATCGTTATGCCCGCCCTGACAAAGGCGAACTGTACGAACCTTTTGAAATATTGCCGGAAGCGACCGCAAGTTTCGATGATAATGTTTTGATATTTGCCGACGGGGAACCAAAAGAAATACCGGTAACCGTCAAGGCGCAGAAAGACAATATAAAAGGTGAGGTACAACTTTCCTTTGCAAAAGGATGGAGGGTCGAAAAAGAAGTCCTGCCCTTCGAAATCGAGAAAAAAGGAGATCAGAAAACATTGGTTTTTAAACTTTGGCCGCCTGAACAAGAGAACGAGAGTTATATTTCGCCCATCATAAAAGTAGACGGAAAGGAACTTACCCAAGAATTAGTGACCATCGCCTACGACCATGTGCCGACACAACAGGTTTTGCGGGACGCAGAGGCTAAGGTCGTGCGTCTGAACATTCAAAAAGCCGGTGAAAACATAGGTTATATAATGGGTGCGGGAGATGCCGTACCTGAAAGTCTAAAACAAATAGGATACAATGTACATTTGATCGACCCCAGCAGTATCACATCCGGCAGCTTGCAGAAATATGATGCCGTCGTGGTGGGCATTCGAGCCTATAATGTCGTCGAAGAACTAAAATTCAAACAGCGGTTTTTAATGGACTATGTCAAGCAGGGAGGCAATCTTATCGTGCAATACAATACAGCAGGTAGATGGGCCTCGCAATTCGAAAATATTGCTCCTTATGACCTGAAACTATCACGTGATCGCGTGACCGATGAAAACTCACCAGTTGAGATCATTGCCAAAAGCCATACCCTTGTAAATTTCCCGAACCTGATCGCCGAGGATGATTTCAACGGATGGATCCAGGAGCGGGGGCTTTATTTTCCCAATGAGTGGGCCCCACAATTCACTCCTATCCTCAAAATGAACGATCCTGGAGAAGAATCGACCGAAGGCAGCCTATTGGTCGCACCATACGGCCAAGGAAACTATATTTACAGCGGCCTTAGTTTTTTTAGGGAGTTGCCTGCCGGGGTTCCGGGGGCATATAAGTTATTCGCCAACATGTTATCTTTGGGAAAAGAAAAAATAGAAGCTACCTCCAATCAGGTCAAGGGATGAACGGAAAAGATAAATTTATCTGGAAAAAGGAATATTCCCTGGTTCTGATTCTAAACCTGCTTTATGTTCTCCTTTTCTATCATTTAATGATATCTTACATCTGACATGGGGGCATTGGGAACATTGGACTGGGCGGTACTCGCCGGAACCTTGCTCTTTATTGTGGCTTATGGTGTTTGGCGCACCAAAGGCAGCCAAAATGTCCACGACTATGTAAGAGGGGGCAGTGATGCCAAGTGGTGGACCATCGGGCTTTCCGTAATGGCCACACAGGCAAGTGCAATTACCTTTCTATCGACCCCAGGGCAGGCTTTTCACGATGGTATGGGCTTCGTACAGTTCTACTTGGGATTGCCCATAGCAATGGTAATCATCTGTTTGGTCTTCGTGCCGATATACCATCGATTAAAAGTGTATACCGCTTACGAGTTTCTTGAAAACCGTTTCGATCTTAAAACGAGATCATTGGCGGCGGTACTCTTTTTGATACAACGTGGGCTCGCTGCTGGAATTACCATTTTTGCACCATCGATCATATTATCGGCCATTTTAGGATGGGATCTGCAAACACTGAATATCATTATTGGCACACTCGTAATCATATATACCGTATCGGGAGGCACAAAAGCGGTCAGCGTTACCCAAAAACAACAGATGTTCATTATCATGACGGGTATGTTCGTGACCTTCTTTTATATTTTAGGCTATCTGCCCGCGGACATCGATTTTGGAAAAGCTCTTAAGATTGCAGGGGCAAGCAACAAATTGGAAATTTTGGATTTCAGTTTCGATGCCAAGAGTCGATATACTTTTTGGAGTGGTATTACAGGAGGGCTTTTTTTGGCATTGGCCTATTTTGGTACCGACCAGAGTCAGGTACAGCGCTATTTATCAGGCAAATCGGTACGTGAAAGTCAATTAGGCCTCGTTTTTAACGGCATTTTCAAAATACCAATGCAGTTTTTTATTCTATTGGTCGGGGTCATGGTCTTTGTTTTTTACCAGTACAATTCCTCTCCCTTGAATTTCAATCCATCTGCTACCAGGACGGTAATGGAATCGGAATATGCTTCCGACTATGAACTTTTGCAAGAGAAACATCACGAATTGGAGATAGAGAAAAAGATGGCCCAGGACAAATTTTCCGAGGCGCTCGAACTAAAAGAGTTTGCCGCTATTGAAGAAGCCAAGCTTCATATCGTGGAAATAAACAAAAAAGATATCACGAACAGGCTTGCGGCAAAAACACTTATCAAACAGGCCGATGACGGGGCGGAAACCAATGACAAAGATTATGTTTTCATCCATTTCATTCTTTATAATCTGCCAAAGGGACTCATCGGACTTCTGCTGGCAGTAATACTATCTGCGGCGATGTCATCTACTGCCTCCGAATTGAACGCCTTGGGTACAATAACTGCTTTGGACTTGTACAAAAGAAATATTAAAGAATCCTATTCAGAAAAATATTATGTTAGGGTTTCAAAGGGTTTCACCCTGATGTGGGGTATCATAGCCATTATTATTGCCTGTGTGGCAAGTCTTTTTGACAATCTCATTCAACTCGTAAATATTATCGGATCCATCTTCTATGGAAATGTTCTTGGAATATTTCTCCTTGCATTCTTTTTCAAATTTGTCCGCGGAAATGCGGTTTTCTTTGCCGCTATTCTGACACAACTCATTATTTGTGTGATATACTACAACTATATTCATGTTTATCCTTCGGGAGAGGAAAAACTAGGCTATCTCTGGTTAAACTTTATTGGGGCCGCATTGGTCATTCTGACCGCAATTTTTATGGAAGGTTTTGATCGATTGCTGAAAGGCAAAACGATTAATTCATAACTGATCGATTTCCTTCCTTTGACAGACTATATAGACTAAACATGGCGATTATAGATGCTCAGATCCTGATTAAGCGCGAACTGACCGAAATTTTATGATATATTTGAAGTTGCCGGAACAATTTCCAGATTAGCATAATAGGGAGCTAGTATTTTCAATGTCGAACAAAAAATACACTATAAAAGATATTGCCGAACTTGCCGGGGTATCAAAAGGCACCGTTGACCGAGTACTTCACAAACGGGGAAAAGTGTCGGACAAGGCTCTTCAAAAAGTCGAGCAAGTTTTAAAGGAAATTGACTTTCAACCCAATCCAATAGCCAGAAACCTCAAAAATAACAAGGTATACAAAATATGCGTGCTAATGCCCGACCCCAAAGATGACCCCTATTGGGTTCCGGCAAATCAGGGTATAATCGATGCCTCCGATGAGTTTAAACCTTTCGGCGTTTTGGTCGAGCAATGTCTTTACCGTCTTTACGACCGTTCATCCTTTGCACTGGCCTCACAGAAGGCCATCGACTTGCGGCCCGATGCCATTTTGATAGTACCTTTATTTCAGGAAGAATTGCGTCAAGTTCTAAAAAAGTGCAAGCAACGTAATATTATGGTGGCGCTTTTCGATAATTATCTTGAGGAATTTACCGGAGAAATATTTATTGGACAAGATCTGAATCAAAGTGGAAGGGTAGCAGCAAGTCTTATGCGCAAAATCGTTGGGGAAAATGATAAAATAGGAGTAGTGCATGTTGACTTAGAGCCTCATATGGAATTAAAACAAAAAGGATTCGTCGATTATTTTAACGAAATCACAAGCCAAATTACCATTGAATCAAAAAGCTTCAGCACTAAGGATACATTCGATTTCAAACAACAAATTAGTAGCTTTCTTCAAGAACATCCGACGATTACGGCGCTTTTTGTGACCAATTCGAAAGCCTATGAAATTTTAGAGGTTCTCCCTGAAAAGAAAAGAATCATAATCGTAGGGTACGATTTGCTCGAAAAGAATATCAAATATTTGAAAGAAGGTAAAATCGATTTCCTTATTCATCAAAAACCCAAACGTCAGGCATACCTGGGAGTTGGATATCTTGCTGAGTACTTTCTTTTTGAAAAGAAAGTACCTAAAAAAGAACTATTGCCAATTGACATCATTACTTCAGAAAATGTTGACTATTATGTCACCAAGAACCATTCTAGTAATTCATTGCTTTAGTACATTTTCAAAAGATTTGAGGTTCTTTTTTTAGTAAATCTTCTCTTTTTTATAAACTTTCATTAATTATTTTTGATCAATTATATTTTTTTTTGATGAAAACAAAATGTGTTCGAACACAATTTTGTTCTTTCTGTTTGTTTTATAGAAAATAAAGTTTAAATTCACTCTATTATATCTAAGCTAAAGCTTAAGTAAACTTGAAATAATCAAAAAACTAACACTATGACAAAAAGACAAACTTCACCGCCCATGCCAGGTAATGAGCATTAATTTATTAAGTGCATAATTTCTTTGAAAGTCTATAGTTCAGGATTCGGTATACAATTTACACATACCTTGATTTTTGTTCTTTAGCTTTCGAGAATAGTTGTTGATCTATTTTTTTATGCCATTTTCTTTTAATTTCAAATATTTAGAAACTAACTATCTAAACTCAATCAGTATGAAAAGAAAAGTTCATTACTTTTTAACCTGTCTGGCATTCCTTTGTATCCAAGGGATTTTCGCCCAGACCAAAACAGTATCCGGTACTGTTACCGATTCCGATGGGGGGCCTTTGCCAGGGGTCAATGTTCTTGTACAAGGTACAACGAACGGTACGCAAACCGATTTTGACGGCAACTATTCCATTGAAGCCTCGGAAGGAGATGTATTATCATTTTCCTATTTAGGAACCAAAACCCAAAATATTACGGTTGGCGCATCAAATACCATTAATCTATCTATGGAAGAAGATGCCAGTCAGCTTGATGAAGTAGTTGTAACGGCCTTAGGTATCAAGAGACAGGAAAAAACCTTGACCTATGCCCAGCAGACGGTGGATGCCGACGAGATTACCAAAACAAGGGATATCAACTTCTTAAACAGTATTAATGGCAAGACGGCCGGTGTTGAAATCAAGAAAAGTAGCTCTGGCGCGGGTGGATCTACCAAAATCGTATTAAGAGGTAACAAATCGTTAAGTGGCGATAGCACGCCACTATTTGTAATCGATGGTATTCCATTGGCCAATAACCGAGGTGGACAGCCTGGAATGTGGGGAGGTACCGACTCAGGAGACGGTCTTTCGGCATTAAACCCTGATGACATTGCAAGTATCAGTATTCTTCGTGGAGCCAATGCGGCTATGTTATACGGTAGTGCCGGTGCTAATGGAGTTGTGCTCATAACCACCAAGCAAGGCCAGGCCGGCAAGACAACGGTATCTTTCAATACAGGTATAACTTTCGAGGATATCATCGAATTACCGGACCTACAGTTTAAGTATGGTGCGATAGGCGGGGCCAAGGAAAGCTGGTCGACCACTCCGGGCAACTATGCGAGCAATTACGTCGAGGACTTTTTCCAGACCGGTCAAAATGTTATCAACTCATTGTCCATTAGTGGAGGTAATGATAGAACCACGGCCTATTTTTCATATTCCAATACAAGTGCAACTGGAATTACACCCAATAACACATACTCAAGGAATAACATATCATTGAAGCAATCAACTAAATTATTAAATGATAAATTGACCATTAGTTCCAATGTGATATTGTCGCTTGAAAATTCTGAAGGAAGATTACCTTCAGGATACTATTTAAATCCACTTACAGGTCTCTACTTTTTTCCTAGGGAAAGGGATTTCAACGACTACAGGGTAAATTACGAACGCTTTGATTCTACTAGAAACTTATGGGCCCAATACTGGTTCGTTAATGACCATCATCAGTCAAACCCATATTGGATTATCGAAAGACAGCCAAGAACCCAGGACAATAGAAGGGTAATAGCGAATCTGTCGTTGAACTATCAAATTATGGATAAGTTAAACCTTCAAGTAAGGGGTAACTACGACTACGGCAACGTGATTCGCGAACAGCAACATGGGGCCACATCAAACTCTACCAACGTACACCCCAATGGATCTTGGGACTATCATAAATATGACGATCGTTTAGTGTATACAGATGCGATTTTATCGTATGACTCGAACATATCAAATGATTTTACCTTAAATGCTCTTTTAGGGGCCAGTTATCAGAAAACCAATTATGGAGAAGGTGTAAGGGTCACGGCGAGTAGTGCCAACGGCCTCTTCTACCCCAATGAGTTTTATTTCCAGAATTTGATGACCAATGTTCAGGTTGAGTCGACTACCAATGGTGAAATTAACAAACAAGGGCTATTTGCTAACGCAACACTTGGTTTTAAGGAGATGTTATTCTTGGATGTAGGTGGTAGAAATGACTGGGCCTCGACTTTGGCCTTGACAGGTAATGATTCTTATTTTTATCCTTCGGTAGGTCTTACAGCTATAGTCAGTGAAATGTTCAACCTACCTGAAGCGATTACTTTTGGTAAGTTTAGAATTTCTAACACAAAGGTAGCCAACGAAGTACCATTTAACAGAATCAATCCTCAAAATACGATAAACAATAGTGGTGGTGTTGTAAGAAACACCACAAAACCGTTTACCGATGCCAAACCTGAGATTATTACCAGTACTGAATTTGGTGCTGACTGGCGTTTCTTCGGAAATAGGCTTGGTCTCGAATTTACATGGTATAATATCAAAAGTGAAGACCAGTTCGTAACGGTTCCGTTGGATGCTTCAGATCCTGAGTCGGAAGGTCGATATACCCAAAAATATATCAATGCGGGTGAAATCGTGAACAAAGGTATTGAACTGACCGTCAACGGAGTTCCCGTTAGAAATGATAATTTTGAATGGAATACGAATATCAACTATACCAGAAACAGGAGCGAAATCGTTGATATTGGGCCTGATGACGAAAGAATAATAAATCTAGGATCTTCTGAAGGTTACAGTTCTAGATTGGTCGAAGGTGGACGCTTTAACGATCTTTATGTGTTGAAGTTCCGTAGAGATGACCAAGGTCGGATTCTTTTTGATGATACTGGAAAACCATTGAGAACTACAGAAAGTGAGTTAATAGGAAATCTGGACCCTGATTTCACTTTGGGTTGGAACAATTCATTTTCTTTCGGTCGTTTTAATGCCAGTATGTTGATCAATGGGGTGTTCGGTGGCAAGGTTTTCAGCCAAACGGAATCGATGTTGGATGGTGCGGGCGTTTCACAGCGAACAGCTGATGCCAGGGATGTAGGAAGTGTTCCGGTAAACGGTGTAGTAGAGTCATCGGGTGCTGCAGTGACCAGCGTAGATCCAGAAACTTGGTTCCGTTTCATTGGAGATCGAAACGGGGTTGGTGAAATGTATGTATATGATAGAACTAACATTAAGTTATCGCAATTCTCATTAGGGTATGATTTTAATTTGGAAAAGCTAAACCTTCCGTGGGTAAAGGCGGCGTCATTATCTTTTGTTGGAAACAACTTGTTCTTTTTGAAGAAAGAAGCGCCATTCGACCCTGAAATAGCGATGAGCACGAATCGTAACGCCGTAGGCTTGGATAATTTCAATTTGCCTTCGACTCGTAACTATGGTATTAATTTACAAGTAACTTTCTAAAAAAATAGACATGAAAAAGTTTATATCTGCAATATTAATGGTAATGGTTCTAGGAGCCTGTACCAAAAATTTTGAGGAGACGAATACCAACCCCTATGAAATTTCAGGGGAGTCGTTGAAACAAGATTTCAATCACGTAGGTGCTTTCTTTCCGACCATGTTGGGCAACATATTCGGGAATCAAGTCGAACATAACTTGGCAAATGAGTCGTTTGCGCGTCACTTGGCAACTCCTACTCCATTTGTTGGTGGCGTAAACAATACCACCTATTATATTAGATGGAATGGTTATTGGAACAGAATTTATAACAACGTAATGGCACCTGCTAACCAAGTAATCGCTATTGCGGAAGAAGATGGTAATGATGTTTTTGTGGAATGGGCCAATCTTATCAAGGTTTTGGCTATGCAGCGTTTGACTGTTTACCATGGACCATTAATCTATACCGAATATGGTTTGGGAAAGACGGGGGAGTATGACAGTGAGGAAAAACTATATTCAGCCTTTTTTGCCGATTTGGACCGTATAATATCCGTATTAAGTGCCAATACCGACTATACAGGTATGTCGGCCTTTGATGCAAGTTACGGTGGCGATGTTGCCAAATGGGCTAGATTTGCCAACTCATTAAGACTTCGTTTGGCAATCCGTCTTTCGAAAGTAGCACCAGCCTTGGCCAAAGCGGAGGGAGAAAAGGCAATAGCCGACCCAGCCGGTCTGATATTGACCAATGGCGATAATTTTAATATT
The DNA here is from genome assembly GCA_030428705.1 of Bacteroidia bacterium. GTDB lineage: Bacteria > Bacteroidota > Bacteroidia > Flavobacteriales > Flavobacteriaceae > Meishania. Next base: position 26,314 of record JAUIDI010000012.1, read on the forward strand.
TCGGGCTATGGCCAAAAATACCACCCGGCCGTTATATGTTTTGAATGGGGCGACACTCGTATGAGTGCCTCAATGGAATCTATTTTGGGGGGATACAAAGACCCAAGGGTCGAAGCCTTTTTTGACCCTGTAACTGACATGTCGTTGGTCTCGGACCATCCCGATTTCCCATACAAAGGTATTCGAAACGGGGCGACCTTGGTGGCCAAGGATGACCGTTTACCGTATTCGACAATCGATATTAGCTTCAATGATCCAGGAGTAGTCACTCAAAGAAAGTTTATGAGTGCTGACGAAGTGTATTTCTTATTGGCCGAAGCAGCACTGCGCGGTTGGACGGGTGCAGGAGATGCCGCTACTAATTATGAAATGGGCGTTCGTACCTCGTTCGAACTTTGGGGTATCGGTGGCGTCGACGATTACCTTGCTGACAACGTGAGTATTCCTCTTGATTATGATGATCCAAAAGCAAGTGGCGATGTAAATGACTTTGTGAACCGTATTACTTCTACTGTAGCTTGGGACGAAGCGGCCGATAATGAGACCAAATTGGAGAAAATCATTACCCAAAAATGGATTGCCGCCTATACAGATTCCATGGAGCCTTGGGTAGATCATAGACGTACCGACTATCCAAAACTACCTTTTAACTATCAGAACGACAGTAATTCTGATTGGGGCGTGATTCCTGCAGATGATTTTTTAAGGCGTATGCCATTTATCACTAGTGAGCGTGAAAACAACCCTACCGGTGTTGCGGATGCGACATCAAAATTGGGTGGTCCCGACGAAATAGGTACCCGTCTTTGGTGGGACACCGGCGGTCCTAATTTTTAAATTATCCTTGTTGTTAAAAACCTGTGGAATGTTCTACAGGTTTTTTTCATTCTTTCACCTTGAGCAGAAATCATTTTTCTTAATTTGAACTGTTCTTTCGTTTAACCATATTTCAATGATAAGATTCAAAACAATTATTTTGCCTGCTATTTTGGCACTGTTGGCGTTATCTTGTAACAACATTGATGATACGAAGTTGTTTTCTAAAATGCCGAGTTCCAAAACAGGAATCAAGTTCAAAAACCTAGTAGTTGAAACCGAAGAATTTAATGTTCTCACCTATGGTCAAATCTATAATGGTGGAGGTATTTCGGTTGGGGATATCAATAATGACGGTCTCGTTGATCTTTATTTTACGGGCAACATGGTCGGTAGTCGACTTTATTTGAACAAGGGGAATTTCGAATTTGAGGAAATAGCCGAAAAGGCAGGCGTATTCGCTGCAGGGCTATGGAATACTGGAACGACTATGGCCGATGTCAACGGAGATGGTTATTTGGATATCTATGTATGCAGATCCGCGGCCAAAGACGATTTCAAAAGACGTAATGTTCTTTTTATAAACAATGGTGATCTTACTTTTTCGGAAAAAGCTGCTGAATACGGACTAGATGATGCAGGCTACTCTTCCCAAGGGGCTTTTTTCGATTACGACAAGGACGGGGATCTTGATTTCTACTTAGTAAATCATTCTACGCAACAATACTCAGGGTTCAGACTGGCAACTGGTGCCAGCGAAAATCTCAAACAAAAACGAGACCCCAATTTTGCAGATAAATTGTATAGGAATGAGAATGGTAAATTTACCAATGTTAGCGACGAAGTAGGGCTTGTTTCGAATGTTTTAGGGTTTGGGCTCGGAGTAGCGATTTCTGATATAAACGGTGATGGCTGGCCCGACATTTACGTCTCCAATGATTTTCACGAACAGGATTATCTGTATATCAACAATCAAAATGGCACGTTCACTGAAAGTCTTGAAGAATTCATTGGGCACGTTTCCCACTTTTCAATGGGTTCCGATATTGCCGACATCAATAATGACGGGTATCCTGAGATAATGACTTTAGACATGCTCCCAGAGGATAATTACCGACTCAAAATGGTCTCGGGACCCGACAACTATGATAAAAACAGTCTTTTGGAAAAAAATGGATTTTATCATCAGATCATGCGTAACATGATGCATCTCAACAATAATGGCCAGTATTTTTCAGAAATCGGTCAGTTTTCTGGCATTTCAAACACGGATTGGAGTTGGGCCTCTCTTTTTACCGATTTTGACAACGATGGATTTAAAGACCTCTTTATTACCAACGGATTCAAGAAAGACTATACTAACATGGATTTCATGAACTTCGCCGTTCAAGAAAAGCTCAACGAAAATAATACCGGTGTCGAGATGGCAATTGACAAGTTATTAGAAAATATGCCTTCTACAATAGAAGAAAACTATACGTATCACAATAATGGCGATCTTACGTTTACAAAAGTCAATGAAGCATGGGGGCTTGATCAGAAATCGCTTTCCAATGGTGCGGCATATGCCGATCTTGATAATGACGGCGATATGGATCTTGTCGTGAACAATACCGACGAAATTGCCTTCGTATACCGTAATAACAGCAATACTCTTACTTCCAACAAGTACCTGAAGTTTAGTTTTAAGGGCGAAGGAAAAAATACGTTCGGCATTGGCACCAAGGTAATTTTGAAATTGGGCAGCACCCTATTAAGCCAGGAATTAATGCCCACCAGAGGGTTTCAGTCCTCCGTGGATTATAATCTGGTTTTCGGCCTTGGGGAAGCAACCAATGTCGATGAGGTCAATGTAATATGGCCGGATGGAAAAATTCAAGTGCTTCAGAATTTAGAGCCAAATCAAACGCTAGTTTTAAAGCAGGCCGATGCGGTTACAAAAGAAGTAAGTTCCGATGCTTCGTCAAAAACTTATTTTACGGACATGTCCGCCGATAGCCTGATTAATTTCAAACACGAGGAAAATAATTTTAATGACTTCAAAAGGGAACAATTGCTTCCACATAAATTATCGACACAAGGGCCTAAAATTGCGAAAGGCGATATCAATAAAGATGGTCTTGAAGACCTTTTTATTGGGGGTGCAAAAAATCAACCTGGGAAACTTTTCCTCCAAAACAAATCCGGTGAATTTACGGGTCACGCCTCAAAGGTATTCCAAGAAGACCGAGCTTCTGAAGATATAGGAGCGTTGTTTTTCGATGCGGATAATGACAGTGATCTAGATTTATACGTTGTCAGTGGTGGCAATGATTTCGAAATTGGCTCCACGGAATTACAGGATCGGATCTATCTTAACGATGGTCGTGGTAATTTCAAGAAAAATCCCGTTTCGCTCCCATCGATGTTAACAAGCGGTTCGTGTGTATCGGCCGGAGATATGGATGACGATGGTGACCTAGATTTATTTGTCGGCGGAAGATTGGTGCCTGGAAAATACCCGACCGCACCGCGAAGCTATATCCTTAAAAATGACGGTAAAGGAAATTTTTCCGATATAACGGCGGCAACCAATACCGATTTGGTAAATCCGGGCATGGTGACCGATGCGCTATGGACAGATTTTAACGGCGATGGCAATAGCGATCTTATTGTGGTCGGAGAGTTTATGGCCGTTAGACTCTTTGAGAATAATAAGGGCATATTGAGTGAACTGGCCGACACTGCAGGGCTATCGAACTCCGAAGGTTGGTGGAATACCATTGAATCTGGAGATTTTGATAATGATGGTGATATAGATTACGTCCTCGGTAATTTTGGCCATAACTCGCAGTTGAAGGCCTCCGTAAAAGAGCCTGTAGAACTTTATGTGAAAGATTTTGATAACAACGGTGCTTTGGACCCTATTCTCTGCTCGTATGTGATGGGCGAAAGCTATCCGGTATTTTCTAAGGACGACATAGTGGGCCAACTCAGCGGACTTAAGGGAAAATACATCAATTATTCCGATTATGCCGATGCGAAGATAACCGACGTTTTTTCAGAAGAAGAACTCAAAGGGGCCGAGGTCCATAAGGTCGTGAATTTTTCTACGTCTTACATGGAGAACTTGGGCAATTCGCAATTCAAAATCAGTCCATTGCCCAGTCCCGCACAATTCGCACCTGTCTATGGAATTCTTACGGAGGATTTTAACGGGGATGGAAATTTGGATATTCTTCTAGCCGGCAACTTCTTCGGCACTAGGGTTAAATACGGGCGATACGACGCCAATAAGGGAATAATACTATTGGGCGATGGTATCGGTAACTTTACAACTATGAGTCCGTTAGAAAGTGGATTGAACATTGATGGGGAAGTACGGGATATTAAAACCATCGAATCGGGCAAAGAAAAGATCTTACTCTTTGCACGGAACAACGAAACCATCAAAATCTATCGTTTCACCCAAAATCAGAATAAAAATGTACTATAAATTGGGCATGCTTCCCATAACATTACTATTTGTACTTTTTTGTGTAAATGCCCAATCCGTTTCTATAAAGGAGGAAACCTTAGCTTTGGACACTTATGGTTTTAGTGAACCTAATCCCGTACCAATATTGACGGAAAATCCTAAAATAACCCCTTACTACAAATTCGAAGCGTATGAACACGAAAGTTCCAAGAGGAATTGGAAAGTGGTTACTCTAGAGAACGAATACATCAAAGTTTTTGTGTTGCCCGAAATCGGGGGCAAGGTATGGGGGGCCATAGAGAAAAGTACCGGCGAAGAATTTCTTTATAAGAACGAGGTTGTTAAGTTTAGGAACATTGCGATGCGGGGACCGTGGACCTCGGGAGGAATCGAATTTAATTTTGGCATTATTGGGCATCACCCCTCAACAGCAACCCCCGTTGATTACCTTACCCGAAAGAACGGCGATGGAAGCGTTAGCTGTATCGTTGGTAATACCGATTTGCCATCGAATACAAGATGGACGGTCGAAATACGACTTGAAAAGGGAAAAGCGTATTTCGAGACTAACGCTTCTTGGTACAATGCTTCCCCGCTCTCCCAATCGTATTATAATTGGATGACGGCGGCCGCTGCGGCCACCTATGACCTTGAGTTCTTTATTCCAGGTGATAAATATGTGGAGCATGGAGGAAATGCCCACCCGTGGCCCATCGATGATAAAGGGCGTAATTTGGCCCTATATAAGAACAATACGTTCGGCCCTTCTAAATCGTATCATGTCGTAGGCGAATACAATGATTTTTTCGGCGGATATTATCCCGATAAGAAGTTCGGTTTTGGCACCTGGGCACCCTACGAGGAAATGCCCGGTCAAAAACTATGGCTATGGAATCTATCTCGTGCTGGAGGCATTTGGGAAGACCTTTTGACGGATTCAGATGGCCAATATATCGAATTTCAGGCCGGAAGGCTTTTTGATCAATATTCCCCGGGTAGAGATACCAACCCGATAACCCAAGTAGGTTTTGACCCTTATGTTATGGATACTTGGTCCGAGATTTGGTTTCCCTACAAGGAAATCGGCGGTATGAAAGATGCTTCGAAAGAAGGGGTGTTGAATGTAACATACGAAAATGGAAAAACCTTTATCGGCATCAATGCGCTCCAAAAATTGGACAATGAGATACTAGTTACGGTAAATGATGAAATTGTTCTGGAAAAAACATTGAATCTGGAGCCAATGGGTGTTTTTTTAACAAAACTTACTACTGTCCCGGATGACAGAATCGAGGTTCGCGTAAAAGGTACCGACCTTGGTTATATCAATGATAGCGGTGAAAACCTCCTGAAAAGACCATTTTATCCTGATGAAAACCTGAAAATATCGGAATCGGAAAAATTATTGCAAGAAGGTTTGGAAGCTATTGAATTTAGGGAGTTTTCATTGGCCCGTGAAAAACTGTCCGAACTCATCATCTTGGATCCGTCCCATCGTAAAGGCCTAATCGGTTTGGCCGAACTTGAATATCGAAGGGCGGATTACGAAATGGCTTTGAAATTTTCCAATACGGTACTTAAAATGGATACCTATGACCCATCGGCCAACTACATGGCCGGCTTGGCCTATCGGGCAATCGATGACCATTTGAATGCATTGGAATCGTTAGGATGGGCAGCCCGGGACATGAAATACAGGTCCGTTTCTTTTGCCCAAATGGCGGAGATTTATTTAGTAAAGAAGAATTACGAACGTGCAAGAACGTATGCCGAAAAAGCACTTGCCTTTAACACTTACAATGTCAATGCAAGGGAGGTTTTAATGGAAGTATCCAAGTTCAAGAACGAGAGGGATAATTTTAATTCTCAAATTGATGAGATTCTGAAAATAGACCCTCTTAACCATTTTGCCCAGTTGGAGCGAATAAAAATAAATGGCAATTCTAACGAAACTAAAGCCATTGATTTGAAAACCATCCAAAATGAGTTCAAACATGAAACTCTGTTGGATTTGGCAATACGTTACCATCAACTTGGCCTTGATTCCGAGGCGCTTTCGGTACTGCCAGGGACAAAAAATGTCAAAAACCTACTTTGGGCCGCATATCTACAAAAAGATACCGATCCGAACGAAAGTGGACGACTGCTAAACGACGTCATTGGGAAGGATATCAATCTGACTTTCCCCTATCGCAGGGAAACACTTCCTGTTATGGAATGGGCCATTGGTCAAAACAATAGTTGGAAATTAAAACACTATCTAGCACACAATTTTTTGGCCGTAGGACAAGAGGCAAAAGGCAAGAGCATTTTAAAAGGGCTTGAAAATGACCCTGATTCCAATATATTTTATCGATTTAGGGCCGCACTCATGAAAGAGGCCGGTTTTGATGTTCGCGCGAAAGATTATGAAAAAGCACTGAAACTAAAGCCTTCAGATTGGAAAATATGGGAAGAGTACATCCAATTCCTCTTACAAAATGAAAAATATGAAGAGGCATACAATCTTTCAAAAAAAGCGTTCAAAAGGTACAGGCGAAATTATAACATCGAACTGGCCCATGCAAAAGCCGCCTTGAACACCGGACATTTTTCTGAAGTTATTAAGATTATGGAAACAATACAGGTTTTGCCCTATGAGCATGCAAGTGAAAGTCGAAAGATATACGAGCGTGCCTACTTGGGAGTTGCCCGAACATTATTTGCCAAAAAGAAATATAAGGCAGCAATAACGGTGTTGGAAAAATCAAAGGAATGGCCAGAAAATATAGGGGTCGGAAAGCCCTATGAACCCGACGAAAGAATACAGGATTATGTCTTGGCGGTAAGTTATGAAGCCATCGGGGAAACGGATAAAAGTAAAGAATTGCTCCAAAACGTAGTCGATTACTCCAACGACCACCTTGCAGTTGCCAATGTAGACCACCTATTCGGATTACTGGCCCTTCGAAAATTGGACAGGCAAGATAAGCTCGCCCCCATGATTTCAAAATTGAAAAGTGAGAACCCAAAAAATCTATTGGCACTTGCCCTTTTTGAAAATGACGATGCTGCCATGAAGACACAAAAAGTAAAAACCAATATTCCCGAGGATATTTGGAAAGTACTTTTAACAGTCATTCAATAACAAAAAAGCCCTGATAAAACAATCATCAGGGCTTTTCAATATTATTTTGCTTGACAAAGAAAGATTACATACCCCCCCATTCTTTTAAAGAGTCGGTATTCATTTTTACATAGTCATCATTACCAGCCTCGGTCGCAGCGGCCAAGGATTTTTTCGCCGTTTCGATCGCAGCCTTTTTGTCTCCAGCCTTGGCATAGATCAGAGATTGTTGGCGTAATTGCCAGTATGCTGGTTTTTCGGTCATCGACATTGCCTTATCCATCCAAGTCTTGGCCTTATTAATATCCTTTCCCGAATTAAGGTAATAGACCGCGGCTGCATAGTAATCCCCTGCGCCAGGCCCGTTCAACACTCTGTCAATATTCTCCGAAACCACGGCATCGGTAGGTACTTCAAACTTGATAGGCACATATACATTGGACCATAAAAGACCTAAGACCCCGCTATTATCGGTCAAATCATCGATAGTAATCGTAAAAGTTTCTACAGCCATCTCTTCGGGAAACTTCATAATCGGCGAGGAAGTCATCAAAGCAACCTTACTATCGTCCCAATTTTGTGGGGCACCACCCCCATCTGTCTCCGTATAGAAAAAAACTTCCCAAGAAGACTCACCAGGCTTTGTAAAAAGGGCATAACTACCGGCTTTAAGTTGTTTACCGGCAATGGTCACATCTTGACTGAAAGTTACTTTCGTACGTGCGTTCGCACCGGTTCTCCAAACTTTACCATAAGGCACCAAGTCACCAAAGATAGTCCTACCTTTCATTGAAGGTCTTGAATATTCTACGGTAACATCGGTCAATCCCACTTTTTGAATCAAGGTAGACCCAGGGCTTGCCGCCGGAGTATTTATCTGTGCTTCAACCGTATAAGAAGCCACTGTTAGACATAAAAGAAGTACTAATTTTTTCATTTGTTTATAGTTTTCAATTTTTTCAAAACTAGGTATAAATCGAAATCTTAAATGTTAATTAAAACTTAAATAAGAACTACGAACAGGGCTATCGGGCAAACGGTCGGGAGAGAATTGCCCCTTCTAGATAAAAAGTCACGTAATATATCGAAGAGGGCATTGTCGACAGATCGATTGCCGGTGGAAGATTAACTTGCTTTTCTTGCCGTATTAGACGCCCTGCCGAATCGAATATTGTCATCGACAAAACCCTTTTGTTTGTATTTATCTGATAATTAAGGGTTTCTGAACCGAATTCCCTGAACAAAATCAATTGATCCGCTTCATTTTCCGTAGGCTCTTCGGGTTGTTCGGGTTCTTCGATAATGGTCGTGTCATCAACTTTAAGGGAAAAAAGACGTGCCTCGGAGGTGATACTAGGAGTTTCATTTGAAAAATATTCGGAAGAGAACAAAAACCTATCCGGTTCGATTTGAACGATTCCTTCCGTTTGCGCAAAACCTATATCAAGAGCAATTTTTTCTACACTTCCCAAGAAAATCCCATTTGGAGAAACATCTTCTACAAAAATGACAAAAGGAGATAGTGTCTGGGAATAACCGATAATCGATAACAATTTTGTGGTTTCATTATAATCCGCCCCGGTGACAAGTCCGATATCTTCATAACTATCCAACTTGCCGGCAATATAGGTTCCCGGTGTCTTGGGAAAAGAATAGGCTACTGTTCCATTGCTTTTCCATTGTTTGGTCAAAACTATCAGTTCATCGCCAAAACCAAACAAGGCCTCAGCATCCCAATCACTATTACCCTCGGCAGCAAAATCAACTTGATCTTCATAACTGAAATTAATCTGCTCCGCAGCGACCGTTTCCATAGAACCATAATCTTGCTTGGAGATACGATAAACCTTCAGGTCCTGACGACTTCCATCATTGTTACCAAAGTCGCCTATATAAATGAATTCATCGTCTTGGGCAATATCTTCCCAGTCAATATTCTCGGCATTCGAAACAGCAACTGTGCGCGTAATTTGTACGGTGGTCGTATCGATTTCATAAAGTAAGGCGTCATTGCCCGAGTCATTGTGAGTAACTGCTTTGCCGTCAATAAAAATCAATCCCGAAGTTTCAAAGGTGCCTTCTGGCATTTGACCAAGCTCATTGGTTTCATACTGGGCGTAACACATCGCCATACCCATTAAAAAGAAAAAAAAGATATTCAGCGTTTGGGACATACCTGAAAATTAAACTCCAATTTACAAAAAGTAAGGACAATACACCATGTCATTAGATTTATTATCTGATTTACAAAAGGTTAAGTTTCCTGAGAAAAAGCTATTGTTCTTCTTGGCAATCATAAATATGGTATACATTATTACCTGTATTTTTGCATCATAATTCATAATCATGTCGGATAAAATATCCATTTTTTGGTTTCGAAGGGATTTACGCCTTAACGATAATGTTGGATTTTATAATTCATTGCTGGATGACCATCCGGTAATGCCGATTTTTATATTCGATTCGGTAATCCTGGAAAAATTACCAAAAAAAGATGCCCGTGTTTCCTTTATACATCTGACATTACGAAATCTTCAGAAGGAGCTCCAAGAGAAACACAACAGTTCAATTGCGTCTTATTATGGTAATCCCGGGGATGTATTTCGCAGACTTGCCATTGACCATGATATTCAGGCCGTTTATACAAACCATGATTACGAACCTTATGCGCGAAAGCGGGACAAGGAAATAGCAGAATTGCTAGCCGACAAGGGTGTTGAATTCAGAACTTTCAAGGACCAGGTCATTTTTGAAAAAAACGAAGTCATCAAACACGATGGAGACCCATATGTCATATATACGCCCTATAAGAACAAATGGAAGGAAAAATTCAATCCTGAAAGAGATTTAAGGCCCTACAATACGGAAGCATATTTTGACAACTTGATTAAGAATACTCAGTTGCCGAACCTAACACTTCAAGAAATCGGATTCGAAAATTCGCATATCAAAGTCCATGATTATACCGTTTTACCCGAACTTATTTCGAACTATGAGAACACCCGAAATTATCCGGCCCAAGAAAATGGTACGTCGCGGTTGGGGCCACATTTACGCTTTGGTACGGTATCCGTACGAGAAATAATGAAAAAAGCAATCGCCGCTAAAAACGAAACTTTTTGGAACGAATTGATTTGGCGCGAGTTTTTTATGCAGATTCTTTGGCATTACCCGCATACGGCAACGAAATCGTTTAAACCGAAATACGATAGAATAGTTTGGCGAAACAACGAGGCCGAGTTCAAGAAATGGTGTGAAGGCCAAACTGGATATGCCCTTGTAGATGCCGGTATGCGTGAACTTAATGAAACGGGGTATATGCACAATCGGGTACGCATGCTGGCGGCAAGTTTTTTATGCAAACACCTTTTAATCGATTGGCGCTGGGGAGAGGCTTATTTTGCCGAAAAACTATTGGACTATGATATGAGCGCCAATGTCGGTAACTGGCAATGGGCGGCAGGTAGTGGTGTCGATGCTGCCCCCTATTTTCGAATATTCAATCCGATGACCCAAGTGGATAAATTCGATAAACAAAAGAAGTACATCAATAATTGGGTGCCCGAACTTCAAGAATTGACTTACCCTGAAAAGATGGTGGACCATAAGTTGGCCCGCGAACGCTGTCTGAAAATATACAAAGAGGCACTTAACTAAAATAGCAAGCGCCTCTTATTATCATTATTCTTAATTCTTACCTGTCTACGTCATTTGGACAATTGCTGTTCTACCCTACGCTCATCGTTCATTCTATTTTTCAAAATATTGATGTAGCGGAGTGCCTCTCTTATGTCATAGTCGGCATATGATCTAGAAGCCCATTCCATAGCTGCATCCAAATCACCGTTAATCTCGTTTATGATCGCCATGTTATAGCAGGCCCTTCCGGCAATCTTTCCTTTGGGATTGCCGACTTCTTGTTCCCAAAGTTGTGCGGCACCCTGCCAATCGCCTGTTTGGGCCCTTCTTTTGGCCACAACAAAATTATCCGTTCCTGAAACGAAATAATCCCTTGAAACCCTGCGGTTTTTTGGCCTTGTATCCAACCCGTATAGGTTGCCGATATAAGTGCTGTTCTGCAACACGGCTTCTTTTCTGCCAATTACGGCTTCCACGGCTTTGACCGGGTTGATTCCCTGGCCTGTTGAAGTTACATAATTGTTGGAAGCTATTTCGTCCAAGATATCCTTGGTAGCGGGGTAATAAACCCTCCAACCGTTCTTGATTACGGTATTCAAAGTTATCCTAGTATGCGGAACTTTGGCCTTTATCCCAAAATTATTGGGTACTTCAACCATTATGGCATCGGCATTGGCCTTCGTATCGGTATCATAAAATTCGAGTGAAATCAAAAGATCGACATCGTTCTCCTCACAAATGCGCTCGACATGTTCCCAGCTCAAAGCTGCCGGAAAAACACTCAATCCCTTTCGCGATAAATCGGCAGCTTCGATAATGTCCACACGCTCGTACCGCTCAAAACGTGTTAGCTCGTCTTGAACACCTGAAACGACCGCCTCGGCACCTTCCTTATCCAGCTTAAGACCTTCCAAGGATAAAATCTTATCGATTTTGTCCAATGCACTATTTTCTTCTGAAGGGATACTTCTATTGATGATCCCTATTTTCATAACATCCGACGGAATGGTGATGCGCGCCGGTTCGGTAGCGCCCATGGTCAACCTATTGGTCGAGCTGCATGCCATAAAAATCATACCTGCGGATAACACTGCCAGTATTCGATATGTACTTTTCATCTGATTAAGTTTAATTCAGCTTTGCCGTATGCGGTATGGATATGGCCAACATCGTTCTTTTTGGGAATATTCGGGTCAATCATAAAAAATTTAAGCACATTGCATACAACAAAAGCGAAGATTTGGTTTATTCGATTTTGTTCAGTATAACTATTTGATAATTAACCTCTAAAAAGGGTTATTATTGCATATTTCAAGTCAAACTCGACCAAATGCACGATACCTGACCAACATTCATTGGCCCTTACTACGAACAGAAAACATTATATTTACAAGACTCCCTTCAAGTATGTACAAAAGAATTCAAAACGGGAACGGGGTCACAATAGAACAAAACAGCTAATTCAGAAATCCAGCATGAAAAAAACAATCTTTTTAGGCGCTTTAACTCTTTTTTGTATTTCGGCATCGGCCCAAAAACTGACGAACAACAAGAAAGCCGTTATTGCATCGGTAGAAAAACATAAGACCGAGTTGATAAAAATCAGTGATTCGATTTGGGCACTGGCCGAAACCGCTTTCGATGAACATCAGTCCGCTGAAATATTGGCGAACTATGCCGAAAAAAACGGATTCAAGGTAACACGCGGCGTTGCCGAAATTCCGACAGCCTTCACGGCCACCTATGGCTCTGGAAAACCCGTTATCAGTATTTTGGGCGAATTCGATGCCCTACCGGGATTGTCACAGAAAACGGTTCCCACTAAAGAACCTTTGAATGAAGAGGCGGCAGGTCATGGCTGTGGTCATAATATGTTCGGTACGGCAAGTTTGGGGGCTGCGATCGCCATCAAAGAATTGATGGACGAAGGAAAAATAACGGGTACCATTAAATTTTTGGGCACGCCCGCCGAAGAGAAATTCTTTGCAAAAGTATGGATGGTAAAAGCGGGGCTTTGGAACGATGTCGATGTGAATTTAAGCTGGCATCCGGGATCGACCATTGAGGCCGATCAACAGTCGGGTCTATCGTTGATCGATTTTATCGTGGAATTTCAAGGTCAAGCGGCGCATGCCTCCATGGATCCGTGGAACGGTCGTAGTGCTTCCGATGCCTTGGAACTCTATACCACGGGAATCAACTACTATCGCGAACATATTTTACCTACTTCTCGTATCCATTATCATATTCAAGACGGTGGTCAAGTCGTTAACGTTGTGCCCGACTATGCCCGATTATGGGTTCGGGTGCGCGATCCGAAACGTGCCAAAATGTTACCGACCTATGAACGGGTAAAAGCTATGGCCGAAGGTGCGGCAATTATGGCAAACGTTGATTACAAGGTCAGTTTGGTGTCTGGTATTTATGAAACTTTGGTCAATCGAGAAGGTGGATTGATCATGCAAAAAAACCTTGAATTGCTCGGCCCAATAACCTATACGGAAGAGGAAACGGCCTTTGGAAAAGCAATCCAAAAAGCGACCGGAAAACCCGAAGTCGGCATGTCAGGTGATGTACAGCCATTCAAGGAAACCGACCCCAATGCCGGTGGCGGATCTACAGATGTCGGCGATGTAAGCTGGAACGTACCCAATATCAATCTCGGTGTTTCCGTTGCACCTTATGACACCCCATGGCATTCGTGGGCGGTAGTCGCCTGTGGCGGAATGTCGATTGGTCATAAGGGGATGCTACATGCGGCCAAAGCACTCGGACTTACTGCGGTCGATCTGTTCGAAGACGCGAAGTTGAGGACGAAGGTAATCGAAGAATTCAAACAACGTAAGGGTAACGAGATTTACGAGCCCATGATCGATGGGCCTCCACCTATCGGGAAAAACTAATAAACAGTTTAAAATGGAACGGGAAATCATCAAAAAATATAAAAAAGACGACCTAACAATCGTCTGGAAGCCTAAACTATGTATTCATTCCGCGATTTGCGTCAAAGAACTTCCGAATGTCTATGACCCAAAGGCAAAACCGTGGATTACCCCGGAACATGCCTCTATCGAGGAATTAAAAGCCCAGATAACCAAATGCCCGTCTGGGGCATTAAGCTACCAGCAAGGGAACACTACTGAACAAAAAGAAACAACAATGACAACAAAAATTGAAATGCGGAAAAACGGACCGCTATTGGTCCATGGTAATCTTGAGGTTATCGATACGGAAGGCAACAAAGAAGAAAAGGAGCGTATAACCGCTTTTTGCCGTTGTGGAGCTTCCGAAAACAAACCGTATTGCGATGGCACCCATAATGCTATAGCATTTCAGGGATAGTTTCGAATGCAGGTCAAAATGTAAAAATGAATCAACCCGATAAGCCGAAGGAACATAACAAGGTTCGTGCTAAAACGAAGCACAATCTGAATCTATGCTTTGCCAATAACAGCGAAGTCCGTGAAGAATACCGTGAACAACTTCCCGAAAATTCCAAATGACCAAGATTTTTTCGGCATCCGTTTTTAGGTGGTTCTTTTTCGTTATTGTTATCTTGGATATTCTAGTAGGAAATATAGGCGATTCGAAATATCGACTTGTCACCAAACCGTTGATACTGCTTTCGTTGTTGGTCTATTTTTCCATAAATGCCAAACATCTCTCAAAAAGCTCCTACTATTTAATGCTGGCTGCTTTGTCCCTATCGTTGATGGGCGATATTTTCTTGCTCTTTGATAACCGATCAAATCAGTTTTTTATACTTGGGCTAGTCTCTTTTCTATTGGCACATCTTACCTATGGGGCCATTTTTCTAAAAAGGAGAAATAAGAAGCTCCCCATTTATATATATGGCGTCTTGATGATTCTCATTGCTATTGGCATGGCCCTGTTCTTTTATTTAAAGGACGATCTGAAAGCGTTGACCTATCCGGTTGTCATTTATGTGCTCGGTATTCTTTTTATGGCGGGCACGGCATTGATACGAATTGGCAAAGTGCCGTCTTCAAGTTTTCTTTGGGTGTTCATTGGCGCCCTGTTCTTTGTCGCTTCCGATAGCATTCTCGCCATTAACATGTTCAAGTTTGATGTGCCATGGGCACATGTTTGGATTATGGGTACCTATGCCACGGCCCAATACCTTATTACGGAAGGAATACTTCGTCAAAACAAATGGGTTGAATTGAACCAAACCACGAAAAATAGCGCATTAAAAATTTAAATATAGATTCATATGCTCACAGACATCAACCCAAAATTACCAATGCGAAACAAGAGTATTACTCGAGCGTATTACTTAAATCAATTAGGGTTTAAAGAATTTGGAAATGCTGACTTTGACGACTATTTAATGATGGAAAAAGACCAAATTCAAATTCATTTCTTTGAATTTAAAAACCTTAAGCCTAAAGAAAATTATGGACAGGTTTATATTCGAACCGATAATGTCGACGATTTTTATAAATCATTATTGGAAAAACGGACAGAAATTCATCCGAATGGAAAATTGGAAATCAAACCTTGGGGACAAAAGGAGTTTTCACTTCTTGACCCGGACAATAACCTATTGACATTCGGACAGAATATTTAAAACTGTCGCATTAACTAACGTCCCATGAAAGTTTCAAAACACTAAAAAGTTAGTACCAACTTCTTAAAGTCTAAAAACATGAGCACACCCGTAAAATCCGTTTTCCCATTGGGCTTCCCTTGGCAGACCCAAGATCCTTTTTTGTTTTCCGTATATCATTTGGACCATTATCCCAAAGGGAACGAACAAATGGGCCCGGTCGATTCGCTCGAGGGGCGCAATCTTGGCAATGATTTTGTCATCAAGGATGGATGGCGCATGTACCATGGCACGACAATTCCCGGTTTCCCGTATCATCCGCATCGGGGCTTTGAAACGATAACTATCGTGAACAAGGGGTTTTGTGACCATTCCGATTCCCTTGGCGCGGCCGGAAGGTTCGGTCAGGGTGACGTACAATGGATGACCGCCGGCCGCGGCGTACAACATTCCGAAATGTTTCCCTTGTTGCATCAGGATCAAGAGAATCCGTTGGAACTTTTCCAAATTTGGTTGAATTTGCCATCTTCGGGAAAATTCGTCGACCCGCATTTTAAAATGCTCTGGCATGAGGACATTCCCATAATGCAGGAAGAAAATGCAAAAATCAAAATCATCGCAGGTAATTATAGGGGTGCCCAAGCACCTGATCCCGCACCCGATTCATGGGCTGCCGACAAAGCGAACGAAGTAGCGATATGGAATATTCATATCGAACCGAATAGTACCTATGTACTGCCAGCGGCTAAATCATCGGTATCGCGTAATCTATACTTTTACGAAGGTTCGGAAATCGAAATTTCCGGCAGCGCAATTACCCAAAACCACGGAATCGAACTTGATGCCTCAAAAGAACTTACGATCAAAACCAGTGGAACATCCGCCCATTTTATATTACTGCAAGGCAAGCCTATCGGTGAACCAGTGGTTCAGCACGGACCTTTTGTGATGAATACCCAAGAAGAGATCCGGGCAACGATGAAAGAATATGGCCTTACGCAATTCGGTGGTTGGCCTTGGCCCTACCCCGACAACGTACATGATAGGAAAAAAGGTCGGTTCGCACTTTACCCTGATGGAAGCTTGATGGAGAAATAAGTACCGTATAAGATGGTTTTTAAAAAAGTGCTTAAAAGGGTTCTGCACAATCGTACGGTGTACCTTTTTTCTTTCAAAGATTAAGAAAAAAATAACAGAAGGTATAGTTTTTGATGTGTCAATTTAACTAGTTTTAGAATTCAAAACCCAACCAACAATGAATAAAAAAAGACTTCTTTTAATCGGCATCCCAGTTTTGCTTTTGATTTTCGGTTTTTTCTATTTCAGTTCTGATTCAGAAGAAGATGTTGCGATTACAGCTGAAGTCACTAGGGGGGAATTCTTAAGCGAGGTAATAATTTCTGGGGAAGCACAATCAACGAGCCTCAAAAATATAGATGGTCCATCGAATCTTCGCAAATTCAGATTGAATAATATCAAGATTCAAGACTTGATCCCTGAGGGTACCGTGGTCGCTGAAGGAGACTACGTTGGCAGACTTGACCCATCACCTGTGAACGAACAAATCATTGATGCCCGATTAAGTTTAGAAAGTGCCGAGTCAAAATTTCTACAAGAACAGTTAGATACTACATTGACATTAAAGCAAGAAAGAACAGCGATAAAAGATATTCAATTCAACATTGAAGAAGATAAACTTGAGTTGGAACAATCTATTTATGAGTCACCGGCGACCATAAAGCAACTGGAAATAAAAATTGAACGGGCCGAACGTGATTTAAAAGAAAAAAAAGAAGATTATGCTATCAAGAAAAGAAAGGCCATCGCCAAGATGGTCGAAGTCGGCACCGAAGTTTCAAAAAATCAAACGAAGCTAGACGACCTAATTGCCCTTCAAGCATCTTTCACAATTCATTCGAACTCAAGTGGTATGGTCACTTATGCCAAAAATTGGGATGGAAGTAAAAAGAAGGTCGGATCCGATATAAACGCTTGGGACCTAACCATAGCCACTCTCCCCGACTTGACTAAAATGGAGTCAAAGACATACTCCAATGAAGTCGATGTAAGAAAGATTAAAAAAGGACAGCCAGTTGCTGTCGGCTTTGACGCTTTTCCGGACATTACAGTTGAAGGCGTTGTAACAAGTGTTGCCAATGTAGGTGAAAACAAAAGGGGATCTGACATTAAGCTTTTTCAAGTATTGATAAAGTTAAATGAATCCAATACGAATATTCGTCCCGGTATGACAACGTCGAATCGTATTCTGATCAAAAAAGAAGAAGATGTATTGATGATACCATTGGAAGCGGTATTCTCGAAAGATTCCATTAGTTACGTATATATCAATTCTGGGTTTTCTATTGATAAAAAACAAATCGAACTTGGTGATTCGAATGAAGACGTGGTTATAGTCGAAAAAGGATTATCCGAAAAAGATGTGGTCTATTTGAGCAAGCCTGACGGGTTAGAAGACAAAGGTATTGCTCAGATAAGATAAGCTTACATGACCAATAAAATTTTCTTAGAGACATTAAAGTCGAATTTTTCCGAGGCCGTTCGTGTGATCATGGCGAATAAGGTGCGTACTTTTCTAACCGCCCTTGGAATAATCTTTGGTGTCGCCGCCGTAATTACAATGCTTGCCATTGGCAAAGGTGCCGAACAAGAGATTTTGGCACAATTAGAATTGGTGGGCGTTAACAACATTGTTGTGACTCCAATACCGGATGAAGCCGATGAAAATGAATCCGATTCGGAAGAAGAAGATGGTGCAACGGAAACTATACGATTTTCCAAAGGACTAGACCTGTTGGATGTAGAAAGTATACAAAAAAACATTTCGACGGTAAAAAAACTCAGCCCTGAAATTATCATGGAAACTTATATGATAAAAAAGGGAAGACAAAGCCCGGTTAAAATAATCGGGGTTACCAATTCGTTTTTCGAAACTTCAAATGTTCACATTGGCCAAGGAGAAAATTTCTCCGAAGTACAAGCGGTAAACGCTATGCCCGTATGCATAATTGGTGAAAAGGTAGCAAAGAAACTGTTCACAGGTGAAAACGCATTGGGCAAAAACATTAAAGTAAAAGATGTTTGGCTAAAAGTTATAGGAATTATCGAGGAGAAATTGATTTCGGAAACAGCCCAGGAAAATTTAGGTATCCGAGATCTTAACCAAGATATTTACATACCGATAAAAACATTTTTGGTGCGCTATAGAGATCGCAAAATAATTAGTGATCAACCCCTAGACCTTGGGGGCGGCGGAATAATAGTGATAAGCGGTAACGATAATGGCCCTAAAAAGAGAAAACCAAGGGGAAACTACCACCAAATTGACAAACTTACCATTCAAGTCAATAATTCGAATGAGTTGAAGGCCACGGCAGAGGTCGTCAGCAAAATGCTTAGGCGAAAACATAACGGTATGCTTGATTTTGAAATTACGATTCCAATCAATTTATTGAAACAGCAACAAAAGACGAAACAGATTTTCAACATAGTTTTAAGCATAATTGCGGGGATATCGCTATTGATTGGGGGCATAGGTATCATGAATATCATGTTGGCCTCAATTTTGGAACGGACCAAAGAAATTGGTATTATGAAAGCAATCGGAGCCACTAAGCAAGATATCATCATGCAGTTTTTATCCGAATCCATTTTGATAAGTCTGAGTGGTGGAATCATTGGCTGTATTTTGGGGATAGTGGCATCGTACATACTGGAGCTCGCTACCGATATCGAGACCATAGTCTCGATGGGCTCTATTCTGCTGTCTTTTCTAGTGGCTACTTTTATAGGGTTGGCTTTCGGGGTTTTGCCTGCAAAATCTGCCGCCAACAAAAATCCGATAGAGGCGATTAGACATGAATAGGCCAAATACTCGAAGTCATGGTCAACATGTTATTTTAGTATTGATTAACACAAAACAAATGAGAAGAATTCTATTTTTCCTGTTTTTGATTTCACACGTTTACAACTATGGCCAGTTTCAAAAAATAAAATTGGAAGAGGCCATTAAAATAGCACAGAAAAAATCACCTGAATATGTCAGGGCAGTAAATACATACCGTTCGGGCTATTGGAGATATAGAAACTATCAAGCCGACTTTTTACCACAGTTGAGTTTGAGTGCAACATTGCCGTCCTACACAAACTCTATCACCAAAATAACCAACGATGAAGGTCAGGATATTTTCGTAAACCAAAATCAATCGATTATTGATGCGCGTTTGAGGCTTGAACAAAAAGTGCCCTTTACAGGAGGGGCATTTTCCATTCTAAGCAGACTTGATAGAGTTGACCGTTTTGGTGCTCAGGAGGCGACTAATTATTCCGTAGTGCCCTTTTCGATCAACTATTTTCAAAATTCACTGTTTTATAATCCCTATAAATGGCAGCGTAAAATCGAACCCTTACGTTATGAGGAATCGAAGCGAAATATTATCGAAAATCTTGAAGATATCTCTTTAACCACCTGCAGGCTTTATTTTGGATTGTTAAAGGCCCAGGTCTCTTTGGACATCGCAAAAAAAAATCTATCCAATCAAGACACCTTGCTACAGATTACAAAAGGACGGTTTAAAATTGGAAAGATTGCCGAAAATGAGCTGTTACAGATAGAATTAAGTCATTTAATATCGCAGAACAATGTTACCACAAATACTATTTTGTTAAAAAAGACTTCACAAGATCTGGCGCGCTATCTCGAGTTGGATACCGAATCAATCGAACTTGAGGTACCGGAAAAATTAGAAGATTTTGTTGTTAACTTGGACAGAGCCTTGACAGAGGCCCAAGACAATAGAAAATCGGTCATCGAATTCAGGCGTCGAAGGTTGGAAGCCGAACAGCGATTGGCAGAAGTAAAAGGGACCAATCGGCTGCAAGTAGATGTATATGCAAATTTCGGACTCAATAATCGCTCTGATGAATATGCTACGCTTTTTCAAGATTATGACCAACAACAAAATATTTCGCTTTCCGTTGGGCTACCAATTTTCGATTGGGGAGTGACCAAATCGAGACGGAAAATGGCGGAGGCCGATCTTGATCTCGTTAAAAACGATATCGAACAGGAAAAACAAGCTTTTGAGCAAGAGATATTCCTACATACTTTGAATTGGTCAAGCCAAAGAGACTTCTTGGCAACCTCAGAAACAGCCAAAGAAATTGCTCTCAAACGATACGAGATTACCAAAAAACGCTATGTACTTGGCAAGATTACCATTACCGACTTAAACATTGCCCAGTCCGAAAAGGATAAAGCCGTAGTCGATTACCTCGATTCACTGGAGAAATTCTGGCTTGATTATTATACCCTTAGAAGATTAACGTTGTATGATTTCAAGGCGGACGAAAAAATTGAAATCGAAGATATAATTTTCGATTAATCTTTAATACTACACCCTTGTAATCTTGGCGCCAATTGCGCGCAGGCGCGTATCAATATCTTCATAACCCCGATCGATCTGCTCGATGTTATGAATCGTCGAAGTTCCCTTAGCAGATAGGGCAGCAATCAATAACGAAACTCCTGCACGGATATCAGGCGAAACCATAGTGGTCGCCTTCAGCGTCGATTTGAAGTCGTGTCCGATTACAGTGGCACGGTGTGGATCACAAAGAATAATCTTTGCCCCCATATCGATTAATTTGTCGACAAAGAACAAACGGCTCTCGAACATTTTTTGATGGATTATCACCTCGCCTTTGGCTTGGGTCGACATTACCAAGATGATACTCAAGAGGTCCGGTGTCAGTCCGGGCCAAGGGGCATCTGCAATGGTAAGAATAGATCCGTCGATATAATTCTGTATTTCGTAACCGTTCTTATGTTCGGGTATATAGATGTCATCGCCCCTTCGTTCCAATTGAACACCGAGTTTCTTGAACGTTGTGGGAATGACACCCAAATCATCCCAACTGACATTTTTAATGGTCAGTTCACTTTTGGTCATCGCGGCAAGACCTACCCAACTTCCGATTTCGATCATATCGGGAAGCATCTTATGTTCGGTACCTCCCAGGCGATCTACTCCTTCTATGGTCAAAAGGTTAGATCCAATTCCAGAGATTTTGGCGCCCATTCGATTGAGCATCTTGCACAATTGCTGAAGATAAGGCTCACAGGCCGCGTTGTAAATTGTTGTTTCTCCCTCGGCTAGTACCGCGGCCATAACGATATTGGCCGTTCCGGTGACCGATGCCTCATCGAGCAACATATAGGCACCCTTTAACTTCTTGGCCTCGACACCGTAAAAATGTTCTTCTTTGTTATATCTGAATTTTGCCCCTAGTTTTATAAAACCCTCGAAATGCGTATCAAGTCTGCGACGGCCGATCTTATCGCCACCGGGTTTGGGTATGTACCCTTTTCCAAAGCGTGCCAAAAGCGGCCCCACCAACATAATGGACCCCCTTAGCCCTGCACCATCTTTTTTGAACTGGTCCGACTGCAGATAACCGAGGTTGATATCATCGGCCTTGAATGTATAAGTACCCTTACCCTTTTTTTGGATCTTTACGCCCAGATCCTCTAAAAGGGAAATCAGTTTATTGACATCGACGATATCGGGAATGTTGCCCAAGGTTACTTTTTCCTCCGTTAAAAGTACGGCGCATAGAATTTGTAAGGCCTCATTCTTGGCTCCTTGCGGCGTAATTTCACCTGAAAGTTTGTGACCGCCTTCGATTTTGAATGTACCCATGTAGGATGGAGGATATTAGTACCGCTTCTTACCGCGATTATTGTTTCTTTGATTTTTCTTACCGCTATTCGATCTTTGGTTCTTGGCGACGCGATTTTTTAGAAATTGACCGCTTTCGGTAAGATTCTCGCCAGTAAGGTCTATCTGACCTTGGCTCAGTTCAAGAAGGTGTTTGAAAATAACATTGTCATCGACGGTATCCTTGTTCCAGTTAAGGTAGCATTTCTTCATGTGGTTGGCGATCGCATATTCCAATCCGTCGCGCATATCACCCTTTTCCCACTTTACGGCAACATCGATCATACGTTTGATATTATTACCGTAAAAACGGTATTTTGGATGGTTCTGCGGATATTCCAAAGGTTCGGGCCTTTGCATCAAAACCTCCTTTGAAGTAATCGGAAAGGGAGAATCTACATCCAATTTGAAATCCGACATTATAAAAAGTTGGTCCCATAGCTTGTGCTGAAAATCGGGTACGTCCCGCAAATGGGGCTGTAGATTTCCCATCACATCGACTATGGCTTTGGCGACTTTGTTGCGCTCATCCCTATCGGCGATCGAAACGGCGTGGTCCACCATTTTCTGAAAGTGCCGTCCATACTCTGGAATAATAAGGTGTGGACGCTCCGTATTGTACTCTAAATTTTCTACTAAATTCAAATTGAAAGGTTTTATGTAATATTAATCGGGAAGTGTACCTCTATAACGGTGGCAAATTAACAAAATTATATGTCAATTACCAGTTTATAGGGATATTACTCCCTCTATCATACCGACTTCCTTATATTTTGCGATTACAGCATCGGCATTTTTAAGGTTCACCGTTATCGAAATGCTGGTATATTTTCCTTTTTTGGATTGCTTCGATTCAATCACCGCGCCAGTGTTATCAAAAATAGTATGGATTTCCGCTATTTTTTCCCCATCCGTCGGTACGATGAACTTATATAGATAATTCGAAGGCCATTTGGTACTTTCCTCTAACTGTTCTTTCAGTCTTGTGTAGAATTCTTCGGTATTTTCTTGGGCCATGTATCAAATTTATGACAAATATAGGGCTTCGCACCGGTTTTATAATCCTTGCCTATTGATTACTTTTGCTGGGGAAACGATTTCATTTGAATGCAAAAAAGAATTGTCATTACCGGTGGTCCGAGTACGGGAAAGACCTCCTTGATCGAGGAAATGCAAAATGCCGGTTATTTTTGCTATCCCGAGGTCATTCGCCAAATGACCCATAAAGCAAAAAACAAGGGAGAATTGACAAATTATGGTACAAATCCGATTGCTTCCGTGGCAAATCCGTTGGATTTCAACACGAAAATACTTTCGGCGAGACTAAACCATTTTGAAGAAGCGCTTAACCAAAGCGAGGCCATGGTTTTTTTTGATAGAGGCATGCCCGATGTTCTCGCCTACATGGATCATTACGATCAGCCTACCCCTGATGATTTCTCATCGATTGTCAAGAAAAACCGTTATGACCAGGTTTTTTTATTGCCCATGTGGCAGGATATTTTCGTAAAGGATGGGGAACGCTTCGAAAGCTATGAAGATGCCTTAAAAATAAGTGAATGTTTGCTCAACACCTATCGCGACTTCGACTACGATGTGATCGAGGTACCTAAGTCGAGTGTCGCCGAACGTATCGAGTTTATTCTTCAAAATATCAAGTAGGTGACAACGATCAAAAATCCGAAAGAAATATTAAGCCACTATTGGGGGTATGCCAATTTTCGGGGATCCCAAGAAAAAATCATCCGAGCAATACTCGATGGAAAGGATGTCTTGGGACTCATGCCGACCGGTGGTGGAAAATCGCTTTGTTACCAAGTGCCGTCAATGGCACAAGAGGGAATATGTATCGTAATCTCTCCTTTGGTGGCATTGATTCAAAATCAGGTCGATGCCCTTAAAAAGAAAGGTATCAAGGCAATCGCATTGACCGGGGGAATTCCTTTTGATGAAGTGGACAAACTATTGGACAACTGCCTTTATGGCAATTACAAATTTCTCTATCTATCACCGGAA
The DNA here is from genome assembly GCA_030428705.1 of Bacteroidia bacterium. Lineage (GTDB taxonomy): Bacteria > Bacteroidota > Bacteroidia > Flavobacteriales > Flavobacteriaceae > Meishania. The sequence goes on from JAUIDI010000012.1 coordinate 50,655, forward strand.
AGATTACAACAAGAGTTGGTCCAAACCCGTATCGAACAGATGAGCGTCAACCTGATCGCGATCGACGAGGCACATTGTATATCGCATTGGGGCCATGATTTCAGACCGGCCTACCTCGATTGTGCCAAGCTCAGGGGATTATTGCCCGAAACGCCGATGATCGCGCTTACGGCCACCGCTACTGCCCAAGTTGCAGCGGACATTTGCGATAATCTGAAATTCATCGACCCACTTATAGTAAAAGATTCGTTCGAACGGACCAACATTGCTTTCAAGGTCCTTCAAAAAGAAGATAAACTTTATCAGCTCAAACAGCTTTGTTCAGAGCTGGAAAAAAGTGCCATTGTTTATGTGCAAACGCGAAGAATGGCCCAAGAACTATCCCTGTTTTTGAACAGGAGTGGTTGTTCAGCAGCTTATTTCCATGGTGGTAATACGCAAATCGAAAAGAAAGAACGTCTTAAACTCTGGCTTGAAAACAAGGTGCAAACCATGGTGGCCACGAACGCATTTGGTATGGGCATCGATAAATCGGATGTCGGACTTGTCGTACACTATCAAATACCCAATTGCATCGAAAACTACTTCCAGGAAGCAGGAAGGGCGGGAAGGGATGGATTACCTGCACAAGCCATTATATTGACCAACCAAAGCGACATCGAGCTTGCAAGAAATCAATTTCTGAAAACCCAGCCCGACACGGAATTTCTCAAATTGACCTACAAGAAGCTAAACAACTATTTTCAAATCGCATATAACGAAGGAGTAAACGAAACGTTTCAACTCAACTTCAATGAATTCTGCGCGGTATATGGCCTTAATCCGATATTGGCTTACAATGCGTTGAAAATTTTAGATCAGCATTCGGTCATTGCGCTTTCAGAATCTTTTTCGAAAAAGACAAGTGTCCGTTTTTTGGCCGATAAAGACCAAATCTTCAGTTATTTGGAATCCAATCATGAAAAAGCGATGATTGCACAGGCCCTATTACGGACGTACGGAGGTATTTTTGATCATGACACGAAAATCAATACCGTGTTGGTCGCAAAAAAAGTCGGGGTTCAAGAAGCTCAGGTAATAAATGCCCTTGAAGGATTACATAAAGACGAAATAATAGATCTAAAGGCTAAACATAGCGACATTGAATTGACTTTTTTAGTTCCCAGGGAAGATGACCGTACCATCAATACCTTTGCCGCCAAGGTCAAGGAACGTCATCGAATCAAAATCGATAATTTGGAGCGTATGCTTTCTTATGTGCATAATGACCAAATATGCAGAAGCCTTCAAATTTTGAGGTATTTTGGCGAGAAGTCCAAAAAGGAATGTGGTGTTTGCGATGCTTGCCAAACACGAGAAATTGCGGATGAAAGGTCGTTCCACACTGTGCAGCAAAAGATCTTGAACTTTTTAAATGAAAACGCACTGTCATCAAGGGAATTGAACACATTGATCTCGGAAGATGAAAAGATTGTGCTTACAATTTTAAGACAACTCCTAGAAGATGGGGAAATCACTATAAACACTAAAAACCAATATTGCATTGACCGTGAATAAAAAATTGCGAATAGTTTTTATGGGAACTCCGGAGTTCGCAGTGACCACTTTGGCCAAGCTATGCGAAAACGAATACGAAGTTGTCGGGGTAATTACTGCTCCGGACCGGCCTGCCGGTCGTGGCAGAAAATTGCAAGAGTCGGCGGTAAAAACGTTCGCGAAAGAGAAAGGACTCAAAATTCTACAACCGACCAACCTCAAGAACGAACAGTTTTTGGAAGAATTAAGGTCGTTGCGGGCAAACCTCCAAATCGTCGTCGCCTTTCGAATGTTGCCGAAAACTGTCTGGTCGATGCCCGAATACGGCACTTTTAACCTTCATGCCTCATTGCTTCCCGATTATCGGGGCGCCGCACCCATCAATTGGGCCATAATCAACGGGGAAACCAAAACAGGGGCAACTACATTCTTTATCGACGACAAAATCGATACGGGCGAAATCATCCTGCAAGAAGAATGTGAAATTACCGATGATGATACCGCGGGCACCCTACATGATAGGTTAATGGCCTTGGGGGCCGAATTGGTAATCAAGACCGTCAAGGCAATCGAACATGGAGATGTCAAGGCGAAAAAACAAATGCCCAAGGGCAAATTAAAACAAGCGCATAAAATTCATAGGGACACTTGCGAAATCGATTGGAACAGTTCGTTGAACGACATTCATAACCATGTTAGAGGACTTAGCCCCTACCCTACGGCCTGGACCACACTCGTGGACGGGGACAACCGATCGTTTTTGAAAATATACAAAACCGTTAAAAGGAAAGAAGTTCACAACCATAAGATAGGCAATGTTATCGCCACAAAAAAGAAACTAATGGTCGCCGTTCGAAATGGCTTTATCGAACTACTTGAAATACAGTTGCCGGGCAAGCGAAGAATGAAGACCCATGAAGTATTGAACGGTCTTGAATTGTCAAAATCGGCACATATGTCGTGAAGTCCCGCTATCATTGGGCTGCGAGAAACGTAAAAAAAGCCCTACTTTATCAACAAACGCTCCGAGTTATTAACAAAATAGGCGATTTCCCCCTATTTTACTTGCGTTCACTACAAATACCTATAAATTTGTTTCACGTTTAAAATTATTTTAACAACAATTAATTTAATCACATTATGAACAAAACAGAATTAATCGATGCAATGGCAGCTGACGCTGGTATCACAAAGGCAGCGGCAAAAAAGTCATTGGAATCTTTCTTAGGTAATGTTGAGGGTGCCCTTAAAAAAGGGAACCGTGTTTCTTTGGTAGGTTTTGGATCTTGGTCGGTTTCTAGAAGAAATGCAAGGGAAGGAAGAAATCCTTCAACTGGCAAGACTATCCAGATTAAAGCTAAAAATGTAGTAAAGTTCAAAGCAGGAGCCGATTTGGGCAAAGCAGTAAACTAAGCTACATCTGTTACAATACATGAAAAGCATCACGCAAAAACGTGGTGCTTTTTTTGTTGGACAAGTTTTTGCTTATTATAAGAATTATCTTATTTTAGTTTTATAACACGCCATTATGGTCGGTCTTAAACCACAAAAAGGGAAATTGCTGATCGCCGAACCCGCTCTTACGGGAGACGTTTCCTTTAACAGGTCGGTAGTTCTTTTGGCGGAGCATAACGAAGAGGGCTCCGTTGGGTTTATCTTGAACAAACCCTTGGAGTATAACATAACCGATCTCGTTACCGAGATTATCGTACCTCTACAGGTATACAATGGTGGACCCGTGGAACAAGACAATCTTTACTTCATCCATAAAGTGCCCCATCTTATAGAAGATAGTGTCGAAATATCCGATGGTATTTACTGGGGGGGCGATTTTGAGACAACGGTAGAATTAATCAACAAAAAAATCATCTCGGAAGAAGATATTCGTTTCTTTCTTGGTTATTCGGGATGGGCAAGTCTACAATTGGATGCCGAACTATCGTCCAAATCATGGGTGGTAGTCAAAAATGAGTACGAGAGTGCGATCATTCAAAAGTCTTCCGCGGCATTTTGGAAGGAAAAAATGGTAGAACTGGGCGGTAATTACCTGCTTTGGTCCAACGCGCCCGAAAATCCCAGTCTCAATTAGGCAGTTCCAATCTTGCCGCCGTATTCAATCTACCGATCAATTTTTTGGCGATTGCAGTGTCGAATTCCTTTTTACGGTATTTACGAATCGGACGAATACCGATTATGGCATTGGTAATGAAGAGTTCATCGGCTTTCTGAAGGTCGAACGGCGAAATTGACGCTTCCTTTAGGGTATATTCTTCATGCCGCTGTATTATATGCATCAACTTTTTACGAAGTATTCCATTGAGACAGCCATCATTTATAGGAGGGGTCGTTATGGTTTTACCCTGGACCATGAACAGATTGCCATTCAATGCCTCCACCACTTGTTTTGAACTGTTTAAAAGCAAGCAATTTTGATATCCGTTTTCTTCCGCAAAAATACTGCCTACAATATTGATCATCCTATTGTTGGTCTTAAGCGTGCTCAACAGATCGGCATTGACATAGAAATCCTTAAAAAGTTCGACCTCATACTTACTATCGTCCAAAACAAAAAAGGAAGACTCGAGATGTTCGGTCTCTATTATATAGGATACTTCCCTTGTTTCTGGGCGATATAGCCCCCCGTTTTTACGAAAAATCGAAAGTCGTACCCGTGCATTGTCCAAATTGTCAGCTGCAACGGTTTTCAAAATCTCGGTTTCCAAATGCTCCATGGTAAAATCCATGGGAATTTCCATTCTAAGAATACGCATCGAGGCCATGAGCCTGAGATAATGGTCTTCCCAAAAAATTATCTTGTTTTGAATTACGCGGATCGATTCAAAAAGAGCATCGCCATAGCGCAATCCCCTATTTTCGTGATTCAAAAATTTGGTGTCCGCAAGGTGGAGTTCACCATTATAGTTAACCATACGCATAAAAAACCCTGACAGTTCTATCAGGGCCAAAGATACTTATTATCGTAGAAAGGGCTATCGCGACCCCAATACCTGTTTCAAATCTGAGACCTGATTGGTCCAAAGCATTTTGGCTTCATCCAGCTCATCTTCCTCGGCAAAATCGGTAATGAACAATGAAACATCTTTGGTTATCTCGTCTACTATGATTTTCATTTCAAAAAAAGTATCGTCATCATTTTCTTCCCAAGCGAACTTCACAAATTCATCACTTTTTCGTTTGATCAATTTGGCCTCTTCTTCAGAACCGTCCCAGATAAAACTGAACAGTTCTCCCCGAGAATTTACATTGTCGGCAAACCACTCTGAAAGTCCTGATGGAGTTACTAAATATTGGTAAAGCAATTGCGGCGAGGCCTGTATTACAAACTCCAATTCAAACTTAATCTTATCACTCATTTTCTAATCGTTTACTTCGGGCAATATATATATTTATGGATCATAAAAAAATAAAACCCAAGGAATATTTTTTGGTACGGTAATTTTGATGCGCATGAAATTAAGCTTTATATTTGCAGCCGTTTAAACCTGACGGCGAGGTAGCTCAGGTGGTTAGAGCGCAGGATTCATAACCCGGGGACAAAATTGAAATATTGAAGTAAATGGCGAGGTAGCTCAGGTGGTTAGAGCGTTGGATTCATAACCCAGAGGTCGGGGGTTCAAGTCCCCCTCTCGCTACTTTTTGATGATAAAAAACCCAAGATGAAAATCTTGGGTTTTTTTGTTAGGTAAAACATAGGTAAAACATTTGGGTGTTTTACCTATCTATTACTAACGAGTCAATTCAAGACTGAATTATTGTTATTCTTCATGCAAATCATTGAGGAGTGGCTATTTAACTCTTAACAAAAGGTGCAATTTGTAAAGAGTCTTGGTTTCTAACGCCATACTTTTCTTGCCTTTCAGAGTCTAACAGCAAATTAACATGCACGCATTTTGTTTATTGAATTCTATATCCCAGAATCATTAGTACAAAAAAGGTATTATGAATTGATTTTTAAACTGTAATTAAACAAAAGATTACTTAAAATTATTACCATAAAAAGTAAGATCTTGCAATTATTAAATTTTAAAATAGTAAAAGATAGATAATGACTCTGTTTGTAGATAAAATAATTCCAAATAATCTAGGTGGTATAACTAATGATTTCAAAAAAGCCGAATATATTTTAGCAGTGCATAAAATGTCATTCGAAAAAATCTTAATAGAATCCTCTGGTCATAGTAATATTCCCTCTGGCATGTTCTCTACTGGAAGATTTATTGTATGCTTTAATATAGCCCGAGATTTATCCAATGTTAATTTTGGATTCATCAATTATAAAGTTGATTTGCAGAATAATTTTGATGCTTTTGCTGATTGTTTATCTCCAAAAGCCGTTATGGGATTCCATAAATTTCAAGAAAAGTTAAGGCTAAAAGAGGAATACGAATTGAATGGAATAGAACTTTCCGATAATGACTCAGATTTTGTAATAGCCTATGGAAAATATATTGAACATCAAAAGAGCAAATAAAAATTATCTGTTATTGAAATTTATATAATTCCCTCTATTTGAACTTTTCTCCAGTAATCAATTGAGCTTTCCACTTGAATCAGTCGGTTAAGTATTAAATCTTCAAGATTGTCTAGCTGATTTTCCGAACTATTAAAGAACCTATCATTGAAGTAGATAGCTGTTTCCCTTGGAATATTGAGTTCTATCATTTTTCTTGTTATTGGCATGTAAGCTCCAATTTCAATAAACCTTAAGAACATATTTTCAGGTGCCTTAATATCATACAATGGTTTTAGCAACATTGGTAGACCATATGAGATCTTATTCTGCAACAAGGAAATTCTATTTTCTACTTTATCGGCATTATCAAAATATTTATTGTTAAGAATCGATTTTAGGGCTTTCTCTTTCATCCATTCCTTTGCACTAATACATGCAGTTAGGAGTAGATTGGTGTCCAAGCCAAAATATTTGTTATAGTAGTCGGGAAACTCATTATTCATAAAGGTCAGAACCTTCAATAGGGAATTTTCAATATTAGCTTCGGCCACGTTTGTCGGAATGTAAATTTTGTCCCGAATAGCGTATAGGACTTCCAGATCAATAGGGTCCCAATATCTATTCTTAAAACAAACCTCTTTTGGCACTTTTAGCTCAGTAGTAATCTCGATAATATTCGACAAAAGGTCTTTTTCCAATTCAATCCCAACAGCCTCCAATCTTTTTGAACTGTCTTTGCCATGCTTTAAAATGGTTTGGCGAATATATGTCATTAAAAAAGCATACTCCTTATTGTTCTCATTTGATGTTACATTTCTTTCCAAGCCTTGCTTGATTTCAGATTTAAATTCATTGTACTTTTCACCGTAACCTGAACTCAGTTGTTTTTCTATTTCTGGAAATAACTCAATCTGTTCATCGCTTCTTTCAAATGAATCCTCCTCCAATATAAATGTTCTACCAATAAAATCTTTCAAAAGCCTTCCTGCCCTACCTCTTAAATTGGCTATTTCGTAATCCGTTAATTTTGGCTTAGTACCCTTCCGTTTCCTAATTGCCAAATCTGGATTTCGTAATATTACGTTTTGCGCAGGAAGGTTTACACCTTGCATTAAAGTTGTTGTACAGACTACGTTGGGTATCAATTTATCTTTTACAGCCCTTTCTATTACGGCCCTAACATGTGTAGGTGTCTTTCCATGATGATAAACAAACCCTTTAGGGATTGACTCACACATATCATACTCGTCATGAACAGTCTCTTGTAAATATTCAATTAAGCTTTTAGTTTTCTCATCCAGATTTACCGACTCACTCTTTTTTGCAAGTTCCAGTGCAGTTTTTCTTGCTTGCGCTGTAGTTGGAGAGAAAATAATATTGCGGGAGTCCTCACCAAGGTTCTTTACAAATAGCGACAAATAGGTTATGAACTTTTCCCTATATTGAGAAAGACCATAATCCCCAATAATGGAATCATTAGAAATCGGAACTCTATTAGGTTGTTCTAATATATCGGTATATTGATTGAATAGGTAATTATTCTTAGTTTTCGATATTGCATAGGTAATACTCGCCACTGGAGAATCCTTCGTTTTCTCTTCATCTGCCTTATTTTCATCAAATATATCTATTCCTAATTGTTTCAATCCCTCAACCCTGGGTCCTGATATTATAGTTATATCCGGATTACTGGTATGTCTAAACTCCATCAATGTATCATATAGAGTTTTTGCCCTTTGATCATGCTCGTTGGATACCTTTTCAATGTTTTGAATTTCATCTACAATCAGCATCCTAATATTTTGATAAGGTTGGTCCGATTGAGAGAATGCTGATATGGCTTTTTCTTGGGTCATTACATAAACTCTATAGCCATCCAAATCAGTAGAATTATATGTTGTTGCTACTCTGTAATTCTTAATACCAAAGTTCTTCAACTGTCGGTTAAAATCAGAAGAGACTTGAGCAACCAAACTCAAAGTTGGAACGATATATATAATATTTCCATCTTTCTCTAGAATACTATCCATGACCTTTAAAAGAATAATAAAGGATTTGCCTGCGGAAGTGGGAGCAGAAATACCAAGCAACTTAAGTTTAGAAAGTTTATCCCAAACTTTCTTTTGAAAGCTTGTAATCAGGAATTTCTTTTCGCCAATGAATATCTCATATTTAAGCTGGTGAACGGCAATGTTAAACTCATTTAAAAGGCTCGGTAAACCATTGAAAGTTTGGTTTTCTTCTGTGTAAGTTTCGTCTATCATTACAGCTGTTGGGGGAAATCCAGCCCTTGATAAAATAAGAACCAAAAAATCCCTTAATCCATCCCAATTCTCTTCCTTATATGTCCAAAGAATAGCAGAGGCGGTAACTACAATTTTTTTAGCCTTTTGATTATTTATCCTTGACATTCTATCCAACATGCCTATTGACCTAATAAGCAAATCTTCATCAATAAAGGTCCTATTGTTGTGGATAAAGCCTATCTGTTCGGCAATAGCCAAATGCTCTACATTTAAAAGTTCTCGTAAAATAGTACTCTCCGATTCTGATAATTTTATCATACGCCAACCCTCTTTACGAAATCTTCCAATAATTTATCAAGTTCCCAAATTGGAAAAATTATATAATTGATTCTTTCAAGTATTCTGCCTTCTACTTTCTTAAAAACCTTATCGTCGATATTTTTACACCTATCTTCTATTATTGACTTTATTGATTCCTTAATTTCCTTTTCATTAGCACCACTGATAGTTCTATTTTCATTGTATGCAACCAAACAAACCATTTCGAATTTCACATTTTCCAGATGACCTGATTTATATTTTAAAGCTATCTCTTCCAACTCAGGTTCAATAAAATCATCATACATATAAAGATCAAGCTCACTGTTAAACTTCTTAACTGTTTCCACCATACTATTCAGGGAATTTTCGAATGCAGCTCTAAACTTATAATCACTTTTATAACATTTTGATTCACCTAAAATTATCAGATTATGAATACCTTCTTTTTTGAAATGAACAGCGTCTGCACCGAATCTCTCATGTCCCGTGGAAGTTGTTATTCTTTGCTTTCTTAAAAGTGATGCTGCGCTGAAAAAAAATTGTATGAAATTGAACAATAGTAATTCTCCGAACTGGCCTTGGGGATGCCCTGGTCTAAACTTTGAAAATGCATGCGTAGTTAAAAAACTATATGCATTTCCGAAATCCTTATCGGTGGTCTCCAATCGTTTATCAACTATCTTTTTGCTTTTATCCCTACTATATACCCAACTGACAACGGTATTAACCAATTCTTTTAGAAAATCGTGTTTTCTATCAGTAATATCTGTCCATTGTATTGATGAGCCAATATGTTCTTTTTCCGGCTTAATTTTCAATTCTTGTTTAAACCAATAAACATGTTTTATAAGACTTTCCGTATGCGATAGATACTCACTCATTTATTTTAGTTATTGATTACAACATAAAAATAATCCATGGGGATTATTTGTGGATTTCCGTAAAAACAATAAAAAAGCCCTAAGACAGAGCTATTTAATCTCTGGACTTAGGGGATAACTAATGTAGGAAATAAAAACACTAATGCAAAATAATGGCCTACAAGACCCTTTTCTACTATTTTCTCAACTCTTTACTTTACGCCTTTTCAAACATAGTTTTAGGATTGTAGTTGAACTCCTAAAATGTAATCAAAAGAAAGTATACTCTTTACAAAATCCGCTTTTTGTAAAGAGTTAACCCCATCATTTATGGCAAAATTACTCTCGTAAATTAAAAAGTCTTGACTCTTAAGCTCCAAATTCAAAAAAATCCCCATTATCACATTATAATGTGATTTTTGCCCCTGTTCACTATTTCTGTTTCATATTTTACCCTATTATCTCAGTATAATGTGATTTTTGCCCCTGTTCACTATTTCTGTTGCATATTTTACCCTATTATCTCAGTATAATGTGATTTTTGTTGTAAGTATTGAATTTTATAACTATTTTTACACCTAAATCATATTATAGTGTCAAAAAAGAAGATAGGCAAGAGCATAAAAGCACGTAGAAAAGCGCTACGGGTAACCCAACAACAATTGGCCCAACTCGCCGCTGTAAGTGTTAATACACTTTATAAAATTGAGCGTGGCCAGGCAAACCCTACCCTTGAAACCTTGGATGGAATTGCGGATGTATTGGGAATGGAGGTGTGCTTAAAAGTAAAGAAACTCTAGATTGATCATATGAGGCGGGCCAAGATATTATTTAAGGGTGAAGAAGCGGGCATACTTACCCAGTATGACGATGGAAGCTTTTCGTATCGCTACCATGACCAATGGCTTGGCGATTCGGGAAAGCCGCCCATAAGCCTAACGTTGCCCAAAACCGAACAAGAGTACCGTTCGGAACATTTGTTCCCATTTTTTTATAATATGCTTCCAGAGGGAACAAACAAACAAGTAGTGTGCAGACATATGAAGATAGACCAAAACGATTACTTTGGCCTGTTGCTGACAACCGCACGTTATGATACGATCGGTGCCATAACCGTAAAGAAAATTGAGCAACCGATATGAGTTTACCGATGATAAAATATTGTCCCGGCACTTTGGCAGAGGGGTATGAGACCTATAGCACAACCTGCTTGAGAAGGGTATTTGATGGCAGAAAGGTAAACCATATATTGCCTTACGATTCCCCGGCCAGCAACGAAGCTACGGATGAACTCTTTATTGAGAACCGAAAGAGGATATCCATTTCCGGGGTACAGGAAAAATTTTCCGTCCTTTTGGAGAAAAATAAACTTCGGCTTATTAACGAAGGGGAGCAAGGGACCTATATTTTAAAACCAATTCCCGGTGCAGGTAAAAATCCTGACCAGATGCCTGCCAATGAGCATTTGACGATGCAGATCGCACGACAGGTATTCGATATCGAGACCGCCGAAAATGCGCTCATATTTTTTAAGGATGGCACACCGGCCTACATTACCAAGCGATTTGATGTAAAGAAAGGTGGTGGGAAACTTGCCAAAGAGGATTTTGCTTCCCTGGCGGGAAGGACTCCCCAGACCCATGGGGAACACTATAAATATTCGGGCAGTTATCTTGAATTGTTCGAACTTATGAAAAAATACCTTTCTGCCTATCAACTGGAGGCACCGAAACTTTTCCGACTACTCGTCTTCAATTATCTTTTTTCCAATGGGGATGCTCATTTCAAAAATTTCTCGTTATTGGAAACAGAATTGGGGGATTTCAGGTTAAGTCCTGCCTATGACCTGCTCAATACACGAATGCATATAGAAGATTCCGATTTTGCGTTAGATGACGGACCGTTACCTAAGAACTTGTCCAAAGGTAAGGTTATGCAACAATTTCTTTCGCTTGCCGAACACGCAAAAATTGGCCAAGGCCAATTGGATGGGATCTTGGACAAGTTGCTGTCAAATTCTAAAGCGGTCGAAAAATTAATAGACGCTTCTTATCTAAGTGATACGTACAAACGAAATTATTTACAGTCGTATCAAACAAGGCTTAAAAAACTAAATCGAAAGTAATAGGTACAAATTCCAACGAATACACCTCCTGCTTGAAAAAATACGCATATTGCAACTTTACATAAATCACATCGACAATATGAAAAACCTGAACAACTTTACGTTCTCTGATGTTAAGGCCATATACGATTTTCTTGAATTGAGAAAAGACATTGTCTCCAAAAACCCCGAACATTTTGAAAAGGGAGAAGTGCACACAATCCTCGCCAAACAAAAAATTGTTTGGCAGCAACTCCATTCTAGAATGAACGAAATAGAAGAATTAAAATCCTTTGAAGATGAATGAGATGTACACTATTTATGTCCACTTTCCATGTGCTGAAGATTATATGGATAAGGCCGTTCAACTTGAGATTCAGATGCCCTTTGTGCCTAGAATCGGAGATTGCCTCTTTATTGACCCTCAAGATTATAAACATTTAGAGAGAAAGGTAGAGCAAACCGAAGCCTTGAAAAAAAGATACAAGAGATGGATTTATGGCGGGCAGCAATGTTCTTTTGATGATGCCTCCATTGTTATCGCAGTGGTCTGGAATAACAACGATAGCACTATTCACATTGAATTGGGAGAAAATTTAGATGAGGAAAGGGATTAAATATCCAATGTACAATAGTTCCTTTTTTTAGATTCACACCAAAATCGAGTTGACCCTACCCGATTCCAAATTCACGAATGCCCCATGTTTCTGAATTTGCTTATGGTACAACAACCGAAACAGACAATCGGCTGCATGGGCGACCAAAACATCATTGATAAACAACGATTGCTCGTTCAGCTTGTCGGAATAGGCACATCCCCTACCCTGCAAATTGGGCGTATCATGCGCATCCAAATCGGGGAAAAAGTCGATGATGTTTTTGAGTTTGTCCACCATTTCAAAATCCTCCCGTTCTGTTTTTCGTTCTTCCTCGAACAACGTTCCCAATACGAATTGCCCACTATCCCTGCTATTTCCAATGTCCAACCAATAGAACATGCTTTGATAATCCGAACCTTTAAAGGGAAATTCAAGCGATTTTGATAACAGTGTTCTAAATCGGGCATTATCCACACAAGTGATGATGATGTTCGCCCGAATATCCTCGCCATTAGGCAGTGCATCCATAGGAATACCCTCCCATTGTAGACCAAAGGCAATATTAACCTTATTGACGGCATTGACAACCTTATACTCCCCTACATCACTAAGGGCATAGAGTTGTCTGCCTACATTGTTGTTTTCCACCACATCGGAATCATAAGCGATTATGTGCAACCCTGGTTGTCCGATCTGGCGCAAGGCAAAATCCATCCTTGCCAACCGTGCCAGCATCAATGACCCTGTTCCCCCCACCCCAATCAATGCAATGGTAATTGGATGGGTGGGGTTATAGAAATAATTGGGCGCAAAGTGTATTCTAGTCTTCATATAAATCCTTTAAAATCAATTTGTTTTCATTCAATAGCCCATCATCAAACGATGTTTTCCCAAAATTCCGTTTCATGACATCGACAATGTTCCCTTTTGCAATGTGGTTGTGATGGGTTGCCGTGAAAACGGAACGAAAAAATTGCTGCTCGACAAACCCCATGATGTCCTCGTAATATTCGAAGCCGTCATAATCTGGATAAGCCGGGTAAAGTGACCCACCTTCGCCGGATGAAACTGACCAGGGTAAACGAACTGCCCAGATTTGATCTATCCGTGGGTTAAACTTAGTTTTTATTTTTCAATTTTCT
>JAUIDI010000002.1 GCA_030428705.1 Bacteroidia bacterium
TCGTCTCCACAGTATGTCAATGAACTTCATAAAAAGGGGACCGAAAGCCCCTCGCGATCCGCCCCGGGAAACCTGCCGGCATCAACCCATCGGCCCCAAAGCGGGTGCAAATATAGGACGGTTTTTTAAATTAAAAAGTTTATTCGAATGTTTTTTTAACTTTTTTTGACCCTCTTTTTTTAACCTACTTAATACTAGTTAATTAAGTAATTGTTCGGCAAAAAAGGGTACTAAAAATAAGGTATTTTGTTGAATCGGGCAAGTGTCCGAAACACATTTATACTATAAATTTAGCCTGTCCAATTTGTCTCAATAATAGCAAACCCATAGAATGCTACAAAAATTGATATTGGATAATTGGTGCTACTCCCAATTAAGCGCAAACAACTTTTCAAAAGTCGTGAATGCCCCAAAATCATATCCTATATATTGTAAGCCTCAAACCTACATCTTATCTTTGCCGACCTAATTGCCAGAGCAATGAGCATGATAAAAATCACATTACCGGACGGAAGCGTTAAAGGATTTCCAAAAGGAAGCAACCCAATGGATGTTGCGAAGAGCATCAGTGAAGGTCTGGCCAGAAACGTGATATCGGCCAAATTCAATGATACAATAATCGAAACCTCCACTCCACTTTATGAAGATGGAGCATTGGTACTCTACACATGGGGCGACAAGGGAGGTAAAAAAGCTTTTTGGCATTCGACCTCCCATATTGTGGCGCAGGCTTTAGAAGAACTATATCCAGGTGCGAAATTGACCATTGGGCCAGCAATAGAAAATGGATTTTATTACGATGTAGATTTTGGTGAGCACACAATTTCCGATAAGGATTTTCCAAAAATCGAACAGCGAGCTTTAGAGATTGCCCGAGGAAAGCATGATTTTAAAATGAGGCCCGTTGCCAAAGCCGATGCCCTATCCCTTTACAAAGAGCAGGGGAATGAGTATAAGGTCGAACTTATCGAGAATTTGGAGGACGGCAGCATTACCTTTTGCGATCACGACACCTTCACCGACCTTTGCCGCGGCGGACATATTCCGAATACGGGTATCGTTAAAGCGATCAAAATCTTGAGCGTCGCCGGAGCTTATTGGCGGGGCGATGAGAACAAGCCTCAATTGACCCGAGTTTACGGTATATCTTTCCCAAAGCAAAAGGAACTTACCGAATATCTTGAATTACTCGAAGAAGCCAAAAAACGAGACCATAGAAAGCTGGGCAAGGAGCTGGAACTTTTCACTTTTTCCCAAAAAGTCGGACAGGGACTCCCGCTGTGGCTACCTAAAGGTGCCGCGTTACGTGAAAGATTGGAGCAGTTCTTGAAAAAAGCCCAGAAAAAAGCAGGTTATGAAATGGTGGCCACGCCCCATATCGGTCAGAAGGAATTGTATGTAACCTCGGGGCACTATGAAAAATATGGGGCCGATAGTTTTCAGCCTATTCATACGCCCAAGGATGATGAGGAATTTCTATTGAAACCGATGAACTGCCCCCATCATTGCGAAATTTACAAAACCAGACCCTTTAGCTATCGGGAACTGCCTAAAAGGTATGCCGAATTCGGTACGGTTTATCGGTATGAGCAGAGTGGTGAACTGCATGGCCTTACCCGGGTTCGAGGCTTCACCCAAGATGATGCACATATCTTTTGCACACCAGACCAGGTCGACCAAGAATTTAAAAACGTTATCGACCTCTCCTTATACGTATTGAAATCGTTGGGCTTTGAAAATTTTACGGCGCAGGTTTCTGTAAGAGACCCGAATACCCCTGAAAAATACATCGGTTCGGTCGAAAACTGGGAAAAAGCGGAAGATGCGATTATCAACGCGGCAAGGGAAAAAGGTTTGGATTTCGTTATAGAAGAGGGAGAAGCAGCCTTTTATGGCCCGAAGTTGGATTTTATGGTCAAGGATGCGCTCGGCAGACATTGGCAATTGGGCACTATTCAGGTGGATTATACATTGCCGGAGCGTTTCGACCTTACTTATAAAGGCAGTGACAACGAGTTGCATCGACCCATTATGATTCACCGTGCACCTTTCGGGAGTATGGAACGTTTTATCGCTTTACTATTGGAACATACAGGCGGCAACTTCCCGCTATGGTTGATTCCTGAACAGGCAATAATATTACCCGTCAGCGAGAAACATGAAAAATATGCTGAAAAAGTTTTAAAATCACTTGAAAATAACGAAATTCGCGCCCTCATTGATGACAGGAACGAGACTGTTGGAAAAAAAATACGTGAGGCGGAAATGAACAAGATTCCATTTATGCTGATCGTTGGGGAGAATGAAGAGGAGTCAAATACCATTTCAGTGCGTAGACATGGAGGTGATGATCTTGGCTCAATAGTTGTTGGAACGTTCGTAGACTTGGTGGCTAAAGAAATAAATAGTACCTTAAAGTCGTTTAAAATTAACGTTTAACTAAAAAATTATAAGTCATAGCAATACGTAAAAGATTTAGGCCCCAACCTAGGAGGGAAAACAAAAACCCTCATAAAATCAATGAAAAAATTATTTCGCCCAAGGTTCGATTGGTCGGCGATAATGTTGAAGTAGGAATTTATCCATTGGCGGAAGCCATGGCAAAATCAGATGAATTAGGATTAGACCTTGTCGAGATCTCTCCCAAGGCCGATCCACCGGTCTGTAAGATAATAGATTATAAGAAGTTTCTTTACGAGCAAAAGAAGCGTGAAAAGGCCATGAAGGCCAAGGCTTCAAAAGTAGTGGTCAAAGAAATTCGGTTTGGACCGAATACCGATGATCATGATTATGAGTTCAAGAAGAAACATGCTGAAAAATTTTTAAAAGACGGCGCTAAATTAAAGGCTTACGTCTTTTTCAAAGGAAGGTCGATAGTTTATAAAGACCAAGGTGAAATATTGTTATTGCGTTTGGCATCAGAACTTGAAGAATTTGGCAAGGTAGAACAAATGCCTAGATTGGAAGGAAAACGAATGACCATGTTCATAGCGCCAAAGACAAAAAGCAAATAGAAAAATCAAGTATTCCAAAGTTTTCGGAATACATCGATAAATAACGAATTATTAAGCAAGCCCTTTGTGGGGCTTGTTGAGCATAAAGTGACCCTTCGGCCGTTCTCAGGGTGACACATAAAAAGGAGTTTCGAGTACGGCAGTGAGATAATCAAATAAATTTAGGAAAAATGCCTAAGCAAAAAACAAAATCGAGTGCCAAGAAACGTTTTAAGTTGACCGGTACCGGTAAAATCAAAAGAAAGCACGCTTTTAAGAGCCATATTCTTACGAAAAAATCGAAGAAGCGTAAGCTTGCGTTGACACACGACACATTGGTTCACCAATCGGATGTCAACAGTATTAAAGAACAATTACGTTTAAAGTAATCGTTTTTTCGGTAAATTAATAGTAACCATGGAGTTGGGCAAAAACACGAGACGCTTATACAACGTTCGAGCAAATTTTTAAGTGGCGATTATCGCCCGCCTACTACAAAAAATTAAAAAGTTATGCCAAGATCAGTAAATGCAGTCGCTTCAAGGGCCAGGAGAAAAAAGGTCATGAAGCAAGCCAAAGGCTACTTCGGAAGACGTAAAAACGTTTGGACAGTAGCAAAAAATGCGGTAGAAAAAGCAATGCTTTATGCCTATCGCGACAGAAGAAACAAAAAAAGAACTTTTCGTGCGTTGTGGATTACTCGTATCAATGCAGGTGCCCGTCAACACGGAATGTCATATTCACAATTTATGGGCAAGCTAAAGGCCGGCGGTATCGAATTGAACCGTAAGGTTCTTGCCGATTTGGCCATGAATCATCCCGAGGCCTTTAAGGCTATTGTGGAAAAAGTAAAATAGATTTTTAAACATATCTCACTTAAAAACCAGCCCAAATGGGCTGGTTTTTTATGCAATTCATCTATTCATTAAACATCCTGCCGGTTTTCAATACTTGGTCACGCAATTTCACGTTAAATTAATTAAGTACGAACTCAAAGCGGGTTTCTGACTTGAAACAAATAATAAAAAATGAAATCTCACTCCTTTATCCAATTTATACTGGTTGGTTTAACTTTTGTTGCCTGCTCAAAGGACAAATTATCCGCCGAAGAGAATAGAGATATAGAATTTGGAGTTGTTTCCGAACAAGCCTTCAACCAGGAGGGAAACTTGAATATTGATAAAACCGGAAATGACAATGACTTTGTTCAACGTTTTACTTTCTCGATAGATGCCTATTCAAAATTCACGTTCTCGATTGACAATTTCACGGGAACTTTTAGCCTTACCAACTCTACCAAAAATGAATGGAGGTCTTATGACGGCGGAGCACTTGGTGGCGGTTCCAACGAATTGAGATTTTCTGATAGTTTTAATTTTGAAACAGAATTGGATGAAGGCGAACATGAGCTAATAGTCCGGGGTAACTTTCAAATTGATCGCGATGTACCTTATCGAATCACAATAGACAATATCGAAGAATTAAGACCATATAAAAACCTTGGGGTTTTGACCCTACCCTTTAATGAAAGTTTTATACCTGACCCGGAAAGAAGTAGACGAACCGTCTATGACTTTGAGATACCTGAAAGCACTGACTGGGATATTTTTATCGATCGTGTAGCCGACGCTTACTATGATCAATCAGAAGTATTTCTTTACGATGACCAAGGAAATGTTATAATTCCTACAGGAGATGATGGCGGTCAGGGTGTTGTCGTACCTTTGCAAAAAGGTCGGTATCAATTATCTTTTGATAGTACCACCACGCTCATTTTGGGGGATGACGACTTTGGAAATCAAGACTTTGGAGAAATCTCCGCTTTTCCATTTTCGCAAGAGTTTACGATTGACTATACTTACGATACCGATAAGGAGCAATATTTCTATTTTCAAACAGCGGAGTCAACCGATATAAACATTGATATAATTACAACTTCTGCCCACTTTATTTCGCTCAAAAAAGAGGATGGCAGCGGTACAATTGATCCTTTTGGTTCAGAAGCGCTCCCACCCGGCAGTTATTTTATAGAAGTAACGCCCTCGTCTTACGCATATTACAGTGGACCGGGCAATAGCGGCGATTTAGTTTATTCCCCACTAATTGGCACATACAAGCTTGAACTGACTGCAAGCGAGTGAGAGTTGAGGTTAACCTCGACTTAAAACAGGTAGGCTTTTTACATCATTCCCTACACGGAATCGATTTTATCAATGGCAGCCTTGAACTCATCCCAATCAATAAGCTCATCGCCCGATTTGTCATAGCCCTCTATCAGCTTCGAGGAAACCAGTCCGCGAATAAATCCGTTTATCTCGGCCTCTTTTAGCAATTTGACGATTTCACGCTTTGTCAATTTTCGGTCATTGTCGGCATCAAAAAATTCAAATGCCTCCTCGGGCGTATCAAAATGTTTGGTTATCAAAATCTGGATCTTGTTTAGAATGGATTCTTCAGTAGTCATTTCTTCTGGTTTAGTGTTAACAAGTTAAAGTTAGGTCATTTGGTCGAATCATGGTTACCGAATAAGGAGATCACCATATTTCTACCGGATGCATGATTTCGATGTTCGCATAGATAGATTCCTTGCCAAATTCCGAGATTCAATCTACCCCTTGTAATCGGTATCTGCACAGAGGCACCCATCAAAGAAGCTTTGATATGCGCAGGCATATCATCGGAACCTTCATAGTTATGTATATAATATGGTGCGTTCTCCGGAACCATAATGTTCATATGGCTTTCGAAATCGGTTCGCACGGTCGGATCTGCATTTTCATTAATGGTCAAGCTGGCAGAAGTATGTTTTATAAAAACTTGTAGCATTCCTGTATCGATGTCCGAAATCTCCGGAATCGTTTTCATAATCTCATCCGTAATCAAATGAAAACCTCTACTATAGGGCGGTAAACGTATCTCCTTTTGATAAAAAACCATTATACTTATCGTATTGCTCCATAAAACTAAGTCATAATCGTTCAAGAACAAATACCTTTGCGACTTTCAAAATGATTGTCAATGGATTTATCTAAAATCAAATTGGTCGTTTCCGATATGGACGGCACCCTTTTGAACTCGAATCACGAGGTAAGTGATCGATTTTTTCGTTTGTTCGAACAATTGAAAAAAAAAGGGATTCTCTTTGCAGCTGCAAGCGGAAGGCAGCATAACAGCATTGTCGATAAGCTTGCCGCTATTAAAGACGATATCATCGTAATTGCCGAAAACGGTGGATTTGCATCACAGAATGGTGAAGAAATTGTGTTCACCCCATTGCCCCAAAAAGCAAAAAACGTCATCTTGAACAGCTTGGAAGAAGTAACAGGGATACACCCCGTGCTTTGCGGAAAAAATAATGCATATCTCTCGGCTTCTTCGACCGAATTTGTTGAAAAACTCAAAGAATATTATACCGAATATACCCTGTTGGATGATCTAAAAGCTTTCGATGGTCAGGTGTTGAAAATAGCAATCTATCATTTTATAAGCTCTGAAAAATATATATACCCTGTTGTCAAACACTTGGAAGGAGATTTGAAAGTCAAAGTTTCAGGTGCAAACTGGGTGGATATTTCAAGTCTTAATGCCCATAAGGGATTTGCCTTGCAAAAAGTTCAAGAGATTCATGGAATAGCTCCTTCAGAAACTCTGGTTTTCGGTGATTACAACAATGACCTTGAGATGATGGCTTTGGCCGATTATAGTTTTGCCATGGCCAATGCCCACCCCAATGTTAAAAAAATGGCCAAGTACGAAACATCAAGTAACAATGATTTTGGAGTAGAAAGAATATTGGAAAAAATGATTTATTAAAAGCCTGTTATTCCTAGTAAATGGTTCTATAAGGTTTTTCGTAAAATCAAGTGTTTATTATACCCTATTAACAAGAGTAATTGAATATATTCCTTTCACTTCAAAGCCAGTGGCATAGTTTCTACAAAATGTAAAATTCCTCTTTTAGAAGATATAATTCCATAAAACTTCCTTATTCTGCAAGTATTTCTTTTTCGGGAATGCGATTGTACGCTGTCGAGTGAATCGTTAATTGTCCAAATACATCCTCAAAGGACACACATATATATCCATAATGTGTCTTGTTTTTTATCGTGATGTGGACAGGTATATACTTTCTAGCAACATTGCTCCAATTATGATTGAGACCGCTTATTTCAGCTATTCCAACATTTGCAAAAGTTGATGATGAAATTATTGTCCCTTTATCAAGGGCTAGTGCCCTACCCCCATTGGAAACGGTGTGAAACTCGGGATTATAGGCTATTCTTAAAAATCCATTTTCTCCATTTCCTGTATCGATACTATTGTATTCAAATTGAAATTTTGAGTCTGATGAGCCATCATTTAAAGTTAAAGAACCACTGACAATA
The DNA here is from genome assembly GCA_030428705.1 of Bacteroidia bacterium. Taxonomy (GTDB): domain Bacteria; phylum Bacteroidota; class Bacteroidia; order Flavobacteriales; family Flavobacteriaceae; genus Meishania. The sequence continues at coordinate 7,379 of JAUIDI010000002.1, forward strand.
TCGACAGATGCACGATACCAACTGTTTTCAGGTAAGGGGACAGGATTTAAAATGTCAATGATACTTACGTTACTTGAAATAAATTCATTACGAACAACCTCGCTTTTCCATTGTGCATATAAAACGACATCTGAATCTAATATCTTTAAGATAGAACTCTCTTCATAAGTACTTCCAAATCCATCAGCCTTGGTATTCCAACCACTAAAAACAAATCCGTCTTTTGTCAATGCTCCTCTGGTCATGACCACCGCATTTTCATAGTTCCTATATTTTATTGTATCGGTAGGTACACTGCCAGAGGTATGTCCATTACCATGATAGGTGACCGAAAACCCTTCATTCAAAACAATCTCTGCGTCTGCCCTTTTTGAACATGAAAAAACGAATAAAGCAACCAGAACAAAAAGTTTGCATTTAAGTATTTGAAGCCTACAGCATAACATAATATTTTCTCAGGTTTTCTGCTTTTTCTTTCGCGCGGCGGGAAACAATACATTGTTCAAAATCAAGCGATATCCCGGTGAAGTGGGGTGTAATTCTAGTTCTGTTTTTGGATCCCCTACCCTATGCTGATAATCTTCCGGGTCATGGCCACCATAAAAAGTAAAGAATCCTTTCCCTTTGATTCCATGAATATAACGCGCCTCCCCATTGATTTTATTCTCACCCAATACCATGACCGTCGGTTTGACCTGATTTCGATCAAACGAAGTGGTCTGGCCCATAAAGCCCTTTACCAAAGCGGTATGGTTCTGACATAACATGGTCGGAACCGGATCCCATTTGGCCGAAAAATCCATCAAGGTAAAATAATCCGTTTCACGAGGTACACGTCTTTTATCGGTCATGTCTATGGACGAAAACTCGTACCGGTTAGGATTTCTTTCCAAAATAAAATCGGTAAAGGCGAATGTTTTTCTAAAATCCAACTTACTTTGATAGTTGGCATCCGACGGGTCACCGTCGAACATTGGTTCACAAATATCTACCCCATCGGCCGCCAGGGCAATATCGAAACTATCGGTCGCAGAACACATGGCGAACATAAATCCGCCTCCGATAACATAATTTCTAATTTTCGAGGCAACGGCCTTTTTTTCTTCGGAAACTTTGTCGAAACCCAATTTAGCCGCCAAGGCCTCCGCTTGTTGTTTTTGTTCGATATACCATGGAAAGGCTCGATAGGTACCATAAAATTTTCCGTATTGTCCGGTAAAATCCTCATGGTGCAAGTGCAACCAGTCGAAAAGCACCAGTTTGTCGTTCAAAACCTCTTCATCGTACACAATCTCGTAGGGTATCTCGGCATAGGTCAAGACCATGGTCACGGCGTCGTCCCAAGGTTGATTACCCTTTGGGGAGTACACTGCAATTTTGGGAGCCTTTTCAAGAATAACCGCCTCTTGGTTTTGGGAAGGGCTACCGATACCATCTAAAATACTTTGCGCCTGGCCATCGGACAGGATTTCAAAGGATACACCCCGAATTTGACACTCTTTACGGATATTTTCCCCATCGGGAAGTAAAAAAGAACCTCCGCGGTAATTCAACAACCACTGGACCTTTTGTTGTTTGGTCAACACCCAATAGGTAATCCCATATGCCTTGAGATGATTCTTTTGACCCTCGGCATCCATCGGAATAAGTATGGAGGAGGCAAAAATTTGAATGGAAAAAAGACAAAAGAAAAAGGACAAGAGACTACCTCGCATGAATCGATAACTTTACGCGTACTATCTCAAAGGTAAACGAAAAACAACAGGGAATTGTTTCGTGAGACGTTAAAGAATCCTAAAAAGGTACATCATTATCGTCTTCCGGATTCAGATTGTCATTCATCGAACTGCCAAAAGCCTCATTGGCATCCGGTAAATTTTCGGTTATAAACGGATTCTCTTGATCGGCATTCATCTTGGACTGAAATTCGAAAGGAGAGTCAAAATCGTCAAGATTATCGAATTTACCAAGGTTACCCACAAATTTCAACCGGATGTTGTCCAGACCACCGTTTCTGTGTTTTGCAACAATGAATTCCGCTTGGCCTGCCGTCGGGGTTCGCTCCTCGTCATCCCACTCTTCGATCTTATAATATTCAGGGCGATAGATAAAAGATACGATATCGGCATCTTGTTCAATGGCTCCGGACTCCCTAAGGTCTGAGAGAATCGGTCTTTTGCTTCCTCCCCTCGTTTCTACGGCCCTTGACAATTGCGACAACGCAATTACCGGTACGTTCAATTCTTTGGCCAATGCCTTCAGGTTACGCGAGATCGTGGAAATCTCCTGTTCGCGATTACCACCTTTTTGACTGCCCCCGGCGGTCATCAACTGCAAATAATCGATAACGATCAATTTAATGTCATGCTGAGACGACAAGCGTCTGGCCTTTGCTCGCAGGTCAAAAATCGAAAGTGAGGGTGTATCGTCTATGAACAAAGGTGCCTTTTCCAAGGCTTTTACCTTAACGTTCAATTGTTCCCATTCATGTTTTTCTAGTCTACCCGTTCTCAATTTCTCGGATGACAGTCCGGTTTCCGACGAAATCAAACGTGTTATCAATTGCACGGAAGACATTTCCAATGAAAAGAAGGCTACCGGAATGTCGGCATTTATGGCCATGTTCCTGGCCATGGACAAAGTCAACGCGGTCTTACCCATACCGGGCCGGGCCGCTATGATCACCAAATCACTGGGCTGCCAACCCGAAGTCAATTTATCTACTTTGTCGAATCCTGAAGGAATTCCGCTCAGTCCTTCTTTATTGGCAATTTCCTCGATACGCTTTTTTGCCTGAATTACAAGATTTTGTGCCGTTTCGGCCGAACGTTTCAGGTTTCCTTGGGTTACATCGTACAATTTGGCCTCGGCATTGTCAAGCAGATCAAAAACGTCGGTAGCTTCGTCGTAAGCATCTTCAATGATCTCATTTGAAATTTTTATCAAGCTACGCTGAATGTACTTCTGTAAAATAATACGGGCATGGAACTCGATATGAGCCGAAGATGCCACTTTTTGAGTCAATTTTATGAGATAAAAATCCCCGCCAACGGACTCCAAACGACCCACCTTCTTCAATTGGGCCGAAACAGTTAATAAATCAATAGGTTGCGATTCTTCGAACAGAACGAAAATGGCTTCGTAAATAAAGCGATGCGCATCTTTATAGAACACATCAGGATGTAGGATATCTATTACTTCGTCTACCCCTTTCTTGTCAATCATCATCGCTCCCAACACAACTTCCTCTAAATCAACAGATTGAGGAGGTATTTTGCCGCGTTCGAGACTGATAATCGTTGATTTGTCGATTTTACGACCAACTATGGGGTTGGGTTTTTCCATGGCAACGAAAATATACAATTAACCTTAAGTTGGCGTCAGAAAAACTTGTGCGATGTTCACAAGTGGTCAACAAATAAGGTGTTGATAAGTTACGAATTTGTGTTGATAACAAAAAAAATCCGAATGTGAGGACATTCGGTTTTTGATAAACTTAATTATATCGACTATCAGCCGTTAAAAACACCCATTTGGGCATATTTCTCCATACGCTGATCGACCAAATCTTTTGGTGATAACTTTTCCAATTCCTCAAAATTGGCTACAATTTTATTCTTGACAATTTCAAAAACCTTTTCACGATTGGCATGTGCCCCACCGACAGGTTCACGAACAATTTCATCGATCAGTTTTAATTTTTTCATGTCAGTGGCCGTAAGTTTCAATGCTTCGGCGGCTTGTTCTTTATACTCCCAACTTCTCCAAAGTATAGAAGAACAGCTCTCGGGCGAAATAACGGAATACCAAGTGTTTTCCAACATCAAGACCCTGTCTCCGACGCCGATGCCCAAAGCCCCTCCAGATGCTCCTTCACCTATGATGATGACAATAATCGGAACTTTCAAACGGGTCATTTCCAAAATATTACGGGCAATGGCTTCTCCTTGTCCCCGTTCCTCGGCCTCGATACCTGGAAAGGCACCTGGAGTATCGATCAATGCAACCACGGGAATATTGAATTTTTCCGCCGATTTCATAAGGCGCAACGCTTTTCTATACCCTTCAGGGTTCGCCATACCGAAATTGCGATACTGCCTTGTCTTCGTGTTATACCCTTTTTGCTGCCCTATGAACATATAGCTTTGATCACCGATCTTGCCTAACCCACCGATCATTGCCTTATCGTCCTTGACATTTCGATCGCCATGCAGTTCCAAGAAAGTATCGCCGCAAATCGCCCTTATGTAATCGAGTGTGTATGGTCTACTAGGGTGTCTTGAGAGTTGTACCCGTTGCCAGGCGGACAGGTTTTTATATATCTCCTTACGGGTCTCGGTCAGCTTTTTTTCAATCTGTTTACACGTCTCGGATACATCGACATCACTTTCTTCGCCAATGACCTGACATTTTTCAAGCTGTTCTTCAAGCTCTTTAATTGGCAATTCAAATTCCAAATATTCCATTTAGGTTATCGGTTTGTCTGTTCGAATGGACAAATATAGAATTTTAATAGCTATGGTCAGGGCCACCGTACTATTTAACTTTCGGGATAGACATTGAATGGGTTGTTTTCAACCTTATCTTTTGGCCTTTTGTAAGAGGTAAACCGCCAAAAGACCGAACATAATATTAGGTATCAATACGGCCAATAATGGGGAGAATCCTGATTGCTGTGCCAAAGTACCGAAGACCCTATCAAAAAATATATAGACGAACGCTACCAATATGCCAAAGGCCAAATTGACGCCCATGCCCCCCCTGCGCTTGACCGATGACACCGCAACAGCTATTATGGTCAAAATAAATGCCGTTATCGGCAATGCCCATCTTTTGTACTTTACCAAAATATAGGTATTGATATTGGATGCACCCTTTCTTTTTTGGTCTTCGATGAATTTGTTAAGCTCGATGAAATTCTTGGTTTCGGCAACATATGAAACGGGAGTGAGGTCGTCGATTCTAAAATTGAAAATGGTATCGAGTCTTTGCTTGCTTTCAATGAGGGAAGAATCCCCGACAATCTTTCGCTTTTTATACGAAGTCAGTCGATAGATACTATCCTTCTCGATCCACCTGATATTCGAGGCCGATATTTTAAAGTCCAAGGTATTATCATCGTTAAAACGCTCAAAGGTAAAATTATTACCTACCTGCCGCGCCGGATTAAAACTGCTGACATAGATAAAGTCACGTTCATTCAACTGATTGAAAATATTCTCGGTCTGGCGATTTTCCCTTCCTTTCTTTAAATATTTGTATTTGAATTCGTTGAACCCCTTACTTGCTGTTGGCACCAAGAACATGCTCATAAGAAGCATTAGAACAGCCACAATGGTGGCACCCATCAGATAAGGACGCAAAAACCGGAGATACGACACCCCCGAGCTTAAAATGGCAATAATCTCGGTATTTGCAGCCAGCCGGGATGTAAAGAAGATTATCGAGAGAAAAAGAAAAATAGGGAACAGTTCGTTGCCGATATAAATCGTGAAATTGCCAAAGTAGACCAAAATTTCATTCAAAGGAGCCTCATTATCCTGCATTTTCCCGATCTGTTCGGCAAGATGCGCCAAAATGCTAATCGGTATGAACAAAAGGAGCATCACGGCCAAGGTGACCAAGTATCTTTTCAGTATATATTTATCAAGTATACTCACCTATAATCTTTTATCCATCTGTTTTACCATGCTATTTTTCCATTGGATAAAATCACCCATTATAATATGTCTTCGCGCTTCACGAACCAGCCAAATATAAAAACCTAGATTATGGATCGTTGCTATCTGTTTTCCCAAATACTCATTGGCGGCAAAAAGATGTCTTAAATACGCCTTTGAATACTCTTTATCGACAAAGGTAATGCCCATCTCATCGATTACGGAAAAGTCATCTTCCCACTTCTTGTTCTTGATATTTATCGTGCCTTGCGCCGTAAACAACATACCGTTTCGCGCATTTCTAGTGGGCATAACACAATCGAACATGTCGATTCCCAATGCGATATTTTCCAGTAGATTTATAGGTGTACCTACACCCATTAAATATCTGGGCTTATCCTCGGGCAAGATTTCACATACCACTTCTGTCATGGCATACATCTCCTCTGCCGGTTCCCCGACAGACAATCCACCTATGGCATTTCCTTCAGCTCCTACATTGGCAATATATTCTGCCGATTGTTGACGGAGATCCTTATAGGTAGAACCTTGAACAATCGGAAAGAAGAATTGATTATAATCGTAGGTCAGTGGGGTTTTCTCCAAATGTAAAAGACAACGATCAAGCCATCTGTGGGTCATGTGCATCGAACGTTTTGCATATTGGTAATCACACGGATAAGGTGTACATTCATCAAAGGCCATGATGATATCGGCCCCAATATCCCGCTGGATTTCCATGACATTTTCAGGTGTAAAAAAATGCAATGAGCCGTCGATATGCGATTTAAATTTTACGCCTTCTTCCTTGATTTTTCGATTTGCGGAAAGTGAATATACCTGATACCCTCCACTATCGGTCAAAATATTGCGATCCCACCCCATAAATTTATGAAGACCTCCCGCAGCTTTTATGATCGGTGTTTTTGGCCTTAAAAAAAGATGGTACGTATTTCCTAATATGATATCGGGGTCTACTTCTTCCCGAAGCTCTTTTTGGTGAACGCCTTTGACCGAGGCCACTGTGCCGACCGGCATAAAAATTGGAGTGTTGATGACACCATGATCGGTCGTCATTGTACCTGCACGCGCCTTGGATTGCGTATCCGTATGAGCTAATTTGAATGCCAAATCTTAAATTCTAACGGCAAAGATAACGATCTGTGGTGCATAAATTTCCCAACAAAAAAATAAAGTTGGCCGTGCTCGCTGACCGTTGATAAAATCTAATAACTATGACTTGTTTACACAAAAGATTGCCCCTACATTTGCGCCGCACAAATTTGTAATCAAGGATGCCAAAATTAGCCGATTTACAACAGATCGTCGTTCAGACCAGAAGGGATATTTTACGTATGGTACATAAGGTAAATTCAGGCCATCCGGGCGGATCGCTTGGCTGTACCGAATTCTTTGTTGCACTTTACCATGAGATTATGGAACTGAAAGATGGTTTCGAAATGGACGGCATCGGAGAAGATCTTTTCTTTTTATCCAATGGACATATATCGCCGGTATTCTATAGTGTACTGGCACGAAATGGTTACTTTCCGGTAGAAGAATTGAATACCTTCAGGTTGATAGACTCAAGGCTACAGGGACATCCGACAACGCATGAAGGTCTTCCGGGTGTTCGTGTGGCCTCAGGATCATTGGGGCAGGGAATGTCAGTGGCCATCGGTGCAGCATTGGCGAAAAAACTGAACGGCGATGATCATTTGGTATTTAGCCTTCATGGGGATGGTGAACTACAGGAAGGTCAAAATTGGGAGGCCATAATGTATGCCTCCGGCAACAAAGTCGATAACTTGATCGCCACCATCGACAGAAATGGACAGCAAATCGACGGACCTACCGAAAAAGTCTTGCCTCTTGGTAATGTTAAGGAGAAATTCGAGGTCTTCGGATGGGATGTTTTGGAAATCGCAGATGGTAATAATCTGGAAGCGGTCATCGCCGGGCTCAAGGAAGCCAAATCGAGAACGGGCAAAGGCAAACCTGTATGTATTGTAATGGATACCGTAATGGGCAATGGGGTCGATTTTATGATGCATACACATGCTTGGCATGGCAAAGCCCCGAACGACGAACAGCTTGAAACCGCACTAGCTCAAAACCCGGAAACATTAGGTGATTATTAGGTATTGTTTTTCCCGATTCGGGAATTATAAAAAGGAAACAGATGACAAAATACGAGGATCAAGGGAAAAAAGATACAAGAAGCGGTTATGGCGATGCAATGACCGAATTGGGAAGGACCAACCATAATGTTGTGGCCCTTTGCGCCGATTTAGTTGGTTCTTTAAAAATACAGGATTTCATTGATGAAAATCCGGAGCGCTTCTTTCAGATCGGCATTGCCGAAGCGAACATGATGGGGATCGCTGCCGGTTTGACCATCGGAGGCAAAATTCCCTTTGCCAGTACCTTCGCCAATTTTGCTACAGGTAGGGTTTACGATCAAATTCGCCAGTCGATTGCCTATTCGGGCAAGAATGTTAAAATATGTGCGTCGCATGCCGGGGTTACACTTGGTGAAGATGGCGCCACGCATCAAATCTTGGAGGATATCGGAATGATGAAAATGCTTCCCGGTATGACAGTGATCAATCCATGCGATTATAATCAGACCAAAGCAGCGACTTTGGCCATAGCCGATTATGAAGGTCCGGTATATCTCCGGTTCGGAAGACCGAAAGTTGCCAATTTTACCCCTGAGAGTCAAACATTTGAAATCGGCAAGGCACTGATGCTCAATGAAGGTTCCGATGTAACGATTATCGCTACGGGCCATTTGGTCTGGGAAGCGTTGATCGCTGCCGAAAGTTTGGAAGATCAGGGCATTTCTGCCGAAGTCATCAATATACACACGATAAAGCCCCTTGATGAGGCCGCGGTGTTAAAGTCTGTTAAAAAAACAGGATGCGTCGTTACGGCCGAAGAACATAATTATTTAGGCGGATTAGGTGAAAGTATAGCCCGAACCCTTGCCAATCAGCATCCTACACCTCAAGAATTTGTCGCTACACAAGATACCTTCGGCGAAAGTGGGACGCCAGCTCAACTAATGGAGAAGTACGGACTAAACAATAAAGCCATTGAAAAGGCCGTTTTCAAGGTATTGAAAAGAAAGTGACAATGGTATCGTTTTTGATACTGTCGCTATTAAAAACGAGAACATTATGACACGAACACTTCTACTGGCAGTATTTGCTATGGTAAGCATGACTGCATTCGCACAAACAGGTTCTGGATTCGGTATCAAAGGCGGACTCAATTATAGTGCCAACGGAAATTATTTCGAATCTGCTGGTGACGCCGCAAGAAATCCAGACAGAAACGTCGGTTATCATTTCGGTATTTTCGGAAAATTGGGCAATCGTCTTTATTTCAGGCCCGAACTGATGTATACCAAGACAAAATCGGATTATGACGGTGACAAGTTCGATATGAGCAAATTGGATGCCCCGATGTTACTTGGTGCAAAAATAATCGGTCCCTTGAATTTATTCGCCGGCCCTGCGTTTCAGTATATTTTGCAATCAGAGTTTGATGGTATCAGTATCGACAAAGTGGAAAACGATTTTTCGGTAGGTATGCATATCGGAGCGGGCGTAAATTTGGGCAAATTGGGAATTGACTTACGATACGAGCGGGGTTTTAGTAATAATGAAGCCGAGTTCATCAATACGAACATAACCTCATTATCCACTAGCCGTGTCGACACACGGCCCGACCAATTGATTTTAAGCCTTGCCTTAAAACTTTAGGTAACGGCAACCGAATAAAAAAGGCCCCGATGATTTTTAATCATCGGGGCCTTTTTACTTCTCTTTATACCAATATCAACTATCGGGATCTAAATAATCAGGAGCACCGTCCCCATCACTATCAGGAAAAGTGATATTCCCTTCGGCATCGATTATTATTTCTTCCCTTGTCAAAATGGTATCTCCGTCGTCATCGGTATCCAAGAAATTCGCTGCCCTTTGAAATCTATTGGCGTCCTCATAATCTTGATCCGTATTATCATTATACAAATAACCATCCCCATCAAGATCTTCCTCTATGGAAGGAATACCATCACCGTCATGATCGGTAGAATTCATCGCAAAAACATCCATTTTAAAAATCAAAGGACTATAGGCCGGTATAGTAGTCTGCGTGCTGTTGAAATAGCCCAAGCCAGATGGAAAAATAACCAGTCCAACACCATAGCCTTCCACATCAAAAGTACCATCGTCGTTAATTATAGGCGTTCCTCCCGTCAAAAAATTGGAGGCGCCTTCGGTGAATCCACGAGCTCCTTGCTGAGGCGCCTGTATACGCGCTAGATCAAACCAAACAGGAGAGTGAATAGCCCCATCAAAAACTTGACCGTTCAATAGGCTACCTTCATATCTCACATAAATGGAATCGGCCACGGATACCGTTTCTCCAATCCCATCCCTCGCGCTGAGATAATAATAGGTATGTTGAACATCCTCTTCTCCGGCATCCAAGGCAAAATGGTTCGATGATCGCGTAACTATCTTAGATTGTACTTGATCGACCAACGGTATTTTACCTGAATTATCCCCGGCAATTGTATCCAACTTGATACGGTAGTCAAAATTTGCAGGAGGGTTTTCAAAATCTTCGTAATTATAAAAGTGGGTCTGTAAATATAATCTGATTTCTGCTTCATTTTCAACAGCCACTTCCGAGAGCAGCCTAGGGGGCACTACCACAATATCAGAATCATCGTCATTTTTACAAGACCAAAGAAATCCCGTTATAATTATCAGAAGAAATATTCTAGTCATTCCCATCCATTTATTTTAAAGGCGGCAAGATACAATTTTCCCCTATTTTTGTGGATGACGTTAACAAAGATTTTTAATTGTCATGCGTATAGACAAATACCTTTGGAGCACCCGTTATTTCAAAACCAGAAGTACGGCGACGGCCGCTTGTAAAAAAGGCCATGTAAAGGTCAACGGGCATTTGGTGAAACCATCAAGGGAGGTATATCCGCAGGATATGGTTTCGGTACGTAAAAACCAGATCAATTACGAACTCAAGATATTGGACATTCCCAAAAGTAGGGTCGGTGCCAAATTGGTCGATATTTACCGTAAAGACACAACTCCGCCCAGTGCCTTTGAACAAAAGGAGCTGCTTCAACATGCCAAGGACTATTATCGTAAAAAGGGTATGGGAAGGCCTACCAAAAAGGATCGTCGTGAAATCGATTATTATTTAAACGAAGAAGAATGAATCGTAACTAGAATAGAAATTCGTTTTCTATCTTTGAAATTATTCAGGGAGTTATGCAAAACAAGATATTGACCCACCAACAGATCCAGCACAAAATCAGGCGAATCGCCTATCAAATCTATGAGGCCAATGTTGAGGAAAAAGAAATCATCATTGCCGGAATCGTTGGGGGCGGATTGCTTTTCGCAAAAAAGATTCAAAAGGTACTTAAAGAAATAACGGACGCAGAGGTACTATTGTGCGAGGTAAGTATGGATAAACAGAACCCTGTCGAGAGTGGAGTAAAAACTTCAATCAACGAGAAGGACTATAAAAACAAATCAATAGTATTGGTAGACGATGTATTGAATTCTGGTACTACATTAATCTACGGTGTCCATCACTTTTTGAAGGTACCTTTGAAGCAGTTAAAAACTGCCGTTCTGGTCAATCGAAATCACAAAAAATATCCCGTAAAAGCGGACTATAAAGGAATTTCGCTATCCACTTCTTTACAGGAACATGTTCATGTAAAGTTCCAGGCAAAGAATGATGTGGTTTTTCTAGACTAATAGCCCCTTGATTTCATTACTTATCTTTTGAGAAGTCTTATTGTCGCAATATATGGTATGATGTGACTTTTCGTAGAAAAGTCCCCTTTCAAACAAGTGCTTTCCAATAAAATTAGGTAAATCGGTATCGGCAATATTTTTAATCAGCGGACGATGCTCTTTCTGCTTAGAAAGTCTTTTCGTCAATTCTTTTATAGAGGCTTTTAGGTAAAAAACATTTTTGGTTCCTTCCAAAATCTCATCCACATTATCACCATAGCAAGGTGTTCCACCACCTGTAGAAAGAACAAAGTTATCTTTGCCTGAAAGAAGTTGTCTTAAGTACTCGGTTTCTTTTTTCCGAAAATAAATTTCACCTTTAGAATCAAAAATTTCGGGTACCGAAAGCCCTTCACAGCTTTCAATATAGGCATCCAAGTCAAGAAAATCAATACCGATGTCCTTTGCCAAAGTCATACCGACCGTGGTCTTACCACTACCCATATAGCCTAATAAAACAATTCGCATCAACTTATTTTTTTGCAAAAATCAGTTAATTACGAGTGAATTCAAAGAAAACCTAAAATTCTACCAAAATTGACTTGTCAAATAAATTAATGACCTTATATTTGCAGCCGCTAAGGAAGAAACTTCCGAGGCTTTTTTTTAATTACGCGACCTGGTAGCTCAGTTGGTAGAGCATCTCCCTTTTAAGGAGAGGGTCCTGGGTTCGAGCCCCAGCCAGGTCACCAAAAAACTGTTGATTCAACAAAACCTTGCCAATGGTAACATTGGCAAGGTTTTTAGTTTTTTAGAACATCTACTTCGATTGATAAGACAGGATAAAATTTAACAAATGGCGAGTACAAGAAACGGCCTTTATTAAGTGAACGTTCCAACGAATATTCTGGGTCAAAAGGCGCAATCCCCGTCCCGATCAGTAGAAAACAGAAAAGACATATTATCCCGTGGCATGTTTCTCGAAAATTGAAAATAACGCGCCTCTTATAATTCCTACAAAATAAGACACCTCTTTTTATAACATTCCATTTTATATTTATGGTAAAAATAAATTTTCATTTTTTTTTAAGAAACCTATTCCCTATATTCGGTAACGTTAACGAAATTTTTGTGTACGTTAACGATAAGAAAAAGCAAAACATAGGAATAATCAAGTCATTGAAAGATGTTCATGAAAAAGAACCTATTCTGAAGTTTTTATTGAAAACAAATATGTAACCAAAATCTTATTAAATTATGAAACACTCCGCAAGAAACTATTAAAAAGTAACCTCGTACACGCACGCTTACAATAATCTAACTAAACAACAATATGACATGAAAAAATCACTTATTAAAAGAAAGCCACCTGGAATAAGGAGCTTTGTACTGCTCTTATTATGCTACATGGTAGGGCTTACTACAATTTACGGAAATACTTCTTTAATAACCGACCACAACCCATTTGAAGAAATACAGTCAACGGTTACCGGTGTCGTAACCGACGAGAGCGGGACTCCCTTACCTGGAGCCAGCGTTTTGGTCAAAGGTACCACAACTGGTACCACTACCGATTTCGATGGTAATTATACAATCAATGCCGATTCCAACAGTACCTTGGTGTTTCGATATATAGGGTATAGCAATCAGGAGGTTCCTGTGAACGGCAGATCTTCCATAAATATAAGTATGGTTGTCGATGCAAGTCAATTGGAAGAGGTGATCGTCGTCGGGTACGGTACGCAAAAAAAGGGTGAGGTAACCGGTTCCATTGAGACCGTAGACGCCGAGCAGTTGAGTATCGTTCAGGTGGCGAGCACCATCGATGCCATTAAGGGCCAGATTGCGGGTGTCGACGTACAATCTACAGGTGGTAGACCTGGGCAGACTCCTACAGTTAGAATAAGGGGTAGACGTTCTATTAGCGCATCGAACGACCCGCTTTATGTAGTCGATGGAATACCTTTAATAGATGGCCCGAATTCAATGGCAGACATAAACCCTGATGACATAGCCTCCATGCAAGTCTTAAAAGATGCCGCGGCCACTGCGGTTTATGGGTCTAGAGGTGCCAACGGTGTAATTTTGGTCTCGACCAATCGAGGTAGGGTCGGTAAAACAAAAGTAACCTATAGTAGCCGTTATGGTGTTACCTCTGCAACTCGTTTGGTCGATATGATGAATGGTGAAGAGTTCGCAGCCTTAAAAAGGGAATCGAGACGAATTGGGTGGAATGGCACAATTCCCGCAGATACCGAAGTTTTCCTAGATCCCGTTGAATTGGAATCACTTTCCTTGGGGAGGTCTACAAACTGGTTAGACGAGGTACTTAGCAATGGATGGCAGACCAACCATCAAATAGGAGTCAGCGGAGGGTCTGAAAATACGACCTTCAGCACTTCTATAGGTTATTTCAAAGAGCAAGGCATTATCAGCAACCAAGATTTCGAACGATTCTCGGGACGTGTCAATGTGGATCATCAAATCAACGATATATTTAAGGTAGGTGCTTCTTTCTTGGTGGCCAAGACCGAACAAAACTGGGGATCAAATGCAACCATGGGTGAAGCCCTGGCCAATAATCCCCTGGGTGTGCCATACGATGATGAGGGTGAGCTAAAGTTTTTACCGACCAATGATGGTATCCGTACCAATCCGTTAAGTGAATTGGTGGAGGGTGCCTATATCGATGAACGCACGCAGACCCGTATTTTTGCCCCGGTTTATTTGGATATTAATATCATGGAAGGTTTGAAATGGACGACTACTTTCGGACCTGATATTCGTCTAGGTAGACGAGGAACCTTTTCTGGAAGTTTCACTAACACAAACCGTGGAGGCCCAGGAAGGGCTGGGGTTATCAATGATATCGATTTCGGTTATACCCTCGAAAATCTATTGACCTATAATAAGGCCTTGACCGATCGGCATAATTTAAAAGTTACGTTGCTCCAAAGTATTCAAAAGTCAAGATTTGAAAGATATCAAACCGATGTTACCGGTATACCCTATGAATCACAGGCGTTCTATAATCTGGGGTCAGCAACAAATGGTAGTGTGGCCTCGTCGTTTTTGACACAATGGGCCCTGGCTTCCTTTATGGGAAGGGTCAATTATGATTTTGACGGGAAATATCTATTTCAAGCCTCGTTACGAGCTGATGGCTCTTCAAGATTGGCTCCTGGCAATCAATGGAAATACTTTCCCGGAATCTCGGCCGGTTGGAGAATGGACCAAGAAGACTTTTTGGCCGACACCGCGGTTTCCGAAATGAAATTAAGGGCATCCTACGGCGAAGTCGGTAACACTTCGGTACTTCCTTATCAAACAGCGGGTAGGCTTACCAATACGGTTTATGCGTTTGGCGAAACGTCGGCATTGGGTTTCGGGCTTAACGAAATACCGAATGAAGACTTGACTTGGGAAGTTTCAAAAACCTTGGACATCGGTCTTGATTACGGTTTCTTCAACAATCGTCTGGTGGGTTCTTTTGATTGGTTTAGGACAAATACGGTAGATCTTTTGTTGGAGAGAAGTTTGCCTTCAACCTCGGGATATCAAAATGTCCTTCAGAATGTCGGGGCCACAAGAACAACAGGTTTTGAATTTTCGATAAGTGGAGGTATCATCGACAACGATGTCAACGGATTCAATTGGGATGTCGATTTGAACGTTTCTACATATAATGAGGAAATAACCGAGTTGGCATTAAAAGATGCCAATGGAAATCCTTTGGATGACGTAGGTAATGGCTGGTTCATCGGTCAACCTATCCAAGTTTTCTATGACTACGAAAAAATCGGTATCTGGCAGGCCAACGAAGAGGCCGCCGCCTTAGCAGCTGACAACAAAGTGCCTGGTGAAATCAAGCTCAACGATTTGAACGGCGATGGGGTCATCACTCCCGATGACCGTAAAGTACTTGGTAACGGAGTGCCCGATTTCTATGGAGGTTTTAATAATAAATTCTCGTATAAAGGTTTCGATCTAGGAATTTTCTTTGTGTACAGACAAGGTCATATGGTCCAATCAAACTTCCATGCGGGCAACAACTCGCTATTTGGGCGATATAATAACTTAGATGTTGATTATTGGACCATCGACAACCCCACTAATGCCTATCCACGGCCTAACGAGAATCAAGAAAGCCCAAGAGATGGCTCCACGCTACGTTATTTTGACGGCAGTTTTATCAAGCTTCGAAATATATCGTTGGGGTACAACCTTCCGGCTTCGATTGTTGACAAATTGGGTATGGAAAAACTGCGCCTGTCAATTTCAGGGCAGAATTTATGGTTTATCAGCGATTATGACACATTCGATCCTGAGGTTTCAGAGGACGATACCGACTTGAATAGTGGGGTGGTGCCAAGTACGAAACAGTGGTCATTATCATTGAACGCCACTTTTTAAGAAAAAATTGTTAGTTTAAATAGTATAATTTAAATATTATGAACAGAAAAATTTATGTAACCTTAGTTTTAGCACTGGCTTTTAGTACAAAGTCATGTGATAAATATATAGAAGAAGAGCTGATAACCGATGTTTCGGCAGCCTCATATTATACGACTGAAGGTGGTCTTGAAGATGGGGTTAGGGCAACATATGCAACTTTTAAGCCTTTTTACGGCCAGGAAATGGGGGCCGCTATGACCACCTTTGGAACCGACATTTGGACCAATGGTGCCGATGGAGGGCACAAATTTTTTAACTTTTATGATGGTCAGTTGAATGGAGCATCTAGTTATGTGACGGCCACTTGGGATCTTTGGTACCAAGGTATCAACCAGGCCAATGGTGTAATCAACCGTTCTGCAGATGTTGACATGGATGAAGCCCAAAAAACCTTACGTGTTGCCGAAGTAAGGTTCTTAAGAGCGTTCTTCTATTTTAACATTGTGACCACTTATGGTGATGCACATTTGTCACTGGAGGAGACCGAAGGGGTCGAGGTCGAGGCGAATAAAACATCGCAATCCGAAATTTACGCTCAAGCCATTGTACCGGATCTAGAATTTGCCATCGCTAATCTACCCGATACGCAAGATGATTATGGTAGGGCGACCAAACCTGCGGCCGAATTCTTGTTGGGCAAGGCCTTATTGACCAGAAGTTATTCCTCTTTCGCAGATGGTTCGGATGCCTCAAGGGCTGAAACCCTGTTCGGCAACGTCATCAACAATTACGGTTTTGAGCTGTTGGACAATTTTGCCGATCTCTGGGATATTACTAATCAGGAGAACAGTGAGATGGTTTTTGTAATACCTAATTCCAAAGCACAGGTCGATAGCGATGTGGATCCTTTTGGCCATCGTTGGCATCTTTATTTTCTGCACGAATACGATGTGCGTCGTGGTATGACGAGGGACATTGCGAACGGCCGTCCTTGGAAAAGACACCGACCAACAGATTTTATGTTGACCCTTTGGGATAGAACCATTGATACGCGATATGATGCTTCCTTCAAGCACGTTTGGTATGCCAATAAAGAAGAACCTGCCACCGAAGCTGTAGGCGATGAACCCGCAAGGGCGGCCATTGCCATTGGCGATACCGCAATTTACATCCCTGGCCCAGGCAAGGATATCGATTGGCCGCAATCACGTCAAGATGCGGTTCCTTATTTGGTCTATAGCAATGATGAATACAATGAAAGACTGTTCCCATCAATGAATAAATGGATCGACGCGACCAGACCTGACAGGCAAAAGGTCAATGGGCAACGCGATTTTATATTGATGCGTTTGGGCGATGCCTACCTGCTGAGGGCCGAGGCTAGACTGGCACAAAACAATCCGACCGGTGCAGCGGCCGATATCAATGTCATAAGAATGCGCGCCGCGGTACCTGGGCAAGAGGCAGCCTCTCAAATTACACCGGCGGACGTTGACCTCGATTTTCTACTTGATGAAAGAGCAAGAGAGTTGGTAGGTGAAGGTCACAGATGGTGGGATCTTGTGCGCACGGGCACCTTGGTGGATCGTGTTAGGGCATATAACCCGCAAGGTGCACCCAACATTCAAGATTACCATACAGTAAGACCAATACCCCAAAATCAAATTGACAGAACCTTAGGGGGTTACCCTCAAAACCCAGGCTACCCACAGTAATAGTTTAAGTTAATTGTTTGAGTTAGTTTTTTGATTAACCTCCCATTGTATTTTTATATGGGGGGTTTTTTTATCATAATCTTTCAGACCATTTTGGCGAATACTTTCTGGCCAAGTGGAACATTTTCCTTAACCATTATTTCTACAGGAATATCCAAGTTTAGTTCAGACCCATCCTGTTTGGTCAAAAAGTTGAAAAGACTTCTTATGGCAACATAGCCTTGGTATTGCGGTTGTTGGTTGATAAGAAAATCGATTTCGTCGTTTTCGAGGTGCTTCAAATTTTGCTTGTTCAGGTCAAAACCCACGATAAAGGTATTTTTGACTTGGTATTGTTCAAGTATTCTTGGCAACAAGTGTGACTTGGAATTGGTAACAAATATTCCTTTTCGATTCTCGGTAGCAAACCAAGTTTCCATTTCTTTCGTCACCTCAAATTCTCCACTCAAGGAATAATTAATCGTTTGTATTTGTACACCTTCTTGACCGGTATCTTTAAAAAATTTTCTAAAACCACGCTCCCTTTGAATGTTGTTGGCATGTATACCACGATCATTTAGCATGTTGACAACAAAATAACAGCCTTTGTTACCAACCAGACCATTAAGCAATCTTGCCGCTACCATACCGGCCTTATAAGAGTCTTGTCGAATAAAATTGGTTGGTGTTTCGAGCTTTATTTCTGTATCGATAAAAACAACAGGGATATTCTTCTTATTTGCCCGATCCAGTAAATCGTTACTCTCATTTTCAAAAAATGCAACCGTAACAATGGCATCATAATCTTTCAAAAAGATCTCATCCATAAGTTCTTTAAAAGTAGAAGAATCCAAAAACTCGAAGTAATCTACTTCTACGCCCAACTCCATCAATTCTTTTACTGCCCTGCCGATTCCCTTTTTAGGAAGTTTCCAATAGCTCCATTTGTTCTTAGTCTCAGGGATAAGTACAGCGAATTTTATTTTCTTGACCGAAGCTAGTTTCAATCGACTCGCGGTCGTATTTTTGGTATACCCTATTTCCTTTATGACCTTTCGGACTCTTTTTTCGGTTTCTTTTGATACACCGGCCCTATTGTGAAGTACACGATCGACTGTACCAATCGATACGTTTGCAAGTCTCGCTATTCTCTTAATTCCCATAAACTAGCTGAAAAGATTATTCAGTCGCATAAAAATCTAAAGTACAATCTTTCTTGCGCAAGAAAAAATGACCCTAGAATTAGTCTAGTTCGGTAACGGAGATATTCCTGAATTGTATGGTCATGTCTCGCCCTGGGTGAAGCTGAAGTCCGATCGGACCTTTCAAATCAGCACCCTCAAGTTCATACTCCATTACTTTTTTTCCATTGAGCCAAACTTTATATACATTCCCGACGGCCTTCGCCTTTATGGTATTCCAATCGTTCATACGCAGAAGTTCTTTTATTCCTTCTGCCTCGACCGGATAGCCCATTTTAGGCACATAGGGCGAGGCGGTCATATCCCTTTTCAATGAGCCGGAGATTCCGATTTGGATCTGAGCATTTTTCTCACTCTCGCCGCGCATAAAAATCCCTGAATCCACAGTGCCTTTTCCAAACTTAAAATCCAATTGAACGACAAAGTCATTGTACTCTTTTTTAGTCCACAAATTCGACCCTTTTTGCTCAGGGTCACTTTTCGCCCATAGACTTCCTTCTTCTATAGTCCACCATACATTGTTCTCGGGTATTTGCCAATAGTCAAGATCTTCTCCATCGAATAGAATCGTTTGTTTTACTTCGGTGTTTTGACCATAAAAATTATGTGTCAGGAGAAAGATAAAAAGTAAAGAAAATACAAACCTCATTTTATAGTATATTAAGTTTCGTAACTATCGTCATTACTTGTTAAAGTCCATAAAACTTTGATTTAAAGCATCCATCGAAAGTTCTGAACCATTATGAACCAAAATACGGTAATCGAAAGTCGTCGATTCCCCTTTTTTAAGCTTAAAATCCAACGTTTCCTTTCCTTCCGAGAATATGGCCTGACCTAAAGGGTTGGCAGCAAATAGGCCATAACCCCGAGCATGCCAATACGTAGGATATCCTACATTGTTTTTATTGTCCAACATTGTAATCGATACCGTTTCGCCATCGATAGTACTTTCCAACTTAACCCATTTATTGCGCGTTCCCCAAACGTTGTTACCCGTCAGACCTTCGCTTGCATAATAATTTCCATTTATACCTTCATTGTTCAGGGCCTTTACCTCGGTAATGTTTCCCTCGGCATCGGTATAGATTGCCGGCTCGTCAGAAGGCAATTCCATTTCACGTGCAACACGAATACCGATCATGCCTTCTTTATTATCCTTAAAGGAGGCATCTTGCAATGCTTTCAGGGTTGTCGAACGATCGATGGTACGTGTATTTTCTACTTCGGAAAACTTGAACTCGGTAATCTCTTCCAACAAATCAACATTGTCAGGCGAACGCCAAATTGCACGAATTTTCAAAATACCCATATCCGTGTCACTTTCCAAAATCTCTTGGTGGAAAATGCTCCCGTATTTATGCTTTTCCGAATCAGGAATGGCATACGAGTTGTTCCAAAAATCCAACCCGTTCACATCGCCATAGTTCAACCAAAGTCCCGCATGATGGGGATGATCTATTCTTTCATGGGGTCGCGGGTCGTAAGGAAATCCCCTTGTCAATGTTTTTCCGCTTTTGGTCAGAATTGGATATAAAATTGGTTTAGGGGTCTGGCCATCATAAATATAATTGGTGAACAATTCTCCATTAAGGTATATAGCCACCTTTTTTTCATCTGCGTTTTCGACAAATTCTACCTGGGAAATGACCGCCATATCGAGTTCACTGTTCTCGTCTTCGGTATTTTTTTTGGTTTCTTTACACCCCAGTAGCAAAACGGCCAGAAGTACATAACCACATATTTTTCGAAAAGTCATAGACCTTAGTTTTTAGTATTGAAACACCTTGCCTCCAGCCAATACATCTTGGGTTGCCTCGTCGAAGGTGGCCTTTAGACCTGTTCTTAGGGCCGCCGTGGTCATAATATTAGCTATGGAATGGTTATAACCAGCTTCTACCGGTCCATTTGTTTTCTCACGACTACGGACGCATTCCATCCAGTTCAACATATGCAATGAAGTCATATTGTCTGCGCCTGTGTCGGCAGAGGTGACAACTTTTGGTGCATTTTCTGATAGATCAAAACCTTGCAGTTTGTTGGCCTTCATACCCATTGCACTTGCATGGCGTTCCGAAAGGCCGCCGTTATCGCTTACCTTGTTGGTATCAAGGTTCAGTTCACCGGCATTGGAATAATAAATTTCTTTGGTGCCTCCCGCCGAATTCGTAAACCGTGAGGAATAGGTTACCTGAAAGCCCGAACCAAGATCATCGGCCGGTCCATAATCGAATACGGCCGACATGGTATCAAAGTTTTTTCGTCCGTCCTTCCACAAGTATATACCCCCGTTCGCAGCTACACTTCGCGGATGCGCCAAACCAGAAAACCAATGCACAGTATCGATTTGGTGAGACATCCATTGGCCCGGAATTCCCGAAGAGTAAGGCCAGAACAACCGATATTCCAAATATTTTCTGGGATCCCACTCTGCTGGTGGACGGTTCATTTGATAACGTTTCCAATCGGTATCGGACTCCTTTATTTCGCTTGTCAGCTTTGGTAAACGCCATCGTCCGGGTTGATTGACATTCCACGTCATTTCGACCATGACAATATCGCCAAATTTGCCCGACTTGATAAAATCATTGGCGGCATGGTAGTTGGCCCCGCTCCTTCTTTGAGAGCCGATCTGGAATACGATCCCCGATTCTTTGACAGCCTTGAGCCCGACACGGGCATCGGCCATGGTTTCGGCAAAAGGTTTCTCACAGTACACATCTTTTTTTGCATTCGCGGCCTGCACTGTATGTAGGGCATGCTGAAAG
The DNA here is from genome assembly GCA_030428705.1 of Bacteroidia bacterium. Classification (GTDB taxonomy): domain Bacteria; phylum Bacteroidota; class Bacteroidia; order Flavobacteriales; family Flavobacteriaceae; genus Meishania. The sequence goes on from JAUIDI010000002.1 coordinate 28,884, forward strand.
TCGGCAGTCGATATTATAACGGCATCAATCTCGTTTTTATCATACATTTCTTCATGATTGCGCCATTTGGCAATGGTCTGGCCGGTCAGTTCTTTAACATAGGCCACCCCTTCGTCCCTCCTTCTGTTCCAAATATCCGATACTCCTGTAAATTCAAAGTTCTGGGCCTTGCTATGCATATTAAAGGCGGGAATTAACGCCCCTTTGGCCCTATTTGAAAAACCCGCTATACCTACACGAACACGATCGTTCGCCCCCAATATTTTTTTATAACTCTTGGCACTTATTGTATTGGTTCCCAAAACAATTCCGCTGGAAGCCATGGCCGTCTTTTTAATGAAATCCCTTCTTTTCTTATTCATGTTCGATGATTTAAACTATTATTTAGAATTCGCGTACCTTAATATTTTTAAAGGAAACCTTGTCACCATGATCCTGAAGCAGTAGTAGCCCTTCGGGTATCCGTCCAAAATTTTCCCATTTTTCATATTTACTCTTCTCGACCAGGGCCTTGAAAGTTTGGCTAAAGCGGTCGTACTCCACCACTTTGACCTGATTGAGCCAATGTTCGACATGCCCTCCTTTGACCACAATACGAGCATTGTTCCATTGGCCGACCCCTTTAAAGTTTTTTCCCCTTGAACTATCGTTGTTCTCGGCCCTAATGAGGTCGTACAATGACCCCACCGTTCGGTTGCCATTTTTGCCCATCTTGGCATCAGGGTGTTTTTTGTCATCCAAAACCTGGAACTCCAATCCAATTGCCGAGCCCTCACCCTTGTTCAATTCAGAATCAACAAAATATTTTATACCGCTATTGGCACCCTCGGTAATCTTAAAATCGACACTAAGCTCAAAATGGCTAAATGAATCATTCGTAACGATGTCGCCTCCGTTTCGAGACTCCGCACCGCCCGAGGACAAAACGCTCAGCACCCCATCGGCCATTTCCCATCCATGGTCGGGAAACCTGTCAAGTTTTGCTCCGCGCCATCCATTTGCCGTTTTTCCATCCCAAAGCAATCTCCAGCCTTTTCGCTTCTCGTTCGGGGTCAATTGGTTCGTCAAATAACTTATTTCGGGTACGTCGCTATCGAGCGGTTTTCTAGAATTCTCCAAACCATCCGTTTTGATCCTTATGTTCTTCCATTTAACGATTTTCCCTTCATGTTCTTTGTCGTGAATGGCATGTACTTGAAAGGCGATAATACCTTCAGCGGTTGTATCATCGACCAAATTGGCACACTGCACACCATTTACCCAAGTGCGTATATTGTTTCCGATAGCCTCGATCCGATAATGGTTCCATTCACCAGGCACAAAGGCATCTTGTCCTTTTGGGTTACGTGTCAGTGGATAAAGCCAACCGTTTCTAGCCTCATCGTAAACTCCGCCGGCCCACTTACGGGCACTGGTCTCAATCTCACATTGATACCCATGTACCCTTCCGTCCATAATATCGGGGTCGCTAATACTACGAAACTGAACTCCCGAATTCAATCCGTTTTCAACAAGGACTTCGAATTCAAGAATGAAATCGCCATATTTCTTTTTGGTCGCCATAAAGCTATTCGGCGTATCCATCTTGGATATCCCGATCAGCTCCTTATTTTTAATCTCGTATTTCGCATTGCCGTTGAGCTGTTCAAAATTCTTTAGGTCATTACCGTTGAACAACATTTCCCAATTGTCTTGAGCCTTAACCGAAAGGGCCGTAAAAAAAACAAAAATGACAAGTAGGATTACCTTTTTTCCCATGAACTATAAAATTTAAAAATTAATGATTTTGACTTTGCCCGCTATATTTATGGTAATACTAAAATATTCGTCGTTAACGTTAACGAATGTAAAAAATATTTTTAACTTATGGTCGCATAGAACCTTTTTATTACAAAGAACGCACAAGTTGGCTTCGATTTGGCCAATGATTTTATTCCTTGGACATATTAAACTTTAGGAGGTTATCAATGTCAAAGATTTAGATGCGTTTTTTAATTTTGACAACTAAACGACACCAACTTGATACATTCCAATTTTTTATTAGAAAACAGATACTCGGAAGAACTTTATCACGATTTCGCGAGTAAAATGCCAATCATCGATTATCATAACCACCTTTCCCCGAAGGACTTGGCAGACAACAAGATTTTTGGGAACATCACGAAAATCTGGATTGATGGCGACCATTACAAATGGCGGGCAATGCGTACCTTGGGCATCGATGAAAACTTTATTACTGGGGATGCCCCTGATGAGGAAAAGTTCAGAAAATGGGCTTATACCGTACCCTATTCCATGAGAAATCCGCTGTATCATTGGACCCATTTGGAGCTTTCCCGTTATTTCGGAATCAATGATCTGTTGACCCCATCAAATGCCGATGAAGTTTTTAAGATTGCCACTGAAAAACTAAATACCGACACGTACAGCAGTCAGAGCTTGATCTCAAAAATGAACGTTGAAGTAATGTGTACTACCGAAGACCCTACCGATACGTTGGAACATCACCAAAGACTTTCAAAGAGCAGTTTCACGACCAAGGTCAGTACTGCCTTTCGCCCCGATAAGGCCATATTTATTGAAAATGAGGCTTATAATGAATATTTAGACAAACTCGAGTCGGTATCAAATACCGCTATTAATACATATGAAGATTTAAAGACGGTACTTCGTCAACGAATTCATTTCTTCCATGAAAATGGATGTCGCTTGAGCGACCATGGCCTGGAAAATCTTTATGCCGATGACTTTACCGAAACCGAGGTCGAATCCGTTTTTGAACAAAGAAGGAGCGGACAGAGCGTCACCAAGAAACAGGCCTCAAAATTTCAAAGTGCCATACTCCTATTCCTTTCCGAAAACTACCATGAATTGGGTTGGGTACAACAATTTCATTTGGGAGCCCTCCGAAATACGAACAGTAGAATGCATCGAATCTTGGGGCCTGATACTGGTTGGGATTCCATTGGTGACTATCAACAGGCAAAAAGCCTTGCCAAGTTCTTGGATACCCTGGATACAAACGATAAATTGACAAAAACCATTCTCTACAATGTGAACCCGACTTACAATGAAGTCATGGCGACCATGACGGGCAATTTTAATGATGGAAGTATCAAAGGTAAGGTTCAATGGGGATCCGGATGGTGGTTTTTGGACCAAAAAGATGGTATGACCGATCAATTGAACGTGCTCTCCAACATGGGTCTTTTGAGTTGCTTTGTCGGAATGCTGACGGATTCGAGAAGCTTTCTTTCTTTTCCGCGACACGAATATTTTCGCCGGATTCTTTGCAATCTTCTCGGTAAAGAAATCGAAAAAGGCGAACTCCCAAATGAAATGGAATGGATCGGAAAACTGGTGCAGGACATTTGCTACAACAATGCTAAAGAATATTTCAATTTTTAAATTAAATTCAAAAAGGGTCTTATATTTGCCATCTCTTCTTAAAAAGGCGCACGTGGCGGAATTGGTAGACGCGCCAGCTTGAGGGGCTGGTGGCCATTAGGCCGTGGAAGTTCGAGTCTTCTCGTGCGCACAAAATAAGGTCGTCTGTTCAGACGACCTTTTGTATTTCGGATGAATCGAAACTATTCTTGAATCAGTTTATCGAGCAGGCTATAAACCTTCTTATTGTCCCAGTCGGAAATTGCGGTTTGATGTACGACGATATTACCGTTCTTATCAAGAATATAGGACCCGGGAGGTTTCAACAGTTTTATCGGACTTGGCTCTCCCACAATTTGATAGGTAATCGGAAAAGTATATTTCTTTCTGGCAATTAATTCTTCCGGAAGTTCACGTTCTTCATCGGTTATGATATAGAAATCCATTTGGCCTTTGTAACGTTCATACAAATTCTGAATGTCATCCATTTGCGCTCTCGACGGTAGGTTCCAAGATGCCCAGAAATTGATAAAGACTACTTTCCCTTTAGATTTCTCAAAATTGAAATAATTCCATTCAGCGTCTTTCAGTTTCCAATCATAAGTTGAAATTTTTCCCTGATTCTCTTCTGAAATTATAGTTGGAGTGGTAGCAAACCATTTGTTCAATAGTTCTTTGCTAAAGTCTCCCAAAGGGGTTACAAAAAAAGAAAGTACCAATCCGATCAACAGGACGTTTAAAATTGTCTTTCTCTTAATCTTCATAAGCGGGGTTTCTTCAAAACTAAAAAACTCCCAATCATCATCGGGAGTTTCTTAAAACTATTTTCAATCATTATCAAACAGCATTTTCCCTTTTGATAACGTTCAAGGCAGAACCTTCCCTAAACCAACCGATCTGCGAGTCGTTGTAGGTATGATTTACCTTTATGTTGTCTTTACTTCCATCTGCATGGACCAGTTCTATGGTCAACGGTTTTCCAGGAGCAAAATCGGCTATATCAACAAAATTGAAGGTGTCGTCTTCCTGAATTAAATCGTAATCCTGTTCGTTCGCAAAAGTAAGGGCCAACATACCCTGCTTTTTTAGATTGGTCTCATGTATACGGGCAAAAGACTTCACCAATACTGCGGCTACACCGAGATGTCTCGGTTGCATGGCCGCATGTTCGCGTGAAGAGCCTTCACCATAATTATGATCCCCTACGACTATAGACTTAATACCCGAAGCTTTATAGGCGCGTTGCGTATCGGGGACTCCGCCATATTCGCCTGACAATTGGTTCTTGACGAAGTTGGTCTTTTTGTTATAGGCGTTCACCGCACCGATCAACGTATTGTTCGCGATATTATCCAAATGTCCTCTGAAACGCAACCAAGGCCCTGCCATCGAAATATGATCGGTCGTACACTTGCCAAAAGCCTTGATCAACAATTTCATGCCTTGAAGCTGTTCGTTGGTAATCGGTAAAAAGGGTTCCAAAAGCTGTAGGCGCTCAGAATCAGGATTCACCTTTACCTCAACACTACTTCCATCGGCCATAGGTTCTAAATAACCGGCATCCTCAACATCGAAACCATTGGGTGGAAGTTCAATGCCCATCGGTTCGTCCAACTTTACTTCTTGACCTTCATCGTTGATCAATGAATCGTTCATCGGATCAAAATCCAAACGTCCGGATATCGCTATCGCTGCCACCATCTCCGGCGAACCAACAAAAGCATGGGTATTTGGGTTTCCATCGGCCCTTTTGGAAAAATTACGGTTAAAGGAGTGTACGATAGTATTTTTCTCATCGCCTTTCAAATCACTTCGATCCCATTGACCGATACATGGGCCACATGCGTTCGTGAAAACCGTTGCTCCCAAATCTTCAAAAATCTGAAGCAATCCATCACGTTCGGCCGTATATCTGATCTGCTCGGATCCGGGATTGATACCAAAATCCGATTTCGGACTTATTTTTTTGGTGACCGCCTGTTTGGCAATCGAAGCGGCACGGGTCAAATCTTCATATGACGAATTGGTACACGAACCGATCAACCCCCAATCAACATTTATCGGCCAGCCATTCTCTTTCGCCTTAGGTCCCAACTCACCGACCGGCGTGGCCAAGTCAGGAGTAAACGGACCGTTCAAATGCGGACGCAATTCGCTCAAATCTATTTCGATGAGTTCATCAAAGTATTTTTCAGGGTTGGCGTATACTTCGTCATCCGCCGTCAAATGTTCCCGTATTTCGTTCGCCGCATCGGCAATTTCACTTCTGTCGGTCGCCCTTAAATAACGTTCCATGGAATCATCATAACCAAAAGTCGAGGTGGTAGCCCCTATCTCCGCCCCCATATTGCAGATAGTACCTTTACCGGTACAAGAAAGGTTTTTGGCCCCTTCTCCGAAATATTCAACAATGGCACCTGTTCCTCCCTTTACGGTCAAGATTCCAGCGACCTTTAGAATCACATCTTTGGCGGAGGTCCATCCGGAAATCTTTCCGGTCAGTTTAACACCAATCAATTTGGGAAATTTAAGCTCCCAGGCCATACCGGCCATCACATCGACCGCATCCGCACCACCGACCCCAATGGCCACCATTCCCAAACCTCCGGCATTAACCGTATGTGAATCGGTACCTATCATCATTCCCCCCGGAAAAGCATAGTTTTCCAAAACAACTTGATGTATGATACCTGCCCCCGGTTTCCAAAAACCGATACCATATTTATTGGAAACGGATTCCAGAAAATTGAACACCTCGGCACTGGTACTGTTGGCACTTCTCAAATCGGCGGCCGCACCACTTTTGGCCTGTATCAAGTGATCGCAATGTACCGTGGTGGGCACGGCCACTTTTTTCTTTCCGGCCTGCATGAACTGCAACAATGCCATTTGTGCCGTCGCATCTTGACAAGCAATGCGATCCGGTGCGAAATCGACATAATCCTTACCCCTAACAAATGCTTTGGTAGGCGAACCGTCCCATAAATGGGAATACAATATTTTCTCAGCCAACGTAAGGGGCTTGCCCACAATTTCACGGGCTTTGTCCACCCTTTCTCCCATTGTGGCATAAACACCTTTTATCATGTCAATATCAAATGCCATATATTCTAAATTTTTAGGTTTTGAATTACAAACCCAAAGATGGGTTCAATTCAACGAAATTAAGAAAATACTGGGGGCAAATAAAATTTTTGTCCAATGATTGACAACGATTTGACAAATTGCTAAATGCGAACCTGTTTTTAAACAATTAATGCTTATTTCAATGGAGAAAAATGTACATGAAATGCTTAAATCAAAGGAGTTTGCCGATGATGTCCTCTTCGGAAATACCTTCTGCCTCGGCCTTGTAGTTCTTGATAATACGATGTCTTAAAATCCCCATGGCCACGGCTTGCACATCTTCTATATCCGGTGAGAATTTTCCATTTATCCCGGCATGGGCCTTTGCGCCCAATATTAGATTTTGGGAAGCCCTTGGGCCTGCCCCCCAATCAATGTACTGTTTGACAAAATCATTGGCCGTATCAAGCAAAGGCCTAGTTCTATTGACCAATTTCACAGCATATTCAACAACATTTTCAGGAACGGGAATCCGCCTGATCAAATGTTGAACTTCAAGTATCTCTTCTGCACTAAAAAGTGCATCTACGGTCACTTTTTCATCTGAAGTGGTCGATTTTACCACTTGTATTTCTTCTGCAATGGAAGGATATTTCAGTTCGATGGCGAACATGAACCGATCTAACTGCGCCTCGGGAAGCGGATAGGTACCCTCTTGTTCAATAGGGTTCTGGGTGGCAAGTACAAAATAGGGAAGGTCAAGCTTATATTGATGGCCAGCAATGGTTACCGCTCTTTCTTGCATGGCCTCCAAAAGTGCGGCCTGTGTCTTTGGAGGCGTTCTATTGATCTCATCCGCCAATATAATGTTCGCAAAAACAGGCCCCTTAATAAACTTGAAGTTACGGTTTTGATCCAATACCTCACTGCCCAAAATATCACTTGGCATCAAATCAGGGGTAAACTGAATCCGTTTGAAATCAAGGCCCAAGGTCTGTGCAATGGTATTCACCATCAATGTCTTGGCAAGCCCCGGAACCCCTATCAACAAAGAATGCCCCCCAGTATAGATCGAAAGCAATATTTGGTCTATGACAACGTCTTGACCTACGATCACCTTGGCGATCTCCAGCTTCAGGTCTGCATGCTTCTTTACCAGGTTATTTATGGCTGCTACGTCGGACATTCAATTATTCCTTAACCCAGTTATTGGCGAAATCACAGTCTTTGCTACCGTCACTAACGCTCACATAAGTATCCCTAATATGTTCTTCCATCCACTTTTTAATGGCTTTGTACTGCTTTTCGGTCTTTGCCAGTTGTTGGATCTTGATATAATCTTGGGCAAAATCGGCCTTATGCTCTTCATACCGATTGGTAATCTTCAATATTTTATAGGATACACCTCCTCCCCGTGGGTCTTGTTCCATGATGGGATAAGAGATTTCATTGTCCTTTAGATTACGGACCTGATTATAAAGGGTCGGATCCATTTTGGTCAGCTCAAACCGCGAGTCGAAATTCGTAGGGTTTCTCAACAAACCGCCATCAAATTTCGTTTCTTTTTCATCGGAAAAATTTAGCGCGGCCTCAGCAAAAGTGAATTTACCGTCAAGAACGGCTTGGCGGATACTATCGAGTTCCTTTTTGGCCTCGTCTAAGGCTTCTTGCGAGATTTCGGGCTGTAAGATGATATGCCTGACATCCCTCTCCTGACCTCTTATCTTTTCCACGTAAAGAATGTGAAAACCAAACATGGTCTCAAAAGGTTCCGAAACTGCACCTTCGGGGGTACTGAAAACCACATCTTTGAAAGTTTTATCAAAACCGGAATCTTTGGTAATGCTACCCAGGAGTCCGCCTTGCGATTTACTCGGTCCTTGTGAATACAGTATGGCCTTGACACTAAAACTGGCATCATTGTCCTCGATATCCTGCTTGATGGCATTCAGTTTGTCGATCACCTTTTGTTTTTCCTCGGCAGTCGCCTTCGGTTGCTTGACGATTTGCGAGATTTCCATTTCGGCGCCAAAGATCGGTCGCTCATCCTCGGGAATCTTGTTGAAAAATTGACGGACTTCCTCCGGTGTGATCTCGATATCCTCGACGATTTTCTGTTGCATTTTTTCGGATAACATACGGAGCTTGATGATTTTATTGATGTCCTCCCTCAAACTGGCCTCATCCTCTTTTTTATAGAACTTCAACAGTTTCTCCATGGACCCCAATTGCTGGAGGAAACCTTGAATCTGTCTATCCGTGGTCGCCGCAACCTCATCATCGGAAACCAAAAGACTATCTTGAACGGCCTGATGCGCGTACAATCGATCTTCCATCAGCTTGCCCAACATGCTACAGCGGTTGACACCTTCCATAGATGCCCCTTGACTTTTTAGATCGATAATCGTTTTTTCGATATCGGAATCCAAGATTACATGGTCGCCCACAACGGCTGCTATACCATCAAGTTTTATTTTTTTGAAACTTCGAACCGTGTCTTTTTGAATACTCGCATCAGCCATCAATGCAGGTTCCTGAGGTTCTATCTGCGTATCGGGAATTTCTTCCACTTCTTGCGCATACAACGACCCTGACAACACAAAGGCCAGCAAAACGTAAAATCTTCTATTCATCATTAAAAACTTCAAATTCTTTTTTTTTGATCGCCTCATCAATAATCTCGGTTTCAAGTTTACGAACAAAGTCAAGCTTTCTTCGGCTGATCAAAACCTGTTTGATCGTAGGCTCTATAAACGATAGGGGGGCAATATCGTTAACTTGCAGCACGTCGGTTATCTTGGCCAAATATACCCCTAATGCATCCTCCAATTCAAAAAATTGTGATTTTTTTAGGTACTTGTCCTGATTTTCAAAAGTCAAAGGGGGAATCTCATCGATTACCCTCGAGGCCCTGATCCAAATGGAATCGTTGAAGTTCAGTTTTTTGAACTGTACCCCTATCGAGTCAAGATAGGCCATATCTTCTTCTTTAAAATTCTTCAACTTCTCGATGACCGTTTCTTTGTTCAAAAACTGTTTGGGAAGTTCGATGAACCTTATTTGTACCAACTTCTCCTTTAGCTTGAAATTCTCTTTCTCTTTTTCGTAAAAACTTTCTAATTGGGTTTTGGTAATCGCGGTATCGCTTCCTTGTGCCACGAGGGCTTCTTTATACGCCCTTGTATAAAGATCGGCCCTATAGTTTTCTACCAGCGCATCGAATTCGGCCAATTTTTCCTCAGGCAGATTGATCCCTGCCTTATCCAACAACAACCGTTTCGATGCCCAATTGTTTATATAATTCGTTACGAACGAAGCGCTATCCTCGGCAGACAGCCCATCATTTAACAAGTTGACCATATCTTCTTCATACAGATAACTTTCGCCAACCCTTGCAATCGGAGTCTTGCCTTTTTCTTCCTCCCTCAAATAACTACATGATGAAAATAAGATAGAAACAAGAAGTATCAAGGCCGTCGCCATTGATATCGAAAAAGATTTGAGATTTACTTGAAGCATCCCGCAAAAATACTAATTCAGCTAGCTTGCACAATAATATTTGTCTTCATTAACACAATTTTAGTCCCTAACCAAGTAGGAAATCCGCAAGTGTTTTTGCCATTTAAAACCTTTGACATCAGCTATTTGGATTTTACCTCTCAAGATTCGTTCGGCTCTCATCATCTATATAGGGAACTCCATTACTAAACGACTTGTCAAACCTCATCGAACTTCTCATCGGTGCAAAAAGTTTAAATGGGTTCTATTCACTAATTTAGTAAGGTGCTAGTAAAAGAATATCGATGGACGAGTCATTCAAAATACAATCGATAAAACATGCACAAGATTTCAAGGCCTTTACCGAAAACGGAATCTCGATCACGAATCAATAAATTCATAATAAACATTGCAAGAACAAAAAATTAAACTAATATGGGATTTTAGGGGTCCGGCTGCCGCAAAAACGGCCGAACATCATGAAAAACATCTGAAGGAATATATTGTGCATGAACAACTTGAATTGAAAATAACCGGATACAGTCATCTGAACGAAATGCACAGCTTTGCTTTTATTGTGGTGCCCGAATCACAAATGCCCAAGGTTCGCGATGCGCTTAAACCCCATAGGGGAGAACTTTATAATGAATAACCGACCTTCACAATCAACTTAATAATATGATCAAACATCTTGCTTTTGGCCTGGGCATTCTGCTTTTTTCGATTTCCTGTACCGAACCAAAACCTAACGGAAACCTGCTTGATCGCGCCTTGGCTTCCGAAAATATCAAAATAAAAAGGGTCATGGATAGTGTCCACCGGTACGAAGTGCAGGTACGCTATACCCAGATTGACCGTAGTAATGACAGTATTATCTTTACCGACTATGACTTTCAGGTCGATGACAACCGCTATTTTTATCCGGCAAGCACAGTGAAATTTCCCGCAGCGGTGCTGACATTGCAAAAACTCAATACCATCGATTCACTGGACAAAGATACCCGGTTCTATGTCGAGGGTGATTCGGTAGAGACCACCTTTGCCAAGGAAATCATAAAGATTTTTGCGGTGAGCGATAACGATGCCAACAATCGATTGGTCGAGTTTTTAGGGCAGGACGCAATTAACGATGGATTGAAAAAACGAGGGGTTCGGCCCGTACGCATCGCCCACCGGCTAGGATACCATTCCGATGACCTGGCTACGAAACCTTTGGTCATTTATTTGAACGACAGCACCACCGCTATTTTCGAGGGCACCGTAAACAGTTCGCCAAAACCGCTTGAAATCGAAGGCATCAAAAAGGGAAAAGGTTACATCGACGAAGATTCCCTCGTTCATAAACCTTTTGATTTTAGCCTCAAGAATTACTATCCTATTTCGGCACAGCATGGTCTTTTGAAACGGATAATCTTTCCTGAGAAATTTCCTGAAGAGCAACGTTTCAACCTGAGGGAGGAACAACATGAATTTTTGCTCGAGGCGATGCATACCCTGCCTAAAGAATCAGGTTACGATCCTAAGATATTCTATGACGGATACTCAAAATTCTTTATGTACGGTGACACTAAGGAAACCATTCCTTCGAACATCAAAATCTACAACAAGATCGGGGGAGCTTATGGCACCCTGACCGATTGTGCCTATATCGTCGATAGCGAAAATGATGTGGAATTCTTACTTACGGCCACGCTGCTTATCAACAAAAATGGGATTTTCAATGACGACCACTACGAATATAAAGAAGTTGGCTTTCCGTTTTTGGCCGAATTGGGCCGGGAAATTTATAAATTAGAACTCCAACGAAAAAAATAGTAGATTATGGAAAATCTATCATTTGATACGTTCACCAAAAAAATTCATATAAAAACCGATGTAAATACCTTGTATGAATGCTGGGCGACCAAATCGGGCATCGAAAAATGGTTTTTGCGTGAAGCCGAATATACCTCTTCAGAAGGTCACATCCGAAACCATGCCGAACCTATCGAAGTAGGCGATAGCTATATCTGGAAATGGCATAACTGGAACGGTCAGGAGATTGGTACTATACTACAGGCAAACGGAGTTGATTTTTTGGAATTCTCGTTCGCCTCGGATATTTGCAAAGTGTCTGTTATGTTCGAAGAAAAAGAGAAATCCGTGCTGGTTACATTAATACAATATGATATGCCGACCAACGAGAAAACCAAAATGGATATCTACAATGGCTGCAGTTGTGGGTGGACTTTCTGGCTCGCCAACCTAAAAGCCTATCTGGAGTACGGCATTCTGCTCAATGAAAAAGAATTCGATCTGACCGATATACCCCAGGCGGGGCATATATATGTTAATATGTGATACGCACCGGAAAATCCGATCAGCGCCCCAATGGAAAGATCCAGATTGTTTCGATTAAAAACCTTTCAATACAATAGCATGTGAACCATTCAGAGGTAATTATCACAATTAAATCATACCTCAAATAGTTGACGATAAACAGAACTATCGAACATGTCGGATAAGCTTTACATAATCTTATTTAGTTGCATAATTATTTTTACGAGCTGCAAAAAGGATACTATAGCGGATGAAAATTCAGTCAGAAATTTCAAGATGGGTTTCACAACATGGAGTTTTGGGCCTGGCATACAGGACGTTAACGACACGTATCTATTCATAGAAGGCAATGCAGACATCTATGCCGAGCATATCGACAATAAAATTCCTTGGAATGCGTGGATGAATAACTTGACGTTACCTGCCGAATTTACAAATGAAATTCTGGGAAGAGCCAACAGAAAAATCGATAACAAACAATTATTGTTGTCCGTCAGCCTATTGAACTCGGCTAGGGATGAACTTGCCCCTGATTTTGATGGGTCGATTCCTTCATATTCGAATCTGGACGATATTGAGATCGAAGAGGCGTATTTTAAACATATCGACTATTTAATAAATCAGTTTAAACCGGATTATTTGGTAATTGCCATCGAGGTCAACGAATTAAGATTGCGATTTGAAAGTAAGTGGGAGGGCTACAAAACATTGATTCAAAATGTAAAATCAAGGGTCAAACAAATATATCCCGATTTGATTATTTCCGAATCGGTATCGCTACATAATCTATACGAACCGAATGCTACCGATCAAACAGCGTATATCAACGAAATCGCGAACTATATGAACCAAATGGATTTGGTTACGATAAGTTTTTATCCTTTCTTAAAAGACCGGCACTCTAAAGAGGAGTTTCAGCAAATTTTTGATTTCTTACATAACAAAGTCAACAAACCAATCGCCTTTGTAGAAACCGGCCATATTGCCGAAAATCTCATAGTGCCGAACCTTGACCTATCGATTATCGGAAATGAATCCGAACAAAACATTTATTTGGAAACACTATTGAAAAATGCGCAAAAGCAGAATTATGAGTTTATAATTTGGTGGGGCTTCAGGGATTATGATGCACTTTGGGAAACATTCCCGGAGGAACTTAAGGACCTTGGACAATTATGGAGGGATACAGGATTGATCGATGAAAACGGCAACGAAAGGCAATCAAAAACCACTTGGAACAAAACGTTAAGCAAATGACAGGACTATGTTTACCGCAATCGATGTCATATTCTAAAAAATATATCTCTCAGGATTTTGTACGTTCAATCGCCAAAGGATTTTATTATATTTCCATGAAAATAGTTGACACCGCATAGAGCGACATGGGGAGCCGATTTTAAAAACAAGGGACTTTGGCAAAGTGAAAATCGAAAGACTGCACCATATCGCAATAATTTGTTCCGATTACGAGAAATCAAAAAAATTCTATACCAAAATTCTAGGGTTTAAAATCATCAACGAAACATATCGAAAAGACAGTTAATCATATAAACTTGACCTTTCGTTGAACGGACAGTATTTAATCGAACTTTTTTCGTTCCCAAATCCGCCCTCAAGGGTAACAAGACCAGAAGTAACAGGATTGAGACATATCGCGTTCGGGGTGAAAAACATAACAGAAATGAAAGCGTATTTGAAATCTAAAAACATAACTACGGAAGAAATTCGTATCGATATGAATACAAACAAGAAATTCTTCTTTATTGCCGACCCCGATAATTTACCAATAGAATTTCACGAAACATGATAGCGATAGGACAATTTATCGAGGGTTTTAACTCTGTTTTTCCGCAAGGTGTGACCAATCAGCCATGGGAGATAATAGACAACTTGGAGAATATTCTCAGGATGAAAATTGCAGAACTAGGCAAGGACTATAAAGTTCAAAACGACATTGCCATACATAAGACGGTCGCCATAGAGCAGGGAGTGGTATTAAAAAGGCCTGTTATAATTTCAGAAAAGAGCTTTATCGGGGCAAATGCCTATTTTAGGGGGCCGGTCTATTTGGGAAAATCCGTAAAAATCGGACCTGGTTCCGAGATCAAACAATCCATCATTCTAGACAATTCGGCAATCGCACATTTCAACTATATTGGAAACAGCATTATCGGAAAAAACATAAATTTTGAGGCAGGTTCGATTTGTGCAAACCATTATAACGAAAGACCAATCAAGACCATCTTTGTAAACTACAATGGACAGATAATCGAGACCACAAGTAGAAAATTTGGCTCTTTGGTCGGGGATGGGTCAAAAATAGGTGCGAACGCGGTATTGTCGCCCGGCACCATTTTAGAACCGGAAAGTATTGTAAAACGGCTTGAATTGATCGATCAAACAAAATGAACAAAAAAGTAGACGATTATCTAAACAATCTTAAAACGTGGCAAGACGAACAAAAAAGGCTTCGTGAACTGATTCTCAATTGCGGTTTGACCGAAGATTTTAAATGGATGCACCCTTGTTATACCTATAAGAACAAGAATATTGTTTTGTTTCACGGTTTCAAGGAATACTGTGCCATTCTATTCATGAAAGGAGCATTACTAAGCGACTATAAGGGTATTTTAATCCAACAAACGGAAAACACGCAATTTGGCCGACAAATCAGATTCAAGCATATTTCGGAAATCAATACCCTTGAGCCGACGATCAAAGAATATATTTATGAGGCCATAGAGATTGAAAAACTGGGTTTGAAAGTCGAAACAAAAAAAACGGCCGACTTTGAAATACCCGAAGAACTAAAGCAAGTGTTTAGCGAAAACCCTGATCTTAAAATTGCCTTTGATAATTTGACACCGGGCAGACAGCGAGGTTACCTTTTACACTTTGCCAAACCGAAACAATCCAAAACCCGATTGGCAAGGATTGAAAATAACATTAATCGAATTTTCAAAGGCAAGGGGTTACATGATTGTATCTGTGGGCGTTCAAAACGAATGCCGAATTGCGACGGCTCGCATAAACAATTGGAAAAAACGAATTAGTAGACATTTCAAAAACCATTTCTCTTCCAAAACCTGAGAACATGGTGCCCGTACATTCTCCATGTATGGTTTTGCTCGGTGGAAACCGTTAAATTTGCAGCTACAACAATAACTTGTGCAAGAACCAAAACAGACACGTATCAATAAATACCTGAGCGAAGTTGGGTATTGCTCACGTCGTGCTGCCGATACCCTTATTGAACAAAACCGGGTAACGATCAATGGTATTGTACCCGAAAAAGGGACGAAGATTACCGAAAACGATGAAGTAAGGGTAGATGGAATGTTGGTTTCCGTTCCCAAGGAAAAGCAGGTATACCTCGCTTTCAATAAGCCAGTAGGTATTGTCTGTACGACCGATACCGGGGTCGAGAAAGACAATATCATCGATTTTATCAATTACCCGAAACGAATCTTTCCGATCGGACGTTTGGACAAACCAAGCGAGGGACTGATTTTTTTGACCAATGATGGTGATATCGTAAATAAGATATTGCGTGCAAGAAATCATCACGAAAAAGAGTACATCGTAACGGTAGACAAGCCGATTACCCAACATTTTTTAAAGCAAATGCGTGAAGGTGTGCCGATTTTGAATACGGTTACGCGTAAGTGCTACGTAGAAGAACTGAGCAAATACCAGTTCAAGATTATCTTGACCCAAGGGCTCAACCGTCAGATACGACGAATGTGCGAGTATTTGGGCTATAGAGTCAAAAGACTGAAGCGCATTCGGATCATGAACGTTACGTTGGACATACCGGTAGGCAAATGGCGCAACCTTAGTAATGACGAGCTTGCCGAAATCAATCGTTTGGTCGCCCATTCGAGAAAGACACACGACTAGTTTATAAATATTGTGATTTTCATTGATATTTGATTATCCCTATACTAAGAGACAACTTCGAGCCCCACATCATATATTTTTAGGTATTCGATGCAATGAACTATGAGTTGGGTGATTATTTTATTCTTTTTCTTCACCATTTTCGGGATAGCCCTGTCCATACGCTTTCTATTCAAAGAAAAAGCTGACCGTTTTGCAAATGTCTTATTAGGTGTCTACACTTTTTTGTTCGCATTCGAACTTTTGAACAATTGCCTGCGGTGGTCGGGGATTATTTATAAAACTGGTTTCATAAATCTCAATTTCACCCACTTTCCCCTATGGACGGTTTACGGAGCCCTGGTGTACATTTATGTACGCCGAGTAGTGGATAAAACCGGTTTCAAATGGGCCGATATATTGTTCTTGATTCCCCCAGGAATTACCGTCGCACTTCTATTCCCATATTACTCGTTATCCAACGAAAGCAAACTCAAGGCATTGGAAAACGGAAACACTTATGATTATGTGTACTTTCCAGATTACGGCATTTGGGTCGTTATCGTCATTATGTTTTTCTATGCAGCTTTGACCTACTTTGGTTTTTGGCAGAACAAGCGGGTAGGTTTTCGCGAAAATAAATGGCTAAGATGGTTCGTGGGGTCGTACTTCGGCTTCGTTTTCATGTTCGCCCTCTACATCTTTTTGGTCAGGTTTAATATCATGGATTCTTCCTATGATTATTTTATTGATATCGTAATCGTGTTTTTTATCGGGATGCTTGCCTTTTTTGGGTTCATACAACCCGAGGTTTTCGAGGGCAAATCGATCAAAGAAGCCATACCGTTCGTTAAATATAGAAAAACAGGATTGTCAGAAGGGCTATCCCTTGAAATGAAGGAAAAATTGTTACGGATTATGGAAGTACAACAACCCTATCTCGATAATGACCTACGGTTGGACGATTTGGCAATGATGATGAAGCTATCGCGAAACCAAACATCCCAAATTATCAATGAACATTTCAACTTGTCATTTTTCGACTTTGTCAACCAGTATCGCATCAAGGATGCAAAGAACCTTTTGCTTCAAAATAAGGAAGACGATAGAACCATTAGCCAAATAGCCTACGATGTAGGTTTCAATAACCGGGCTTCATTTTACAAGGCCTTTAAAAAATTTTCCGATGGAAATCCGTCGGACTATGTAAAACATACACAAGCATCATAAATCAAATAAAAATTCAAGATAATCATAAAAGAATTTCGATGATTATGACAAAGAGAAGCAACTACAAAATACGATTGGCCATCAAACTGGTTCTTTTATCCATTTTGTTATGGGGAGGTGATTCTTGCAAGTCACAAGATAAATTGGATATAAGCGAAGAAATCGATGAAATTGCTGAAGAAAGCGAAGCACCATTGGCAAAGGGGTGCCCCGATACCGAATATGATGATTGGAAAACCTCGAAATATGTACTCCCCTACCCCGTAGGCAAAAGCTATATGGTTACTTTGGGCCATTGTGGCGGCTCGTATCACAGTCAGGGACAACCCGATCAGTTTGCGGTTGATTTTGCAATGGACATTGGCCAAACCGTCACCGCCGCAAGGGCGGGTACCGTTGTATATGTTGAAGAGTCGGGTATCGATGGTGAGTTTCCGAACAATCTAGTCGTGGTGGAACACGAAGATGGCACTTTTGCGCAGTACATGCATTTGACCCAGAACGGTGCGTTGGTCAACAAAGGAGATGCGGTCGAACAAGGGCAAAGTTTAGGCCTAAGCGGCAATACCGGTTTGGCAGGTTTTCCCCACTTGCACTTTGTGGTCACGAAGAAAGGTGATTTCCATTATCCCTATACATCGATTCCTACGACATTTAGCAATACATTACCTAACCAAAGAAGTCTAGCGGGCGGTTACAGGTATAGTGCATTGGATTATTGAAAAACAAATACGAAACCTATAAAGTGAAAAAATCGCAAAAGTGAAATGCAGAAAAATTCATCCCGAAAGTCAGGAATTAATATTGTTTTTAACAACATATATGATTAATAATCACTAACTTAGGAATAAAATAATTTGCGCCGAAAAAAAATAAATTCCGATATGATGAAAACAACAATGATAACCCGTAAGAAACGCCTGATGATAACATTGATGTCAGTGTTATTCCTTGGGATATTAGGCATATATAATGCCAACGCTTTTTTTCAAGAAACAACGGCCCAAGACTATGACCAGTATAAGGGGGAAGTTTTGGATTCTGACACCAACAAGCCCCTGGTTTTTGCCAGTCTTGCACTTGAAGGCTCGAACATAAGCACGATCACGAACACCGAAGGGGAGTTTTCCCTAAAAGTGCCCAAAAATATAGGACAAGGTAATGTACTGATTACTTTTTTAGGTTATAAGAGCAGGTCCATACCCTTGGCCCAATTTGAAAAAGAAAACAATAAAATTATGATGGAGGTGTCGGTCGTCCAACTTTCGGAGGTCAACCTGAGCATACCTAAAGACGCGGCCAACCTCGTACGCGAAACCTTGGAAAAAAAAGGTGAAAATTATTTTGACGACCCTACTTTGATGACCGCTTTTTATCGCGAGACGATCAAGAAAAGAAGAAAAAACGTGTCGTTATCCGAAGCCGTGGTCAACATCTACAAAACTCCGTATACATCGTTACGCAGGGATGCCGTACAAATGTACAAGGCCCGAAAAAGCACTGATTACAGCAAATTGGATACAGTCGCCCTTAAACTACAGGGCGGGCCTTTTAATGCCCTTTTTGTGGACATTATGAAATATCCAGAATACATTTTTACCGAGAATTCAATTGATGATTATACGTTCAGTTTTGATCGTTCGACCAGGGTGAACGACCAACTTATCTATGTAATCAATTTTAAGCAACGTGACGATATTGCGGAGCCGTTGTATAAAGGGCAACTTTTTATCGATGCCGACAACAAAATACTGACCAGTGCTATTTACTCGTTGAACATTACCGATAGGGACGAAGCAGCGAAGCTTTTCGTTCGTAAGAAACCGCGAAATGCAATGGTATGGCCCACCGAAGTCGCCTATCGAGTGGATTATCGTGAAAAAAACGGACGCTGGTACTACAGTTACAGCAATGTGTTACTCGAATTTAAGGTAGATTGGGATAAAAGATTGTTCAATTCTGTGTACAGTATGACCTGCGAAATGGCGGTGACCGATTGGGAGAAGAATCTGGCGAGCGAATTCCCGAAATCCAAGGAAAGAATAAAATCTTCGATTATCCTGAGTGATGAGGCCCTTGGTTTTGCAGACCCCGATTTTTGGGGTGAATACAATATTATAGAGCCTGAAAAATCAATCGAATCCGCAATAAAGAAAATTCAGCGACAGTTGCGAAGGGCCCGGTCAAAATCAGGGGCGGCGGCACCTTAAAAGTACTGTTGTAATTCATATTAAAAAGGCCACTTCGTAAAAGTGGCCTTTGTTTCTTTTTAGGCTGAAAAATATCCCCTTTTTTAATTTGCTACCTCACTGATAAACTTCAGGCGATACAGTCGTAGTTCTTCATCTTCATATTCCCCGTCAAATTCTTTTAAAGCTTCTTCGACATCATCAGTATCTGCTTCCAGAAAATATTCATGAATCTCTTCCTGTTGATCTTCATCCAATACCTCATCTATCCAATAACCGAGATTCAATTTTGTGCCACTGTAAACGATTTGCTCCATTTCTTTGATAAGGTCTGGAATCTCCAATCCTTTTGAAGAGGCAATATCGGGCAACGGTAATTTACGATCTACGTTTTGTATAATGTAAAGTTTAAGGCCCGAATTTGCACCCGTACTTTTTACGACAAGGTCTTCAGGACGAATTATCTCGTTCTCTTCAACGTAGTTTGAGATAAACTCAAGAAAGGGCTTGCCATATTTCTTGGCCTTGCCCTCTCCTACCCCGTTGATATTAACGAGTTCGGCCATCTCAATCGGATATTTTAAGGCCATATCCTCCAAAGAAGGGTCCTGGAATACCACAAAGGGCGGCACCCTTAATTTATCCGCCTGGGCCTTGCGCAGGTCTTTCAATTGTTTCAATAGCCTTTCATCGGCCACACCGCCTTTTGAAGCATTGACAATGGCCGTATCATTGGCCTTATTGTACACATGATCTTTGGTCATCATGAACGAAACAGGGTTTTTCAAGAATGCTTCCCCCTTTTCGGTAACATGTAATATTCCGTATTGTTCGATTTCCTTTTTCAATAACCCGGCAACCAAAGTTTGGCGAATAAGTGCCATCCAATAGTTTTTGTCCTTATCGGAACCAATTCCGAAAATAGCCTTCTCATGCGTCTTGTGCGAGGCGATCAAGGCATTGACTTTTCCGGTAAGGGCCTTTACGATTTCTTTTGATTTGAATTTCTCGCTGGTCTCCTTGATTACTTTTATCAACTTGACAACACTATCCTTAGCTTCTTCCTTTTCTTTGGGATTTCTCGAATTATCATCCATGTCGGCCCCGATTCCATTGATCTCGTCGAATTCTTCGCCAAAATAGTGCAACATGAATTTACGGCGCGACATTGAGGTTTCGGCATACGCCACGACCTCCTGTAACAGTGCGTTTCCGATTTCCTGCTCGGCGACAGGTTTCCCGGACATGAATTTTTCCAATTTTTCGATATCCTTATAGGAATAAAAAGCGAGACAATGCCCCTCGCCGTCATCCCTTCCTGCACGACCGGTTTCCTGATAATAGCTTTCTATGCTTTTAGGAATATCGTGATGAATGACATATCGAACATCCGGTTTGTCGATTCCCATACCGAACGCAATTGTGGCAACAACGACATCGACATCCTCCATCAAGAACATATCCTGATACTTCGAACGGGTCTTGGCATCGAAACCTGCGTGATAAGGTACCGCGCTGATGCCATTGACTTGCAAGACCTCCGCTAGTTGTTCGACACGCTTGCGGCTCAGACAGTAAATGATTCCCGACTTTCCCGAGTTTTGCTTTACGAACCTTATGATATCGGCATCGACATTTTCTGTCTTTGGCCGCACTTCATAAAAAAGATTGGGTCGATTGAACGAAGCCTTGAATACCTTCGCGTCGGCAATACTCAAATTCTTGATAATATCTTCTTGCACTTTAGGGGTCGCGGTAGCCGTCAGCGCGATTATGGGAATGTTCTCTCCAAGCCTATTCGAAATCGATTTCAAATTGCGGTATTCAGGCCTGAAATCATGGCCCCATTCTGAAATACAATGGGCCTCGTCGACCGCCATAAAAGATAACGGCACCGACTGCAGGAATTCAATATACTCGTCTTTGGTCAACGACTCGGGAGCAACATAAAGCAATTTTGTAATACCATCAAGAATATCTTGCTTGACCCGTTTGACCTCCGATTTGTTCAACGAAGAGTTTAAAACATGCGCAATACCGTCTTCGGAAGAAATACCACGAATCGCATCGACCTGGTTCTTCATCAGCGCGATCAAAGGCGAAACGATAATTGCTGTACCTTGATACATCAGGGCCGGAAGTTGGTAGCAAAGTGATTTGCCCCCCCCGGTAGGCATAATGGCAAACGTGTTGTTGCCTTGAACGATATTTTTGATTACATCTTCTTGAAGACCCTTGAATTGAGAGAATCCAAAGTATTTTTTTAACGAGGCATGCAGATCGATTTCTCCTAGAACCATACCATGTTTTGTCATTTCACTAACTTTCTACAGGCCACGACCCGTAAATTTCCAACATTCAATTTACGCACTTTTGTCCATTTAACTTACTCGCCATCGATAAAAAAAGCTTAAAATTTACGATAGTTCGAATCATACTCAATGAGCAAAAGCATAGAAAAATAGGATGTTTGTCAGTTCGTCGATTTTTTTTTAAAATATTATTTTAATCACAAAACCCGAAAAAGCAAGTCGTAAATAATAAATTTACAAGCGAAAGAATTGCTAAGTTCGAGTTCTTCCGATAAAAGATACTTTGTGTAATTTTGCTATCTTAAAGATAAGACATTCTTTTAGGAATTCAACAATATATCCTAAAACAGTCTCATAACCCGCAATATACTTTGAGCGATACAAAAGCCATTCTTGCATTAGCCCGTCAAACGATCCAGACCGAAAGCGAGGCCATTCAGAATTTGACGTCATTTTTGGACAAAAACTTCGCCGCAGCCGTCGACACTATTTTCAAGTCAAAGGGAAGGGTCGTTATTTCAGGAATCGGAAAAAGCGCAATCATCGCATCGAAAATCGTTGCTACACTTAATTCTACCGGAACCCCGGCCATATTTATGCATGCCGCAGATGCCATTCACGGTGATCTAGGCACTATTCAAGAGAACGATGTTGTCATTTGTATCTCCAAAAGCGGAAGTAGTCCCGAGATAAAAATGCTGGTTCCGTTAATAAAGAGGGGTAAGAACAAACTTATTGGAATGACCGGTAATACAGATTCCTTTTTGGCGCATCAGGCCGATTTTGTCCTCAATACATCGGTGGAAAAAGAGGCCTGCCCAAACAACCTTGCGCCGACCACCAGTACGACTGCCCAATTGGTCATGGGTGATGCCCTTGCCGTTTGTCTTTTGGACCTAAAGGGGTTCAGTAGCAAGGATTTTGCAAAATACCATCCCGGAGGCACTTTGGGGAAACGGTTATACCTTCGCGTCAAGGATATTGCCGACAACAATCAGAAACCACAGGTAAATTTAGATACCGATGTGAGAAAAGTAATCGTCGAGATTTCCGAGAAAATGTTGGGGGTGACCGCGGTAATCGACAATGGGGAAATCGTGGGTGTGGTAACCGATGGCGACATTCGAAGAATGCTCAACAAATATGACAATATCAATGGGCTTTGCGCCAAAGACATTATGACCTCGAATCCAAAGATAATCCAGACCGACGTGCTCGCGATAAAAGCTCTTGAGATGATGCAAGGCAATGGTATATCTCAGCTATTGGCGGTCGATGGAAAATCTTACCGAGGTATCGTGCATTTACATAATTTGATCAACGAAGGAATTTTATAATGGCAAAGAAAAAACAGACCAAGGCACCGGACGAGATGTCTTTCTTGGATCATTTGGAAGAGCTACGGTGGCATTTGATCCGTTCGGTTGCTGCGGTGGTAGTTATCGGATGTGTGGCGTTCGTGATGAGGGAATTTATTTTTGACACCATCATTTTCGGCCCAAAGAAAATGAGCTTTCCGACATATCGCTTTTTTTGCAATATTGCTACATCTCTTGGTTTTGACTCGGCATTTTGTGCCGATAAACTTCCGTTTACCATTCAAAGTAGAACGATGGGCGGACAATTTTCCGCCCATATATGGACGTCTATTTGGGCAGGGTTCATCATTAGTTTCCCATATGTTTTATGGGAAATGTGGAAATTTATCAGTCCAGGACTACATGATAACGAACGTAAGAATTCTAAAGGATTCATTCTTATTGCCTCATTTTTATTTTTCTTGGGCGTACTTTTCGGCTATTATGTAGTTGCGCCACTATCCATTAATTTTTTGGGAACCTATCAGGTAAGTGAGGAGGTCTTGAACGAATTTGACATAGGTTCGTATATCTCTGGAGTTAGAACCTCGGTCATCGCTTGTGGCATCCTTTTCGAACTGCCCATCATCATTTTCTTTTTGACCAAGGTCGGCCTGGTTACCCCCGAAATCATGAAGAAATACCGAAAGATAGCTTTGGTCATTGTCTTGATACTCGCTGCCGTTATTACGCCACCCGATGTGACCAGCCAAATAATCGTTGCCATACCGGTTATAGTGCTTTACCAGATCAGTATCTACATTTCACAGTTCGTTTTGAAAAGGGAAGCCAAAAAAGAGGCGAAACTGGCAATGCAACGTACTAAAAAAAGTTAAACCTTGCCGTGTTTTCCAACAATACCCGATTTTAAAGTTTAGTTTTACACAAATGAAGCTCAGGGCTGAAAAAATAATGAAGTCTTACCGAGGGCGACAGGTCGTCAAGGGTATCTCTTTGGAAGTAAACCAAGGAGAGATTGTCGGATTGCTCGGTCCCAACGGTGCGGGCAAGACCACTTCATTTTACATGATCGTCGGACTTATAAAACCCAATGGCGGAAATATTTTCTTGGATGACATGGAAATCACCAAATTTCCCATGTATAAAAGGGCACAAAACGGAATTGGATATCTGGCCCAGGAAGCCTCCGTATTTCGAAAATTGAGCATCGAAAAGAATATTTTGAGCGTATTACAGTTAACCAAGCTCAGCAAAAAAGAGCAAAATATGAAAATGGAGTCGCTCATCGAAGAATTCGGCCTCGGTCATATTCGTAAAAATCGTGGTGATTTGCTTTCCGGCGGTGAACGTAGACGGACCGAAATTGCCCGTGCGCTTGCTACGGATCCCAAGTTCATTCTGCTCGATGAACCTTTTGCCGGGGTCGATCCCGTGGCAGTAGAAGACATTCAACGGATCGTGGCCCAGTTGAAAAACAAGAATATCGGTATTCTGATTACGGATCACAATGTGCAGGAAACACTTGCCATAACAGAACGTTCTTACCTCATGTTCGAAGGTGGCATTTTGAAATCAGGAATCCCCGAGGACCTTGCCGCCGATGAAATGGTACGAAAAGTATATCTGGGGCAGAACTTTGAACTACGCAAAAAGAAACTGGATTTTTAAAGTTCGATTCACTTAACCATCATTCGCTTTTAATCCCACTTATACATCGAATATCGCGGATTCTTCAGCACGAAGCGTCTTCGGCAATGCTCATCTATCTTTTGGTATCCGGTATTAAAATAGAACTCAGAATATAAAAAAGAATAATCAAGGGTACCGCCAAAAACCGCATCGTGATCAATAAAACCAGACTCACTATTATGAATATGTACCGAA
Organism: Bacteroidia bacterium; assembly: GCA_030428705.1. Taxonomy (GTDB): domain Bacteria; phylum Bacteroidota; class Bacteroidia; order Flavobacteriales; family Flavobacteriaceae; genus Meishania. Next base: position 53,967 of record JAUIDI010000002.1, read on the forward strand.
GTGCATTGTCCTTAAAGCTCCAGTTGTTGAACTTGAGCGCAAAAAGTTCGATTTTAGAATTTAAAAGATAACAACTCAAAATGGTAGTTGCCAACAAGAACCATTGGTTCAAAATGATACCGTTCAAAAAGTCATTGTTATGGTACAGAAGAATGAGGGGTAACGATATGATCAACAAGGCATTTGCCGGTGTCGGCAGGCCGATGAAAGAAGTCTGCTGGTCTTCGTCCAAATTGAATCTTGCAAGTCGATAGGCCGAGGCCATGGTAATCAGAAATCCTAAAAATGGTAATGCTGAAATATCTAGGTTTTCGACCCTGGGGATTCTCGAACCGGCATTCCACCCACCTAATTCCGACATATTTAATAATTGAAACATGACAATACCAGGTACCAGTCCACTAGTAATCACATCGGCCAATGAGTCCAACTGCAGGCCCAGATCACTTTTAACGTCCATTACTCGCGCCGCCAATCCATCGAAAAAATCAAAAATTATTCCTAAAAACAGGAACATCGCGGCAAGCTCCAGTTGGTTCAGAACCGCAAAGACGACCGCGACACAGCCGCAGAAAACGTTCATTAGGGTAATAAGGTTCGGAATATGCCTTTTCATTCAAAACGGGTTGGTTCGGGTAAAAATAGCACAATTTTCGTTCTATCGGTTCGGTGACCTATTTTATTCGGATATTTGTCAACAGTCAAATTATAGCACATAAAATGCCATTTAAAAAACTGGTTTTTCTTCTTTTTGTCGTTATATCCCTGATCGGTTCGGCTCAAATACCGGAACTGTCCCCGCTTTCAAAAATCAGTGTTTTGACAAGCGGTCCCGGTGATGTACTCTACTCGGCATTCGGCCATAGTGCTTTTCGCGTGCAAGACCCGACCTTGGGCATTGACGTGGCCTATAATTATGGGGTGTTCGATACCAGCGGTGAAAATTTTTATTGGAAATTCGCGCAGGGTAGAATGGACTATAAATTGGTAAGGCAACGTTTTGACTCATACCTAAAAGGTTACGAATTCGAAAACCGGTGGGTCAAAGAACAGCAATTGAACCTCTCGCTTGAGGAAAGGAACGAACTTTTCAAGTTTCTCGAAAACAACAACCTGCCTGAGAACAAGGTGTATTCCTACGATTATTTTACAAACAATTGTGCGACCAAGATTTGGGATGTATTAAAGGAGGTTTTGGGTCAAAAATTGGCTTTTAAGGAAGATTATATCGATCAGCACTACAGTTTTAGGGAACTTATCCATCATAACATCAAAACGAACTCTTGGGGCGCTTTCGGTATCGATGTTGCATTGGGGTCGGTAATCGATAGAAAGGCTACGGCGAAAGAACACATGTTCCTTCCCATATATATTTTTTACCAATTGAATGCCGCCCAGCTAAACGGTGTACCCCTGGCGACCAAAACGATTGCTCTTTTTGACCCTAGTACTGAAAAAAACGGTCCAGGCTTTTTCGCAACGCCATTGTTTCTTTTCTTGATTATCGCCATTTTGATATTGGTAATCACCTATTCCGATTTCAAAAAAAGAAAGCGAAGTAGGGCTTTGGATTTTTTTATTTTACTGATAACAGGGCTTTCCGGTGTGGTGCTGTTCTTTCTGTGGTTCTTGACCGATCATATATGGACAGTTCAGAATTACAATCTTTTTTGGGCCTTCCCGATAAATGTTTTTATGGCCTTTGTTATGTTGCGACGATCGCCACCTCGATGGACCGGAAATTATTTTTTGCTATTATTGGCCTTGCAAGTGGCCATGTTACTGTTCGGAATCTTCAGAATACAGTATTTCAGCCCAGTACTGCTTCCCATGTTTTTGGCCCTGGGGGTTCGCTATTTTTATTTATGGTATTCGTCTAAAAATTTCAAAATTTTATCGAAGTGAACCTTTTGACAGTCGAAAATATTACGAAGTCGTATGGTGAATTGGTACTCTTTGAAGGTATTTCCTTCGGAATCAACAAAGACCAGAAAATTGCCTTGATTGCCAAAAACGGTACCGGTAAAACATCGATTCTGAATATTTTGGCGGGTAACGACGTTGCCGACTCCGGCCAGGTCAATTTTCGAAAGGGCCTTAGGGTATCATACCTGGAACAAGAGCCAAAGTTAAATCCGAATCTCACCGTCGAAGAAACCATTTTCGCTTCCGATAATGAAGTCTTGGGGGTCATCCATAATTATGAGAAAGCTCTAATGAATCCGGAAGATCCGGACGCCTACCAAAAGGCATTCGATGCCATGGAGCGTTTCGGTGCCTGGGACTTTGAAACCCAGTACAAACAGATCTTGTTCAAACTAAAGCTTCAAGATCTCAATGTTACCGTCGGCAAACTTTCAGGAGGACAGAAAAAAAGACTGGCATTGGCCAATGCCTTGATCAACAGGCCTGAACTATTGATCTTGGACGAGCCGACGAACCACCTCGACCTGGAAATGATCGAATGGCTCGAACAATATTTTGCTAAAGAAAACATCACCTTGTTTATGGTGACACATGACCGTTATTTTCTGGAACGGGTCTGTAACGAAATCATCGAATTGGACAACCGGACACTCTATTCCTACAAAGGCAATTACTCGTATTATTTGGAGAAAAAAGAAGCCCGTATCGAACAGGAGGCGGTAGAACAGCATAAATCCAAACTGTTGTTCAAAAAAGAACTGGCCTGGATGCGCAGGCAACCCAAGGCACGAACCACCAAATCGAAATCTCGGATCGATGACTTTCATAGTATCAGGGAAAAAGCCAACCAACGGCGAAAAGAGCACGAGGTACAGCTTGAAATCAATATGGAACGTGTCGGAAGTAAAATTCTTGAACTGCACAAAATTTCGAAATCCTACCCTGACAAACCCATTCTCGACAAATTCGAATATGTTTTTACCAAAGGTGAACGCGTGGGCATTATCGGAAAAAACGGTACGGGAAAATCGACTTTTTTAAATGTCATTACAGGTGCCGATCGACCCGATTCGGGAAAGGTCGTCGTCGGTGACACCATCAAATTCAGCTATTACACCCAAAAGGGAATTCTCATAAAAGAAGGTCAAAAAGTAATCGATGTTATTCGGGAATTCGGGGATTTTATTCCGTTAAAAAAAGGAAGGCAAATTTCCGCGCAACAACTGCTCGAACGTTTTCTTTTCGATCGCAAAAAACAATACGATTTTGTCGACAAGTTGAGCGGTGGCGAACGCAAGCGATTATATCTCTGTACGGTACTTATCCAAAATCCGAATTTTTTGATCCTGGACGAACCTACCAATGATCTGGATATCGTTACCTTGAACGTTCTCGAGAATTTCTTGCTCGATTTTCCCGGATGTCTTTTGGTCGTATCGCACGACCGCTATTTTATGGATAAAATCGTGGATCATTTATTCGTCTTTAGGGGTAATGCCGTTATTGAGGATTTCCCGGGAAATTACTCAGATTTCAGGGCCTACGAAGATAGTGCCATCATCGAATCAAGGGAAGAACGAAAAGTCGAAAAAGAACCAAAAACGGTCAAAAATAGCTGGAAAAATGAGGAAAAAGGACAAAAATTGTCCTATTTAGAGCAAAAAGAGCATAAAACGCTCGAAAAGGACATTCATAAACTAGAGAACAAAAAGGAAGAAATACAGACAAAATTTGCCGAAGGAAACCTGACCGGTGAAGAAATCGACCAACTCGCTATCGAACTCAAGGAAATTTCCGATAAAATCGAAGAAAAAACAGAACGATGGTTCGAACTTTCGGCCTTATTGGAAGGGTGAAGCGAGCAACTTTTCATCGAGGCCGTTCCCACGATCAATAGAATACCTTTGTATAAAATCATAGCATACCTGAATTTCCTGCTTACTTCTACCAACCAACACGGTGTGCACTCCCCTTTTGTGTATGATTATGTAACGAAATGTCTGTATATAAAACAGAAGTATGATGGATCAAAAACCGAAAATGTGCTGTTCAAAAGTATGGGTTACTTCAATGTGAAAAACATCCGGATTCTCCCAAGTTCAAAACCGTTACAAAAGAAAATACAAGCCGAACATCCATCTATTCGAATAAACCATGTACCGTACGATCTTATTTTCATGGATGCTCTAGATCTTGAGGGGAGCTTGTCCGTTCTTTTTGATAATATACACAACAACAGTTTATTGTTAATCGATTCCATTTATAAAAACAAGACCAACACCATGCTCTGGCGCATAGTCAAGAGTCATGAGCGAGCAATTGTGACCATAGATATGTACCATTGTGGCGCGGTATTCTTCAGAAAAAAACAAGCCCCCGAACATTTTAGGATTCGGATTTAATCCCTTATTTTTAATGTTATGGATTACTCGATTTATATAGTTGCCGGGGCACTTTTTGTTGCCTACGTTCTTTTTTCAATGATTACAAGGGGGCGTTCGAAACGAAGAAAGGGTAAATCGTTTATGGAAAACTATAAACGAAAGGATAAAAGGGAATGAAGATATACACCAAAACAGGCGACAACGGTACCACTGCACTTTTCGGGGGAACCCGGGTCAAAAAACATCACTTGCGCATAGAAAGTTATGGTACCCTTGACGAATTGAATTCGTGGTTGGGCCTAATTCGTGACCAGCAATTAGATTCGCGTACAAAACAGAACCTGATATCGATCCAGGAAAAACTCTTCACCATCGGTGCCGTTTTGGCGACCGACCCCGAAAAGGCAGTGCTTAAAAGTGGGGAAGAACGCTTGAACATTCCCAAAATTTCCGAAACCGATATTGCCCTTTTGGAAAAGGAAATCGATTCAATGGATGAAACTTTGCCGCCAATGACCCATTTCATTCTTCCTGGCGGACACTCGACCGTGTCATACTGTCATATTGCCCGTACGGTATGCAGACGTGCCGAACGCCTTGCATCTCATCTTCACGAAAATGAACCTTTCGACCCTAAGATATTGTCATTTATCAATAGGCTTTCCGACTATCTCTTTGTCTTGGCACGAAAATTGTCAAAGGATTTGAAAGCCGAGGAAATTAAATGGGCACCCGAAAAAAGGGTCTAATAAATTCCACATTTCTTCGTTATCAATTTGATAATGCAAAAATAATGTTGATAAAATAGTCGAAATACTTTGCTAAAAAGTTGGCTATTTGCTTTAAAAAATTACTTTTGCAAAAATTTTAAAATCAAACTATTACAATGTATTGGACATTAGAATTAGCATCTTATTTAAGTGATGCGCCATGGCCGGCCACAAAAGACGAGTTGATCGATTATTCGATTCGCACAGGTGCTCCTTTGGAGGTTGTCGAGAATCTTCAATCCATGGAGGAGGAAGGTGGCGAAATATACGAGTCCATCGAAGAAATTTGGCCAGACTATCCTACCGAAGAAGATTACCTCTGGAACGAGGACGAATATTGATAGCATTACGTTAATTGAATCTAAAAAGTCTCTTGCGAGGCTTTTTTTTTATGTAATTTTGGCAGCACTTCGACTACGCACAACATAACAGTTTAGTGTATGTCATGTATTTGCAAACTGGAACAGCTTTTGCTGACCAATTACCCAAATGGGTGAAAATCCCATAAAAACAATACATTTTGAAACGATTCCTAGACTTTCATTGGTACGTTTTTCCAATTAACAATAACATATTATGAGTTTTATAAATTCTGTACTAAAGGCATTTGTCGGTGACAAATCGAAAAAAGACGTAAAAGAATTGCAGCCTTTGGTCAACCAAATAAAGTCTTTTGAAGCGACTTTGGAAAATTTAAGCCACGACGAACTAAGGGCCAGAACCACCGCCTTCAAAGCAAAAATCAACGAGAATTGCAAAGCGGTCAATGACCAGATAGCTGAACTGTTGGAACAGGTCAAGGCATCTACCGATATCGATAAGAACGAAGAACTCTACAATGAAATCGATAAGTTAAGGGAAGACGCCCATAAAATATCCGAGGACACTTTGAACGAAATATTGCCCGAGGCATTTGCCGTGGTCAAAGAAACCGCCAAACGGTTCAAGGACAACGAAACACTTACCGTAACCGCATCCGAGTATGATCGCTTGCTGTCGGGAGACAAAGATTACGTAACTCTTGATGGGGACAATGCCATATGGAAAAATTCTTGGGACGCCGCCGGAAAAGAAGTCACTTGGGATATGGTACACTACGATGTGCAATTAATAGGGGGTATTTGCCTACACCAGGGTAAAATTGCCGAAATGCAGACCGGTGAAGGAAAAACTTTGGTAGCAACACTACCTTTATACCTCAACGCCTTGTCGGGCAACGGAGCCCATTTGGTCACCGTGAACGATTATTTGGCCAAAAGGGATAGTGCATGGATGGCACCTATTTTTCAATTCCATGGACTTTCGGTAGACTGTATCGATCACCATAGACCAAATTCGGAAGGCCGACGTGCCGCCTATAACGCCGATATCACCTATGGTACCAACAACGAATTCGGTTTTGATTATTTGAGGGACAATATGGCCCATACACCAAAAGATTTAGTACAACGCCCACATCATTATGCGATCGTCGATGAGGTAGATTCCGTTTTGGTGGATGATGCCCGTACCCCTTTGATCATCTCCGGTCCGGTACCTGAAGGCGATCGTCACGAATTCAACGAATTAAAACCCAAGATTTCCGATATTGTAAATAAGCAGCGCCAACATCTTACAGGGGTACTCGCCGAGGCAAAAAAACTGATTGCCGAAGGCGATACAAAAGAGGGCGGATTTTTGTTGTTAAGGGTCCACAGAGGGCTTCCAAAGAACAAGGCGTTGATCAAGTTCTTGAGCGAAGAAGGTGTCAAGCAATTGTTACAGAAGACCGAAAACTTCTATATGCAGGACAATAACCGCGAGATGCCCAAAGTAGACGAAGATTTGTTATTCGTTATCGATGAAAAGAACAATCAGATAGAACTTACGGACAAAGGAGTCGAGTACATTTCGGGATCCGATAACAAAGATTTCTTCGTGATGCCTGATATTGGCGGTGAGATCGCAAAAATAGAAAGCCAAAACCTTGATATCGAAAAAGAGGCCGAACTCAAAGAAGAGCTCTTTAAAGACTTTACCGTAAAAAGTGAACGCATACATACCATGAGCCAATTGCTCAAGGCCTACACCCTGTTTGAAAAAGACGTAGAATATGTAGTCATTGACAACAAGGTTATGATCGTTGATGAACAAACGGGCCGTATTATGGATGGCCGTCGTTATTCTGACGGGCTTCACCAAGCGATCGAGGCCAAGGAGAATGTAAAAATCGAGGCTTTGACCCAAACTTTTGCGACGGTCACTTTACAGAACTATTTTAGAATGTACCGCAAGTTGGCGGGTATGACAGGTACCGCCATCACCGAAGCCGGTGAATTCTGGGAAATCTATAAGTTGGATGTTATGGAGATTCCAACGAACAGGCCTATTGCCCGTGATGACAGAAACGACTTGATCTATAAAACAAAGCGTGAGAAATACAATGCGATTATTGATGAGGTGACCAAACTCTCGGAAGCCGGTAGACCGGTTTTAATAGGTACGACCTCTGTCGAAATTTCCGAGTTGCTGTCGCGAATGTTGAACATTCGAAAAGTGCCCCATAATGTACTTAACGCGAAATTGCATAAAAAAGAGGCCGACGTCGTTGCCGAAGCGGGAAAATCAGGAATAGTAACGATTGCCACCAACATGGCAGGGCGTGGTACCGATATCAAATTGAGCGATGAGGTAAAAAAAGCCGGCGGACTTGCAATCGTCGGTACGGAAAGACATGATTCCAGAAGGGTGGATCGACAGCTAAGAGGTCGTTCGGGTCGTCAGGGAGATCCGGGAAGCTCACAATTCTATGTTTCATTAGAAGACAACTTGATGCGCCTGTTCGGATCGGATCGTGTTGCCAAAATGATGGATAAAATGGGCTTGGAAGAGGGTGAGGTCATTCAACATTCCATGATGACCAAATCCATTGAAAGGGCCCAGAAAAAGGTAGAGGAAAACAATTTCGGGGTGCGCAAACGTCTATTGGAATACGATGATGTGATGAACGCGCAACGTGAGGTCGTCTATAAAAGAAGGCGACATGCCCTTCAGGGAGAACGCTTGAAAGTAGATATCGCCAATATGGTCTACGATACCTGCGAGGTAATCGCCGATACCAATAAAGCGGCCAATGATTTCAAGAATTTTGAATTTGAACTGATCAAATATTTTTCGATTACCTCTCCGATTTCGGAAAGCGATTTTACCAAATTAGGTGTTCAGGAAATTGCCAATACCATTTACAAGGCGGCCTACGATTACTATCAAAATAAAATCGAGCGTAACGCCCAGACTGCGTTTCCGGTAATCAAAAAAGTATATGAGGACAATGCCAATAAATTTGAGCGCATCGTAGTTCCTTTTACAGATGGTATCAAGACCTTGAATGTGGTCACCAATCTCAAAGATGCCTATGAAAGTGACGGTAAACAGTTGGTCACCGATTTTGAAAAGAACATCACGCTGGCCATTATCGACGACGCATGGAAAACCCATTTGCGTAAAATGGACGAATTGAAACAATCCGTCCAATTGGCCGTCCACGAACAAAAAGACCCTTTATTGATCTACAAATTCGAAGCTTTTGAGCTTTTCAAGAGTATGATCGAAAAGGTGAACAAAGAAGTGGTTTCGTTTTTGTTCAAGGGGGAATTGCCGACAGGCAACCCGAATGAAATACAGGAGGAAAGAAACGTAAGGAGGCCCAAAGAAAACCTTCAGACGACCAAAGAAGAAATTCCGAATAGCGATGAACGTGCCGCGCAAAGTAGGGCCATCGGTCAAAATCAGGGAGGAAGGCCTGCCGTTACGGAAACCATTGTACGCGAACATCCTAAAATAGGGCGTAACGAAAGAGTGACGATTAAGAATGTGATGTCGGGCGAAAGCAAAACTGTCAAATATAAACAGGCCGAACCTTTATTGGATAAAGGTGAATGGGTTCTGACCGAAGACTGATCTATCAAATAAAAAGTTTTCAAATGGCGACCAAAAAAGGTCGCCATTTTTTATTCGCTAAAATTCGATATCTTTAAAAACAATCTAATATACATCATATTATGACTACATCCCGACGCAAATTCCTCACCTCGATCAGTATGTTGGCAGCCAGTTCGGCCATGCCCGTTCACGCCTTTGATTTTGGCAAATCCAAAAAATTAAGGGTAGCGCTCATTGGTACCGGTATCAGGGGCATTACTTTTTGGGGTAAACGGCTAGTGGATGAATACTCCGATATTTTAGAATTCGTAGGACTTGCGGATATCAATCCGGGAAGATTGGAACATGGTAAAAAATACATAGGTGCCTCCTGCCCTACCTATTCAAGTTTTGAAGAAATGGTCAAGATGTCTAAACCCGACCTGGTCATTGTAACGACAAAAGATTCGACGCATCACGAATTCATAATCAAGGGGCTTGAAATGGGTTGCGATGTTTTAACGGAAAAACCTCTAACTACCGATGAGGCAAAATGTCGGGGTATTTTGGAGGCCGAGAAAAAATCGGGAAAAAACCTTATCGTCGGCTTCAACTATAGGTGGAGCCCCTATGCCACAAAAATAAAGGAATTGTTGGGATCAGGTTCGATTGGAGAAATAACTTCCGTCGATTTTCACTGGTATTTGAATACGTACCACGGTGCCTCCTATTTTAGAAGGTGGCATGGCCTGGTGGAGAGTGGGGGCTCGCTTTGGGTACATAAATCAACGCATCATTTCGATCTGCTCAATTGGTGGATTGATTCTGAACCGAGCGAGGTGTTTGCCTACGGTGATTTGGAATTCTATGGAAAAAACGGGCCTTTCCGTGGCAAAAATTGTAGGAGTTGTGAACATACGGCAAATTGTGATTTTTATTGGGATATCAATAAGGATAAATTCCTAAAGGCACTTTACGTAGATAATGAAAAACACGACGGGTACATTCGTGACAATTGCCTATTTAGGGAAGAAATAGATATCTATGATAAAATGTCGGCCCAAATAAAATATACCAACAACGTTGTTGTCAACTATTCTTTGACTACCTATTCGCCTTTTGAGGGTTGGCGCGCATCCTTTAACGGTACCGAAGGTCGCATTGAAGCTTGGCTCGATATACCCTACAACAAAAATATAGCGGTCGACCAAGCAGCCATGCACGCTAAAGAAATGGAACAGGCGGAGGACCAAGAATTTCATATCGAGCCCATAATCGTTCATAAATTATGGAAAGATTATGACACCGTGGATGTCAAGACCGAAAGGAGCGGTCATGGAGGCGGAGACGGACGTTTGCAGGACAAGATATTCCGAGATACCCAAAGTGTGGATCCCTATGGTAGAAGCGCAGGTTCCCGAGACGGTGCCATGTCATGCCTTATCGGTATTGCCGCAAGAAATAGCATTGATTCGGGCAAGGCCATAAGAATCGATTCCCTGACCGACCTGAAGCCAAAAATAAAGCGAAGTTGATTCGCATCCAGACCAGTATATTAAGTTTGATTTACTTTTGTAATATGGGAAACATGATTAGTTTTACATAAGTTATTTCAAGAGTAGGTTCAAAGTAAATAGGGTTATGGAAGGTACAACGATTGATGTGGAACGCCTGCGAGATAAAATCAATCTAGTTCTCCGGGTCAATTATATTGCCGCTGCCCTTGCCTTGGTATTTTCCGCTGTATGCTTTTTTTTCTTGAAAATAACGGAAATCGTTCCCCATATCTTTTTGTTTTTTGGTCTGTTCAACTTACTGAATACCTTTCTTTTCAGATACCATAAAAACCTTACATTAACCTATAACATTTCATCGATTGCGGCTTTGATCAGTGCTTTGGCCATTACCCTTTATACTGGTGGAATTGCAAGTCCGTTTATATTTACCTTGGCGTTGATAGTGTTTGCAGGCTATGTGACCACAAGACAATACGGCCAGGTTTATCTCAACCTCATTTTGTTCTTGATCATCCTAATTTATTCGCAAAGTTTGGAAGACTTCAGTTTTACGAGAAATGTCATTCCAGAAGAATCACAGAGTCTATTCAATTTACTGTCGGTAATGTTCTCGGTATATCTTTTAGGCAATGTATTTGGCAAAAATTTATTGCGGACCCACCATCGCATCTATAAATCGAAAATGGCAATTGCGCAGCAAATGAAGGAGCGTGAGACACTTCTAAAGGAAATCCATCATCGTGTCAAGAACAATCTGCAAACCGTTTCAAGTTTGTTGAGCCTACAATCAAGAAACATCGAGGATCCAAAAATGAAGGAGCTCATCAAAAGCAGTCAGAACCGGGTCATATCGATGGCCATGGTACACGAAATGCTTTATATGCGTGACGACCTTTCAAAAATCGAGTATGAATCGTATGTTCAAGAACTCGCCGATTATTTGATACGCTCGCTCAAAGGAACCGAAAATCATGTGAAACTGACCATTGATATACATGACATAAAGTTGGGAATCGATACTGCCATTCCTTTGGGGCTGTTGATCAATGAAGCCATTACCAATGCCCTCAAATACGGTATCAAAGGGGACGAAGAAGGTGAAATCAATATCGCACTAAAAAAAGAAGAGGGCAGTGACTATGTACTGAATATCGGGGATAATGGAGTTGGTTTTCCCGAAACCCTAAATTATAAGAACACCAAATCTTTGGGCCTGAAACTTATACACAATCTTGCGCGGCAATTAAAGGGTTCCATTGACCGTGACGCTTCGAAAAAGGGTACTTACTATATTGTGAAATTCAAAGATATAGGCAGTAATTTTCATTCGATTGCCTAAACTCGGGCGCTTATTGTTCCAAATATTTAAAAAGTTCTCTTGCAGCTATTTATATGAATGGCTTTCTATTTTTATACCTATATTTAAAACGGTTAATTCAAATATATTATCGATGGTAAAACGATTACTTCTACTTGTTTTCTTATGCAGCACTTCACTTTATAGCCAAGACTATTTCCTTAAAAAATATGAACCTTATAATAGCAAAGTACCTTCACCGGAACAATTTTTGGGTTATGGTATCGGGCAACACCATACGCGCCATGATTTAATCGTCGCATATTTGGAAAAACTAAGCGAAGTTTCGGATAGGGCTTCCATCCAATATTACGGTAAGACCCATGAAGGGCGTAAATTGGTCATTTTGACCATTACATCCCCAGAAAATTTGTCGAATCTTGAAAACTTAAAAAAGCAACATTTGGCATTTACCGATCCTACCCAAAATGTATCGAACTACGACCAAGTGCCTCTCATTATCAATTTAGCATATAATGTTCACGGAAACGAGCCTTCGAGTTCCGAGGCCGCGATGTTGACCGCCTATACCTTTGTCGCTTCCGAAAGTGCCGAGATAGAAAAATATCGAAAAAATGCCGTAATCTTTGTTGACCCGACCATCAATCCGGATGGGCGTGACCGACATACCCAATGGGCGAATACCTATCAAGGCACTCCCGAAGTTGCCGACCCCCAGGATGCAGAGCATAACGAATATTGGCCGGGAGGACGTACCAATCACTATTGGTTCGACCTGAACAGGGATTGGTTGTTGGCTGTTAATCCCGAAAGTCGGGGAAAGCTGAACTGGTACCACCAATGGTACCCCAATGTGGTAACCGACTTTCATGAGATGGGAAGTCAAAGCACCTATTTTTTTGAGCCGATGAAAGACAATGGATCATTGGATCCGATTATGCCCAAGGAAAATTATGAGGACTTGAACACCCTATTTGGAAATTATTTTGCCAAGGCGTTGGATAGTATCGGTTCCTTTTATTTCACCAAAGAAGTATTTGATGGTACTTATCCGGGTTATGGCTCTTCCTATCCTGACCTACAGGGTGGTCTGGGGCTACTTTTCGAACAGGCCAGTTCACGCGGACATCGCCAAAAAACTGCCTTTGGGGAAATCACTTTTCCTTTTACAATCCGAAACCAATATACTTCAAGCATTACTACGGTTAGGGCCGCTGTCGAAAACAAAGCGTACATGCGCAAATACCAGCAGGATTTCTTTAAAAGCGCACTGACCAACCCGGCTAAAAGTAAGATCAAAGGCTATACGTTCGGTGACGAAAAAGATCAAAACCGTACCAAGGCCTTTATAGATAAGCTATTGTTGCATAAAATCGATGTATATAAATCAGGAAACAAATATGTGGTTCCGACCAAACAGCCACAATATCGAATGGTGCAGACGATGTTCGAAACGTATGGCAAATACCGTGATAGTGTCTATTATGATGCATCCGCATGGTCGGTAGCCAATTTTTATAATATGAAATACCGACCGGTTACCAGCCTTAATCTTGGCGAGAAGGTAACTGATTTAACGGGTTTGGTTTCCGTTGATCCGGTAAAAAAATCAAACTATGCCTATGTAATCGATTGGCAAGACTACAATGCACCCGCTGCTTTGAACTACTTGCAATCCCAGGGACTTGTATTATCGAGTTCGGCAAAACCTTTTACGACAACGGTAGGATCTGCGACCAAGACTTTTGGTTATGGTACATTGATGGTCCCAGTGAGTTTACAAAAGAAAAATCCTGATGAAATCTTCGAATTGCTCCAAAAAGCACAACAAGAATATGAAGTACCCATTTTTGCAGTAAATACAGGACTTAACCTAAACGGAATCGATTTAGGCAGCAGGTATATCTCGTCCATCAAAAAACCCAAGGCTTTCATGTTGATCGGCAATGGGGTAAGTTCATATGAAGCGGGCGAGGTATGGCATTTGCTCGATACCCGAGTTCACATGCCCATTACGAAAATTCCAATGCGCAATTTCAATAGGGTCAATTTTGATAAATACAATGTCTTGGTCATGGTTTCGGGTCGTTATTCACTCGATGAAAGGCAACAGAAAAAAATCAAGGATTGGGTGAGCAAAGGCAATACACTTGTTACCATAGGATCGGCATCGAAATGGGCAATTGAAAAGAAATTGGTCAAAGAAAAATTGACCGAAGTCAAAAAAGATTCCACCGAAAAGACAATGCGCAAGCCATATGTCGATGCTCCTGAAAATATTGGTAAAGAAAGCGTGGGCGGTGTAATTTTAAAAGCCGATATCGACATTACGCATCCCCTGGCTTTTGGGTATACCGCCTCCTCTATTCCCGTTTACAAGAATAACGAGGTATGGTTGGTGCCAAGTAAGAACGAATATTCTACCGTCTCCAAATACAGTGCCAACCCGCATATCGATGGTTTTATGACCAAAAGGAATCTTGATGAATTCGTAAAGCCTTCCGCATCATTGATAGTTAGCCCGTTGGGAGGTGGCCGTGTGGTGCTTTTTGCCGACAACCCAAATTTCCGAGGTTCATGGTACGGCACCAATCGCCTTTTCTTAAATGCTCTTTTCCTCGGGGATAGGATAAGCGTACCAAGTAGCGATTGACCGAATTTAAATAACCGACAAACAAGAACCTTTACTTAAATAATGAGCAAAGAAAAGATTTTGGCGGCCTATGAGGAATTAGCGGAAAATTACGATGCCTTGATCGATCATAAACCGCATAACGCATACTATGATCGGCCCAATACGTTGAAACTAATCGAATCGGCCTATGGAAAGACAATCCTGGATGCTGCCTGTGGACCCGGCAAATACGCCGAAATATTAATGGGACAAGGAGCCACCTTGACCGGTTTTGATATTAGCCCTAAAATGATTGCCTTGGCAAAGCGACGAAATGGAGATCAGGGCCGGTTTTTTGTCCATGACCTGGCCGAACCATTGCATATGTTGAAAAATGGCACATTCGATATCATTCTATGCGCATTGGCGATGCACTATGTTGAAAATTGGGAGCGAACAATAAAAGAATTCCATCGGGTACTGAAACCACAAGGTACCTTGGTCATCTCGGTCGAGCATCCTTTCTTTGAACATCTGTATTTTAAGTCGGATAGGTATTTCGAAGTCGAATCTGTAAAAGCCGTTTGGAGTGGATTCGGAAAAGATGTGGAGGTTGGCAGTTATCGAAGGCCGTTGCAGGAATGTCTGCTTCCCCTAACGGAAAATGGATTTTATATCGAGAAACTGGTCGAGCCGAAACCAGTATCCAAATTTGAAGAATTAGACCCTGTATATTATAAGAAACTTAACGCGTTTCCATCTTTTATGTGTATTAGGGCCGTAAAAAAGCAAACCCATTAAGATTTTTAATAACTCGACTATCATGCGCAAGAAAAAACAAAAACTTCTAATTGCCATAACTCTATTCGCCATAGGTATTTCCCATATCACGGCACAATCCCTAGAGGGAGATGGACCTTTTTCGCAACTCATCATTAGAGGGGTAATGTTAATCAACGGTAATGGAGCACCACCACAGGGGCCTATCGACATTGTGGTCGAAAACAATATCATTAAGAAAATACAAGTGGTCGGATACGATGGTGTACCCATTGACGAATCGAAAAGGCCGAAACTTACGTCCGGAGGCAAAGAATTGGACTGTAACGGTATGTATCTCATGCCCGGATTCATTGATATGCACGGTCATATCGGTGGTAAAGCCCAAGGTGCCGAACCCGATTATGTCTTTAAGCTATGGATGGGACATGGAGTTACCACCGTGCGCGAACCAAGTGGTCGAGGGGTCGATTTCACGATGGATCTAAAACGCAAAAGTGCCAAAAATGAAATCGTTGCACCGCGTATCTACGCCTACACAGGTTTCGGGCAAACAAGCAAAAACTTCAATCCGTTGAACGATATTCCGATTTCCACGCCCGAACAGGCACGGGAATGGGTTCGTGCCAATGCTAAAAAAGGTGCGGATGGCATTAAATTTTTTGGGGCAGAACCAGAAATCATGGCGGCAGCTTTGGACGAGAATAAAAAACTAGGACTTGGATCTGCCTGTCATCATGCACAGTTGAGTGTAGCGCGTTGGAACGTTTTACATTCCGCACGTGCGGGCCTCACCTCCATGGAACACTGGTACGGATTACCAGAAGCGTTGTTCGACGATAGAACCGTACAGGATTATCCGTTGGACTATAATTACCAAAACGAGCAACATCGTTTCGAAAATGCAGGCAGGCTTTGGGCACAGGCCGCTAAACCTGGTTCCGAAAAATGGGAAAGCGTAATGACGGAACTTTTGGAACTTGATTTCACGTTAGACCCAACTTTCAATATCTACGAGGCCAGTCGCGACCTACAACGCGCACGGCGGGCCGAATGGCACGAAGAATATACCTTGCCCTCATTATGGGAATTCTATCAACCCAGTAAAATATCGCACGGTAGTTACTGGCACGATTGGGGTACGGAACAAGAGGTCGCCTGGCGCGAGAATTTTCAATTGTGGATGAAGTTCATCAACGAATATAAAAATCGGGGTGGTCGCGTAACCACAGGTTCCGATTCCGGGTTTATCTTTCAACTCTACGGGTTTGCCTATATCCGTGAATTCGAACTATTACGTGAGGCAGGTTTTCACCCTTTGGAAATAATTCGGGCGGCCACCCTTAATGGCGCCGAGGCGTTAGGGGCGGATGATAAGATTGGAAGTGTTGCCATAGGTAAACTGGCCGATTTTGTCGTGGTCGACGCCAATCCGCTGAAAAACCTAAAAGTATTATACGGAACAGGGGCCGTAAAATTAACGGATGATAACGAGGTCATTCGTGAAGGCGGTGTCAAATACACCATTAAGGATGGAATTGTATACGACGCCAAGGCATTGCTCAAAGACGTTAAACGTATGGTTGCCGAGGAAAAAGAAAAAACAGGTTTTAAATTACTTCAACCAGGTGTAAAGGAGTAGTCAATCTCAATAGCGAGATTCTAGTACAAAAGCCCGTCTTTCGGTATTGGAAAGACGGGCTTTTATATGCTTCATGTTCTTCCTATTTTCTAGGTCCGTAATTTACCGGAACCTTGATAGGCCTTAATTGACCCTTGGTCTTTGGAAAAATGCTCACATAGCTCAAATAAAGTGCAACGGGTAACATAAGTGCGAATAAGATCATAACTGTATGGGTTTATAACGCTCGCTGTTTTACGAGGTTAATTTGGTGTTTCAAGTATTATGCCAATTTGGCCTTAGTATTTTTAGTAACAAAAGAGAGTTCTCTTTTAACCTTCGAGTTTTTGTAGCGATACAACCGCACTACCTTGTTTTCTTTTTGGGTTGCCATTTCTTTCTTAGAAACAACACGATCGTTGCCAGTGACCAGAACAACACCCATTTCAATAGACTGAACTTTATCATGGTTTTCTACGTTTTGGGCCAGAGCTATCGCTCCGAAGATGAATACACATAAGAGGGTTAAAATAGCCTTCATAAGCTTTAGACTTGGGTTACACTAAGATAACCCCGAAGCACGCTCAAGAAGGGTTCTGAATCGCTGAAAACCCTTATTTTTCGGTGTCTGTAAAAAGATGGGATGAAGTGTTATAAAGTTTCGATAAAAATTCAAAACGGCTAGAACAACTTGGCGAAAAAAAATGTTTTTTATCGATGATTTTCCGTTGTCAATAAGAATTTCAGATTTTAAGTTTGACCGATTTTTGTTTCAGGAACCCTATATTTGTTGCGTGACCAAAACACAATTTCAAGCACTTTCAAAGCGGATCGATCAATTGACCCTTGAGCATAAACCAAAGTTCGGAAAGATGAACACGGGCCAAATGGTTTGCCATTGTACCGACCAATTGCGATTGGCTTTCGGCACCTTACGGCCTGATGAAGATTACATCAGAATTGATCCTAAAAAAGTCAAAGCACTTGCCCTGGGCGGAAAAACGGTACCTACTCCAAAGGGTTTGGATCAAGTTAAAGGTGGGGGCACCAAACCCACGACCTTGGAAAAAGACAAGCTACTTTTAAAAGCGCATCTAATGGAGCTGGTTGATTTACCGGAAGATTTCGCATTTGCACCCCATCCCTATTTAGGCACATTCGATAAAAAGAGATGGACAAACTTAACCTTATACCACTTGAACCATCATCTCTCACAGTTCAATGTATAGCTATATGGCATTCAAGGTATATGAGTTTCGAATTGGAATAAAACCACTTAAAGGTTTCGTGTTCAAACTTGGACATCATGCAAAAGAACCATCGGGGAACTTGTATTACATAGCACTAATTGATAGGATAGATTAAGCCATTTTTGCCCTATCCCTTTTTGTAGTGAAAGACAAGGCTTTCTTAACCTTGCTGTTAGACCTTCTGTACAAACGGGCAACTTCAGTGTTTTTTTCGGTAACCGTTTTTTCGATGGTAATTTCGGTAACGATGCTCATTTCGATCGTTTCTACCTTGACTTGCTTGGAAGCGTTTTGGGCTTGGGCGGCTACTCCGACAAAAAGAACAAAAATTAAAGTTGCGATGGTTTTCATGACTTGCGTTTTTATATAATAAAAACGCGGTAGGCCCCATTCTACGGGGTTTGGGTTCGTTCAACGAGACAAAATACTCGTCGATATGCAAAAGTTCGGATTAAGTGCAAAAAACACTCGACGAACGTCTGAAGGGGCAATTACAACTTACCGAAAAAAGATGCCGTTCGACCGGATTATCCATCGATTTGAGAAGGTTAAAAAGACAGAATTATGTAATTTAACACGTAACAAACAGCCAAACAATCCTTATGACAAGGTATAAAGTCCTATTTCTGTTTTTTCTTATTTGCCTTATGGCGATGGCGCAGACGCCCGAACAATCTTATTTTGAATGGACAACCATGCCTTTTTCAAAAGAGGAACTCGCGCAAAGACGTGAAAATCTATTGAAAAACATAGCTGGAAATGGGCTGGTTTTGATTCCGGCCAAGGACGGTTATTCAGATGGGGAGACTTTCCGCCAATCGGATGACTTCTACTATTTCACGGGTCTTGAGCTTCCGAACAGTATATTGGTTATGGATTTGGCTAACAATACTGTCCTAATCTACGTTCCAGAGCAGGATCTCCGATTTCATAGTACTTCGAGGCCCAATGACTTTCCCGGAAGACAATTACTTAAAGATTCCGAAATTCAGGTTCGGTCAGGGCTGGAATTAAAGAATATCGAAGAATTTCCTTTTTTGATGGATTCCATAATTGCCGAAAATCGAAAGTTATTCCTTAACAAAGGGGCCAAAGGGGGATTCGCTGAAGTCGAGAACAATTATATCTATAGTCCTTCACCTATCGAGACCTTTATCGAGGCCATTAGGAAAAAACATAGGGATGGCCAGTTCGAAAACATATATGAATCGGTCGCCAAAGTACGCATGGTCAAATCGCCAAGTGAAATCAAAATCATGCGCAAGGTAACAGCCATAAATATTAAAGGTATTGCATCAACAGCCAAGGCAATCGAGGCGGGTATAGACGAACGTCACTTAGAAGGAATATTGGAAGGCAATTACAAAATCAATGGGGCGCAGCGCTTAGCATTTGGATCAATCATTAAATCAGGTCCCAATTCGTTATGGCCTTGGAGAATCCTCGCAACCCACTATGATCGACGGAATAGAGTACTGAAAAATGGCGAACTTGTTATTTTAGATGTCGGCTGTGAATACCAACATTATGTAAGTGATGTAGGGCGGACCTTTCCTGTTTCCGGAAAATTTTCTAAAACCCAAAAAGAAGTTCTGAATATGGAAGTGTCTATTGCCGATCAGATTATCGACTTTATTCGTCCGGGAATTACTTTTTCCGATATTAAAAATTTGACCGATTCCATTATTCCCAAGAAGGCTGCCAAGTACATGCAGGTCGGACTCCATTTTGGGCACCATCTGGGTCTCTCCGCAGGAGACCCCAGTCTACCCAATGCCATTTTGCAACCGGGTATGATATTTACCGTGGAGCCTTGGTATTATAACCACGATGACAATATATCGGTTTTTATCGAAGATGTCATTTTGGTCACCGAAAAAGGCTGTGAAGTTTTGAGCAAGGATTTACCGCGCACCCCAGAACAACTGGAAAATTTAATGAACCGATGATTATATCATATTTCGGTATCTGAAATATATTGGCCAACATTAAAAAGGGTACGGGTTAAATACAATGAGTTGAATATTGAATACTTTTTTCGGGGCGATTACTTTTTCCCATGATATATATCAAAAATCTGCGTGGGACGCCTCTGTGATAATTAAGCCATTTTTGCCCTATCCCTTTTTGTAGTGAAAGACAAGGCTTTCTTAACCTTGCTGTTAGACCTTCTGTACAAACGGGCAACTTCAGTGTTTTTTTCGGTAACCGTTTTTTCGATGGTAATTTCGGTAACGATGCTCATTTCGATCGTTTCTACCTTGACTTGCTTGGAAGCGTTTTGGGCTTGGGCGGCTACTCCGACAAAAAGAACAAAAATTAAAGTTGCGATGGTTTTCATGACTTGCGTTTTTATATAATAAAAACGCGGTAGACCCCATTCTACGGGGTTTGGGTTCGTTCAACGAGACAAAATACTCGTCGATCTGCAAAAGTTCGGATTAAGTGCAAAAACACTCGACGAACGTATTGAATGCCAAAATCACTTTATCGAGACAAAGTGCATTTCAACCAAATTTATACACTTGTATTTACTTTCGAAATTGGATATTCATGAGGATAAAAGCTTCAATTCAAACTATTTTTCTATTTTTAGCCCCATGGATTTGAAAAAAATATTCGGTACGGTTTTGACCCTTTTGGGTATTGGTGGGCTCGTATATACGGCCATACTTTTTGCGAATAATTCGGGAACCGCTAAAATGATGATGGTCTACGGTATTCTTGGGGCCATATTTTTCTTTGCTGGGGTCGGGCTGATTCGAAATACGAAGAGCGGAGGTTAGGGCTTAACTGTTTTTTAGGGATTAAGGAATTATTTCATTCAAATTCCTTCTTTACGGAGTACTTGCAAGGGAGGACTATTAAGTACGCTCCTACTGTTCAAAAGTCCGATAAGAACAACTAACAGGGTAAGTCCAGGCACAACTACCAAGAAAGGTATCCAAGAAGGTGAGAAGTCCGTATTGAATACATAGGCGGCCAATAATTTGCTTCCCAAGAAAGATAGGAGCACTCCTATTCCGCTTCCCAAAATTCCCAGATAAAAATACTCCAGTGCCGTGATATTCAAAATTTGTTTGCCTTTGGCCCCAATCGTCCGAAGCAAAACACTTTCCTTAATACGCTGATATTTGCTGGTGCGCACCGACCCAATAAGCACAATAATTCCCGTCAAAATGCTAAAGAACGCCATGAAGTTGATGACCCATGATATTTTATCCAGAATGTTCTGAACCAGAATCAAGAGTTGTCTCAAATCAATGATCGAAACCGTCGGAAATTTTTTCACCAATTCACGCTGCAATCGTGCCGATGACCTTTCATCGGGGGCATTGGTACTCAAAACATGAAACTGCGGAGCATTTTCAAGAACCCCTTTAGGAAATACCACTGAAAAATTCATCTGCATACGGCCCCAATCAACGGCACGGGTGTTGGCGACTACGGTTTCCATCAATACGCCCTGAACATTGAAGACCAAGGTGTCACCCTCGACGACCTGTGCATCTCTAGCAACATTGTCGGACAAAGAAATAGGAATGGCTCCACCTTCCTCAAATTCAGGATTCCATTCTCCCGAGGCCAGACTTTCTGATTCGAGAAGAGAGTCCCTGTACGTGGTACGAAATTCATGGTTCAAGACCCATCTGCTTATCGTTCGGGCCGTATCTTGACGAATATCGTTCACTGGCCGGCCCTTGATGCTGTGTATTCGCATGGTAACTATCGGAACGTTATCGATGACCTTCAAATCATTGTTCTGTATACTTTCGGATGTCCCTGATATTTCATGGGTCTGCACATCCATCAAAATAAGATTGGGCGTTTTACCACTGGCTTCCAGAGAGGTTTTGGCCACAAGAATGTTCTTGGTGAAATAAAGGGTACTGATTAAAAAGCTTCCTATTCCGATGGCCAGCAACAAGACCAGTGTCTGATTGTTGGGGCGATAAAGATTCAATAGACTCTGACGCGCGGTAAAACCCCATGACGACGGGAAAAACTTTTTAATCGCCCGCATGAATACCGAGGCAATTCCCGATAAAACACCAAAGACAACGATTATTCCTAAAACAAAAAATAATGCGAAGCGCACATTGTTCAAGATCCAAAAGGAAAAAGCGATCAAGAACAATAATATAGCGGTCATTACCATGACCATCAATCTGCGTTCTTTAGGAGAAGTGGTTTCTTGAATCCGTAATACCTGAAGCGGAGAAACGTACCAAGTACCCAACAAGGGCGACAGGGCGAACAATACCGACATCACGACGCCCAATAACGGGCCTACAAATAAAGGCCGTAGGGCAACGAACATATCGATTTCCAAGGGTAGGAAATCCTCCAAAAGCATCGGAAAGAACTGTTGGAACATTAGACCGATTACAGTTCCGATAATCCCTCCTAGCAATCCCATCCCGGCAATCTGTATCAAGTAGATCAAAAAGGATTGCTTTCGCGTCGCCCCTAAACATTTCAATACGGCCACCGATACCAATTTTTCCTTGATATAAATGTGTACGGAACTGGCTATGCCCACGCAGCCCAATAAAAGGGCGATAAAGGCCACCAAGTTCAAAAAGCGGCCAAAATTGTCATACCTACGTCCTAATTGTCGCCCTGTAGATTCATGGGTGTCAAGATCGGCGTGTTCGGCATCAAGTATAGGATCCAGTTTTTTGGCCAGTTCCCTATAGTCCGGTTCGGGATCCGCCACAAAATAACTTTTGTACTCTATGCGACTGCCTGTCTGGATCAATCCGGTCTTATCGATATTGCGATAGGGAATGTATACCGGAGGAGCCACGGAGGTGGATACGCCGGTGCTACCGGGGCCTGAAGTTATCGAACCGGATATCGGCATGGTGACCAGACCTACCCGAATGGAATCGCCCACCCGCAAATCGAACTGCAACATTAACGTGGCGTCGACCAACGCACCTCCCTTACGTTGGTATTCTATGGCGGCCGAAGGCGGTTTTGTCTCCAAACTTCCATAAAAAGGATACCCACCTTGAATGCCCCGTACAAAGGCTAATTTGGTCCCGCCATTTTTTGGAAATGTGACCATGGACGGAAAATTGATCTCGGTCGCATTGGCGCCTCCCAAAGAATCGATAATTTCCTGAACTTTTGTGGAATGGGGCTGTCGACCGACAATCAGAAAATCGGAACCCATCAGGGATTTCGACTGCTTTGTAAAATTTTCCTTTAGATTGTCACCAAAAGATTGAATGGCGACCAGGGCGGCGATTCCCAAAATAATGGAGGCCATGAACAATAAAAGACGCTTGGCACTGGCACGGCCATCGCGCCACGCCATTTTCAATAGCCAAGAAATACCCGCTTCTCCATATTTCAATGGGCGGTCGCTCATAGTTGAACAGGGCTTTCGTTGGCAACCAATTTTCCACCCTTAAGCCTGATAATCTGTTCGGTACGCTTGGCCAAATCGAGGTCATGGGTAACAATGATCAAGGTCGTACCCGCTTCATGATTCAGATCAAACAACAATTGGATGACCTTTTCTCCCGTTTCCTCGTCAAGGTTGCCGGTCGGCTCATCGGCAAAAAGTATGGACGGTTTGTTCGAAAAGGCACGGGCCAAGGCGACACGTTGCTGTTCGCCCCCTGAAAGCTGTGAAGGATAATGATGCATACGATCGTTCAAACCTACTTTTTCAAGCAACTCGACACCTGTCTTGCCTGCATTTTTTATACCCTGTAATTCAAGGGGGACGATAACATTTTCCAATGCCGTTAAAGTGGGGAGTAATTGAAAATTCTGAAAAATAAATCCCACCTCCCTATTGCGCAAAAGTGCACGTTCATCCTCATTAAGATCATTGAGTTTGGTTCCGCAAAGTTCTACCGTACCCGAATCGGGCTGGTCGAGACCGGCGCAAAGTCCCAGTAATGTTGTCTTGCCACTGCCGGACGGACCAACGATGGCAAAAGTTGCACCGGTCTCGACACTGAACGATATGTCATCGAGCACCGTCAAGTTTTTAGAACCGCTCGTGTAGGTCTTCCCAAGATTGTCAACGTTTAATATCTTTGTCATAGAATCGATTTCATCGCTTTTGCACAAAGACCGAAAAATAAGCATTTGATTTCGATTTTCTTAATCCATAGGTATGCAGATCTTCTTAAAGTTTCGTTATTTTTTAGTGGTTTTGGCCCTTGTCTCTTGCAAGGAAAATCAAAAAAAGGAACCAAAAAATGTTCCAGGAGCGGCTACCGAAAAAGTTTCGGAACCCCAAAATGAGACGGACACGAAAACCATTCTTTTTTATGGGAACAGCCTTACCGCAGGATATGGGCTAAATACCGAAGAGGCTTTTCCCGCACTGATTCAATTACGTTTGGATTCTTTGGGACTTGACTATACCGCTATCAATTCGGGCCTGAGCGGTGAAACGACCTCAGGAGGGTTAAATCGACTGGACTGGGTATTGAACCAAAAGGTTGCTATATTTATATTGGAACTTGGCGCGAACGATGGGCTGAGGGGAATTCCTCTCAACGAGACCAGACAAAATCTGCAATCCATAATAGATTTGGTACGAGTAAAAAATAGCGATACCGAAATAATTCTGGCGGGCATGCAGATTCCACCCAATATGGGCCAAGATTACACTACTGAATTCAGAAAAATCTACCCCGAACTGGCCGAAAAGAACGAGTTGAAGCTCATCCCGTTTATATTGGATGGCGTTGCCGGTATTCCGGAGTTGAATTTACCTGATGGAATACATCCGACCGCGGAAGGTCATAAAATAGTTTGTGATAATGTCTGGAGGGTCTTAAAGGAAATAATTGGTCAAACTGAAAGTTGATCAAGTCATTTTTACCCTGTTTCTTCTACCATGAAAGAACAGGTGCTTCTTGACGACCGAAAACTTTCTTCTGTAAATCAAGGACAGTCCCTGTTTTGATTCTGTTTTATCGAATAAAATAATGTTGGCCTTAAAATCAATCTCCGACACCGAAAGGGTCTCGACGATTTTCACCTTGTTAAGGGGGCCATTTTGTGCACGGCCAAGTACTCCGAAAAATAATACAATAAGCAAAACAATAATACTCCGCATGGTTCGAGGGGTTTGGTCTCGTTATAACCCTTCAACCGCTTTTTTGACGCGTTTCAATTCGGTAAAGTGTTCGATTTTGACGATAAAAGGGTCAAAAATCGATGAAAAACCAGATTTTGTAATCCTTAAAAAATGCTTGTAAGAACACATAATCGAAAAAATCATACATTTAATCGATGTATTCGGCTGAAAACAAAGGCTTTGACTGAATCGATTCCTTTAATTCTTTCGAATTGCGTGATTAATTCTTAGCGATTTCGGTAAGTATTTGTAAATTTTAGCAACTAATAGGCTACAGAAAAACAAAATAATGAAGATGAAGCTATTTAAAGTTACGATTCTAATTTTGGCGACTATGGTTTCGAGCAGTTGCCAGTCAAAAGTCACGGAGCACAAGCAGGTTGAAACTTCGAAACATATTGGAGAAAGTGTGGTTACTGTTCCCCAGGATTTAAAAAATTATGAAACCGCCTATTTTGCAAGTGGTTGCTTTTGGTGCGTAGAAGCCATTTTCGAAAGTGTAAGGGGTGTCAAGGAAGTAATTTCGGGATATTCCGGTGGAAACGAGAAAAATCCGACTTATGAGCAAGTGGGGCGCGGACTTACCACCCACGCTGAAGCCGTAGAGGTTTATTACGACCCCAAGGAGGTTTCCTTTACCGAATTGGTCCAGGTATTTTTCGGATCGCACGACCCAACCAGTTTTAATAGGCAAGGTCCTGACAGGGGGCCACAATACCGATCCATCGCCTTTTATAAAAACGAAGGTGAAAAGAAAATCATTGAAGACTATATAAAAGCGTTACGTGACCAAAAAGTCTACGATGCCCCTATCGTTACCGAAGTCACCGAATTTGATAAGTTCTATAACGCCGAAGATTATCATCAAGATTATGAACAAAAACACCCGAACAATTCATATATCAGAAATGTTTCGATACCGCGATTGAACCGGTTCAAGAAAAACTTCCCCGGATTTTTGAAGGAAGAGGCTCATTGATTTCATGACATATTATTTGCGAAGAACCTGAGCGCACATTTCGATGGCTTATTGAAGTCTTTATTTTCGTATCTTTAGGAATCATCCCTTTAAAGTACTTGAAAATGAGAACTTTATACAAATTCGTAGGTATTGCCCTAGTATGTCTTTTTGCCTTACAAGCCTTTAAAAGAATACCGCAAGAAAACATCCTGCTACAAAACATTATAAGCAAGCTCTTGATCTATAATACGAATGAAGGGCCTGAGAAAACCTACCTGCACACCGACAAGGACTTTTACACCAACGGCGAGACCATTTGGTTCAAGACCTATTTGGTCGATGGCATTACCCACACCAAGAGCGATAAAAGCAAAGTCATCTATGTTGAACTGGTCAACCCTCAAGATAGTATTATTGCAAAACGCAAGCTTTATGTAGATGCGCTGGGGGCCGCAGGCGATATCAAAATTTCGCCTGAAATTCCGCAAGGGGATTACAAGCTAAGGGCCTACACCAAATATATGCTTAACGACGATGAGCCTGTCGTATTCGAAAAAGACCTTCCCATCTTTTTTCAGAAAGTCCATCCCAATTTTGAGGATAATATCCAACTACTTCCGGGCACGTTGAACGACTCCGGAGCAAGCAAAGAAATATCAGGCGATTACACCAAAAGACCAACAATACGGTTTTTTCCCGAAGGTGGGCATTCGGTGGCCGGTCTCCCTACTACAATGGGTCTTGAAGTAGCCGATGAAGAAGGTAACGGTGTTGCCCTGAAAGGCTCAATAAAAGATCAAAATGGTAACATAGTTACAGAATTTGAAAGCTTGGAATTCGGTCTCGGAAGCGTGAATTTCGTTCCCAGGCCCAACATGAAGTATTTTGCTAGCGTATTTTTGAACAACGAGGAGTTGACATTCCCCGTTCCTGAACCAGTTTCGAAGGGGTACGTATTGAGTGTGAAAAACCGTAGCGATGATGTTCTGGTACAGGTAACGGGCAATATCGGAAAGAGTCTAGAGGGAACCGTTCTGATAGGGCATTTGAGGGGAAAAACCATTTTAAAGCGAGTAGGTCGATTCACTGATAAAAACGCATATGGAGTGAGATTACTTTCGGACGAACTTGAGTCGGGGGTCGCTCACTTTACATTGTTTGCTCCTGATGGAGAACCTGTTTGTGAACGATTAATTTTTGTGAATAACCCGGCCAATGAAACCAACTTATCCATT
The DNA here is from genome assembly GCA_030428705.1 of Bacteroidia bacterium. Classification (GTDB taxonomy): domain Bacteria; phylum Bacteroidota; class Bacteroidia; order Flavobacteriales; family Flavobacteriaceae; genus Meishania. The sequence continues at coordinate 81,357 of JAUIDI010000002.1, forward strand.
TCTGCGAATGTGAAAAACTATGGTTTCAGGGAAAAAGTCGCACTTGACCTGGCCCTCTCGGATGAAAATGGAAACCCTTTAAAAGGTAATCTATCAATGGGGGTAGTTACCAGTAGTAATAAAGCTGTTCGTTCGGCCACCAATATAAAAAGTTGGTTGCTGTTGAATTCGGATCTTGGCGGTACGGTTGCCGATCCCGATTATTTTTTTCAGGACGGTTCGAACGAAAGAAGGTTCTTGCTCGACGCGCTCATGTTGACCCACGGATGGCGAAGGTTCATATGGCAGGATTTTTTAGAAGATGATGCGGACTCAAAAAGGCCATACCTCCCCGAAAAGGGCATTATGATTACGGGTAAGACTTACGATTTCAAGAAACCAGACCTCCCCAAACATAGTAAGGTTACCCTTAATTTTCTAGGGAACGAATTGGTACAAGACCAAAAGGACACCCGTGACAACGGATCCTTCAGTTTCGGGCCGTACATTTTCAGCGACACGTTGGATGTTGTAGTTCAGGCAATAGATCCCGACACAAAAAGACAGTCAAAGCAAAAAAACCTTTCCATAATTGTCGATGACCTTTCTCCTAAATTGTCGATACCCGAAACAGGTGAAAAAACCACTACGGCCAAGACGGTCGAAATGGCCCAAGAATACCTCAAGGAATCGCTGCATGAAAAAACAGTAGCTTTTCAATACGACCCAAAGGTAACCCGACTTGATGAAGTCGTGGTAACTGAGAAAAAAAAGACAAGAAATCAGATCATTACCGAAGTGGTAGGTGCCGAGCTTACATCAGGTCCTTTTTCCAAACGTGTTTTCACAGATTCGATAGTTAATGGCGACAGGGATGCCGTAATTGATCTATTGAATAAAGTTCCTGGCATAAATGTTTACGGCATGTATCCAGACCGTACGATTCGCGTACAAGGTATAAGGGGGGCACCTTTAATCTTAGTTGATGGCATTCCAAAAAGGTTAGAATTTTTGGAAGACATGCGGGCCAAGGATGTAATGCTGATTGATTTGGTAAAAGGTCCCGATGCCGCAATCTTTGGTACAAATTTAGCAACTGGAAGTGATGGGTCAGGAGTAATTGCCATTTATAGAAATAGAAAGCTCCCATTCGATGATATTGAACCCTTAGATTATCCAGGGGTGACAAACTTTGAAATCCCTGGCTTTTACAAAACACGCGAATTCTATACCCCAAATTATGCCGAGCACAAACCTGAACACGAAAAACCCGACTATCGCACTACCCTCTTTTGGGAACCCAACTTGAAAATCGACAAGGACGGTAAGACTTCCATCGATTTCTATACCGGCGACAGTTCCGGGAGTTACACAGTAAAGGTCGAAGGCATGACCGATGATGGGCGTCCTGTAAGTAGTCTTCATACTATTGAGGTACAGGAACCAAACTGATGAAGTACTTACGCGATATATCACAAAGCGATCTATTTCCGGTCGCTTTTTTATTTGTAGCTTTATGGGAATTTTTACATAATTCGTAACTTTTTTGGTTTCCATAATGGATTTTAGGCCTCGACACCATCATCTATGGCCAACCATGAAAACGAAAGGATAATTTCATCGAGCCGATATTATCCTCCCAAATAGTAATGAGAAGACCAATCAATAAATAAAAAATCATGACAACGAGACGCAATTTTATCAAAAAGACCTCGGCGGGTGCGACGGCAATGACCTTGGGAAGTATCATCATGCCGAAATGGGGGCATTCGAATATTCTTGGGGCGAACGACCATATCAACTGTGCGGTAATCGGTGTACGTAGTAGGGCCAAGGCTCATGTCAAGGCCATTAATGCCGACCCCAATGCCAAGATTATCTATAATTGCGATGTTGACGATGTAATTATCGAAGAGCACAATGCTTGGTGCCAAGAAAATATAGGTTATGTGCCGAAGGTGATGAAAGATTTTAGAAAAGTCTTGGAAGACAAGGATGTCGATGCTGTCTTTATTGCCACTCCCGAACATTGGCACGCCCCAATGGCCATTATGGCATTGCAGGCCGGCAAGCATGTATATGTAGAGAAGCCATGTAGCCATAATCCCCATGAAAATAATCTCTTGGTACAGGCCCAGAACAAATACGGTAAAAAAGTACAGATGGGCAATCAACAGCGTTCGGCAAAAACTTCAATAAACGCCGTTAATGATATCCGTAACGGAATTATCGGTGATGTTTTCAAGGGAGAAGCCTATTACTCGAACAACCGTGGTTCGATAGGTAAGGGAAACAAAATCGATGTCCCTAAAACGTTGGATTGGGAACTATGGCAGGGTCCCGCCCCTAGAAAAGCTTATCAAGATAACATCCATCCGTATAATTGGCACTGGTTTCGAAATTGGGGCACGGGCGAAATGCATAACAATGGTACCCACGAAGTGGATATCTGTCGTTGGGCATTGGGCGTTGATCTACCTGAAAGTGTTACTTCCTTTGGAGGAAAATATGCCTATGATGATGATTGGGAGTTTGTCGATAACCAACAGGTCACTTTCAAGTATCCCGGCAATAAATTCATAACTTGGACAGGGCACAGCCGCGGATTGATCCAGCCCAAACGACCAGGCCGAGGAATCACGATTTACGGAAGCAAAGGCACCATAATGCTCGATCGTAATTTCTACAAGCTATTCGATCTGGGCGGAAATTTATTGAAAGAGGAAAAGGAAGGAGCCGCCAGTGCTACGACTAACACCCGAGGAGAGGGCCAATTGGATGTGAACCATGTCGGCAACTTCTTTGCCGCGATCAGAAAAGACGAAAGCCTTCAAGCCGATATCAACGATGCCAGTATCTCTACGATGTTATGTCATCTAGGAAATATGGCACAGGATGCCGGGGAAACGTTGAAAATAGATCAAGCAACGGGTAAAGTATTGAACAACGAAAAAGCTATGAAAAATTGGAAACGCGAATATGAAAATGGATGGGAGCCCAAAGTTTAAATCGCAAAACCTCGATCGACAATAAACCATAATTTCACGGTCAAAGAACCGAAACCTCAAATTAAATAATGAAAAGAAGGGATTTTGTAGTTAAAAGCGGCTTGGCAACAACGGCAATAGCTACTTCCACATCGATCTTTGCCGGTATCTTAAATTCAAAAAATGCGAACGATATGATCAATATCGGCGTCATAGGTACGGGAGACCGTGGTGGTGGGTTAATTCCATTTATCAACGAAATCGAAAATTTAAATGTCATTGCCTGTTGCGATATTCTTCCCCAACGATTGGAAAAGGGTTTGGGCAAAGTCGAAGGTATGGCCGAAGGCTACAAAGATTATCGAAAGCTACTTGATAACCCCGATGTAGATGCCGTACTAATCGCCACACCTTTCAATACACATTCAAAAATCGCCATTGACGCCCTTGATGCCAGTAAACATGTATATTGCGAGAAAACTCTGGCCAAGGGGTTTTATGGCATACAAAACCTTGTCGAAAAAGTAAAGACATCGAACAAAACCTTCCAAACAGGGCATCAATACCACAGTTCTCGACTCTACACCCACGTGGTGGATTTAATAAAAGATGGTAAAATTGGCAAAATCGCGGCCTTTGAATGCCAATGGAACCGAAATGGTGATTGGCGCAGGCCGGTTCCGAGTCCCGAATTGGAGCGTGCCATAAATTGGCGCATGTATCGTGAATTTTCAGGCGGGTTGGTCGCTGAACTATGCTCCCATCAACTGGATTTCGTTAACTGGGTGACCGAAAGTGTTCCTGAAAAAGTTATGGGAATCGGCGGCATCGACTATTGGAAAGACGGTCGAGAGACCTATGACAATGTGCATCTACTCTATGGTTATCCGAATGGGATCAAGGCCAAATTTACATGCTTGACGAGCAATGCCATGGACGATTACAAAATCAAAGTCATGGGCGATAAAGGCACTATCATTTTGGATTATGTAAAAGCTTGGTTTTATCCCGAGGGAAAGAAAAACAGGGAAATCGGAAATGTAGACGGTGTCTCAGGCGCAACCGTAAAATGGGAAGAAGGAAAAGGTATTCCTATCGAAGTGGCCCATGACGATCCCAGCAAACAGGCACTTATCGATTTTCGCGACAGTATAGTGAATGGAAAAGAACCCATTTCAAATGTCGTTTCGGGTGCTAGGGCCGCAGTTTGTGTGCAAATGGCGCTCGATGCCATGTATCAAGATAAAATCGTAAACTGGGAATCCGGCCTTGGTCTCTAAACCGATATGCAATAAATTCTTTTTTGGGAGATAGTCGCCACTTGGAATCAGTAACGATCGGGAAGGAATAATGCTGCTTGTTATTCTTTGAGTACTACATCACTATACTTCGAGTTGATCGTGATAGACCGATCCGTATTATTTGTGAGGTAGTAACCCTTCTGTACCAAACTGTTCGAATTCTTGGTACGTTCCAATTTCAGACTTGCCGGACCGGTAAACTTGGAAGAAACTCCATTAATGTAAACGATAAATGAAGAAGATGGCATTTCACAGTCCATTTCGGCATTCTGCAACGAAACATCAAGGGTCTTGAAATCTTTTCCGACCGTATTGATCCGAAGAGGCCCCAAATCGTTTTTTATGTAGGCACTTTTGACCAATCTGTCGATAACCACATCAGAAGAGGTAGCGCTCAACCTGAGGTCGAGCACTTCCTTCAAATCTATCCTATCCGAATAACTGGCCTTTAATTGACCATAGTTCCACTTTTGCACACTGACCGGGGAATATGAGGCACTAATGTTCGTCGCATCGCCATCAATGGTACTGGCCAGCAGCGTAGCGTAAGACAATTTTGCATTTAGGTTCTTCGTATTCTCCGCCAACTTGACTTCACCGTGCCGTACGTTCATCTTTATCTTGACCGATTTTGGCAATTTTACCTTTATGGTTTTCTTGACCTTATATTTTCTTTTTTCGGCACCATTCGAAAAATAGAACATATTGGGGCTTCCTCTCAAACTGTCCCTATCAATGATAATACCGTTCAATCGCATTCTGGCATGCTCTTGTTTTTCCCGGCTTTCCTCTAGAAGTGCTCGTGTTTTTTCGTGCATTTCGGCCCTTTTCTGATGCATCTTTTCCCGCTTTTCAAGTAGGTCTGCACGGTCTTTCTGCCTTTTTTCCATCAAAAGGGCGCGCTTTTCTTCCCTTTCGGCACGGCTTTCGGCCATACGTTTGCTCCATTCATCCAATTTTTTCTCGTAATCTTTGTCGAAGCTTTTGGAAAATTCCTCTTTCCACTCCTCCAAATATTTTTTACCATCCTTTTTAAAGGCATCATAATCGAATTCGGCCATGGGCATAGGCGGCATCGGAGGCACTTCGAACAACTCCGGAAAATCAGGAATCTCAGGTATAACGGCCAAGTCAAAAGACAAAGAATCCATATCAGGAATCACCGGATATTCAAACCGGAAATCAAAATTATCAAGACCATCGACCGAATGTCTGAAAAGCCATGAATTTTCGGCACCCGTGGTAATGGTCACCTTTTTGCTATTACCCACGATTTCGATATTGTCGTTTTTAAAATAATCTTCGGCCTCTTCGTCCGAGACCCCATCGAGCTCAATGGTTGCCTCGACAAGAATCTCATCTTGGTTCCACGTTTCGAATTCGATATCGGCATGGCTTGTATCGATATCCAATACGGCTTCTCCCGTGATATTGAAACGTTCTTTGAAGGTTTTGGTCTGCTTTTGTCCATAAACGCCTATGCTGATGAGACATAGGGCAAGAACAAAAGGTCTAAATCGTATTTGTGTCATGTTCATTTTTTGATGATTTTAATTCGTTTAACTTTTCTCTTAATTTATGCAATAGCTGTAATCGTAACTGCAGGTTCTTGATCAAGGCATTTATAGTCTGATCGTTCGGGCCTATTTCGTTCAATTCGGCATTCAATCGATTGTATTCAAGGTTCAATTCCGATAATCGGTCCATAAACCCATCGACCATCGCTTTGTTATCTTCAGAAATTTCAAGCTTCGAAAGTTCATAATTGATGTTGGCGACATAATAGTTCTCCACTTTCTTTAAATCGGGCGAGAGATCGCCCAACGAAATACTTTCTGTTTTTTCGGTGCCATTATCCTTATTGACTATGGCCGTCTTTATTGGGTCATTGGTAGCATTCAATTGTTGATAGGCGAACCAACCGGCAGTAAGGAGCACTAAGACCGCAGCTGCAATCTTCAAAAAGACAAAAGATGGTTTTTTACTTTTCGGAAATTCATTTTCCATTCGGGCCAAAAAACGCTCTTCGTGGCCTTCCTTCATTCCGAACTTCTCGTTCCGACGTCGCTCTTCAAATAGTTTTCTAAGATCCTGTCCCATGTTTTTTGTGTTGTAACATTTCTTTTAACAACCCTTTTCCCCTCAATAATCGTGTTCTACAGTTCGATGGCGTCAAACCCAGAACCTGTGCTATCTCGTTATGGTCATAGCCTTCCAGCAAAAACATCATGACCACGTATTTATATTTTTCGGGAAGACGTTCAATGCCTTCCCTGACCTCTTCAACTGAAATCCCGTCATCGACTGCCCAATCCTCGTCCTCTTGAATGTGCATATAACCCTCATCCAGTGCCACCATTTTGTCTTTCTTTGTCTTTAGAAAGTCGATACTCTTATTGATGACTATCCGCTTTAACCAGGCCCCGAAACTGACATCCCCTTCGAACTGGTGTATTTTTTGAAAGGCCTTGATAAACGATTCTTGAAGTACGTCTTCCGCATCGTCCGCATTTTTCAAAAACCGCATTGCTACACAGTACATGCCATCACAGTACTGCCTGTACAGTTTCATTTGTGCGCGTCGGTCGTTGGCCTTGCACTGTTCTACTACATCAATTTGAAACATTAGAACGTTTCGGTGTTGGTTTTAATAGCGTTGTTGTCTTAAGGACGATTAAAAAAACACGATGTTGCAAAAATCGATTATTTTTACCGCGATCAAAGTTCGAAGTTTGAAACAAGTTACCATAAATACCCCTTTTATTACCTTGATCGTGCTTGATTATGGAGCGATAATCCAAAAATTATTGGTCAAGGACAAAGATGGAAATTCAAGAAATGTTGTGGTCGGATACGACTACCCCAGCCTCTACCCCACCGACAAAGTTTTTCTTGGCGCCTGTGTCGGTCGTTTTGCCGGACGTATTTCAAATGCGGCCTTCGAACTTGATAGACAGACCTATCCTTTATATGGGGAGCACGGCATGCACCTGCATGGCGGAAAAGAAGGTTTCGGGAAAAAATATTGGAAAATCGAGGAAGTAGGTCATGGAAAGGAACCTTTTGTCAAACTATCGTATTTCAGCAAGCATTTGGAAGAAGGGTATCCGGGAAATTTAAACGTAAATGTCACCTATCGGCTATCGAACAATACCCTACAGATAACCCATGAGGCAACGACGGACCGTACCACCATAGTCAATTTGACCAACCACTCCTATTTTAGGTTCGATAATGCCGAATCTGTCAATCACTACGAACTTCAGCTGAATTGTACTAAAATGGTAGAGACCTTCGAAAACTTGTTGCCAACGGGCAAAATTGTTCCCGTAAAAGATACCGAGTTTGATTTCATGGTGCGGAAAAAAATCGCAGGGCAGCCCTTGGACACTCCCTATGTTGTTGATGCCGATTCAGAAAGTGTTGGCAAGGTTTACTCCAAAAAAACGGGCATCTCGATGGAGGTCATTACCAATCAACCTGCGGTTGTCGTCTACACACCTCCCCATTTTCCAGGTATTTGCTTTGAGACCCAGAACTTCCCCGATGCCCCGAATCATAAGAATTTTCCGAGCAGTGTGTTGCGGCCCGGAGAAAAATACTTTAACGATTCAAAGTTCGTTTTTGGCATTGAATAACCGTGTCGTATGAAAAATTTTTTCCTTTCGACTAAAAATTCGTTCAATTGGGGCGGGTTTTAGTAATTTAGAGGGAAATATAATAACAATTCTATGAAGTTTTTAAAATGGTTTTTGATCGTAATCGTAGCATTGGCCCTGCTTTTCTTTACAGTGGGCAAACCCTATCTTCAAGAACAGACAAAAAAACACAGCCCTGAAAAAGTTTCTACCTATACCAAACATGGAATGGATTTATCCGTAAAATACAGTAGTCCGTTTAAAAAAGGACGTGTAATTTTCGGAGAGTTGGTCCCCTACAATACCATATGGCGTACCGGGGCGAACGAACCAACGACCTTTACCACAGGGACCGACATTAAAATCGAAGGCAATGAACTACCCACCGGAACATATTCAATATGGACCAATCCCAATCCTGAAAGTTGGTCAGTAATGTTCAACAAAGAGGTTCCCGAATGGGGCGTTACCCTTCTGAGCGGAGGTAAAGAAACTACCAGAAATCCTGAACAGGATGTCGTTACGGTAGAAGTACCCACCGAAAAGTTACCTTCACCCCAAGAAAGTTTCATTATCGATTTTGAGGATTCCGACAAAACGTACCTTACTTTGTCTTGGGACGAGACCAAGGTGAAAGTTCCTATTGAAAATTAGCATTGGAGCCAAAGAAGAACACTGACGCAAAAAATATTTCAAAGGTTCAGGAGAAGCGAAGGCAATCCCCCACCGAAGAAGTACTGGTCAAAGGTATTTTGAATGGTGACCGAACGGCTTTGGCCAGGGCCATTACACTTATCGAAAGTACGCAGATCGAACATCTTGAAAAGGCCAATTTTTTGGTAGAGCAGTGTTTGGTAAAAAAATCGGATAGCATTCGTATAGGTATTACCGGTGTTCCGGGTGTTGGTAAAAGTACTTTTATAGAGGCCTTTGGCAAGTATCTTACATCGAAGGGGAAAAAAGTGGCGGTACTGGCCATCGACCCTACGAGTACCCAAAGTAAAGGCAGTATTTTAGGTGACAAGACCCGTATGAACGAACTGGTCAAAGACCCGAATGCCTTTATCCGTCCGTCACCCTCAAGCGAATCTTTGGGCGGTGTAGCGCGCAAGACCCGGGAGACGATGATCCTATGTGAAGCTGCCGGATACGATGTCATCCTTATTGAAACCGTAGGTGTAGGCCAAAGTGAAACGGCCGTACACAGTATGGTCGATTTTTTCCTTCTTTTAAAATTGGCAGGGGCCGGTGACGAACTTCAAGGCATCAAGAGAGGTATTATCGAAATGGCCGACGCCCTGGTAATCAATAAGGCCGACGGGGCCAATAGAAAAGAGGCAAACAGGGCACAAACCGAATTCAAAAGGGCATTGCATTTGTATCCGCCCAAGTCGAATGGGTGGATGCCAAAAGTCTTGACCTGTTCGGCTTTGGAAAAAACCGGCATTTCCGAAATCTGGGATATGATCCTTGAATATATGGCCCTCGCCAAAAAAACGGATTATTTTGATTCGGCCAGAAAACAGCAGAATAAAAGTTGGTTGTTACAGACCATTGACGAAAGGTTGAAACAGCGTTTTTATGCAAATCCAGAGAACAAAAAGCGCCTTGAGGAATTGCTGAACGATGTCATGGCTAACAAAATATCACCTTTTCAAGCCGCGGAAAAGTTATTGAAGGCCTATAAAAAAGAAAAGTCTTAAAACACTTAACTTTGACCAACGGTAAATTCTTTCGATGAATCCTATTACACAGAGCTTACTTTCCGTGGTCGTACCATTGTATAACGAAGAGGATAATGTTATACTACTGACCGAAAAAATCCATGAAAGTTTAACGGGATACAATTATCAGATTATCTATATCGATGATTTTTCAAAGGATAAAACCCGTCAGGTTGTCAAAAAAATGAACGACAAAAAGGTTCATCTTATCGAGCTCAAAAAAAACTATGGCCAAAGTCTCGCGCTGGCCGCCGGAATAGACTATGCCGAAGGCGAGTTTATCATTACCATGGATGGCGACCTGCAAAACGACTCCAGCGATATACCCCAGATGTTGCAATATGCCGTGAACGGGGAGTATGATGTAGTAACGGGAATACGTCAAAAGCGCAAGGATTCGCTCATTAAAAAAATTCCTTCTAAAATTGCCAACTTTTTGGTGCGGCGCGTAACCAAACTGGATATCAAGGACAATGGATGCGCCTTGAAAGTTTTTACCAAAGATATTGCCAAAGACCTTAACCTCTATGGCGAGATGCACCGTTTCATTACGCTGCTGGCCCATCTAGAGGGCGCACAGATCAAACAGGTACCCGTGAAACATCACGCCCGCCATGCCGGGGTATCGAAGTACGGTCTTGAACGTGTTTTCAAAGTAGTGGCCGACATGATGTTATTGCTCTTTATACGCAAGTACTTTCAAAGACCCATACATCTTTTTGGTATTTTCGGTTTCCTGTTGATTTTATTGGGCGTTCTAATAAATATTTACCTTCTTTTCGTCAAATTTTATTTGGGAGAAGATATCGGCAATCGCCCATTGTTGATTTTTGGGCTCATGTTTATCTTGGCAGGCATTCAGCTATTCACCATTGGCATTGTCATGGAACTTTTGATACGCACCTATTATGAATCACAGAACAAGAGACCGTACCGCATCAAAAAAGTGACCGTTGGTGGCAAATCGTCGTAAAAAGCTCATCACCGTATTAAAGATCGCCGTCAGTGCGATACTTATCTATTTTATTTTCACCAAGGTCGATTTCGACGAAGTATGGGCCATTCTTAAAAGTACGAATCCTTTTTACCTCGTTTTGGCCATCATTCTTTTCGTGCTGTCAAAGATTATCGCCGCCTTTCGCCTTAACCTTTACTTTCATCGGCTAAGAATATTCCTGTCCCAAAAAAGTAATTTAAAACTTTATCTGTTGGGCATGTTCTATAATCTTTTTCTTCCCGGGGGAATCGGAGGGGATGCCTATAAAGGTTATTTGATCAAAAAGAAATTCGAGGTAAAGACCAAAAAGGTCATATCCGTTTTACTGTTGGATAGACTCAGCGGATTGCTGCTTCTTTTCGTGTACGCCTGTGTATTGGCGACGATTATCGGAAATCACGATCTTGAACGGTTCAAACCATTGTTCATTGCGGCAATTCTTGTAAGTATAGCGGCATTTTGGCTACTTAACAAGAATTTTTTTAGAGATATGTTTCCTGTATTTTGGAAGTCTTTTTTTCATTCGGCCTTGGTGCAATTGGCACAATTGGCCAGTGCTTATTTTATATTGAAATCTTTGGGGATAGCAATGGACACCATCGCTTATCTATTCATATTCCTAGTGTCATCCATTGTTTCGGTAATCCCCCTCACCATCGGTGGTATCGGCAGCCGTGAAGTTACTTTTTATTATGGGGCGACCTTGTTAGGTTTAAATCAAAATACCTCGATAAGTATAAGTATGGTGTTTTTTTTGATAACCGCTTTCGTATCCTTTCTAGGGATTTATTACCACTTTAAAAAAGTTGAATTAGAGGTTATGGCAAATACCAGTGAAAAGAAATAAAAAATTTCTTGAAATTCGATTATTTGGATTCCCGTCTTCACGGGAATGACAAGTTCGTCGGAAATCCCGACGCAGAGCGTAGAGGAATTCTTTTCGATTAATAAATATGCACCAAATGCATTTTATTAAGTACTTTTTTTCGCTTTGCCGGATCCAAGAATTTTCCTTGAAGACGGGTAATCCTAAATTGTTTTTCAGTGAACTGCCGATTCCAATCGAAGCCCGATTCGTGCAATTGCTTTAATTCTTCTTCGTTGGCGTAAACCCAAACATCCTGTTTATCCCTTAATTCTTCCAATGAAAGAATCTGAACCGGTCGTTTATTATAGAAATCAAGTGCCCAGGTATATCTTTCCGATATTTTATAAATCTTGTCCACCGAAATATCGTTCTCGACAATAGTGTTCGCCATGGTAGAACCCGCCTGATATTGTAATAAATGTGGATAAAAATGAAGGTTTAATACCGTATTCAGAAGAATGGCGCTACAGACCGATATAGTAATGATCCGAAAATAATAGGCTTCTCGGATCAAGCAGTAATAGATGATAATAACCGAGGCCGCCAGCATTGCCAAATAGGCATACGGACTCTTGAACCTGAAAACGTAGAAGCACATCAACGACGATGCAACAAATACTATGGCCAATATAAAATACTGGATCCCTAGCAAAATCTTAAGTTGCTTGTTGGAGTCGGTCTTGCCCAAACCATGAAGATAAGAAGCAGTGAGAACTGCGAACAAGGGAATCGTAATATTTAAATAGTGAGGCAGCTTGAACTGGGCAAAACTGATGATCATAAAAATCAGGGTGATTCCGCCAACGGTCAACAATTCTATATCCGGGGACGGGCGAAATCTTTCGTTGATAAAAACCTTGATCTTGGTAAAATAGGCCAAGATACCCAAAACCGTCCATGGTAAAAAGACCCAGAGAAACGTATGGAAAAAGAAAAAATAATCGCTACTGTTCTTACCGATTCCCTCACCGCTCATACGCTCAAAACTCTGCTCCCAAAAAATGAAAAAAATGCCGCTTCTGTTTCCCCTGCCCCTAATGATTTTTTCGGGATGCAAATCGAACTGATGATAGTAGGCATAAAGCATGGGAGTAATCGCTACGGCAAAAACAACAAGGGCGGTCAAAACCTTCCAATTAAAAAGAACTTTAAAATTTCGGGTATATGCCAAATGACAGATCAAGGGAAGACCCATAACCACTAGAGCTATCTGACCTTTTGTAGAAAAAGCGATTCCGGCGGCGAAAGCCCCTAAAAGGATATTTTTTAAGTTTTGTGTTTTTATATAGGCCGTCAATTGCCAAATGGCCAAAATAGTAAAGCCCGTAAGAACGGCATCGGTACGCACATCGATTGCGGAAAGCACAATGGTCTGGGCGGTCATAAAGATCAATGATGCCAATTTACCAACATCATTGTTGTAAAGTAATTTCCCCAGCCCGAAGCAGCTATAGGCACCCAATAGGGTCGCCAAAATTCCAGGGATCCGATAAGCCCAATCATGAATGCCAAAAATCTTAAAAGACAGTGCCGCGAGCCAGTAGTGCATATGGGGTTTGTCCAAATACTCTTCAGGACCTTTAAAAAGGCTCAAGAAGTCGTTCTCCTGGACCATGCGCATGGCCATCACCGCAAATTGCGCAGAGTCGTTCTCAAAGAGCGTTACGAACATTCCGGCGCAATAAACCAGAAAAATCAAAAACAGTAAAAACCAATACCTTCGGTTAGAAATCATTGGGGAAATTTCTGTTGCGCAAATATATGCAACTTTGAGGCAATCCAACTTAGAAAGAGTCCGAAAAGCCCGCCAGTAATGACATCGAACGGAAAATGCACCCCGATATAGATACGGCTATAGGCCATCAAAAAAGCCCAGACCATCAATAAAATTCCTATGTAGCGCAACTTAGGCCTTAAGACTGTCGTGAAGAAAAAAGCGATGGCAAAAGAATTGGCGGCATGGGCCGAAAAATAACCGAACTTACCCCCACAAGTATCCTTTACCAATCGCATCAACGGGCTTACCTCTGAATCGTAACAGGGTCGCAGGCGCTGTACCCCATACTTGAAAAAATCGGCCAGACCGTTTACGGCCACTACTAAAACGATTGCACTCAAAATGGCCAAAAGCGTTTTTTTTGCCCCAAAATAGCGATAGGTCAAAATTATCAGCAAAATGTAAATCGGAATCGAACTGAACTTATTGGTAACGAACATCCAAAAACCGTCCCAAGAAGGGTTTCCCAAATTATTGAGAAAGAGAAACAGGTCTTTGTCGTAGCGGATGAGTTCTTCCCACATAACGGTCAATCTTCATATCGTGCGACCTCCCTGTCATAAAAATCCGTTGCCGCTTGAATCAGATTGGTAGTCTCGCTCTCAAGGTCGGCCTCGTCTTCCTTCGAAAAATCTTCGAACCATGTTACCTCATCATTTTCCAAATTGATGATAAAACGGGGATATTCGGTATGGACAATGAATATGGCCTCAGGAAAATCGGTATTGTCCCCTAGAATGAATTTAGGCAGCTCCATCGGTAATCAGTTTTTTGGTCAAATAATTGAATCGAATATACAACATAATCGCCGAGGCCGTCAAGCCCGACAATAGACCGATCCAAATGCCCATGCTTTTGAGGTCGGTCTTCAGGCCCAAATAAAAGGAAATCGGAAAACCGATCAACCAGTAGGCAACAAATGTTATGAAGGTAGGAATCTTTACGTCTTGCAAACCCCGTAGCGCACCCAATACAACAACCTGAATACCGTCTGAAATCTGAAAAAATGCGGCTATCAAAAGTAATTGCGCCGTTAGGGCGATCACTTCGGTATTGTCCGCCAGGTTGAGTGCATTGTCTAGGTCGAGATACAGGGAAGGAAACCAATACCTGCCTACAAGAAACCAAACTGCGAATAGGATTTCGATCAAAACGGTCAATAAAAATATGGAATGTGCAATGCGACGTAATGCCTTATAGTTTTCCAATCCTTTTTGATTGCCGACCCGAATCATCGCGGCCACACCAAGCCCCATACCGAACATAAAGGTCATACTTGCCAAGTTCAGGGCAATCTGATTGGCCGCTTGCGGATTCTTTCCTAGAATCCCACTGAGCCAGATGGCCGCCGTGAATATGGCAACCTCAAAGAACATCTGTAATGCCGAAGGAAAGCCCAAACTTATAATCTTTCTGATTACTTTCTTTTCGATTTTCTTAAGGTCGAATCCGGTAACATAGTCATGGAACTTCCTTTTATTCTTCAGTATGAGCCAAATGTACACCACCATCATACACCTCGCTACCAATGTGCCGATCGCGGCCCCTACGATGCCCAATTTTGGAAATCCGAAAGACCCGAAAATCAATAAATAGTTCAAGATAATGTTCACCACATTGGCAATAATGGTAGCGTACATGGGATACTTTGTTTGTGAGAGTCCTTCCGAGAATTGCTTGAATGCCTGAAATATGATCAATGGCACCAAAGAAATAGCGACCAGATCAAGATAGGGCATGGCCAATTCGACAACTTCTTGTGGCTGATCCATTAAATGCATCAACGGTTTACATAGGAGTATCACCAAGAGCAAAAACAATCCCAAAATAGTACATAATATAAGACCATGTTTCAAGGCACTTTTTGCATTGGCCTTGTTACCGGCTCCATCGGCCTCCGCCACCAGAGGCGTAATCGCGGTCGAAAAACCAATGCCCAAAGACATGGCAATAAAAATAAAACTGTTGCCAAGGGATACCGCCGCCAGTTCGGCCGTACCTAATTGTCCCACCATGATATTGTCGGCCAGCTGTACAATGGTATGGCCCAACAATCCCATAATCACGGGAAGGGACAGCTTCAAGTTATAACGAAATTCTTTAGTATAATTTTTCAGCAAGGTGGCCTGTCTTTAATCGAAATATCGATCTATTGTTTTGAGCTTGATTCTTTAACTTGAGTTTGAACTTGCTTCGCCTCTTCCCAAAACACGTCCATTTCTGCAAGGGTCATTTCTTTAAGCGATTTTCCAAACGCTTTGGCCTTGCCCTCCAAATATTGAAAGCGTCGAATGAATTTTTTATTGGTCCGTTCCAAAGCATTCTCGGAATCAATGTTCAAAAATCGGGCATAATTTATCATTGAGAAAAGTACATCGCCGAACTCCGATTCCATTTTTTGTGCATTGCCTAAGTTGACCTCATTTTGAAGTTCGGCCAATTCTTCCTGTACTTTTTCAAAAACCTGTTCAGGTTTTTCCCAATCAAACCCCACACCCGCAACTTTGTCTTGGATACGATTGGCCTTTACCAAAGCCGGCAACCCGGCCGGAACCCCTTCGAGCACACTTTTTTTACCTTCGCTTAATTTTATATTTTCCCAATTCTGTTTTACATCCTCTTCATTTTCAACGGTTACGTCACCATAGATATGTGGATGCCGATTGATCAATTTTTCGCAGATATCGGTGCAGACATCGGCAATATCAAAATCATTGGTCTCGGATCCGATCTTGGCGTAAAAGACAATATGCAACAGTAGATCACCTAATTCCTTTTTGACTTCCTCAAGGTTATTTTCCAAAATGGCATCACCAAGTTCATACGTTTCCTCGATCGTCAAGTGCCTAAGTGTCTGCATGGTCTGCTTTTTATCCCATGGGCACTGCTCGCGCAGCTCATCCATTATGGTCAACAGACGGTCAAAAGCCTTCAATTTTTCTTCCCTAGTGCTCATAACATGAATTTGGGCAAAAGTACAAATCTAACATCGTAGACCGCATTGCATTATTTAGTATTTTAGGAGGAATAAAAATCAAATGTCCGATACCTTTAAAATCAGGGTGCCATTTTCGCGCTTTATCGTTACGTTACTTCTGTGTACAACCAGTATTGTGGTGGCCCAACAAACCGTGGATAGTTTTCTTGAAACTATTACCGTTTCCACTTTTGAAAGGGATACCGTCTACCGAATCCAAGATCATATCGAAGCCCCGAATTGGTCGCCCGATGGTAAAACGCTGATATATAATAGTAAAGGTTTGCTTTATAGGATTTCGATCGAGGGCGGAACGCCAAAATTGATTCCGACCGATTTTGCGGAAAAAATCAATAATGACCATGGTATTTCTCCTGATGGCAGCCAACTGGTCATCAGCGATGGAACGGAGATTGGAAAATCGTTGGTCTATACAATGCCCATTGAGGGAGGGATTCCAAAAAAAATAACCCCTGTAGGACCTTCGTATTGGCATGGTTGGTCACCCGATGGCAAGACCTTGGCCTATTGTGCCGAACGCAACGGCAATTACGATATTTATACCATTCCCGTCGAGGGAGGTGAAGAAATTCGATTGACGACCGCCGAAGGCCTTGATGACGGTCCCGACTATTCCCCAAATGGCCAATACATTTATTTCAACTCCGTACGCACGGGTACCATGCAGATCTGGCGCATGAAAACGGATGGAAGCAATCAAGAACAAATGACCACCGACGAATATAACGACTGGTTCGCACACCCTTCTCCGGACGGAAAATGGATCGTGTACGTAACCTTCGGAACCGACGTCCCTGCCGGGTCGCACCCACCTAATAAAAACGTGATGCTGAGGCTTATGAACCTAGAGACCCGCGAAGTTCAGGTAATGGCCAAGCTTTTTGGAGGTCAGGGCACCATAAATGTACCTTCCTGGTCTCCCGATAGTAAGCGGATCGCATTTGTAAGCTATCGCCTAAGATAATTCTATAAAAAACGAACCAATAAAACCCAATTTAATGATGCGTAAACTTTATTCCCTATCAATATTATTTATCCTTACCGCTGTTAATACCGAAGCCCAAGACATCTCGGACAAGGCAAATGCCTTTTTGAATTCGCTCAGCGATGAATTAAGGGAACAGGCCCATTTTAAACTTGATGATGCCGAACGTTTTAATATGAACTATGTTCCTATGCCCCGAAAAGGACCCACTTTTTATCAATTCAACGAAGCTCAAAAAACCGCGGCCTTGAATTTGCTGAAAGCCTCTTTGAGCGAGGAAGGTTTCGAAAAATCATCGGAAATCATGGCCCTCGAAAAAGTGCTCCGAATCATCGAAAACAACGATGATGATAAGATGCCTAGTGGAAGACCTCGAAGAGATCCTTTGAACTACCACCTTAGCATTTTTGGCAACCCGGCACCCAATCAACCATGGGGGTGGCGCTTCGAAGGACATCATCTTTCCTTGAATTTCACTTCGGCCGATAGCAGAATCATATCTTCCACGCCCACTTTTTTTGGGACCAACCCCGGAATTGTAAGAAGCACCGAGTTTAAGGGAAAAGAAGTCTTAAAAGAGGAATCTTATCTGGGTTTTGCGCTGATCAATTCGATGGACGACGAACAATTAAAAATTGCCCAAATTGCGGATAAGGCTCCTAGCGATGTGATTACCTTGACCAAACGAAAAGTTACCCATATCGAACCCTATGGGATCTCATATAAGGAAATGAACGAAGCTCAACAGGAGCTCTTGACCCAATTGGTACAAGTCTATATAGATAACTATCAGGAAGATTTCGCGGCTGATTTTGCCGACAGAATCATAAAGGCTGGTTATGAAAACCTACACTTTGCATGGGCCGGAAGCCTTAGTTACGGATTTGGGTACTACTATCGTATTCAAGGACCAATGCTCCTCATTGAATTTGATAACACCCAGAACGATGCCAATCATGTGCACACCGTAGTAAGAGATCTTGAAAACGACTACGGTGAAGATATGTTGAAAGCTCACTATGAAGAACATCACAAATAGAGGAAAATGATAAAACGAAGAGACTTTTTAATCCGCTCAACGGCCTTTGCTGTTGGCACCACCCTTTTACCTTCATATGTTTTTGGCAACACTGCGGGTAGCCGATACGGTGTGCAGCTATACTCCTTTCGCGAGGCCATGGCTAAAGATGCTCTTGGCACCTTGAAACAGATTGCTTCCATCGGCATCAAGGAAATTGAATCCGCACGAAGTAACGAGGGCCATTATTATGGGCTCTCTCCACAAGATATGAAAAAGGCCTGTGACGACCTGGGCATGAAACTGGTGAGCGGCCATGTACATCTCGATGAGAATTTTGAGAAAACTATGGAAGAGGCCGTGGCTTCCGGTCAAGAATATCTTATCTGCTCTTCAATGCCAACGAACGGCCAAAACGTCGATAATTATAAAAGGGTGACGGAAGAATTCAACAAGGCCGGCGAGGCCTGTGAAAAACTGGGAATCCATTTTGGGTACCACAATCATGAATACGAGTTTGAATCCAATCAGGGACAAGTACTCTATGATGTCTTAATGGACAATACAGAACCGAACTTGGTGCATATGGAATTAGATTTGGGTTGGGTCATCGTCGGTGGAAAAAATCCATTGGATTATTTCAAGAAATACCCAGGACGTTTTCCCCTTTGGCATTTGAAGGATATGGACATGACCAAAAAGGAAAGTACCGAATTCGGAAAAGGCGGGTTGGATATCCATACCATGATGCAAAATCAGGAAGCCTCTGGGGTCAAGCATATTTTTATCGAGCAGGAAGAATACGCCAGTACACCTCTGGAAAGCATGAAACACAACATGGCATTTTTAAAAAATCTGTAAATGGGCCTTCAAAGAACGCTGATCATCATTGGAATTCTAATCGTATTTTCTTCCTGTACCGAAGAAAAAACACAATATGACATCCTGATCAAAAACGGCCAGATTCTAGATGGTTCGGGAAGTGAAACTTATACAGGCGATATCGCCATAAACGCCGATACCATAGCGGCCATCGGAAAACTCGAAAATGCCATTGGCAAACAGGAAATAGATGCCTCAGGACTAGCCGTGGCTCCCGGTTTTATCAATATGCTGAGTTGGGCCAATGTTTCACTCTTGGAAGACGGTCGTTCCCAAGGCGATATTCGGCAGGGCGTTACTTTAGAGGTTATGGGAGAAGGCTCTTCCATGGGGCCGTTGAGCGAATCGATGAAAAAAGAAATGAAAGAGGGTCAAGGCGATATCACGTATGACATCCCATGGACGACTCTCGGGGAATACCTGACACATCTCGAGACCAAAGGGGTTTCGACCAATGTGGCTTCGTTCGTCGGCAATGCGACCTTGCGGGAACACGTTATCGGTATCGAGAAAAGGCTTCCGACCGAAGAAGAAATGCAGGCCATGAAAAATCTTCTTCGTCAGGGTATGGAAGAAGGCGCCATGGGGCTTTCGACCTCGTTGATTTACGTCCCCAGCGGGCATGCCGAAACCGATGAAATCATAGAATTGGCCAAAGTGGTCGCCGAATACGACGGTATGTACATTTCGCACATACGTGATGAAGAAGGAGGCCTTTTGGAGGCCGTGGATGAATTGATTACCATTTCAGAAGAAGCGAAACTGCCCGCTGAGATCTATCATTTCAAGGCATCCGGAAATGCCAATTGGCATTTGTTGGACAGTGCCATCCAAAAGGTCGATAATGCGCGGCAAAAAGGCCTCGATATCACTACGGACATGTATATGTACAATGCCAGTTCAACAGGCTTGAACGTGGTTTTGCCTGCTTGGGCCAAGGAAGGTGGTCATGCAGCTACCATGAAACTGATCGAAAATCCTGAAAAACGAAAAAAAATGATGGATGAAATCGATTTTCATGTGCCGCCGGAAAAAATTCTTTTGGTAGGCTTTCGAAATAAAGAGCTGAGGCATCTGATCGGAAAAACCTTGGCCGATGTCGCCAAAGAAAGGAGCAAGACCGCCAACGAAACGCTGGTCGATCTAATCTATGAGGACGATAGTAGAATTCAGGTCGTTTATTTTTCAATGTCCGAAGACAACATCAAAAAGAAATTGAAACTACCCTATATGAGCATTTGTTCGGACGCAGGTTCGTATACGAACGAAGGCGTATTCTTGGAACAAAGTACCCATCCAAGGGCCTACGGCTCGTTTGCTAGACTTTTGGGGCATTTTGTTAGGGAAGAAAAAGTGGTTCCCCTTGAAGAAGCTATTTACAAATTGACCTCCCTGCCTGCGACAAATTTGAAACTGAAAAAAAGGGGGGCATTAAAAGAAGGCTATTTTGCCGACGTGGTCGTTTTTGATCCCAATACCATAAAGGACAATGCGACTTTTGAAAAACCCCACCAATATGCCACGGGAATGCAACATGTTTTCGTGAACGGAGGTCATGTATTAAAGGCTGGGGAACATACCGGAACTTATTCAGGTAGATTCGTAAAAGGCCCGGGGTGGAAGGAATAAAAACCTTTCATCCGTATAAATAACATTTAAAAACACTATTAATGAAAAATCATTACCTACTATTTTCACTTTTCTTGCTTTTGATCATATCGTGCAAGGCCCAAGACATTGTTGCCGAAGGGGCCGAATTGGCACTGGTCTCCGATCAATATGAATTTACCGAAGGCCCCGCCGTTGCTGAAAACGGGGATGTCTATTTTACAGATCAACCGAACGATCGTATCATAAAATGGAATGCTTCCGACAATTCCGTTTCAGATTGGATGAAACCAAGTGGCCGCTCAAACGGACTTTATTTCGACAATGATGGCAATCTATTGTCTTGCGCCGATGAAAAAAACGAATTGTGGTCCATCGACCACGAAAAGAACGTAACCGTGTTGGTCGATAATTATGAAGATAAATTGCTCGGGGGACCCAACGACCTTTGGATCCATCCAAATGGCGGTATTTATTTTACAGATCCTTTGTACGATCGCCCGTGGTGGAAACCTACCGAGAACAGAATTCAAGAACGCCGGGTTTATTACATGCCCGTAGATAAAAGCGGGATAATGATTGTGGCCAAGGACTTCGTCATGCCCAACGGAATAATTGGATCCGGCGATGGTAAAACTTTATATGTTGCGGATATCGGTGACAAAAAGACCTATGTCTATTCGATAAACGAAGATGGTAGCCTTTCCGAGAGAAGGATTTTTTGCGAACTCGGCTCCGATGGGATGACCTTGGATAATCAAGGCAATGTTTATTTAACGGGCAATGGTGTTACCGTTTTCGATAAAACCGGAAAACAGATCAAACATATTGAAGTACCTGAAAAATGGACGGCGAATGTAACTTTTGGCGGGCCAGACCAAAACATTTTATTTATCACTGCTATGGATTCTGTCTATACTTTGGAAATGGCCGTTAACGGCATTCGATAATCACAGCTACTTTATACAAAATACTTGTGATGAAGCATAGAAATCCATTTTTAGTTTGCGTTTTAATACTACCGTTTGTTTTAGTTTTCGGACAAAAAGAAGACCCTTTAAATCCAAAATGGGACAAATATCACTCCACGGCCGATGCCTATTCCTTGTTAAAGGCATGGTCTCAAGAATATCCTGATCTGACCGAATTATATTCCATCGGCCATACTTTAAAGGGTACCGATTTGATGGTACTTGAAATCTCGAACAAGAAAACGGGCTCTCCGGAAACCAAACCGGCATATTATTACGATGGCAGTATCCATGCCGGTGAGCTGACCGCCACAGAAGTGGCGCTACATTATGCTTGGCATTTACTTTCAAACTATGACAAAAGTGAGCGAATCAAAAATCTAGTAGATACCAGGGTATTATACGTTCGACCAAAGTTTAATCCCGATGGGGCCGATTTGGCCTTAAAGACGGCGACCGTTTTAAGGAGTACCCCTAGACCTTATGATGAGGATTTTGACGGCTTGTTCGACGAAGATCCGGGAAACGATCTTGATGGAAACGGAATTATAACCAAAATGCGGGTACCGAATAAAAACGGAAAGTTTAGAATAAATAGTTCCGACACCCGTATTATAGAAGAAAAAGAACCGAATGAAATCGGTGGCACCTATTATGATGTATATACCGAGGGATTGGATGATGACAATGACGGGTTTTACAACGAGGATGGTATTGGAGGCATTGATATGAACCGTAACTTTCCAAGAAACTGGGGACTTGAATTCGAACAAAAAGGTGCCGGACCTTATCCTCTTTCCGAACCCGAAACTAGGGCAACCATCAAATTTATTAGTTCGAAAAGACATATTACGGGTGTTTTTCACGGGCATACCGCCGGTGGGTTTTTATATAGGCTCCCGTCAACTACCAATTGGGACAATTATAATATGGCCGATCAAAACCTGATCGTCGAATTATCGGAAATGTACCGAACCACTACCGGACAGCGGGTCATTCCCAGTTATAGCAACCCTAGATTGCATCGTCACGGCACCTTGATCAGTTGGTCGTATTGGGATTTTGGCGTAGTGGCCTTCGTACCCGAGTTCTGGGGCGGTTTCGTTGAGGATTATGATGGAGATGGGAGCATTTCGGAAAAAGACAAACTTACCTGGAACGATAAGAATTTAAACGGTAAAGGATTTATCAATTGGAAAAAATACGACCACCCGACGCTGGGTACGGTCGAAATTGGGGGTTGGAACCATAAATTTACCTTTCAAAATCCGCCGACAAAATTCCTAAAATCGGAAATTGAGAAATACGTGGAATGGATGCTTTGGCTTGCCGAGACCAGTCCGCTCCTACAAATCAATTCCATTGACCTCCGTCCAGTGGAAAATGGCAAAGTAGTACAACTTGAAGCAGAAGTTCAAAATATAGGTTACTTACCCACCAATATTACCGAAAGGGCAATCGAAGCCAACCTCAACCATCCTGTACGTGCCATTTTAAAACTTAAAAATGCCGAACTCGTATCAGGAAGTATAAGAACCGATTTAGGTCATATTGTTGGCACAAGGGATAGCAGGGATTCCGCTTCCGATAGTAAAAGAAAGGTCAGTTATGCAATCAGAATAATCGGGCCGGATGCTTCGGCCGAACTTACCATCCGTTCCAATAAAGGCGGAACGGTAAGCAAGACGGTAAATTTGAACCCCTAGCGAAAACCGCTATTCGAAGAAATGATATGGCAGAAACCATAGTGCCCTTGACTAAAAAAGACAGCTTATTTTCCATATTTTTGAATCACTCCTTAAAACAAACCGACCATGGACTGGAAAAACCTATTTGACGAAAAAGAATCGCAGGAAACGATTGGCCGTATCAATAAATTGACCGCCGAGACCCAGCCTCTTTGGGGCAAGATGAACGTTTCCCAAATGTTGGCCCATTGTAATGTGGCCTATGAACTGGTCTATACCGACAAACACCCAAAACCGAAAGGCTTTAAAAAATTTATGATCAAACTTTTCGCGAAAAATATCGTGGTGGGGCCAAAACCATACAAAAAAAACAGTCCGACCTCGCCAATATTCGTAATTAGCGATGAACGGGATTTTCAAAAGGAAAAAGGCCGATTAATCGAACATTTGCAGAAAACACAGCAATTGGGTGCCGGGCATTTTGAGGGCAAGGAATCGCATGCCTTCGGTAAACTCACTTCAAAAGAGTGGAACACGCTCTTCTCGAAACATCTGGATCATCATCTACAACAATTCGGGGTCTAATTATTTGACCAAATCGAACATTCGGGTATATTTGACGATGATACTGTTGTTGAGCGGACCAGCTTCCCAGGTATTGTAGTTCCAAACCAGAAAGAGTCCCGTATTGGCCTGTTGCAACCAGCCGAAACGTACATTGGTGGCCCACAACTTATCGGTAGTGTTATGTTGTACAAGACCCTGAATATAGATATTGGGTTTGAAAGCATAAGACAATTGGCTTCGAAGGATGTTAGCCGTAAAATTGCCGACCGGAAGCTGAAAGTTATTGTATTGTAGTCCCAATTCGGCATTGAACTTATCCCCAAGTCTCAACCTACCGGTGATGCTTTCAACATATTTGGTGCCACCGAAAGAACCTCCTATTACCGAACGCAGATTGATCGATAACGGCTTGCTCATATTCGTGAAGAATACAATCTGCGATTCAATATGGTCATAAGTACCGGGTTCGACAATTACCCCTTCCGAAATTTCAAAAGGTTCGACACCATCGATTAGGGGGTCTAAAACACCTTCTTTTGTAAAGTTGACCCCGGTATGGATCTCCATTCCGTTTTTATATTCCCAATGGTTGTCAACATGTAAGAATCCGGTCTCTTGAAAACCCTTGAAATTCCAATATCCGCGGTACGAGATATGGGGGCGATATTCCAATATTTTGGCGTTTTGGTTTTTCGGACGCAAATGGTACAATACCAAACCCTCGGGTTTTCGGAATGAGGAACGTAATAGAAATCCAACCTCTGGATTGAACCCCTGCCCTACTTCGGTATAGGCCGCCCGAAGCTCCCAATTGTTCCAATTATAATCGGCCTGAAGTTTATAGGAATGTGCATTTATCGTGTCGTTCGGATCTTTGGTCTTGGCAAAAAATCCTGATATACGTGCTTTTTTCCCCAAGCCAAGCTTTCCGTCCAAGGCTATGGTCCGATTATAATTATCATCGGATTGAAGGCCCTGTCGATTTATAAATACAGCCCCCAAAGCCGACCTTCCCTTGAACTCATGATTGACTCGGGCTACCGTAAAATTGTTCTCTTCAATGCCTTCTTCTTGAACATCCTCAGTCCACATACTCAAGAGGCCGACATTGGTACGGTTCAACTTTCCCGATAGACGTGCACCGCCGATTATCGGAACTACGCTCCCATTTTCCCCGATGCCGATCCTTCTGCTAAAAAACAAATCGACCTCACCCGGACTTCCTACGCTAAAAAGTCCGGCATTCTCTAAAAAGAAGGGTCTTTTTTCAGGAAAGAATAAATTGAAGCGGTCCAAGTTGATTTGTTGGTCATCGACCTCAACCTGTGCAAAATCTGTATTATACGTAAGGTCGAGGGTCAGACTTGGCGTTACACTAAACTTGACGTCACCACCCACCTCTGCGGTGTATTCATTTTTTGAATCGACCATGGTGTAATCATTGTCCATTCTCCCCAGCACATAAGGTATCAATTTCAGATTACCTGGGCTTGGTAAATCAAGACCGGTCAAGGTTCCGGCCAGCGAAAGACGTTTTAAATCAAGCCCCAAGGGTAGTGGTGACCAGTAGACAATTTCATTACTTTTTCTAATGTTACGCCTGAAGTTGATGCCCCAGTCCTTACCGGCCTGAAAACGTAAGGTTCTGACCGGGATCGCAAACTCTGCACTCCAGCCAAAATCACCGACTTTGGTACGTACTTCGAAAGAGGCGTCCCAATTTAAATTGAAGCCCCCTATGGTTCCCCCTTGCTGCCTGTTGGCGTTGAAATTACCTTGCCCCTCGTTATCTACTTGCCCATCGTATTCGACACCCAAAGAATTCGTGCCGAAAATAAATCCGTTCTGACCATCCTTATACGTATCCAAGATAAAGAGAAAAGCATCGGTATTATCAAGGTCTGCGTCCCGTCGTGCATCGGAGACCACAAGCTCATCGGGTCTTGAATCATAACAGACCACCGAGAGGTAGAAAGGTTCTTTGGTATAGGCAATTCGTATTTCTGTTTTTTCGCTAGCCGGTCTCCCAAAATTGGGCTGTACCTGGGTCAAATCGCCAAATGGCTCTATGGCTTGCCAAATGGCATCGTTCAACACCTCGCCGTCGATGGCCGGGGCTGTTTCCAGAGCAACAGCATTTGCAACAGGTCGATCAGTATTATCCGAAGCCGAAGGATTCTGTGCAAATGCTGAGAGGGATGCTATGAAAACACCTATGAATACTTCTAATTTCAACGAATGCCACATGAAATTCGGTCGGTTTAGGTTGGATTGAAATGAAGAACTAAATGTAACATAATTTTTGAAACCTATGGTTTCAAAAAAAAGCGACCGTTTTGGTCGCTTTTAATCAATATCGTAATACTTCTTACTAGCTCAATTCTTGTTGAACCAAATAGTAGAAAGCTGGTCTGCTCTTCATCCGGATTCCGGACATTTTACTGGTTACGGCATTGATTGCGCCCATAGCTTTGTCCTTATCGGTCACTCCAAGCTTTTTCTCAACAAAATTTCTTCTTACCGTTTCCAACTCAGACTCGTCGGTTCCAGATACCAAGGTAGCATCTTTGTTATCGACCATTGATTTTAAGCTGTTCACATAACCGTCTAATTTGTCGTGGTCGATATTCGATACACCACATTCGTTCAACTGGCTGACGGCCGTTGATTTTAATGCTGCTAATTTGTCTGCTAAATCACTCATTTTAAATACATTTTTAATGTTTGAATTCTTCTTTCGGAACTGAAAGTTAAAAATTTCTTTAGTAAAAAAAGGATACCCGACTTAAAATATCAGCAATTTGCAATTCTCATATGACAACACTACTTAAAATATGGGCATTCGCGAATTAATAAAAAAAGTTATCTTGTGAAAGCAAGTGCCCTCGGACATCATAAATCTTAAAAGTAAAAAATGACTAAAAAAGACTTTTGGCTCTCGCTCTGTATAATTCTTTTCATCAGCAATAGTCTTCTGAACGCTCAGAGCATTACAGAATCGAACAGGCATCAAACAAAGATATCGCCTGAAAGATTAAGCACGTATGAAGCATTTTTAAAAAAGGAAATTGCCGATGGAAAGATTCCAGGAGCGGTTTCTTATATTATGAAAAACGGACAAATGGTACATCAAGCCGCCTATGGTTTTTCGAACTTGGATGATAAGACGGCAATGCGAGAAGATCAAATCCTTCACATCATGTCAATGACAAAACCTATTGTAAGCGTAGCTTTCATGATGCTTTATGAAGAAGGGCATTTTTTTCTTTCGGATCCCGTATCGAAATACCTTCCACAGTTTAAGAGTTTAAAGGTAGCCAAAGATGTAAATGCCGGCCTAGAAGGAGAAACCGAACCGACCAATAAAGAGATAACTATTCACCATGTATTGACACACACCGCCGGATTCTCACATGGGCTTGGAGGAACCGCTCTTGACAATGCGGTTTCAAAAGCATTGTATTTTGAGCCACAAAAGGATATTGAAAGTCGGGTTAATACCTTGGTAGGACTTCCCTTGGTCGGGCATCCTGGCGAGCAATGGTATTATAGTGCTTCACCGGATGTGCTAGCATTGCTCATTGAACATTTTTCAGGAATGAATGTTGCTGATTTTCTGCAGCAGCGCATTTTCGACCCCTTGGAAATGAAGGACACAGGCTACAACATTGCCAAAGAAAGCCAAAACCGATGGGGACCGGTTCACAACTATAACAAAGAAGGCAAAATGGTCAAATCGGAGGAACAATTGCCTATTGAGGGCAACACTGTTTTTGGAGGTACTCACGGTCTTTTTTCAACGGCGTCCGACTATATGAACTTTTGCCAAATGTTACTAAATAAGGGAAAATGGAACGGTAAACAACTCTTGAGTCCTAAGACGATTGAAATTATGACCATAAATCAAATCGGTAATCTATCACTAGGGCCTGGACAAGGTTTTGGTCTTGGTTTTGGTGTGACTACAGATGTGGCAGCGAGCAGAAGTTTAGGGTCTAAAGGAAAATTTTATTGGAACGGGGCGTACTCCACCTACTTTTTTATTGATCCCGCCGAAAACCTTATAGCCATTCTTATGACCCAAGTTCAACCTTATAGTGGGTATTATGCAACCGTATTTCAACAGCTCGTATATCAATCGCTCGTGGACTGAAATCTAGACAATTTTCCCTATATTGAAACCCAACTAATCAACAACATTTATGAGTGCTTATCTTTTTGAGTTTATCGGAACCGCTATGCTCTTACTTTTGGGCAATGGCATCGTGGCGAATGTGGTACTCAAAGAAACGAAGGGCCCGGACAGTGGCTGGATCGGTATTACCTTGGCATGGGGCATCGCCGTTTTTACCGGGGTATTTATTGCAGCCGATATAAGTGGCGCGCATTTGAATCCTGCCGTAACTCTGGGGTTGGCCGTTGCCGGAAAATTTTCATGGAATATGGTTGCCGGATATATGCTTGCCCAGACTCTAGGGGCCATGTTCGGAACCACTTTGGTATGGTTGACCTATAAAAAACAATATGATGC
Source organism: Bacteroidia bacterium (assembly GCA_030428705.1). Classification (GTDB taxonomy): domain Bacteria; phylum Bacteroidota; class Bacteroidia; order Flavobacteriales; family Flavobacteriaceae; genus Meishania. Next base: position 109,876 of record JAUIDI010000002.1, read on the forward strand.
AACGAATGACCAGGCCACCCTACTTGCCACTTTTGCCACAGGCCCTGCGATACGCAGTCCGTTATGGAATTTTGTGACCGAGGTAATCGGTACGTTCGCCTTGGTCTTCGGAGTTATGTATATTGCGGGAGGGACCTTGGGCGACCAACCTGTTAAATTAGGTTCGCTAGATGCACTACCCGTAGCTCTTTTGGTTATCGGCATCGGCCTGGGCCTCGGAGGGCCTACGGGATATGCGATCAATCCGGCACGTGATCTGGGCCCACGTATTATGCATGCGCTCTTGCCCCTTAAGGGAAAAGGCGGAAGTGACTGGGGCTATGCACTAATACCCATTCTCGGTCCATTTACAGGAGGTGCTTTGGCAGCCTTGGCTTTTCTAGTGATAGGGACTTAAGATGAAGCCAAAGTATTTCCATGTCTTTTTTAGGTCAATTATTGAATTACATATCCGCTCATATGGCCATTGCCCACCTACGTCGAATATTATTTGACCGATTGTCCAATTAAAAGTAATTTGATGCCTTCAAATTTCGAATGAATGAAAACGCTATGTGACCGACAAAATAATAAGCGTATGAAATTTCTATACTTTCTTTTATTATTAATAGGATTACAAACCCTGGCACAGGATCCATCACGCTTTGATAGCGAAATCGACGCCATTCAAAAAAAATATGATACCCTATGGGACGCTTCGAATGAGACTATTGTTTTTACGGGAAGTTCAAGCATTCGTATTTGGAAAAATCTAGAAAAATATTTTCCTGAACATCAAATCGTAAACTCGGGTTTCGGAGGTTCTCAGGCTTCCGATCTATTTGCCCACTTGGACAAACTTGTCCTTCGCTTTAACCCTAAAAAAGTATTCATATACGAAGGGGACAATGATATCTCGGCAAAAAAGAAGCCCAACCAAATTATTGAAACGACCAATGATATCATTGACCGTATCCATAATCGGAATGGGAACGTAAAAATTGTCCTTATCGCCGCCAAGCCCAGTATCGCCCGTTGGGGCTTAAGACGTAAATACAAACGTCTGAATCGAAAGTTCAAAAAACTATCGAAAAAGGACGCTAATATCGATTATGCCGATGTATGGAAACCCATGTTAAATGGAAGAAAGGTGAAACAAGATATTTTCATTGAAGACGGGCTCCACATGAACGATAAAGGCTATCAGCTCTGGTACGATGTAATCAAAAACCATATGGACTGATATCTTCCGGTATATGCCAATCAAATAATTCAACAATTGTATAATAAAATGAAATCACTGCTCTACAAAACACTCTTGACCCTTGTACTATTGACAACTATTGTTGCCTGTACCGCCGAAAAGAAAAAAAGGTCGTTGAACTTTCCAACAACAGATTTAGCCAAAGAGGATTTAGTACCCATGCCCATGAAGATAATCGCGACCAACAATGGATTCGCCCTAGATCAGTTTGCGGCCATCTATACTTCGCCAAACAATGGAGAATATGAAGAAGTCGGTAAATTTTTGGCCGAGAAGATCAAGACGAAAACCGACCTTGACGTACAGGTCAACGTTGAAGAAATCCCAAACAGGGAAGGTGTGATCTATATCAATCAATCCGACAGTTTGGAACTCAGTGTGCCAGAAGCCTACCAGCTTTATATCACGCCCGATTCGGTCATCTTGAACTCGAATACCGCTTCCGGAGCCTTTCGGGGTGTACAAACTTTAAGGCAGCTAATCCCTGAAATGAGTAACGACACTTTGGCCGACTATCCAATATGGACGATTCCTACAGGAAAAATTACTGACAATCCCGTTTTTAAATATCGTGGTAGTATGCTCGACGTCGCCCGACATTTCTTTAACGTCGCCGACGTCAAAAAATACATCGACATACTCGCCTATTATAAATATAATGCCTTGCATTTGCATTTGTCCGATGATCAAGGTTGGCGCATTGAAATCAAGTCTTGGCCCAAATTGACCGAAATCGGGGGCAGTACCGAAGTAGGTGGCGAATCGGGCGGATATTTTAGCCAAGAAGATTACAAGGAAATTGTGGACTACGCGGCCGAACATTACATTACCATCGTACCCGAAATCGATATGCCCGGCCATACAAATGCCGCATCGGTATCGTATCCCTTTCTAAATGGCAATGGCAAAAAAGTGGAGTTGTACGAAGGTACCAATGTAGGTTTTAGCACCTTCGACACAAGAAAAGATACCGTATACGCTTTTATCGATGATGTAATTCGCGAAATCTCGGCCATTACGCCCGGTCCTTATTTCCATATTGGCGGTGACGAAAGCCATGTTACCAAAAAGAAAGATTATATCTATTTCATGGATAAAGTGATGGAAATTGTCAAGAAATATGATAAGACTCCAATCGGATGGGACGAATTAGCCACGGCAAATGTCGATTCGACTTCTGTTGCGCAATTCTGGGGCAGTAAGGAAAATGCCGATATGGCGGTTGAAAAAGGCATGAAGGTAATTATGTCGCCTGCCAAAAAAGCCTATCTCGACATGCAGTACGATACCCTTTCAAAACATGGATTGCATTGGGCGGCATATATACCGGTCGACTCTGCCTATATCTGGAATCCTGAAAAATATGAAGGCATACCTCTTAAAAATATCCTGGGTATCGAAGCTCCACTCTGGTCCGAGACCATCAGTAATATTGATGAACTGGAGTACCTGGCCTTTCCGCGCGCTATTGGTTTCTCTGAATTGGGTTGGTCGACCGAAGAAAACCGTGACTGGGAAAACTTTAAAGTACGTCTGGGCAATCAGGCCCCATATCTAGACCGTATGAATGTCAAATACTATCCTTCGCCGCGGATCGATTGGAAAAAGAGTAAATATACCTATGAGGAAATCGGGAAGGATTGAAAGAACAGTGCCTTTGAATAGTAGACAAGTGCTTACCAAAGAGCAAAACATTCATTGGCGTTAGATGAAAAAAATTCAACTTGTTGTCCTCTACCTGCTGATAGTCTTGTATGGTTGCAAAAATGTAACCTCTGATCGATTACAAAAAACCGTTGTTACCGAAACGACCATCAAACCTAAGGTCAGCTTCACCTTTGATGACGGTATTACTTCTGATTTGGCCAGTTTTGAATTTGAGGAATGGAACGAAATAATATTGTCATCCCTCGAAGATGAAAACCTAAAAGCAGTATTCTTTGTTACCGGCTCCAATAAATTAAACAAAAAAGGACAATTTCTTTTAAAAAGTTGGAACGATAAAGGCCACCGATTGGCCAATCATACCTTTACGCACCCTAATTTTAATTCCGAAAAAAATACCCCAAAGGTTTTTGAACAAGAATTGGCGCGCACCGATTCAATAATTTCAAAATTTGAAAACAGTATTAAATTGTTTCGTTTTCCCTATTTAAAGGAAGGTCAAAATGTCTCCAAAGTAGACAGCATTAGAAACATTCTAAAGGAAAACAACTATACCAATGGTTATGTGACCATCGATGCATCGGATTGGTATGTCAACCAACGTCTGATCGAGAGAATAAAAAAAGTAGGCATCGAAAAAACGAAAATCGAAGAATTCAAAGAATTTTACCTACAGCACATATTGGAGAGGGCCGAATATTATGAAAAGCTTTCCTACGAACTGACCGAACGACACATCGACCACACGCTTTTATTGCATCACAATTTATCGTCCGCGTTATTTCTAAGCGACCTGATCAAAAAATTCAAGGAAGAGGGTTGGGAAGTAAAGGATGCGGCCAAGGCGTATGAAGACGAAATATTCAATAAAATACCGAACCCCGATTTTGCCGGGGAAAGCCTAATTTACTCTTTGGCCAAACAATCGGGGAAGTATGAAGATTCTTTGAGGTATCCTGCTGAGGATAGTCGCTACGAAAAGGAAAAAATGGACAAACTTGGCCTCTAAAGGTTTATAACGACGTTTCTGAACCAATGAAACCCAAAATAAGGGTATTGGTCACCATTCTTCAAGTCCATATATCTTCATTATATTAGTAGATAGCTAATTCCTGACTCAATAATCCATCATGAAACGAACATTAAAAATTTTAAAAATTCCTTCGCAAAAGGAAATGCTTAAAATTTTTAATGTGAGAACGAAGTGCAGCGAAGTGGTTGCACACGTTCTTAATTTTTTAATTACCATAAAATCAATTAATTACAAAAATTTAAACGTGTGAAAAAACCAATACTTCTTCTCATGTGCGTTCTAGTATTCATCGTGAGCGCCCAAAAAGAAAACGACACCTTACCAAAAGCTGAAATATCGACGACTATGCAGAGCGTAAACATCAATGGCAAGACCATTTATTTGACCGCCAAGGCAGGTACGTTTCAGGTTCGCGATGAAAACAATGAACCCATTGCGTTGATAGGACACACCTATTATACTAGAGATTCAAAGAATCGTAATAATCGAAGGCCCATTGTCTTTGCTTATAACGGAGGCCCCGGTTCATCTTCGTTTTGGTTGCACATGGGCGTTTTAGGGCCGAAGCGGATTGTTGTCAATGATCCCGAATCGACTCCTGCCGCCCCTTATAGGCTGGTCAATAACAATTTTTCGATTTTGGATGTGGCCGACCTGGTCATGATCGACCCCGTAGGTACGGGATTGAGCATCCCAATCGGAAAAGCCGAATTCAAGGATTTCTGGGGCGTCGATCAAGACATACGCAGTCTTGCTCTTTTTATCACGCAGTTTTTGATCGCCAATAATCGAATGAATAGCCCGAAATATCTTTTGGGCGAGAGTTACGGTACTTTCCGAAATGCAGGGTTGATGAACAAATTGTTGGGACAGGGTATCGCCATGAACGGAGTAATTATGGTTTCCGCCGTATTCGATCTAAGAACATTGGTATTTCCGCCTGGCGATGACATGTCTTACGTAGTACATTTTCCCACCTATGCGGCCACGGCATGGTACCATGATAAAATAGCCGACAAACCTGAAGACGTATATGCTTTTTTAGATGATGTACGCAATTTTACCGAAAATGAATATGTACCCGCGCTCTATAAAGGCGATCAGTTATCGGATTCGGATAAACGAGCAATAGCCGAAAAACTGGCAAACTATACGGGTACGGAAACCGACTATTGGTTGAAAGCCGATCTTCGGGTAGCGGCCAGTGAATTTTATGCCGAATTGCTACGCGAAGAAGGTGAAATCGTTGGAAGGTTGGATTCGCGCTTCACCGGAATCAACCAAGACCCCCTATCACAAGAAAGCAGTCACGACCCACAGAGTTCCGCCATTTCACCTGCTTATATTGCCGGATTTTTGGATTATTTCTACGGAGACCTTAGGGTAAACAAAGAAACCACCTATTCGATTACTGCCGGGCGCCGTAAAGGTTTTAAATGGGATTGGGAACACGAGGGCAACAAACGCTGGGGAACCCAGGCAGCCATCAATACCGGTATCGATATGGCCGAGGCAATGTCACGAGACCCGAATATGAAAGTCTTGATCCTTAATGGAATCTACGATATTGCTACGGTATTCTATGGTGTCGAATATTCTGTAAACCATCTCGGGCTGACCAAGGAAATCAAGGATAACATCATTATGAAATACTATGAGGCCGGTCATATGATGTACACCCATCAACCGTCATTGGAGCAATTCAAAAGAGAGGTTGCCGATTTCATTTTAAATACATCAAAATAGCAATGTTTAGGCAGGGTTTTATCGGATTGCTGACATTTTGTGTTTTAGTATCCTGTAGTGAAAAAGAACCTGTTAAAAAAACCAATATCGTTCTGATCAATATCGACGATATGGGCTGGCGCGATGTCGGCTTCATGGGAAGTGAATTTTATCATACGCCCAATATCGACGCATTGGCCAAAATGGGCATGTATTTTACCAATGGCTATGCCACAGCGGCGAATTGCGCCCCTAGTAGAGCCTCGCTCTTGACCGGTTTATGGCCGACCCGTCACCAGATTTATACCGTGGGTTCTTCGGAACGGGGAAATTCCAAGGACCGTAAGTTGATCCCGGTCAAGAATACGACCATTCTATCGAAAACACATATTGTAATTCCCAAAATTTTACAGGAAAATGGTTATTCGACCTGCCATGCCGGAAAATGGCATTTGAGTGAAGATCCATTGGAATATGGTTTTGACCGTAATATTGGGGGTGGTCGTGCCGGACACCCGCAAAGTTATTATCCTCCCTATAAAAATATCCAGCTCAAAAACGAGGGAAAAGAATATTTGACGGATCTGATCATGAAAAATACGCTGAATTTTATCGATACCGTACAAAATCCTTTCTTTCTATATTATTCACCCTATGCCGTTCATACTCCCATTCAGGCAATAGATAGTCTGATACCAAAATATAACAACAAACGGCCTTCGAACGGACAAGGCAATATTCCTTATGCCACCATGATCGAAAATCTAGATCGCAACATTGGCGACTTAGTGGTTTCACTCAAAAACCGCGAACTTCTTGATAACACCTTGATTATTTTCACCTCTGACAATGGCGGACTTTACGGAATTACGAAACAACCGCCGTTAAGGGCCGGAAAGGGAAGTTATTATGAAGGAGGTATCAGGGAACCGTTCGTTTTTGTTTTCGGTGACCGTATCAGGCCAAACTCAAAAAAGGACATACCCATTACCAACTTGGATATTTTTCCAACGATTATGGATTTCGCAGGCATCCAAAACGAAGACTTGATTTTGGACGGAACAAGTTTGAGACCGATTCTGGAGGAAAAAACAATGGAAATCGAACGACCTTTATTTTGGCATTTTCCAATTTATCTGGAAGCTTACAATGTTCACGACAACCAAAATCGTGATTCGCTCTTTAGAACAAGACCTGGTTCCGTTGTGCGGTATGGAAATTGGAAACTTCATTACTATTTTGAGGACGGGGGAATCGAACTATATGATGTTAATTCCGACTTGGGTGAAACCGATAACCTGGTTGAAGACCGACCTGAAAAGGTCGCCGAACTACTCAATTTGCTCGAAGCATGGTGGCAAGAGACCGATGCACCTATTCCATCTACGGTAAACCCTGATTATAGGGTCTTATCGGAGGCCAAAATGGTTGATTAGACTATTCTTCGGAAGAATCCTCGGGGTCGGAAAAATCAGTGATGCCTTTTTCATGAAGAATATTGTACCACTGGATTACCTTCTTTATATCGCTGGCGTAAACACGGTCTTCGTCATAATCGGGAAGCACATCGAAAAAATATTCCTCCAATTTCAATTTGTCCTCTTTATGGCCAACGGAAGTCTTTTTGCCTTTCTCTTTGGTTTGAATCCTTAAAAACACCTCTCGAAGTGGCACTTCCTTGTCCAAGGTATATATCGCGATCTCGGAAAGAACACTTACATTACTTTGAACACCTGCGGTGATTCTTTTGCCGTCCTGCAGCGATTCGGCCACGAAACCCGTTCTTGTTTGTGTAACCAGTTGATAAAGGCCCGGTTTTCCGGCAATTGATAATATTTTTTCCAAACTCATTGGCTCCTTTTATTTTTCGAATTGGCAAATATTGAACTTTTGCTTCGATTAGAGTTCATTTAACGTACTTTTTTTGCTGCGGGAAATCGCATCCGGTAATCAACCTTTATCTTTCCCTTTGAAATATTGTTCAATCTTCCTTTCAATAGTCTTTTCTTTAGTGAAGACAGTTTGTCGGTAAATAAAATACCTTCGATATGATCGTATTCGTGCTGGATAACACGGGCCAAAAGTCCGTCATAGGTCTCCATATGGGATTTGAAATCCTCGTCGAGATAAGAAATGGTAATCGTATCCAGTCTGTTGACATCTTCGCGCACATCAGGGATGCTCAGGCATCCTTCGTTAAAAGTCCAATCTTTGCCCGTTTCTTCGACAATTTTAGCGTTAATGAAGGTTTTCTTAAAACTTCCCAAGACCTTTTGTTCTTCCGGGGATAAATCTTCGTCATCGGCAAACGGACCGGTATCGACCATAAATAGACGAATGGCAAGTCCCACTTGGGGCGCGGCCAGCCCTACCCCATTTGCATTGTACATGGTCTCCCACATATTATCGATCAAATCGGTCAACTTAGGATAACCGGAATCGATTTCTTTGGCGACTTTTCGCAAGACCGGATCGCCATAGGCGACAATTGGTAAAATCATGATATCGTGTTTAAATACCCTTGCAAGATAATCGTTGCGCTGACCTCATCAACTAGTGCCTTGTTGCTACGTTGCTTTTTACGGAGCCCGCCATCTATCATAGCCTGAAAAGCCATTTTCGATGTAAAACGCTCATCTTGCCTTACAATCGGGATGTTAGGGAACTCTTTTCTCAACTTGGGCAGAAAAGAAAGAATCAAAGCCTCGGATTCAGAAGGGGAACTGTCCATTTGTTTGGGCTCCCCGACCACAAACCGAACTACATTTTCATTGGAAACATATTCCTTCAAAAAATCGATAAGTACAGTAGTACTTACGGTAGTAAGACCCGAAGCTATCAGTTGCATCTCATCGGTAACGGCTATGCCCGTTCTTTTCTTACCGTAATCCAATGCCAAAATTCTTCCCAATCCCATTTTTTGGCAAAAATAACCCTTAAATTGTTATATCCCTGAAATCGAAGAACGATTTCTCCCACAAGCATGTATCTTTGCCCAAATTTTAGCATATATATGAAAGAACTACAACACAGCATCGAAAACGCTTGGGAAAATCGCGAGCTATTAAAAGAAAACAATACCCAAAAGGCCATTCGCAAAGTAATCGACCTTCTCGATTCAGGCGAACTCCGGTGCGCGGAACCCGCAGAAAATGGATGGAAGATCAATGAATGGGTAAAAAAAGGTGTTGTACTTTACTTTCCTATCCAAAAAATGGAAACGCTTGAAGCCGGTATCTTCGAATACCACGATAAGATTCCATTAAAAAAAGGATACGCTGAAAAAGGTATTCGTGTGGTACCCCATGCCGTTGCACGACATGGGGCCTATATTTCATCAGGAACCATTCTCATGCCAAGCTATGTGAACATTGGCGCCTATGTCGATGAAGGTACGATGGTCGACACGTGGGCGACCGTGGGCAGTTGTGCTCAAATCGGCAAAAATGTCCACCTGAGCGGTGGTGTCGGAATCGGAGGCGTGCTGGAACCCCTACAGGCCGCCCCGGTCATAATCGAGGACAATGCGTTTATCGGTTCACGTTGTATCGTAGTCGAAGGTGTTCGGGTCGAACGTGAGGCCGTGCTTGGCGCGAACGTAGTGCTTACCGCCTCGACCAAGATCATCGACGTAACCGGCAGCGAACCAAAGGAGACCAAAGGTAGGGTTCCCGCACGCTCGGTTGTTATACCAGGGAGTTATACGAAGACTTTTCCAGCAGGTGATTTTCAAGTACCGTGCGCCCTGATCATCGGAACGAGAAAAGAAAGCACCAATAAAAAGACCTCGTTAAACGATGCGTTGCGGGAATACGATGTCGCGGTATAAGTTTGTAGGAATTTTATAGTAGTTTATACTTTTTTACTTTTTTTTTAGTTATTATCCTGTTGACCAAACTAAAAAATACCTACTTATACTTTTAGAATATGAGTTGTCCAAAAACCAAAATATCCGCCTTAGTCATAACCTACAACGAAATGGGATACATTGAAAAGTGTATCGAGTCGATTACATTTGCCGATGAAATCATCGTTGTAGATTCTTATAGTACCGATGGCACTTATGAATATCTGAAGATCCATCCGAAGGTCAAAGTCATTCAACACCCCTTCGCCAATTTTACGGCTCAAAAATCGTTCGCTTTGAAACAGGCGACCAACGATTGGGTATTGTTTTTGGATGCCGATGAGGTAGTACCTCGAAAATTGCAGGAAGAAATCATTGAAACGGTGAACGGCAATACCGAACATGTGGCCTTTTGGTTTTATAGAAAATTCATGTTCAAGAACAGTGTCTTGAATTTCAGTGGGTGGCAAACCGACAAGAACTACAGATTGTTCAGAAAAAGTAAGGCTAAATTCTCCGACAAGAAAATAGTTCATGAGACTTTGAATGTCGATGGAACCTCTGGTATCTTAAGGGAAAAATTGACGCATTACTGCTACAAAAGTTACGAGGACTATAAATCTAAAATGCTCAAATATGGCCGTTTAAAGGCCAAAGAAGCATTTTATAGGGAAAACAGGTTCAATTACTTTTCATTGATATTCAAACCCGCGTGGAAATTCTTCCATCACTACGTTCTTCGCTTGGGCTTTCTTGATGGAAAAAAAGGAATCACCATTTCTTATCTGAACGCATTGGGCGATCTGGAACGCTACCGTGAACTTAAAAAGTTGGAAAAGAAAAACGAGCTTGCCTATTATTTGGTAATGCCGTGATACGTCCAAACACTTTTGTTCTGCTTCACCTCCTTTCGAATAACTTGGTTTTTGGCAATTGCTTCCGGAGTGCGATATCCCCGTTCATGGTCTAAATGCACACACACGGCACTATAGCGCAGTTGTTTTGACTTCACGCCAAAATTCATAAGGCGTTCGCCAAATTCACGGTCTTCGCCTCCGTACTGCATCCGTTCGTCAAAACCATTAACGTTCAAGATATCTTTTTTCCATCCTGAAGAATTATGACCGTTCCAACTGGCCGTGGTCGGTGTGAACGTATTGAACAAAGTAGAAATGAACCCTCTTGCGGTCAATTTATTGTTCTTGAAAGTTTTGGGCAATCCTTTCTCCTTTAACCAGTGGATATTAAAACAATGCTGCTTTTCGATATCTTTTTTGGTGATGGCTAGGGAAATATTCATGGGCAACATATAATAGCCCCCTGAAATAAAAGTGCCCGGTTCCTTGTTGATATAGTGTACTTGCACAAAATCTTCCCTGGGTATGCAATCGCCGTCGGTCATCAGAATATAATCGGTCGAACTGGCAGCAATGGCTTTGTTCAATATTCTACATTTTTGAAATCCATCGTCTTCCTGCCATACATGTTTTATATCGTATGACACTTCATTACCCATTTTTTCAACGAGTTCCTTGGTCTCCGGTCCGGATCCATCATCGGCGATTATTACCTCAAAGTCTTTGTAGGTCTGACAGTTGAAACCCCACAACACTTTTTCCAACCACTCCGGCTTGTTATATGTACTGACTATTACACTGACCGTACTCATCTACATTCGTTGTTTTTAGGCATTTTACAAATGTAGTTTTTTGAACAAGATCTTCCATAGAATTCAAATGCTAAATAGTTGTCTTTTCGACATGATGCAATGAATTTGGCTATATTTGAACCGTCCATAACCGCACTGCCGTTCGAGATGAAATTCTTAGTTATTCAACAAAAAATGATCGGGGATGTCTTGGCAAGTACGGTGATTTGCGAAAGTATTAAACATCATTTCCCGAATAGTTCTGTCCATTTCGTCGCCAACGAAAATACATTACCGGTTTTATTGAACAATCCCAACATAGATAGAGTCGTTGTTTTCGGAAAGGATCTTAGACAAAGCAAATGGAAGTTCTACAGGTTTTTAAAAGCAATTCAACGGGAGGAATTTCATGCCGTTATCGATGCTTACGGAAAATTGGAGAGCAATCTCATTTCACTCTTTGCGCGGTCGAAGTACAAAGTATCTCATTTTAAAGGCTACACACAATGGATTTATACACATACCGTAAAGGAAAACCTGAATCCTGACGGAAAAATTCCTTTGGCCATACAAAATCGATTGGCGCTGTTAGGGCCTATTTTGAATCGACCCAACGATTTCGTAACCTTTCCGAAAATTTATTTGAAAGAAGCAGAAATCCATGAGGCCAAAAATAAAATAGATAGCATACGGGATTATACGAATCAAAAACTGGTAATGATCGGTATTCTGGGTAGTAGCCCGCTCAAGACATATCCTTCGGCATATATGGCCGAAGTGCTCGATTTCATATACGAAAAAACAAATGCCAAATTGCTTTTCAATTATATACCTAATCAGAAAAGTGATGCCGAGGTTATTTATAACCAATGTAATGAAACCACAAAATCAAAAATCGCCCTTGATTTTTACGTCCCTTCCTTAAGGGAATTTTTAGCTATTTTGTCCCAATGTTCGTCATTGATCGGAAACGAGGGCGGTGCGGTGAATATGGCTAAGGCTTTGGGCATACCAACATTTTGCATATTTAGTCCATTCATAATCAAAGGAGCCTGGCACAGTAACATTCATGAAAAACATGTCGGGGTCCATTTGACCGATTATCTACCGGAACTATTCGAGAATAAGGGTAAAAAAGATATCAAACGGAATATAGATGCCCTCTATGAGACTTTTAAAGCCTCTCTTTTTAAAGAACAATTGGGTAACTTTCTATCCAAATACGGCCAGTAACGAAAATGGGGAAGAAAAGCTATGGCATATCGATAATCATCATTAACTACAATTCTTCGGAATACACCAAAAAATGTATTGAAAGTGTCTTGGAAACAACAGGATCCGAAATACTTTATGAAATCATAGTTGTAGACAATGCTTCGGAAGATCCGGATCTTAGGTCCCTAGAGGGTTATGTCGAAAATCTGGGGAAAGAAAATATAAAATGCCATCGTAGCCGGATCAATACGGGTTTCGGTGGTGGCAATATGCATGGCGTACAGTTCGCGACGGGCAGGTATTATCTTTTTTTGAACAATGATACTATACTATTAAAAGATGCAATAAAAAGTTGTTATGAATTTATGGAAACAACTCCCGATGCGGCGGTATGTGGTCCACAAATCTATAATGAAAACAATCAAAAGGAAGTTAGCTTCGACCATTTTACTTCTTTTGCCAGAGAAGTTTTCGGGAGACAGTTCGTCGAAACCGTTTTTTCAAAACCGAAAAGACGAAAAGAACATTCCGAACCTGTTGCCGTCGATTATGTCAATGGGAGTTTTATGCTTTTCAGGGCATCTGACTTTAATGCCGTGGGAGGATTTGACACCAACATATTCCTGTATTTCGAAGAAAGCGATATTTGCTATCGTTTGAAGAAACTCGGCAAAAAGGCATATTTTGTTCCGTCGGCTTCCTATACCCATTTTCAAGGTAAAAGCATCGATAAAACAGGCATGCCCATCGCAACCAAAATCGAACTTAAAACCTCGATGTTCTATGTAATTCGAAAAAACTACGGGTATCTTCACTACCAAATTTTACGTCTGTTTTTTATAGTCCGTTATGGTTTGGTGTCGATTGTCAAGCCCAAATATTTTAAACTCTTTCATCGGATACTAATAGGGCTTCCTCTTGGAAAATCCATGAAACACCAGCAAATCATCCGGTAATGACCGAAGAAATCAACAAATGCATCGAGGTCTTGAAAAGTGGAGGCCTTATACTCTACCCGACCGATACGGTTTGGGGCATCGGGTGCGATGCGACGAATGAAAAGGCCGTACAAAAGATATATGCATTAAAGCAAAGGGAAGATTCCAAGGCCTTGATCTGCCTTGTTGCCAACGATGCCATGCTCGAAAGACATATCGAAAAAGTGCCTGAAACGGCCTATGACATTATCGATCTCTCCACCAAACCGACTACCATCATATACGATAACCCCAAAGGGATTGCCAAAAATCTGATCGCTCCCGACAATACTTTGGCCGTTCGTGTCGCCTCCGATAAATTCTGCAAATACCTGATCAACAAGTTCAAAAAGCCCATTGTTTCTACTTCGGCCAATATTTCCGGCCGACCCACGCCAAGATCTTTTGACAAAATAAGCGAACACATTTTAAAGGGAGTGGACTATGTGGTAAATTTGCACCGAAATGAGAAAAACGGAACCCCTTCTTCCATCATCAAGTTGGGAAACGATGGAACGGTAAAAATAATTCGGCAATAAATAAAGGGATCAGACCGCTACGCTATTGGACAAAAGGCGTAAGACCCCTTTGTACTTAGATTAAACATCGAACCTTGAACCTGAAAGCTGCCTTGCAAAACCCAATTTTCATGACAATCGCCGACGCTGCCCAAGAGCTCGGTGTCGATTGCTATGTCATAGGTGGTTTTGTACGAGACTATTTATTGAATAGGGGAACACCTGAAGACATTGACATTGTGGCCGTAGGCAGCGGCATTGATCTTGCGGAAAAAGTAGCTTCGAAGCTTCAAAAAAAACCTCAGGTATCGGTTTTCAAAAATTTTGGTACGGCGATGATCAAATATGGCAATATCGAACTGGAATTTGTCGGGGCCAGAAAGGAAAGCTATCACCGTAACAGTAGAAAACCTGTTGTTGAAAATGGAACTTTGGAAGATGACCAAAAACGAAGGGACTTTACTATCAACGCCCTTGCACTTTCATTGAACCAAGAAGATTATGGAAATCTTTTGGATCCTTTTAATGGTGTACATGATCTTGAAAAAAAAATGATCCGTACCCCCCTCGAACCTGATATTACCTACTCCGACGACCCCTTGCGAATGATGCGGGCCATTCGCTTTGCGACCCAATTGAATTTTGAGATCGAATTGAAATCGTTGCAGGCTATAACGGCGAACAAAGACCGCATCAAGATTATTTCAAAAGAACGTATTGTAGACGAACTCCATAAAATTCTGGCAAGCCCAAAACCTTCAAAAGGTTTCACATTACTTCATAAAACAGAATTACTGCCCTATATTCTTCCTGAATTGATTGCACTTCAAGGTATCGAGGAAATCGAAGGACAAAGGCACAAAGACAATTTCTGGCATACTTTGGAAGTGGTCGACAATATTGCCGAAACAACCGATAATCTATGGTTGCTATGGGCCGCACTGTTGCATGATATCGGAAAAGCGCCAACCAAGAAATTCCATAAAAAAATTGGATGGACTTTTCACGGGCATGAATTTGTCGGTTCAAAAATGGTGTACAAACTTTTTAAAAGGCTCCGTATGCCGCTGAACGACAAAATGAAATATGTCCAAAAAATGGTATTGATGAGTTCTAGGCCCCAGATATTGTCCGAGGATTTTGTTACCGATTCGGCGGTACGACGGCTCGTTTTCGATGCAGGAGAATATGTCGATGACCTGATGACGCTTTGTGAGGCCGACATAACCACCAAAAATCCGAAAAAGCAGAAGAAGTATAAAAACAACTTCAAACTCGTACGCCAAAAGATAATCGAAGTAGAAGAACGGGACCATATTCGCAATTTTCAACCACCGATATCGGGTGAAGAAATCATGGAAACCTTTGGTTTGAAACCATCAAAGGAGATCGGTATAATAAAAGACGCCATTAAAGAGGCGATTCTCGAAGGGGAAATTCCCAATGAATATGATGCCGCGAAGGAATACATGTTGAAAAAAGGAGAAGAGTTGGGCCTTTGATCGAAAACCAATGTTTATGCTAAATATTTTCAGCTACGCATGAAAAAAGAAAGTAAATCCGTTATTATCTGGCTATTGACAGGTTGTTTTCTGATATTCGTCATGGTATTGGTCGGTGGAATAACCCGATTGACGCATTCGGGGCTATCCATATCAAATTACAAGTTGGTAAGCGGTACGATTCCTCCGATGAACGAGCAAGAATGGCAAGAAGCCTTTGAGCTGTATAAACAATATCCCGAATATCAAAAACTCAATAACCATTTCACGCTCGAGGACTTTAAAGACATCTATTTCTGGGAATGGCTGCATCGGGTAATCGGCAGATTTATAGGCCTAGTTTTTATCTTTCCGTTCGTTTTCTTTTTAATCAAGAAAAAACTTGACAAAGCTACCATCAAAAAATGTGTTGTTCTATTGGCATTGGGAGGTTTTCAGGGGTTTTTGGGCTGGTATATGGTCAAAAGTGGATTGGTAGACAGACCGGATGTTTCCCATTATCGGTTGGCGGCACACCTTATTACGGCCTTTTTGACATTTGCCTATAGTCTATGGGTCGCCTTAGACCTTATGTATCCCGACAAAAAAAAGATTGATAATGGTACACGCAATTTAATCAGGGTTACATATATTGTCTTAGTAATTCAAATTATCTGGGGAGCTTTCGTAGCGGGTCTTGATGCCGGTTTGGTGCACAACCATTGGCCGATGATGAATGAGGGCAAATTGATCCACGACACGGTTTTCATCGAACAACGGCCCCTTGCCAAAAATTTTGTCGAAGGCCGTAGCGGTGTACAATTCGTACACCGTTACCTTGCCTATGTCGTTGTTGCGCTTTGTATAGCCATTTGGTACAGAACAAAAAACCGAACACTTACTTCACTGCAAAAGAAAGGGGTGCAATGGATATTGATCGTAGTCGGCTTACAGTTCGTGCTGGGTGTGTTCACCTTGCTGAATGCTGTACCCATTTGGCTGGGAATCGCCCATCAGATAGGTGCTTTTTTTCTTTTGGCATCGATGACCTACACCTTACATCGCTTTTCGAAATAGCAAAGTCGTTTTAACATAATGTCGTACCTTTGCCTTCACTCAAAAGTTGAGATAAATGATCTATAAAATCAGGATAATTCTGGATGCTGAGGAAGACATTTTTCGGGATGTTGAAATAGAGGCCAGTACCACAATGGAAGATTTCCATAACGCGATAGCGCAATCCTTCGGCTTTTTAGGCAACGAAATGGCCTCGTTCTATACTTGTGACGAGAACTGGAACCAGGACGAGGAAATCGCTCTTTTCGACATGAGCGAAAATGGGTCGAACGTACGATTGATGAACGAAACCTTTCTCGAAGATGTCATGACCGAAGATTCGCCGAAACTCATATACGTCTATGATTTTTTGAGCATGTGGACGTTCTTTGTCGAACTGGCCGATATCGTAGAAAAAGAAAGTGGTCAATCGTATCCTAATTTACTTTTCAGCTTTGGCGAGTTGCCGGAATCACCACCTGAAAAAAGGTTCGAGGCCGATTCCAATTTTAACTTCGATGATACCTTTGAAAACTATGATGACCTCGATTTTGATGAAAATTGGAATTGATCTATCCAACAAAACGTAGCCAACCCCCTAAACTTGTAAACTTCTAAACCCATAAATTCCGCAAGAAAAGAATGATCAACCTCTATCCCGCCCAAATCGAGAGTATTTCACTTCATCGTGTCGGCAATAAGAATAAGAACGAAAATGTTTTTCTATCTGCCGAACCGCTGACCTTGAACGATGAGACTACCGCATTGCTCAAAGAGTATTTTTTTAAGCCCTTTCGTGAAAAAGAGGAAAACTATTACCATTTGACCAACGAGGTCGATGTGGAATTCAACGAAGTCTACAAATTTGTTTCGGAGATTTTTGATGATACGGCCAAAACCCACCAAAATTCCAAAAAATTGGCTACCCATCTGTTCGAGCAATCGAACCACCCGCATATAAAAAGTGGCGAGGTTTATATCGTCTATTTGACGGGAATTCTTTTGGACAATCAGAAAACCGATGCCGTCGGAATTTTTAAAAGCGAGCTAAAACATGATTTTTTGGAGTTTGAGGAAAAAGACAACAATCTAGATATCGTTGTACGCCAAGGTATCAATATTAATAAGCTCGATAAGGGTTGCCTTATCTTTAACCTGAACAAGCAAGAAGGCTACAAAGTGCTCTCCGTTGACAATAACCGTTATGATGCCAAATACTGGTTGACCAATTTTTTGGGGGTCGATGCCTTGGCCGATGAAAATTTCTATACCAAGAATTATCTGAAATTCTGCCAGAATTTTGCAAAGGACGTCGTACTACCGGCGGAAGACAAACAGCAAGAGGTTTTGTTCATGAACCGTGCGGTCAATCATTTTGCCAAGAACGATGCATTCGAAGAAAGTAATTTTTTGAACGAAGTCATGGAGAATCCCGAATTGATTCCCGAATTCAAACATTACAAAGTCGAGAAAGGGCCTAAATATAGCATCGAAGATGTATCAAACTTTGATATTGCGAACAAGGCGGTCTCGGATGCCCGAAAAAAAATCAAAAACGTTATCAACCTCGATACGAACATCCAAATAAAACTTGATTTTATCAATCCTGAATCGGCCGAAAAGTTTGTGGAAAAAGGTTGGGACGAAGAGCGGCAAATGTACTATTACCTCGTCTATTTCAATAAGGAACAAAAAAGCTAGGGTTTTAGTGGTCAGATGTTGGCTATTCGTTCGGGCCCGCCTTACTGCCAACTGCTTACTATTTAATGCTCCACTGATTACCGCCCACCGGGTATTTTATTCTCGATAATCTGCTTCATGCTGACATCCTCATAGTTTCTTCGAACAAAGCTTAAGGCCAAATCAAGTACTTCGCCCATATTCTTACATTTTTTGAAATCCATATCCAGGGTCAGCTCATAAATTTGATTTTTGAGCATTTCGATGTTCTCAGGCGTCGAAATCACATCGTTCCTGCTAATTTCACGCAATTTTTTAATACGGTTGCCTGAGCTCAAAATACGTTTCGCTACGATGGAACGCTCTTCCAATTTGTATTGATCGACCGAATCTCGTAGTAATTTATCGCTCACCAATTCTACCATCAACAAATTTTCTTTAAAAAACTGAGGGCGATATACCTTTAATTTTCCTTCGAAACATTGCTGGTCGAAATCGATCGCCCTGATCTTATAGACCACATGATCAAAATCATGGGTAGGAACGATAACATAGTTGTACGAACGCATATCGCCTAAAAGCCGGATCATACAACGTTCGTTGAACTTCACGAACTCTTTGGCCAATTGCGCCTTTTCCGATTCGGTACATTTCGGCAAGAACTCCTTGATAAATACATCGCCCGGTATACCGGCGATATGTTCTTCGATCAAGGTGTCTTTGTAAACCAAAAAGTTCAGGTTGTAAGGTGAAAGCATATGCTCCAATTCAAGGCCATAAATACGGGATGCATCTGCTTTCTTTACATAGAAATAGGTAAAATTATCATTGAGGATGTTCCTAACCTTAATTCGAAAAGGTTTCGAATTTCCGAAAGTACAATAATCGACCGCATCTACGTTCAAGTACTGGATAATACTATCACTACCATCCGAATGTAAAATAGAATATACTTTTTTAAGACTTATATCAATCTCTTTTCTATCGAATTCGGAATAATAGACCCTGATCCATAAAGTATCTTCGTCATTTGAATCATAGACGACAACAGAACCGGCAAAACGGAGCAAGTCCTCATAAAAAATGGGAATCTCGATTTTGCGGTTATAATGATCCAAGTATCCGTCCAACTGCTCATTGACCGGATAGGCAGGTTTCTTTTTCGACATTAAACGTTCCTCTGACATGTTCCGAAATTAAATTAAAAACTGCGAATTGTAACAAATTTAGGCTTTCTTCGTCAAGTAAGAACAGACCACCTAAAACAACACCAATTTTGGAAAAAATTCTTACGGTAAGCAATCTTACCAAAAAATTCGGCTACCTGACCGCCGTCAAAGACCTTTCATTCAGTATTGAAAAAGGCAATGTCTATGGTATTCTTGGGCCAAATGGGAGTGGCAAATCGACCACCTTGGGTATTGTCCTTAATGTAGTGAACCGCACCAACGGCGAGTTTTCGTGGTTCGATGGCAGTACTTCAACGCACGAGGCTTTGAAAAAGGTAGGCGCCATCATTGAGCGGCCCAATTTCTATCCCTATATGACCGCCGTCCAAAACCTAAAACTGGTCTGTAAAATCAAAGAAGTATCGGTAGACAAAATCGAGGAGAAACTGGAGCTCGTAGGACTTTTAGACCGAAAGAACAGTAAATTCAGAACTTATTCTTTAGGAATGAAGCAGCGCTTGGCCATTGCCTCGGCTCTATTGAACGATCCCGAAATATTGATTTTGGACGAACCCACGAACGGATTGGATCCGCAGGGCATTCATCAAATTCGGGAAATCATTAAAAAAATAGCTTCCCAAGGTACTACTATCCTATTGGCATCCCATCTTTTGGATGAGGTGGAAAAGGTATGTAGCCACGTGGTCATTCTCCGCAAAGGGGAAAAACTCTACTCGGGTTCGGTCGATGGAATGTTGGCGAGCCACGGGTTTTTCGAGCTAAAAACGGATCAGATAGAAAAACTCAAAACGTATTTGGAAAGCAATTCCAATTTTGGTGAAATAAAATCGGAAAACGGTATGGTCACTGCATTCCTTAAAGAAGAAATGAGCGCTGTAGATTTAAACAAAGCCTTGTTCGAAAAAGGAATTTATCTTTCCCATCTCGTCAAGCGTAAGGAAAGCTTGGAAGAACAATTCTTGACATTGACCGAAAACCAAGCAAACTAAGAAAACCATGGTACGACTGCTTCAAATAGAATTTATAAAATTATGGAACAACCGGGCCAGTAAGGTGCTGATCATATCTTATTTTGTTCTGTTGACCTCAATTGCGCTGGTAGCCGCCATAAAGTTCGATATAGGCCCGATCAAATTTCATTTGGCGGAAATCGGAATTTTCAATTTTCCCTATATCTGGCACTTCAACACCTTTGTGACCGCTTTTTTCAAATTGTTTCTTGCCATCGTAATCGTATCGATGATGGCCAATGAATACAGCAATAAGACAATCAAACAAAATTTGATAGACGGCCTTTCAAAAAAGGAATTCGTATTATCGAAATTCTTGACGGTACTATCGTTCGCGTTGATTTCGACCGTCTTTGTCTTCGTAGTGTCCATGAT
This sequence comes from Bacteroidia bacterium, assembly GCA_030428705.1. GTDB lineage: Bacteria > Bacteroidota > Bacteroidia > Flavobacteriales > Flavobacteriaceae > Meishania. Next base: position 130,539 of record JAUIDI010000002.1, read on the forward strand.
TTTAGGGTTGATTTATTCCGATTACGATGAATTGTCGATAATTTTTTCCGATTTGGAGTTTTTATTGGCGTTTTTCATAAAACTGGTCGGATTCTTCTCTTTCTGCTTGTTTTTGGGAATCTTGGTCAAACGGTCCGCCTTCGCCTTGGGGTTCCTCATTTTATGGCAGATTTTTGAAGGATTTGTTAGGGGAATGATCCGCTGGAAACTTTTCAACGAAGAAACCACCGATACCATTATGGGGTTCTTTCCATTGAACTCAATGTGGAATCTTATCAAAGAACCGGTCACCCGATTGGAAGCCGTACAATCGGTCGCCGATCAGGTCGGCGAACAAATCGTACTTGACTATCGAACACAGTGGTACGAATTTCTCATCGTTCTCGCTTGGACGGCCATTTTTATCTATTTGTCATATGTTTTGCTAAAAAAGCGGGATTTATAGTATATTGTAGGGTTGCGAGAACCCTATGAAAACGAAAATTGTAAAGACACTGCTTTTTGGTATGCTCTGCCCTGTCCTGCTTTTCGGTCAAGGGGAGACCGACAATTGGTACTTTGGCAATGGCGCTGGAATTACTTTTAACAATGATGGAAGTGTTACTCCCTTAGCGGATGGTCAAATCAACACTTTAGAAGGCTGCGCAACGATTTCAGACCCCTTTGGAAGCCTGCTGTTCTATACCGACGGCATAACCGTTTATAACCGCAATCACCAAATTATGGAGAACGGTCAGGGTCTTTACGGTGACCCATCGAGCACCCAATCCGCATTGATCGTACCAAGGCCTGACCATCCGAATCTTTATTACATTTTCACGGTGGATACTTCAGTATTTGAGGGAGATCCCGATTTTGGGTTGAATTATTCGGTAGTCGATGTATCCGCTGACGGCGGTAATGGGTCGGTCATTGAAAAAAACCGTAGGCTGCTACAAGATTGTTCCGAAAAGATAACCGCGGTTCTAAAAGACTGTAGCGATAAGTCGATTTGGGTAATAACCTTGGCATCTGAAACAGGTACCGGTCATATTTTGAATACCTATCATGCCTTTGAAGTCAATGCAAACGGGGTCGTCCATACCTCGGTAAAGTCTACATTTACCAATTTGGCCATCGAGGATCCCAGAGGGTACCTCAAATTATCGCCCGACGGCACCAAGTTGGTAAGTGCCAATGCCAATTTTGGCCTTTATATGTACGATTTCGATGCAGCATCGGGTACATTGACCAATCAAGAAAGAATTACTACTTCCGCCATTAACAAAAACCCCTATGGTGTCGAATTCTCACCGAACGGCCAATATCTCTATATCTATTCCTCAAACGATCTTTTAGGTCCTACCGGTCATACCTCTACCCTATCGCAATATGACCTTTTGGCGGGAGATGTTTCAGCATCCGAAGTAGTGCTCGACAGCCGTTCTTTATACCGAGGCGCCCTGCAATTGGGGGACAATGGCAAAATCTATCGAACATTGCCGCAAAACTATTTGAACGGGTCTTCTTTTTTGGGAGTCATTGAAAATCCGAATGAAAAAGGCCTTGCAGCGAACTATGTACACAATGCCATATCATTAGGTGGAAGAACCGCTACCCAGGGCCTCCCACCTTTCATACAATCATTTTTCAACAAAATCGACCTTATTGTAAATGCCGATGGTTCAACATCAAGTTCTTTGTCGATATGTGAAGGGGAAAGTTTCACGCTACAGACCGATATAGTTCCCGGTGCCACCTATTCTTGGGAAAAGGATGGGGTTCCACTAACCGGAATAGGAACCAATTCTTTGGAGGTCTCAAATGTAGATATCGATAACGCAGGGCGTTATCGTCTTGTAATAACTTCTGATGAATTGAACTGCCCGATCATTGGTGAATCGTCTATAGAGGTCGAACCCATGCCCGAAACACCGAATCTGATCTTGGAGCAATGCGATGTATATGAGGGTTCGGAAGACGGTATCGCCTTGATAGATTTAAGACAGGTCGAATCCGACGGCGATTTTGAATACCAATATTTTCTGAGCATCGAAGACAGAAATAATGGAAATCGTATTGATGATCCGTCCCACTTTAGCAATACCATTCCTTTTGAGCAGACCATTTATTACAACGTGGTCAACAATTTGGGATGCGAAAATACGGGCGAACTGCAACTGCAAATTAATCCCGTAGTTTTCAGCGATAATGAGCAAACCGTTTTTCATAGCTGTGATGAAGATCCCCTTGACACTGAACTCATCGGTATTTTTGATTTGAACGAAATAAGAGCGGCAAACTATCCGAACAATCAGGTCAACTTTTATGAAACTTTGGAAGATGTCTCTTTGGAACGCAACCAACTTCCACAAACCTATGCCTCGGAAACAAATATTATCTATGCCCGTATCGAAAATGCGAACCAATGTCAAGATGTACTCGAAGTTTCTTTGGTGGTGAATGCGACGCCTTTCTTTTCAATGCCAGATAGTTATTTGTTATGTACAAATGACCCCGACCTAACGATTAGTGCGCCTGAAGGATTCGATTCATACTCCTTTTTTAGAATCGAAGGTGGTACGGAAGAGATTATTTCAACGGCTCGGACAACCTCTATCCTCAAAACTGGTGATTACGTAGTCGAGGCCGGCTATGAATATTCGCAAAACGGTGAAACAACATTGTGTACAAGTCGTGTCGGATTTAAGGTACTGCCGTCGAATAACGCAATAATCGATGATGTTCTGATCTCGGATATCTCAAGTAACAATACGGTACAAATCGAGGTGTCCGGCGATGGCGACTACGAATTCTCAATTGATGATGAAATATATCAGGATTCCAATTTTTTCGAAAATATCACTCCAGGATTTATCACGATCTATGTTCGTGATAAAAATGGTTGCGGAATTACAGAAGATTTGATATCCGTAGTCGGCTATCCGAAATTTTTTACGCCAAATAACGACGGATTCAACGATACATGGCAACTTATAGGTGTCGATAGCAGATTTCAATCCGGCTCTTCCATAACAATCTTTGACCGTTTTGGAAAACAAGTTGCCGAAATAGATACCAGTAGCAAAGGATGGGACGGCACATATAATAGTCGAACACTTCCGGCATCCGATTATTGGTTTAAAGCGGTTTTGGAAAGTGGTAGGGAATTTAAAGGCCATTTTACCCTTAAAAGATAACTATGCGCTGCTTTAAGATTTATCCCATGGGAAAAAAAGTTCTTTTAATTGGGTTGTTATTTGCAGGGGTTGTATCGTTCGGCCAAAACTGTCCGAGAATCCAAAATCCTTCGAACGGTTCCGTCGGCGTACCGGTGAACACTACGATTACCTGGAATCAGGTTAGCGGTATAGACGGGTACCTGATTTCCCTAGGTACGACCCCAGGTGGAACGGATATCCTCAATCGTAGGTCGGCTGGGCTTGTAAACTCATTTACACCTGAATTGGGCTTGCCTGATGATACCCTCATATATGTCACCATAAGTTTATTCATTACTAATGGCCAATTGGTCGAATGTCCCGGTGAAACTTTTACGACCGAAGACGTTACAACTCCACCAAATTGCACACAATTGGCAAATGATCAAGATTCGGGAAGTGATGCCGGTAAGGTTCACTGGGCCTATGCCCCGACCGCAACAGGTTACCGGATAACCATAGGAACTTCTCCAAACGGTAGCGAAGTGGCAAATAATATCGATGTGGGCAATGTATTGTCCTACAGGCCTGAAAATGGTCTTCCGTTAGATCAAGAACTCTTTATAAAAGTTGTACCCTATAATGAAAATGGTGAGGCTACAAATTGTCCTACACAAAATATAACCTACAGTGAACCCGAATTGGATTGCACTCCTTTTATACCGTTTTTGGATATTCCAGGTCAAATAGGGATTTGTCGGGATGGTACTATGGCCATAGACCCGCATCAAATGTTGGCCGCATCCGGTTTTCGGTGGTTCAAAAAGAATGACGATAATACCGAAACCTTGCTTTCCGACAATGATATTTTCTTTCCATCCTTACCGGGTGAATATCGTTTTGAGGCCTTCAATATTATCAATGAAAACGGGGTCGATATTGAATGCTCCGATTCAAGGGAAATAACGGTTCTATTATCCGAAGCACCCATTATTGAGTCGGTACACATTGAAAGAAAACCCATGGGACTGGAAATAGAGGTACGGGTTCGTGGAACTGGCGAATATGAATACGCACTAAATCGTGAAAACGGACCATATCAACCTATGCCCATGTTTCAAGGGATAATGGACGGACAACATATTGTTTTTGTAAGAGATAGAAATGGCTGCGGAATGGATAATCGGGTAATCGAACTCGATCTGTCACCAAAAAACTTTCCCGCCTTTTTTACCCCGAACCAAGATGGCATCAATGATTTCTGGCAGTTCAAGCCTTCATCAGAAAGTGGGGAGGTAAACGTGGAGTATATCAGAATTTATGATCGATACGGTAACTTGTTAAAACAGTTGGATCCGAATTCCCAAGGATGGGATGGGTCGTTCAAAGGAAGACGTTTACCTGAATCGGATTATTGGTACTTGGCCGCCTCGTTTAGCGGACAGCAAATAAAGGGCCATTTCACCCTTAAACGATAGACTTTTTGGTAATTTTCAATAGTCGAATTTCATTTATAATGCCCAAAAAAGTGCTCTATTTCGGATTATTACTTCTTGGGATGGTTTCTCAAGCCCAAGAATGCCCCGTTATATTTTATCCTTCCGATGGAACAACCGAGGTGCCTGTCGACGTCACCATTTCATGGCCGGAAATAGAGGGAATAAATGGCTATCTGCTGTCTTTGGGAACAACTCCCGGCGGCAACGACATAATCAACAGAGAAGTACTGGGGTTGACGAATTTCTACAAACCACCTGTAGGCTTGCCTGAAAGCACCCACATCTATGTAAGTCTGAGCATCATTCAATCTAACACCATACCAATGGCTTGCAATGTAATCAGTTTTACAACATCCGATGTGACCACACCTCCACCCTGTACCATTTTGGCGGCACCCGATGACGATGCGGCCAATGTAACGGTGGTAACCGACATTATATGGAATTACGCCCCGACCGCCACAAGTTATAATCTTTCCATTGGAACATCCGAAGGTGGAACGGAGATTTTGGATAATTTGAATGTAGGCAACGTACTTTCATATGACCCTCCGGTCGATTTACCGCAAGATGTACGAATTTACGTAACCGTACGTCCTGAAAATGAAAACGGAATTGCCGAACCCTGCAATGAAGAAAGCTTTTTTACTGGGGCCATACATGATCCCTGTGAAGAGGAAGATCCTCTTACCGGCGAAACAAGAACGTTAGGTCCTGAAATAGAATTTCCCAGCCTATTTATTAAGTGTAAGGATAGCCCGCCTATTGATGTCATGGCAGATGGCGGGGCGGATGGGTATCGTTGGTACCGAATTGAAAACGGCAACGAGACATTACTCTCCCAAAGTCGTAATTTTCAAATAACGGAAGCAGGTAATTATTTTCTCGAAGCATACAATACAATTGACCGATCGGGCACCACCATAGAATGTTCAAGTATCAATAATTTCAATGTCATTCCCTCAGAATCTGCCATTATAGAATCCGTGGATATCAGAAAATTGACCGCTGGTAAACAGGTTACTATAAATGTTACAGGGATAGGGGATTACGAGTACGCCATGGACGCCGAAAATGGCCCTTATCAAAATGACCCCTCTTTTTACAATGTTCCGGAAGGACCTCATGTGGTATTCGTGCGTGACAAAAATGGTTGTGGCATTGTTTCGCAACTGATTGAACGAGGTCTCAAATCAGAAGATTTTCCTACTTTCTTTACCCCCAATCATGATGGCTTCAATGATTTCTGGCAGTTTGTTCGACCTGATGAGATCAAGGACATTTCAGAGGTACTCAAAGGGTACATCTCGATATTTGACCGCTATGGCAATCTTTTGTTCCAATTGGACCCTAATTCAAAGGGATGGGATGGAAATTTCAAGGGCAGGCCGTTACCATCATCGGACTATTGGTTCAGGGCGGTTTCTACGGCTCAACAAGAAATAACCGGTCATTTTACGCTGAAACGATAGATTAAAATACAGCTTCACCTAAAACAATACCGGTGGTCTTTCGTATTTTTATGAAATGAAATTTAAAGTGGTTTCAGAGTTCAGACCGACCGGTGACCAGCCAGAGGCCATCAAACAGTTGGTAGAGGGAATCGAGACAAGCGAACGTTATCAAACTTTGCTTGGGGTAACAGGTTCAGGTAAGACATTTACGGTTGCCAACGTCATTGAGAAAGTACAACGCCCGACACTGGTCTTGGCCCATAACAAGACATTGGCAGCGCAGCTTTATTCGGAATTCAAACAGTTTTTTCCTGAAAATGCGGTCGAATACTTTGTCTCATATTACGACTACTATCAGCCTGAGGCTTTTATTCCCACAACAGGACTTTATATCGAAAAAGACCTTTCGATCAACGAGGATATTGAAAAACTAAGGCTTAGCACGACTTCTTCGTTACTGTCCGGGCGACGCGATGTTTTGGTCGTCGCCTCCGTATCGTGTCTATACGGTATCGGAAACCCGATAGAATTTCAAAAAAATGTAATCGCCCTTGAAAGAGATCAGGTCATTTCCCGAACAAAGTTCCTGCACCAATTGGTACAGAGTCTCTATTCAAGGACCACTGCCGATTTCAGAAATGGTAATTTCAGGGTCAAAGGTGATGTCGTAGATGTTTTTCCAAGTTATGCCGACCATGCTTTCCGTATTCATTTTTTTGGGGATGAAATAGAGGAAATAGAGGCATTTGACCCATTCAACAATACTATTATCGAGGTTTATGAGCGACTGACCATTTATCCGGCCAATATGTTCGTTACCTCGCAGGACGTACTTCAAAACGCGATACATCAGATACAGGATGATTTGGTCGCCCAGGTCGATTATTTCAAGGAAATAGGGAAACCTTTGGAAGCCAAACGTTTGGAAGAACGTACCAATTTCGACCTAGAGATGATCCGTGAATTGGGGTACTGCTCCGGTATTGAGAACTATTCCCGGTATCTCGATGGCCGTGAGGCGGGTACCCGCCCATTCTGTCTTTTGGATTATTTCCCGGATGATTACTTAATGGTGGTCGATGAAAGCCATGTGACCATTCCCCAAGTGCATGCCATGTACGGTGGCGATCGGTCAAGAAAGGAAAATCTCGTGGAATATGGTTTTCGATTACCTGCGGCGATGGATAACCGGCCCTTAAAATTTGAGGAATTCGAAGCTTTGCAGAATCAGGTAATCTATGTAAGCGCAACTCCCGCTGATTATGAACTGCAACTTAGCCAAGGTGTTTACGTAGAACAGGTAATTCGTCCGACGAGCCTTTTAGATCCCATTATCGAGGTCAGACCCAGCTTGAACCAAATCGATGATCTCGTCGAAGAGATACAACAACGCGTAGAGAAAGACGAACGAACCCTGGTTACAACACTTACCAAGCGTATGGCGGAAGAATTGGCCAAATATTTGGCGCGGATCAATATACGATGTCGCTACATTCACAGTGATGTCGATACTTTGGAACGTGTCGAGATCATGCAAGATCTTAGAAAAGGCATATTCGATGTGCTTATCGGAGTGAACCTTCTTCGTGAAGGCTTGGACCTGCCCGAAGTCTCTTTGGTGGCAATTCTCGATGCCGACAAAGAAGGATTTTTGCGAAGCAACCGTTCATTGACCCAAACCGTGGGTCGCGCCGCAAGACATTTAAATGGTAAAGCAATCATGTACGCGGACAAGATTACGGAAAGTATGCAGAAGACGATCGATGAAACCAATTACCGAAGGGAGAAACAGACCTCCTACAATTCGGAACATAATATTACCCCCAAGTCATTGAACAAAAGTCTGGATAGTGCCCTGGCCAAAAATTCGGTTTCCACATACCATTTTGAAAAAGAAGAGTTGCGTGCCGCCGAACCCGATCTGGAATATTTGACCAAGGAACAAGTGGAAAAATTGATTCGGGAAAAACGTAAGGCGATGGAAAAAGCAGCCAAAGAATTGGATTTTATGCAAGCTGCAAAACTACGTGACGAAATAAAAATGTTGCAAGAACAGGAGTGAAATTCCAAACATTTTTTGCACCTTTAGGTAAAATTCCCACTTAATTGATAAATATCAATATTTTGATTAAATAATATTATTCATATTTCTGATTTATAATATTTTAGGTATTATTTTTAGACAAGACTAAATTGAATTTTATTAAGGATTTGAAGAGATTTTAAATGATAATCGGCAAGCGAAATACGACATTTCAAATTTCGGCGATCTTGTTTTTTTTCGTCAGTTTTCTTTGTGCTCAAAAGTTGTCTTCCGAGGAAATCAAAATCGCTGCCAACGAGAAATTTTTAGAGTCCGTTTTTGAATTGAATTCATTTTTGGAAATTCCGAACGATGGTCATTTTCCAGATCAGATTACTGCCAATCTAAAAAAATGTGAGTCGTATTTCTCCCAACTTGGGTTTACTGTAGAGACCATTTCGACAGAAGGTGCTCCCCTACTCTTTGCCGAAAAAAGGTTCCGTAAAAAAGCGAAGACCATACTTTTTTATCTACAGATCGACGGACAACCGGTCGACACCACAAAATGGGATCAGCCAGATCCGTTCAAACCGGTTCTGAAAAAACAGCAAAACGGGAAATGGGAAACAATCGGGTTTGATCATCTGAAAAACGAGTTTGATCCCGATTGGCGGATTTTTGCTCGTTCGGCATCCGATTCCAAAGGTCCGGCCATGGCATTTATAAGTGCCCTGAAAATCTTGGACAAAAAAAGAATAACCCCGCAATTCAATATTAAGGTAATTATGGATTTTCAAGAGGAAATGGGATCCCCCCACCTTCCGAAAGCCGTATCCGAAAATAGAGAATTGCTCAATGCCGACATGCTCTTCATTATGGATGGTACCCGTCATGTATCCAACTTGCCCACTTTGACCTTTGGTGCCAGAGGTATTGCCACGGCGACCTTAAAAGTATTCGGTCCTCGTTACCCGTTGCACAGTGGGCAGTATGGAAACTTTGCCCCTAATCCGGTTTTTAAGATGGCCAAATTATTGGCCGGTCTTAAAGATGAGAACGGCAGGGTGACACTTTCGGGTTTCTATGACGGAATAACGTTAAGCGAACCGGAAAAACGACGATTGAACGATGTTCCCGAACATAGGGACAGTATCTTGGCACGTATCGGTATGGCCGACGCCGATGGCCTCGGCAACACCTATCAGGAAGCTTTGCAGTACCCATCGCTGAATATCAGGGGACTGAATGCCGCATGGGTAGGAAAAGAAGTTCGGACCGTAATCCCTTCGGAAGCGATTGCCGAAATCGATATGCGCCTCGTGCCCGAATCGGACGGCAAACGCCTCATGGAACTTTTGAAATCTTATGTTCGAGAACAGGGTTATCATTTGGTGGATTCCATCCCTACGGAAGAAGAACGAAAAAAATATCCAAAACTGGCATCGTTCACCTATCGTCTGGGCTCCTTGCCCTTTCGTACCAAAATGGATTCTGAAATCGGGGATTTTTTGAACAGGGCGACGTATAAAGTCTTTGGCGATCAGGTGGTCAATATGCGTACTACGGGCGGATCACAGCCCATGTCACCTTTTATCACCACATTGAATATTCCCGCCGTATCCATTCGTATTCCAAATCCCGACAACAATATCCATAGCCCCAACGAGAATTTACGTCTCGGTAATTTTTTGGAGGGAATTATAACATGTCTGGCAATTCTGGACGAGCCGATTAAATAAGAAAGCGTCTCCAAGAACGGAGACGCTTTCCAAACTAACCAACTAAACCAACCATTATGTATGTTCCACCTAGAACGATGAAACGAAACATAATTTTTTAAATACCCTTATTTGATCTCGATCATCCTTTTAGGCTTGGGCAATGCTTCTTTTCGCTTTGGAAGTGTAAATCGAAGCAACCCATCAACATAATCGGCTTTGATTTTATCCTCATCAATGGTCTCAGGCAAGGTAAATGCCCTTCTGAAAGAGGTAAACCCGAATTCCTTACGGGTATAGTTGTCTTCTTTCACCTCGTTTTCAGATTTCATTTCAGAGGAAATAGTCAATACATTGTTATCGATTTCTATATTGAAATCTTCTTTTTTTCTACCGGGTACGGCAAGCTCAAGTTCGAAATCCTTTTCATTCTCCTTGATATTCACCGCCGGAACACTGGTATTATAATTTTCCATACCACCAAACCAATCGGGCTTGAAAATTTCATTCATCAGCGAAGGAAACACCAAATTATTTCTTTTAACGATACTCATGTCTTTATAATTTAGATTAAACTTTGTTTTTTATTCCTAAATAGACAAATCATGTACCATTGACAAATAACTGTCTTTATGTCCTGTTTTCAAGACGATATACTGCCAAAATGACCTATTTGTTTCCAAAAAGGATATTCTTCTGAGAAAATTTTAGTTATAATGTGCCTTGAAGATATCTATGAGCACGTTTGGAGGTATCACCTTATTAGGGTATTCATGCATGATAGTGAGCACTTGCTGAATTGCAGAAGGGGGCAAACCCATACCTAAGCCGATGTTGTGCAGACGATTGATTTCCTTTGGTTCTTGAACCTCATCGACATTCATCAGCAAGACCAGGCGATGAAACTGGAGAATTCGATCGGCCTGTGATTTGGGTATGATATGTTCCGCTTTCTTTTGAAACAAGGAATCGAAGGTCTCACGATCGACTCCGAGGTGGGCGGCCACTTCGAGTAGAAAGTTGTATTCCGGCTCTTTAACCGCCCCATCTACCTTGGCAAAGGCTATCATTTCCGACAAAATACTCAGTTTTTCTTCGTAGCTGCCCATATCTGAACGTTTCTTAATTGAAAAATCCTTATGAATATAACATTAAATATGGTCTTTTCGTATAGGAAGCTACTTCGGTGACCAAGGTCGTTCACAATAATTATTTTATAATACCTTGCGAAAAAATAATAAATGGACAACAACGATATTTTCAAAAAGCTCAGGGTAGCTTTGAAACTAAGGGATGATGAAATCATCGATATTCTAAAATTGGTCGATTTCAATATCTCAAAAAGTGAACTTGGGGCGTTCTTTAGAAAAGAAGACCATCCAAATTATATGGATTGCGGCGACCAGGTGCTCCGCAATTTCCTTAACGGACTGGTCATCCATTTGCGGGGTACCAAAGAAAATCCTAAAAATCCGGGAGAAGTACTTTTAAGGCAAAAAACCGTAAACAAAGAAAAGCCAAAACCCGTTTATAAGGCCGTACAGCGAAAGAAGATGGACAAGGACATCAGCTATGTAAAATATAAGAACAAAAAAAAATCCTGATAGACCTTTCCATCAGGATTTTTTCCAGTTTAAATTGAGTTTATCCTTCTGTGATACGTACCGGTATTGTAAAGGCCCTGCCTTCTTTGTAAGCGGCATTCTCTACTTTTTTGTAGTTCAACCTACTCTTGACAAAACCTTCAAGAACCTCGTTATCGGTATCTACCGATAAGACCACAATTTCTTTGTCGTTGTTCAAAATGAACTTCACATTGGCGGTCCAATCACCTTTCTCCAATACGAATGAATTATCATCCAACAAATCGGCTATCTGGGTAGATAGGCTTTTTGAAGGATCGGCTTTTTTGGAGTTTTTCTTTGAATCGTTGGCAAAAATACTCCCTGTTGCAAGTAGCATCGCAGCTACCATTAATACACTAAATTTTCTCATGACTTGTTTGTTTTTTAATCCCGTACTTATGGTATCAGGATTTGATTAATGATTGATGATATTACTAAAAAGACGTCGCAGAATTAAGAATGTTACATTGAAATGTTATTTTAACAAATAATTAATCATTTTTCTTTTTCTTCGACGCTGTAAAATTAACGGGAAGGAAGATTACATACAATTGAAAACAAGAAGGTTAACCGTTATTTAAAACAGATAACATTTGCGCAATACTGGAAACAAAAAAAGGCCATGTTTTCACATGGCCTTTACATTAATATGTAATTTTTTAACTCAAAACCTCTTTTACCTTATCGGCAGCTTCTTGAAATTGTACGGCCGAATGCACCGCGAGTCCTGAATTGTCGATAATTTCTTTTGCCAATTCCGCATTGGTACCCTGCAGCCTTACGATAATAGGTACCTTGATGGCGTCCCCCATATTCTTATAGGCATCTACAACGCCTTGAGCCACACGGTCACAACGAACGATTCCTCCGAAAATATTTATCAATATGGCTTTGACCGCGGGATCTTTGAGTATAATTCGAAAAGCCTCCTCTACCCTTTTCGCATCGGCTGTACCTCCTACATCCAAAAAGTTTGCCGGTTCTCCGCCAGCCATCTTGATAAGATCCATCGTGGCCATGGCCAGACCCGCACCGTTGACCATACAACCTACATTTCCATCCAAATCAACATAGTTCAGGCCAACCGCCCTAGCTTCGACTTCAATGGGATTCTCTTCCCGCAAATCGCGCATTTCGGCATATTGTTTTCTTCTATACAGTGCATTGTCGTCAATGGAAACCTTGGCATCAACAGCCATGACCTTATCATCGGAAGTCTTCAGCACGGGATTGATCTCAAACAAACTCGCATCACTTTCAACGTACGCCTTATATAAGGACATGACAAATCTTGTCATTTCCTTAAAAGCCGTTCCTGAAAGACCAAGGTTAAAAGCAACTTTTCGCGCCTGAAAAGGAAGCAAGCCCGTAGCCGGATCGATTTCTTCCGTAAATATCAGGTGCGGGGTTTTTTCGGCAACTTCCTCAATGTTCATTCCCCCTTCGGTAGAATACATGATCATATTGCGACCCGTACCCCTGTTCAACAATACCGACATGTAGAATTCACTTGTCTCGCTATCGCCTGGGTAATAAACGTCCTCGGCGATCAAAACCTGATGGACCTTTTTTCCCTCGGCAGAGGTCTGCGGGGTAATCAATCGCATTCCAATGATCTCTCCCGCCAATTCTTCAACTTCTTTCAGGTTTTTGGCCAGTTTGACACCGCCACCTTTACCACGTCCACCTGCATGTACTTGTGCTTTTATTACATGCCAGCCTGTTGCTGTTTCTACGGTCAACTGTTTTGCGGCCTCAACGGCCTCCTTGGCATTATGGGCTACGATACCTCGCTGTATGCGCACTCCAAAACTTGCCAAAATTTCCTTTCCCTGATACTCGTGAAGATTCATATATAATTAGGTGTCTTTGGTTCGGTGCAAAAATAGCAAACCAAACGCATTTACGCTAAAATAAAAAATGTTGATGTGAATGGTCGCTGACTACTTGATTCCCTTAAAGTCCAAAGGATCGAAATTTCTAAAATCGCCATTGAGTTCGATGGTCTTTTTGGTTCGCTGTACTTCTTTCAGTACGGAAATCGTTCCTATCAAATGTGCCTTTAGAAAAGCAAGACGTTCACTTTCCCTGGAAAATTGTAGGAGCTGGAATTCTTGCTCATACGACAATCCCATTTTATGTGCCAAAATATAACTGTGGAATTTTTCGGGAGGTATCGGGGTAAAGGGCACTTCCATGAGTTCATACAGTTCCTCTATCAAATCCAATACCTCAACCGTTGCGGAAGCTTCGGCATCATTGAACGAATCAAGAAATTGAACGACTCCCCCGGCATAGGGCTTTCCGGGCATTTCATTTTCAAAGGTCAGGATTTTAAAGACCTGTCTGGCGACGCAGACGACATCCATCTCGCCGTTCTCATAAGTAGTGACTACTTCTACCAGTTGAACCTCGGTACCGTAGGCCACATTTCCATAGATATAGACCGGAATACCAAAGGTTATGGCTTCCTCCCTACAGTCGATGATCAATTGTTTGTAGCGTTCTTCGAAGATATGCAGCGGTACCGTTTCCCCCGGAAAAAATACTGATTGCAATGGAAAAAAAGGTAGCTTCATAGACGCTCATCATTTGTTTTTAAATGTACAATTACAATGGCATAAGGACAAATGATATATTTATTTTTTAAATGTTATATTTATAACAAAATGTTGTATTAATCATGTATCCGCTTAAAATTCTTGTACGGGAAGCCTAAGTACGTTAGCTTTACCAAAAATGATAGCAAAATGAGAAATGCTGACCTGCTAAAAATTGCAAAATCTTATGGCGATCCGGTATATGTCTATGATGCCGAAAAAATAATCAGTCAATTCAAAAGGCTCACCAATGCGTTCAAAGGGGTCAAAAAACTGAAATTGAACTATGCCGCGAAGGCCCTGTCAAATATCACGATCCTTCGGCTGATGAACAGTTTGGGAAGTGGTCTTGATACCGTATCCATTCAAGAAGTGGAATTGGGTCTCATGGCCGGGTTCAAGCCCGAAGATATCATTTTCACCCCGAACGGGGTTTCTTTGGAGGAAATCGAAAGGGCTTCGGCCCTCGGTGTTCGTATCAATATAGACAACCTTTCCATTCTTGAGCAGTTCGGTAGCAAGCACCCTAAAATACCTGTGTGCATTCGTATCAATCCGCATGTGATGGCCGGTGGCAACTCCAATATTTCGGTAGGCCATATCGATTCGAAATTCGGTATCAGCATACATCAGATTCCGCATTTATTGCGAATAGTCGAACTCACCAAAATGAACATCAACGGTATCCACATGCATACCGGAAGCGATATTCTCGACATCGACGTTTTTCTATACGCCTCCGAAATCCTTTTCGAAACGGCCAAAAATTTCAAGAACCTTGATTTTATCGATTTCGGAAGTGGTTTTAAAGTACCTTATAAAGATGGGGATATCGAGACCAATGTGGAGGAGCTTGGCAAAAAACTGGGCAAGCGCTTCAATGACTTCTGCTCGGAATACGGCAAGGAACTGACCTTGGCCTTTGAACCCGGTAAATTTTTGGTAAGCGAGGCCGGTTATTTTTTAGCGAAGGTGAATGTGGTGAAACAAACGACCTCTACGGTTTTCGCGAGTATCGATTCCGGTTTTAACCATTTGATACGTCCTATGTTATATGGTGCCACCCATAGTATCAGCAATATTTCGAACCCTGACGGCCGGGAACGCTACTATTCGGTGGTCGGCTATATCTGCGAGACCGATACTTTTGGCAACAATCGTAGGATCAATGAAATTGCCGAGGGCGATATTCTTTGTTTTAGAAATGCCGGTGCCTATTGTTTTACCATGGCGAGCAATTATAACTCAAGATACAGACCGCCTGAAGTTCTTTGGTATGAAGGCCGGGCCGTTCTGATCCGTGAGCGCGAAACATTTGAAGACCTTGTACGAAACCAAGTGGATGTCAAGGATCTCTTTGCCCCCAAAAAGGAAAAAGCCTTGGTGAAATAAACCTCGGGTATTTTCGTTAGTTTTGGTATAGAATTTGGACTAATAGGCCAAAATGCATAATCCATGAAAATATTCGCCCCATTACAGGTCAAAATTGCGCTCTTCTTGTTTGTAGCACTTTTGGCCGTTGATTCAAGTGCCCAAGAAGTGAAGTGGCTCTCATGGAACGAAGCGGCCGAGTTGGCGGCGACCGAAAAAAATCCGAAGAAAATTTTTATCGACATCTATACCGATTGGTGCGGATGGTGTAAAAAAATGGACAAGGACACTTTTCAAAATGCCGAAGTCGCAGCCTATATGGCCGAAAATTTCTATATGGTAAAACTTGACGGCGAGGGCAAGGAAGACATCGAATTCAAGGGTAAGGTCTTTAAGTTCGTACCCTCGGGCAGAAAAGGTTATCACGAATTCGCCGCGGCATTGATGCAAGGGAGACTTAGTTACCCGACTACCGTGTTCTTGGATGAGAAGTTGAATATGCTTTCCCCTGTACCGGGCTATCAAAAACCAAAGCCTTTCTTGAACATTGCCAAGTATTTTGGTGATGACATCTATAAGGATAAGGATTGGAAAACCTACGCCGAAGGAAAGTAAGGTTTCCACGCTATCGACAATAGCATTGGGTCGTTATAAACTCGCTTACCTTATTTAGCTTGTATTCCGTTATCGCATTAATTACCTTTCAGGAGTAATTGCAAGTATGATCCGTACTTTTTATCCCTGAGACATTGAAGCTGTACAATTGTATTTTCGTATTAATTTTTGCGCTTTCCTGTAAAAACAATCCACCGTTCGAAGAAACCCTGTTGAAAGATGGCGTGCCCCTTGCCTTGGCGGAATACCGCCACGGGCAGGTATCGAATGTTGAATACGGATTGTCTTTCACGATTCCTAAGGAGAAAGAAGATCCTATCAATGCAAAATTGATTTTGACCCTGCATATTTCCGAATCCGATGCGCCCCTTTATTTGGATTTCAAGGAAGACGCCGACCACCTAAAATCCGTAATGGTCAATGGTAAATCGGAAGAAATCGACCACCGGAACGAACATTTGGTCATCGGCCCACAAAATCTTAAATCGGGTTCCAATCAAATCGAAATCGAATTTGTTATGGGCGAACTCTCGCTCAACCGCAATGAAGAATATCTATATACACTTTTGGTACCGGACCGTGCACGTACGTTGTTCCCCTGTTTCGACCAACCGAATATCAAGGCCAAATATACCTTGACCATTACCGCTCCGAACGATTGGCAGGTACGCTGTGGTGCTCCGGAAAAAAATGCCTTGCAAAAAGAGGGTTTTACCGTACATGAATTCGGCCAGACCGAAAATATCAGCACCTATCTTTTTTCGTTCGTAGCGGGAAAATTTCAATCCGCCTCGGAAAATCCCGAAGGTTTTGATATGACACTTTTATACCGTGAGAACGATACGGCAAAGATTTCTCGGAGCTTGCCCGTTATTTTTGATTCGCATTACCGATCGGTCAAATTTCTTGAAGACTATACGGCGTACGGCTTTCCGTTTCAAAAACTGGATTATGCCGCCATTCCCGGATTTCAATATGGCGGTATGGAGCATGTCGGAGCCATACAATATCGTGAAAGTGCCTTATTTTTGGATGAAAGTGCCACTGAAAACCGAAGGCTTTCAAGGGCCAAGTTGATTGCACACGAAACGGCGCACATGTGGTTCGGCGATCTGGTTACCATGGATTGGTTCAATGATGTTTGGATGAAAGAGGTCTTTGCCAATTTTATGGCCGATAAGATCGTGAATCCGGCTTTCCCTGAAATCGATCATAATCTGGCTTTTATGGTCACCCATTATCCGCGGGCCTATGGCGAGGACCGCACCTTGGGTACCAACCCGATTCGGCAGCCTCTTGATAACCTGAACGATGCGGGATCGCTCTATGGCAGTATCATCTACAACAAGGCGCCCATTATGATGCGCCAGTTGGAAACGGTTATGGGCAAACCGGCCTTTCAAAAAGGCATTCAAAACTATATTAAGAACTATGCCTATGAGAATGCCGTATGGAACGACCTTGTCGAAATTCTAGACCAAGAAACGGATACCGACCTCAAAACATGGAGCAAAATCTGGGTCGATAGCTCCAGCCGCCCTATTTTCGACCAAACCGTTTCGTATGCCGACGACGGGACCATCACGAAATTCGAACTGGACCAAAGCGCCGAGGATGGTAGTGATGGCATTTGGCCCCAGACCTTTGATATTGCCCTGACGTATCCCGATACGGTCATTTCGTTGACCGCGAATATCATTGAAAGGAAAACCAACCTCGATCAAGCAAAAGGATTAAAGAAACCGAATTCCATCGTATACAATTCAAACGGACTCGGATATGGGGTCTTTCCCGTGGATGTATCGAGTCTGGACAACATTCCTGACCTGGAAGATCCTGTGGCAAGGGGTTATGCCTATATCAATAGCTACGAAAACACCTTAAACGGAAATATTCCGGTCGAGGCTGCTTTCGAACTGTTCCGTAAAGGGATTGCCACCGAACACAATGAACTGCTTATCAACCTCATTAGCGGATATCTGGGTTCCATGTATTGGAACTATCTGACGGAAGCCCAACGCGAACGGTACCAACAACCCCTGGAAAATCAATTGCTTCAACAATTGCAATCAGAACTTCCACCGAACATAAAGAAGACGCTGTTCGGTCGTTTCCGTTCCATTGCCTATTCGGATTCGGGAAAAAATACGTTGTACTCCATTTGGAACAAAACCAAGGTAATTCATGACCTCAAGCTCAACCAAGACGATTATACGGCCATGGCCATGGACCTGGCACTTTATGGGCACCCCGAACAACGTAAAATTCTCGAAAAAGCTAAAAGCGAGCTGACCAATCCTGATAAACTGGAGCGTTTCGAATTTCTATTGCCCGTACTGTCAAACGATGTGGCCGAGAGGGATGCTTTTTTTGAATCGTTGAAAGCCGAAGAAAACCGCGCCAAGGAAAGTTGGACATTGACCGCCCTTAACTATTTGAACCACCCGTTGCGCCAACAGGGAAGCATAAAATACCTCAAACCAAGTCTGGCGCTTTTGGATGAAATTCAAAAGACGGGCGATATCTTTTTCCCAAAAGGGTGGTTGAACAATACCATCGGAGCCTATACTTCTGCCAAGGCCAATACGATACTGGAAGATTTTATTGCTGAAAACCCTGATCTGAACCCTGCGTTGTTAAAAAAACTGTTGCAGGCCTCCGATGATCTAAGAAGAGTGCAATTGTTGGGTAAAAAAGTAGATAGGGGAAATGACTAGCGGTCTCCTCAAGAATTGAAAGAATTTATAGCCTTTAGTCAGGACGGGGTATTGTGATGCTAACGACCAAGTATAGGCGTACTGCGGAATTAGAAGCACTTCCTTTTCGGTTTGCCGATATAGTTTGTAATATTCAATGCGTGTAGATTTTAGAAGATACGTACACATTACGCATATACAATGTTGTGCAGTCATACTTTTAAGGGATTTCTTTGAGCTTTGTTTTCGTCTTAACAGTTCTCTTCTTGTTCTTTTGTGGATTTACAAAGATTATGCAATAAATAACCGTTTTTAACCCTGTTATGCGATAACTGTCCGAGCCCTGGCTAAGAAAAGAGTATTGCTCAGACCATAAAAGTCCGGTAACCGCATCAGGCCTTGAAGCCGCTCGAACTCCTCCTCCGACAGCGTGCCACTACTTACCACGAAATCTCTTAAACGCAAAAAAGTCTTCTGGTACAGCGCCGCTAACGGATGTCCAGCATCCCATTCGAACACAATGCCTTCAACGCAAACGTCCTTCAATTCTAAGGATCGCAGAATAGCGCCGATACGTCGTCCATAGTAGGGATCAAAGCCTGTGACTCGCGCCGCTTCGATCACCGATGCAAATGTCTTGTCGAAAAAAGCGATTTCCCGCTCCGGCGCTTGAACAGCCCGCACTGACGAAAAGTCCGTGACAATCGGAATCAGCCAACCACCGGGCCGAAGCGCTGCAACCAGCCGACGTAAAATAGCATCGCGTTGCGGTAGGTGAGCGAGGACGGCTCGGATATGGATAAGATCAAACGCTGATTCCTCTAAAGGGTCTTTTGTAATATCATGGGTCTGGACCTGGAGATTATCGGCATTAATAGCCTCTAAGAACTTCGTCTCTACATCAGTTGCTACAACTTCTCCTTTGGGGCCAACTAACCCACAGAGCCATTCAGCTATTGACCCACCACCGCCGCCGACCTCAAGGCAACGCCAGCCGGGCTGAGGATTTGTATCCAGTATGGCTCGCTTGCTCCACGGGTCGAAGGCTGATTCAAGAGCCGCGAGTCGAGCCCGTTCTTGGTGCCATTGATGGTCAAATTGGTAGGACATGCTCTATTTCTTCAAATCTAACCTGCCACATTATCTAATTCAATGTTCGTACGGTCAGTTTTTCTTTTTAATCTTCAAAGAGGTTTGTTTTTTGTCGCCCGATTACAATTTACCAAAATTAGTTATTATTAAAGCTAAGTTGGCAACTTTTTCATTTCTATGTTTTTAACTCCAATTTCGAACAGTTATCATTTCAAATGACGGACGACGGTCAAGGATATGGTTTCGTTGCGTGAAAATCTGTGAAGACTTTCCGAGAGATGAGCTCAACCAATGAACTATATCCGCTATTAGCAACCGCTCTTTAATATTTCCATTTTGCTCCCCTTTCTTCGACATCCTTTTTTCTGTATTCGGCAATTTTTCGGATCAGATTTTCAGGCAGGGGTCGGTCATATTGAAATTGAACGGAGTCTTGTTTGGTCGTATAGGTGCCAAGCTCTTTTTCAAAGGGCTGCATCGCGGGTCCGGTCGGGATAAAACTCAAATGGGATTTATGCGCGGAATATGCAAAAAGTATCATTTCGGATTCGAAAACCGGTTTTCCCCATTTTAATCCCTCCTTTGCTTCTGGGACAACACTTTTTAAGATCGCACGCAATTCTTCTATTTTCGATTGGGCAATTTCAGGCAATTGCTCAATATATGCTTCTACGCTGGTAGGTTTCTTTTTTTCCATTTTACGTTTTTTTGGCTTTCACCGACCCTCCTCCCCATCAACAGGGGTTTTGTTCTACGGCAATTTTATTTTTTTATTGATATCGGTGTATAGTTGCTTTGCATTCTCGACCATGTGCCAATGACCGATTCCTGCATACAATTGATTCGGAATTTTATTTTCCTCGATGAAGCTTTGGGTTTCTTTTGGAGTATCGACATCGCCCCATATATAAACCTTTTTACAATTTAATTCTTTGAATTCAATTCCACAGCTACCCTCCTTGATATATTCTTGGCTGGTAAAGCTCCAGTTTTTCATTCCTTCCGGTTCTGCAAGCCTCAAACTGCAATAATATCTTTTATAGCGTTCTTCGAATTTGGCGAGCTCAAATACTTCCTCGTCAAATTTCGTTACAAACTCCTCGGTTGAATTAAATTTTAACGGCTTGCCCGAAAAGTAGCTATCCGCCTCGGTCAAATTGCCTTCAATATTGAAGTAATAGTTTATTTTTTCTTTCAGGTTTTGACAAACCCAAGTTCCGATTAACGCTCCCAAGGAGTGGGCCACTAAATTTACCTTGCCCTGATTTGCTATTTCTTCCTCAATAATGTTTGATACCAAGGTGGCCTGCTGCTTAATTGAAAGAAAATCCGGATTTATTGGACTAACACCAAAACCCGGTAAATCAATTACATAAATGTTGAAATCTTCGTTAAGTGGTGATTCAAAGACTTCTTTATAGGCCAAACCGGAATCCGCAAAGCCGTGAAGAAACCAAATCGATTGTCTTCCGCTTTTTATTTGATTGGTTCTGATAAATACTTTATGCCGAATCTGAATGGTCATTTTTGTTTTTTCTTAACGGTGTGGAACGGTTTGATCGTAAGCAATAAAATCAAATAGGACATTATTTTTTATAAGTTTCGTTAGGTGCCGACTTCTTTTTAATCGGAATCCATATTTCTTCCTCAGATTCAGGGTCATCGTTCTTGTACTTTTCGCCTAAAACTTCAAAATGGGGCCTATTGTCCAAGTCATATGCTGAGTCAGGCAACCATGTTCCCAATATGTATTGAAATATAGAATTATCGGTATTCAATCCTTTATATTCAAAGACGGCGTAAAGTCCGCCTTGTAAATCGAATCTTTCCATTTCGGGAGGCACATAATTATAATTGGCTACCTCGACCGCTGCCCATCTTTCAAATTCATTAGTTGGCTTAAAATCAATAAAGTGAGTTGGTTCGTAAACGACCAATGAAATCAAATCGTCATTTATGGTGTTGGTAATTTCTTTTCGCTTTGGGCCAAATCTTTTCCAAAGTTCACCAATCCTGTAATCGGCAAAACTCATTTTCAAGCATTGACCGATCAACTTCTTGTCATTTATTGTTTCGATTCTTGGCTGCATTCTCTTCCTTTTGATTTTTCTGATTGCACCAAATGGTCCCGTATATGCAAAGTACGGGGTTTTACCCCTCCACTTTTCAACTTGTAACCGACCTTTGTTTTACATTTTATCACTTAAACAGGTTGTCTTCATTTACGCTGGCGTAAAACGTTTTTCCTTTCCCATTTTATTATTCTCAAAGTCCATACAATTACCGCTATCAACAAGAGTATCGAGAAAAATGGATTTTCAAATGTATACCTCAAATAAGCTACCGTAAAAGTGGTCAAAATTGCATAACCGCCGATTTGATGAAGATAATTCCAATTTTTGGTGGTCATACGTTTTGAAAAATAAGGGAAAGATGTAATTAACATTAGCCCGATAAATGAATATGTAATAATTCCGCCAACTAAGGAAATCAAGCTACTTTCAATAAATGGAGGTTCAAAAAAGTGATTCTTTGTAACCAAAAGCATTAGATGAAGAAAATGTATAACTGCAAAAGAAATTCCCAAATAACGCCTGTTCGTCAACATCCATTTTGTAATTCCATTTTCATAGAACAAAATCAAGGAAGAAGCGGAAAAAGTTATACAGAAAATCAAAAAAGAAAATCGAGCGGAGAATTTCAACAATTCCTGTAACGATTCCAAGTTAAAGCCATTGATCCCAATGAATATAATAACAAACAAAACAAATGAAACGGTAATGATATATACTAAATTCCATTTATTCATAAAGCTCTTTTTTCGAATGTTTTACAATGCCCTGCCAAACGCAGTTGGGATGCCTAGCCCCACTTGCCGTTTTAGCCTTTGCCATGGGCTTTTTTCATTTCGTTCAATATTTCATTTACTATATGCATAAGCTTTCCTCCTGTCTGCCAATCCCCTTGGTTTGTAATAATCGATATTCCGATATTCTTTTCTGGGTAGATGAACATCCAATTTTGCATCCCATAGGCACCTCCATGATGACTTAAATATGTCCCAAAATCCTCGTCCTCGTTAAGGATCCAGAAATACCCTATTTTATTATCGGGATCCCCGAATATTATTTCATTATCGTAAAGTACCTGATGCGTTTTCCGTATTGCCCGATCAGATTTATCCAATTGTAAATCTATATAGTTCAACAGGTCTACTATCGTCGATTTCCCAGCTCCTGAAGCCCCCCATAATGTAGTACTCATGTAAGGAGTTCTTTTTCCGTTACTACCATAACCGTTCGCTAATTTTTTCTTTTGCCGCTCATTAAGATTTATTCCCGTATTCGGCATATTCGAAGGAATCAAAATTTTTTCTTTCATAATTTTTTCAAAGGATTTTCCGTATGCTTTCTCTAAAATGTATGCGGCAAGTTCCGTATCCGCGTTTGAGTATGAAAACCTAGTTCCTGGAACAGTATCTATCTCAACACTTTCCAAGTCTTTTAGGAATTTGTTTTTTGAATAATTATTTTCAATTTCCGCAATTCTAAAAGGCAACTCATCATCATTCGCTTCGGTAAATAAATCATTGATACTTTCAGGAAGAAATCGTGGCAATTCACTTGTATGGGTAAGCAGATGCCTGATTTTTATGGGATTGCCCTCATATTCCAAGTTATTATACGTAATTCCAATGTACTTTCGAATGTCATCCTCGATCGATAATTTCCCCTCCATTTCTGCCCGAGCTATTAACGTACCCACGAAAGTTTTGGTCACGGAAGCAATTTCATAAATCGTCTCATCGGTCGGTCGGTTACCCTTTCCTTTATCCAATTCGCCGTAATGTTTTGTCGACATTTCACCCTTATCATATATCCCGAGCGATAGGGAATTTATCAAAGAATCCATCAAAAGGGTATCGACACTTTTATCGATTGAGTTAGTAATTATCTTAATTTTTTGTGCCGATTTCTTTTCCGTTGCCGATCGATTGCAACTTAACAGTAAAACTGAGAATACTATAAATAGGGTCGATATCATGATTTTTTTGTGCAATTGTTCCATATGGCTTGTGTATGATCGGTTGTTTTGTTTGACACGGAATTTTACAAGCCTATCCATGGCAGGCAAGCAATTATTTAGGGTTATCTTCGGTTTGTTTTGTTAATTTGGTTTAAAAGCAAAGATAGTTTTAGCATCTACCCAGAATATATCCGCTTTATCACCACCGAAAGACCTCGTGAAAAAGAAATACTTTCCATCCGGGGTAATACTTCCGTAGGCATCTTCAAATTCGGTGTTTATTTTATCTCCCAAGTTTATCGCAGCACCCCATGTACCATCTTCTTGTCGAAAAGAGATATACAAATCAGAACTCCCATATCCGCTTTCTCTCTGGTCGTCCCAAATTATATAAGATTCATCAGGAGCAATAAAAGGGTGGGCATTCCATTTTCCCACGTCAATATCCAAAACTTTGGGTTCTTCATGTACGCCATTTATTAGTCGGGAATAACGAAGTGGACCATTTTCACTTGCTTCATCAAAATAATACGTTTTATCTAATGAAGCGGTAAGACGCATAATGCGAAAGTCGTTGAAAGGAGGCTCAAGGTTTTTCACTTCGGACCACCCAGATTCGGTACGCTCCCTATAGTTTTTTCCCAAATGCATCATATTGCCATCAAAGGAAATAAATGGTTCTCCAGATTTGGATGCTACAACGGATTCCTTCCATTGACCATTTTTATTCTGAACGACGACCAAGGTGTTATTTTTATATTCGCCTCCTCTTCTACGGAAATAAAACTCCTTTAAATCTGGAGTAAGGGCATATGCTCCTTCCCTAAATTCTGTCCGAATAATATCGGGGGCGAACAATTCGGGGGTCAAACCTGGTGGTTTTTGACCGAGATAGCGTTCTTCAATAGTCAGGGAATCACTGTCTTTTACTTTATTATTGCATGCATTAAAAAACAATGTACAAACAAGTATTAAAAAGAAGTTTTTTTTCATTATTTAAATTTCATAATGTTTTGTAGCGGTCTCGGCTATAAGTAGTCATGGTTTAGCTCTCAACTTTGCAAGTTCACACCAAACTTAAAATCTGCAAGTCCCGATAGTTATCGGGATTCAGAAGTAGACGAGAACAAGCAATTACTTAAAGTCATTGTTGGCGGTTCGTTTTTTATTTCGCTTTTAAAATCCACTCGTTTACAATTGATGTCAAGTCCGCCTTTCCATTCTTAATTTCTGACATATTTTTGAACGTTACAATCGCTCTGTCATTCTCTTTCCAAGATAAAAGATTTGAATCGGTCTGTATAATTCTTTCTTTTGGTTGTTCCTGTTTCTTTGCCCCACGATGAAATATCAATTGGATTTGTTTCGGTGGTTGAATTTTCATTGTTATTCGGTCATTATCTTCATAACAATAATTCGGTCCGTTCCATTTTATATTTTCCGTTAAGCCATTAATAGCATTTATTATTATATGACGTAAATTTTCAATTTCATCTCGCAATGGATGATTCAATCCGTCAAGAAATTCAGAAACTTCTTTATTTAATTTGTCCATATTTTGCGTTTAAATGACCTCCAAAATAGGTCATAACAGCATACTGTAAATCTCTTATAAAATAGTATCGATTACAAGTATACTAATCAAAAAGCGGGGAAAACTTATTGCTTGATAACCCTATAGAATCCGATTCGTTTTTCCGGTGTTCGAACCTGTAGGAAATAGATTCCGGCAGGTTGGCCTAAAAGATCAAAAGTAATCGTATCGGTCAGGGTAAACTTCTTTGAGGAAACTTGCACCCTATTCGGGGTCAATACCTCAACCAACAGTTCATCATATACCTGATCAAGCAGGATATTGACCTCGCTATCCGTAGGGTTTGGATAAAGTATGCCATCCATTTCTGGCAATTCGTTTTTTAAGGGCAATTCGGTCATGGTATAATCCGGACCAGGTTGGTTACAACTGCTTACCGGTGGTTCATCGGCAAAACCGTCGGCATCAACATCGAGATACCAAAGGGCCTCAGCATTCACGGAGGCATCATTGTCATCGCAATCCGTGGTCGGCAAAACCGTATTTGTGTAACCCGGACCGGGACTCTGACAGCTCTCGACGGTTCCGGATTGTGCAAAACCATCGCCGTCGGCATCCAAATACCAAGTGGACGATGCGTTCACACTGCCATCGTTGTCGTCACAGTCCGTGGCCGGTAAGACCGTGTTGGTGTAACCCGGACCGGGACTTTGGCAGCTCTCCACCGTTTCGGATTGTGCAAAACCATCGCCGTCGGCGTCCAAATACCAAGTGGTCGACGCGTTCACACTGGCATCGTTGTCATCACAGTCCGTGGCCGGCAAGACCGTATTCGTGTAACCCGGACCGGGACTTTGGCAGCTCTCCACCGTTTCGGAATGCGCGAAGCCATCGCCATCCGCATCCAAGTACCAAACCGTATTCGGATTGATTGTGGCATCATTGTCGTTACAATCCGTTGTTGGTAACACTGTAGTTGTATATCCCGTTCCGGGACTAGTTGGGCTTACAACCGTATCAGCATGTGCATAACCGTCACCGTCGGCATCGAGATACCAAGTCTGATCGGGGGTCTCGTTTCTAGAAATCACCAAAGTTATACTCTTGTTGAAGCCAATAGCATTGCCCTCCGCATCGGTCTGTGTGGTGCTTCCATTTCCACTATCGGGATGTTGAATCGACATGAATAGAAATCGATTATCGGGCGAAAAAGTAATCCCCGTTGGCTCGGAGCCGATAGGGGTACGGCCAAAGATTTTGACTTTAGGGCTGTTTTGACTATGTCCGTTTTCAACGACCCAAATATAGTTCTGGTAATCATCGGCATCTTGCATCACCCAAAGATTGCCTTGGGTATCGAATGCAAGATTATCAGGGCCATGGCCCCATGGAACTACGGAAGTACCATTTTCATGTGTAATCGAATAAGAAGCATTCCCCACATAGGTCTCCATATTAGATACGGTCATGCCAGATATCGGGTCCGAATCTTGAAACCGATAAACCCGGTTCTCGTTTTTGACCGCAAAGTAGATCCAACCATCGGGACCGATTTCAACATCTTCTATCCCATTAAAAACCGTTGCCCCTACATCGGCACTTTGTTGAACAGTCGTATTCTGTTCTTCTTGGGTGGTATTGTTCAGTAAAACCCAACTGCCCGAACCGTTTTTAGAGCCGCTATAAACATACAAATTGCCACTGCTCAAATCTTGGGCGTTATCTGCCACAAACTTATAGAGGTAACCAACGGTAGCATCGGCACCCTGATAAACCGTCCGCTGGTTACTGTGAACGATGGCATTTTCATGTTTGAAATTGCCCAAAGCCCATAATTTATCCGCCCCGTTATTGCCCCCGGGCTGGTCGATTACCGTTTTGGTCACGGGATCGATCTCTATCGCCCACCCCAAGTCATGGTAACCATCGACATTCACATCTATAGGAAAACCAAAACGATCCTGTAATTCAATACTGGTATATTCTTCACAGGTGATAATTGTGTTCCAAGGAGTAACCGTACCGGAGCAATTGGCAGAGGTACCCACAACTGCACTAAAATCAACGGCCTCTGATCTTGTCGTTTGCCAAAGTCCCGTGCCAGGGTTATAATTAATGTCAAGAATCGCCACTCCGCCCTGAACCTCCTCGGCGTTGATTGCCAAATATCCATTTTCACTACTACCGTTTATGGGTACATATCCCGTAAAATCATTTTTGTCTTTTAACGTACCGCCTTGGGTCAGTACATCGCCCGTTTCGATAATCTTCTGAAAGCGGTGTGTAGCGGGAATGATAAAATCGGTATTCTGAGCACCGGGAGGCACCGAAACGAAGTCCCCGATCTGCTGTGCATATACACCAACCGAAAGCAGTAAAAAAGGAAAAATTCTAAAGGTCATAGCACATCATTTTACAGGAAAACGTGTTGTGGTGATACCTGTTCAGTTACCTGATTTCCACGAATTTATGCAAAACATCCGCGGAAAGAACCAAAAATTCGATGTGGAACCCGATATAAAGGCCACTTTACCAATCAAGAAAGACTTAATCAGCGCGCTTGGCGACCGTGGCAAATTGAAGGTAGAACATATCCATCGCCGTGAACAAAAAAGGAATATTGTAGAGATAGGGCTTTAGGGACCCTGTTCTGTTAATCCCTTCGTGCCGTACTATTTCGAAACCTAGCCTGCGGTACATGTTCGCAATACTGCTCTTGGTAAAAAAGCGCAAATGGGTCTTATCGAAAATACCATGGCCTTCATATTCGAACTTTTTTTGGAGTACGATCTTCTTAAAAGCATCATGATAACGGATATTGGGGATGGAACTAATTACAACACCTCGATCAGTAAGCTTGTTCCTCAAAGTGGCCAATACCGAATAGGGATCCACCAAATGCTCCAGAACATCATTGCAATAAATGGCATCGAAATAATTGTCGGGTAGCCCGTCCAAAAAATCCTCACATGGCCCAATGCATACTTTGTCCAATATTTTTTGTGCCTGCTTGCCTGGTTCCGGCATCAACTCAATACCCCAGGCCTCAAGGCCTTCCCTTTGTTTGATATGTGCGGCAAAAGTGCCTTCACCACAACCAACATCCAATAGTGTTTTGCATCCCGGCGGGAGATAGGCCAACATTTCCGGTCGAACATGGTTGTAATAGTCGTCGGCTTTGTTCTCGTAGTCCATGTAAGTGTATTATCGACTATAGTTCGGAGACTCTTTGGTAATGGTCACATCATGGGGATGGCTTTCATTGATACCGCTCGCAGTAATCTTTATGAACCGGCCCGATTCTTGTAGTGTGGCGATGTCTTTGGCACCACAATAACCCATACCGGCCCGTAGTCCGCCGACGAATTGATGGATGCTCTCATTAAGTTCACCTTTATACGGTACACGCCCAACAATACCTTCAGGCACTAGCTTTTTAATATCGTCTTCGACATCTTGAAAATAACGGTCTTTTGAACCTTGTTTCATGGCTTCAACGGAGCCCATTCCTCGGTACGATTTGAACTTTCGTCCTTCATAGATAATGGTCTCGCCAGGAGATTCCTTGGTACCCGCCAGCAATGATCCGAGCATTACGGTATCCGCTCCAGCGGCAATGGCCTTGGGGATATCTCCCGTATACCGGATTCCACCATCCGCGATAACGGGAACCCCGGTTCCTTTTATGGCCGCGGCGACTTCCAAGACAGCCGAGAATTGTGGAAATCCAACTCCGGCGACGACCCGGGTGGTACAAATAGACCCCGGACCTATTCCTACTTTTACGGCATCGGCCCCCGCCTCGACCAAATATTTGGCAGCTTCTCCAGTGGCGATATTACCCACGATGACTTCAAGGTCGGGGAATTTCTTTTTGACTTCCTTTAAAACCGAAACAACCCCTTTTGTATGCCCGTGTGCGGTATCGATTACGATGGCATCGACCCCGGCATTGACCAACGCCGCTGCCCTTTCGACCGCATCACCCGTTACGCCCAGTGCGGCGGCCACGCGCAAACGACCGAATCGGTCTTTATTGGCAATCGGTTTTTGCGTTAATTTTGTAATATCCCTAAAGGTAATCAGGCCGACCAGCTTGTAATTTTTATCAACTACGGGAAGTTTCTCTATCTTGTTTTCTTGAAGAATATCCTCCGCCTCGGCCAAAGAGGTTCCCTCTCCGACCGTAACCAGATTCTCGGATGTCATGACTTCGGATAACGGTCGATCGTTATTTTTTTCAAAACGCAAATCCCTGTTCGTGACTATCCCTAACAGCTTTCCTTTATCATCAACTATGGGAATACCGCCAATACTAAATTCGGCCATATTCGCCTTTGCATCGCGAACAAGGGCATCGGCCGGTAGGGTAACGGGATCTAAGATCATTCCGCTTTCGGCTCTTTTGACCTTTCTGACCTTCAGGGCCTGCTGCTCAATGGTCATGTTTTTGTGCAACACCCCGATACCACCTTCTTGGGCGATGGCAATAGCCATTCGCGATTCGGTCACGGTGTCCATGGCCGCCGAGACAATGGGCACGTTGATCGTGATATTTCGTGTGAATTTTGTTTGAATGTTTACCTCGCGGGGCAATACTTCGGAAAAGGCCGGAACAAGGAGTACGTCGTCATATGTGAGACCTTCTCCAAGGATTTTATCAAGGTGGGCTTGCATGGCAATTAAGGATTAATTGCGTGCAAATATAGTGTTTTTTGAGGCAGCTTTTACACCTGTTCAAAAGTCTTCGGACTATTTAAAGATTGGCTCAGTACCAATATGGCAGAAACCGCAAAAGTGGCGGTCATCAACATCCCTGAAAACATAACGATGTACTTCATCCAAAGCACACCGGACCACAACAGGTAAATACCCCCGAAGGTCAATATAACGGAGAAAAAAGGTTCAACGGTCAAAAACAGTTTCAACTTTTTGGAGGCCTTGGTAATCCAGACCAGACCACCCAATAAAAAGAAAATCAACGACATTGAAAGAATATGGGTATGGACGATCGTCAACATTTCCCTTTCACTCTTTTTGAACTTCATGACCTCTGCCCCTTCATCTTCTTCATTGCCCAAATAGTTTTCTTCCATTCCCACGGGATCTGTGCTACCGGTCTCCGAAACAAAGAACAGCCCGGTAAAAAATCCGATGGAAAGAACAATTACAAAGCAAGCGACAAAGACCCTGATTTCCATGGGAAAAGTACCCAAAAGCCCGTTGTACCGCATTAGATGATTTTATTTTCCTGAAGGATGCCGATGGTCTGCAGAAGATTATCCATCGCCGTGGTCATGGACCTGACCGAAATGGTTGCACCCGAAATTCCATCGATATTGGATTCATAATCCACTCGATCGTTTCCGGTCTTGCCAAAAAACTGTTTTAACCATCGCTTGCTACCAATTTCACCCCCATACTCTTCCCGATACACGAGAACTTTTGAATTTATGACTTCCAGTTTCGCGTTGAATATGACCAGATAATCAAATTTGGCCGTTTTGCTAGGGGCTTGGTCGACAAAGACATAGCCCAGAAGGTTGCCGTCCTTATAGATTCCGTTGAAGTTGTCCTCGGTTATTTTAGAGGGAAGTTTCTCGTTCAAATCATTGTTCACCAAAACCGATCGAAAGGATGTATCGCTAACCTCAAAGGTTTTTTCGACCACTTTGACCACTTTTTTTTCCATTTTTTTAGGCAAACCGAATCCCAAAAGCAAAAAGGAGGCCGTCAATGGTAAAACAAATAAGATTTTCATCGAGCGCATGCGACAAATATAATTATTTGGAATTAATCTTAATAAAATGAAGTGTTTTTAATTACAATTAAACTTTGAACGCCATGGTTAGAACCAGACCCCGATTCCGAAGTTGAGTTGATTCTTCACACCATCATTACCCCCCAACTTGTTGCTGCGAAACTGGTAATCACCCTTTACCACGACACCTGGAGCAATATGATACGAAAGACCGGTAGTCACATCAGTCCGGTCGTATGCCTCGTTTCGCTGAAGGGCCCCATCGGTATCGGCATGCGTATCGAATTTTTCGTAGCGGACGAAAGCGAATAATTTCTGCTTTTTTACTGTAGGCAGGAGGTTATACCCGCCCTCAACATAAAACCCTTGTAAGGCACTACCAAGATCTCTTCCCGTCACATTATTGTACTGCTCCGTATCGCTTAAGGAGGCATGGATAAACTGACCTCTGGCCGTAAATCGCCGATACGCATAACGTGCGTCCAGACCGATCATCGAAATACCGATATTCGTGCCATCGACTTCTTCCACGTTGTCGGCGGCCTGGGTCTTTCCGAAATAACCGGACAAACCCAATCGAAGCCCTGGAATGCCATAGTAATCCAGTTTTGTTGAAAGCGTGGGGCTGTCAACGGTGGATTTGATTCCTTTTTGACGTCCGCCCCGAAGTCCGCTCGAGCCTTGCAGGAATCCTGAAATTCCACCTTCGCCATCAGCTTCCGTCGATTTGAACCCGTTGAAGACATAAACTTGATATCCCAAGGATACATCATTGAAACGCCCGCTCACGCCCACACCGAGTTCACGCCATGTAGTCGGCACGATGGCATTGTCCATTGCCGGACGTTCCACTCCATTGAAAGTCGTGGGTTCATGATATTCATTTATTATGCCCATGGGCACCAGCATCAAACCGCCGCGCAAGTTCACATTATTGGCCACATTATAGTTTACAAAAGCTTGTTCGACAAAGACCTCTTCCACATGTTCAAATTCAATTTCGGTAAAGAATTGTACTTTATCCGTAAATCGATACCCTAGCAACAAGACCAAACGTTGTACATCGATTTCCCCATTATCCCCCTCGGGCTGGTTGTACAACATTTCACCATAGGCCCCGACAGTTACTTCCGAGCCGTAGTTTCCGGAAAGAATCCTTTGCGCGGAATTCAGCTGCTTTTGTGGGTCCAACATAATCGAATCGGTACCCACCTGGGCAAAGGAAAACGTAGCAAAAAATAGGGCAAGTACGAAGTAATTTTTAAACATGATAGGGTTCTTTTTATTTAGATTATATTTAAATAAATAATTCGGAGCGCAAATTTAATGGCAATATTGAAATTGCCAAACTGTATTTATATTAATTCTAAATAAAGTGGAAGTTTTAACATTTGGGAAAAGTATACGCTCTCTTATGCGACCCACAAACAATCAACCAGAGCTATATGAGATTCAGGATTTTACCAAGGATACGTTGCTTTAACTTGGCTTCCATAAATATTTGAAGGAAATGCCCAAGGACCTATTTTCATGCCTATCAATTCCACTGATAAGCAAAGTACATGCACTGTTCATCGGAAAGATTTCGAATGGCATGTGGAACGTTCGATGGCACAAAATAAACATCGCCCTTTTTGGCTTGATAGCGTTGATTGCCAATTTCCATTTCGGTATTGCCTTTGACCATCAAAATAATCTCGGTCGCAAAATGGGTATGGGGCTCATGGCTTTTGATTCCCCCATTTAGATTGGTTACATGCATTTCATAGTACGGGCACATAGCCGTTGACCGACGAAAATAATTTCGAATGCCGCCCTTATCATGTTCTTTAAATTCAAGTTCATCAAAATCGATTATTGCCGAACCTCCGTCTTTTTTTCCACGTTTTAGGTTCATTGCAATTTTCGATTCATACTTCATGGTATAGTAGGTGGCATTATCAGAAACGGATCGTATCGTTCCCTTATCCTTTGGCATTAATACGACCACACTGTTCGGCCCAATGGTTTTTGTATTTCCCTTTACCGAAACTTCTACTTCGCCTTCCTTGATTATGAATATCTGTTCTTTCGAATCGTTTTTCAAGGGCAGTGTTCCCAGGTCGTTTTTAAGTTGTACGACTTTTAATTCGCTATACGAAAAATGGCTTGTTTCCCCCTTTAACAAAACCGAATCGGTATTTGCCACCGAAAAGGGATAGACCCCTGCGGCCACAGTATTCGGCATTACATCGCTCCAAAGCCACAATAAGGATTGCGGCAAAATGGCACCGCCATGCTTTCCGTTATGCCCTTCGGTTCCTTCGACAAACTTATAATCGTATTCCTTGAATTTGAGGGCCGATTCCATTTGTAGATTGGCCAAATACCAATTACCGTATTGGTTGTTCAAATCGTTCGATCCATCTTGCAAAAAAACCTTGATGTCTTTTTTATCGGTCTTTCGGATTATCGGGGGATAGTTGTGTCCCCCACGTATATCCGTATAACTGCCTATATGACTAAGCACTTTGTGAAAATGTTCGGGGAAAAACCATGCGGCTGTAAATGCGCATATCGCGCCCGACGAAAGTCCACCTATTGCTCTCATTTTTGGATTATCGGATATGTTATATTCTTTTTTAAGTTCCGGTATCATTTCTTCAATCAAAAACCTGCCATAGGTATCGGACATGTCATCATACTCCAAACTACGGTTCGACGCCCTAAAGGGGTTTTCTATCGCCAAGGAATCCATAGAGTGCCCCGGATTTATAAAAAGTCCGATGGTCACGGGTATTTTTTTTTGCGCGATCAAATTGTCAAAGACCACGGGCACCCTAAAATCACCGTCCTCTTTGACATAGGTATGACCATCTTGAAAAACCATCAATGCCGCAGGTTCCGATGGGTCGTACTGGCTAGGCACGTATACATAATAATCGCGTATCGTGTTGGGATAGATTGTACTTTTCCAGATATGTTTGGTAACCTTTCCTTCGGCAATCCCTTCATATTTTGCCGAGCTCGGCCCCAGAATATATTCCTCTTGCGCTAAAATCAACGAAGTACAAAACGCACACATCAATAGCATGAATTTGGCAAATAATTTAGAAATCGAAGCCGCCTGTGTTTTATTCATTATGGCCAAAGATTTTATCATCAAATCCATCATTTACCAATATTGTTTTCAAATAAGAACACCCCATTCTTATTGACTATGACAATATCGGGCCTACCGTCTTTGTTCATGTCCTCGATGGTAATATTGAGCCCTATACCGGAATCATCATCTATCAAATGCTCTTTAAAATATGGCTTTTCATCGGGCGTGAATTCGATATAGAATAAAAAAGGGTCTTCGGCATCTCCAGGGTCATTGCCATTATGGGCCAAAAATCGCTTTCCGGAAATCATTTCCGAACGGCCATCTCCATCTAAATCGGCCATAATGGTCGCGTGTGTCTGCGCCGTGGTGGAGCTGATCAAATGGGTGGTGAATTTTTCGTTTTGATCCTGTTCGTGCCACCATACCCCAAGTTTGTGGGCAGAGGCGCTAACGACATCGTTTCTACCATCGCCGTTGACATCGAATACCTGCATATGTGAACAATCTTCACCGAGGTTCGTATTATGAAAAATCCAGTCTCCCGACTTTTTATTGGTCTTTCCTTCGAACCAGCCTTCCTTGATCACTACATCTTCGATACCATCGTTATTGACATCCCCATAACCAATACCATGTGAATACCGTTCCGTTCCAGGTACATTTTCTTCGCTCAACGCGTAACGCTTCCATTCCGTTTGTCCCTTTTCCAAAGGGGCCTGTAACCAGATTATCTGGTTTTTATCGACGTCGCCACAAAGTATTTCAGGTCTTCCATCACCATCCATGTCGATAAACCCAGGGGATTCGTTCGAAATACCCACGGAATCCGCAATAATATGTCTTTTCCATTCGCCGGGTTTGTTCTTCGGATTCTCGAACCAAAAACCGGGTTTTCCGGGATAATCTACAACTACGACGTCATCCCATCCATCAAGATTTACATCCATACCAAGATTGAGGAAGGATTCACTATATTCCTTACGAGGGTCGAAAGTACGGGATGGTGCCATTTCATGGCGTGTCCAATTGGGTGCTTCAAACCAATAATATCCCGCCACGATATCCAATTGGCCGTCTTTGTTCAAATCGGCCACGGCACTTCCTTCAGAAATAAAATCCCTAGTAATGGTGGTTTTCTTAAAATGTTTGGAAGTACCCTGCTGTCCACTAACCCATTGCAGGCCCATCAATGAGGCAATCAACACTATTCTTAGCGGCCATAAACTAGAATTGACTTTGTTCTTCATAATGTAATGATATTATTTTAAGGGGTTCTATGTTCAAATGCTCATATTTGATAACACGGTATCTATTTGCATCTGATAATACCGATGCTCATTTGAACCTTCACCGTCCAATTTTCTTTTCAAATCTTCCAATAGACTTTTTGATTTTGAGGTATTCTTAGATCCGATTTTTCTAATGGAATAATCCAATATTTTTGGTATTTCGGAAGTTTCGGCCAATTTCAGGGCACGCTCCATATCCAAATCGATCAAGGGTTCAAAAGCGTACCATAACATCAACGGCAAGTTATGATCCGCCGCATCTTCACTTCTGCGTAAAAGCGCCTGCATGGTGTCCCATCTTTCGCTTGGCGGTAATCTCAGCAAGCCGGAGACAAGATAAAGCCTTACCAAAGGCGAAGAATCGTTTTCAGCAATTTCAATAAAACGCTTCATTATTGATTTAGAGGCCTTTTTGTTTTCGGTCACCAATTGTACGGCCCAACTCCTTAGGTACTCATTCTTGTTTTCCAATAAATCGTTCAAATCGCTTTCAGAAAGGCCATTGGTTACATGAAGTGTCCATAAAGCGCGGAGCTTTCGGGTTACATCCGGGTTTTCATTCAATATTTTTTTCAGGGCCGAATGTACCTCTGGATTTCCACCTCTTTCCTGTAAGATAGTCCTTGACTGTCTCACATACCATTCATTGGGATGGAGCTGGTATTCTACCAATTCGCTATCGGATGCCTTCGTCAAATCGACCTGCAGCCACCTATCATCCTTATGTGTAATCTTAAAGATACGGCCCAATGTTTTATCGTGTACATCGGGATTTGGACTATGGCATTGGTTTTGGTCGTACCAATCGATCGCGAATACCGAACCACTGGGGTCGTATTTGAAATTCAGCCATTGTGACCACGAATCGTTCATAATCAAAAAGTCTTTGTTGTGAGAGGCTACATAGCCCGAGCCTGAACGCGTAAGCTGATCATTGTTTAATCGTGCCCCATTGATATTGTTCATAAAAATGGTGTTACGGTATTGTTCGGGCCAAGTATCGCCTCCGAGATAGATCATTGCCCCGGCATGGGCATGCCCCCCGCCAGCGGCCGCAGACCTGAAATTGCCCGCATGGGGGCCGCGATTCCCTAAATAATGGACGTGATCACCTATGGTCTTGATATCGTCATAGGTATAAGGGTTAAAATGTTCGCCTCCTTGACGTTGATATCGCGCACCCTGAACGATATGATACATGTGCGGAATCACACAGACCGTTATAAACGGATGCCCATAATCATTAAAGTCGATACCCCAAGGATTACTGGTGCCTTCTGAAAAAATCTCGAACTCATGTCTGGTCGGGTGGTACCGCCAAACCGCCGCGTTTAATTTTGTACGTTCTTTATCCGAAGCTCCAGGCTTGCCTACATTCGAATGGGTAAAGACCCCATGTACGCCGTATAGCCAACCATCTGGCCCCCACCTTAGATTATTAAGTACCTCGTGGGTATCTTCAAGCCCCCAGCCATCCAGCAGAATTTGAGGTGGACCGGAAGGTTTGTCATTAGCATCATCGACCGGAATAAACAGCAAATAGGGAGCGGCACCGACCCATACACCACCCATACCTACTTCGATTCCACTGGCCAGATTCAGACCTTCGATAAAAACCTTTCGCTTGTCCAAGGTTCCGTCGCCATTGGTATCTTCAAAAATCAAGATTCGATCTTTGCCTTTTCCTTCGGCCGCTGGTACGGGATAGGTATGCCCCTCGACCACCCAAAGCCTTCCACGGGCATCGATCGTAAAACTGATCGGCCTTACAACGTCAGGTTCGGAGGCCGCAAGGGTTATTTTGAAATCTTCGGGCAATGTCATGGCCTTCGCCGCTTCTTTTCCCGATAACCCGGAATTGATTATCGGATCCAGCGGGGGAAGCACGATAATATCCTCTTGGTTCAATTCATTGGTAAAACTCGGACGGCTTGGATAAAAGCGAAAATCGTCAAAGCTGATATGGGCCCACTTATCGTCACCGATATACGGAATGGGCGAAGTACCTGTTTCGTTATCGATAATGCGAATGAAAATCTCTTTATTCAAGTAATCGCCTAAATCGACCACCACAGGTTGTAAGGTAGCCCTGCCCTGCCCGGTCGAGGTAAAAACTACTTCGTCGGTACCTGCCAAGACCAACTCGACACGGGTGTCAGCAAGCGCCCCGCCGGAAACCTTGAACGATGCAAAGGGATGGGTAACTTCAAAAGGAACAGAAGTAAGGGTTCCCTTTAACTTATAGTTCGAGGTTCCTCCGCTGCTTAAAAAATAATCCCCGTCAAGACCAATTTTTACATCCTTTTCATGTACTGTGGATGGATTATTAAACAACGGGGCTTCAAAGGCTTTCCCCTCTGATTTCCAATCGCTCAGATTGCCCCGTTCAAAACCTACGTTCAAGGGTTTGCCATTTTTTACGGGAACAATGCCGACAACGGTGGGGGCAACAATTTCGCCTTCGGTAATTTCAAATTTTCCGACCATCCCTGCGGCCCGGTGACCGGGAACGGTGCAGTAGTATGTATCGTCCGAGGTCGCAACAAAAACAATACTTGTACTCGACCCCTTCTCTAACAAGGTTTCGCTTTTTATACCGAGCTTTTCCATGGCTACGTCATGGGTCATGACTTCACCATTGGTAATGGTAATACGAACACGGTCTCCTTTGTTCGCCTTCAAAATGGGGTTTCTTGTACCATCTTGCGCAAAATAACCCAACATGGTCGCTTCAAGGGCATAATCGCGATCGATTCGATCGTCATTTTCGACTTCCTGCGCTTCGGAAATCTCTTTTTCTTTGGGTCGGCATGAGACAATTATACCAATAAGACCTATTGCGAGCATTGTTCGAAATGCCAATCGATTGCTTTTCTTCATAATCTTTAACGGCCGTTGGTCATAAACAACGACTATAATACAATGACTTACTCGATAATCGAGATTTAATGCTCAGATGTTAAAGCCGAAATCCAAAAAAAGTTCCTTTTAATGATTGACGAGCTAGCCCCTGGGCATTTTATTTTATGAGTTCTGTTATAAAAATATCCTTAATGGCCACCAACGCTTTCCCACCCACATGTATTTGGATACCGATTACACCTTCTTGGGGAATATCGGCATCATCTTCATGATAATCCACCGTTTTATGTCCGTTGATGTAAAGGCGTATATGTCGATCTTCGGCCCGAATTTCATAGTCGTTCCAATCGTTTTTCTTGATCCATTGCAATATTTGTGTAGAATCGGGCGCCATCAAGGTCTTGTTCCTTCTCGATTCGTCATAGAGACTGGCCCAGTATCCTTCACCCCAATCCGCTTGATAGCCTTTCATTTCATACGCAGGTTCTTTCATTCGCTCGCTCCGAAATTGAATTCCCGAATTTATGAATCCTTCGTCTCCGGTCAGTTTGATTTTTAAGGTCAAAATAAAGTCGGAATAGGATTTCTCCGTACAAAGAAAATCGTTATGGGGCACTTCATGTTCTAGCGAACCTCCGACAAGTGTTCCTTTCTCGATACGCCACGTGTTGGTCGTATCCCCTTCCCACCCTTTGAACGTCTTTCCATCAAAGAGTGCCTTCGCACTTCCTGCAGCCTGACCATGCACCAAAAACATATTGAGCGCCAAGGTCATTATTATCACCACAGTTATTTTAACTTTTTTAGACACCTTTTTTCCGCTTATCGATTATATTTCTCAAATCCTTAACCTTTACTATGTTCGAAATCTTTGTCAAGGACTAGGGCATCTCTAAAAATAGTGATTTATTTCTGAAAGAGGATTGGTTTTTAAAAGGTTGCACGGTTTGCGGTCCAGCTTACATTTTGGGTGCAAGAACCCGTGTGTTCAATTTTCTATTCGGAATATTTCGAAAACAGTTCCAGTGCCTTGTTATAGGCCGCCTCAAAATCGAGCCAATTGACCCCGGTATCGACTTTATTGGCCGTAAAATACGAGAGCATTTTTTCGGTCGGCATATTTCCTGTCAATTCATCCTTAGCCATCGGGCAGCCGCCGAAACCTTGAATGGCCCCATCGAATCTTCTACAACCCGATTTATACGCGGCATCAACTTTTTCTTTCCATTTGGAAGGAGTGGTATGCAAATGAGCCCCAAATTCGACTTGCGGATATTTGGGAATCAAGTTTGAAAAAAGGTAGTCGATAATATCGGGCGTGGAAGAGCCGATTGTGTCGGACAAGGATAGAATTCGGGCACCCATGGCGGTAAGTTTCTCCGTCCATTCGCCAACGATCTCAACATTCCACGGGTCACCGTACGGATTTCCGAAACCCATTGAAATATAGGTGACGACTTCCTTACTGGCGGCGTTGGCAATCTCAAAAATTTGTTGCAAAGTCTCAACGGATTGCGCTATGGTCTTATGGGTATTCCGCATTTGAAAATTCTCCGAAATCGAAAAAGGAAATCCCAAATAATCGACTTGTCCGTGCTTGACGGCTTCCTGGGCACCTCTTACATTAGCAACAATTACAGAGAACTTACTGGTTGTCCCGGTGAAATCGAGTTGGCCCAAAACCTTTTCCGTATCGGCCATTTGCGGTATGGCTTTGGGCGATACGAAACTACCGATATCGATAGTATCAAAACCACAACCCAATAGCGATTGCAAATATTTGACCTTGGCTTCGGTTGGGATAAAGGTCTTAATGCCCTGCATAGCATCGCGCGGACATTCTATGATTTTGACCGTTCTCGTCATAAAGGTGTAACCTGATGTTCAAAATTAGCACTATTTATCCGATATCAATATGTAGACCGCGATACCGACGAATACCAAAATTTGAAGCCATTTCAGATAAAGCCCGACTCTTGAATTTCCCTTGATGAAATCGGCGATATATCCCGCCAAAATTGCGATCAGGCCAAAAACAATAAAGGACACCGCCATGAACAAAAATCCCAGGACAAAAAATTGAATAACTGTATTTATCGAATCACTGAACAAAAATCCCGGGAAAAAAGCTAAAAAGAAAATAGCTACTTTAGGATTCAAGACATTCATAATGAAGCCTTGCTTGAATAACTGCCACGGACTTTTTTTGGGCATCCCACTATTCTGTAATTGGATATCGCTATCACTTTTAAAAACCCGATATGCCAAATAAATGAGATATATCGCCCCAAAAAGTTTGATGGTAAAAAATAACGTATCACTTCGTTTGATTACCGCCGAAACACCGAAAGCCAATAATGCGGTATGCACCAAACAACCGGAAATAAGTCCGGCCACGGTCGCCAAGCCGTGTTTTTTACCATTGACCATGCTTTGCATGAGCACATAAATATTGTCCGGTCCGGGCGAAAATGCCAAAGCCGCCGTGGCCAACATGAAGCCCGCTAAAATTTCAAAATCCATCTGTAGCTATAGAACTCATTTAATTGGCGGTAAAATACAAATTCATTGATATCTATTTTTTATATCTTTCGACTTAAATCAATATGAAATGAAAAATTACGGTTTTACCCTTCTATTATTTCTCGGTATCTTGGCATGCGGGTTTACATCAAAAAAGGAAATAAAAGAAAATGCAAATGTAGCTATGGAAAAAACTCCGGTAGTCGACAGTGTTTTGAGGCACGTTGTTCTGTTTAAATTCAAGGATGGAACGTCCGAGGAGGATATCAAAAAAGTCGAAGAGGCGTTTTCTGCCCTACCCTCGAAAATACCTGAAATTGCAGGGTATGAATGGGGGACGAACAACAGCCCTGAAGGCTTGAACAAAGGCCTTACCCATTGCTTCTTTTTGACCTTCAAATCGGAAGCCGACCGCGAAGTATACTTACCGCATCCGGCGCATAAGGCTTTTGGTGAAGTCTTAGGCCCACACTTGGACGATGTTACGGTTGTCGATTATTGGACAAAGTAATACCCAATCTTAGCTCTGTCCTAAAATAGCCTTGTTGATTCTTTTGATAAGGCTCGGTCCCTCATAAATAAACCCGGTATAGAGCTGAATGAGATCGGCGCCGGCGTTCAGTTTATCCAAGGCATCCTTGGGTGAATGAATGCCCCCTACCCCGATAATCGGAAAGGCCTTGTTACTTTTTTCGGCCAAAAACCGAATGACCTCGGTACTTCGTTTCGTCAATGGTTTTCCGCTGAGTCCACCTTTTTCTTCAGTATGTACGAGATCCGATTTCAAATTCTTGCGTTCAATTGTAGTGTTGGTCGCAATAACTCCATCAATTTGGGTCGTTCCTACGATTTCGATAATATCAAGTAACTGAGCTTCAGTTAAATCCGGTGCTATTTTTAACAAGATGGGCTTTTCTAGACCGTTCGAAGCTTTAGCGGCATATTTTTCGTTTTCCTTTTTGAGTTCTTTCAACAAAGCGGTCAACGGTTCTTTATCTTGAAGTTCCCTAAGGCCGGGGGTATTCGGCGAACTCACATTGACAACAAAGTAGTCCACATACTCAAAAAGCGCATCAAAACAAATAAGATAATCTTTTATGGCATCATTGTTCGGGGTAACCTTGTTCTTGCCGATATTACCCCCTATCAATACATTTTTATTTGATTTTAAACGTTCGACCGCATCGAAAACCCCTTGATTGTTGAAACCCATACGGTTTATAATGGCCTTGTCCGCCGTCAATCGAAATAGTCTTTTCTTAGGATTGCCTTCCTGCGCCTTGGGCGTCAAGGTTCCTATTTCGATAAATCCGAACCCAAAATTCGAAAGCTCTTGGTACAATTTGGCATCCTTATCGAACCCCGCCGCAAGACCAACTGGATTTTTGAATTTCAGACCAAAAACCTCACGCTCCAACCTTTTGTCCTCGATTACAAAAACGGACCTGAAAATTCCGGAAAAACCAAGATTTGAAAACAGTCGGATTAACGAAAATGTTAGATGATGTACCTTTTCCGGGTCAAGGAGAAAAAGAAAAGGTCGGACAAGGATTTTGTACATAAAACGTGGGAGGATTTCGGCAAAAATACGAACAAAAGCATCGTATTTATCCTATCCCAGCCGATTTTATCAACATAAGAAAGTTAACATTATTCTGGGTCCACGACACCTCCCATTTGAACCGGGGCAACACGTATGGGATCCAACAATGCTTCCATACAAAGACTTAGGTAGCGTTCGTATTGTCTTTCATTGAAGGTCTCGAGCAATTTCCTGTCGCTGTCATATGAAGCATCGACCAACTTTTGTTGAAGTACTTTGTATTTTTCGGCCAAGGTGGTCAACTGCTCAGGTGAACTTTGCGGATGCTGATCGAAGAGTTTTTGAATATCGTCTTCAACGGTCTTTGTTGTAATTTCAAGTTCTGCCCTCAATTTTTCCATTGTTTCTACTTGTGCCTCATTGAGCTGGAAAACCTTCACAATGAGGTCAATATCCTTCCCTCCAATGTCCAAGGTACAACTTTGGGCTCCGGCTGAAAAGAACAAGAAGAAAGTTACCACTAATGTAAGAATGGCTTTGGAATACATACGGTTACAACTTGTATTTGCTCTAGTATAAACAGTATTTTTACGCAAAAATTATATAAATGCAGCACA
The DNA here is from genome assembly GCA_030428705.1 of Bacteroidia bacterium. Taxonomy (GTDB): domain Bacteria; phylum Bacteroidota; class Bacteroidia; order Flavobacteriales; family Flavobacteriaceae; genus Meishania. Next base: position 173,615 of record JAUIDI010000002.1, read on the forward strand.
TAATCGACCGATTTATTGGTTACGTAACCATCGATACGCAGAGCGATCCGGCCTCGGATAGTACCCCCAGTACTGAAAGGCAATGGGTGTTAGCACGAAAACTTGCCGAAGAACTGCGACATATAGGTATGAAAAACGTCACTTTGGACGACAACGCCTATATCATGGCGACTTTACCGAGCAATATTGACAGAAAAGTGCCGACCATTGGTTTTATCTCACATTTTGATACTTCTCCCGACTTTTCCGGTACTAACGTAAATCCGAAGATTATCGAGAATTATGATGGAAAGGATATCGTTTTGAATGCCGAACAAAATATTGTACTCTCACCCGATTATTTCGAAGACCTGCTCCTGTACAGGGGCCAGACCTTGATAACTACGGACGGCACTACCCTTTTAGGTGCCGATGATAAAGCAGGAATCGCTGAAATCGTCACGGCGATGGAATATTTAATCAACCATCCGGAAATCGAACATGGCGAAATAAAGGTAGGTTTTACCCCCGACGAGGAAATCGGTCGGGGCGCACATCATTTCGATGTCGAAAAATTCGGGGCCGATTGGGCCTACACTATGGACGGAAGCCAGATCGGAGAGCTTGAATACGAGAATTTCAATGCCGCAAGTGCTAAGATTATCATCAAGGGAAAAAGCGTTCACCCCGGGTATGCCAAAAATAAAATGGTCAATGCTATAAGTATTGCGAACGAGTTTATGGCTGCATTACCGCTTGGAGAAACACCCCAAAATACAGAAGGTCGTGAAGGTTTCTTTCACATACACCACATAAAAGGTGAAATCGAACATGCCGAACTCGAGCTTATAGTCCGGGATCATGACAAGAACCGATTCGAAAAAAGGAAACGGTTTTTGCAAGAAACAACGGAAACGTTGAATAAAAAACATGGGAATCATGTTACCCTCGAACTGAAGGATCAGTACTATAATATGCGCGAAAAGGTCGAACCTGTTTTTCACATCGTTGAAATCGCAAAAGAGGCTATGGAAGCTGTTGGAATCACTCCCATTATAAAACCCATACGTGGGGGAACGGACGGCTCGCAATTGAGCTTTATGGGATTACCTTGCCCGAATATTTTTGCCGGAGGGCATAATTTTCATGGAAAATATGAATATGTTCCGGTCGAGAGCATGCTCAAGGCCGTTGACGTTATCGTCAAAATTTGCGAACTTACTGCAAGCAAAGAATAGTTACTATGGACACTTCTGAAAAAGTAGAGGCCTATTATCAAACTGACCATCATTTTAAAGATGGGATAAATATACTTCGTGATTTGGCTCTGAAGTCCAACGCAGAAGAAACTTTTAAATGGCAGGCCCCAGTATATGGAATCGATGGAAAAAATGTATTCTGGATCGCCCGGTTCAAAAATCATTTCGGAATCGGCTTCTTTAACGGAATGCTTTTAAAAGATCCGAAAAAGGTTCTCGTGAATGTGCAAAAAGGGAAAACCTTGGCCATGCGACATTGGCATTTTACATCTTCGGATGAAATCGATAGAAAGGGAGTCCTGTCTTACATTAGGGAGGCCTTGGAAAATCAGAAAAAAGGTTTGGTCTTGGCACCCGCACAAAAGAAAAAAACTAAAACTACAGTCGTTCCGGCATTATTGATGGATGCATTGAAGAAAAGTTCGGCCGATAATGTCTTTAAAAAACTATCACCTTACAAACAGGCCGAATATGCCGAATACATCGAAAGCGCCAAGCAAGAAAAGACCAAAATATCAAGGTTGGAAAAAATTATTCCGTTGATCAAAGAAGGTAAAGGTCTTAATGACAAGTATCGGTAGCCGTTTAAACCATCGGTAGCTTCCACCCATTGTGATAGGTTGCCTTGGTCAATTCGTTGGCGGCTTCTTCCTTGAACCTATTCGCGGCCGTATCCCAATAGATGCGATTTCCGGTCTTGAAAGCCACGTTACCCATATGCGAGACCAAAGCGGCGTCATAACCCACTTTTATTGGCGCAGTAAGTTTTGAAGCATCCCGATCTTTCACTGCGGCGATGAAATTTTTCGTATGCAGATCCAATCCACTGACACCACCAGTGTCATGTGATTGTGCTTCCATCTTCGGAATGCCTTCCTTGCCCCAACCTTGAAATTCTTCTTCGGGGATGATTTCCCAACCATTACGGTCCAGCACCAAAGTGCCGAGATTTCCGATGAAGGCTATTCCATGATTGCGCCCATAATTGCCCCCGTCTATTCCCGTTGCATGCTCCCATAAAATGGAAAAATCGTCATATTCAAAAACGGTCTGCAGGGTATCGGGCGTCTCGGAGGCATCATCCGGGTAGGCGAATTTTCCGCCAAGTGCCATCACGGACTTCGGTCTTCCCGCCTTCATTCCATATAAGGCATAATCGATCAGATGAACGCCCCAGTCGGTCATTAATCCTCCGGCATAATCCCAAAACCATCTAAAATTAAAGTGGAAACGGTTTTGGTTAAAAGGTCGTTGGGGAGCCGGCCCCAACCACATATTATAATCGACACCATCGGGAACCGGGACATCTTCGATTACAGGTACGGGTTTCATCCAACCTTGATAGGCCCAAGCCTTTGCCAACCTGATATTGCCCAATTTACCTGAATGCACGAAGTCAATGGCATCGACAAAATGAGGTTGACTTCTTTGCCATTGCCCGATTTGCACCATGCGATCACTTGCACCGACATAATTCAGCATAATATCGGCTTCTTGAATCGAATTGGCAATCGGCTTTTCGCAATAGACATCTTTGCCCGCCTGTAGCGCATCGGTAAGCATTAGGCAATGCCAGTGATCCGGCGTGCCGATTATCACGACATCGATATCCTTGTTTTCGAGCAGTTTTCTATAGTCTTTATACCATTTCGGTTTTTTAATTCCCGCTTTTTCGAGGTCGGCCGTCCGTTTTTTCAGCACGTTTTCATCAACATCACACAAGGCGATTATATGCACCTCGCTAATTTTAAGCATCGAACTTAAATCGGAAAAACCCATACCATTGCAACCGATCAATCCTGCATTGATCCTATCGTTCGGTCCGACCCTTTTGCGAATCTTGCCCAGAAGCTCGATCGGGAATAAAAAGGAGGCCGTTACTCCCGTTGCCACAAGGGAGCTTTTTTTGATGAAGTTTCGTCTATCGGTGTACATGGTTACAATTTTTAAGAACCATTGAATATACTTATTTTGCCCGAAAAGCAACAAAAAAAAGCGGTGACCTTATCAAGGTCACCGCTTTTCGATAAACTATTGTTTTTAATCTATTTTTTGGCAGGAGCATTTAATTTTTTGCTCAGCTCCATTGAAATAGCGGTACGATCGAATTTTAATTTACCTGCCATCGTTTCAATGACGCATGAAAAATCGCTGTCATTCAACTCAAGTATCTTACCATGAAGACCGCTTTTGGTAATAATCCGATCTCCACGCTTCAACTCAGAGGCGAATTTTTTTTCGTCTTTTTGCCGTTTCATCTGCGGGCGTATCATAAAAAGATAGGCCACCACAAAAATCAATATCATCGGCAGAAACTGCCCCAATCCTTCCATATTGTGTTCTCGTTTGTTCTATTTTATTGTGCTACCGGACCTGTAGGTGTCGCACCCTTAGGGTTTACAAATGCCTTGATCCTCAATAGCTCTTGTCCTTTTTCGGTATTGGCCGTTACCGTAATCGTTTTGGTAACCTGATTTTGACCAGAACCATTAAAGCGGACCAAAAGCTCGCCTTTTTCACCAGGTGCGATCGGAGCATCCGGTTTTTTAGGTACGGTGCATCCACAGGTACTTTTGGCATCGGTAATAATTAATGGCGCATTACCGGTATTCGTAAAACTGAAGATGGTCTCTTGCGGAGTACCTTGTTCTATAGTACCGAAATCATGTTCCGATTTATCGAATTCCATAACAGGAAGTTGCCTCGCTGCCTCGTCGCGTTCGGCGGCCACGGCAACGTTGCCCGTCTTGATCTTACTCGTTGCGTTTTCCTTACAGGAAGTGAAAACTAAAAGGGCCAAAACCCCCAATGATAAAACTGCTCTTTTCATTTCAGTAATTTTTATTTGTTGCAAAACTAAAGAATTATTAGTTACTAACGTAAAAATTGAATTTGTAGTCTATGAACACCCGATTATCTCTCAATGTATTTCATCGATCGTCATCTATATAGCCTGTCGTTGGGGCCATTCTAAATTTTGAAACCCATCACTGGTCACAATAGGCCTCTGCCCGTTTTTTTTAATTTTCCTTCCTCCCGATATTCCTTGACCAATTTATCGAGCACCCCGTTTATAAATATGCTACTCTTCGGGGTGGAATATTCCTTGGCAATCTCAAGAAACTCATTAATGGTAACCTTTTCGGGGATAGAAGGGAAATTAAGTAGCTCGCATATCGCCATTTTCAATAAAATGGAATCTACATCGGCAATCCTGTCTTTATCCCAATTTGGGGTTTTTCCCTCTATTTCCCTCTCCAGCATCGCATCGTTCAATAGGGTTTTCGTCAGCAGTTTTTTTGCGAAATCCATATCATCATCGTCCTTCAGCAATCGGGGCAGAAAGAATGACTCATTTTGATTTTGTTTTATTTTCTTGAAAAGCTTGATGATATAGGTATTCACGATGGGAATGTCATCCACCCAAGTCAATTGGCTATCTTCAAAATAATCGTATATTTTTTCATTGGGCGCAATGACTTCCCGATATAGTTCAATGATAAGCATGCGATCTTCTTCATAAGAACTACCGATTCGAAGCATATAATCAACGTACAGTTTACTCTCTGCAATTTCCTTGTAAATGAGTCTGACATATTCCTCGTTCAGATACCAGTCTTTCAACTTTCTTCTTTCGAGCTCTGAATTCAGTTTGGTATTGGTCGCCAACTGTTGTAGTAACGAATTGTTGACGAACTTTTCCTTATCGGGATAATTATCGGATGTATTCTTTAGGTATTTGTTCGATGAAAGTTCGATCTGCTCTTTGGCCATTCTACGGACTTCGATCAAGAGGCTTAAAATCAATAGGTATAGGGTATACATATTCCCAATACTTGATTTCAAGAACTTTTCTTGGGCTTCCAACGAATTATCCTTTGATTGGACCAAGGCGTATATGCATTGCATAACCTTTACACGAATATGCCTTCTGGTAAGCATGTTAAAGAACTTTTAGGTACGGTCAAGTTTTCGATGCAAAAATAACAATCTATTTTCGAAACAGAATCAAGAAGATACTATTTATCTTATATATTTTATAACATTTGCATTTGTCTCAAACCGTTATCTTTGGCACTTACGAAAACGCATCGACCCGAACAGACCGACCGACGGTATGAAAGAACTAAAACACGTCAACAAGTATTTCAAGAAGTATTGGTTCAAATTGTTGATGGGTGTGATCATAACTATCATCGCCCGTGTCTTTACACTTATAATGCCTTCTTATGTCAACAAATCGATAAGTGTCGTGGAGAATTTCATGGGCGGCAAAATCGTGGAGTCCTTGGCTAGGGAACAACTACTACAGTATATTTTGATAATTGTCGGAGCGGCTCTGCTATCGGGGTTCTTCACATTTCTCATGCGCCAGACCATTATCAACGTTTCAAGATATATCGAGTACGATCTTAAGAACGAGGTTTTCGATCATTATCAATTCTTGAGCCTTGATTTTTATAAAAAGAACAGAACGGGCGACCTGATGAACCGTATCAGTGAAGATGTCGGCCAGGTGCGAATGTATGCCGGCCCAGCGTTGATGTACGGCATCAATACGATCACACTTTTTGCCTGTATCATTCCTATAATGTTCTTTACCGCGCCTACATTGGCCGCCTATGCCTTGATTCCGCTGCCCATTCTTTCGGTACTTATCTATCAAATAAGTCGGATAATCCACCGACGCAGTACCAAAGTGCAAGAATTTTTGTCTACCCTTTCGACATTTACTCAGGAGACGTTTTCAGGTGTTTCGGTAATCAAGGCCTATGCCCTTGAGCCTCAAATCAATTCCGAGGTCGGTGTTCTTGCCCTGGAGGGAAAGGACAGGAGTATGGATCTTGCCAAGGTCAATGCTTGGTTCTTTCCGCTAATGGTGCTGATGATAGGAATCAGCAACATTTTTGTCATTTATATCGGGGGAAGACAATATCTGAATGGGGAAATAGCCTCTGTTGGTGTCATCGCCGAATTCATCCTCTACGTGAATATGTTGACTTGGCCCGTGGCCATCGTCGGATGGCTCACTTCAATAGTGCAACGGGCAGAAGCATCACAAAAAAGAATCAACGAGTTTCTAAAGGAGAAACCTTCGATTACCAATACTGTGATCGGAACGACCCCCATCAAGGGTAAAATAGAGTTCAAAAATGTTTCGTTCACCTACAGCGATACCAATATTACCGCGCTGAAAAATATTTCCTTTACCATAAACGAAGGCGAAACTGTTGCCATTTTAGGTAAGACCGGGGCCGGAAAGTCTACAATCCTAGATTTGGCGGCAAGGCTTTATGACGTTGATTCAGGAGAAATTCTGGTAGACGACGTTCCTATAAAAGAATTGAACCTGGAAAGTCTTCGAGGTAGTATAGGTGCCGTGCCGCAAGATGCTTTTCTGTTTTCAGATTCGATCAAGAACAATATTAAGTTCGGCAGGGAAAATGCCAGTGAAGCCGAAGTTATCGAAGCCGCTAAAAATGCCGTCGTCCACAAAAACATTATAGGTTTTGCAAAGCAGTATGACACGGTTTTGGGCGAAAGAGGAATCACGCTGAGCGGAGGACAAAAACAAAGGGTTTCGATTGCCAGGGCTTTGATCAAAGAGCCGCAGATCTACCTATTCGATGACTGCCTTTCGGCGGTGGATACCGAAACCGAAGAAGAAATTTTGAACAACCTTAAAAAGGCATCAAGAAATCGAACGACGCTCATCGTAAGCCATAGGGTCTCTTCGGCCAAGAATGCAGATAAAATACTTGTTATTGAAGACGGAAAGTTGCTCCAAGAAGGGACACATGACCAACTGAACGGTGTCGAAGGTTACTACAGCGAACTTTATCGCAATCAGCTTTCGGAGAAAGAAAACTGAAAAATTGTTGCTCCATAAGCATTTTTTTTTCATTTTTGATGGAATAATTACTCACCGTTAGGAACCATATACCACACAAAATGGGCGATAGAGATTTAATGGATCAAGAAGAGATTTATTCGAAAGTTTTAAGGGCGGGCAGAAGAACGTATTTCTTCGATGTCAGAAGTACTAAGGCCGGCGACTACTACCTTACCATTACCGAAAGCAAAAAATTCACCCACGATGATGGTTCTTTTCACTATAAAAAACATAAAATCTATTTATACAAGGAAGATTTTAGTGCTTTTAGGGAGCATGTTGAAGAAATGATGGACTATATAATCGGTGAAAAAGGAAGCGAAGTAATCTCTGAAAGACATCAAAAAGATTTCAAAAAAGAAGAAAATATCGAAGCTCCAATAGAAAATGGGGAAGTAAAATCGACTGAAAACTTTACCGATGTCGACTTTGACGACATTTAAACAATGACCTTATCAATAAACAACTTGCGGCCCTTTTGATAGGGTCGTTTTTTTTATTTTTAAAGACTTACAAAAATACATATGAAAAATTTAATTCTCGTTTTTGCAATTGGCATCCTACAATCAAGCTTCGCCCAACAAACACTTGATCTCAATTATTATTTACCGCAGAACATCACATATGACGAGTCGATTCCCACCCCTAAGGAGATTATCGGCCATGAAGTGGGCGAATGGCACGTAACGCACGATAAGCTGATGTTTTATATGCAGACCCTGGCAAAAGCGAGCGATCGGATTTCCATTGAAAATCGTGGATCGACTTTCGAAGGAAGACCCATCCTTCTGTTGACCGTTACTTCTCCCAAAAACCATCGGAACATTGATAAAATAAGAGAAGACCATATAGCCCTTACCGAGAACGAGGCTAACTCATTATCGATCGAAGATATGCCCATAGTGGTCTATCAGGGTTTTTCGATTCACGGCAACGAGCCAAGCGGTGCCAATGCCGGACTGGCGTATGCCTATTATCTTGCGGCAGCGCAAGGGCCCGAAATCGAATCAATGCTGAACGATTTGGTCATTTTGATGGATCCATCTTTCAATCCTGACGGATTACAACGATTTGCCTATTGGGCAAATACGAACAAGAGTATCAATCTAAATTCCGATACGAATGAAAGGGAGTATCACGAGGTTTGGCCCGGAGGCCGTACCAACCACTATTGGTTCGATATGAACCGTGATTGGTTACCAGTTCAGCTTCCTGAAAGTCGCGCCCGTATCGAAACGTTTCACAAATGGTTGCCCAATATACTCACAGACCACCATGAAATGGGAACGAATTCAACCTTCTTTTTCCAGCCGGGCGAACCGACCAGGGTCCATCCGTTGACCCCTAAAATAAACCAGGAGCTGACCGCCGAAATCGGCACCTACCACGCAAAGGCATTGGACAAAATAGGGTCACTATATTATTCAGAAGAAAACTACGACGATTATTATTATGGAAAAGGCTCTACTTTTCCCGATGTCAACGGAAGCATTGGTATTCTATTCGAGCAAGGAAGCTCACGGGGGCATATTCAAGAAAGTGAAAACGGAACACTTACCTTTCCCTTTACGATAAGAAATCAGTTCACCACCGCCCTATCGACCATCGAGGCAGCTCAAAATATGCGGACAAAAATCCTGTCATACCAACGCGATTTTTATTCAGGAATGCGTTCCGAGTCCGCAAAAACCAAAACCAAGGCCATTGTTTTTGGCGACAGTAAAGATGCCGCCAAGGCATGGCATCTCGCTGAGATTCTTAAACGCCATAAAATAAAGGTACATGCATTGGAAAACGATGCGTCATTAGGAGGTAAATCATATAAAAAAGGAAATGCCTATGTGGTGCCCATGGCCCAAAAGAATCCGAGATTGATCAAGGCCATGTTCGAAAAGCGTACCACTTTTACCGACAGTCTTTTTTATGATATTTCGGCTTGGACCTTTCCGTTAGCCTTCAATGTGGATTATAGCGAGTTGGGCTCGACATCACGTATGGGCGCAGAGATTTCTGAACTACCTGCCCTATCTGGCGGTGTTGACAAGCAAAGCAACTATGCCTATCTGTTCGAATGGAACGAGTATTATACCCCCAAGGCATTGAATAAAATAGTGAATAAAGGTATTCGCGCCAAGGTTGCTAAATCTCCTTTTTCTTTGGAAGGAAAAAATTATGATTACGGTACCATTATGATTCCTGTCCAAAATCAGGTATTGGATACGTCGCAGCTCCATTCCTTTTTATCCACCGTTGCAGAAGAAAGTCACTTGCGTATAACCGCCGTCGGTACCGGTTTGACCAAGGGTATCGATTTGGGCAGTAATGACTTTGATCCCATCAAAAAACAGAAGGTCGCGATTTTGGTCGGCGGTGGGGTCCGTTCGTACGATGCGGGTGAAATCTGGCATCTGTTCGATACCCGGTACAATATGAAATTGACCAAGCTGGATACCGAGTATTTCGGCGGGGTCGACTTAAGCTCTTACACCGACATTATACTACCTCGATCTTGGGGTTCGGCCTTGAGCAAAAAGAATGCCGACAAATTAAAGGAATGGGTCAAAGAAGGCGGCACTTTGATCGGATACACCAATGTGGCCGAATGGCTTGACAAGAACGAATTTTTAAAACTGAAGTTCAAAAAAGATACGACCAGGGTCGCCAAAAATATTTCTTTTGATCAGAAGGGGGCGTACAATGGTGCCCAGGTAACCGGAGGAGCGATTTTTGAGGCAAAGTTAGATCGCTCGCACCCTATCAACTTTGGATATAAAAATAACAGGTTGGCCCTATTTCGAAATTCGAACGTTTATATTACCCCTGATAAGCAAAGCTATAACAACCCGATCCAATATACCGATAACCCGCTTCTAAGCGGTTATATCTCGGAAGAAAATGCCGAGCTCATTACAAATTCGGTGCCGTTCGTTGTAAAAAGACTTGGTAAAGGCAGGGTAATCGTCTTTACAGATAATACCAATTTTCGCGCTTTTTGGTATGGTACTAACAAATTATTGATGAATGCGATTTTCTTTGGGGAAATGATGTAGGCAACATTCTTTGTCTGCCTGTTCTTGAAGCGTTATCCGATTCTGGTGTAGATCCAGTTGAAAAAAAATACACTTGTTACTACTACAAGCGCCGATCCAGAATTTGAGGTGGCGGTCAGAAGGATGAATATAATGATATAATATATCGGGTAAGCAAATAATGCGAATGCAAATCGCAAGGTACCCGTAAACTCGGGTTCCCAAACTTTTGGCTTGATCAGAAGTCGCCAAGCCGATACCACAGGAAAATTGAGAAGTACAAATACTCCCTTTAAAATATTGCGGGCATACGATGGTCTTGAAACATTTTTTGACTGAGGATTGTTCGCATCGTAATTCGAAATAGTTCCATTGACCTCTTGGGGGTTCAAATAATCCATGCCTTGGGCATCAAGCCAAGATATGATGTTTTCGTACTCCGAATCATCTTCGACATGGGTCGTCAAACCTTTTAAGGCCGCGGCGACCGTATCCTTGATTTTTTGTGTGGATCCCGGAATATCGTTTTTTAAGAGTAAACCTTGAATCGAGATGTTCTCCCCAAAATAAAGTGCGACCCGATCGGGAAAGATTTCGGCATTTTGGTAATTCAACCCGACCGGAACCAATTGAATGTCCAATTCAGGATACTTCTCCAAAGCCGCGAACAAAACACGGGTAAAACCTTTGCTCAAAGGTCGCACCCTACGTTTTAGATTGTGGTTCGCCTCGGGAAACATAAGAATCGCTTCGCCCTGACCTAAAAGTTGTGCACATCGTTCAAAAATGACATTATTGTTCTTTAACGAGTCACGTCCGTCACGAATACGATAAATCGGAATCATTTGAAAAAAATCGAAAACCGCTATTAAAATCTTGTTTTTGAATATATCGGACCGTGTCAAAAAGTAAGGCTTCCTGTTGCAGTCAACTGCAATCAAAAGAACATCCAACAAAGCACTTTGATGATTGGGCAGAAATAGTACAGGTTTGTCCTTTGGCACATTACCCAACCCTGAAACTTTTATCTTTCCAAAGAAGAGATAAAGACTCGTCCTTATCCATATCTTGACCAGATTGTATCCGAACTTCTTCAAACCAGTTTTTCTTCGTTTATCGGTCTATATCCCCAAAAGCCCGCCAAAATCAAGCCTGATACCAAATGCCAAATACCCCAAAAAGCGGCCAACAAGGCCATGCCGCCCAAACCATCAAAAAATGTAAAGATGAGTAAAAGTCCTAATCCCGAATTCTGAATGCCGGTCTCTATGGTAATGGATCGAACATCACTTTGTGACAATCGCAAAAACTTCGCTAATGAGAAACCAGCGGTGAACGCCAAAAGGTTGTGGATCAATACGATCCAAAAAACATAAAACACATACTCTGAAAAGATTTCATGGTTATTATAAAGAGCCAAGAACACTAAAGAAATAAAGAATAGTATGGAGACCACCTTCAACACCTTTGCCATTTTTGAAGCTAGAATCGGCATGGTGTGATTTACCAGCATACCCAATATCAAAGGCAACCCCAACAATAAGGAAACTAATTTGACCATTTCGAACGGTGAAATGGCGACCTCTTTTAACAATAGGGCCGTCGGTTCGTACAGTGACCCCCATAATTGTAAATTCAAAGGAGTCATAACCACTGCCAACAAAGTTGCTATCGCGGTCAGGCTGACCGAAAGCGCTGAATTTCCTTTCGCCGCGTGAGCTATAAAGTTCGAGACATTACCGCCCGGACATGCAGCGACCATAAACATACCCAAAGCAATACTAGGCAAGGGGTCGATAAACCAGACCATTACAAAGGTAATTGTGGGCAACAAAACAAATTGACTGATTACACCCGTAAAAATGGACTTAGGGTTTTCGAACAATCGTTTAAAATCATCTTTTGAAATTTCAAGAGCCACACCGAACATGACCAAGGCCAAGGCCATGTTCATCAACCATAAAGATTCGGTGTCAAAATTAATATGAACGTTATCGAGAATGGTGTCTGTCAAAAAGCAAAGTGATTTCAAGGTCTTTCATAACGATTACACAAGTGAGATTTCACGGTGCCCCTATTGAAGAACGTGTGCAATATAAGACAATCGAATATAAATAATTCGAAGCTTTTAAGTAAATCATGGGATTAAAAAATTGGCAGCCTCGCAAATTAATTTGACAAATACCTTTAACTTTAAAATCCTTTAAATCGATTTGAAATGGCAAGAACACCCAGTAATATGATTCCCCTAGGAACAATTGCTCCCGATTTTAAACTTTTGGATACCTTAACCGATGAGTTTTTGACACTTCAATCCTTAAAGGGGAATAAAGGCACGGTTATCATGTTCATCTGCAATCATTGCCCTTTTGTAAAACATGTGAACCCTGAAATTTCGAAAATGGCCCATGAATACCGGTCCAAAGACATCGGATTCGTTGCGATTTCAAGCAACGATATTATCAATTATCCGCAAGATGCACCTGATCTAATGCGGCAAGTTGCCGTAAAAGAAGGTTATGGTTTTCCTTACCTCTACGATGCCGACCAAGAAATTGCAAAAAAATACGATGCGGCCTGTACACCCGATTTCTACTTGTTCGATTCGGGCCTGAAACTTGTTTATCGGGGACAATTGGATAATTCTAGACCCGGAAACGGAATTCCTGTTACAGGAACCGATCTGCGCAATGCCATGGACGCACTACTTGCCGGAGATGAAATAGATCCGAATCAAAAACCGAGTATCGGTTGTAATATCAAATGGGCATAAATAAGCGGCGATGAAAATAGATAAAAACGAGGCTTTGAATAAGCTAGTCGGCGAAAGTTCACCATTTCTCCCTGTTTTCGAACACGGAACACTTTCTGTGGAAGTATACAAACCTGAAAAAATCGATCTACAGCAGCCACACACACGTGACGAAGTATATGTTATTATTTCAGGAAGCGGTGAATTTTTAAACGGTGGTGTCAAAATGAATTTCTCTCCCGGTGATTTTCTTTTTGTGCCTGCCGGAGTCGAACATCGCTTCGAGAATTTTACCGACGATTTTTCGACTTGGGTAATTTTCTATGGCCCGGAGGGAGGCGAAAAATCTTAACTTAAAAGGGTCATAGCCAACCATTTCTTTTAAGAAGTCCTTCTATATGGGCATAATGATGGCGGCTATGCCAGGCATATTTTCCAATATTCTCCTCTACCGTTACCGTCGAACCATCTTCAGGATGTCTGTACGATTTTTGTAAGTCATCGTTTGAGAGTCCCCTCAGCAGAAAAACCATCTTGGCATGAAGTGCTTTTAGGTAATCAAGCGAAAGTTCGATAGGTGCGGTTTTGGTATCGAACAAATCGGCCCAATCTTTTTCCTGATACGCTTTGATCAACGGACTTTCTTCGGTCAACGACCATTTAAAACGAGTATAACTGTGGTGATGGCTATCTGCAATATGATGTACGACTTGTCGGACTGTCCAACCGTCCTGACGATACGGGGTATCCAGTTGTTCTTCGGAAAGATTTTTCACCAAATTGTGCAATTTACCGGGTAAATCTTCCAAGACTTGAATCCATTCCTGTACATTTTCACCCGTTATTGGTTCTGGTCGCTCAAACTTTCCTATTGGGTATCGAAGCTTATCCAATGCTATATTTTCCATTCCCTAAAAATAAAAAAGAAAAACAATCCGAACCGTAAAATCAGGAATACTTTGAATACAGATTCCATTTTGAAACGGCATCGACGAAATTCAAAATTTAATACATTTTTAACGATGAAAAAAAGATAGCCGACAATAATCTACTAAATTTGTAGGATAATAATTATTCATCTCTAAAACTTTTAAAATGGCAACAATACGATTGGGCGACAAAGCCCCCGATTTTACGGCGAACAGTTCAATGGGTCCCATTAATTTTTACGACTATCTGGGCGATGGTTGGGGTATCCTATTCTCCCATCCTGCAGATTTTACGCCTGTCTGCACGACCGAATTGGGTACCGCGGCCAAGTTCAAGGGCGAGTTCGACAAGCGAAACGTTAAAATGCTTGCATTGAGTGTAGATGGTGCCGAGTCACATAACGAATGGATCAAAGACATAAATGAAGTGCAACAAACGACCGTGAACTTTCCCATCATTGCAGATGAGGACAAAAAGGTTTCCGACCTTTATGATATGATACACCCAAATGCGGACAATAACCTTACCGTGCGTTCGGTATTCATAATCGCGCCTGATAAGACTGTAAAGCTAATACTTACCTACCCTGCATCAACAGGGCGTAATTTTTATGAATTGCTAAGGGTGATAGACTCGCTACAGTTAACGGCATATCATAAGGTCGCCACGCCGGCAAACTGGGAAAACGGGCAAGACGTGGTCGTGAGCCCAGCTATTCCTACGCAGGAAGCCAGGGAAATATTCGTAAAGGGGGTAGAGGAAATAAAACCATATTTGCGCATGACACCCGATCCTACTGTTTAACCTTAACGTAAAGATAAAATTGTAAATATCCTTTGGTTAAATTAATTAACAGTACCTTTGCGCTTTAATTAATTTTTAATTTTTATTATTATGGGTAAAGGAACAGTTAAGTTCTTCAATGATTCCAAAGGATATGGATTTATCACTGAAGACGGTTCAAACGAAGATCATTTTGTACACATTTCTGGCTTGATCGATGAAGTTCGAGAAGGTGATGTAGTGGAATTTGAACTACAACAAGGTAAAAAAGGATTGAACGCCGTTAATGTGAAAGTAGTTGACTAGGTAGGTATAAACTTTTTTTATAAGATAGCCCTGACAAAATTGTCAGGGTTTTTTTATGAATTTTAAGTTCAAAACCAGTTTTTGGAATACATTTTTGTAAATTTGCACCGTTTTTAACGCAACCTTTTTCACCCTCCCCAATCTTAAAGACAACCTTTAATATGTTTTCCCCAGAAAACCAAAATACTGTATGCTGACTTTTTTCGGAATTCTTTTTACACTTCTCATTATCAACATAATCTTACTGGTCATTAGCTTGGAAGACACTAAAAAATCACGGTAGGGAAATAATTTACTTATAATCTTCGGTAGGGTTTTAAGTCTCAAGTTTGTTATTAGGGCATAGATTTTATGTTTCGTAATAGGTACGCCCCATGATTGCCTTTTTTGCCATTTTGTTTTTTCTTATCGTATTTAATCTAATTATTCTTCTTCTAAGTGTTGATTTACGCGATAATTTTTAATTATCCCATCCATTTATCATTTATTCAACTCACAAATAAATCGACCAGTGAAGAATGTCCAAGGTTAGTTGCTACAAACTCCCAAATCCAACCAAAATTCAAGCTATTGTCGTTGATTCTATTATCTTTTATCTAATAGAATTCATAACTATGTAAATTTTTTCTTACAAAAAAGCACAATAATCAGTAATTGTAGACGTTAATTATTATATTAACCTAGTTTTTAGACCCCAAAATCTAAACTATGATAACTTTTCTTATAGTTTTTGCTATTCTAATAGTATTGAATATTGCGCTGATAAAATTCAGTTCTGTAGAATTTGACAATTCAGGAAATAGGCCTTGAACAATAAGTTTGGCTAAAAAACTTTAGGCTTGAACAATTAATACCAGAAAGGCCGGTACGAAGTTCTCGTACCGGCCTTTTTATGTTGGACAGTTAAATCTGATCAACAACTCATACCGCATCCATTAATTCAACATCGAACAACAAGGTCGCATTGGCAGGAATTACACCTCCTGCTCCGGCCTCTCCATAGGCCAAATCAGAGGGAATCACAAAACGCGCCTTGTCCCCGACATTTAGAAGAGCAATGCCTTCATCCCAACCCGGTATTACCTGACCTACTCCAAGCTGAAAATCGATGGGTTCCTTTCTTTTATAGGAAGAATCGAATACTTGCCCGCTCAAAAGAGCTCCCTCATAATGAACGGATACCTTTTGGCCTTTTTTTGCTTTTGAACCATTTCCTTTTTGAATAATCTTGTATCGGAGTCCACTATCCGTCCTGTCGAATCCCACAGCAACTTTATCCAGTTCGGCTTCCTGTTTGGCTTTCGCCTCAGCGAGGCGTTTTTCTTTTGAACTTTTGAAATCTTCAAAGGCTTTTTTGGCCTCCCAATTTTGGGCTTCATTGCCTATTCTAACGATTTCAAGACTTACAATACTATCGCCCTGTTCTATGGAATCAACAATTTCTTGACCGCTTTCTACATGACCGAACACCGTATGTTTGTTATCCAACCAAGGCGTAGCCGCATGTGTAATGAAAAACTGGCTTCCGTTTGTGCCCGGGCCGGCGTTCGCCATCGACAAGACCCCCGGACCTTCATGTTTAAGGTCACCATGAAATTCATCGTCGAATTTATAACCGGGATCACCCATACCCGTTCCCTGTGGACAACCTCCCTGAATCATAAAATCAGGTATGACCCTGTGAAATTTCAATCCATCATAATAAGGCTCTCCTTTTGATTTGGCGCTGTTTTCTAGATTTCCCTCTGCAAGGGCGACAAAATTACCTACCGTACCCGGGGTTTTATCATGAGTAAGTTTAACCACTATTTCCCCTTTCGAGGTATTGAATTTTGCGTAGATTCCGTCTTCCATTTTGCTCTTTTTAATGAGGGGCAAAGATAAGGAAATAAGTTACATACCCCCTTAGAAATAGAATCCGGACATACCTAGCGCAAAACAACAAAATATATAGTAAGCGCTTACTTGGAAGTATAATCGTGAGCCCTTTTTTTTGAAACTATTCTATGACAATACCATATTTGTCAAAGAGATAAACCATACTCGCCATTGTTGCCGCACCCAATTCCAATTCGCGCTTATTGACATGCTCAAAGGTATCGTTCTCTGCATGGTGGTGATCGAAATATCGTTGCGAGTCTGGTCTCAGGCCTGCCAAAACAATCTCGCCGTTCTTCAAAGGGCCAATATCGGCCCCACTGCCACCTTTTTCAAAAGCATGTACGCTATACGGTGCAAAAAGCTCTTTCCAACCCATAACACGATCAAAATTTGCAGGAGTACAGTCAAAAGAAAAACCACGCGGTGTAAAACCACCTGCATCGCTTTCTAGTGCAAATACATGTCTTTCCCTAATGCTTTTGGCTATGGCCGCATATTTGTTACCTCCACGCATTCCGTTTTCCTCATTCATGAACAGTACCACCCGCAGGGTTCTTTGGGGATGATAACCTGTTATTTTCAAGAGGTTCAGAACATCCATACTCTGAACACACCCGGCACCATCGTCATGGGCGCCATCGCCAAGATCCCATGAATCGAGATGACCTCCGACCACCATGATTTCATCCGGGTAGCGACTTCCTTTAATCTCTCCAATAACATTATACGATTCTACGTCTTCCAACTGTTTGCAATTCTGTTTAAAATAGAATTTTATCCCAGGATTCAGTTTCAAGGTCGCGCTTAGAAAATCGGCCCCATTGGTACTTATTGCGGCGGCAGGAATTCGTTCGTTATTGGGTAATTCACCATACGACATCGAACCCGTGTGGGGGTAATCGTCAAGCCGAAGGTTCATTGACCGAACGATTACACCTACAGCTCCATACTTACCCGCTTCAAGGGCTCCCGAATATCGCTGGTCCACACAACCCGAATAGGCCTGAAAAGTATTGATCAACGTCGGGTCCATCGGGCGGTTGTAAAACACTATTTTTCCTTCGATATTGGCCCGACCAAGTTCGACCAATTCTTCGACACCCTTGACCTCGACAACATTCGCCTTGATTCCGGCAGGCGGAGTGGCGACCGATCCGCCCAGGGCACAAATGGGAACGGTATTGGTCAGACCGGGGGAAGTCTCGATAAATGCATATTCGGGCGTTCCCCTGACCCATTTGGGCACAAGCACAGGTTGTAGCCAGACACGATCTAACCCTAGAGAATCCAATTGTACCTTGGTGTAGTCAACCGCTTGTTGCGCTTGTACCGAACCGGATAGTCTACCACCAATTTGATTCGACAAATGATTCAACCAATCATAGGCCTTTCCCTTGGTCAGTGCGGCATTATAAATGGCTTTGATCTGAGTTTCATCCTCAGATTGGGCAAAAGTCTGTAGCGTGGCCAAAACCAATAAGATCAATATTTTTCTCATTCTTTTTCTTTTTCAAGCTGACTCCGATATATTTCAAGATGCTCTTTAATCTTATCGTCAAGCTCAGGCTCTTGAATATCGGCATATTTTTTTAGTTCTTGAAGCAATATGGAAGCGACGATTACCCTAGCCGCATTTTTGTTGTCCGAAGGAATTACATACCAAGGCGCATGTGGCTTCGAAGTTCTATTGATGGCCTCTTCATAACACTCTTGATACTTGTCCCAAAGCTCGCGTTCTTTTAAATCACCTGGGGAAAATTTCCAGTTTTTTTGTCGGAGTGCCAATCTTCGAAGTAAACGTTGTCGCTGTTCTTCTTTTGAAAGATGTAGAAAAAACTTAAAGACGATCGTACCATTATCGGCAATATGTCTTTCAAAATTATTGATCTGCTCAAACCGCTTGTCCCAAAATTGCTGGTCAATATCGGATACTTCATGAATACCAGGAATATTTTCTCCCAATATATACTCTGGATGGACCCTGGTGACCAACACATTTTCGTAATGGGTACGATTGAAAACCCCAAACTTGCCCCTAGCCGGTAATGCAATATAATGCCTCCAAATATAATCATGCTTCAATTCAAGTTCGGTCGGCACTTTAAAACTATGCACTACGACACCCCGTGCATTGAAATCTTTGAATACTTCTCGAATCAAACTGTCCTTGCCAGCTGTATCGGTACCTTGTAGACATACCAAAACACTGTATTTTCCATGGGCATAGAGGGTATCTTGAAATTCGCCCAACATTTCCCGGGTCGTTTCCAAGTATTTCTTTAGTTCTTTTTTTGAAGCTCCCAAATCATCCCTAGTTGGACAATTTGACAATTTGATGTCATTATCGACTTTGAACCTATTGATATTTGGCATTTTCATGCTCCGAATATAAAGTAAATGATCGGTGAAATGCAGATTATGTTAAAAAAAATGACCGTTTACCCGTGTTAAAAACCGCTTTGTCCAATTTGTCGGCATTCGACTCCGTTCCATCGAAAAAATAGGGGCTCGATGTGTTCCTTGGCGTAATTTTACAATGTAAGATTCCCAAATTTTACCAATTCAAAAACCGATGATCTTATGAAGAAATTCTACACATTGGCAGGTCTTTTGGCAATTTGCCTTTTTTCCTCTTTTAGACCTAATAGGGCATGTGAGTATGCTGGCTCAAATTTGGGTTTCGCTAAAGTGCAGGCCGAAAAAGGTATTTCTGAAAACGACTTGAACAAAGTTCGCTTTTTTACCTACAAAGCCCTTAATGCTATTGAAAAAACCAAAGATGATCTCGATAAATGTGGATGCGAAGATGCCGACATTTTCATTTCCGAGGGAAAAGAAAATATTAAAAAAGCCGTTAGAACGTCAAGTTTGAACAAAGCAAAAGAACATTTGCGAAACGCCCTAAAAAATATTTTTGGAAGCATTGAAGCATTGGAAAACCACGAGTTTCATAAAAACAAGTACCCGGACGACGTACTTGCCATGAATACCGTCGGTTCAAAAGATTTGGGAACACCCAAGAGCATTTCCTCGGAAGAACTATTACACCAAAAAATAGATGTTTCCTTAATGGACTATGAAATTTCGCTGAACGAAATCGTAACATCAGTGGATTGTAAGGAGGCCCGTGCCTACGCAACTCGGGTAATCGGTATCTGCGAGGCAGAGCTTTTGAAACCAAATTTATCCGACGGTAAAAAATATTATAACCTTAGAACCAAGGAAATCACCGTAACCGCACTCCAAAAATTAAACGGGTGCAATTGATCGGTACGATTATTTACTGGCAAACAACTTCACATCTTCTTCCGAAACTTCCTTTCCGCCTAAAATAATCAATCGTTCCACTACATTTCGCAATTCCCTGATATTTCCGGTCCAATCATAACTCTTTAACAAATTGACTGCTTTGTTGGAAAACACCTTTGGGGCTATACCTTGTTCCGAAGTTATTTTTTGTGCAAAATGATCAATCAACATCGGAATATCATCGCGTCTATCGTTCAATGCCGGGACCTTGATCAATATTACGGCCAAACGGTGATAAAGGTCTTCCCGAAACTTACCATCTTTTATTTCCTGTTGTAAATTTTTGTTCGTCGCGGCAACCACCCTAACATCAACTTTAATGTCCTTGTCGGTACCCACCCTAGAAATTTTGTTCTCTTGCAGTGCCCTCAATACTTTGGCTTGGGCAGAAAGACTCATATCACCTATTTCATCCAAAAAAATGGTGCCCTTGTTGGCCGCCTCAAACTTACCGGCCCTATCGCGGACAGCTGAAGTAAAAGCTCCCTTTACATGACCAAAAAGTTCACTTTCTATCAGTTCCGATGGAATGGCAGCACAATTCACTTCAATAAAAGGAGCTTTGTTTCGTTGGCTCTTTTGATGGATCCAATGCGCCACGAGTTCCTTACCGGTACCATTGGATCCCGTAATCAGTACCCGGGCATCTGTCGGGGCCACTTTCTCGATCATTTCCTTAATATTGGTAATCGCTTCGCTATCACCAACCATTTCGTAGTTCTTGCCGACCTTTTTCTTTAGAATTTTATTCTCGACAATCAATTCTTTGCGATCGAGGGCATTACGCACGGTGGTCAACAAACGATTAAGATCTGGAGGCTTCGATATATAATCAAAAGCACCCAAACGCATCGTGTTAACCGCCGTATCAAGATCGCCATGACCCGAAATCATTATAAATGGAACCTCTGGTTTTATCTTTCTACTGGCTTCAAGTACTTCGACACCATCCATTTTGGGCATCTTGATATCGCATAGCACGAGGTCGTAATCATTATTTTTGACAGCCTCAAGGCCCTTTAGGCCATCTTCGGCCTCTTCTACCTCATAGGTATCGCTTTCTTCCGAGAGTATTTTAAGCAACACCCTGCGTATTGCCGATTCATCTTCAATGACCAAAATTTTAGGCATAATCTTTCTGTTTATAATCCAATTCTAAATCCTGTTCTAAAGTAGAAGCTGGGTTTGTCGTTCAATGTAAAAATATCATTTCTATCGCTATCTCTCAAGACCCCGCTTTGAAACAACGTATGGCCCAAAAAACCATAGAACGACATGGTCTTGTTCAGATTGCGGGAATATCCCAATGTAACCAATGCCGCCGATGAGGAAATCGACGAAGCAAAGCCGGCATCGGGCAAAACTGTACTGTTCTGTAAGTTTACGAAATAACCATCCAAAATAAATTCGGTCTGAACGATGTTCTGTTCCTTAAAATGAAACTTTAATCCTGTTTTTGGTACCCCGACCACATAAGTCCAACTTTGATGAAACCTTTTTTCATAGTAGATTATTGGCAAAGGAACCCTCAATGCTACCGTAGAGTTATAGGCAATGCCTAACACCAATCTTTCCGGCTTGGGTATTTTCTGTCTATCTCTAAACGCGCCGACGGTCGCATTGATCGAAAAGTCGCCGTTCTCCAAGGGATTTGTCAAAGTTGATGCCAAACGTGGTGTCAATACCCCCACAAACCGCCAATCTTCATTATACTTAAGTACGTAGGCCATATTAAGATCTACTACATGCAAGTAGCTCAAACCTTCATCGCCCAACATAATATCATCTCTTTGAAGATCGTAGGTCAAACGGTTATATTCCACTCCAACCACAATATTATTGCTATCACGAACTTTGATAGGGATATGTGCTACCAACTTGATCCGAGATAGTTTGGCCCCCGCATCATTCCTTGGCATGAGCATATATTCAAGGCGGAAGACATCGGGAGTTTGAGAAAATCCATATCTCGCAAGAAGGCAACATACCGAAAAGCTCGCGACGATCAATCGTCTCCTAATCCCCATTCCTTATCTGTATTTGCCACTGCACTATGTTGAAACGGATTTTTTTGGTAAATATGTATATCCCGCTGAGGAAAAGGTATCGTGATATTGTTCTTTCTGAATTCTTCATCGATTCTGTAGCGAATATTACTTTTTATGCGTGGGTCTCCAAAACTGTCGTTCGTATAGAAATTAATCGAGAACATTAGGGCGGAGTCGCCAAAATCATCGAATAGCACGAATGGTTTGGGGTTCTTTAAAACCCCTTTATGATTGTTGGCTATGTCTTCCAATATCTTGGTTACCAGTTTTACATCGCTTCCATATGCGACACCGACAACTACATTTTCACGGGTCGTTTTATGGTTTTGAGTGTAATTGTATACAATATCACTTATGAACTTATGGTTGGGAACTATCACTACTTTATCATCCCTGGTAATCGCCCTTGTAGTCCTTAATTTTATATCAAAAACCTTTCCTACTTTGCCGTCAACTTCGACGATGTCTCCTACGTGTAGTGATTTATCCAAGATTATGAAAATACCGCCGATAACATCCTGAAAAAGTTCTTGTAACGCAAGTCCCAAACCAACGAATAGCGCAGCCGAGGCCGTTATCAACAACGTAATATCGATACCCGCCGCACTCATGGTAAAAAGTATTACCACCAAATAGACGACATACTTTATGAACTTGAAGATACTGATGAACTTGAGCTTGTCATCCGCTACCATTTTTCGCGTGAACAATTGTCGCAGCCATTTCAGAAAAAAGCTGGTGACTATAAACGCAATGGTAAGTAACAGAAGCAGCCCTATGGTAATATCTATACGGTTTTCGCCTTCGCCGATATGCAGGCCGATATCCAAGAATTCCTTCACGGCACCCCAGATATCCTCTTCAATAATTTCCCTTACCTTGCTCGGTTCTTCCTGATTCATGCTAGTACTTCAGCCATTTGAACAATTCTTTGTAGCTCGGTTTTTTACCGTACATCAAAATACCCACCCTATATATTTTCGCGGCCAACCAAACGATACCAATAAAGGTAGCGATTAACAACAAAATGGACGTTATCAATTGCCAAACTGGAACCCCTCCCTCGCCGATTCCTCCTGGCAATCTCATAAGCATAACGATAGGCGATGTGAGCGGAAACAATGAGAAACCTACCGCAATCGGGCCATGCGGATTGTTAAAGACCGAAAAGAAACCAACATAAATGGCCAGTATCAATGGTAAGATAATAGGAAAAATGAATTGCTGCGTATCGGTCTCATTGTCAACGGCGGCACCAATCGCCGCATATATGGAACTGTATATCAAATACCCCAAAATAAAGTAGACAACAAAAAAACAGATTAACATCACCCAAGGTATCCGGAAAATTTCCTGGGCATATAAATTCATCGTCTGACTGGCCGAGGGCATTGGGGAAGGCACTCCCATACCATTGGTCATATCACTACTGGCGTTCAAGACAGATGGATCGATATCAAAAATGGCAAAGGCCACCAATAACAAAAGACCAGCGGAAATAATCCAAATTGCAAATTGTGTCAAACCCGCCAACGAGGTACCGATAATCTTGCCCAACATCAGTTGAAAGGGCTTTACCGACGATATAATCACTTCTATTATGCGGCTGGTCTTTTCTTCAATAACGCTTCGCATCACAAAACCGCCGTAGATAATAATGAACATCATGATCAAGTATCCGAATCCGCCGCCTATTGCCGCCTTTATCTCGTTGATTCCCTTAAGATTCTGCACGCCCTCGAATGTCGATGTCTTGATCTCGAAACTTTTGTCCATACCGGCGAACTCTTCAGCGGAAACACCAAGTTCTTGCAATCGATGCTCTCTTAATCTGGCCCTAAAAGTGTTTTCAAGCTTGTCGATTATCGAAGAGTTGGGCGTAGTACCCGTGTAAAAAAAAGCGCTGTTGGCCACACGCTCCAAATCATCTTCATGCGGTATGTATAACAATCCGACATAGTCCAATCGGGCCGTAGAATCTATAGCGGCCTCCAATGAAATATCGTCAAACTTTATATATGACGTATGCTGGGTCGAATTGAAATCGTTCGAAAAATAATCACTTTCGTTCAATATCGCGATAACCTTCTCACCGTTGTCGTTGACCTTTGTCAAATAAGCGATGAGCACGATCATACCTACCATTAAAATAGGACTCAAAAAGGTCATGATGACAAAAGACTTATTGCGCACTTTGGCCAAATATTCCCTTTTTATGATCAACGATAGTTTATTCATAGACCCCTTTACTTTCAACTGTTCTGATAAAAATCTCATTTGCCGATGGAATAGTCTCCAAAAACTGGTTGACATTGCCATTTTCAGAAAGAAACCTTAACATTGATTTACTGTCACCCGAAGGTAGTTGCACCGTAAAATCGAGTTGGCTGTCTTCTGAACTATAATTGGATGACGTTATTTCAAATTTGGCTTCCAACTCTCGTAGAAAAGTTTCACCGTTCTCAATTTCGATACCGACCCTGAAAATGTTGTTTTTGTAAGCTTTTTTTATATCGGACAGTTTTCCGTCCAATATTTTTTCGGATCGATGTAATAAGGCAATATACTCGCAAAGCTCCTCAACGGATTCCATTCTGTGGGTGGAAAAAATTATCGAGGTGCCGTTCGCTTTGAGTTTCAATATCTCATCTTTAATGATATTGGCGTTGATAGGGTCAAAACCGCTAAAGGGTTCGTCAAAAATGAGCAGTTTAGGTTCATGCAGCACGGTAACGATGAACTGTATTTTTTGGGCCATCCCCTTAGAAAGTTCTTGAATTTTTTTGTTCCACCAATCCCCTATTTCCAAGCGGTCAAACCAAAATTTAAGGCGTTTTTTGGCTTCCGCCTTGCCCAATCCTTTGAGTTGGGCCAAATACAATGCCTGCTCACCTACTTTCATACTTTTATAAAGCCCGCGTTCTTCGGGAAGATATCCGATCAGGGTAATATCATGGGGCTTTAACGGGGCACCGTCAAAAAGGACCTCACCACTATCGGGAAAAGTAATTTGGTTGATAATACGTATGAGCGTAGTCTTTCCGGCCCCATTGGGACCTAAAAGGCCATATATGCTATTTTTCGGGATTTCTAGGGATACTTTATTGAGGGCAGTATATTTTCCAAACTGTTTGGTAACCTCATTAGTGACCAAAATTTTATCCATGAAAGCAATTTGTCCAAAGATAGCCAAATGGTTCAAAAAACACCATAAAAACAAAACCCACCCTCAATCAGATCAAGGATGGGAAAAAAATTGCTATGAAAAAGAAAATTAATATCGGTTTCCCAATATTAAAATCAAATATACGTTTTTTATTTAAATACAAAGTGGTGAGCCGCAAATTCTCGCCAAACTAACCCACAAGCGCGATTCAAAACCAAAAACTGTGTCTTCCATAATTGAAAGAAACCCTGAAAACGAGTTTGTTAGGAGAACATGTCCTTTACCTTCTCAAAAAATGATTTATCGGATTTTTCCGGTTTAGGCTCGAAATTGCCATCTCCGTTCATCCGTTCAAAAAACTCCCTTTGTTCTTTATTCAACTCTTTCGGCGTCCAGACATTGACATGTACCAGTAAGTCACCACTACCATAGCCGTTCAGACTAGTGATTCCCTTACCCCGTAACCGTAAGATTTTACCGGATTGGATTCCCGACTCCAATTTGATCCTTACTTTTCCTCCGACGGCGTCGATTTCCTTCGAAGTGCCTAAAACTGCTTCCGAAATACTGATGTAGAGGTCATAGTGCAGGTTATCCCCTTCTCGCTTGAGCGTAGCGTGGTCTTTGGTCTCAATGGCGACCAACAAATCACCGGGAACACCATTGCCGGGCGCCTCGTTACCTTTTCCAGGAACTTTTAATTGCATGCCGCTCTCCACACCTGCCGGAATCTTGATGGAAACGGTCTCTTCGGCCACGCGAAGCCCTTGCGCATCCGCATCGTTTGGTCTTTTGTCCAAGATCTGCCCGCTTCCGCCACAAGTACTACAGGTCGCCGCGGTCTGCATTCTTCCTAAAATAGTATTGGTCACCTTGGTAACTTGCCCTTGGCCGTTACAGGTAGAACAGGTTTTATAGGTAACGCCATCGGCCTGGATCTTCCTTCTTACCTTGACCTTTTTTTCAACCCCGTTGGCTACTTCATTCAAGGTCAGGTTGACCCGTATTCGAAGATTGCTGCCCTTTACCCTACGTTGGCCACCGCCGAAACCTCCAAAACCGCTAAATCCACCACCGCCGAAGGCCCCGCCGAAAATATCACCGAATTGGCTAAAGATATCCTCCATGTTCATACCTCCGCCACCGAATCCGCCACCGCCTTCGAATGCGGCATGACCAAATTGATCATAGCGCGATTTCTTGTTGGGGTCGCTCAGCACCTCATATGCCTCGGCCGCTTTTTTGAACATTTCCTCGGCCTTGGCATCACCGGGATTTTTATCTGGGTGGAACTCCAACGCCTTTTTGCGATAAGCTTTCTTTATTTCGGCCGCGGATGCATTCTTGCCAACGCCCAATATTTCATAATAATCTTCTTTCATACCCAGATTTTAGTTGCCTACCACTACCTTGGGATGGCGTATTATCTTATCGCCCAATCTGTATCCTTTCTCGATTACATCGATAATCTTACCCTTGAGTTTCTTGTTAGGTGCAGGTATTTGGGTAATGGCTTCATGAATTTCGGCATCAAAGGCATCGCCCTGTTCCACACTTACTTCTTGGAGGCCTTTTGAATTCAATGTTTCCTTGAATTTTCCCCGAATCAATTGAACTCCCTTCAAAAGTTCATCGTCATCGGCCTTATCCAATTCTTTCAAAGCGCGGTCAAAATCATCGAGAACGGGTAACAATGAAATCATGATTTCCTGTCCCGCAGTCTTGAACAGCTCCATCCTTTCTTTGGATGTTCTGCGTTTATAATTTTCAAACTCGGCGAACAACCGCAAAAACTTATCTTTTTCCCTGGCCAATTCTTCACTGAGTTCTTCCTCCGCCGTTAGCCCCTTTGAAGTGCCCTCTTGTTCGTCAAATTGTTCTTGATCATCAATATTTTCAGTCGGTTCTGAAACCAATTCATCCAATTCTTCGACTTTATCTTTCTTGCTCATTGACTTCCTAAGTATTAATTCCGTTTTTTCAGATGGCAAAAGTACTGCCATTTCTTTAAAAATGTCAAAATGTCATCAAGGAAATCCCAAATATATTCAACCAATTGCCAGGCTTGGAATACTTTGGGTTGCCATTAAGGGATATCAGGAAAGAAATTCTTTGGTGGTTCGGGCCTTGGAAGACCGTGATTCAGTAATACTTTGACATGTATTTTGCAGGGCCATCCCGATATT
Source organism: Bacteroidia bacterium (assembly GCA_030428705.1). Lineage (GTDB taxonomy): Bacteria > Bacteroidota > Bacteroidia > Flavobacteriales > Flavobacteriaceae > Meishania. The sequence goes on from JAUIDI010000002.1 coordinate 201,136, forward strand.
GGGGAAGTCGAAGACAAATCCTTCATCCTCTATTTTTTTACTGCTCACCCTTTGGCTTGCAAAAAGCAGGTACGACATTTCTCCAAGAAATGTCTTCAGTATAAATTTAGGAACATTCGGCAAAATCAATGGTCGATTCAGCACTTTTGCGATTTCTCGAACCAATTTTTTATTGGTAACGGGGTTTGGGGCAACACCATTGTAAACTCCCTTTAACTCATGTTCGATTACGAAAAGGAAAATACGGGCCAAATCGTCGATATGCACCCATGATTGCCATTGCTCACCACTGCCAAAAGCCGCACCTACATAATTCTTGACAGGTCCCGCTATTTTTGGCAACGCACCTCCATCGGACGAAATCACAAGGCCGATCCGTATTTTTGAAATATCGAAGTCGAATGTTTCAAAGTTATCGACCTCTTGCTCCCAAGCATTCACCACTTCGCCCAAAAAACTATCATCGACCCATTTTTCATCCTCGGTGTAATACGAGTCCAACGAATTTGGATAAATACCTATTGCAGAAGCCGAAACGAACGAGGTTATTTTTTTCGAATCTACTTGTTCCAATCCTTTATAAAGGGTTTTGAGCGAATCTATCCGACTGGAAAGGATTTCTTTTTTATAATGATCGGTCCATCGTTGCGATATGGATGCCCCGGCCAAATTGATGATAACCGATACATCCGAGAAACATTCAAGGTCTATTTCCCTGCTATCGGGGTTCCAATAAAAACCCTGGTAATTTCCATTGGAAACTATTTTTTTCTTTGAAGTAGTTAGGTAATTGACAGCAATATTGCGCTTATGACACAGTGCCACAATTTCCCTTCCTATCAAACCCGTCGCCCCCGTTATCAAAAACCTCATGGTACAAAGGTAGGATATCCGTACCGCGGGCCGTCATACTTTAGTTTCGATTTAACAAACGTGTTTGACCGCACGTAACATTTCACGTTTTCCCGGCGGGCCGGGCAGGCGTTCAACGGTAAACCCTACCTGCTGCATGGCACGGCGCACACTGCCTTTTGCCGCGTACGTAACAAGAATACCCTTCTTTTTTAGGGCTTTGAACATAACGGCAAAAATAGTTTCCGTCCAAAGTTCAGGCTGCACACGTGCGCCGAAGGCATCGAAATAGATAAGGTCAAAGGCATCCTCAAAATCAAGGTCTTTGAAGTCCTTTTGTATTTTGTGCAATTGAAAAGTGTCGGAAATCGAAATGTCTTTTTCCCAAGCACCGTCGTGCATGCTTTGAAATTGTTCCCTGAATTTACCCGCCCTAAGTTCATCAAGATAGTTGAGCGCCTTAACCTCATCAGGGGTTACGGGATATTTCTCAACTCCAGTATACTGTACCCGTAATTCTAGTTTTGGCGCTTCTAAAAAAGTAATCAGGGCATTCAACCCAGTACCAAAACCGATTTCGAGAATCGAAATCTCGCGGTTTTCGAAAAGAGAAAGTCCGTTTTTTATAAAGACATGATAGGCCTCTTGAATGGCCCCGTGTTTTGAATGGTACTGTTCGTCCCATTCGGTGAGGTGAATGGTATGGGAACCATCCGCTGTTGTTATGATCTTCCGCTCCAAATCACTCTTTGAGCAAGACCCCGTCCGCCTCAAAACTGTAGGTCTTTTTAGGTTGGGTGATCTTTGCGATTTGGGCTTCCGATTGGCCGCCATCCTTGGCGTAATGTCTTTGATCCGCAATGCTCATCGCTTCGACAAAGGCCTTGCCGTTGACGACCACTTCCTTTCCCGAAATATCCATGGGAACGAAAAACCCATAATCCTTGAACCTGACCATGACCTCTTTATCGTTCAATGACAGTTTCATCCAACAGCCCTTGGCCTGGCAGACATCGGTTACCGTTGCCGTAAATTTGGTATTCAACGTATCATTTACGTTCAGCATATCGAATTTTTGTGCCATTTCCTGGTCCGAAAGACTCTCGGAAGTTCCTATTTTTTGGCCGAACGATTGATAGTGCGATTGAATATCCGCTGTGTTTTCTTCTTTTTCCAGCTTTTCTTGTCCTCGACAGGCGATAAAAGACAATAAAAACACAACCAAAATGTTAATATTTTTCATATCCGTTAAAAATCTTGTTTGTACTGCAAAGCTGGTCATTTTTGGACAAAAAAAGAAGCCTTGATAGCGATAATTTGGTTAATTTTAACCTTTAAACCTTTCGATAAATGAACAATACTGTATTGAAAATTCCGGTCGAAAAGACAAAAAATTCCAAAATCGGCCAAGTCGATTTTGACAATTTATCGTTCGGAAGCATTTTCTCGGATCATATGTTGGTATGCGACTATAAAAACGGAAGTTGGGAAGCTCCAAAAATAGTGCCTTACCAACCCATCAGCTTGGATCCTTCTTCAAAGATTTTTCACTATGGGCAATCCATTTTCGAAGGAATGAAAGCCTATAAGGATGAAAACAACGAAATTTTTCTGTTTCGTCCTTTGGACAATCACAGGCGGTTGAATATTTCGGCAAAACGAATGGCCATGCCCGAACTACCGGAAGAATACTTCATGGAGGGTCTGACGGCCTTATTGCAATTGGACAAGGACTGGATACCCCGGAATGCAGGAAGTTCGTTGTACATCCGTCCATTCATGTTCGCCTCGGGCACCGGATTCCATGCTTCACCTGCCAACGAGTATAAGTTCATTATTGCAACAGCTCCTTCGGGATCCTATTTCGCCGGAAAGGTCAGGGTCTTGATCGAAGAGAAATATTCGCGATCCGCCAATGGCGGGGTCGGCTATGCCAAGGCTGGTGGCAATTACGCAGGTCAGTTCTACCCCACTCAATTGGCCGTGAAAAAAGGGTATAACCAGGTCATCTGGACGGATGACAATACCCATGAAAATATCGAGGAGGCCGGGGCCATGAACATATTCGTACGTATCGGCGACACGTTGATCACCGGGCCGACCAGTGATCGTATCTTGGACGGCATTACACGAAAAAGTATACTGGAAATCGCAAAAGACGAAGGTATTGCCGCCGAGGTTCGAAAGATTACCGTGGGCGAGCTGGTCGAGGCCGCCAAAAATGGTACGTTAAAGGAAATGTTCGGTGCGGGCACGGCCGCAGTGGTTTCACCGATCGCTACTTTTGGATATCGTGAAACCGATTATGATTTGCCAGAACTCGAAAACAGTTACGCGTCTCGCATGAAAAAGCGCATTACCGATATTCAATACAACCGTGCCGAAGATCCTTTTGGATGGCGGTTTAAGGTTTAGGAAACATACCGTTGTTTATAGAAATACATCGTTTTTGCCCTATTTTAGTGGTATAACGATGTATTTTGCTTTTATATAAACCTAGTTGTGTGTGATTTGAGAAATGACAGAAACCATTTCAAATAACGAGAAATCATTTAATATTCTGAATAAATTAATTCTATACGGATTTTATGATGGAAATATAAGTCCCAACAGAATTGAATTAAATAGAAAATGCGGATTATTTAATTCTGGAGGTAATCACAGAATAATCGGGATTCTAAACAATGAAAACAAATTTGAATTGGATTTTGACTTCAAGTTCCCGATGAATATAGCTGTAAAAGTTGCTATCGGAATCGGAATAATTTTCTCAATTGTTTCTTTAGTTTATGGGAATTGGTTTTTGCCAATACCATTTTTCATTTTACCATTTCTGATTATATATATTGACTTTAAATTAAAAAAGAAAAAGGAAATAAATCTGTTAACTTCAAAGTTTTTGGAATTGTACAAATCGGAATACGAAACGGAATAAAAAAACTACACACTACAATGTATAACTGCTATTACGGCGGATTCGACTACGTCCGAATCCACTCGAAATTGCTGACGTCAATGCTTAACCGAAAAATAACGCATATTAACCCATAACTTCAGTTACACGAGACCGTTGGCGGTAATATAACCGAACCAAAAACCGACCATCATTTCCCAACATTTAAAATGAAAAATTTGTGCAGTTAAATGGTTGCGCTTATATTTGCAGTCAAATAACTTCGTAATGAAATTAAGACGAGATGTTTTCCAAGCCATTGCCGACCCAAATCGAAGAGCAATAATTTCTTTGGTTGCCCTACAAGCGATGACACCGACAGCCATTGCAGAAAATTTTGACTATTCAAGGCAAACCATTTCGAAGCACATTCAAATCCTTACCGAATGTGAAATTTTGGAACAGGAACAAAAAGGGCGAGAAATCTACTATCACCTAAACCCAAACGGAATGAAAGAAATAGCAGAATTTATCGAGCCTTTCAGGAAACTATGGGATGACCGATTTAACAAATTGGAATCTGTAATGAAATCGCAGATTCACGAACACAAAAAATAAAATAGACAAGAAGTGAGTAAAAAGTATCGATCAAAAAACTAGAATGTGGAACAAAAAACGAATGTCGTAGCCGAAGACGGCAAACAGGAAATACTTATAACAAGAGCGTTTGACCTACCAGTAGAGCTTTTGTTCAAAGCATATATTGAACCCGATTTTATTGAGCAATGGATGGGAACAAAAGTGCTAAAGTTCGACTTCAAAAAACATGGAAGTTTCCATTTTTCCACTACCGACCCAAAAGGCAACAAAATCGGATTTAATGGTACGATCCACGACTTTAAAACAAACGAAAAAATCATTCGGACTTTTGAAATGGAAAACATGCCCTTTGGCGTTCAACTCGAAATTTATGAATTCGAAAAATTGACCGAAACAACAAGCAAAATAAAACAGCAAGTAATCTATCAATCCGTAAACCACAGAGACCAAAATCTAAAGCTTCCTTTTAAGCTAGGTATCAATTGGGCACATAACAGATTGGAAGAACTATTGACCAAATCAAAATAATCGCAAAATGACTAAAACGAAAAAAATAAGCTATTGGGCTTCTACAATCTTCCTTTCATTTGGAATGTTGGCAGGCGGAATACAGCAAATGCTTCAAATTGGTGGATACAACGAAATAATTTCCCAACTTGGCTTCCCACTTTACTTGCTGTCAATTCTTGGAACTTGGAAAATTTTAGGTGTAATCGCCATTTTAATCCCCAAAAGACCTTTGCTAAAAGAGTGGGCTTATGCAGGATTTTTCTTTGTAATGTCCGGAGCAACCATTTCACATATTGCAGTTGGGCAACCAATAACTGAAGCAATGCCTTCAATTATTTTGCTTTTGGTAACGGTTATGTCTTGGTATTATAGACCGAACGACCGAAAAATCAATGAACTGCAAAAACAAAATTAAATATGGAAGAGGTTGACAGATACATAGACAAAATCAAGAGTTGGAAGGAAGAAACCGTTTTATTGAGAGAAATATGCTTAGAGTGTGGACTTGACGAAGATTTTAAATGGATGCACCCTTGTTACACCTTTCAAGGTAAAAACATAGTCCTAATCCACGGATTTAAAGAATATTGTGCCTTACTTTTTCACAAAGGAGCATTGCTAAACGATACCGAAAATATTTTGGTGCAACAGACCAAAAATGTACAATCGGCCCGACAAATACGGTTTACGGATAAAAAAGAAATCAATGACTTAAAAGCAGTTATCAAAGCCTATATTTATGAGGCAATAGAAGTGGAAAAGGCAGGTTTGGAAGTCAAAATGAAAAAGACTTCGGAATATGAAATACCCGAAGAACTCGTACAAGCATTTGAAAACAATCCTGAATTGGAAACAGCATTTTATGACCTAACACCAGGACGCCAAAGAGGTTATTTACTATTCTTTTCACAAGCCAAACAGTCCAAAACAAGAGCTTCGAGAATCGAAAAGGCCAAACCGCAAATTTTTGAGGGAAAGGGACACAACGAGAGATAAAAAACACTCCCATATAAAAAATAGCGATTTAATGCCTTAAACTAAATTTAATGGACAAATTAAAGGTAATTGTAAAACTAAAAACAAGTGCATAAAATCCGCTACTTTTCACGTACAAGAACGTTGGAAAAAATGCAGACAAGCCCGCAACGCTACACGCTTATCCGCTGGGTCGTTAGCTCTAATTATTAATCAACTTAACTATGAGAATCGGAATTTGGATTTCAATCTTTGTTCTTTTGACGAGTTGTAAAAAAGAAGTTCGATTTGAATCTACTGAATGGAATAAAAAGGAAGTGGATTGGCAAATGACCGAACAACGGGAAAAAATGGTTACGGATTTAATTAAAATTGACACTTTAATCGGACTTCAAAAAACAAAAGTGACGGAATTGCTCGGAAAGCCTGAACTTGAGTCTGAGGGCAAATTAAAATATTTGGTGCGAGAGAAATACGGATGGAATATCGACCCTGAATACATCAAATATCTGTGGGTAGAATTGGACGGAAATGGAATTGCAACTAAATGCTATTTGGAAAAAACAAAATAACTAGAGCTAACAATCACTCCTATATAAGGCCATAGTCGAATCAGCTTCTTATTTATCCAACACCCCCTGAATATCGGGTTTAAAATAGTTGGGGCCTTTTAATACTTTGCCATCCTCGCGGTAAATGGGTTTGCCATCGCTGCCCAACTTACTCATATTACTTCGTTGAATTTCTTCAAAAACCTCTTCGATCTTGTATTGCATGCCGTGTTCAAGGATCGTACCGCATAGAATATAGAGCATATCACCAAGGGCATCGGCCACTTCGACCAGATTATTGTTATTGGCGGCCTCGAGATACTCTTTGTTCTCCTCGTCCATTAGATTGAATCGTAATTGGTTTTTCGATTCCCCCAGGTCAGCCTTCATGGTTTGCGATACTCCTAATCCGAACGAATTGTGGAATTGTGCTACGGCACTTATTTTCTTTTGCATGGGTTTTCGATTAGATTTGTCCAAAAATAATCAAAACCGCATGTTCAGCACGGGACAAATCATTTTTGCCGCTTTTTTTGTAGTCGTATTTACCTTTTTCATAGCGTCATCGTATAAAAAAGACAGAAAATTGCATTCCAAGAATTATCAGGGAGTCAAGTGGGTAGGAATAATCTTCATTATTTTCTTACTTATTCTCTTCTCAATTAAGTATTTCCTTAAAAACTGACCCAAAGATTACATTCTTCGTAAAAATGCAATTTCATGCATCTTATCGATCTTTTTTAACCGTATAACATAAGAAACAACATAATTTTACGTTTGGTTAACAAAGGGGCGAAACCATGATGACATTTTTCAGTGTATTTTTTATCTTAATCGGTATCAACGCCATAATGATGATCTTTAGTCTTAACGGTATAGACCAAAAGGCAAAAAAGAACGATTCAGCGGCTTCAGAGGCTTCCGAATCGAAAATCTATCCGATGGATTTGGCGTCTTCCAAGTACAAAAAAGCGGTATAGTTTTATACCTTTAGGGTATGAAGCAATTAGCGCTCGTATTCTTGGGAGGTGGTATCGGTAGTATGCTCCGCTATCTCCTATCAAAGACCTTCAACCCTTATTTCCAACATTTTTTTTTAGGTACTTTTTTGGTCAATGTTATCGGTTGCCTGCTCATAGGTATTATCATCGGGCTCTCTTTTAAAAATAATTTCCTTACCGAAAACCAGACCCTTCTGTTGGCTACAGGCTTCTGTGGAGGGTTTACAACATTCGCTACTTTCGCCTTGGAAAAACACAACTTACTTCGCGACGGTGAATTATTGTATTTTTCGTTCTATACGATATCCAGCATTGTAATCGGCATTCTCGCGGTAGTTCTTGGCCTATGGTTGGCCCGGCTCTTCTAAAGACCGTTTTTCTTCCACGTATTACAATAAAGTTCCATCAATTATCGGTCGTCAAATCCATTTTAAACACATAGTGTTACATCTATAACTATTCTGTCATTAAACGATATTTTTTGTCATTTCATCCTTCCAAACTCCTTTTGGCAAATATCCTTAATTCATAATTTTTAATGTTAATTTAAAATATACCCTAAAATTTATAGGGTTAATTTTACAATTATTACAAAAATAGACATTATACCCCTTAAAAATTAGGGGTTATATTTTATTTAAAATAGATTTGGCTCTTTAAGAAAATGAACAAATGAAATCGATTATTTGAACGTCTTTGAAAATCGCTATTAGGAATATTCAAAACCTCATGTAGCGGATTTACTTGAAAGAATCCCGGAAGAATGATTTAAACAAACGAACAATTATAACTGACCTGAATAGACAACTAAATTTTAACAAATGAAACAGATCGAAGCAATTATCAGAAAATCCAAATTTGACGATGTCAAAGAGGCATTGCATGCAATCGAGGTAAACTTCTTCAGTTATTGGGATGTTACCGGTGTCGGAAACGAAAAACAAGGCCACGTTTACCGGGGCATATCCTATAGCACCACCGACATTCAACGAAGGTATTTATCCATTGTCGTTTCCGACGAATTTTTGGACAGAACGGTCAATGCCATTTTAGAGGCCGCCAAGACCGGAAACGTAGGAGATGGTAAAATTTTCGTCTCGGAAGTCGTACAGGCCTATCGTATACGCACTAAAGAAGACGGACACGCCGGCATTAACTAAATAACTAACCCACTAAAAAACTTTATATAATGGAAGCAGGATTATTTACAGCAAACAACGTATGGATGATGGTTTGTACCGGTCTGGTATTCTTCATGCACACCGGGTTCGCCTTTTTGGAAATCGGACTGACCAGACAAAAAAATACGATCAACATTTTATTCAAGAACATATTTATTATAACGGGAGGGCTGTTATTGTATTACGCCTTTGGCTTTAACTTGATGTACCCCGGCTTTGAGGAAGGCTCTTCGGGTATATTAAAATTTGCCGGTTTCGGCATCGGCGCCCCTGAAAACGGTATGACCCCCGATTATGCCAGCGGTGGATACACTTGGTGGACCGACTTTTTATTTCAGGGTATGTTCGCCGCCACTGCGGCAACCATCGTTTCAGGTGCCGTCGCCGAGCGTATCAAGATAGGGTCCTTTATGATATTCGTACTCTTTTACGTAGGCCTTGTCTATCCTATAGTAGGGGCCTGGAAATGGGGCGGAGGATTTTTGGATTCTTGGGGATTCTACGATTTCGCAGGTTCTACCTTGGTACATTCCGTAGGCGGATGGGCCGCTTTGGTAGCAATTGCTCTTTTGGGATCTAGGATCGGTAAGTTCGGATCCGATGGAAAGCCCAAAGCCATTCCCGGACATAGCATACCCATGGCAACGGCCGGGGTGCTAATACTTTGGTTGGGATGGTTCGGCTTTAACGGTGGTTCGGTATTGTCCGCCGATCCCGCATTGACCTCATTGGTATTGGTGACCACAAGTTTGGCGGCAGCTGCCGGTGGTTTCGGAGCATTCTTTCTCTCTACCATACTATATAAGAATATGGATTTGACTATGTTCTTAAACGGAATCTTGGGTGGTTTGGTAGGTATCACCGCCGGTGCCGATTTAATGTCTCCGAATGAGGCCGTGGTCATTGGCTTTCTTGCCGGGTTGATTATTGTACTGGGGGTATCCTTAATAGACAAATTAAAACTTGACGACCCTGTCGGTGCGGTAACCGTTCACTTGATCTGTGGTATATGGGGAACTTTGGCCGTCGGTATTTTTGGCGACAAGGCCGGTTTTGATCAATTCTTGACACAACTCTACGGGGTGCTAATCATCGGTGCCTTCTGCGTAATCAGTGCTGGTATTATTTTAGGAATACTCAAAGCCGTAATGGGGCTTCGGGTCTCAAAAGAAGAAGAAATGGAAGGTCTCGATATTCACGAACATGGTATGGATGCCTATCCTGATTTCAGGACGAACGAACACTAGCTAACTCAAATAATAGGGAAACGGAGCGTTTGGCAGAACGCTCCGTTAATAACCCTTTCAAAATTCAGATCAATCAATTATGAACATCCCGAAAAGGGACTACTAATCTCAAATTTATGAAAGCGATTACAAACACAAATTTCGTAAAAATTATAGTTTTTCTTGCAATTCTGTTAACGGGCACGTTTACCTACGCCCAAGACGAAGAAGAAGAGACAAAACCCAAGTTTTCATTCAGCGGAACCGTAGATGCCTATTACAGGGCCAACCTAAATTCTGCAAACTCCGGTGAAAATTATTCGGCTCCGGGAAGCTCTTTTGCAAACCTCCCTGGTTTTGCTCTTGGTATGGCCAATGTAATAGGATCATACGAAGGTGAAAAAGTCGGATTTGTAGCTGATTTGGTTTTCGGACCGAGGGGAACAGACGCAATTTTTGCCTCTCCGATGTATTCCCTGACCGGAAATATCGTGAATCAATTATATGTTTACTGGAACGTGAGCGAGTCGGTTACACTGACATTCGGTAATTTCAATACATTTTTAGGATATGAGGTAATTTCGCCATCCGCGAACTTTAACTATAGCACATCGTATCTGTTCTCTTACGGACCTTTTTCACATACAGGACTAAAAGCCGATTTCGATTTGGGCAATGATTGGTCGGCCATGTTATCGGTGATGAACCCTACCGACCTTACCGAATTCAACCCTTCCGGAACCTATGCATTTGGAGCTCAGTTGGGATATAGTGGTCAATATCTTAATGCGCTTATCGACTATGGCGCTTTCGAAATCGATTATACCGGTGGCTTTGATTTGTCCGATTCATTTTTCTTAGGAATCAATGCCGCCTATTTTGACAATGATGGTGAAGGTTTTTATGGAGCCGCCCTTTATCCTCAGTTAAAAACTTCGGACAACTTTACCATCGGATTGAGAGGGGAATACTTCGCAGAAACCGGGGAAGATACCGAGGCCATAGTTTTTGGCGATGAGACCAATGTTTTTGCCGTAACGCTCACGGGTAGCGCGACAATCGGTGATTTGATCATAAAACCGGAGTTAAGGCTCGATAGTGTCTCCGAAGATGTATTTCTAAACTCTGACGGAGAGCCAATCGGAAGTCTTTCTTCATTTGTACTGGCAGCTATTTACCAGTTCTAATAAAAAATCAGTTTAAGTTTAGGTTTGTAAGTTGGTTCAGTTTAAAACCCGGTCGTTAGATCGGGTTTTTTAATCTGAGATCGGTTTGAAATCCTTCACTCCGGCAAGTATCTTAGTATTCAAAGTGTTCACGCTAGGAACAATGGGACAAGAGTACTTTTTATTATAGGCGCAATACGGATTGTACGCCTTGTTAAAGTTCAGCACAAGGGTATCTCCTCTAGGTATCGAAAGGTCAAGATACCTGCCACCCCCATAGGTTTCCTCGGCATTGGTCTTATCGGTAAACGGTAAAAAAAGGTAATCACTATACTCGTCTTGTTGCATCAATTCCTCATTTTGGTATACTTCCAAGCGATGCTTGACACCATTCAAATTAAAATGAGCGATTCCGTAGACGACTTCCTTCGATTTTCGATCCGTGGTGGTAGGCATTAAAAAAGGAATGGCTTCGGGTGTACGGACGAATTCGGCCTTTACGATGAAATTAGTGTCGGGTGCAAAGAAATCCAGTCCTTCGAAATTTTTTCGGTACCGATCTGGCAAGGGCGATGTTTCCGGGTCTTTAAACTCTTCGTTCAGCTCTTTTTGAAACTCCAAAATATCCTTAATCGCATCGATCTCTTGAGTGGCAATCTGCTTTTGAGCAACATCGTGATATTTTTTATCCTGCTTGCACGACAGAATCAGCACTAAAAAAACAAATATTATGAACCTCATTTTCGTTGCTTTAAAGCAAAAATACAATTTATACTTCTTCGATACGGATGCAATTTTTCTGTACTTTGTCATCAAAAAGTACATTAAATGGGAAAATCGATTCTTTTCGGGTGTTTGATTCTTACCTTCTTATCATGTGGGGAAATAAATAATAGTTCCCTTAATCAAGAAAAGGAGACAAGGGTATTTCCTGAATTGGATTCGACAAGATACAATGTCGCGTTCTTGATTATGGATGGCACATACAACACCGAGTTTACGGCGCCTTTCGATATCTTTCAACATACAAAATACAGAAAAGGCATCAAGGCAATGAACACTTTTACGGTCGCCAACACCTTAAAGCCGATTACCACTTTCGAGGGAGTTCGGATTCTACCTGATTATGATTATACGACCGACGACCTACCCAAAATCGATATCCTTGTCGTGCCCAGTGCCGAGCATCATCTTGACACGGATCTGGACGACCATATAATGATCGATTTTGTAAAGAAAATAGATTCCACCGCGCTCTATATGACAAGTCATTGCGACGGAGCCTTTGTTCTTGCCAAAGCCGGAGTTTTAAACGAGGTTGTTTCCACGACCTTTCCAAGCGATATAGAAAAATACGAAACGATGTTTCCACATTTGAAGATAAAGGATAGCGTACTCTTCGTTCATGATGGAAAATACATCACCTCGGCCGGCGGTGCCAAAAGTTTCGAGGCGGCTCTCTATCTCTGTGAAATATTATACGGTAAGGAAATTGCGGACAGGATCGCCAAAGGTCTGGTCATCGATTGGCAGCTCGACCGAATGCCCCATCTTATTGTTCAATAAGATCGTAGCGGGCCTCTTTAAGATATTTTTCGACCACTTTGTTATATTCTGGGGTAATACGTAAAAGTGCTGTATGTTCTATTTCATACAATGAGGAGCGATTGTCGTAACCCGTTTTTAGCAATTCTTCCAAGTAAAAGAGAGCGGTACCATAATCTTCCATTCTCGCACTAGTGGAAATCACCTTTAAGTAACCTTCTGCATTTTTTGCATCCGTAATGGTCTTTAGCATGTACAAAAAGTTCAAGGCTTCGAGATCCAAGCTAGGTTCGACCAACAAAAGGTCGATATTATCATCGATCAGGGCATTGATATAACCCCTTAGACGCGTACCCATGTGACGTTCAAAAATATTTTGGCTTTTGTCATATTTTTCAAGTTCCTCCATTTGGTATTTCCACCAGCCGAGATTGTTGAAATTATAATGCATGATATCTTCTTCCAAATAGTAATCGTAGTCGTCCTTTATCAAGCTCTCCTTGAAAAGAACAGAATTTTGACTTCGGGTGTGGGACTTATAGAACTTGCTTTTTTTTAGGGTTTTTCGATTCTCCTTCAACGAATCGACGCTAGTAAAGGGTCGATAGACATCCATCATTTCTAAAATAATCCTATCGGCTAGAAGTGGCTTGTTCTCGGTAACGTATTTACCGGCCATGGCCAGATTCTTTCCATAGGACTCCTTTATAAAAACGGTGTCCCTGGTAATAGTATTTTGGGCCATTGCGTTCAACGTAAATAACTCAAGTGCTTTCGTCAGTTGCTCTTTAGGCGGCCATTCGTGACCCCCCTCGAAAACCAAAAGTTGATTCGGAAACTTCAACCTATCCAAGGTCTTTTCCAATGAAACCATATCCGGGTAACTATAATCGACATTACCTACTATGCCGATAAAATGAAAAGGATTTTTGTTACTCAACACTTCAGTGGTCGAAACGGCCGAACCAGATGAAATTACACCATCAACATTTTTAATAAATGTGGGTATCAAAGAAGCAAAACGGGCCCCGCTTGAAAAGCCCCCAACATACGTTCGGTTCTTTTGAACAGGAAGTATATTGTATACCGTATTGAACATACGGCTACTTATTAACATGTTATCGGTCAGTGATAGACTATCGGCAATATTGTTCGAGCTTGCAAGGATATAACCTTGTTCTTCAGCGGCTTCTTTGAACATGCCCAATACCTGGTTGCCACGACCTTTCATATCATAAACAAAAATTACGGGCCATTTTTTTGAAGTTTCGAAATTGGTGGGCAAATAAAGGGCAAAAGTTTCGGCGACCGTATCCAAAACAGAAACTGCATCGGTAATGGTACCTTTTTTAAGGGCAATCTGTTGCGCAGAGGTGCAAAACAAAGTCCCTAAGGCAAGTACAAATAAAATTCGTTTCATAGCAAACGATTCATCAAAAATCCGGCCAAAAATTCACACGTTCAAAATGACCATCGGATCGTTATTTCAAATCATCGGGTCATTCCCCGATCTGACCTATCTCGATGCCCTCTGAATAGGCCACCTTGATATTATTCACGCTAAATGCTTTTTTGATGGCCTTGTTGGCCTCAAAAGTAACTTCCCAATAATCATCGGGCAACACATATGGTCGAACGATCAACTGAATATTGTGTGAATCAAAATTATGGATACCAATCTCAGGCTTTGGCTCTTTTAGAATTTTCGGCACTCCCTCAAGTGCCTCCCCTATAATTTTATTTACCCGGGGAAAACTCTCCGAATAGGGCATGGTAACCTCCAACTCCAACCGAATCATTCCCTTTTCGGAATAGTTGGTGACAACGGAATCGGTAATCTTTGAATTGGGAATTATCAGAATTTTGTTTCCCGGCGTTAGTACATCGGTACTGAAAATCCCGATTTGCTCTACACTGCCGAATTTGTCTTCCACTTGGATCCAATCTCCAACTTTATAAGGTTTTAAGGTAAGTATAAGAATTCCCGATGCAAAGTTTCCCAAACTTCCCTGAAGGGCCATTCCAACAGCAAATCCTGCCGCGGCAAGTATGGCTACCAGTCCGGTCAAGTCGGCTCCCAAAACCGATGCAATGACAAAAAGTACCGCGCCCTTTAACAATATACCGACCGTAGAGGATAGAAACGGTCTTAACGTTTCCGAAAAACCAGTTTTTTTTAAGGCAGCGTTAACGACCTGGACAATTTTCTTCGCAATCTTAAAACCGATCCACAGAATGACCCCAGCCGCAATAATCCTAGGCAAATAGAAAATTGCCTTGTCTATGGCAATTTGCAGGTATTCGTTCAATTTGTCCCATTCCATGTAATAAAATAAGCGATTAAATCGCGTACGGACAAATATTAAATACTTTATATTCTTACCCGATCGCTTTCAGATATCTCGTCAATTCTTCTTTGACCTTAGGTACGAGAATGAACAAACCGATCATATTGGGTACCAGCATGGAGAATATCATCGCATCTGAAAAATCGGTTACGGAATCAAGTCCGGCAGCGGCGCCAACGATAACAAAAAGACAAAAAATAGACTTGTACAAATATTCCATTGGCTTGCCCCTACCAAATAGAAACGACCATGCCTGATACCCGTAATATGACCATGAAATCATTGAGGAAAAAGCAAATAATATGACCGCCAAGGCCAATAAATAAGGAAACCACCAAACACCACTGGCCAAGGCATTCGCGGTCAGCACCACACCTTGCGCATCGGATATTTCAGCCCCGACCTGAATTTGACCGGTAACGATCAGTACCAATGCGGTCATGGTGCACACGACAACGGTATCTATGAAAGGTTCCAATAAAGCTACCAATCCTTCGCTCGCGGCGAACCTTGTCTTGACCGCAGCGTGGGCAATCGACGCGGAACCAATGCCCGCCTCGTTCGAGAAAGCCGCTCTTTTAAAACCTTGTATCATTACGCCAACAAAGCCCCCGGCAATTCCCTTTGGGTCAAAAGCACCTTCAAAAATCGAATGGAAGGCAGCAGGAACAATTTCATAATTAATAATTAAAATGCCGATTACGGCCAAAACATACATAACGACCATGGCCGGAACTATCTTGTCGGTAACCTTGGCTATCTTCTTAATACCGCCAATAATGACAATAGCCACCAATACCGACATGAACAGTCCGAACAACCATCCCTTTCCATGGATAAAGCTGGCGTTCCCCCCGGTTACGTGCTCGAACAACTGAAAAGCCTGATTGACCTGGAACATATTTCCGCCACCGAAAGATCCACCGATGCACATTATCGCGAAAACAATCGCCAAGATTTTCCCCAGTTTGATCAACCCTCTTTTTTTAAGACCTTTGGAAAGGTAATACATGGGGCCACCGTAAACCGTACCGTTTTCATCAATTTCACGATAAACGACCCCAAGCGTACATTCTACAAATTTGGAAGCCATGCCCAAGAAACCTACCAGAATCATCCAAAAGGTTGCCCCTGGACCACCTAGGGAAAGTGCGATGGCCACCCCTGCAATATTTCCTAGTCCTACCGTTGCCGACAAAGCGGCCGTCAAGGCTTGAAAATGTGTTACTTCACCTTCATGACCTTCGACACGTATGGTATCGGGCTGGTCTCCATCATCCAAAAAAACGGATTCGGAAACCCCGATAGGAAGTTTGTCCTCAAGAACATCATAATCACCCTTAACAATTCTAAGGGCCGTTGTAAAGCTTCTAAGGTTGATACCTTTAAAATAAATCGTAAAATAGCCCGCGCCAAAAAGAAGTACGATAAGCACCCAGGGAATTCCGACCGAATCGGTTATCGGAACTTCGGCAAAAATTGCTTCGACGAACCAACCTGTCGCATTTTCGAATTTTTGGTTTATAAGTTCATCGGTTCCTTGCGAAACAACAAGACTTGGGAACAACAAAAGAAGCGAGAAGGTTTTTACGGACATGTCTTAAAAGTTTTAAGACTAAGTTGGCCGTAACATTTTAAACGCAAAAGGTTACGCAATGCTCAAAAAAAGCCCATCAATAGTTAACCATCTATTTAAGTACGACGCGAATCTTACGAAATACCACTCTTGTTCAGCGTAGCATATTTCATCAGATTATTCTCTTTGGCGTATGAAATAAGAAGACTTTTGCCGTCGGACCCCTTGATATTCAGCAATTTTTTAATCTGATGTATATGGGCCTGAAAACCATCGACACTAATATGCATGGCCTCGGCGATTTCGGTGTACGACTTTTGATCGCCCCAGCATTCCAGATTTGCCAAAACTTCTTTTTGCCTGTCGGAAAGTTCGACCTTGGCGGCATCTTTAAGCGTCTTCAATTCATCTTTTAACCGACCCATGGTATCCAGATGGCTTTCGTTGGCGACCTTCAATTGTAAATTAGTTTTTAGCAGCTCTTCCTTTTCAATTAAAAGCGATTCTAAACGAGATTGCTTTTCTTCTTTTTCGGAAAGGAATTTCCAACTGTAGAGTAGTATGGAAAACAAGACTATGAACAGAAATTTAAATGAAATGGCAGTGACCGTACCCAACAATGTCCAAGCATCCTCACTGATCGGTTTCACAAAATCGTCGGGTACGATCCGATGTGTCACGGCAACGACGATAAGAATGAAAAGCGCAAGGCTCGGTAGGTTCATAAACCGCATCCTTCTTGATTCAAAAGCTCGGTTCAATGCATGTAACAGTGCAAAGGCGACGACTACCGAAATGGGAATATCAATTAACCAAATGAGTGAATTGTCGATACCGTTTCCGACAAACGATACCATTATGAACACAAAGGCCAACATGGTCATAACTCCCGAATAAATCAGAATAAATTCGCGTTCAGAAAATCGATCGACCATACGAACCACTATATTTTGCTTTCCTGCATATTTAATGGAAGGCAGTGAAAGCAAAATAAACATCGAATTCAATAACGAGATGAACACGCCGAGGTAAATCACAGATTTACTGGTAGGCAACAGGCCAAGAACGGTTACTCCTAACAAGTTCGACAAGGCGCCCAATCCCCATGCAAAAATGGCGAGTCCGAACCACATGATGCCTTTTATCCCATCAGCACCAATGTCCGTTCGTCTCTCCTTTTTGTAAATACGTTGAATGACCACCGAGGTAATCAGGCAAACAATTGCCGTAACCGCATATTCCAAGGTAACTAGCATACAAATCGGATGAACACTCTAAAATAATCAAAATCAATTTCTTGGCACTGGTTAAGTACTGGTTAACCAAACTAACCATCCGCCCTACCGATAGGCGCATTCGTAATAACGTTCGATAATATAATATGGGTTCTTGTCTCACCGAACTGAATCAATTGGTCGATAAATTTTTCGAGATGAAATTGATCCTTGAAAACTACTTCCATTACGATGTTCTCGTTGCCCGTGATTCGATAACAGTTGACAACCTCGTCGTACGATTTTACCTTTTCTAAAAAAGGCTTTAGTTTGCCCATGAATGCTCGCAAGGTTATGATGGCCTTCAATTGATGGCCTGCCTTGGCATGTGAGACCATGGCCTTGTACCCCTGAAGAATACCTAAATCTTCCATTTTTTTTACCCGCTCGGCCACTGCAGGCGCCGTAAGACCGACCTTACGTCCGATATTGGCAAAAGTTTCCCTGGCATTATCCTGTAGGCACTCTAAAATCTTCCAATTCAAGTCATCTATTTTAGGATTTGAAGGCATTTGGCCATATATTTTTGGATTCGAAAGTAAATATACAATATTACTAATGTTTGCAAAGATATATATGCTGATTCGTGCGTAACTTTATATTACTCAATTGCTTGAAAAGAAAATGGCCCACAATCGTTTAAGTTCGGTTCCTGTTTATAGGAAATCGCTGGAGCTCTGCTCGATGAGCAGGGCAATCGCTTCGTACGTTTCGTTCAACAAAGATTTACTAAAGCTCTACAAATCGCAAAGTCTTCGCGATATTATGGCCGAAGCCCTTTTGACCGATGCTATTTTGATTCCGCAACAAATTGCCAAGGCCGAATATTCGAGGTCGCGTTCCGAACGTTTGAAAAGTGCAACTTTTATCAATATCATGATTCGCAACATCAATTCATACTGTCGTGGGCTTGAACATGACGGGGTACGTGAAAAAGAGTATTTGAATCTACTTCGAAACGAAGTCAAAAGTTTTCGTAAGTCTTTCAAAGAGTGGCGAAAATCGATTATCAACGGGCCTTTATAGGCGACCCGAACACTTCATTTTGTAATTCCGCGTTGTTCCAAATTTCAGATTGTTTACATGTTTCTTCGATATTGGCCGCCTACCTCGAACAAGGCCTTTGTAATTTGACCAAGAGAGCAGCTTTTGGTTACCTCCATCAGTTTTTCAAAGATATTTTCGTTTTCAATGGCAACCTGACATAGTTCCTTTAGAAGTTGTTCCGATTTCTTTGCGTTCCCATTATGCAAATTTTTCAAGGTCTCGATCTGCGCCTTCTTTTCATCTTCAGTAGCGCGAATAATCTCGCTGGGCAAAATTGTGTGGGAACCTTTTGAACTCAAAAAGGTATTTACCCCGATTATCGGATATTCCCCCGTATGTTTTAAGGTCTCGTAATGTAAGCTCTCTTCCTGGATTTTGGAACGTTGGTACATCGTCTCCATGGCACCAAGCACTCCCCCTCTCTCGGTTATACGGTCAAATTCGATCAGTACGGCTTCTTCGACCAGATCGGTCAATTCTTCGATGATGAACGAGCCCTGCAACGGGTTTTCATTTTTGGCAAGCCCCAATTCCTTATTGATAATCAATTGGATGGCCATTGCCCTACGCACAGATTCTTCTGTTGGTGTGGTTATCGCCTCATCATAAGCGTTGGTATGTAATGAATTGCAATTATCGTAAATGGCATAAAGGGCCTGCAGGGTCGTGCGTATATCGTTAAAATCGATTTCCTGGGCATGCAAACTGCGACCCGAAGTCTGAATATGGTACTTTAGCATCTGGGCCCTTGGGCCCGCCCCGTATTTATACTTCATCGCCTTTGCCCATATTCTTCTCGCCACCCTTCCGATGACCGCATATTCAGGATCTATACCGTTCGAAAAGAAAAATGAAAGGTTCGGACCAAATTTATCGATATCCATACCCCGATTCAAGTAATACTCGACATAGGTGAATCCGTTGGAAAGCGTAAATGCCAATTGCGTTATCGGATTGGCACCCGCTTCGGCTATATGATAGCCCGATATGGATACGGAATAAAAATTCCGGATTGCGTTTTGAATAAAATACTCCTGCACATCGCCCATCAAACGTAAGGCAAACTCGGTCGAAAAAATACACGTATTCTGTGCTTGGTCTTCTTTAAGGATATCAGCTTGAACGGTTCCGCGTACTTGGCCGAGGGTCTTGTTCTTAATTTCCTCGTAAACTTTCCCGGGCAACACTTCATCACCGGTCACGCCCAAAAGCATCAATCCCAATCCGTTATTGCCTTCAGGAAGTATCCCATGATAGTTCGGCCGGACGCTTCCTTTCTTTTTATAAATGGATGTTATTTTTTTCGCTACCTCGTCCTCGAGTCCGTTCTCAATAATATACTTCTCGCAACTTTGGTCAATGGCCGCATTCATAAAAAAGCCCAATAACATGGGAGCGGGTCCATTAATAGTCATGCTCACGGAAGTCATCGGGTCGCAAAGATCAAAACCGGAATAAAGCTTTTTCGCATCGTCGAGACAACAAATGGAAACCCCTGCGTTTCCTATTTTACCGTAAATATCAGGACGATGGTCGGGATCACTACCATAAAGCGTTACCGAGTCGAAGGCCGTTGACAAGCGTTTTGAGTCCATGCCGAAGCTCAGATAATGAAACCTGCGATTCGTACGTTCGGGCCCACCTTCCCCGGCGAACATACGTGTCGGGTCCTCACTTTTTCTTTTAAACGGATACAGTCCGGCAGTATATGGAAATTCACCGGGCACATTCTCTTGGAGCGACCAACGAAGCAAATCGCCCCAAGCTTTGTACTTGGGCAAAACCACTTTGGGTAGTCGGGTGTGCGAAAGCGATTCGGTATGGGTTTCTATTTTGACCTCCTTGCCACGTACCTTAAACCTGTATTCGGACAGTGAGTATGATTTTGTTTTTTCCTCCCAGTTCAAGATCATATCCCAATTACGGGATTCCAAATCCAATTTTTGACGATCGAACTCCTTGATCAAAAGTCCCAGTAATTCTTGTCCGTCTTCGGAATCGAGAACATCCGAAGGCGGTATATCAAGTCCGTTCTTGGCTAGTTTCGGCCTTATGTTCCCCAAACTTTCAATAGTCTTGTAGATACCGTATAGCTGTTGCGCGATCTCTGTCTGTACCTTTACCTTTTCATCATAAGCTCGATTGCTTTCCGCGATTTCGGAAAGGTATCGCGTTCTTGCCGGCGGAATTATAAATGGTTTTTCCGATTGGTCGGAATCTGCCTTTATTTTTGATTTTAGTCCGGTTTTGGTCTTCCCGTTCAATTTATCAATCAGCGCCGTATACAATCGATTCATACCTGAATCGTTGAACTGCGAGGCTATCGTACCAAAAATGGGCAGATTGTCGGGGTCGGTATCCCAAAGGCCATGATTTCGGGAAAATTGTTTTTTTACGTAGCGCAACGCGTCTTGCGCCCCCCTTTTATCGAATTTATTGATGGCCACCAAATCGGCAAAGTCGAGCATATCGATTTTTTCCAATTGGGTCGCCGCCCCGAATTCAGGTGTCATAACATATAACGACACATCACTATGTTCTATGATTTCCGTATCGGATTGACCAATTCCAGAAGTTTCTAAAATGATCAAATCAAATTCAGCGGCCTTTAGGACTTCGAGAGCTTCATCCACATGTTTTGACAATGCAAGGTTCGACTGCCTTGTCGCCAAAGATCGCATGTACACCCGATCGTCGTTTATGGCATTCATGCGAATTCTATCCCCTAACAACGCCCCACCCGTTTTTCTTTTGGAAGGATCCACGGAAATCAAACCTATGGTTCTATCGGGAAAATCCAGGAGAAAACGTCGAACAAGCTCATCTACCAGACTTGACTTTCCGGCACCGCCCGTACCCGTTATACCTATTACGGGAGTATTTTTGGTCGGCTTTTTTACAGAGGAAAAATGCTTTTCAAACGTTTCATGGTCATTCTCCGCCAAGGTTATCAGTCGCGCAATGGTACCCACTTCTTTTTGCTTGAGGGATGTATCTAGATTTTTATTTTTTGGAAGTTTTAAACCGGGCATTGCAAAATCACTTTGTGCCACCAAATCGTTGATCATACCCTGAAGTCCCATTTTACGGCCATCATCCGGAGAAAAAATCCTTGTGATTCCGTATGCCATCAACTTGTCAATTTCCTTCGGAAGGATAACACCTCCTCCACCACCGAATATTTTGATATGCCCCGCTCCTCTTTCCTGCAAGAGATCGTACATATATTTGAAATACTCATTATGTCCGCCTTGATATGAGGTCATGGCAATGGCATTGGCATCTTCCTGAATCGCACAATCGACCACTTCGACTACACTCCGGTCATGGCCAAGATGAATCACCTCGACCCCGGTGGCCTGAATAATACGACGCATGATGTTGATGGCCGCATCATGGCCATCAAAGAGCGAAGCAGCCGTAACGATTCTTACCTTGTGTTTCGGCACATAGGGTTTATTTTGTTCCATCTCTAAAAAAAGACCTTTAAAACCATAGCAATTTAAGGAAATCGCAAAGAAAATTGAATTACGATTCAGATTTTACAAAAATATCATCAGCGGAAACTCTCCTTTTCTAATTGTCTAATTTTGATTTCAAAACATTCTTAATTGAAAACGACCATTCTAATACACTGCCAAGATCAAGCCGGAATCATAAGTAACGTTACGGCATTCATCCATTCGAAGGGTGGAAACATTGTCTATCTTGATCAACATGTGGATAAAGAGGCCAACGTTTTCTTTATGCGTTTGCAAAGCGATTTCGAAAAGAACACCCCAGACATAGAACGCTTCAAGAAAGAGTTCGAAAATACATTGGGCAACAAGTACAACATGGAGTGGAGTCTTCATTTAGATACGGCCAGGCCTAAAATGTCGATTTTCGTTTCGAAATACAATCACTGTCTTTATGATCTGTTGAGCAGGTACAAATCGGGCGAATTGGAAGTGGACATACCTTTTGTAATCAGCAATCATAACGATTTAAGTGATATAGCCGAACAATTCGATATTCCGTTTTATCATATTCCCGTTAACAAAAACAATAAGGTCGAAGCTGAAAACGAACATTTACGGCTTTTAAGAGAACAAAAAGTTGATTTCATCGTACTGGCCCGTTATATGCAAATTGTAAGCAAACGGTTGATAGACGTTTACCCGAATAAAATCATCAATATCCACCATTCTTTTTTACCTGCCTTTGCAGGTGCCAAACCCTATCATGCAGCCTTTCAAAGAGGGGTCAAGATCATCGGGGCCACAAGCCATTATGTTACCGAAGCCTTGGATGCCGGGCCGATCATCGAACAAGATGTGACCGCCGTTTCACATTCCCATACAATCACTGATTTTATCGCAAAGGGCCGCGATCTTGAAAAAATAGTGCTTTCAAGAGCTGTAAAACTACATGTGCAACGAAAAACAATGGTCTACAACAATAAAACGGTCATTTTCTCGTAATTAAGATACATGCACCGAACATAGTAATCGATTAAAAAAATGATCAAAAAAATCATCGTATTACTTATTGCTTTTCAGCTGATTTCTTGTGGCGAGCTGCAACAAGTAGTGAACCAATTGCCCCAAGGAACCCAAGGTCTAAGCAATTTTGAAATCGGAAACGGACTTCGAGAAGCTCTCGATAAAGGTATCGACAAACAGGTAAGCAAACTTACCCAGACCGACGGTTTCTATAAAAATGAGCTTGTAAAAATTTTGTTGCCCGAGGAACTTCAAAAGGTTGACAAAACGCTTAGGGATATCGGACTCGGAAATCTTGCCGATGAAGGCCTCAAAGTATTGAACCGAGCCGCCGAGGACGCAGTGAGCGAAGCCACTCCGATTTTTGTGGATGCGGTCAAGGGTATAACTTTCACGGATGCACGCAATATTCTATTGGGCAGTGACGATGCCGCAACTCAATACCTGACTAGTGCCACGAGCACCGCACTGTATCAAAAGTTCCATCCTCAAATAAAAAAGTCGTTTGATAAGGTGGGTGCAGCCGATATATGGAACAACCTTATAACACGTTACAACAATATACCATTGACTAAAAATGTAAATCCGGATCTTACCGATTATGTGACCCAAGAGGCCCTGGAGGGTGTTTATACCATGATCGCTGTAGAGGAAAAAGAAATTCGGACCAATGTTTCGGCAAGAACAACAGATTTATTACGCAGGGTTTTTGGTCAGCAAGACTAAAGGGAAAAATAATTCATGTCCATGATACTAAATCGACTTATTTTCCGTTAAAAATTTAGGTATTATCGTGAACTTCGATAAATCTTTTTTAAGAATATATCAAAGGACTTTTGTACTATAATATTTGAGTTAGTATTTTTTGAGTTAGTTAGTTTAAAAACCGGTGGGAGCGCCGGTTTTTTCATTTTAACTTTATACATAATAATTGTCTAAAATTTATAGGTTTACTCGGCTTCATATACTCGATCAATAACGTATACGTTGATTTTCAATATCTTCCAAAGGTAAATTATTATCGGGGTTTACCTGTTTTGGGATTTTTTTAAGATTTCATTTGATTTTATTACTTAATTTAAGCCTAGCTAATTCAGGCTTCATCAATCATCAATCAATCAACCTCAATGAGACAGCTAGTACTATTTTTTATACTGTCTATCCCCCTAGTTCAGTTTGTCAACGGCCATAAACCTCAAGCCAGTTCAATAGATGTTATCTCAATACCGGATAGCACCTCAAAAGGATTGTTACTAAAAGCCGATGAGTCCTTTCAAAAAGAAGAATTTGAAAAAGCGATTATGGGTTATGAAAAAGTTCTAACCTCTGATGATGTCGATAAGGCGCCAATTCTGAAAAAACTGGCCATTAGCCACGCTTCCTTGAACAACCCGGCCAAGACCGTCGGATTTATAGAAGATTACCTTTCCCTGGAATTCGATACTGGAATATTTATACAGGACAGCTTTTCCCAGGTTCAGAATTCAAGCGAATTTAAAAACCTCCTCAATAAGTACACGCCCGAATTTACAATTTGGTCCTTTTTGTATTTATATGTTGCTTTGATCGGTTTTTATATCGCGTTGATCATTAATTTTAATAGAAAAATTGATCTTACAGCGCGAATTTTAATTAGCGCTTTCATTTTTATCCATTCGATTTTCATATTCAATATCTGCATCAATATATCCAATTATCAATATGAATACCCACATTCGTATTTGATGTCGACCTCGTTTTCTTTCTTGTACGGTCCACTACTCTACTTTTATTTCAAAAGAATAACGCAACAGTACATTTTTAAGAAGACAGATCTATTGCATCTACTGCCAACAATACTTTTTCTTATCTATATCATCCCTATCTATGGCCTTTCAAGCCAGGAAAAGTTGAATATTATGTTAGAAAGCGCCGCTCTGGGCCAGAACGCCGGAGACTCAAAAGATATGCTCGTCATTGTAATATTAAAGCTTGCGTCATTGATTATCTATGGCTTTTTTATCAGAAAACTCTATTTAAACTCTAAACATAGCAAAGAAATTTCGCGCACTAATAAGTCTTGGCAAAAGAATATTTACGGGCTTCACATCTTTTATGTCTTAACCTATGCCATTTACGGCATACTCATAATCAACCATATTTTTTCAGGTATCATATACCATACGCCTGTGGTGTTCATGGCTCTTATGGTAATGTATCTTGGGTATTCGGCCAATGTGCAGCCTAACGTTTTTGGGGGGTTATACTCAAACGACAACAGGTTGTTCTTTAAATATGAAAAATCAGGACTTACCCAAAGCTTATCAAATGAACTTAGGGAACAGTTAATGCATTTATTCGATGAAGAGAAAATTTATAAGGAAAGTGACCTGAATCTGGGAATGTTGGCCGAACGATTAAATACGACGCGTCACAACGCATCACAGGTAATAAACGAACATTTTGAAATCAGTTTTCATGAGCTGGTCAACAAGTATCGAATCGAAGAAGCAAAAGCAATCTTAGATCATAACTTTCAAAAGAACATGAACATTATCGATATTGCCTACGAGGTAGGATACAACAACAAAGTAACCTTTAATAAAGCCTTCAAAAAGGAAACCGACCTAACTCCAAGCGAGTATCAGAAAAGGGTCTTGGAAGCAGTCTAAAATGTTGTATCCGGAGTAAATTTTCATCGGGAATCAGTTACAGCGCCCTTCTCCTTATGTCCAAGAATAATGCCAAATTAAAAGGAGCTGCGATTTTACCAAAACTTTCTATTTAGGACATCTGGCATCGATTATTTCAACTTATCGCTTCATAACTTTCCACCTAAAAATTTTGTCATAATCGACCTACAAAAATCCTTTTGCCATCCGATGCACTCGATTAAAAAAAGTTCGGCACCTGTTCGCTTTTCGATAGATTATCTACCCATTATTAAAGCATCTGACATATATTACTGTGTCGGATTATCAAATTAACAATGTTATCTAAAAATAACAAAAATCCGTGATTTTGTTTTTCAAAGTAAAGTGTCGGTAAATCTTCATCGGCACGGTAAACGTTTATAGGACTTTCCTTCTTTAATGTTAAGAGCCTGTTAATTTGAGCCTAGAACTAAAGGTGTATATAAGGTTCGAGAAAGATTTTATGTTAAAAAGTCATGCACAAAGCATAGACTATTTTGATAGCTGACATTTCTTTCATGGCAACATAAGAATACCATTGAACCGGAGGACACAAAACTCAAATTAATTTAAAACATGAAGTATGCGAAAAAAGAGTAATTGGATGCTTTTGATATTCTCGCTATGGATATCATTGGCGTTTGCACAAGAAAAAACTGTTTCCGGGGCAATTACGGATCAGGACGGTGTTCCATTACCCGGAGTAAACATCTTAATTAAGGGTACAACAACTGGGACACAGTCAGATTTTGATGGAAATTATGTGATCAACGCCAATGAAGGTGATGTTCTCACTTTTTCATATCTGGGCCTCAAGACACAAGAACAGACCGTAGGCGTTTCCGATACCATTAATATATCAATGGAAGAAGATGCGCAGGCCCTTGAAGAGGTCGTGGTTACCGCCCAGGGTATTAAAAGGGAATCCCGGTCTCTAGGGTATGCCGTAAGCAAAGTTGATGGTGATGACTTGGAACAAAATGCCCAAGCAGACTTGGGTCGAGTACTATCGGGCAAGGCCGCCGGGGTCAATATAACCGCTACCAACGGCGTAACGGGTTCGGGTACCAACATTGTCATACGCGGGTACACCTCGATCAGCGGCAGCAACCAACCTTTATTTATTGTAGATGGTGTACCCTTCGATGGAGGGACCAATAACCAGACCAATTATCTGGACAATGTTACCGAATCAAGTCGCTTCTTGGACCTAGATCCCAACTCGATAGAGAGTGTGAACGTCCTTAAGGGTCTTAGCGCAACCGTACTTTATGGTGAAGCTGGTCGGAACGGGGTCATTCTTATAAATACAAAAGGGGGGGCAGCTAGGGCAACGAACAAGAAATTCGAGGTATCCTTAACGCAATCAGCATTCTTTTCCGAGGCGATAATTCCAAAATATCAAGATAATTATGGAGGAGGGTTTCATCAAGATTATGGATTCTTTTTCAGTAACTGGGGACCCGCTTTTAACGGTGATCTAAGTGCCAACCCCAACTTTCGCGGAATAGATGGCGACGGTACAACTTTGGTCAACGGGCCTTTGTTGGGTATCGCCGATCAGACCTTGGTCGCAGGTTTCGAAGAACTCGCCAATGAGCCTTACAGGTATCAACCATACGATAGCGTAGAGGACTTTTTTAGAACAGGAACAACTACCACAACTTCTGTCGGTGTCAACGGTAGTTCCGAAAACGTGAACTATAGTCTGAACTACTCACACCTTATCGATAATGGGGTTACGCCTGGAAATAAATTGATTCGAAACAACTTCGGTATAGGGGGCAATGCCCAGTTGAGCAATAAACTGAAATTTACCAGCACCTTGAACTATGCCGTTACCGGCTACACCTCACCCCCCGTGGCACCAAGTTTTGGTTCCGGAGCCGGTTTTGATGGTGGATCCGCGTTCGGTGACCTGATGTATACTCCAAGAAGTGTAAACTTGTTCGGTCTACCGTTTCAGGCTGCAGATGGTCGAAGCGTCTACTACCGTGCAGGCAACGACATTCAGAATCCAAGGTGGACCGTAGCCAACTCAAAGGTAAAACAAGATATAAAAAGGATCTTTGGCAGCATGAGCGGCATCTATGAAATCAATAACTGGCTCACGGCTACTTATAGATTGGGTATTGACCAATATACTGAGACCAACTTCTATGGGCAAAACCGAGGAGGTGTCGATGGAAATACTACGGGTATCCTTAGAACATCAAATGTAGATAACACCATTTGGGATCATACCTTGCTGCTTACGGCAAATAAGGATGTCGGTGAAAACTGGAACTTTGGAGGTAACCTCGGCGCAACCTCCAGAAGGGAACTTTTTAAAAGAGATGGTGTTGAAAGCACCCAGCAATTGGCATTTGGGATTCTTGAACACTATAATTTTGTGAACCACTCTACGGTAAACAGTTTTTCTAATGCCGATATCGCTTTTCAAAGCGAAAAGAATACGTTAGGTATTTATGCCGAAGCCGTCGCAGGGTACAAAGACTTTCTATATCTAAACGTTGCGGCACGTAATGACTGGACTTCTACCTTAGAGACCGATAATTTTTCGCTGTTCTATCCCGGGGCCAGTATTTCGTTTGTACCGACAACAGCATTCGAAGGCTTAAGTTCCGATAAAGGCTTGAACTATCTGAAGGTTCGATTTGGTTATGGGTCATCTGCGGGTTTCCCTCCTACTTATAGTACTCGAAATACATTGGCACTTACTTCGAGGGCGTATGACCTCGGCGAAGGTGGCGTGATTTCAGGAAATTCCGTTTCCGGGCGACTCGGTAACCCCAATTTGAAACCTGAACGCGTTGGAGAACTGGAATTAGGTATGGATTCACGATTGTTCGATAGAATGAACCTGAATGTCAGTGTTTTTAAGAAAACGACGACCGACTTGATTACCGATCAAGGGCTTGATGATGCTACCGGATTCACTGTGACACGTATCAATGCGGGTGAACTTGAAGTTAAAGGTCTTGAGGTCGACTATGACTTTGATATTATCAGAAAAGGCGGCAATTTCTCTTGGAACATCGGTGGTAATTTCTACGCTGACGAATCTACTGTAACAAAGTTGCCGGAAGGTGTTGACCAAATTCTCCTTACCCAAGCGGTGACTGGATATGCTGCCAATTACGCCGTTGAAGGTGCACCTTATGGAATTTTATTGGGAAGCACGGTACAACGCGATGCCAATGGTGAAAGGGTGGTCGCAGGAGATGGTACTTATTTGACCGACGAAACGCTTCGTCCCGTTGGTGACCCGAACCCCGATTGGACTACCGCTTTGAATAGTGGAATCAACTACAAAGGATGGTCTTTCAACATGGACTGGCAATACCGACATGGCGGAGATATATTCTCGACCTCGGTGGCGGCCTTCACGGGACGAGGAGTTGTCGATTTGGACAACCCTGTCAATCGTGAGGCAACTTACCTGCTCCCCGGAGTCAAGCAAGATGGTACGCCGAATGATATTCAAATAACCGCAACTAACTTAGGATTTGATGTCTATGGTATCGGGGGAGCGAACGAATTCTGGATATTCGATGGCTCAACAATTAGGCTGAACGAGGTTTCCTTGGGCTATAGCCTGCCATCCAAATTTTTGGACAGAACGCCTTTTGGCAGCATATCATTTACCGTTTCAGGGTTCAATGTTTGGTATAAAGCCGTAAACTTCCCAGATAATATCCGATTTGACACCAACTCTTTGAGTACAGGTGTCGGTAATGGTCTAGGAATAGATTTCATTACAGGTCCAAGTGTGCGACGGTACGGGTTTAGCTTAAAAGCCACATTCTAAAAATTAAAAAAAATAAAGATGAAAAGAATATTCAAATATATAATCAAGCATATCAGAAACGGCAAAGTTTTCTTAGGGGCACTTTTCGTACTTGGTGCCTGTGAAAGCACCGAGCTGAAAATATTGGACAACCCCAATGCCCTAACACCAAATCAGGCCGATATTGATTTGTTCTTGAACAACATTCAACTAGGAACCGTATTTTTCTATGAATCGGACAATACCGATAATGAAAACGGAGCCAATGAACTTGGAGCAAAAGTGAGTCGTTTACTTGCCATGACTGCCGGCAATCAATATTCCAATGCGTATACGGGCCAGAGCACGGACGAGATGTGGGAAGATGCATATTCGGATGTTTTGATAGACGTTCGCACGATGATTCCACTTGCCGAAGAGTTGGAATTATATACCCATGTCGGAATGGCACAAGTACTCGAATCGTATATCGTAATGACCTTAGTAGATTACTTTGGAGACATCCCCTATTTTTCGGCATTGCAAGGTTCCGAAAACCTTAATCCAGCGGTCGATTCAGGAGCCGATATTTATGCGGCAATTGACGAGTTGCTTACAACTGCGATTGACAATTTCAATAAGGAGGAGTTTGCAGCTCCTGCAAGTGATGTTTTCTTTGGGGGCGACGAATCCAAATGGATTAAACTAGCCAATTCGCTCAAATTAAAACTTTATTTACAAACGCGATTGGTTGATTCTGGTGCAGGTGGAAAAATCAACACCTTGATCGCAGATGGAAATCTGATGGATACTGCTGCGGATAATTTCTATTTTCAATATTCCGCGGTAGACGCGAACCCTGATAGTAGGCACCCTATCTATTCGGATGCTTTTGACGCTGGAAAAACAGATTATCAAAGCAACTGGTATATGAGCTTGATGGCTTTGGACAGATCTATTCCCGATCCCAGGATTCGTTATTATTTTTACCGCCAAGAGCTTGATTATTCGGCTGCGAACAACCAGACCAAAGAGTGCGTCATTGAGACTGCTCCGGCACATTATGATGCCAACGAGGTATTCTGTACGGTAGATGGCGGGTATTGGGGCCGTGACCATGGTGATGACGATGGTATACCTCCCGATGATGCTTTAGTGGCTTTACATGGAGTATACCCTGTTGGCGGACCATTTGATGATGATACCGCCGCACCACAACTTAATCGAAATGTTGGTTTGAAAGGTGCGGGAATATCGCCTATCATGATGTCGTCTTTTGTAGAGTTCATGCTGGCCGAATCGGCACTTACCCTAGGCACCTCAGGTGATGCGAAGGTCTATCTTGAAAATGGTATGAGAGAGTCTATTGCCTTTGTAATGGACTTTGGCTCAGGGTTGGCTTCCGCGGCGCCAACATTTATTCCAAGTGAAGGAGATATAGATACTTATGTAAATGAAGTACTGGCAGATTACGATGCGGCCGATGCAGACGGAAAATTGGAAATCGTCATCGAACAGTACTTTATAGCCCTTTTTGGAAATGGAGTAGAAGCCTATAATACATATAGAAGAACCGGGTTGCCGAATATGCAACCAACGATTCAGCCAAATCCTGGAATATTCATGAGAACGTTTCCATATCCGGATAACCTGGTCAACCAAAACTCAAGCGTAAGTCAGAAACCAATTTCCGTGCAGGTATTTTGGGATACGAATCCAGCTGATTTCATCGACTAATTCAAATAAATTCAATAAGATCATGAAAAAAAGACTAATAATAATTTCAAGCTTGTTCGTTTTAATGGGTACATTTTCCTGTCAAGACGACGCAAAGGATCCATGGGTTATCCATGAAGACCGGGCCAATGACGGCGTTTTTCCTACGTTAACCGTAAACAATGGCGTAGTCGACACCAGCAATCCTGATTCGGCTTATTCGATTACAATTGACTCTCCCAGAGGTAATATCGCTAGCTATGAGCTTTCGGCAACCAGGGTATCGCAAGGCGTTACTACGGGTCCCGTACCTATCGTAACCCTAACATCATTTCCTGCCGATGTAAACCTTACTGTTGCCGATTTGGCCGCTGCATTTGGAGTTCAGACAAATGAGATTCTTGCAGCGGATACTTTTAATTTTTCTGCAACCGCCGTTGGCACCAATGGTAAAACGGCATCTTTCGCCAACCTCAATGGCGATTCAAGGGGCCCTGGAATGTTCAATGCCTTTAATTTTTCACTTACTATAAAATGTGCCCCAATATCAGATGCGACGGTTGCCGGTACTTGGGTCGTCGATATGGTAGACCTCTACGGTGATGGTTGGGACGGTGCTTTTCTAACTTTCGAGGTCGATGGCGTTTCGACGGTTTATACGGCTACTGGTGACGGTACCGTACATACCATAGAAGTTCCAGCAGGAACCTCAAACTTGGTGATAACCTATACCAGCGGTAATTTTGAAGAAGAGCATGTTTTTTCGATTACATCGCCAGATGGAGCTTATGGTGAATATGGACCAAATCCTGACCCATGTGTAAATTAGATGTGCATATATTAATTTAACTAGTTGGCGATGTATACGTAAGCCAACTTAAAACCTAAACAACCGTGGCCGTTATCGGAATGATAACGGCCACGTTTTTAATACGACATTCTTTAAATTAAGCCGTTTAATCCACCCAACAAACGACCAAAACATTGACAAGTTAAATGAACTCATATCTGTGGGTTTAAGCAATTTGGAAAGGCATATTTTAGAGCGATAAATTCATTAGCAAGAAAAGGTATCCTTCCCTAATTGAAACTGCAAATTAATCTATAGGGGTCGACTCCGGTTTTAAAGTGTTTGCATAATAAAATAAGGTCATTAGATCATTTTCAGAGTTGAGATTTAGTTTATTCTTTCTAATGAACGATTTTAATTTCGGTCTATCTTCGGTATTGAACAGACCTAGAACCTGTTGTCTACCGGCCTCTATTTTTTGAAGAATGCCATTTTCTTTCTTTTCGCCAAAATAATAGGCTATCTCATCAATAAATTTGGCATCGACCGAGGCTGCCAGTGAATTTACGGAAGTTCTGCCCTCTTGATACTTTTTTATCTTTCTAACGAACAGAAAATATTTTCCGCTGTTTACCAGATTTTTTAAATACCCGCTTTCGATTCCATTTGCATTTGTAAAACTCCGGTAAACCATTCGCTTGCTGTCAATTACGCAATAGAGTTCCTTGCTTTTCAGCAATGCTCCATATTCTTCTTCGGAATGCACTGTTTTTTTAATCTGTATTTCATCATTGTATGCGTCATATCTTAAATAGGGAGTTCCGATAAAATTGGCATTATAATATACTGCACCTTTTTTGAAATCTTTGTCAAAGTAAGGAGAGCCTTTGGCTATTTCCGAATAAAGATCGTTTTTTCCTTTTTCCGCATTTTTCTTTCCTATGGTTCTATAGAGATCATCAAGCCAAGGTATACGACCGCTTTGTTGACCAGCAGCCTGAGAAAGGCCCTGCGAAAAAACTTGGGCTTGCCCCAAAACAAAAACAATGGTCAAAACCATAAAAAATCTATTCAATGTAATCATAATCAATTCAATTATTTACTATTAATGTCTTTGAAAACAAGGTTTTCATCTAAAAATTAAAGTATAAAAGAAATGATTTTAAAAAGTAAAATAGACGTAAACAATTGTCGGATATGGAAAGGTTTATAAGTGTTTCCCTGTTTTTGAGGAATAGTTGGTTTCTTTGGTTTATCAATACGAATTAAACTGTAAAGCAGCCCTGAGGATCTACTACTAAAAATATACTTCTGTCTCATTTTTAGGGTGATTATTTGAATTAGCTATCATTACAATCAGGGCTGCATTTTACATCAAGCTTTAAATTCATCAATCAAATCGTCATAATCAAGAAAAACGACCAGCTAAAAAAGCCGGTCGTTTTTCAATGTATTCCCTATGTATATTAAATTACTCTTTCACATACAGGCCGTCAAAAGCAACATTTACGACCTTCTCATTTTGGAGCAATTCCCAAAGTTGACGAACGGTGCCATCGTCATTCAATGACCAAGTAATCCTGTTCACATATTTATTGCCATCGGAACTGGTAAATTCGTCAGAGGAAAGTATCATCTTATTACCTGTACGATTACCCTTAAGCTTAATATGGCTGCCAGTATTGTCCACCCAAAGCTGCTCCCACTGCTTTGCCTTCAAATTGTAAAAATTCATACTGGTTCCTTTATTTCCACTTGTGCCGACCCAGTTTTCCAACAAGAGACAATCATCTTGAACCTTCTCGATCGTATTTGTACCTGCCAAGGAGCCATCAGGATTGGTAACCTTCCATTTCCCGATCCAAAAATCAAAAGCTTTATGGGCTTCCGTACAACAACTACACGCTTCGGATTGCGAGTTTGCCAAAATCGGAGCGAGCAAAAACAATGAAATGACCAAAGCAAATTTCATTCTATCCAAACATTAAAAAATTAAGGAACTTCAGTTTTCTTGAGAAAGATAGCCAATTACCATGTCATTGAAAAGTTTGGGCTGTTCTACATTGACCACATGACCGCAATGCTCGATCAAAAGCAAACTGGATGTCGTACTTTTCTGTACCATTTTTTTTACGGAAGGCAGAAAAAGATAATCTTCTCCACCCATCACATATAAAGTGGGAATCTTAATGTCGGCCGATCTGAAAAAACGGAGTAACGGACTTATCTGTGAACCCAGTTTGTACCAGCGATTGAATTCTTTTTGATATAATTTCTTTGCCTCACGTACAAAAAGCGACCTGGATTCCCTGTGGTTGCTATCGGGCATAATGGCAAAAGTAAATAGACGATACAACCAAATATAGGGCACCAATGACCTAAACAAACTACCGAAAACCATGAGAATTCTAAATCGCAGGTCCAAACGCATAATCGCTCCGCCCATGACCATGCTTTCAACCCGTTCCGGAAATTTTTCGGCCAAATTTCTAATCAATACCGTACCCAAAGAAATACCGACGAAATGAGATTTCTCGATTTTTAGAAAATCGATGACCTCGACCATATCATTGGTAATCTTGTCGAAATCATATTTTTCGTCAAATGTGTCTGCAATGCTCAGTTTCGAATCGCCGTGGCCTCTTAAATCCAAAAGAAGCACATTGAAGTGTTTCTTAAATTCCCGCACTTGTTTGTACCATATCGAAGAACTCCCTCCCGCACCATGCACGAAAGTCACCCAAGTCTGGGAGTTGGAATGAAGATGTGTGATATAATTTAGCAAAGTGTTCTCGGTACTTATCTAAATTCTTAAGCTGTGCAATGTATTAAATCTTTTTATATACCTGTAATACCTCAACAGATTTTTTTAACAATTTAACTAGCATATTTTAAAAGACACTATCGAGTAATTGTTAATAAATCATCAAAAGAACCGATTTTTAATCAAATATGTCGAATACCTACATCCAAAAGACGTTTTCGCCCGTATATTTGGAAGAACAATTACAAGACTATGGAAAATCAATATTGCAAAGTAGGCACTGTCACCCCGATCGCCGCGAATAGAAATACGATACATCTTTTGGAGTATCAGTATCAGAACTTCTTGGACAAAGCAAGTAACATGGAATATACCGATGCCAAATTGATTGAATTTTTTGAGCAGAAAGCACAAAAGATAAAAAAGGTGTTGGAAAATATGATGGGTTAATCGGAGTTTGTCAAAACCGCTGCCATTTCTTTTTGTAAACAAAAAGCTTCACGAGCTGCTTCTTCTGCGAAATCCGTATTATTGGATGCGTAGATTATTCCTCGAGACGAATTGATCAACAAACCGACTTGTTCGTTCATTCCGTACCGGCATACTTCTTGTAAATTCCCACCTTGGGCACCAATACCGGGAACCAATAAAAAACTATCGGGGACTATTTCCCTAATTTCTTTCAAATAGCTCGCCTTCGTGGCACCAACAACGTACATCAGGTTTTCGGAGTTTTTGTAACCTTTTGAAACTTCCAACACTTTTTTATAAAGCTCCTGCCCGTCCATTTTTTTTGTCTGAAAATCAAAAGCTCCCTCGTTCGAGGTCAAGGCAAGAAGAATCGTATGCTTATCTTCAAAAGCCAAAAAAGGTTCGACAGAATCTTTGCCCATATAAGGCGCAATGGTCAACGAATCGAAATCAAGATCTTCAAAAAACGCCTTTGCATAGCGGGTCGAAGTATTACCGATATCCCCTCTTTTGGCATCGGCTATCGTGAATTGCTCCGGATATTGGGAATTCAGGTACTTAATGGTCTTTTCCAAGGCCTTCCAGCCTTTTATTCCATATGCCTCATAAAAAGCAATATTAGGCTTATAGGCTACACATAGGTGATTTGTGGCATCGATAATAGCCTTGTTAAATGAAAATATCGGGTCATCTTCTTTTAATAAGTGAGGTGGAATTTTATCTAGATCCGTATCAAGACCGATACATAAAAAGGAGTTTTTTTTACGGATTTGTCCGACAAGTTGCTTTGTTGTCATAAACTGGTGTCGTATTGAGGTCGGATGGTACTTTAATTCCTAAAAATGTCCATAAATTTTCAAATATATTCGAAGTGGCAATTCTGAAAGTCCTTAGAATATTTCGGAAGCATCCCTCAATTTTTCGGTATTCTCCACAAGGCTCAGTTCGTCGATTATTTTTTGAATGTCCCCATCAATTATATTCTGCAAATCGTAAAGGGTCAACCCGATCCTATGATCGGTAACCCTACCTTGCGGATAATTATACGTTCGAATCTTGGCGGAGCGATCACCACTGCTGACCTGTGAGTTCCGTTTGGCGGCATCTTCTTCTTGCTTTTTGGCCAGTTCCAGATCATAAAGTCTCGATCGCAGGACCTTGAAAGCCTTTTCTTTGTTCTTATGTTGCGACTTTTGATCTTGACACTGGGCTACCAATCCCGTTGGTATATGGGTCAGGCGTACCGCCGAATATGTCGTGTTGACCGATTGTCCTCCAGGCCCCGAAGAGCAGAAAAAATCAATTCGTACATCTTTCGGATCAATTTGTACATCAAAATCCTCCGCTTCCGGAAGCACCATCACGGTGGCCGCGCTCGTGTGCACCCTGCCCTGGGTCTCGGTCTGGGGCACGCGCTGAACGCGATGAACACCGGCCTCGAATTTCAAAGTTCCGTATACATCCTCGCCCGTAACTTCAAATTGAATCTCTTTATAACCGCCACTGGTACCCTCGCTTAAATCAATAACATTGGTCTTCCAACCTTTCGATTCGCAATATTTTGTGTACATACGAAAAAGGTCCCCGGCAAAAATACTGGCTTCGTCACCACCGGTACCCGCCCTAATTTCAACCACCACATCTTTCGCATCTTCCGGGTCCTTGGGTATAAGCATTAATTTGATCTCATCCTCCAAGACCGGTAGTTTTAGTTGGGCCTCTTCCAGCTGCATTCTTGCCATTTCGAGCATTTCGGACTCACTTCCATCGGAAATAATCTCTTCGGCCTCTTGTATATTATTGGTCAACTCAATATATCTCGATCGCCTATCCATCAAATCTTTAAGGTCCTTATACTCTTTTGTCAATTGTACATAGCGCTTTTGGTCCGATATGATATCGGGTTGTATGATCAGATCCGATATTTCATCAAAACGTTGCTTTACAATATTCAACTTGTCTATCATTGGCTTACTTCACTTGTGGTGCGAATTTACGATAAATTGTAGATAATGTTATGCATGGGTTGCCATAGCGAAAGCTAATCATCGAACAATATCCCATTACTCTTGTGCATTTTATTCTCGCTATCTACCAAGATTACTTCGGTCAACGGAAGCTGGTTGACCAAAGCCAATCCTTCATCAATTCCCATAATAAAAATCGCGGTGGCCAAGGCATCGCAAAATTCGGCACTCTTGGCGAAGACATGTACACTACTGATGCCTGTTGTAGGATATCCG
This sequence comes from Bacteroidia bacterium, assembly GCA_030428705.1. Classification (GTDB taxonomy): domain Bacteria; phylum Bacteroidota; class Bacteroidia; order Flavobacteriales; family Flavobacteriaceae; genus Meishania. The sequence goes on from JAUIDI010000002.1 coordinate 238,790, forward strand.
GTCCTTGGATCGATGATATGCGAATATTTTTTTCCTTTGAAATCTACATACCGATCAAAACCACGTGATGTCGCGACCGAAGATTCCAAAATAGGCAACCAAGTAAAAATCTTGCTCTTGTTCATGGGGTTCGCTATGCCGATCAACCATTTTTCACCGCTAGCCTTGGTCCCCCAGGTCGTTAAATCGCCCGAAGCATTAATAACCCCAGCCACTACCTGTTTCGAGACCAGAAGTTCTTTGGCCTTATCGACGGCATATCCTTTTCCTATGGCACCAAATGAAATTTTCATGCCCTTTGATTTTAAAAATACCGTTCGGGCATCTTCGTCCAAAACAATGTTCCGATAACCTACTTTTGAGATCGATTTTTTAATCTCCGCGGCCGTTGGTTCATACACCATACTTCCATCGAACTTCCATACCTGGTCAATAGAAGCAAAGGAAATATCGAAGGCCCCATCGGTCAATTCAGAAATTTGGACGGAACGTTCAATTAACTTAAACAATTCATAACTGACCTTAACAGGTCTTATACCGGCATTTTTGTTGATCAACGACGTTTCGGATAGCGGATCCCAGGAAGATATCATTTTTTCGATTCGACTGATCTCGGCCGTCGCCTCGTCGATATTGATATAACCTATTTCCTCATTGGCCGCCACGACGGTAATGTCAAAATTGGTTCCCATGAGTTTTACCGTTCTTTTGACCGTCACGTATTTACGTTCTTGTGCCAAAGTGGTAATCATAAAAAAACTGAAAAAAAGGGGAACGAATACTTTCACACTTTCAACCGGTTTAAATGTGAAATACCCAAAACGATAATGGTACGAATTAAACTGGCACTACCGCGAAACCGTATGAATTCATCCCAATTACCGTCCTCATTTTTTTTGAAAAAACCAATAAGCAGCATACCGGCGAGGTTCATGTAGGTTACCGTTTAGGATAAAGGGCCAAGTTCGGAATGCAATTTACTCAAAAACACGTAGGATATCTCCCGAAAGCTCTGTATTAAAAGTTTTCAACTGACGGGGAGTTTTGCTATCCACCTGATTCAAGGGTGTGCCATCGAGCCCAAATTCCGAACCATGGGTGTCGCAATAAAAGAAACCGCCATCATTATCTACAAAAGTAACCGTATCATACTGTTCATGACTGCAAACTTGACTAGCCGCAATAAAATTACCTTGAAGATCTTTGACCACAACGACCAAGTTCTTACGTATAAAACCGCCATTGTTGGCCAAGGGAGCTGCCTCATCGGAATTCAAATCGATCGTGAAATCAACTCCGGTAGGCTCAGGGACAATCTGTCCTGTAGCATCATCTTTTGAACATCCCTGCAAGCAGGGAAATGTCAAAGCAAAAGCCGCTCCAGCACCCAAACTTCTTAAAAAATCCTTTCTTTCCATAACAAGTCTGTTTACAATAGAAAACGCAGTAATCAGACTTATCGTATGCTTTAGTAGACAAAGGTTCCGTACGGACTTTCTATAGTCAGTTTTTTGGACGGATTCTCTTCGACTCTACCAATAATTTGGGCTCCCACACCAAAACTCTCCGAAATTTTTATCAATTCACCCGCAATGGTTTCGTTCACATAAATCTCCAGTCGATGGCCGCAATTGAAAACTTGGTACATTTCCTTCCAATCTGTGCCCGATTGTTCTTGTATCAGCCTGAACAATGGCGGGACCGGAAAAAGATTATCCTTAACAACATGCAGGTTTTCGATAAAATGTAGGATTTTGGTTTGGGCGCCACCACTGCAATGCACCATTCCGTGGATATCGTTGGAGTTATATTTTTCCAATATTTTCTTTACGATCGGGGCATACGTGCGCGTAGGCGATAGCACCAGTTTGCCCGCATTCAAGGGTGACCCCGAGACTTGATCGGTCAATCTCGAGCTACCCGAGTAAACCAATTCCGAGGGAACCGAGGCATCATAACTTTCGGGATATTTTTCGGCAAGATATTTGGAAAACACGTCGTGCCGCGCAGATGTCAAACCGTTGCTTCCCATACCTCCATTATATTCCTCTTCATAAGTGGCTTGCCCGAAAGAGGCCAGACCGACGATTATATCCCCTGCCTTGATATTGGCATTATCGATTACATCGATTCTTTTTACCCGTGCCGTAACGGTCGAGTCCACGATAATCGTACGGACCAAATCGCCAACATCTGCCGTTTCACCACCGGTCGAACGAATCGTTATGCCATGTTCGGCCAGATTGGAAATCAATTCTTCTGTTCCATTGATAATGGCCGATATTACTTCACCGGGAATCAAGTTCTTGTTTCTTCCGATAGTCGAAGACAACATTATATTGTCTGTAGCACCTACACAGATTAAATCATCCACATTCATAATGAGGGCATCTTGGGCAATACCTTTCCAAACCGAAATATCACCGGTCTCTTTCCAGTACATATAAGCCAATGACGATTTGGTTCCCGCACCATCGGCGTGCATTACCAGGCAGTACGCTTCATCATTTGTCAAATAATCAGGTACGATTTTGCAAAAAGCCTTCGGAAATAAACCTTTATCGATATTTTTTATTGCTTCATGAACGTCTTCCTTCGAGGCTGAAACACCTCGCTGATCATACCTTTTACTTGTCGATGAACCCATTAAAAATTAGTTTATCGCAAAAATAGGGGAATATAGTAATTGGTCGATAATAATTAGTATTTATCTAAAATAAAATCCCGTTCAAAAATGAACGGGATTTCTTGGTCAGCCGGTTATAATTCTTGAAAACTACTCCCAATTTGGCATAAAAGCATTGGTAAACATTTCTTGACTTTGACTTCCCCCAATTATTTGCTCCGATTCTACTGTTCTGTAAATATTTCTTTCAGATATTCCGTCATTGGAGGTATTCACAAAAATAATCGAACCATCATCAGGTGAATATTTCGGATCCAAATCATTAGTTCCGGCGCCCTTGGATGTGTCAACTTCACTGGCAGTACTCGAACTCAGTTCATATTCGAAAATTCTAGAATCTAGTTGCCTATATTCTACATTCTCTATGCCCGATATATCGCGTGTATATAGAATTTTGTTGCCGTCAATAGCGTAATCAAGACCGCCCAGAGCGCCGGGTAGGCCCTCGACCACCACTTGTTCAGTACCCATTACCAGGTCAACCACAATAATCCGGGCATTGTAGCCACTTGAATTATTTGTTTTAAGAGCTACCAGGTCATTGGTAGGATTAACGGCTACCTCGGAAATCAAGACAGAATCCGCGGCTTGATACACCAATTGGTTGCCGGAGCCATCATTATTTATCGAATAGAGTTTGTTAAAATTCGGATAATATAATTTTGCCCCATTATCATACCACGTATATTCCAATTCAGAATGCCTAAAACCGGCAACTGGAATATCTTGGGTCACTTGGGTTAAAGAAGTACCGTCCGTCTTCATTGTAAATAGGTGTGTTTCACCTCCTATCGAACGCAAGAATGCTATTTTGCCCACGGTATTATTCTTCATTGGACGATAACTGTTTTTATCATTTCCTGTCAACTGAATTTCATTCTGATCCTCTTCTGGTTCATCAGGGTTCGCAGTGCCTGAAAAAATTACATTGTTGCCTTCGATATTCCTAATATAGAAAAATCGGTTCGACGCGCCATCTTTTGTTCCAAAACTACTTATTTGACTATCTACCGAAGCGTTGATTCCATCGTCTGCAGAAACCTGCCAAAAGAAATTTTTGCCAATCGGAAGATTTTCTACAAGCAGCACCGTATCTCGAAGATCTTTGAAGGTTTGGATTTCATTTGTCTCTCCATTTCGAAGTTCTAAGGTATAGAGTATGTCGTCGTCGTCATTGTCAGAAGAATTCCATTGCAGCTCAACCTCTGTACCTATGTTCTCTGCGCCGTCTTCCGGGAACAAGAGTATAGGCGATAGAGGTATCAAATTGGCCGCCTCGACCGAGTCCATTTCAAATATGATATTGCTCGTTTTGCCAGGAAAAATATTGGCACCTTCAAAAGCCGTTATAAATTCGGCCAAGTCAGCCTGAACCGAGTATTCGCCTATCTCGATTTCATTAAACTCGAAATTACCTTCGGCATCAGAAAACACCGTTGTGGAAACCGGAGTAGTTGAAATCTTTACATTGGGCAAAGGAGTATTATCACCTTTTATAACCACCTTACCTGTTAATGTGCCAAAAGCCGTTTCCTCTATTGGTTCTTCTGAACAAGAGCCAACTATTAACAGCAGTGAAAATGCCAAATATAATAGGGTTTTCTTTTTCATTTTTCGCTATTTAACTTTGTACTATTTTTATTTAAGCCAAGTTTATACTTGATTCCCGCACCGAAGGCATAATAAAAATCATCTCTTTTTCCACTTTTTACGTCATCGATTTGGTCACTGAACGTGAAATTGCTTTCGCCAAAGACCCGAAAATCAATCCTATCAGATAACCTAATATTAAATCCGGCTCCGAGCTGTGCCTTTGGGGCCGAAACTTTTTTGGTCTGTTCGCCGTCGGGCGAGTGTATCTCAAAAATGTATCCCCCACCACCATAAACGAACGGCGCAAAATTGTCATAAGGCAAAATATTCAATTCGAGATTCACTTCAGGACTCATGTATTCTTCGAAGAAGGATTTACCCCCGGTCAGATACACATAGTCAAAATCAAAATTGAGACTCCACTTGGGGGATAACCATCTCGAGTAGCCCACATAACCACCAAAACCAAAATCTTGATTGGGTAAATCCGCGTTCAAAAGTGGTGCGGTGGCACCTATGGTCAGGGCATCTTTCTTATCTGGTTCTATTTGATCACGGTCGTACAACAATCGCGATTCTTCATATTCTTTTTGGGCCTTGTAGGCATCCATAAGCTGCTTGTTCTTCAGACCGCCATCGGCCGTGGTCCAGAGTCCCTTGGCAATACCCTCTACGATTAGCGCTTCTACAGCCGATTCAATGGCATTTTTCATGGCTAACTGAACCGGTTCATTCTTGGTGAACCCGGTTTCGGCTTCCAACAATCTTTGAAAACTGACATACCGAAACAGACTTGCATCAAGGGATTGCGACAGAATGGTTTTCGAAACATATACGGTCTTCAAGATTTCGCCATTACTGGTAGAAACCGCACGCAGATAAATTGTTATCCGGTCTTGTCGATATTGTGTCGAAGCCCCCGCACCGAAGTACCGTGCCCCAGCACCGCCTGTAATAATATTCGTATCGTACGAAACAACCCCGCCCTCTAGAAGAACCCCAGCATATAACAACGGAGGAAGTGTCGGTTGGTTCGTATTCGCATTTCTGCGATATTCCTCTCGGGTGGAGCGAATGATATTACGCTCATTCAATAGATTGTTCAGATTTTCACGTTCTATCGGGGTAAACCACTTTGAATCTTCCAAGGCTTGAACCAACATAGTAGTAGCCCCCTGTGAAACCGCCGTACTAAATGAGCTACCCGCTTCCAAATTTTTGTATTGCCCGGTCTGATCTTTAAAATTGTAGACACCGACAACGACCTTTTCATGGGGCGCTGGCAATTCTCTGAGCACTTCTGTTTTCGAAGTCAATTCACCAATGCGGGCATCTTGCGGCTGATAAGGCTGATTGAAATAAGCCCCACATCCGGTCAAAAGAAAGGCAAGCATGGGCAACAAGGCCCTTAGAGCACTTTTAATATACATGTTAAGTGGGGTTTAGTTAGGAACTATTATTTGTGTTTGTTCGCCGGTACTGGTATCCAAAATATTGATGACCAGGCCCTCAGGAGTTTCAAAAATCTCAAGTGCAAGATCTCCTACGGTAAAAGTACCTTCTTCAAGACCATCGCCCAATTGCGAATTAAAAACCGACCTCGAAAGACTACTTAATACTTGTCGGTTCAAGTCTCTCTGAAATTGTTCCAGTTCGGTCAACTCTTCCTGTTCCATAGCATTTGGATCGGTAAAGCCATTTTGGGCCTCTGCAGCACTCAACAACCATTGATAGTTAAAGGTATTTCCACCAAATGCCGGATTAATGGGTTCATAGACCAATTGTTGTCCGAGACAATATCCTGAGACAAAAAACGTCAAAACGAAAATTATTTTTTTCATGGTTTAATATCTGATTATTTGGTTTTTACGATTCCGTAATTGCTGAAAGTACAGGTTAACCCGATAAATGGCCTGATCGGCCATCTGCTCTAAATATTGATTTCGCGGATTCATGATAAACTGCATGACCACGTTGTCGCCTACAACAACCTGTATTTGCGTATTGTTGGCGATAGCCAATTTTTCATCAATTTTGACAATTTCTTCCCCATTTATATTTCGGGCGAGATATGAAGAATAAAACATATCGTAAAAATCGCTTCCGCCCTTGGTTTTGGTATTCTCAATGACCATACCCCTTAATATGTAACCGTCTTTTTTGCTATCCTGCACATCGGACTCGGCAATCTGTAAAACTTCCTGCCGCACGGTGTCTTCCTCTCCTTCTAGACCATTAAGTAACTTTCTGTCCTTGCCTACTATCGAATTCTCCTCGTCATAAATCAACAGTAGAATAATCGTTCTGATACCTTCTTCTGCATTTATCGAGGTCGTAGCCAAGTTTTTCTTGACTCCTGGTTCTAAAACAAAATGACCATCTTGAGTGCTCTTGCTTTTATTGGTATCACTGCTATTTCCCTTGATGATTGATAAGTCATATCTCAGGCTCTTATTGATCTCTGTTTTGTTATAGGCCGACCCAACTATCTGTAAAATACTGTTATCCAATACCTCTAAGGCAATCGATGCCTCGACCTCATTATTATAAAATTGCGCCTCGCTGCAAAACGTAATGCCTAGTGCAAACAACAGAAGAAATATTCTGGAGTTCATTACAGGGGTTCGGTTTTCCATTAGTTGAAATTTCGAATAATTACACTGTTCAAACTTCCACTCATATTCAACCGTATCTTTTCACTTATTGAATTATTACCATGAATGGTCAGACTTTGGTTATAACCGTTCTGGTTGATTTCACGTTGCATTAGTAAGGATGGTGTATTAGCATACTCTGAAAAAAAATGATTGGATCCCGATTGTTCAACACGGTCTAAAACCTCTAATGCCACTACATTCATCCTGACGGTATTTTCCGCACCTTTCTGGACTATTTCAGCGTTACTTCTATTGGTATTTAGTTTTATATCTACCAAGTTATGGACGCCAATCTGTTCAATATAAACGGTATTGATACCACTTATCGGGGTATTTTGGGCAGCATTGTACATTTGAAAGCCAAATACATTAGTTTGAGGCCCTATCTCTTCTATAAGGTCTTTGTTTTCTTTTGTTTCAACCGTATTTTGGGAAAATACAGAAGAACAAAATATGAGGATGGCTATTAAAGACATTAATATATTTGATTTTTTCATCTAAAGACGGTCGCTATTTTAGTTTATAAAACTAAGGTTTATGACACCGCTGTATGCGTTTATTCGTGCAATATCCCAAAAAAACGATATGTTGCGGACATGCCTACCTTGACACCAATTGCATATTTACCAAATGCTTGTGCAACGAAAGAAAAAAAGTACAGGGGCTTTTGGCATGCTGCCCTTGACGCCCCTGTACTCAATATTTCAAACAAATTCAAACTACTTTGAAACTTGTTTACGTAAGTGTTCAGGATTATGGAAAAACGTAAGCTCCTGAAACTTGGGTAGCCGAAGCCGAGTTGCCAAAGCCGATTTGGTTCACAATATTGGAATTAGAACCAACACCTGATTGGTGCAGATAATTGCTGTTTCCATAACCATCCTGATAGATCCAGCTATAATTGCTTACAAACAGACCTCCCTCTTGAATCACATGATTGGTATTATACTGACCGATTTGTATAACAGCTGATTCATTGTTACCGTAGTATTGCTCAACGGTACTGGTGTTACCACTGCCGTAGGAAGACCCGGTACCATCTTGGAACACATAAGAATCGTTGTTACCTATATCCTGAATAACAGTGCTACTGTTACCGGCACCATACTGCTGAACTAAAGACTCATTGTCTAAACCGGCAGTTTGCTCAACATCGCTCATGTTGTAATTACCATCTTGCATAACAGTTGAAAAGTTAGCACCAAAGTGCTGGTTGACAACACTACCGTTACCCCTACCGATCTGATCGACATCAGAAAGATTCAGGGCCAAGAAACCGCCTTGGTTTACCTCGCTGGTATTATATCGACCTCTTTGATAAACATCTGAATTATTGTAAATGAAGAAATCGCCACTTTGGTTAACAGTACTGCTATTCTTGTGTCCGATTGAAACCACCTTGCTATCGTGATCTCTACCTGATTGGTTTACAAGGCTATAGTTCTCCGTACCATTTTGATATACATCACTGTACAAATCACGGCCATCTTGGTCGGTTTCGGCTTCGTTACCGTCTTCCCAGAACCAGGCCGTAGAAACTTGCGTAATTTGAGATTCATTGCCCCTGCCCTTCTGATAGGTATCCGAAAGGTTGTTATTACCAATTTGGTCGACATCTGAATACTGATTACGGCCCGTTTGAAGCACATCTGCATCGTTGCCAAATCCGTCTTGATCCATATCAGAATACAGCCACGTTCCAACTTGGTCGATGTTCGTAAGGTTACTTGATCCGAATTGGTCGACCTCTGATAGATTGTTCGTACCACTCTGCCACACATCGGCATCGTTGCCACCAAAAAATCCCCCTGTTTGGTTGACAATGTTGGTGTTCTGTGCAAATGCCACAGATCCAAATACAAGCGCCGCAGCGCATAAAGCTACTTTTTTGATCATAATTATAAAGGTTTAAAGGTTAAAATACATTGTTTACACATCAAATTATCGCGCTCGATCAAATCAAAACGCAACAAATCAAAGCATCACCATTCGAGGGAAAACATAGGTATTTCAAGTCTGTGCAAGATATGTGGGGTACTTGTACAAATTATAACTATACTAAAAAACAAAATGGGGGATTGTAAGAAATCTACCGACCTAAGAGGGAGTTGGCCAGATTCAAGATAGTGTCCATAATAGTCACTATCATATCATTTCTCAACGTTAAGATGTGCTAAATCTAAAATGTTAATTTTGTTAAATTACACTATTTCGCTGTATGGTCATTTTAATCGATAAAGTGTATTTTCTTGTGTAAGCCCTTAAAAAATTATGCCAGAATACTTACAAAGGGGTTAGGCTAAAAACGATTTTTATTTCGAATTTGGTCTACGAATAACCAAATTAAAGATTGAAAAATATAGGCCCTCTGCCTGATCATATGGCCTAATTTGGTTTTCTAACCTCTCTTTGTCAATCAACGGTTTCATTTGATAAACAACAGCTCACGATATTTGGCCAAGGGCCATAGATAATCATCGACCAAACGTTCGATTCTATCACCATGGAATCGAATTTTATCAAAAAAAGGTTTGACCTGATCGCAATAGGCCATTGCTTTTTTGTCGATATCGGTCATGGCGTTGGCTTTTTTACGGGCAGTGACCATTTCATCGGTTTTTAATTTAAGTCCGGCAAGGTGATCCGATAATTCCTCCAAAAGGTTCATTTGTCCTTTTGCCATTTCTTTATGGGCACTACCATAAATTTCCTTTAGTCCTTTGATATTTTGAATAATACTGTTTTGATATGCAATCGTCGTCGGAATTATGTGGTTGTATACCAGTTCATAGAAAACCCTACCCTCAATCTGTATGTTCATAATATAGGTCTCAAGTTCAACTTTTTTTCGGGCGGCGACCTCTACCTGATTCATTACGTTCAACTCTTTGAACAGTGCCAAGCATCCTTTTGAGTCGAGCACTTGTAATGCAGATGGTGTATTTTTATTATTGCTCAGTTTTCGTTTCTTAGCTTCCTTTTCCCAGTCGATACTGTAGCCGTCGCCATCAAATCGTATTCTTTTTGAGGTTTTGATATATTCGCGTAATACATTGAAAACGGCCTCGTCTTTTTTAAGGTTTTTCTTATCGATCAATATATCGACCTCTTTTTTGAATTCGATCAGTTGCTTGGCCACGATTGTATTCAATACGGTCATTGGCTTGGCACAATTCGTTTTGGAGCCCACGCCCCGCATTTCGAACTTATTGCCAGTAAAGGCAAAAGGGGATGTTCTATTTCTATCGGTGTTGTCCAATAATATTTCAGGTATCTTTCCGACAACGTTCAACTTTAGTTCTGTTTTTTCCTCCGGGGATAATTTACCTTGCGAAACCCCTTCCAATTCATCGAGTACACTACTCAATTGATTGCCTATGAATATCGACATGATTGCCGGGGGCGCCTCGTTGGCTCCCAACCTATGATCGTTACTCGCCGATGCAATCGAAGATCGCAGTAGTTCTTCATAAGTATCTACGGCTTTTATGGTGTTGACGAAAAAAGTCAGGAATTGAAGGTTCTTCATTGGGGTGGAACCCGGACTCAAGAGATTTACACCGGTATCGGTAGCCAATGACCAATTGTTATGTTTACCTGAACCATTGATGCCATCGAACGGTTTTTCATGAAAAAGTACCTTCAAACCATGTCGTTCGGCCACTTTATCCATCACGTCCATTAACAAAAGATTATGGTCGACCGCTAGATTGGCCTCTTCAAAAACCGGAGCCAATTCAAACTGGTTCGGAGCTACTTCATTGTGGCGCGTTTTTACCGGAATGCCCAATTTTGTACATTCCTTTTCAATATCGCTCATATAGCTCAATACCCTATCGGGAATAACACCGAAATAGTGGTCGTCCAATTGTTGGCCCTTTGCTGCAGGGTGCCCTAGCAATGTCCTCCCCGTCAACATAATATCGGGCCTTGAATCGGCCAAGGCTTTATCGATTAAAAAATATTCCTGCTCCCATCCTAACGTAGCATGCACTTTTGACACATTCTTATCAAAATACCTAGCGACCGCAGTAGCAGCCTCGTCAATAGTGTGAAGGGCTCTCAGAAGTGGTGCTTTGTTATCGAGCGCCTCACCGGTATAGGAAACAAAAATGGTAGGGATACATAGGGTCGTACCATAAATGAACGCAGGAGATGTCGGATCCCAAGCGGTATACCCGCGAGCTTCAAAAGTGTTGCGCAGGCCGCCGCTTGGAAAACTCGATGCATCAGGTTCTTGCTGTACCAATTGCCCTCCACCAAATTTCTCTAATGCCCTACCATCGGGCAGCAAATCGAAAAAAGCATCGTGCTTCTCCGCCGTAGATCCGGTCAATGGCTGAAACCAATGTGTATAATGGGTCGCCCCCATCGAAATTGCCCAGCCCTTCATTGCCTCGGCCACTTGATCGGCAATTTTGCGATCTATCTTGGTACCGGAAAAAATGGCATTCTCGACACTTTCAAGGGCATCTTTGGTCAAATATTGCAGCATTCGATTCTTATTAAAAACGTTGACACCGAAAAGTTCCGAACGCCTACCTTTTTCCTCTATTTGAATTCGTGGTTTTCTTTGACTCTCTGAAATTGCCTCGAACCGTAATTTTGACATAACTCAATTCATTTATTGGAGTCAAAAATACTGATTATCGATTTATTAATTAATTGCACAAATAAATATTCTTTTTTAAGAAATACCCTCTTATCAACAGGGGTGTTGATAATTTTATCATGTTTCAAGACATTTCACCCCCTAAAAATTAGCATTAATCCACAAAACGTATATTTTTGTTCATCTGAAAAATTTATTAAAAACCAAGTGCTGATATTATGAGCAAAACAAAACTGGAATATATTTGGTTGGATGGGTATTATCCAACGCAAAACATGAGAAGCAAGACCAAGGTCGTCAACAACTTTGGTGGTAAATTAGAAGATTGTCCAATGTGGTCTTTTGACGGAAGTTCAACAAGACAGGCCGAAGGCGGTTCTTCGGATTGTTTGTTGAAACCCGTGGCCCTTTTTCCGGATCCAGAAAGGAAGGACGGCTATTTGGTAATGACTGAAGTCCTTAATGCCGATGGCACACCACATGTTTCCAACGGCAGGGCAACTATTGATGATGATGACAATGATTTCTGGTTCGGTTTTGAGCAAGAATACTTTATTATGGATACCCACACCCAATTGCCCTTAGGCTTTCCTGTAGGTGGTTACCCTGCCCCTCAAGGAATGTATTATTGTTCGGTCGGCGGGAAAAACACCCATGGCAGGGAATTGGTTGAAGAACATGCCGACCTGTGCATAGCGGCCGGAATCAATTTTGAGGGTATCAACCAAGAAGTAGCCTGCGGCCAATGGGAGTTTCAATTGTTCGCAAAGGGTGCTAAATTGGCCGGCGACGAACTTTGGGTAGCACGTTATATGTTGGATAGACTCACGGAAAAATATGGATACTACATTGAATACCACCCTAAACCACTTGGTAAGGATATGGATTGGAACGGGTCCGGTATGCACGCCAACTTCTCGAACACGACTTTACGAACCGCAGGATCCAAAGAAGTGTATGAAAAAATCTGTGAAGCTTTCAGGCCGGTCGTAAATGAGCACATAGAAGTTTATGGTGAGTTCAACGACCAACGTTTAACGGGCCTCCATGAAACCGCTGCCATTACCGACTTCAGTTATGGCATTTCAGACAGAGGAGCCTCGATCCGTATTCCGATCGCTACGGTAGAAAGTGGATGGAAAGGTTGGTTGGAAGATCGAAGACCAGCCTCCAATGGTGATCCGTACAAAATAGCCGGTAGAATCGTCAAGACTGTTAAATCTGCTAAGATTTAGAAAAACGTTCTGAATATTTATTTAAAGTCCGGCTTATTCTAATCCGGACTTTTTTTATTCAAACGATTGAAGCGGGGTGTTCATCCAATAGTCCGAACTCTTACCTTCAACACAAATTGGCTGCCGCCTGCTATCTAATGGCTCGTCTTTTAACATTAAACTATCTTTGGAAACAGTAACAACAAGGTTAGGTAATGTTTCCTGCATAAAAAATTCTCTGTATTGATGAAAGTATTCATGTTTTTTCTCATCTAACCTATTGCCTAAGCTATCTCTAATATCACCGTATGAATAGCTCAAATTAGAAACTTCAAGATTTTCATTTTCGGTAAATAAATATTCTAGTATTGAGCCTGTTTCCTTCCTTTTATAATTAGGAGTTATTTTAAAACATCTTTCACGCTCAAAAAAGCGAACTCTTTTTAAGGGCAATAACTTCTCTTTAAATTTTATTTTAAAATCATTGGTTTTTACTTTATCAACGTTTTCAGGTATTCTGTTTAATTTTACAACAAACCTTTTTGTTTTTAAATCAAGTATAAATCTTGATTTAAACTCTGAGGGCCTTTGCAGTAAAATCTTGTTATAGAAAGAGATATAATTTAAAAACATCTTCTCGTCTTCGCCCGGTACATATTCTGTAATAATATGATAAATCAACTCTTTTTTTGTTTTATTAAATCCGTTAGAATACTTTTCATCTGCATTAATTGCCGTATCAATAATACCAGGTTTTTCCCTTTTATAAACCGCATAATCTAATTTAAAAAAAGCAAAATTTTCAGTGCTTATAAATATTTTACCCTCGGAGAAATAATCTTCATTTCGATAAAAACATTCAATTTCATAGACCGTGTGTTCTTTAAAATTCGTTTTTCCTTTTAAGCGAAAATGATGACTTTGTAAAAAATCGACAGCCATGTCATTTATAAAAGAAAATGTTTTTGTCTGATAGTTACGAATAGCATCATGAATCAATAAAGTAATAAATTCATTGCCTCCCGAATTTTCCATTCTAGCTCCCGGGATCACCTTTTGATTCAATTGATAATCATAGGGTTGTTTAGCAAATGAATCTATCTTGAAATCCAAATTTTTTCTATAGGATATAAGTTGATATTCATTTTCAAAGTTGTTTTTTACATAAAAACCATTGTCGAAAACTTTAAAAACACCCTCGTTTAAATTAAAATACTCAGCATCTTTCACTTGGTAATCCCGATAATAACCAATCAGGCCAAAATTATTTTGAGGATAGTTTTGGGGAATACTGTTGATCGCAATTTTTACGATTTGTTGCGCACTCAATCTTTTAATGTTTGCAGACACTACTGCTTCTTTTAACTCAAAGGTACTAGGTCTTAAAATGATGATATTGCTCTGACCTTCTAATAAATCTTGAATCAAAATTTCTACACTCTTGTAACCCATGCAAGAAATCTCTATTACCTCTCCCAGTGTTTTATAACGCAATGGAATTTTAAATGTACCATCAATATTGGATATCACGCCCAATGCAGCACCTTTGACCCTAATACTGCCGAAGGATATGGGTTCATTCTGGGTTGCATCTACCAATTGACCAAAAATGTAATCCCTGTTTTGACCAAAACTGAATATTGTAAAAAAAGTTATGACAAAAAAAACAAGCCTCCTCATACTTTTCAATTTTCATTTAAGCTTTCCCTCAACGGAGTATTCATCCAGTAATCCTTAAAATTAATCGGGCGTGTAACGGGTTGGTCTTCGAAAATCGGTTTATTCTTATCCATGAAGAAAACATCAGATGGCATTGGCATATTGGGTTTTACTTCTTGAACAAAAAACTCCCTGAATTGATGATAGTCTTTTGTTTTCCATTCGTTAAATACATTTCCTTCGATATCGCGTAAGTTCTTCAGGTCGAACTCCAACACCTCTTCATTTAATTTTTCTTCAACTGCGAATATTTCAATATCTCTAAGTATCTGGCGCTGAATAGGTGACTTTATTTTTGGATATAACCAAACCCTTTTACCAACAACTTGAATCGAATCAAAGTGAACATTTTCACCTTGAAACTTAGCCCTATAATTTCGAAGCTTATTGGCATATCTTTCATCAAGTCCATTAGTAAAAGTCAATTCAAAATGGCTACTTCTAACCTCTTCATTAACATTTATATCAGCCTTACGATCATCCATTCTGTCATAGTGCATTTTAAATGCCACATGGTCTAATTTGAACACAGGGGGAATTTTTACGCTGAAATTGTTGTGGAAGGAAATATAATTCAGGAACATCTTGCCATCTTTTTCCCGATACGATGTATTCACCTCAAAAATCACCTTATTCTTACTCCCGTTTTTGTCCTTAATTCCAGTATCATTCTTCTTGGTGTCATCATAAACGGTATATTCCATTCCATAAATTGAAAAATCGGATTTTGAAATAAGTAGTCTACCATAAGCCCTATGCATACGAATTTTTTTATAAACCTTTATTGAATAAAGTGTCTCGTCATTCATATATGCATCGTCTTCTCTAAAAAATTGATGGCCTGCCAGAAAATCGTTTTGCAGTTGGTAAACAAACGAGTACGAATTTTGCCGATAATTACGAATGGCGTTATGAACACTCAGTATGGTAAATTCGTTTCCACCATATGACCTCAAATATCCTTTATCGATTATTTTTGTTTCGCGTTGGTAACTATAATCATACGGTCTACTTGCCAAAGAATCTCTTCTGAAATCAAGATTCTCTATTTGGTCATAGATCAATACTCTGGTCGTTGACGAATCGATTGCGTTGAAACCTTGATCAAAGACCTCTAAAACTGCTTCGTTCAAGTTTACATATTCCTTTTTATCCAATTGATAATCTCTATAATATCCGACCATTGAGTATGGTCTTGTCGGGTAATTTTGCAAAATGGCATCAATGGCCTTTTGAACAATTTCTTTTGGTCTTAAATTTCGGGCTTTACTTTTGGCCAAGACCGTTGCCCCTGACAATTCAAAAACTGCCGGGTTCAGGCGGATCATATTAATTTTATCTGTAGGGAGGTCATAAATCGATAGTTCTTGTTTTTGGTAACCCATTGAAGAAATCACCAAGATATCACCCATCTTTTGGTAGACGATAGGAATTCGAAAACCACCATCAAGGTTCGATATCACCCCCACGGCCCTATTCTTTAAATAGATACTTGCAAAGACGACCGGCTCACCCGTTTTTGCATCAATAATTTGCCCGTTAATGAAGTCCTCTTGCTGAGAAAGAACAGTATGCTGCGCCAAAAACAAAAAGAAGATAAAGAAGAGTTTAGCAAATTCTTTTCCCATGATTTAAGTTGGTTTTTAAGTTATCGTAAAATAAATGAATACGATGTAAATACCCACAAGAATTATACCAGTCCCATATTCAGGCACAAGGCCGAATCGTCTCAATTCGTTTAAAGAATCATTATGGAGGCGACAAAAAATAAACGGATATTTCAAATTGGCATAGTACAAATATTCATAACCCGTAGAAAACTTAAAATATGAGATTCTTTGGGACTACTCGCATAAATTGTCTTTCCCCCTTGACTATTAAATTAATCGTTCCGATCTATTCTATGAAACTAGAAGTCTTATTCTGTTAGAAATCCATCAATTCATATTCCGATAGCAACGATAAAAAAACGGACCTGAAGTCTGGTTTTTTTGATAATATAGGCTATTTTATTCGAAAGATTGAAGTGGTGTGTTCATCCAGTAATTCTCAAAATTGACCGGGCTTGCAATTGGCTGGGCCTTATATATCGGACGATCTTTTTTCATATAAAGGTAATCGGAAGGTCCACTGTTTTTTGGTTTGACCTGTTGGACGAAAAACTCCCTGAACTGTGTTGCACGCCAGTGTCGGCCCTCGTCAAGACGATTGCCATCATTATCTTTTAAATTTCTTATTCTAAGCCTAAAATCACTGGGCACATCGATTCCCATCTTCCAATTTGCTTTATTCACAGCAAACCGTACTCCGTCTAACTCGGTAAATAACCGCACCACTTTGTTATTTACCTCAACCTTACGAATGTTAACTTTTTTTCCTTTAAATCGAAGATTGTATTTCTTTTTATTAATAGCCTCCGACACTTCGGGCTTAGCGGTAAAATGCACTTCATAACAAAGGTCGTCCCAATTCATGAGCATTTTTTCGACCTTGAATATAGGGTCTCGCTTGACCTGAAAATCATTACTAACAGAGATATAGTTCAAATACATATGATCATTAACAGGTTTGTATTCTAATTGTACATCGAAAAATTTGTCTTTGGCAACCTTCGAGTAACCATATAGTTCGTTTACATTATATTTTTTACCTCCTCGGTAAAGGGCATATTCCAGTTTGTGAATTGCAAAATTGTCTTGCGAGATGAACAATTTTCCCAAAGCCCTATTTTGTCCGGTAACCTTTTTGGCGGAAACAACAAAAAGTTTCTGATTATCCAAAATTATATCGGCCTCCCTTTTGAACATATGGTTTTCCTCAAAATCGATATCCAGTATGTTTATGTAGTCAAAAGAATTGATACTGTGATTTCTTATGGGATCATGTATTCTTAATATCATGAATTCGTTACCCCCAAAGCTATTGATTATTGCTCCGTCGATTGTTTTTCTTTCATCTTCATAATCATACGGTCTAGCCGTGGCCGTATCGATTTGAAAGTCATTGTTTCGTCTGTAGTTATAAATCCTGGTCTTCGTGGTATTGTAATCGTTTGTGCCGAAACCGCTATCAAATACTTCAAAAAGGGCCTCATTGAGGTTTATGTATATCGAATCTTTCAATTGATAATCACGATAATAACCAATGTATGAATAGGGCAACCTACTATAGTTAGAAAAAATACCTTTTATCGCCCTGTGAACAATCTCATCCGCCGAGAGGCCAAGAACGTCTTCTGTTTTATTCTTTGGATTTCTGGTACCGCTAACAACAACCTCATCAAGAACTTCCAGAGCAGGTTCAAGTCTTATTAGGTTGATTTCATCGAACTTTAGTTCTGATATTGGAACCTCTTTGGAAACATATCCCATCGAAGAAATCAGAATGCTATTGGCCGGCGTTTTGAATTCAAGTGGTATTTGAAAACTTCCATCCATGTTTGAAATGACAGCCAATGTTTGGTCCTTTACGATAATCGTTGCAAAAACTACAGGTTCATCGGTTTTTGTATCAATAAGTCTGGCCTTAATGAATTGTTCTTCTTGTGCCGACATAATCGAAACGGAAAAAAACATCAAACACAAAATGTGCAGAACCCTACCCATATTTATACTTTTCTAAAGTACGGTAAAGTAAAGAAAAATAATGTAGGCGCCTAGAAGCACCAAGCCGTCCCGCCAGCCTAAGCGGAGTCCTTTAGGTAAAAAGACCAGAGGAAGAATCAAGAAAGAAATACCCAACATCCAAAATATATCATTGGTCAACAATCCTTGATCAATAACCTTGATCGGAGTTATGATAGAGGTAATGCCCAGTACTGCCAAAAGATTAAAAATATTGGATCCAATAAGGTTTCCCAGAGAAATTGCCTTTTCCTTTTTTATCACGGCAATAACTGATGCGGCCAATTCAGGAATACTCGTACCTATCGAAACCACCGTAATACCGATTACCCGCTCACTGACCCCAAATGTCGTGGCCAGATTGACCGCCCCTTTAATCAATAATTCAGAACCACCCCATAGCGCGGCACCTCCAATCCCTAAAAAGAGAACGGTCTTATACATAGGCAATAATACATCGTCTTCGGGGGGTTCGTCGACCACGGCGGTCTTTTGAAAGCGTAGAAGGTACACCAGGAACAGAAATAGCACAATAACCATTGTGATTCCTTCATATTGTTGAAGTTCGCTATCAAAATAAATGAATCCGAAAAACAACATTGAAGCTAACATCATTACGGGCCAATCGGTCGTGTAAAAGCTTTTTCGAACATCTATGCTGCCCAAGAGAATGGTAACGGCCAATACCAATCCCAGGTTAGCGATATTCGACCCCACAACATTGCCAAGGGCTAGGTCGGGAAACCCATCTAGTGCCGACTTAATACTGACGATTAATTCCGGTGCCGAGGTCGCAAATGATACTACGGTCATTCCTATTACAATTTTGGGAATGTTTAAGCGCATCGAAAGTGCTACAGCAGCCTTGAGCAACCAATTACCACCGCCAATCAGCAAAACTAGACCCAAAATAATATAAAGCGCGTTCAGCATACTTTGATTTTCGGCAAATATAACCCAAGATCATAGTTATTTGGTTTCAAAGATTTGTTTTTGGTTTCCACGACATTAAAACTATTTTTATAGTTAAATAACTATTAAAATAGTTGCTTTGTGTCGTGAATAGTAATATGTTTGGCTGAAATTAATCAGGATGCTAAAATTGACAAACAAAGAAGAAGAGGTAATGATTATACTTTGGCGGCTCAAAAAGGCCTTTGTCAAGGAAATCATGGCCGAAATCGAAGGCGACAAACCACATTACAACACGCTTTCTACCATCGTACGAAACCTTGAGGAAAAAAAGTACGTATCACACGAGGCTTTCGGAAATACGCATCGTTACTTTCCATTGGTAACTTTGGAAGCCTATCGCAAACGTTTTGTCAATTCTAAATTGGCCGAATACTTTGATAACTCCTATAAAAGCATGGTCTCTTTTTTTGCTAAGGAAGAGAAAATCTCGGTAGAAGAATTAAAGGAAATTATAGATCTTATCGAAAAAAAGAAATGATGGAAGCATTTTTGATCTACATAGCCAAGGCATCGTGCGTTCTAACAATATTTTACCTTACCTATTTTACATTAAAAAGGGAGACCTTTTTTAAGTTCAATCGTTACTTTTTAATCTTTGGTCTTTTGAGCGCACTGATTTTGCCATTGATCGAGTTGACCCGGTATGTGGCCGTCGCCCCGATTACTAAAAATGTCGTTTATACTGACAATTCGTTAAATTCAACAGTCATAAACCATTCATCGAATCTTATCGATTGGACCCTTATATTTTTCATGGCCTATTTATTAGGGGTGGCATTTTTTTGCGCAAAGTTTGTTCTTCAGTTGTTGTCACTTAATAAAATGGTCAAGACGAACACACCTTATTCTTTTGGTGGTTATAAGTATGTTGAAACTTCGTCGCGCATAGCCCCATTTTCATTTTTCAAATACATTTTTTACAATCCTACTCTATATACCGAAAATGAACTGAAGGCCATTCTAAAGCATGAAGTTATACACAGTAGTCAATGGCATTCGGTCGACGTACTTTTGAGCCATACCGTAGCCGTTGTGACCTGGCCCAACCCTTTTAGTTGGCTGTACCAATCTGCCGTCAAGCAAAATCTGGAATTTATTGCCGACAATGGCGTAGTTCAAAACGCAAATTCTGTCAAGGGTTATCAATATACCTTGTTGAAAGTTTCTGGAAATCAGCCTTTACCTCCCCTTGTCAATACCTTTTATAATTCATCAATCAAAAAACGAATAGTCATGTTAAACAAATCAAAGTCGAACAAAATGAACATTTTAAAAGCCGCAGTAGTAATCCCTGTACTTTCCATTTTCTTGGTCAGTTTTAACACCAAAGAAGTTATTATCCCAACCGGTTACGATTTGGATTCTTCATGGGCTTTGGAAAACCCAAACGAAACGATAGAAATAATAATCAATAAAAACACCACCGACGAGGCTTTGGAAAAAGTAAAAAAAGATCTGGCCGAAAAAGATGTTGATTTTTCATATACGGTAGTACACAATGATCAAAATGAAATCATCAACATATCCATTCAAGTAAGCGGGTATGGCAATTCAGGTAGCTATAATTCAGATTCGGGTAATCCAATATCCCCCATAAAAATTGTAATCGACAAAGAAAGGGGCTTATCAATAGGAAATTCCAATGTTGATTTTGGTGGTGATAATTTTAACTTCACGATACATGAAGACGAGGATGTTTATGAAGATGGCATGCATGAAATTACCATTAAAAAAAGTAGTCGCAATAAAGGTGATGGTATGGTTTGGGTACAATCTTCGGATAAAGATCATGAAACGGTAATAATCGAAGAGACGAATGGTAAAGAAATCATAAAAGTAAATGGTGAAGAGGTAAGCCGAGAAGAATACGAAAAAATGAAAGATGATGGTGAAATACATTCTGTACATGTCAGGAAGGGCAAAAAAGGAAAGAATGTTTTCATAATCAAGGATTCAGATGATGAACATGATATCGAAGTAATCGACAACGATGATAACAGTTTTTTCTTTATTGATACCGATGGAGATGAAGAACCTCTTTATGTAATTGACGGCAAAGAAACAAGTGAAAAGAAATTCAAAAAACTATCTCCTTCTGAAGTTGAAAAAATTGAAGTATTAAAAGGAGATGGGGCCACCAAAAAATATGGTAAAAAGGCGAAAAACGGAGTAGTCGAAATTACCACTAAAAAGAAAAACAACTGATCAACCAGCACTTTTTATACCATTGAAACCGACCATGAAAAGTGTCGGTTTTTTTCTGTCGTAATAACGGAAAAGCTAAAAAACACCTTTTTTTTAATGAAATGCCCCTTCATTTCAAAAAATGGACCATAAAACGCTCTAGAAAAGTTTTAATTTATAATATACTTATCCAATATATGTAACATTATATAACTATGTTAAAGAGGTATTCCATAATACTATAACAATTACCGTCTTTTTAATTACAATAGTGTATTCACTTGTATTGATTTAACTAAAAATTCTTTGAAATGAGCATAAAGTTTATTTATCTTATTTAGATAATCGATTATCAAAATTAATATTAACCCTTAAAACCCCGAACTATGATTACACTAGCTAAATTGTTGCTGTATCTGTTACTATCACTGATCATGATGTTGGCATGAGTAGTCATATAGGCGTCTATATAATTTGTAGTCCTAGCTGGTACCAAGCTAGGACTTTTTCATTTGATTAACTTCCTATATTTGTCTAAACGAAACAGGATGAAAAAGGCATTTTTCAAATTCTTGGCCAAGGTGAACAAATTGATCCTTCCCTCCTATACCAAACAAAGATTGGATTTGGCCAAAGCATCAAAACTACAGTTGGCCATTATCGGCTGGCGCTATTTCGTGACGACCAACGCTCTGGGCTAATAATGCAGTAACGACTTTACAGAATAGTCCTTAAGTTTTTCACTTCCCTTAAGAAAGTCCAATTCGATCAAGAAATTACATTGCACGATTTCACCACCCAGCCGTTCCACCAATCTGCAAACCGCAGCGGCAGTTCCACCTGTTGCCAAAACATCGTCGTGCACCAAAACTTTTTCCCCTTTTTGAATACTATCAAAATGTATTTCCAAGGTATCCGTTCCATACTCCAGTGAATATTCTTCTTTGATAGTCTTATAAGGTAGTTTACCCGATTTACGAACGGGTACGAATCCGGCCTTCAATTCCGAAGCCAACAATAAGGCAAAGAAAAAACCTCGGCTTTCCATTCCTACTACCTTGTTTATCTTTTGATTTTCGACAAGTGCCAACAATGCTTCTGCAGCGAATCTAAGGGCAATTGGATTTTTTAACAGTGGCGTAATATCCTTGAAAACAACACCTTCACTTGGAAAATCCCTTATATCTCGCACATAGTCCTTAAGATCCATTTATTTAGACTTCGGTTAGTTTGTGGTTAAATTTAAAAAGAAATATATTTGCACCCCAATTTGGCCTCGTGGCGCAACTGAATAGCGCATCTGATTACGGCTCAGAAGGTTGCAGGTTTGAATCCTGCCGAGGTCACCATAAGAAAAAGTCCATCGCTACTAGGTGGACTTTTTTAATTAGGAAGGGGTATTTTGAATCTAGACGCTTATTTTGATTCAGACAGGATGGCACAATTCCTTACTAAAACTCATTTCGCGTATTCGACTGGCATTACTACTTACGAAACATTCACTAAAGACAATCTGTATTTCTAGTCTTCCTTATCATAACTTATAAACTTGCCGTCTTCCCTGACCGATAAGATTTTGCTGGTAAACGGGCTTTCAACATAAATATTCCAACCGGTCTTATGCTTTTCGAAAATCGGAGTAATGGTTTTACCCGATACTTCAAAAGTCTTTTCCAATTCGCCTTTTTTCGGTCTCGAACTCTGTTCTCTTTCGGCTTGCCATAGTTTTCTGCTCAAACCGTATAAGTACCATTTGATTTTTTCATCATTGGCGATTTCAAAATTTCCATTGGCAGAAGTCTCATTTGAAAAGTATACATAGCCCCAATGTTCGGGTTCATGCATATTAATAACACCTTGCGGCGACCAAACCCAATTGTATTCCGGTAAATACTTTCCTGATTCGTCCTTTTTTCTTGAATACCTTCCGTTTTTGAGGTCGTATTCCCAGTTGACCCGCGAAAAATTTAAGCGCCAAAATTCATTGACGGGTATTCTTCGTTCTTTGGCCGCCTCTAGGAGTGATTTCCAGGGCATAGCGATTTCAACACTCCAGCCTTTATCTTCATCGTTCGGATCGTTCAAAGTCCCATCAATGTGCACCGCGGTTTTTAATCCGTGAATATCCCATCCATCAATCACCTTAGGATGATTTCGGTAGGGTTTGGTAAGCCATAAATCCCAGATGGTATTCAATACGTTCATTTCAAATTCCATATAATCATGGGTGTCGCCATCAGGATCTATGAAAATTTCAAAATCATTGTTATGGAAAATTACCGTATCCCTTTGTTTGAGCGTACCCCAAACGTGAGGTTCTTCCATAGTCGCGAAAAAATACAGATAGTCTTCGTTCCATAGCATCTTCATTCGGGTTCTGTACAAAGGTGTCTTTCTCCCTTCGATATCGATAAAGTCTTGAGACCAATCTGCACTTTTCCATGAAGCTTCAAGCGCACGTCCGTCAATTTCGAGTGGCTCATTTGTCTTAAGTACGGTATATGTTCTAGGCGACTGCTGCGCACCTAACAAAAAGCAGTTAATAGATAAAACCCACATTAAAAATCTAGCTAGACCTTTCGTACTACCAAAAGACCTCAGGTTACCATGTACACGAACAATTTTCATAATGTTGGTTTTTAAAAATATCATACGCTTCAATTGAAAACATCGGTGCTCTTTCATTGGCCAAATACTTTTATGAAAAATATTTACCTTACGCCTATTACTTACAAACTACATTCAATGTCGTCAGCCTTAAATTTACGAATTGAATTAAAAAATTTGAGAAGTCTTCTTAAATCAAGTATTGTAAGATCGACCCAACGAGTATACTAAGTGTATAGCATTATATAAAATCTGGAAATAGTTATTTATTAATCAGTCTGAAATGGGCATCAACAACCAACTTGATGATATATTAAGAGTTGACTCTACAGGTAAATACAGGGTAACTTATTGGCATCATATAATATTCTGGGTTCTTTACTTTGCATTTAATACGCTACGTTGGCAGAGTATTCATGGTGATTTTATGTATTCGCTCAAGACCAATCTGATCGGTTTTCCTATTCATATGACCCTATGTTACCTGAATGTCTATGTGTTGATGCCAAGGTTTATATATACAAGAAAATATCTTAGTTATACCCTTTTAATCTTGGGTGCCCTTTTCGTAATGTTGCTCGTCAAATTCAATCTCACCTATTATTTAGTAGGGCCGAACGTAATGCCTGAGGCAGAAGAAGAAGTTACAAGCATTACATTAAATTACGCCATTGTCACCATGATCGGCGAAGTTTACGTAATCTCATTTTTTACCGCTATCAAGATTACCGTAGATTGGCTTCGGGAACATAGCAAGTTGCACGATTTGGAAAAAAGACAACTCACCACCGAACTTCGGTTTCTACGGTCACAGGTTTCCCCCCATTTCTTCTTCAATACACTCAATAACATCTATTCGCTGACCCTTTCGAAATCAAAAAAAGCACCCGAGGTTGTCCTGAAACTTTCCGAGCTGATGCGGTATCTACTATATGCGACCGCGCAAAGTAAACAGGATTTAAAAAGCGAAATCGACTGTATTCAAAATTATATCGATTTGGAACGTATTCGTTTTGACGATTCGCTTGAGGTTCAAATGAATATTTCGGGTCAACTAGAGGATAAAAAAATCGCCCCGATGTTGCTTATTCCTCTTATCGAAAATTGTTTCAAACATGGTGCCAATAAAAGTATCGACCATATATCGATACTTATTGGTGTCGAGGTCAAAGATGACTTTCTTTTTTTCGACGTGTCGAACACCGTTCCGAAAACGAGAAAGTCGAAAAAAGCCCCTTCCGAAGGAGGAATCGGGTTATCCAATGTTAAAAAACGTTTGGAACTAGGATATGATGCCGATGATTATGACCTTTCCATCAATGAAAGGGAAGACAAGTTTTACGTGAACTTAAAATTGAGAGTGTAATGGAATTAAAAGCCATCGTTATTGATGACGAGCCGTTGGCTGTAAATGTACTCAAGAACTATATCGAACAGATCAAGGATCTTCACTTGGTAAGGACTTTTTCAAATGCAATTGAGGCATCTACATATGTTCAAGCCAACCAAGTGGACATTATTTTTCTGGATATAGACATGCCCATACTCGGCGGACTTGATTTTCTCGAAAGTCTTAAGGTAAAACCTATGGTGGTAATCACATCTGCCCATGAAGAATATGCCCTGAAAAGTTATGAACTGGAGGTAATCGATTATTTGGTAAAACCCATACCTTTTCCGAGATTCTTGAAAGCGATCAATCGTATAATAGGCCTAAAACATCCGAAAGGGGAGCCTAATCATGTAAGCTCGGAAAAAGCCTATATTTTTGTAAAAGTGGATAAGAAAAAACTTCAAAAAATCCATTTGAACGACATTTTGGTTATCGAGAGTCTCAAAGATTATATTCGTATCAAAACCAAGACCGACAAGTTCATTATTCATAGAACTTTGGGCAGTTTTACCGACGAGCTTCCTTCGGATAGATTTCTAAGAATACACAGATCTTTTACGGTTGCCCTCGACAAAGTCGATGCTGTTGAGGGAAACAGTCTTGAAGTCGACGGAATGCGCTATACGATAGGCCGCAGCTATATCGAGGCCGTCAAAAGCCGAATTCTGGAAGATTTGTTGTAATCGACATGGCAATATTCCGACTATGAGTATTAACTTTTCACACCAATAAATTTAGAAAACGATTTAAATGGAATCCATTTTACAACCTTGGCCATGGTATGTTTCCGGCCCTTTAATAGCTTTGACAATGTTTGCTCTGATCTATCTCGGAAAAACCTTTGGCATGTCTTCAAGTCTGAAAACGTTGTGCAGTATCGGCGGTGCCGGCAAATATTCCGATTTTTTCAGATTCGATTGGAAGGCCCAGCGATGGAATTTAATAGTAGTCTTAGGAGCCATTATCGGAGGTTTTTTTGCCACGAACTTTATGTCGGACGGCGCGACCATTGCACTAAGTTCTGAAACCGTTTCGGACCTTCAAGAATTCGGTTTTTCGAATATCGGCGAAACCCTGTTACCACAGGAAATCTATTCTTGGAACAATGTTTTGTCCTTAAAAGGAATGTCGATTCTAGTCGTTGCGGGTTTTTGCGTTGGATTTGGAACCCGATATGCCGGCGGATGTACTTCGGGCCATGCAATTACCGGTCTGAGCAACCTGCAACTACCCTCTTTGATCGCAGTCATCGGATTCTTTATCGGTGGCCTCATTATGACCCATTTTATACTACCGTTAATTTTTTGATATGAAATTTTTGAAATTCTTATTTATCGGGATTTTTTTTGGAATCATACTCGTCAAATCGGAGGCTGTTTCCTGGTATCGCATTTTCGAGATGTTCAAATTCCAGTCTTTTCATATGTACGGTATCATCGGATCCGCCGTGGGCCTTGGAATCATACTTATTCAGAGTATCAAAAAATTGAAGATGCGAAGTGTCGAAGGAAACGAAATTTACCTGCCTCCTAAAGAAAAAGGGGTTGTTCGCTATATTTTGGGGGGTGCCATTTTTGGTCTTGGATGGGCCTTGGCCGGTGCTTGTCCCGGGCCGATGTACATTCTATTGGGTACCGGAGTCTTTAGCATGTTGATAGTAATTGCTGCCGCAATTTTGGGTACGTTTACCTACGGCATTTTGAAGAATAAATTACCGCATTAATACCTTTTAGACGATTTCAGCACTCAAGCCGGCTTGAATCAACCCACTGCAGCGTGGTTCAAGGTCACTATATTCACCTGTCTTAACGGTACATTTGCCCTTGTGATGAACAATCAGTGCACATTGTTCGGCCTGTATCGGTGAATGTTCACATACCGCGACCAAGGTTTCGATTACATGGTCAAAAGTATTTACCTCATCGTTGAACAGTACAATTTCGTTTTGTTTGACGGTCTCATCTTCTAAAAGTAATTCTTCGGATATCTGTTCTTTGGTACCCATTGGATCGTTTTTAAATTGTCAAATACCTTACCTAAAATACATATTTTACGGCAACCCAATTATTTTTTTCCAACTTTTTTTCAAATACAAGACCGTGTCCGGTACAACTTTCATCGATCAATCGATGATCCTCCTCGTAGAATCCGCTTAAAAAAAGTACGCCATTTTTGGCCAAACATGATACATATGAAGGTATATCGTTTAGCAAGATATTACGATTGATATTCGCAATGATGATGTCATATTTTCTTTTTTGCAATAGTTCTGCACCGCCTTCAAGAACACTGATATTCTTGCAGTTGTTGCGTTTGACATTCTCCAAGGCGTTGAGATAACACCAGTTATCGATATCAATGGCATCAACGGCCTTGGCTCCCCGCATCGTTGCAAGAATGGCCAATACTCCTGTTCCACTACCCATATCGAGTACTGTCTTGCCCTTAAAATCGTTATCCAAAATAAATTGCAACATCATATGCGTGGTCTCATGATGACCGGTACCGAAACTCATTTTGGGCTCAATGACGATATCATATTTCACTCCGGTTTTTTCATGGAAAGGTGCCCGAACCATACATTGGCTTCCTACTTGTATGGGGTTAAAATTAGTTTCCCAGGTGGCATTCCAGTTTTCCTGTTCGATTTCCTTGATCTCGTAGTCGATTTTGAAATTGGGATTTTTTAAAACGGTTATCTCATCCAAAATATCCGCCATGTGTTCCTCCTTTTGAACATAAGCTAGAACTCCTCCCCTATTTTCGACGAAACTTTCAAAACCCGCTTCTCCCAATTCAGCGATTAAAATATCGGAAGCCGGTTGAAGTGGATCGATCTTGAAGCTGTATTCCACATAGACCATATCAGGCATCTTAAGTGTATTGCCGGTTTTAAACGGATAAATCCTGTAAGTTAAATTGCGCTTACAATGGCTATGAAATCATCGGCCTTCAAAGAAGCCCCGCCGATAAGTCCGCCATCGACATCAGGTTTGGAGAAAATCTCCTCGGCATTGTTCGGCTTTACGCTTCCGCCATATAGAATAGAGACCGACTCTGCTATCGAAGTATCGTAAGCTTCCGAAATAGTTTTTCGAATAAAGGCATGCATTTCCTGTGCTTGCTCTGGCGAAGCAGTTTCACCGGTTCCGATTGCCCACACGGGTTCGTACGCCAATACGATATGTTCCCAAGCGGAAGCATCCAAAGAAAAAAGCGCATTTTTCAACTGACTTTCAACAATATTAAAATGATTTCCTGATTTTCTATCGGCCAATTCTTCCCCGAAACAAAACATAACTCGTAAGCCTTTGTTCAAGGCCATGGCCACCTTTTTGGCCAAAATCTCATCGGTTTCGCCAAAATAGGCACGACGTTCGGAATGACCGATAATCACAGTTTTGATACCGATTTCCGATAACATGTCCGCGGATATTTCCCCTGTGTAGGCCCCGTTTTCGGCAAAGTGCATATTCTGGGCAATAACTTCGATCACCGAATCGTGTAGGCTACGAATCGCCCCGACCAGATTAACATAGGTGGGCGCCACCATAACTTCGGCATCCGTGTCGGGCAACATTGCGGAAAGCTGCGTCACCAAAGCTTCCGTTTCAGATAAGGTTTTGTTCATTTTCCAGTTTCCTGCTACTATTTTGTTTCTCATGTAATGGCGTTTAGTATTACTGATTTGCTCTTTTTTCCTGTAATGCTTTAGCTTCTTCAATAGAGAGTACTTTGTACTCAAAATCATCGCCAAAAAGTCTCTTGGAATACTCCTCTACCGTATCCTCAAACCCTGCTTTTATTCTTCTATCATTAACGGACTCGGGATTTTCTATTGGCCATATATTCGAAGCTTGTTCAAATGGGCCAACAAAACCCTGAGTACCATATAACTGTGGTTTCTCCTGATGCATTAATTGCCTGTCGAGCATCATAGCGTAGAGCCGAAAGGGTAACTCATCTTTTTCGGCGGCTTCTCTTATCATGTCGATATACTGGTCGATTTTATTTGAATGCTGAATAACGTACCATGCGGCGGTGTTCGTCTCATCCCCCACCAAGCTTTTCCCTGGATAACCATACATTGCTATTGCCTTTTCCACAAATTCGATATTAGAACTATCGATAAGCGCCTGTTTCTGCCAGTCTTCGGGAGTAGGGTTTTCACGATATTTTTGATCCAAGACCATTATGCTGTCCAAGCGTTTCTTCAATTTCAAATCCAGAGCGTTGGGGCGGTCATTTGTAAACACAAGTTCATCCAAATCATTATGATGTACCTTCTGTTCAATAGTACCCCTATGCAACACCAAGACTCCGGGGTTTGAACGCACAATTGTTTTCAAGGCGGTTTCATCGGTAAAATAAAACTTAAAATTCAGATTATGATCAGAAACAATCTTGTCGCTTAATTCAGGGCCAGATGCCGACATTCCGATAACCTTATAATGGTTTTGGATCGCGAGGTCGGTAGTCTTTTTAATCTCGTCAAAGACCGGATCACTTTTTAAAAGATCATAGGCCACGACCATAACCAATTTAGGTTCTTGCAAAAGCGATGGTGCGAAATCCTCTCCGTTTTGTTCTATCGTAAAATCGTGTATGGGCGGCTCATAGCCCGCTTGCACTTCCGTGGTCTCGACATCGATAAATTCTCCATCCACGCTCGGATAGTCCCCTTGTGTAACCACTATTTTTTCGCCTTCGTTGGTCTTAAATCGCCATGCGTAGTCGTAAACGGTTTGTGGCGCACCTTCGGGCACGACCATTCCTTCTTCGATATTGGCACCTATTTTATAGGGTCTGAAATCGATTTCCGGTAGATGATTTAATACGTGATAAGCATATATACCACTTAGTAACAAAGCTATGGCAACAACAATGGTTTTCATAACAGCTCCTAAAAAAGAGGTAATATGTTTTCTGCCAACAAATAAAATAATGATGAGTACGAGTAGAATTAAGTCTTTGGTAAATGATTCCCATGGGGTGAGTTTAATAGCATCCCCAAAACAACCACAATCGGTTACCTTGTTGAAATAAGCCGAGTAGAATGTCAGAAAAGTAAAAAAGACAATCATCAACAATAAACTCCATACTGTAAATTTTACTCGAAAACCAATAAGGAGCATAACTCCCAAAAGCACCTCGAATATGACTACGAATATGGAAATCGCCAGAGCATGTGGCTCAAAAAACGGTAAATCTAAAACGCCTGCACTAAAGTATTCTTCCAACTTAAAAGAAAAACCCATCGGGTCGTTCAGTTTAATGAGACCACTTATAATAAAAAGTATTCCGACGAGTACTCTACTGATATGTACCAAATATTTCATTCCGTTTCGGAGTTAATGTGAATTAGTGCGAAAACGGCATAATTGACCATGTCTTGATAGTTGGCATCTATACCTTCGCTAACAAGGGTTTTTCCTTTATTGTCCTCAATGGTCTTGACACGCAAAAGTTTTTGAAGGATGAGATCCGTCAACGAACTCACGCGCATATCGCGCCAAGCCTCGCCATAATCATGATTCTTGTTCTCCATCAATGACTTAGTGATGGCACTGTGTTTATCGAACAGTTTCAAAGACTGCTTAACGCTCAAATCGGGTTGATCGACCACACCAAGTTCCAATTGGATCAAGGCCATAATGGCATAGTTGATAATTCCGATAAATTCAGAACGTTCATCTTCATCGATCTTTTGAACCTCATTTTCTTGAATGCCTCTAATACGCTGGGCCTTGATAAAAATTTGATCCGTCAACGATGGAAGTCTAAGAATACGCCATGCACTGCCATAATCTTTCATTTTCTTTTCGAACAGGTCGCGACATGTTCGCATTACCTCATCGTATTGTTCCGAAGTTTTGCCCATTAATGCTATCTTAATTGCGTAAATTTCGTCGAAATTTCAAGACGCCCAAAGTTCGTACATTAAACCCGACCGACAAAATACAATCCCGGTAAACATACAACGCCATGACAATCAACTGCAAAGGAAATTTGGTCGATTTGAGCACCCCGAAGGTCATGGGCATTCTGAATGTGACCCCGGACTCCTTCTTCGACGGAGGAAGGTATTCGGACATTCGAAAAATGTTATCACAAGTTGAAAAGATGTTAAATGATGGTGCCACCTTCATAGATATTGGTGCTTATAGCTCTCGACCCGGAGCAGACCCGGTCACTGAGGAAAATGAATTAAGCAGACTACTTCCCATTATTGAAGCATTGCTCAAGGAATTTCCTGAAACACTTCTTTCCATAGATACTTTTCGAAGCAATATTGCCAAACAATGCCTGCAAAGGGGAGCGGCTTTGGTAAATGATATTTCGGCCGGCAAGCTCGATGAGAAAATGTTCTCGGTAATCG
Source organism: Bacteroidia bacterium (assembly GCA_030428705.1). GTDB lineage: Bacteria > Bacteroidota > Bacteroidia > Flavobacteriales > Flavobacteriaceae > Meishania. The sequence goes on from JAUIDI010000002.1 coordinate 270,432, forward strand.
CCCAATTCAAGGTTCCATACATTATGATGCACATGCGAGGAAATCCTCGGACCATGTCAGATCAAACACATTATGACGATTTGATCAAAGATATACTCTTCTATTTTTCGGAACGCCTGACCCTAGCGAGAAAAATGGGACTGAACGATATGATCATTGATCCGGGCTTCGGTTTTGCCAAAACTTTGGGGCAAAATTATGAGCTTTTGCAGAATCTGGACCTATTTCTATTGTTGGATGTACCCGTATTGGTAGGACTAAGTAGAAAATCGATGATTTATAAAACTCTGAATTCAGATCCTGAACATGCATTGAACGGCACAACGGCATTGAACATGTTGGCATTGAGCAAAGGAGCCAAAATTATTAGGGTGCACGATGTAAAAGAAGCGGTCGAATGTGTTCAACTATACAATCAAATGTCTTAATTCAGCGTTCAGTGTTAAGTACTCTTATTTTTTCTAATTTTACAAAAACGGCGCAGATTGGATTTTCTGAATTTCATCGACTTTAAGATTACCGACATCATCGATATTATCTTGGTCGCCGTTCTTCTGTACTATATATACAAGTTGGTTCGTGGTTCGGTAGCCATCAATATTTTTATCGGTATTGTCATCGTTTGGGCTTTTTGGAAATTGACCGAACTGCTTGACATGAAAATGATCAGCAGTATGGTCGGTGGCTTTATGCAGGTCGGGTTGATTGCGTTAATCATCGTCTTCCAACAAGAAATCCGTAAATTTCTGTTGATGATCGGGTCTACCAATTTTGCCAATAAACGCAATTTTATCAAGCACTTTAAATTTTTGAGGCAAGAAGGTCTCTCGACCGATACGAATATCGATGCGATCGTCAGGGCCTGCGAGAAAATGGCCTCGACCCGTACCGGTGCCATCATCGTTCTTGAACGAAACAATTCGCTTGATTTTGTAAAATCTTCGGGTGATAGTATGAATGCCGAAGTCAATCTTCCCATTCTCGAAAGTATTTTTTACAAGAACAGTCCCTTACATGACGGGGCAACCGTAATCAAGGACAATCATATCGTGGCCACACGGGTTATTTTACCGATTACCAATGAGCGTAAGATACCTTTACGGTTCGGATTGCGCCATCGGGCCGCCGTAGGCATTACCGAAAAGACCGATGCGCTGTCGCTGGTGGTCAGCGAGGAGACCGGCGATATCTCATACATTAAAAACGGGGAATTCGTAATCTACAATGACTTGACTGAACTGGCCGAGACCATAAAACAAGACCTTATCTGATCAGGCCACCTCTTCGGCCAAAAACTGGGCCTCATAGAGATTGCTATAGTACCCGCCTTTCTTCAACAGTTCTTTGTGCGTACCGGTCTCCACAATTTTACCGGCATCCATTACTAAAATCTTATCGGCCTTTTTCACCGTGTGCAACCGATGTGCTATGACTATAGAAGTGCGCCCCTCGGTTATCTTGTCGGTAGCGCGTTGTATCAATTGTTCGGAATAGGTATCGACGGAAGAAGTCGCTTCATCCAAAACAAGAATACTCGGATTGCTGACATAGGCCCTCAGGAAAGCTATCAACTGACGTTGACCGCTCGAGAGCATTGTACCCCGTTCCTTTACATTATACGTGTACCCTCCCGGAAGACTCGAAATAAATTCATGTACCCCGATCTGCTTTGCCGCATGTTCGATACTTTCCAAAGTTACCGAAGGATCTTTCAATGATATGTTATTGGCAATGGTGTCGGCAAATAAAAAGACATCCTGCAGTACAACGGCAATTTGTGCGCGTAACGATGCCAGTTTAAAATCCTTTATATCGACCCCATCTACTAAAATAACTCCCGAATCAATCTCATAAAAACGGTTCAACAAATTGATAATGGTTGATTTTCCTGCTCCGGTCGCACCGACGATGGCAATAGTCTCCCCTGCTTTCACATCGAAAGAAATTCCATGAAGTACCTCTTCACCATCAACATATGAAAAACGAACATCGGAGAATTTGATATTGCCCTTTACATTGTCTTTTTCTATGGTACCCACATCTTGTATGTTGCTATCGGTATCCAAGATCTTGAAGACGCGATTGGCAGCGACCATTCCCATTTGCAATGTATTGAACTTATCGGCAATCTGGCGGAGCGGTCTGAAGAGAATTTCAATATATAGGATAAAAGCAAAAATCGTCCCGGATATATCTATTGTAATATTCGCGACATTTTGAAGTCCACCGTACCAGACCACCAGGCCGACCGCGACAGAAGTTACTATTTCAGCGATCGGAAAGAAAATCGAGTTGTACCATACCGTTTTCAACCAAGCATTTTGATGTTTTTCGTTGATCTTCCTAAAATTATCGCTTTCGATTTTCTCGCGGGTGAACAGTTGTACGATTTTCATTCCAGTGACACGTTCCTGCACAAAGGAATTTAGATTGGCAACTTGGGCCCGCACCTCTATAAACGCAACTTTCATCGCCTTTTGAAACAAACGCGTAGCGTAAATTATAATCGGAAGCAACGCGAATACTATCAATGACAATTTCCAGTTCAAGTAGACCATCATAATTGCAGCGGCCATCATTTTTAAAAGGTCGGCCACAATCATAAAGAAGCCCTGACTGAAAATTTCCCCGATACGCTGCATATCGGCAACCGTACGGGTGACTAAAACCCCCAACGAAGAATTATCGAAATACTTCATACGAAAGCCCAACATGTGCTTGAACAAACTGACGCGAACATCTTGGATCACCGATTCGCCCAGCCAATTGGCGTAGTAGTTGAACAAAAGCTGACATACGACCTGCGCCAACAGTGCACCGAGCATAAGTAAGGACAGCAAAAGCAATTTTTCACCGTTTGGCCTTATTATAGCATCATCTACAATTTTTTGCAATATATAAGGGCCAAGTACCGCAAATCCGGACAGAAGAATCGCTGCCAAGGCAACTCCATAAAAAGTCAGCCTATATGGCTTGGTATGGGCAAGCAACCTTTTAAAAAGACGCGTATCAAATGCCTTTCCCGTTTCTTTATTCATTTATCGCTAAAATACTTGAAGGGTAAATTACCTCGGTCAAATATAATCCTTTTGCCGGCACTGAAGGTCCTGCCTGTGCCCTATCCTTACTTTTTAGGATAGTCTTAACATCGGCCACCTCTATTTTGTCATGGCCGACCTCGAGCAGGGTACCGACTATGGCCCTGACCATGTTCCGAAGAAAACGATCCGCCGAAATGGTGAAGACCAGCATGTTGTTCTTATTTTCCCAAAACGCTTTGTTGATATCGCAAAGAAAAGTTTTTACATCGGTGTTCGATTTCGAAAAGCATTCGAAATCTTCATGCTGTAAAAGCAACCCGGCCGCTTCGTTCATCTTTTCAACATTCAAAGGCTGCTTTATATAGTGCGCCATTTCCATTAAAAAAGGATTTTTATCCTGCACGACCCAATATTCATAGGTACGCTGAACGGCATCGAACCTAGCATGTGCGTTTTTGGCTACTTCAAATATTCTTTTGACGGAGACATCATCTTCTAAAAATGCATTCAACCGATACACGAAATCCTCAAGATCATCGATTTTATCGATATCGTAATGTGCGAACATTTGCCTTGCATGTACCCCGGCATCCGTACGGCCAGCCCCGACAAGCGAAATATCGGTCCTTAGCAGTTTTGACATGGCTTCTTCGAGCGCCTCCTGCACGGTAATTGCATTGGGTTGTTTCTGCCAGCCATGATATGCCTTCCCGAAATATGAAAACTCGATAAAATATCTCAATGTTTGCCTACTTTTGAATTTCAAAGATACTTCATCCATAAGGTAAAAATAAAAGTCGCGAGTACATTTCGAAGCGAAATATGACTTCGCAACGCAATCTGTAAAATGACCAAAATCCTTCTACTATCCGATACGCATTCATATCTCGATGGTACTATAATAAAGTACGCCCGTCAAGCCGACGAGGTTTGGCATGCGGGCGACATAGGTAGTCTGGAAGTCACCGATACGCTGCGTTCGATAAAACCCGTCAGGGCGGTTTATGGCAACATCGACGATAATATCATTCAGAAAGAATTTCCATTAGACAATAGGTTCAAGTGCGAAAAAGTAGATGTATATATGACCCACATAGGAGGCTATCCGCCAAAATACAATCCAAGGACAAGAAGGGGGATTAAAGAGAATCCCCCCAAACTATTTATATGCGGGCATTCACATATTTTAAAGGTGATATGGGACAAGGCCTTGAATATATTACACATGAATCCGGGCGCATGCGGCAAACATGGGTTTCATCAAGTTCGCACCATGTTACGGTTCACAATTGATGGCAATGATATCAAGGACCTTGAAGTCATTGAACTTGGAAAACGATGACATCGGTTTTAGTCCGAATCTGTTAACACAATTACAAAATCATATTGTTATTCCTATTTTTTCCCGATTTTGTGCTCTTGGCCGACCAAAACCATTCGGCCAAAAAGGATGGAATCTAAATAATAGTTTTAAGAATTTTGACTTTTAAGTCAAGAGTGTCAAAAATTCCAGATAAATCTAAATGCGTAAAAAGGACAGTAGAAAAAGACAGGCAAAAATACTTCGAGTATTTCGCAAAATCCATCGCGTAACAGGGGCAACTTTGTTTATTTTTTTCTTTGTGATATCGACAACGGGGTTTTTATTAGGTTGGAAAAAAAACAGTAATGATCTACTTCTATCCAAAACATACGAGGGTTCCTCTATAGAATTAAGCGATTGGTTATCGTTGGAAGAATTGCATAAAAAGGCATTTGGATATATGAAAGACTCGCTGCCCGATCAATCCAGTTTAAAACTTGACCGAATAGATGTTAGAAAGAGTAAAGGCACTGTTAAGTTTGTTTTCGAAAATTATTATGGGGTCCAGCTCGATGGCAAAACCGGCGACCTCTTACATTTTGAACGTAGAAGGGCCGACTTTATCGAAAACATCCACGATGGCTCGATCTTGGATAATTTTCTAGGTACGAACGGTTATATCAAACTTATATATACCAATGTCATGGGCATTGCACTTTTAACCTTTACCATAACGGGTTTTTGGCTTTGGTACGGTCCGAAGAGAATGCGTAGAACGGCAAAGACCTAATGCAAAACCCCGATGTTTCCATCAGGGTTTTCTACGCACTAATACAACTAAGATGTTAGGTTTAACGCAGACGATCCACAGATTTTACAAGATCCTCATCCTTCTTTATGGCCCTATTGGCAAGGACCAAAAAAACGATAGAAAATACAGGAATCAGCATCCCAATACCCTTCTCGGAGACCGAAATCTCTCCGGATAGATTTAGCGATCGGTAAACGAAAAATCCCAGTAAAAAAAGATTCAATATCATGTTCAATCTGTTGACAACAAATTGATTCTGTCGATTTTTAAACAACATTATGGCAACAAGTGCCAAAGCCGCCGAAACATAAAAGGCACCGGAAATCAATAAATCATTCTTGGCAAAAATCTCAATTCCATCGGCATCGGACCATAGGTTTAGCCAAAAGGGCAGCAAACCGCCCAAAAGGGCCACGATCAATAGATATATGGTCTGAATTCGTTGAATCATTGCATTTATCGACTTCGGAAGGGCAAAAATACGCGTCTTTTTAAAAAATATCCATCTAATCTTGAAAATATTTTGTAATATTGTTGCGTTATCAGTTGTGACACTTACCGAAAGGGAAATCTTTCCCGAGTAATATCCACTTTAATAGTACACACTTCTTATTATTTTTTCTAAAGACGTATAATTTATACCATACTTAATGTTTGAGATTTCAGATTTAAAGTCAAAAAAGCTACCTGAGCTTCAGGAAATTGCTAAAGAACTTAACGTACCCAAGTACAAAACCCAAAAAAAATTAGACCTTGTCTATCAAATATTGGACTTGCAGGCAGCCAACCCCAAAGCCGTTGCCGAAGCCACGACAGATAGGGCAAGCGACCAACCGAAGGCCAAACCGGAGCGTAAAAGAATAGTACACCAAAAGCCTGACGAAAAGGATACTTCCAAAAACGAAGAAACCAACGGTCAAGCCCAAGAAGGCAGGGATCAGAAAAGACCATCGCGACCGAACCCAAGACCGACAAAAAAAGACCACCAAAAAAACGCTCCCCAACGCAACGACCAAAACAATAACAAAAAACCACACCACCAAAAGAACAATCAGGACAGAAATTATGATAAGAGTAATTTCGATAAAGACCTGAAAAACCGTTATAAAGAACCGGAGTTCGAATTCGATAGTATCATCGAGAGCGAAGGCGTTTTGGACATTATGCAGGATGGATACGGATTCTTGAGATCTTCCGATTACAACTATCTGTCATCGCCCGACGATATCTACGTCTCACAATCGCAGATCCGTCTTTTTGGTCTGAAGACCGGAGATACCGTCTTGGGCAATGTACGCCCTCCCAAAGAAGGTGAAAAATATTTCCCGTTAATCAAAGTGAACAAAATCAATGGCATCGATCCCCAAATCGTTCGGGATCGGGTATCGTTCGAACATTTGACACCTTTGTTTCCGAAGGAAAAATTCAATCTAGCGGAACGCCAGGCGACCATCTCGACACGGATCATAGATTTGTTCTCGCCAATCGGAAAAGGACAACGTGGAATGATCGTGGCGCAGCCTAAAACCGGTAAAACGATGTTATTGAAAGACATCGCCAATGGTATTGCCGCCAATCATCCGGAGGTTTATCAAATCATTCTATTGATCGATGAACGCCCTGAAGAGGTAACCGATATGCAACGCAATGTTCGCGGTGAAGTCGTGGCATCGACTTTTGACAAAGAAGCTACCGAACATGTACGGGTGGCCAACATCGTTCTTGAAAAGGCAAAACGCTTGGTCGAATGCGGCCATGACGTAGTTATTCTATTGGATTCGATCACCCGTTTGGCCAGGGCCTACAACACGGTACAACCCGCCTCGGGAAAAGTATTGAGCGGTGGTGTGGATGCGAACGCCTTACACAAACCCAAACGTTTTTTCGGTGCGGCTCGAAAAATCGAGAACGGAGGATCTTTATCGATTATTGCAACTGCATTGACCGAGACCGGTTCTAAAATGGACGAGGTTATCTTTGAGGAATTCAAGGGAACGGGTAATATGGAACTTCAACTCGATCGTAAAATCAGCAATAGAAGAATTTTCCCTGCCATTGACCTTACTTCTTCAAGTACGCGTAGGGATGACCTTTTATTGGACGAAAACACGATCCAGCGTATGTGGATCATGCGCAAATATTTGGCCGATATGAATCCTGTAGAGGCAATGGAGTTCATTGAGCAGCGATTCAAGCAGACCAAAAACAATGAAGAGTTCTTGATGACCATGAACCAATAATATTAGGTAGAGGGACAGATTTTTGTCCATAAAAAAATTCCAAATTCCCAAGGCGAGTACCTTTTGGAATTTGGAATTTTTATTTGAGATTATTCGATCGCCTAAAGAGACGCGACGTGCTTGGTGAGCTTGCTCTTTAAATTGGCGGCCTTATTGTTATGAATAATGTTGCGCTTTGCCAATCTATCGATCATGCTGATAACTTCCGGCAATAGTTTTTCTGCATCTTTCTTTTTCTCCTCGGCACGCAATTTCTTGATAGCGTTACGGGTAGTTTTGTGCTGATAACGGTTACGCAAACGAACTGCTTCGTTTCTTCTGATTCTTTTTAATGCCGACTTGTGATTTGCCATCTTTACTTCAATTATATTTTTTTAAATCTTTCTTCACCGATCCTCTTCGAACTTTTGTAGCCCGTAGGGGAATCGAACCCCTGTTACCAGGATGAAAACCTGGCGTCCTAACCCCTAGACGAACGGGCCGTTTTTAAGATTCGAAATACAAAATTCGAAGTGCGAAATCGTTTTTATAAATTTTCACTTCCAACCCCATACCTCCAACTTCGTATTTTAGTAGCCCGTAGGGGAATCGAACCCCTGTTACCAGGATGAAAACCTGGCGTCCTAACCCCTAGACGAACGGGCCATTGCTTTACACAATTGCGGATGCAAAAATACAATTATTTTTAACTATAGCAACCCTTACCCATAAATTTTAAAAGCATTTAATATGCCTTTGCAAACAACACCCTATAAGGCGAAGGTTTCCCGGTAACCATGCAACTTCCCGGCTCATTTTTAACGTTGATCGGAATACATCGAATCGTGGCCTTGGTTTCTTCCTTTATTCGATTTTCGGTCTCGTTAGTACCATCCCAATGCGCGGAAATAAAACCGCCTTTTGATTCGATCAGCTTCTTGAATTCATCGTAGCTATTTACTTCGGTAATATGTTCTTCCCTGTATTTATGGGCCCTATCGAAAATATTCCTTTGAATATCTTCCATCAAAAATTCAATTTTTGACACTACCTCATCTATAGGTACGGTCTCCTTTTCGAACGTATCCCTTCTAGCCACCTCAAAAGTACCATTGTCCATATCACGTTGGCCTATCGCCAAGCGCACGGGTACTCCTTTCAATTCATATTCGTTGAACTTGAACCCCGGTTTATGGGTATCCCTGTCATCATATTTGACCGAAATACCCTTTGAGCGAAGTTCTTGCACCAAGGGTTTTACTCTTTCCGAAATGGCGTCCAATTGCTCAAGCCCTTTATAAATGGGAACTATAACCACCTGAATCGGCGCTAATTTAGGGGGAAGCACCAAACCGTTATCGTCGCTATGGGTCATTACCAACGCTCCCATCAATCGTGTGGAAACGCCCCATGAAGTGGCCCAAACATGTTCTTGTTTCCCTTCTTTGTTCGCAAATTTGACATCGAAAGCCTTGGCGAAATTCTGCCCTAAAAAATGTGAAGTTCCTGCTTGTAGCGCCTTGCCATCCTGCATCAATGCTTCTATGCAATAGGTTTCGACCGCCCCTGCAAAACGTTCACTTTCGGTCTTGACCCCTTTGATTACAGGTACGGCCATATGCTCTTCTGCAAACTCCGCATAAACGTTCATTATAAGTTCTGCCTCTTCGATCGCCTCTTTTTCCGTTGCGTGGGCCGTGTGACCTTCCTGCCATAAAAACTCGGCGGTACGTAAAAAAAGGCGGGTACGCATTTCCCACCGGACCACGTTGGCCCATTGATTGATCAGCAAGGGAAGATCCCTATAGGATTGTATCCATCTCCGATAGGTATCCCATATTATGGTTTCGGAGGTAGGTCTCACGATAAGTTCTTCTTCCAATCTGGCCTCGGGATCTACGATGATACCGTTTCCATCCTCATCATTCTTGAGCCTATAATGTGTGACCACCGCACACTCTTTCGCGAATCCTTCCACATGGCTTGCTTCCTTACTTAAAAACGATTTTGGAATAAACAATGGAAAATAAGCATTTTCATGCCCCGTATCCTTGAACATTTTGTCCAAACCGGCCTGCATTTTTTCCCAGATCGCGAATCCATAGGGTTTGATGACCATACATCCCCTGACGCCAGAGTTTTCGGCCAAATCAGCTTTAACAACAAGTTCGTTGTACCATTTGGAATAATCTTCACTACGCTTTGTCAAATTTTTACCCATCATATATAGTTTGGCATAGAACTTGTGCCTATGTTGTCGAAATAATTCGGTAAAACTAATTATTTTTAGTATGTTCAACAATATAAAATCAGACTGATGAATAATTCACTACCCCACCCAAAATTCAGCATCGCTGCCATCTCTGCACTAGTGGGACTTATGTTCATTTCATGTGGTTCGTACCAACAAGCTTCGTATTACGACAATGACGGTATCTATGCAGACCCGAATGATCGTATCGTGGAAAGACCTACCGAGAACAGATCGGCCCGTCAAGCCGAGCAAAATACCTATGCGGAATACTTCGGAAACAAAGCCGACCAGTACAATGAAATTTTGGAGAACGAGATTTTTACCGACATCGAATCGTATTCAAGTGATATAGAAAACGATAGCATCACTGAAGGGCAATTAACCGATTACTACAGTCCTGATAATGACTACCAAGGTTATGCCGGCTGGGGAGATAACGCAACCAGTGTGAACATCAATATATACGATAGCGGATGGAACAATTGGGGCTGGGGTGGCTTCGGTTGGGGTTGGAACAGTCCATGGGGATGGAACAACTGGGGCTGGGGAGGCTACTATGGAGGTTATTACGGCTGGGGCTGGAACAATCCTTGGAGATGGAACCGATGGGGCTGGGGAGGATACTATGGCGGTTGGGGTTACGCCGGTTATTATGGCTGGGGCGGATATTACAACAATTGGTATTATCCCGGTTATGGTTATTATGGCCGAAACCCCTATTATTACGGTTATAACAGAAGTTATGCCTATAATCGAGGTCGTAGAGGATACTACAATACAAATACCGTTGCGGGAATCAACTCACGAACTTCTTTAAGGGGACGATCCAACATTAATACAAGAGGTACCTCTCCAAGATACAGGTCTACAAGTTCAAGATCTCTAAATAGCCGTTCGACTGGTGTAAGAAGTTCAAGAAGTACCGGCATTGCCTCAAGGAGAACCGTAGGTGTCGATCAGAACAGAAGTTACAGAACAAGTCGCAGCACACGGGCGGTGCCTAGATATAACAGTTCTTCGAGAAGTCAAACATATAGAAGTACCACGCCAAGAACCGGAAGCTATCAAAGCGGACGTTCTTCCTCGAGGGTTAGAACGGCTCCAAGAACTTCAACTTATAGCCGTAGCAGTGGAGCACGTACAGGCTCATATAGAAGTTCGGGGCGAAGTACCCGTACCAATCAGTCATATAGAAGCTCTACCCCTAGAAGTGGCAGCTATCGGTCGGGCAGTAGAAGCTCAAGTACACGAAGTAGTGGCAGCTACCGAAGTTCCGGTAGCAGTTCCCGAAGCTCTGGCGGAAGCTATAGAAGTTCGGGCGGTTCATCTTCGCGATCTTCGGGTGCTCGATCATCAAGTTCCAGAAGCGGAGGAAGAAGACAATAAGCTTCTTGATATTCACAAACGATATTAAAAACCCAAATAATGAAAAGGTATATCACTTTCATAATGCTATCGGCATGCACTTTGGTCAGTGCCCAGAACATCAACGATGTTATGCGCTACGGCAGCGAAAATTTACAAGGTACTGCTCGATTTCAAGGACTTAGCGGTGCTTTTGGGGCCCTAGGGGGCGATTTATCGGCATTGGGTGTCAATCCGGCCGGATCCGCTGTCTTTAACAACAGTTTGTTCACCGTTTCCGGAACAAGTTACACACGCGATAATGCGGCACGTTATTTCAACGGAAACGACGGAACTATAAGCAGCAATGTCGATCTCAATCAAATTGGAGGTGTAATGGTCTTTAAGACCACCAATCCCGAAGCGGATTGGAAAAAAGTATCATTGGCGATCAACTATGATGTGGTCCAAGACCTGGACGATCGTTTTTTCGTCTCTGGTAATAGCAATCAGGGTATAGACAACTACTTTTTAAACTTTGCCAATGGTGTTCCATTTGGGTCGATACTACTCCAGGACGGCGAATTAATTGAAAATGCCTATTTGGATATTGGTTCGCAGCAGGGTTTTGTAGATCAACAGGCTTTTCTAGGATACTATGGCGGAATCATAGACCCCCAAACGACCGATGATGATAATACCGCCTATGTAAGCACCTCAGATTACGGAACCGTCAATCAAGAGTTTTCCCGTACTACAACAGGCTATAATAGCAAGTTTACGGTCAATGCCGCTACCCAGTTCAAAAATCGGTTACATCTGGGGGCTTCATTGAATTTTCATAACGTTCAATATACGCAACTGGATAAATTTTACGAGGATGGTTATAATACCGATTCTGAAATACAGTTTACTACCTTCGACAATTATCTTCAAACCCAAGGATCTGCATTCTCTTTCGGTTTGGGGGCCATAATGAAGCTTAACGAATTTTTTAGGATAGGCGGAAGTTATCAATCCCCTACTTGGTACCGTCTCACGGATGATACCTCACAACGAATCAATTCGGATCTCGCCGATGAGGATATCCATTTTATCAACTTTGAAATCGTGAACCTCTATGAGGCCTACACTATCAAGATTCCTGAAAAATTGACCGGAAGTTTGGCCGTTATCTTTGGCAAAAACGGACTCTTGAGTCTTGATTATAGCTATCAAGACATGGCCCGATCAGAATTAAGGCCCAAGAACGATAGCAGCTTTGCCATCGTCAATAATCAAATTGCCAATGAACTGGGTGCCGTTTCATCGGTACGTGTAGGTGGCGAATACCGTATTGCGCAGATAAGCCTGCGCGGAGGGTTTCGATATGAGCAAAGCCCCTACATCAATGAAACCACAATTGGCGACCTTTCAGGGTTTTCCGCTGGTATCGGGTATAATTTTGGCGGTAGCCGCTTGGATTTGGCCTTCAACCGTTCAGAGCAAGACGTTAACAAGCAATTGTTCGATACCGGCTTGACAACTCCGGCGTTGATAAACAACATCAACACCAACGTCACTTTGGCCTATACCTTGAATTTTTAGGAGGAAAACAATCGAATATAAAAAAAGACCGGTTTGAACATCGGTCTTTTTATTTTTTATATATCAACGTTTCAGTGTAAAATGCGATTGTCTCGTCTTGGCAACTACAACACCATCTTCTTGCTCGGCATAGACCAATTTGAACCAATAATCAGTCGAAGGCATTGGTCGTCCATTGTAAACACCGTCCCATCCAACTGAATTGGAATCCAATTGTACCAAAAACTTACCGTAGCGATCAAATATGGCGACTACAGGATTGGTCAATGTTTCTACGCCCAAAATGTGCCAAGTATCATTGAATCCGTCACTATTGGGCGTAAAGAATTTTGGATAGCCCACAACTAAAAATTCAATGGGTTCGGTGGTTCCACAACCATTTTTATCGTTGATAATCACCGTATTGAGACCAGGAGGCACATCATTGAATATGGGATCATCTTGAAATTCACCCCCATTGATGGCAAATTCGTAATCACTGTTGCCCACCACAAAAAACTCGATATTGTTCTGGTCGGGGTCTTTGGAGAGATTGGTATCCAATATTTCAACGCGATCCAAAACAGGTACACCATGAAAGGTAATCAGTATTCCCCCATCGTCCGCAACGGTAGGTGGAGTTCCTGATAGGGTGGTAATTTCGGCAAAGTAACGTCCTGAATTCGGGCTTGTCACTACATATTCGGCTCCGAAAGGTCCAGTTCCCGTCAATGTAGCATCGATCGTTCCATCATCTTCATAGTCGACCGTCCATTCAACATTGGCAATATCAGGTCCCGCAGGTGAATTCAAGGCACTTAAGGTAATATCGGGATCCCCCTCACAGGCAACGATATCCAAACCTAGAAACTCGTCCCGCAAGGTACAATCGAGGGCCGTGTTTTGATCGTCCTGAACGGAACTTCCCGTAAAGGTTAACATAAAAGGTTCTGCATCTCCGTCGAAATTGGTGTTGAAGTTGTTTATAAGGATATAATATATTTCTCCCGGCTGCACATCGAGCCATTCATCATAGGTGTTTTGGCTTCCTTTCAAGAACGGTGCACCTTCTTGCCCATTTTCCGGGTTCACCCCTACCCCGGTAAAATTGGTATCGTTCACTTCGTAGTTACATCGAATAGGGTCTGCGGTACCATTACTAATATCGGCGCAGTCTACATCCGGACCGTAAACGGCAAAATCCCATTCGGCAGTTGGTGCTCCCGAACCGCTGACCGGTAATGCCTCGATATCGAATCCGACCTGACCTCCCGTACCTGCCCTAAAGACGAACCAAGAGGTGTTATGCTCAATATTCGCCGAACTTATACTTCCTTTTTCCAAACAACCGGAAGTACGCATGGTATCGGGATCAAAATCATCTATATCGCCACTACCATCTGCGAGTCCCATGATGGGCGCATCGGCACAAACTGGAATGGCACTTCTACAATCAGGAGAATTTTGTGCGGTCGCAACTACTGAAAATAGTAGTAAGCAGCAAACAATACAAAAGCGTGTTCGCATAAGATAGTGGGGCTAATTGTAAACAATTGATCAATAGTATAACTCCACTACCTTATTTTTAGTATGTTTCAACGGGATTTTATGCACTTAATCGATGAAATGCGATTTGAACAAATATCATCTTTTAAGAGCGAAATGATTATTTACGTATTTGGCGGTAATTCGCTGACCATCTACATCGTCGTATGTCAATTTGAACCAATAATCCGAAGAAGGCATGGCAATACCGTTGAAAGTACCATCCCAACCACTATCTTCGTCGGTAAGTTGTTTTAGTAATTTTCCATATCGGTCATAGATAAAGACCATTGGGTTATCTAAATTGGACAATCCCTGAATGTGCCAATCGGCATTTGAAGTATCTCCGTTCGGAGTAAAATATTTTGGAAAGCCGACCACTACGATATTTTCGGTCGCTTCACCACAGCCCTTGGGGTCGTTAACCGTTATTGTATGGGCACCCGGGAGCACATTGTACCAAGTGTTGCCTTCCTGATAAGGTTCATTATCGATTCTATATTCAAGGCTTGTATCATTGTTATCGACAAGAACCTTTACCGTATTGTTATTCTGTAAATCATTGATAACAATATCCTCGATTTGCGGTGGTTTTGATTCGACCACATTTATTAAAGCCACAACGGAACAGTTTAAACCGCCTTGCGAATTGTTTATTGTAAGGGTATAATTTCCCGCCTGCGAAACGACAATACTCGATGTGGTCTCTCCCGAATCCCACAAATAACTATAATTCGCGTTAGGTTGTATTTCCCCTATTGTTACGTTTCCATTGTCCGCGCAGAGGTAAGCCTCCAATGGAAAGTCCACCGATGGTGTTTCCAGTGCCGTTAGTTGAAAGCTTACGGAAGCATCGAAACATTTTGGGTTCATCAAAGAGGTTACCCGAACATAAATCGTTTTAGACCCAAAGCCTGTTTCGTATTGCAGCGTCAAGGAATTGACACCATTGTTCGCGTCTATTTGCGATTCGTGGTATGATACCACGTATTCGATCGCTGATTGACCGCCCAGTGCCTCGACATCTTTTTGCGAAAGATCATAAACAGTACTTTCGGAACATGATGCATCGTCAGATACGGGATTGGTCACCGGTACTTCGGAAAAAGCTATTTGAACATCGCTGTATATATTTCCTGTCGGGGTCACGACTTCCACCCTATATAAAGCCGAGGAAGTTACATTTAGGCTGGCCCCGTTTTCCCCAATAATCGGTTCAAAACCATTCCCTGTATCGGAAAACCAATTATAGATGCTTGCATCGGTCGTGGTAGCGTCCAAAGAAATTATATCGCCCTCACAGGCTGAAATTGGTGGCCCAAGCAAATTATCGATAATGGAGCAATCAAGGGCAGTATACGGAAAGGCCACAAAAATACTTCCTGAAAACTGTATGGAAAATCCTGAATTATTGTTGCTAAAATTATTGATGAGCAAGTAATATTCCTCTCCCGGGGTAACATTAAGCCATGCCTCGTACTGTACGTTTGACATATCACCGGTAGGATCTTGGCCCACCCCGATAAACGTATTTTCATCTTGGTTATCAAAGAAATTGCACCTTATGGGCTCGCCCAAATCGTTGCAATCGTTCGATTTATAAAGGGCAAAATCCCAATCTTCCGAAGAATCAATACCAATGTTGAACCCTAGTTGCCCACTTTCGCCCGTTTTAAATCGGTACCATGCAGAATTTGACTCGATTGCGCCCGAAAGCGTTTCTTCAAGGCAACCAGTCATGGTGCTTCCGTTGAAATCATCAATTCCGAACCCGTTAGTACCTCCGTTGACCGGTGTATTATTGCAAATAGGAATCGCATTGCTACAGTCTGGCGAAACTTGGGCCAAGGCATGGGCCACACCAAAAAAGAAGTGTACAAGAAGTACAGCGACAATGCGTTTCATAAGTAGGTCGAACTTTATCGAATCTAAAATTAACACCACTTTTACCTTAACGCTAATTTATGTTGTGTATAGGCCCTAATGTGGTATAAAGTGCCATTTTATGTATATCTTTGCGGTTCTTTAAGCAGTGGAAAGCATGAAAATCGATAGGAGTTTAGAAGAGCATTTCGAGGAAATGGGTAATGAGCATATCTCGTCATCGGAAGACACGCCGATGCGAGACGATGCATTTGTACTGAACGACGATGAAAAAATCGAACGCATTCGTGAGAGTATTAGGGAAGTAATGCTAACACTCGGCCTGGACCTGGACGACGACAGCTTAAAAGGAACCCCGGACAGGGTGGCCAAAATGTTCGTAAAGGAAATCTTCGGGGGACTACATCCTTCACGAAGACCCAAGGCATCCACTTTCGAAAATAAATACAAATATGGTGAAATGTTGGTCGAAAAAAACATTACAGTCTATTCTACCTGTGAGCACCATTTACTGCCCATTGTCGGAAAAGCCCATGTTGCCTATATTTCAAACGGCAAGGTAGTCGGTCTTTCAAAAATGAACCGCATCGTCGATTATTATGCAAAACGGCCGCAAGTTCAAGAACGTCTCAACATTCAAATTGTCAGGGAACTGCAAAAAGTTTTGGGTACCGATGATGTTGCCTGTGTTATCGATGCCAAACATTTATGTGTCAACTCCAGGGGTATACGCGATATAGAAAGCAGTACGGTCACCGCCGAGTATGGAGGCAAGTTTAAGGATGAAGCCGTTCGACGCGAATTTTTGGACTATATTAACCTCGATACCAATTTTTAACACTTTCTGTCTCAAATGCAGCTTTACAAAAGCCAGAATTTAAGAGTTTCCAATTCACTTACCGGTAAAAAAGAGCCTTTCAAGCCTTTGAGCGAAGGCCACGTCGGTATGTACGTTTGCGGGCCCACGGTATATAGTAATGTACATTTGGGAAATTGCAGAACGTTCATGTCTTTCGATATGATCTTTCGTTATCTGAGACATTTGGGATATAAGGTACGTTATGTGCGAAATATCACCGATGCCGGACATTTAGAGGATGATGCCGATGATGGTGAGGACAAAATTGCAAAAAAAGCACGTCTTGAACAATTGGAACCCATGGAAGTCGTTCAGCGCTATACGGTCGATTTTCATAATATTCTTGAGAAATTCAATTTTTTACCGCCCAGTATCGAACCTACGGCTACGGGTCATATTATTGAACAAATAGAAATCATCAAGGACATTCTTGAAAAAGGATATGCTTATGAAATCAACGGTTCGGTCTATTTTGATGTCAAAAAGTTCAATGAAACCTATGAATATGGAAAGTTGAGCGGCAGAAAGTTGGAAGACATGATCGCCAATACGCGTGAGTTGACCGCGCAGGACGAGAAAAGAAACCCGCAAGATTTTGCACTTTGGAAAAAAGCCGAACCACAGCATATTATGCGATGGCCTTCACCATGGGGAGATGGTTTTCCGGGGTGGCACTTGGAATGTACCGCAATGAGTACCAAATACCTCGGTGAGACGTTCGACATACATGGCGGCGGAATGGACCTGAAATTCCCGCATCACGAATGCGAAATTGCCCAGGCCGAGGCCAGTAACGGCCATTCTCCCGTAAATTATTGGCTGCATGCCAATATGTTGACCATGAACGGCAAGAAAATGGCGAAGTCGACCGGGAACAATATTTTGCCCGGTGAGATTTTTTCGGGAGAAAACAATATTCTGAGCAAGCCCTTCTCACCTTCGGTGGTCCGTTTTTTTATGATGCAGGCACATTATACCAGTATTCTTGATCTCAGCAATGATGCGTTGTTGGCCTCTGAAAAAGGATATAACAGATTGATGGAGGCCTTGGATACTTTATCGACCTTGGAAACCGGAAAATCATCGGATTTCAATATCGAAGGCTGGAAACAACAGTGCTACGATGCCATGAACGATGATTTTAACACCCCGATTTTAATCGCACATTTGTTCGATGCCGTCAAGCACATCAATCTTACCAAAGAAGGCAAGGAAAGCATCTCCGATACGAATAAAGAGCTCTTACAGCAGACCATGAACGCTTTTGTTTTTGATGTACTGGGCTTGGAACGTAAACGTGAATCAGGGGCGGATACCCAAAAGCTGTCAGGGGTGGTCGAATTATTGATCGATCTAAGAAAAGAGGCCCGGGCGAACAAAGATTTTGCAACTTCCGACAAAATTCGCGACCAATTGGCCGAATTGGGCATACAGTTAAAAGATGGAAAAGAAGGAACTACGTTCAGCGTGAATTAAAATTTGTACAGGCATGCGCTTCCCTTCCGTCCTATACCGATTGACGGGCCATAAAATTCAAATCAAGCACAAATGAAAAAAATAATGATTGCTCCTTTTGTGCTGTTGGTGAAGTTCTATCAATATGCCATATCGCCCTACACTCCGGCAACCTGTCGGTACTCTCCCACTTGTTCCCAATATACCCTGGAGGCATTGCAGAAACATGGATTGTTCAAAGGCGGGTGGTTGGCCATAAAAAGGATTTTTAGCTGTCACCCTTGGGGCGGTTCAGGTTACGATCCTGTACCGTGATGATGGATTACAGGTATCAATTTAAACCCTATTTGACACATACTGCCCACTAATCATTATCTTAGCCCCTCAAAATATTCTTTATGCACTTTTTAGGAATTATCTGGAATCCGGACGAAACGATTTTCAGCCTTGGACCTTTACAAATCAAATATTATAACCTACTGTGGGTTGTGTCGTTTGCCCTGGGTTGGTACTTGATGAAAAAGATTTTCCTCAATGAGAAAAAAACGGTCGAGCAGCTTGATTCCCTTTTTATCTATACCCTTATCGCGACAATGCTCGGTGCACGCCTAGGGCATGTGTTTTTTTATGATTGGGCCTATTATTCCGATCACTTGCTCGAGATTCTGCTTCCTATAAGGGATACCGGAGACGGTTATGAATTTACCGGCTTTACAGGACTTGCCAGCCATGGTGCGGCCATTGGGGTTATTATTGGCATGTATCTTTTTACACGAAAGTTCAAGGAATTCAAAATGCTCTGGGTATTGGACCGTATTGTCGTTCCCTTTGCCATCGGTGCCTTCTGTGTACGCTTGGGCAACTTTTTCAATTCGGAAATCAACGGTAAGGTGACCGACGAGAATTTTATTTTCGCTACCAAGTTCGTTCGCGATTCGGACGACATGCACCCGTCCAAGGCATTGGGTATAACAAAGGAAAAAACGATTAATGCCGCCTATGACGCCCTGGCGACCAAAGCTGAATTTTCAGAATACCTGGCACAGATTCCGTACCGGCACCCTGCCCAATTATATGAAGGGGTGGCCTATATTTTTGTGTTCCTCATCCTCTATTTTTTGTATTGGAAAACAAACAAAAAGGATAAACCAGGTTACCTGTTCGGACTGTTCTTGGTGCTTTTGTGGACCATTAGGTTCTTCGTCGAATACGTCAAAAAAAGCCAAGGCGGTTTTGAGGAATCATTAGGCCTGCTTTCAACCGGTCAATGGCTTAGTATACCGTTCGTTCTCATCGGGCTCTATTTTATGTTCAGGCCCGTTAAAGGCGTACGTGCCTAGAAATATACATGGTCAATGAAAGCTACGTTTTGTTTTAGTGCTTTTGTAAGCCTGCTTTTACTGTTCGGCTCTTGTAAAAATGAACACAAAAAGGTGGTCAAGACCGAACCCGTTGTTTTTACCAAAGAAGGGGAGCTTACGGTTTTTAGACAAGAAGCGGATTCGATACTTGCAAAACTCGATATCGAATTTGCCCAAAGCGAATATGAGACCCAGACCGGTCTTATGTATCGTCAATCGATGTTGGACGATCAAGGGATGCTTTTTGTTTTTCCTGATGAGGCCATGCATTCGTTCTATATGAAGAACACCGAATTCCCTCTCGATATCATATTCATCGATTCAAACCTCAAAATAGCCAGTTTTCAGGAAAATGCACAACCCTTGAGCGAAAAGGGACTTTCTTCAAAGGTACCTGTTCAATACGTACTCGAAGTCAATGCAGGACTCGTTGAAAAGTGGTCGTTATCGGAAGGCGATATGATTGAATTCATCAAACTCTGAAACGATGGATTTACTACTCGTAGATCAGGAAACGGAACGGTTGAAATTTAGAAAAATCAACGTTTCCGATTTCGAAGCTTGGTTACCTTTTTACCAAAACCCTTTAAGTACCCAATATTGGGAAGGGTTGCCTAAAGACCCGATAAAAGCCTGTGAAGAACAGTTTCAACGGGTTTTCGAACGGTACGAAAACAATCTTGGAGGAATGAACGCCCTCATCCAAAAAACATCGGACAGATTGATAGGCATATGCGGATTATTGGTTCAAGTAGTGGATGGAATTCAAGAACTTGAAATCGGGTATTCCATTCTTCCTGAATTCTGGTGCAAGGGTTATGCTACCGAAGCGGCCAAGAAATGCAAGGAATTTGCCTTTACCAACAAACTTGCCGATTCGCTGATATCGATTATCCATATCGACAATATTCCTTCCCAAAAAGTAGCGTTGGCCAATGGTATGCAGTTGAAAAAAACGACTACCTATAAAAACAACCCGGTCCATATTTATAGAATCATGGCATGAGCAATAAACATTGGGCCATATTCACGAATAATGCCTCAAAAAAGAACAATTTTATCGCTTCTTTATTGAACGGTAAAGTCAGCTCTGGTTTTCAAGAACTTCGAAATAAAAAAGGAAGCCTGTTTTCAAAATCGGTCCTAGAGGATTTCATGCGCCAAGAAGAACTGCACGATCTGAAAATAATTACCAAAACTAAGGCACAAAACCTGAAAACGATGTCAAGTGGCGAACGTCAAAAAGCACTGTTGGCCCATGTTCTCGAAAACAAACCTGATTACCTGATCCTTGATAATCCATTCGACAATCTGGATATCGACACCCAGGCCGAATTGAAACAGAAACTACACAACATCCGTAACGAAATTTTACTGGTGCAACTTATCAGTAGAAAAAGTGATCTGCTTCCTTTTATCAATACCTTTTTCAAGCTTGAAGTTAACGATCTGATTGCCGTCGAGAAAATTTCCATTGCAGAACGGCCTCAAAAGAAAGAAGTATTCAGCAAAAAAATACCACCACCTTTAAAAGCATTTGACTTTGGTGAAAAGGTGCTTATCGAGTTGAAGAATGTCAATGTCAGTTATTCAGGACATCCCATTTTGAAAAATATCAACTGGAAAATCGAAAAAGGTAATTTTTGGGAACTCCGTGGAAAAAATGGCAGTGGAAAAACGACCATCCTTTCTATGATTACGGGAGAAAATCCTAAAGGATATGGCCAAGAGCTTTATATTTTCGGTCAGAAAAAAGGAAGCGGTGAAAGTGTTTGGGATATCAAAAGACGCATCGGGTATTTCACTCCGGCTATGACCGACAAGTTTACAGGATACCATACTGTTCAAAACATGATTATATCGGGCTTGATGGACTCTTTAGGCCTTTATATCAGACCAACCGAGTCCCAATTACGGATAGCGAAGGAATGGCTGCTTTTGTTAGACCTGTTGCACTTAAAGGACAATCTGTATCACGACCTGACCATTGGGCAACGCAGGTTGGTCATGTGCGCCCGCGCCATGATAAAGCATCCGATATTACTGATCTTGGATGAACCGACCGCAGGATTAGATGATGCAAGTGCCGAATTATTCGTGGCTTTGGTAAACAAATTTGCTTCGGAGAGCGAAACCGCTATTGTATTTGTCTCTCATCGCAAAGAACCCAATTTGAATCCCGATTTCATTTATGAACTGAAAATGGGCGACGAAGGCTCGACAGGAAGCGTTCATTAATAGTTCATCTGAACTGAGACCTTCTTTAAAAGTCAGGGTAATTTGTTCAACACGGAATAATAAAAAAGCCGCTTTTATGCGGCTTTTTTATTTAGCTGATATCAACGATTATTTTTCGCTGCCCCCTTTTATTTTTTTGGTAAGCATATCGAACATGACGGGTGTCGCAATGAACAACGAAGAATATGTACCTACTATAATACCTACTATCATAGCAAACATAAAGCCTCTTAACGATTCCCCACCAAAAATAAAGATGGCCAATAATACCACCAATGTGGTCATCGATGTATTCAATGTTCTGCTCAATGTACTGTTCAATGCTAGATTGACATTCGTTCCGTTACGCCATCCTTTTTCGTTGATAATCTCACGAATACGGTCGAAAACGACCACGGTGTCGTTCAACGAGTATCCGATTACCGTCAAGATCGCGGCTATAAAAGCCTGGTCGATTTCCATATTGAAGGGCATTACCTTTCCAAATAGGGAGAATACGCCCAATACGATCAACACATCGTGGAAAACGGCCACAACAGCCCCTAGGGAGAATTGCCATTTTCTAAACCGTACGAGAATATATAAGAACACTACGGCCAAAGAACCGATTATGGCCAAGAAAGCATTTTTCTTGATATCATCGGCAATGGTCGGACCGACCTTTATGGATTGCATTATACCTATAGACTTTTCATCACTACCCGTAATAAAATCCGCTTTCGTCATTCCGTCCGGCAAATACTTTTGCAATGCGGTAAAAAGTTTGTCCTGAATTTCGTTGTCTACCTCGACACCTTCAACATCCACTTTATAAGGTGTGGTCAATTTAATCTGATTGGCATCGCCGAACTCCTTTACATTGGTCCCACTACCAAAAACCGTATTCAATTCTGAAGCGATTTCGGATGGATTTACTTCATTTTGAAAACGGATCTGATACGAACGGCCTCCTACAAAATCCACTCCTTGTTGCAAGCTATTTGTTGCCAATGAAAATATTCCGATACCTAGAAGGATGGCGGATAAGATATAGGCAATCTTTCGTTTCCCCAAGAAATCGATATTCATGTTTTTGAAAAGGTTCTTGGTCAATGCCGTCGAGAAATCCAATGTTCTACCCTTGCCACCAATGTACCAGTCAATCAACAATCTGGTGATGAAAATGGCCGTGAACAATGAGGTAACAATACCGATCAAAAGGGTCGTTGCAAAACCTTTAATCGGCCCTGAACCGAAAACGAACAAAATCAAAGCCGTAAGCCCCGTAGTAATGTTGGCATCTAAAATCGAGGACAACGCATTTCCGAAACCATCGGCAACGGCCTGTGCCTTACCTTTTCCTTTGGCAAGCTCTTCTTTGATCCTTTCAAAAATAAGCACGTTGGCGTCAACCGACATACCAATGGTCAAAACGATACCGGCAATACCGGGCAAGGTCAAGACCGCATTCAAGCTAGTCAATACACCGAAAATCAATAAAATGTTCAACAACAAGGCGATATCGGCGAACGCACCGGCCTTGCCGTAGTAAAAAATCATCCAAATCAAGACAATCGCCATAGCGATCATGAACGACATAAAACCACTGTCGATAGCTTCTTGGCCCAAGGACGGCCCCACGATTTCCGATTGAATGATTTCCGCGGATGCGGGCAATTTACCGGCCCTCAAAACGTTTGCAATATCTTTTGTCTCGTTGACGGTGAAAGTTCCCGTTATCTCTGACCGGCCACCGGAGATAGGGCCTGAGGATACACCCGGCGCGGTATACACTTTATTATCCAAAACAATGGCGATACCCGTTTGATTATTGTAGGCGTCGCCCGTTAGATTTTCCCATTCTTTGGCACCCTTGGTATTCATGGTCATTGAAACGGCCGGTCTTCCGCTTATATCGAAATCGTCGCGTGCATCGCTCACCACATCACCACTTATCCGTGGGATACCGTCCCTATTCGATTTCAAGGCATAAAGGTCGACCACTTCGGTCTCCGGTGTCGGTGGTCTTTCCCATACGAATTTCGTAAACTGAATATCGGCCGGAAGCAAACGCCTGATCTCGGGCATTCGAAGATATTCGCCCACTTTCGCCGTATCTTTAATGGCGGCCCTGAACATAGCATGTGTACCCGGATTGGCCGGAATCAGCAAATCAAACAATGGATTGACTTGATTGACCAAATCCAATGAATCGGTGGCAACATCGGAAAGTAATGAGTCGATTTCGGATTCTTCTTTTACCGGTTCTTCGATTTCGGTCGTATCGACCATCGTCTTAAGTTTCTCGTTTGCCGCAACAATGAACTGACTAAAGCTCGGATTGCTTTGACTATGGGTCTCCCAAAACTCAAGCTGGGCGGTACTGGATAGCAAATCCTGCGCACGGGCTATATCCCTTGCTCCAGGAAGTTCGACCAAAATACGTCCCGAATTACCTTCTCGCTGAATATTCGGTTGGGTCACTCCAAAACCATCGATACGTTCACGAAGTACTTCAAAAGCCGAAACAATGGACTCATCGATCTTTCTTCGGATAATCGGTTTCACCTCGTCATCGCTCATCTGAAAATTGATTTCCTCGCTCAAGCTTTTGTTGGCGAAAATATCGGGGGAAGCCAATTTTGTATCACCTTTTATATTATCAAAGGCATCGAAGAACAGATCAATGTAAGTATCGTCACTGCTTTTTGAAGCCGTATCGGCATCGGCCAAAGCCTTATTGAAGACCGGGTTTTTCGTGTAATTGGCCAAACCTTTCAAAATATCCTTGATAGATATCTGAAGGGTTACATTGATCCCACCTTTTAAGTCAAGACCTTTGTTCAGTTCTTTCTTTTTGGCCTCATTGTAATCTGTAAACCCTAAAATGGGATTGCTTCCTATGGAATCAAGATAACTGGCCTCAAGAGCTTCTCGCTTTGAAACATAGTCTTCCTCACTTTCCGAAATTCTACTTTTGGCAAAGACCTCGGCTTCCTTTTCAATTTTACCGGTTATAAAAGTGTATGATAACTGATAGATACTTACTAATCCGAATAGGAGCGCAAAAAGCTTTATAAGTCCTTTATTCTGCATGGGTTGCGTTTATGTTTGAGCTATTTTGATTAACAGCGTGCAAATATATGATTTCGGCTACATATTGACAATGAACTCGTTCATAATATTTGGCGAGGCCCGATAAAGAAAAACGCCTTGCCCAATATTACATGGCAAGACGTTTCCTATTCTTAAGCTAAATCGATTACAGTTCCAAAAGGCCATTTGTTTTAGTAACACCGGCCGCACTCTCCTGCATTTTTGCCTTTTCGGCATCACTCAAGGGGATATCAACGATTTTCTCGATTCCGTCCTTGCCCAAAATAACGGGAACGCCGATACATATATCCTCAAGGTCATATTCCCCGTTCAAAAAAGTAGAACATGGAAATATTTTCTTCTGGTCACAGGCAATCGATTGCACCAATGCCGAAACTGCTGCTCCTGGCGCATACCAGGCGCTAGTACCCAATAATTTGGTCAAGGTCGCCCCGCCAACTTTAGTGTCTTCGGCAACCTGGGCCAACCTGTCGGCAGACAGAAATTCGGATACCTTAATACTGTTACGCGTGGCATGCGATGTTAAAGGAACCATTCCGGTATCGCTATGACCCCCGATTACCATACCATCAACATCGGAAATAGGTGCTTCCAAGGCCTCCGCTAAACGGTATTTAAAACGGGCACTGTCAAGCGCACCGCCCATACCAATGATTTTGTTCTTCGGTAAATTGGTCGTTTTGTGCACCAAATAGGTCATGGTATCCATAGGATTACTGACTACTATCAATGTAACATTGCGCGAATGTTCGATCAAGCTTGAAGATACGGCCTTCACAATCCCGGCATTGATTCCGATGAGCTCTTCGCGTGTCATTCCTGGTTTTCTAGGAATTCCCGACGTAATAACGGCGATATCACTTCCCGCAGTTTTCGAATAGTCGCTCGTTACCCCGGTAATCCTGGTGTCGAAACCGTTCAACGAGGCCGTCTGCATCAAATCCATAGCCTTGCCCTCTGCATATCCTTCCTTAATATCCAACAAAACTACCTCCGATGCAAAATTCTTGATCGCAATATACTCGGCACAACTGGCGCCTACGGCTCCCGCCCCAACAACTGTTACTTTCATCTAATTCTGATTTATTATTAATTTATTCGGTTACATTACCTATTGGGCATGATACCCATAGACTTGAATCTCAACGCTTCAAAAATACTGAAATTAACATTTAAAAGAAGTCGTAGAATAGTATAATTCTGTTCGAAACGTGGTATTTCAACGATCGATGAAATGCAATGATGTTAAAAAAAAGAGCTTTTCAACGAAGAAAATCGGATTATGGTGTCGTACATCGAATTCTGACAATACCGATTCTCAATGAGCCGTTCTATAAGATATCGAACCCCGAATCGAAAAACGCCTACAAACCAAATGAAAAAGATTTTTTCATTCTTAGCCATAATCGGAATCATTTTCGCAAGCAATTGTACGCGAATTCCGGAAAACAACGATCCCATCATTGGTATTTGGGATCGCGTAGAAGTCGAAACTAGTTTAAGTGGCAAGCAGACCATTCGAACGGAATGGATTTTCAATGATGCCTATCTTGGCAGGTATCACCGTATTGAAAATGGCAGCATCACTGTAAAGTCGGATTTTAAATGGAAACACGAGGATGATGTTTACACAATCTCCTATCCCGGTCTAGAAAGAGACGATGACAAGGTTGTTCTAAAGCAATCGGTTAACGGCTCGCAACTTGAAAGAAACGACGGATTCATGCTGGCGACAAGAGATTGATAGGACATTGTTATTGAAGTTAGATTCAGCACTTTTTGATAATATAATATTCCAGTAGTACGTTTAGTTATAACCCTTTTTAAAAAAGCGCCCCACCCCCGAGAGGCGCTTTTTTTGTTTTGCTTTTGTAACCTACTCAAAGGCAAAACCAGTAGAAATCCTCCACGCAAAAGCGTAGAGCACAAAGAAATAGCTAATCACAAAGTATAAAGAAAATATCCTAGTATGAAGTCTTATGAATCTTAACCCGGATTGTTTTAGTGCCCCAATGTTGTTCCGTTTGATTATTGATATATTTTTCATAATGAAGTAGGATTATAAATAACAGCTCTTTATATTAATTCACATCTTCATAAAATAGATTTAAAAGATTGTTTTTTATTTCTTACCATTAGAAAGAATATTCCTACTTTTTATTTTATTTTTTCGATTAAATGTATTATTTATCGGATGAAATACATTTTATTCTTAAAATTCACTCGATAAAAAGCAGATTTTATAGATTAAAAGCATTCGCTTTTAAAATAGTAGATAGGAATAAAGATACTCAAACCCACTGTGCTCTACCTTGATACATTGCCAACGAGAGAAGCCCGGATTACCAAAAGGAAATCCGGGCTTAATATTTTAAAAGGGATTTAGATCTATTTACCTGAAGCCAAAATTAATACCTACCGAAAGACTATTGAAATCCGCCAAGGTATAATCGGCGTGCAACCTAAAAAAGCCCAATTTCAATTTCGCGCCTACATTGGCACGAACTCCTTTGCTATCCTTATTTAAGGAAAACGGATCGGTATAGGTCTCTTGAAAAGGACCGGACTGTACCGTATAGGTCCCGAGAATATCCGTTGTGGATTTACCGCTTAGATAACCTAGGCCTCCATAAAAGTTGATTATTGGGAGTTTGGTCGATACAACGGCTTGAAAAACCCAAGTATTCATCTTCATGTCTATTCGTTGGTCCTCACCGGCAATAATATTGGTATCGGTAAAATCGTAAGTGCCATCAAGGTGGGTATACCCGATTACACCCGAAATGGCTACCGGAAACAATTTCTCCGCAGGCAGGTGTTGCGTAAACTCGTGCTGAATGCCCACACCATATAAGCCTATCGCCGCTTCTTCTGTATTAATCTTTGGTAAAAATCTGGCTTTAAGCTCGGTTCCCTTAAAAAGCCCGACACTGGCCTGTATGAATGCGGAAGGAAGAAAATTGATGTCCTCCGAAGCCAAACCTGAAGGCAATTCGAAGTCTTCCCGAGAAGTTACACCCGGTGCGATTTCTCCCTCGACATAAACCATTACTCCCTCTATATCGCCCAGTGCCGTAGACACCATCTTGGTAGTGCTACCGTCGTCGAACTGTAGGTTCTCATAATCGGCAGTGTTCAACTCAAAAGCTTTTTTATCGCTCTTGTTCTTGAAGTTGGCCATGTTTCCGATTATTGAGATTTCGAAACCGCCCAATGGTTTTGCTTCACCGTGGTTATACCACCCGTTCGAGATACTCTGCATGGCACCCTCGGACACTGGTGCCAGATAATCGTTCGTGAACCGCTCCGCATCGTCCAGACCGGCCGCCAAAATTTCATTGATGTTAGACTGACCATGGGCACTAAGGCCAATTATTGCTAGAAGTAGGAAAATTACCTTTTTCATAATGTAAGTTTTTCCCAAAATAAAATGTCCGCCAGTTGGCGGACAAGTTTTTGTTGTGTAAGTACCTATTTCTATGCATCAATGTTCGCATAAACGGCATTTTTCTCTATAAATTCCCTTCTTGGCGGAACTTCGTCCCCCATCAGCATCGAGAAAATACGGTCGGCCTCTGTTGCGTTTTCTATGGTAACCTGACGCAAAGTCCTGAAATCTGGATTCATCGTAGTATCCCACAATTGTTCGGCATTCATTTCGCCAAGACCCTTATAGCGCTGGATGCTCACACCGCTACTATAACTATTGGCAATCTCATCACGTTCTTTATCGTCCCAGGCATATTGTTTTTTGCTTCCTTTTTTTACAAGGTATAAGGGGGGAGTCGCAATATAAACATGCCCTCCTTCGATCAATTCGCGCATGTACCTAAAGAAAAAGGTCAAGATCAAAGTCTCGATATGGCTTCCATCGACATCGGCGTCACACATGATAACGACTTTATGGTAGCGTAGCTTATCCAAATTCAACGCCTTGCTGTCATCTTCAGTACCGATGGTAACCCCCAACGCCGTATAGATGTTCTTTATTTCCTCATTCTCGAATACTCGATGGGTCATGGCCTTTTCGACGTTCAAAATTTTACCCCGTAATGGCAAAATTGCCTGAAAGTTTCGGTCACGGCCTTGCTTGGCCGTACCGCCCGCGGAGTCACCCTCCACCAGAAATACTTCGCACAATGCAGGGTCTTGCTCTGAACAGTCGGACAGTTTTCCGGGCAAACCGCCTATGCTCATCACCGTTTTCCGCTGAACCATCTCACGGGCTTTCGTTGCGGCATGTCGTGCCTGCGCGGCCAGTTTTACTTTCTCAACGATCATTTTGGCATCATCGGGATGCTCCTCCAAATAGTTGGTCAACATTTCGGAGACCGCTTGGCTCACGGCCGAAGACACTTCGCGATTACCCAACTTCGTCTTGGTCTGACCTTCAAATTGCGGTTCGGCGACCTTAACGGAAACAATGGCGGTCAGCCCTTCCCTAAAGTCATCGCCCTGTATCTCGAATTTCAACTTATCGAGCATTCCCGATGCATCGGCGTACTTTTTCAAAGTGGTGGTCAATCCCCTTCTAAACCCTGATAAATGGGTACCGCCTTCGTGGGTATTTATATTGTTTACGTAGGAGTGTAAATTCTCCGTGTAACTATTGTTATAGATCATAGCCACCTCGACCGGAATATCGTTCTTCTCCCCTTCCATTGAGATAACATTTTGAATCAATGCTTCACGGGTACCATCCAAAAACTTAACGAATTCCTTTAGTCCCTCATCAGAGTAATAGGTTTCCGATACAAATTCGCCTTTATCATCTTTTTGACGTCTGTCAGTCAACGAAATGGTGACCCCTTTGTTCAGAAAAGAGAGTTCACGCATTCGATTCGATAGCGTGTCATAACTATACTCGATTGTTTGTGTAAAAATTTGGTCGTCAGGATGGAAAGTGACCATTGTACCTCTTTCCGTCGTCTCCCCTACACTTTTTACTGGATAAAGGGTCTTTCCTCTTTCATACTCCTGTTCCCAGATTTTACCATCGCGATATACGGTAGCCTTAAGGTTGTCGGAAAGGGCGTTGACCACGGAAACACCGACACCGTGCAATCCGCCCGACACTTTATAGGAGTCTTTGTCGAATTTACCACCGGCACCAATCTTTGTCATTACGACCTCAAGTGCCGAAATACCTTCTTTTTTGTGCAAATCGACAGGAATCCCCCTTCCATTATCACGAACTGTAATCGAATTATCCTCATTTATAGTGACACTTATTGTATCACAATGCCCGCCCATGGCCTCATCGATGGAGTTATCGACTACCTCGTACACCAAATGGTGCAAGCCTCTCACACCTACATCACCAATGTACATCGAGGGACGCATGCGCACATGCTCCATGCCCTCCAAAGCTTGAATACTATCGGCGGAATATTTCTTCTTGTTTTCGTCTTTTTTATCTGCTTCTTCGCTCATAAGATTTACGTTGTTTCAACTTCAAATTCAGCAATCTTACAAATATACGCAATACCCTATGAAATATAGGGTTTTGGCATTTTTTTAACCTCTAAGTTATTAACAAAATTTGTGGAAAATTTGAGGCCGAAATTCATTGCAATCCCGCTCAAAAATCTTTCACTATTTCGCTCTCAAAAAAAGTTAAAAAGTATGACCAAAAGACCCTAACGGTACCGTTAGGGTCGATTAACCAATTAAAATAAAACGGGAGGCCCATTTGGGCGTTAAAACAGAATTATCGTTTAACCATTATTGCACATATGCGTCATCGTGAACGTTCGCAACGGCCCTACCGGAAGGATCGTTCATATTCTTGAACGCCTCGTCCCATTCTAAGGCAATTTTCGTACTACACGCTACCGATGGCTCTTGTGGAACACATAAAGCCGCAGCATCGCTCGGAAAATGTGATTCGAATATCGAACGGTAGTAAAACTCTTCCTTTGTTGTCGGGGTCTGTGACGGAAACCTGAACTTCGCATTTGCCAATTGCTCATCGGTAACCTCATCGCTTACCAGTTCTTTTAACGTATCGATCCAACTATAACCCACTCCGTCTGAAAACTGTTCTTTCTGTCGCCACGCCACGCTTTCGGGCAGCATATCTTCAAAGGCTTTTCTGACTACCCATTTTTCCATTCGCTCACCGTTGATCATTTTGTCCTGTGGATTGATTCGCATGGCCACATCCATAAACTCTTTATCCAAAAACGGAACGCGCCCCTCGATTCCCCATGCCGCCAAGGATTTGTTGGCCCGCAAACAATCGTACATATGCAATTTGCTCAACTTTCGAACAGTTTCTTCATGAAATTCCTGCGCATTCGGAGCTTTGTGGAAATATAGATAGCCCCCGAACAATTCATCAGCTCCTTCGCCCGAAAGCACCATTTTTATACCCATTGACTTAATGACCCTTGCCATCAGATACATCGGTGTCGAAGCTCTAATGGTCGTAATGTCGTAGGTTTCTAGGTTATAAATGACATCCTTTATGGCATCAAGGCCTTCTTGAATGGTAAACTTGATCTCATGATGTACCGTACCGATATGATCGGCCACTTTTTGTGCCGCTGCCAGATCTGGAGATCCTTCCAAGCCTACCGAAAACGAATGTAGTTGCGGCCACCAGGCATCCGTGGTATCATCTGACTCGATACGTTTTTGGGCATATTTCTTGGCAATGGCCGAAGTGACCGAAGAATCCAATCCCCCCGAAAGTAAAACACCATAAGGGACATCCGACATTAACTGACGGTGCACGGCAGCTTCAAGCGCTTCTTTGATAGCCTGAATACTGGTTTCGTTATCCTTTACGGCTTCATATTCCATCCAATCACGCGAATACCATTGCTTTAGCTCCCCATCCGAGCTGTGCAAGTAATGACCGGGAGGAAACAATTCGATTTTTGTACAGGTTCCTTCCAAAGCTTTCAACTCGGAAGCTACATAGAATGTCCCGTGTTTATCCCACCCAATGTAGAGCGGTATGATTCCCATATGATCACGGGCCACAAAATATTCGTCTTTTTCAACATCGTAAATAGCGAAACCGAAGATTCCGTTCATCTCATCGATAAATTCGACTCCCTTTTCTTGGTATAGGGCAAGTATGACCTCGCAGTCG
Organism: Bacteroidia bacterium; assembly: GCA_030428705.1. GTDB lineage: Bacteria > Bacteroidota > Bacteroidia > Flavobacteriales > Flavobacteriaceae > Meishania. The sequence goes on from JAUIDI010000002.1 coordinate 302,510, forward strand.
GATTGCGTTTGAAAATTGTATCTACCTTCAAATTGTTTGCGAAGCTCGCGATGATTATAAATTTCGCCGTTGGCCGCCAAAACCAATTTTTTATCTTCGCTGAACAAAGGTTGTTTACCCGAAGCCGGATCCACTATTGCCAAACGTTCATGGGCCAAAATGGCCTTATCATCCGAATAGATTCCGCTCCAATCCGGGCCCCGATGCCTTACTTTTTTTGACATTTCAAGTAGTTGTGGCCGCAAAAGCTCCGTAGATTGCTTAACATCGAACGCACATACAATTCCACACATATCATTAGTTTTTAATAATTATAAAGCAAAGATGTGCCTATTATTAATAATATGAAATACTATATTGATATTTTATATCATATTTAAACATAAAAATTTATTATTTGATTATTATGTAATCAATAGATATATTTTAGGCAAAAAATCGAGTCTTTTGTAAGCTGTTAAAATTTTAACGACTTTTTAGCAGAGATTATACTTGATTCGCATTAGTTTTAACGCAATAGCCCTGAAAAAGGTTCGGGGCCTAAAAACAAACACACTTATGAAAAATTTACTTGCACTTATGACCTTGATCGTTGCTTTTGTCTTTACCACGGATGCAACTGCACAAAAGTTTTCGGGCCTTGACAAAAGCCCGGCCGATATCGCTTCTTACCCACCTGGTGGAAACAACCCCGACAAATCGGTAAAAATCATCTATAGTCGACCACAATTAAAGGGAAGATCTTTGGCTGAACTTGCTCCCGCGGGAAAAGTATGGAGAACCGGGGCCAACGAGGCTACCGAAATCACCTTTTACAAGGATGTAAATTTCGGCGGTAAGGATGTTGCCGCAGGCACTTATTCCCTATTTACGATACCCGGAGAAAAAGAATGGACCGTTGTTTTGAACAAGAACCTGAACCAGTGGGGCGCTTATAGTTATGACGAATCGGCCGATGTTGTAAGGGTGACCGCCCCTAAAAATTCGGACGGTTCTTCTTTGGAGGAATTCTCGATAGCCTACAAGGAAATTGATGGTGGTGTCGACATGGTTATGGGATGGGGTAAAACCCGAGTTGCGGTACCGATAAAAATATGATGAACTATTATCGAAAGATTCAAGACCCAAGGCCAAACAGTCTTGGGTTTTTTATTCCGCAACTGTGCCGGCAATGAAGGTTTGCTGTGCCTGTATAGTTGGAATCTGCCCAACGGGAACCTGTATTAGATCATCGCTATAAATCGTAAAATCGGCAAATTTGCCCACTTCAATGCTCCCTTTTTCGTTTTCCTCGAAATTCGAATAGGCCGCCCAAATGGTCATTCCCTTCAAAGCTTCTTCCCTTGATAATGCCTGATCGGACTGGAATCCCCCTTCGGGGTACCCGTCGATATCCTGACGTGTAACGGCAGCATAAAATGTCAAAAACGGACTTACCTGTTCCACAGGGAAATCCGTACCTAAAGCTACCATTCCGGCCGCGTCCAATAACTTTTTAAAGGCATAGGCACCTTTGATCCGCTCTTCGCCCAAACGTTCCTCAGCCCAATACATATCACTTGTGGCATGCGTTGGTTGAACGGATGGAATAATACCGTCTTTAAAGTAACTAAAATCCTCAGGCGCGATTACTTGCGCATGTTCTATCTTCCAGCGCCTATCTTGCTGCCCGTTCAACGCGTTTTTATAGGCACGTAATACGACAACATTTGCCGAATCACCGATTGCATGGGTATTCATTTGATACTCCGAAATCGCCAAACGATTTGCAAGGTCCCCAATCTCAGAAACGGGTGTGACCATGGCACCATAGTGTCCCAATTTATCGGAATAAGGTTCTTTCAAAGCGGCACCCCTTGAACCCAGGGCCCCATCACCATACACTTTTACCGAACGTACATTCAACCGGTCGGTCTTGTATGGTCCCTGATAAATATAATGTTCCAAATTTTCAGGGGTATTGCTGAGCATCGCATAGACCCTGATCGATAATTCGCCCGTCTGCTGTAGGCTATCGATCAACTCAATGGTCGAACGATCTATCCCGGCATCGTTCACCGTGGTCAAACCGTGGTTCAAACAAATACGCTCGGCATCCTTTAGAGCCTGAACCTTCGTTTGCAAGTCTGGGGGCGGAATGAGCGAAGTAACCAAACCCATAGGATTATCGATCAACACTCCGGTAATTCCTGAATAGCCATCAGTCCATTTTTTGACGATTTCCCCGCCTTCCACTTTAGTGTCCCACCTGATTCCAGCCATATCCAATGCCTTTTGGTTCACCAAGAGTGCATGGCCGTCGATTCTTCGCAGAGCCACAGGCGTATCGGGATATAGCTCGTCAAGTTCTTTTTTGGTAGGAAGTTCCTTAACCTCCCAATCATTTTGATCCCAACCCCGACCCAATATGAAATTTTTAGGGTTTTGATTTTGGAATTCCTGTACCCGTTCCAATACTTCTGCATAACTTTTGGTACCCGTCAAATCCGCCACTTGCAGGCTCATACCCATACCAAAAAAATGACAATGCGCATCGATCAATCCAGGGGTTATCGTCCTCCCATCGGCATCAATTATCTGATCCGAGGTATACGTTTTTCTTATCTCATCGGAAGTACCGACGGCAATGAACTTGCCCTTGTCGACAGCAAAGGCCTCCGCTTTTGAAAAAGCATCATCGACCGTATAGACATTGGCATTGATAATTACAAGATCTACCTTTTCCTTGAACAGTTCACAACTACACAAAAAAAGAAATAAGAGAGGAAGAATTTTCCGCATTGCCCCCAGATTGAATTCCCTAAAATAACTAAATATTTGATAAACCATTTCACAAACAAAAAACCCGCTGGTAAAGCGGGGGTTTTTGAATATATTTTTTAGTGTGACGCCTTTAACTATTTTGGTTCGGGGATTCTTTTACCCGAAAGTGTAAACGGGCCTGAGGAGGATGACCCATCGCCAGAGAACGAATCTCCATCAAAGTTGAGCGTAACCGATACACGATCGCCTTCCACATAGACCACGAATTTCACTTCATTGCCATCAACACTGAGCTCTTCAGTGGGAATCATGGTTCCTTCGGCACCTTGAATATTAAGAACATATTTACCTTTTTCCTTTTCAATATGCAAAATTCCCTTAGCATATTGTGGGTCAACATTCTGCACATCATAGGCCCATGAACCCACAATATCCTCCACGGAGTGATTCAAAACATACAAAGTAGGGGTATCGGCCGTTATCGGCTGAAAGTACAGTGATAATATGCATACTAGTAGAAGTAATCTTATTTTTCCCATGATTTTAGTTTTGAGTAATACCGAATTATATAATTCAAGGTTAAAAATACGTAATAAAAATTGTTTATCCGGCTTTTTCGATAAAGTGACCATACATACAATAAATTGAAGGGTCGCTAATGGATTTCTATCAGATGAGCCTGAACTTACGTTAAGTTGCTTGTCATTTTCTTGAACGTAACCGTTTCCTCTCTTTAATCTTTACGTAGATCAACTTTTTACGGCCCCGCGAATCTTCCCTTCGTTCAATTTCAAATTGTGGAATCGAACTGATTAAAGGAGTCAGTTTTTGAAAACCATAATTACGGGAATCAAAATTCGGCTGCTTTTTTTGGAGTAGACTACCCACATCGCCTAAAAAGGCCCAACCATCATCATCGGCCAAGTCTTCGATCGTCGTGGCAATTAACCTGATATCTTTTGAAGTAATCTTGTCAATATCGCTTTTTGAAGTCTTTTTTTCAGGAGAGCCATCGTTTTCATCACTATCGGATTGGTTCTTTAGTATTTCAAGATAAATGAACTTATCACAGGCAACGATAAACGGGTTCGGCGTTTTCTTTTCCCCAATGCCGATAACTTGAATACCAGCTTCTCGAAGTCGGGTCGCAAGACGTGTAAAATCACTGTCGCTACTGACGATACAAAAGCCGTTGACCTTGCCGGAATAGAGAATATCCATGGCATCGATGATCATTGCAGAATCGGTTGCGTTTTTCCCTTGGGTATACCCATATTGCTGTACCGGGGTAATGGCATTTTCGAGCAATACATGTTTCCATTTCCCAAGACGCGGATTCGTCCAGTCGCCATAAATTCGTTTGATGGTCGGATTGCCGTATTTGGCGATTTCTTCCATCATTTCCTTGACATAGGCCGAAGGTATATTATCCCCATCGATAAGAACTGCAATATTTAAATCCATAGAGTTGGTTTTGATTTATCGCAAGTTACAGGGTTTTACCCTTAAAAACAGGTATACACACCTAATCTTTAGTGATTACAAATTCGACTCTCCGATTTCGCTGTCGCCCCATGTCGGAATTGTTTTCAGTTATCGGTTTTGATCCTCCGAACCCATTCCAATTAATCTTTTCACCTTCAAACCCCAATTGTACCAAATAATCGGCAACGGCCTTGGCCCTTTTGTTGGATAACACAAGGTTATAATCCTGAGAACCGATGTTGTCGGTATGTCCGTTTATTTCAATGGTCAGTGTTGTATCTTTTTTTAAATAATCGAAGACGAGGGCCACTTCTTTTTTTGCGGAATCAAGCAAGACAAACTCATCAAAATCGAACAACACATCATCGAAAACATGGGTCTTGTCCAATTCAAAATCATGCTTACCTAGCTTATTCGATACAAAGTCGATATCATTATCTTTTTCGGTCGCACGTTCTACCGAAACCATATCAATATAGTAATAGGCTCCCTGCTTGGCGTATTTTTTGGTTTTGAACATACGTGTGCGTGCATTCGTCTTGAAATTGCCCAAGGTCATAAAACGTTCTCCTCCTTTGGCCACGAATTCGGTATGTACCAAAATCCAGTCTTTGGTGTCACGATAGAAATTGGAATATCCTATTTCCATAGCGTTGTACACATTGTTCTTTTGTTGGTACAAGAGTCGCTTCGCGAGTTCTTTTTTGGTAGATATTTGCAAAGGAGCATTTGAAAACAACACCCCAAATTCCTTAATGGCAAAATCCGATCGTTCAGCTAAACTCACGTAAAATGAAATCGTGTACTTTTCTCCTTCAACCAAGGGTTTGGATAGTTCTGCCTGTAAATATTCACGATAGTCTTCCGGCGCATACAGGTAAAGCCCCGCATAGCCCTGCCCAAAATCGGCAGGTTGCGTTCCATTAAAATTTTTGGGCGTACCCATGGCCTTACTACAACCATTAAAATAATCGGTAGAACCCTCTGTGGGTGTTGACCAATCGATTACATCCGCGTTAAAGTTCCCTAGTTTTTTAGGACAATCGGCGTATTGCTCAAAACTCGGGTTTTTGACCAGATTTTGTGCCAAAACCGAAGATACCGTTAAAAGGCACAAAATCGTAACGATATGTTCCGCAACCTTGAAAAGTGTCATTTAGGGCATTTAACTACCTCTAAAATAGAAAATTACGGAAAAGCAACGGTTACTATACCGACTTTCTTCGGCCAACGGCACGAATCATAGGTCGACCCAATCGCTCTAAAAGTCGAATTTATACGTTGCCCCGCCCAAGACCTGAAATCCCTGAACCGGATAGTTCGCCCATCTCAGGTAATTGTTATTGGCAATATTGGCCGCTTTGACAAAAATAGAGAGTTGGTCATTAAGGCGATGACCAATATGGGCATTCGCATCAAAATACCCATCAAGTTTTATCAATGTCGCCGGAAATTCCGAAGGTTGTACATTTTGGACCACTTCCGAAGAAAAGTCCTCACGTTCACCGACATAGAACAGGTTAGCCCCCATATACCATTTCTCCCCAATTTGATAATCCATAAAAAGCGAACCTGTCAAATTCGGAAGGTTCCAGGCCGGGTTGCCGGTCTCCGTGCTATAATCATAGACTTCGGCATTGATTCCCAAGGTAAAATTTCGGTTGACATCGACGTTCAATTCACCAAAAATCCCCAAGGTTTTTACATCATCCCCCAAGGTGACACCATCGATAGTAAAAACTTCGAAGGAATTACCGTGGTAATATCCTTTTTCATCGTTCCTAAAACTATTTCGGGGATTCAACTTAAAAAGTGCTTTTCCGTTTTCCGCGGTGTACGAACCTTTGACGTTGTAACTCAAATTCGGCAATAGTTGTCCTCTCAAACCAATATAAGCATCATATTGTTTATCGGTAGGTGCAATCGTGAGGGTCGGAGAAACATACGGATTCTCCTCAACGAAATCGTAATATGAATTCTGCTGTAGTTCACCTTCGATACCCCCATATACTATGGCAAATTCATCCAACAGGCGATATGAAGCCGTCACCGTCGGATAGATAAAAAACCTACTGTCGCTGTTTTCGCTATCGAGACCATAAACGAAGTTGACACCAAGGTTCAGTGACAAATCATCGCGTAGCAAAGTCAAACTCGGATTGACCCCTACCTGTAAATGACCGTATTTGATACCCGCTGTATTCTCGGGATTGTTCACGCTGGCATTCGCGAAACTTCCGTTTACATAATCTGCTTTGGCCTTGATGCCAAAAACTTCCTCACCTACTGGAAATTCGAATCCGGTACTGAAAATAGCACGGTTCTCACCTGATTTTACGGCATCCCAAAACCTTCGGTACTTTAAGGAAGCATTGGTAAAATAGGCGTCCTCAACATCGATGTGCGCACCGGCCTCGCCCATATAATAATTTTGACGTTCCTCGATACCGGCAACGGTTACCGGGTCGGTTCCTTCAGGAAGTCCGTACCAATTGTACAATTGATGTTTCACACCTATATCGGCACCCCAACGAAAATCACGGTCACGCTTGGCATACGAGGCATCAAGTGTACTTTTCGAATAGATATTATCGAGCACGATTCCGCTGATATCGCCCCGCGACGAATTATGGTCAAGACCCAACGTAAAGCTTGATTCACGATCAATGGTACGACTCGTATGGAATTTGGCCATAATATTAGCGGGATTCCCTCCTCCTGCCGAAGCGTATGAATTGTACAATATCGGTGGTGGGGTCTTTTTAACGGCAGAAGCCTTCCCCTTTGCGGGGGTAAAGGTAGAGGCTACGGGAACCGAAAAAATACTGTAGTCTATCTTTTTCTTCTGGAGCACGATGGAGTCGTTCAGATTCGGTATCGACTTGATTTTGAAAGCATCGGAAATTGTCGGTGTATAGGCCTTCGTAACGGTTACCGTTTCGGTTCCTATACCATTTTCATCCTCATCATCCTGGGCTTGGGCCAACTGAAAGATTCCTAGAAATGCGAATAGGGTTATTTTGATGTATTTGTGCATAGGTGTTCTTTTTTCTCGCGTATTTTAATTTCCTCCTGGATCCACTGAAGAATTGCGCTGCGCTTCCTTGGCCTTGATGATGGAAAGTTCGCCCCTTGCCTCGGCCACGATATCTGGGTATTGGCTGAAATTGGTGATTACATTATCTAAAATATAGGTCGCCTGATAGGCATCATCAAGGGCATAAAAGTTTTTTGCCATTATGATCAAGCCCCTTCCTCCCCATTCTTTGTAGGCTGAATAATCCTTGGCTAGTTTTTGTACCGAATTGTTCGAGGTTTCGTACTGTGACGACTTGTTCTTAAAATAAGCGTCGTAATAAAGGGCCTCGGCCGCGGTTTCGCCCGAAGCGATCTGTAATACTTCGGCATAGGCCGATTCCGCTTTTGACTCATCCCCCGTGGCGATCGCCGATCGGGCTATCATGATCTTGGCATCGCTTTTAATACGATTGTCGATGCTCGGGGTAGCTAGCACTTTTTCCGCATACTCCAACGTACGATCGTAATTCTTTTGCTGGTAATAGCCTTTCATAAGATTTGATTGGGCAAAGGTGCGGTTTTGTTGTATATCGGCCGTTGCCTCCAATCGCTCCAAATAGGGCAGTGCGGAAGTATAATCCTTGTTACCGATATATATTTCACAAGTGCGTGTCAACGCCTGTTCCGTATATTCGCTCGCGCCCTTATCGGCGACAAATTTGTAATAGATCTGTGCTTTTTCCTTATCGCCCTTGGCAAAATACAACTGTGCCAAATTGAAGTTCGCCTTTATGGCATGTAGCCCGTTCGGGAATTGCTTGACGTAGCTCTCATATCCACGAATGGCAGCCTCTTTTTGACCTTCCATATTTTTCTTCTCGGCCGATTCATAAGTAGCGTTGTCAAGCTCGGTATCCGTCACCTCGACGAAATCCAAATCCCGCACCCAAGCCGCATATTCATCTACACGTCCCATATCAACATAGACCAGTTTGGCCGTAGCAACTGCCTGTACCGCTTCTTGTGTATTTGGAAAATCACGGACCACCGTTTTGAACTTGGCCAAGGCCTGTTCGTTTCGGCTCGCATTGTAATGCACCAACCCTTGTCGCATAATGGCCTGGGCGACCAGTGGACTCGCCCTATACTCGCTAATCAGACGGTCATAGGCCTGAAGACCTCTATTTTCTTGTCCCGAAGTTATATACGAGTTGCCGAGCTCGAAAAGGGCATCATCCTTCAAAGTGGATTTCGGGTACTTGGACGTGAAACTTTCCAATTCCTCGATTTTCGTACTCGCCCGATCTACAAAACCATAACTTAAGGCTTTATGATAAGCCGCATAGTCTTTTTCAGGTCCGGTCAGGGCCAACGCCTTGTTATACGTTTCTATGGCCGACCAATATTTACTGGTCACGAAATAGCTATCGCCCAATCGCAAATAGGCATCGTACAATTTTTGTGTGTCAGATGGCGAGGAAGATGTAAAACTTCCAAAATATGAAATGGCCTGTCCGTAATTCTTCAATTTAAAATTGGCATAGGCTAGATTGTAGTCGAGATCTTTATATTCTTCGGTCAGGCGTGCACTCGAATTTTGTTGAAAGCGTTTGTAACTGGCCAACGCCTCATCGAACCTGTTCAACATGTATTCCGATTCGGCCTTCCAATAAGCCGCGCGTGCCTCGAACAACGCATCGGCGGCACTATCCAAAGACTTGGCAAAAGCATCGGCTGCCCCTGCGTAATCGGCATCAATAAAAAGTTCAACACCCCTATAAAAAGCCACTTTTTGATAGGTAGCCTTACTGGCAAAATTTCTGTTTTTTTCGAGCAATTCCATAGCCCCTGCAAAGTTCTTGGAAGTGATATACGAGTCGACCAAAAGCTCTTGCATAGCCTGTGCATTCGAATCGTTCGGATATTTATCGAGATAGTCGGAGATTACCTGTGGCACCGGCTCGTACGGATTGCCGATCTCGTAGCTCAACCGTGCGTAGTTCAAACTTGCGTCTTTTTGGATCTCGGCCGAGAAATCCATTTGGGAGGCATTTCGAAAAGCGTTCAGGGCTTCCTGTTTTTTGTCGAGCTTCAGATAACATTCCGCCAAATGGTAATAGGCGTTCTGGGAAACACTGTTCGTGCCGCCAATAATTTTATTGAACTGTTGAACAGCGTTTGCAAAATCACCTTGTTTATAATAACTATATCCCAAGAGATAATAGTCCGTATTGTTCCACTTTCCCCTTTTGCCCCTATATTCTTCCAAATAGGGTATGGCGTTGTCGTATTGCTTTAAGTTGAAGTAGCTCTCCCCGATGATCTTGTTGAGTTCGGAGACCTCGTTGCGGTCCGATTTGGGCAATTGTTTTTTGGCCAAGGCGATGGCCTCTTCGAACCTGCCCAGTTTAAAGTTCATATCGGCCTGGTAATAGCTAAGCTTTTCATCAAGGATCTCGGGGTCGGTAATCTCATCGAAACGTTCGTTCGCCGTCTCATAATCATCTTGTTGGTACGAAATATAGCCCAAGTAATACTTTGCCTGTGACCCATAGACGGGCGACTCGGTAACCTTGCTTAGATAGCGTTCGGCCTCTTTGGGGTTTCTGGAAGAAAAAAGCGAGTACCCATAATTGAAATTAAACTTGTCCATTTCTTTTCGCGAGAGCGCCCCTTGATCCACTTTGTTGTACCATTTCAAGGCATAGGGATATTTTCCGGTCTCAAAATAATATTCGGCCACATCTGCGAAGGCAGAATTGCGTTTTGTCGATGTCGGGTATTTTTCGACAAAATCCTCCATAAGGTCATCGGCACCCAATTGGTTCAAACGAACCGCCGCGTTAGCCTCGTAATAGGCACTGTTCGCTTTCGTCTCTAGATTGTCGGTGCTATTCTTGACCCTACCGAAAATGGTCTGGGCCGCTTGGTACTGTTCATTGTTGTACAGTGCCAATGCATCTTGGTAGTCTTTATCTTCGTGCGTGTAGATCTTGGTTTCTTGGGAAGTGCCCCAAAATATCATCCCCAAGAACAGGGGAAGGCAAGCGGAAATTTTTGTAAACATAGCGTTCTAACTATTTTCTAGTTTGTATAACGTCAAAAACCGAATCAAAGTATGTGCCATTACATTACAAACGTAAAAGATTTGGCAAGGCGAGTGGTTCTTATACGAGTTAACTTATTACTTTTATATCAACATTACCGATAACTAAAAACGTAGGAATGAAACGGCTTTACACTATGAAACATCTTTTAATCTTATTTATGATATTAATAACGGGACGGTTATTTGCTCAATCGAGTCCACAAAGCTTGATAGACAATTTTTTCTTGACCTATGAAAAAGATCCTGGAAAAGCTGTTAAAGAATTATATGCAACCAATAATTGGACCGAGAGGGCAAAAGATGATATTGATAAGGTTATCGGTACGGTAAATGGGTTTACGGAAAGCTATATGGGGAAATATTACGGTCATGAAATCATTACAACAAAAAAATTTGCTGAAAGCTTTGAACTTTACTCATATTTAGTAAAATATGACCGACAACCGCTAAGATTCGTATTTAAGTTTTATAAACCAAATGATAAATGGGTTCTTTTTTCTTATGCACTTGATGACAGCTTGGATGACGAAATCGAGCAAGCTGCAAAACTTTACTATTTAGATTTAGATAAAAACTAGCAACCTAATTGTCACTAAGTTAAAGCTTATTATCTTTTAATTGTAAGAAAAATCCTATACAATTTTCACAAATGCTGGTTTGTAAGGGCGTATCAGCTACTTAACACACATAAACGAACCTATCACCATGGGAGAAACGATATTACAGCTACAGGATGTGTCTATTTTTCAAAAGGAAAGCCTTGTTTTGAACGAAGTCGACCTTGAGGTCAAAAAAGGGGAATTTGTCTACCTTATCGGAAAGACCGGAAGCGGAAAAAGTAGCTTTATGAAGACGCTTTATGGCGATCTGCCGTTGCGCAAGGGCGCTGGAAACATCGTTGGTTTCGATTTGAAAACACTCAAGGAGAAAGACATTCCGTATCTACGTAGAAAACTGGGAATCGTTTTTCAAGATTTCAAGTTATTGCCGGATCGCAACATCAAGAACAACTTGCAGTTCGTACTGAAGGCAACCGGGTGGAAAGACCAAACCAAAATGGACAAACAGATCGAAAACGTGTTGGACAAAGTGGGTATGAAGACCAAGGGCTTTAAATTTCCACACGAACTTTCGGGTGGCGAACAGCAACGGATCGCCATTGCCCGTGCCCTGCTCAATGATCCCGAACTCATTTTGGCCGACGAGCCGACCGGAAACCTGGACCCCCAGACCAGTGTGGAGGTCATGAAAGTCATGCAGGATATTAATAAATCGGGGCGTACCATTCTTATGGCCACGCATGATTACGCACTCATTTTAAAATACCCGTCAAAAACCTTAAAATGTGATGGCAACAAGGTTTTTGAGGTCGTTCAAAGGGCCGTTTAAAAAAATCCCTATCTTCTTTGTAGTTTAAAAAGACTCCAAGACTTTCAAACCGAGCATGTCGAAATTTCTATCCAAAAGATTATCAAAACAATTTTCGGCAAGCCTGTCTTGTCGTTAGGCAGGCTCAAACCACCAATGAGGTATCCGATATTTTTTACACAGCCTTTTTATTGATTAAAAATTAGGCCATCGGTATTTTCAAACCGTGCAATGACTCCCCACCCATAGAAATAGTTCGTCACTCCTATTAAGATTTCATTTTCTCCCTCTTGAAATGGTATTTCAAATGAAGTATTTTCAAGAGTCGCCCTTCCTCGAGGTTCTTTCATGCCCGGAGATCCGTAATAGTTCTTGTCGATATGAAGGGGTTGACCATTGATAAATACCCAGACCTCGTCACTAAAGCCCAGTTTTAATAACTTCTCTTGGGCGTTCTCGGATGTCACCTTGGTTTTTAGCCAAGTCAACCTTCTTGGCCCAACTTCCTCGCCTCCAAATTCCTTAGTCAGGTTCACTAGGGCGCGATGGGCGGCCATTATCGGTTTCCAGTTCGCGGTACTATCAAGATAAGCCGGATCTATAGCCACTCCGGGGTTGCTTTGGATTCCGATCAAGACATCTTTGCCAATGGGAAAATCAATAGGTTCGGTAACCTGCCATTTTCGTATGTACCGCGAATCGTTATACGTTGGGTCATAACCTTCTGCTGAAGGTAGGCCTTCGGTCATGCCTGGTCTTATCACCATATTGGCATAGATTACATTTCCTGAAAGAATGATTCCACCGGAGGTAGTAATGCCTTCCAAGGCTGGCACTTGTAGCGCTTCCTTTTTCATATCGTTAACATATACCTTCATTTGTTTTTTGGAAATCACCATTTTCACATGGTTCCATTTGTTTTCATGAATTACGGCCGCCGCTTGATATTCGTCAGTGACATCCCATAGGTTGACCTTGTTTATATAAGCGGCATATTGCACCGTGGTTCTTCTCAATGGACTCGGCTTTCCAAAATGTCGCAGGTAGAATATCTCCCCGTTTATCGTATCCTTGTCGATACGGAAACTTATTCCGGGAAACCCAGCTCCCTTCAACTCCACATCGAATTCAATAGTGCCATTTGCAAATTCAAAATCCTTCAACATAATATTGAAGGGATTATCATCTGAGCTTCTAACTGCTTCTACCGATTTATGGGTGGTGAACGCTGCGTTGTCGGTAAGGGGCACCCAATGCTTTTCGGTAAAGGGAAATAGCATTTCCTTACCTTCATTCTTATTTTTCCGTTGCCCATACGCCATTAGGGTAAAGAGTACCACAAACAGCATAATAAATTGTCTTTTCAGTATCATTTCCATTTTTGTTCGATTTATGATTTAAAGAGTACTTTTGATTTGGGCTAAAAGTAATCCGCATTGCTTTTCCTGCCCCCTGTTCAACTTGTTCAATCCTATTTAATCCTGTTCAAAAGACGTAGCTCCGTTTACCCATTTTAGTTTTATGGAAAAATCAAAACTTTATATGATCGACCACTTGGTAGCATGCATAGAAGCCAAGCTCGGCTGGGGCAAAGGAACGGATTGGAGTAATCGGGATTTTGAAGAACTAAGCGAACAAATCTTCAACACCACGAGAAAACGGCTGAGTGTGACTACTTTGAAAAGAATTTGGGGCCGCGCAGAACGAATCGCGAACCCAAGTTCCGGTACTTTGGATATTCTCTCGGAATTTTTAGGCCATGAAAGCTGGCGGGTGTTCGTACAGTCTAAAAAATCACAGGAAACCAATGAGAAGGTTTACAAAAAACCAAGGGCATCAAAAATTTGGATTCCTATTTTAGGAGTGATACTTGTGACTTCGTTAATACTTTCTTTTTGGAAAACTACCCCGGATATCGACAAAATCCAAGATCCGCTCAAATCGGAAGATTTCGTTTTTAAAAGCAGGCCCGTAAGTGAGGGAATTCCGAATTCCGTGGTTTTCGATTACGATGCATCCGCCGCGCCCGATGGCTCGAAAATTGAAATACAGCAATATTGGGACGAGACCAAACGGATGGCGGTAAACAAAAACGATAGCGTCGCTACAAGTATTTATTTCCATCCCGGATTTTTCAAATCAAAACTGCTTGTCGACGAAACCATTGTCAGGGAAAATGATGTCTTCATTACCACGCAAGATTGGCTGGGCCTCATCGAACACGAACCTCGGCCGATTTATCTCGATAAATCGGATATCCTTAAAAACGATCGATTGGCCATAACCGCTGAAACGGTCGCTTCATACAATCTAGACCCTCGAATTTCAAATGTTATTGTCAGTTTATATCAGGTAAGGGATTTTGGCGAATTATACACGGACGATTTCGAAATGACCGCAACCCTAAAGAACGATTTCAAAGAAGGGGCAAGTGCTTGTGAAGGAGCTCAACTTTTGGTTCTTTACGATGGTGGTGCAATAGGTATTCCCTTGGCAAAAAAAGGGTGTGCTTCCGATTTGACCTTGATGACTTTCGATGGATTCGTAGATGGCAAAAAGAACGATCTTTCGGGTTTTGGGGTTGATTTTGACGATTATGTGAATCTAAAATGCATTTCAAAGAACCATAAACTTGACATAGCAATCGATGGTAAATCCGTCTATCAAATGAACGTTCTCGAAACCGCCAAGAAAATCAAAGGTATCGTTATCCATTTTGAGGGGGCAGGCTCGGTAAAAAAGGTTGAATTCAAAAAAAACGACCAGACCGTTTATGTTTCCGCCTTCGGAATGAATCATAACCCAAAATAAGTTTGGCACTAATTTCCGGAATAGAAATCGCTAAAAATCATCAATATCGATAATGTGCCCGTACATATTATCGACCGATGCAACCTTTAACAAATCTACTTTCGGATCGATATATGTACGCGACTCCCTTCCGTTTAGCGACACTTTTGAGTTAACGAAAATCGATAAATTCCTTGTTCCATCTTTATTATACAACCGATCTAGATGTCGGACAAATTGCCATATCATATCGGGTTGAAAACTCATTTGTTTTTCTTGAACAACGGTAAGGTATTGCGAGGGATATACGGTGAACTTCTCTTGGGTTTCGTTATCGATTATGGTAAATTCCGTAAATCCATTTTTCTCCATGACCATGACATGCCACGCAAAACGAAATCCATTTTCCGTCCATAAAACATTGTCGGTCAAGAGTAAATGACGTAAGGGAAATGTAAACTGGAAAAAAACATAAAGCCCGAGAAAGGGAATCGTCATATGATGGGTCTTGAACTTTTTCGCACTGCCGGATATTTTCCCAAGACGGATACCAAACTTGCCAAGCAATTTTTCCCACTCATCCGAGGTGATAAAAACAAGACTGGCGGCAATCATGATCCAGGGGAACATACCGATGTTAAAGAGTACGTAGGTCAATACATGAAAGACGACTACTAAAATGTAGGCAAATGGCCTTGTACGTGCGTTCCATAGTAAAAAGGGGATGGTCAAATCGTACACCATGCCACTCCAACTGAAGATATAGGCCGTAACATCGTAGTCAAAAAGGCCACCGATTATCGGAGTATCCGTCCGCGCTTTCAACCATATTCTCAACGGTTGCGCTTCAAAAAGCCAATCGGATTTCAATTTTGCCAATCCCCCGAAAATATAGACTGCCGCAATCTGTAATTTCAATATCAAGAGGGTCCAATAAGGTACTACCGCCAAGCGTATCTTCTTAAAAAAACCAACATCTAAACTATAATTTCGATGGGCGGGTAGCCAAATCAACAAAAAGGCCACCAATGAGGCAAAATAATAATGGTTCAGGTACCATGACTTCTCTATAAGTTCTAAATAGGTAAAGGACAAAAAGAACATCACAGCGGAAATCCTATAGAGAAAACCCAGGGCGATAAACAATGCGAACAAGGCGGACGCTCCTACTATCAAATACATGGTCGAGGTATCGAAAGGCCGCACCCAATCAAAGTATTGATAAGTAAAATGGAATTTAGGGGAAGTGTAACTATCCTGGATCCAACCCTTCCACATGAACCGTAATTGCGAAAAACACATTAAAAAACCAAAGGCCATTCGAAAAATGGCCAAGGGAAGTATCGATGTCGGCATTAAGAGCGAAGAACGCAATTCTTTAATCACCGTCGTTGTCGTTGAAGGTTATCGTCGATCCCAGCACATTGGCCATATCGACTTTTATGAGCACAAGTAAGTCACGAAATGAATTTTTCAAATCGACCACCGCATCGGGATTAGTTTCCAGTTCGGTGGCCAAAGGATTCTGAAAGACATCTAATTTACGCTGACAATCCTTAAATTGGGCATTGATCTTTGCCGAAAAATCCTCGCTACCGATCAATACGAGAAAATCATCGAAACCGACCCGAAACGGAGTTTGTAAAAAATCCCCCTTGTAGAGTCGTTCCAAGGCCGTCAGGTGCTGTTGGATGATTTCTTTGGAAGTCAGACTTCGGTACGCCTCGAGCCGTTCAGGCGCTATCGTTCCACCATTGGAATCGCCCAACGGATTGCCCAATTTAGAGATTATGATTTCCTCGATCAAGGTGACCATCGCATTGATGACCTGGTTTTGGCTTCCACCGATACCGTTTTCCAAAGTTTTCGTAAAGGCAATTTCGTTTGCTTCCCACAATTCTTGAAGCTGCAAGGCCTTTAGACTTAGATTTTCACCCAAAGCGGTCAAATAGTCCAGTCTTCGCACAGCATCCGGATCGGTCGTAAACGAGTCCAATCCGTAGGAAAAAAGTAAGTATTCCATACCGGAAATACCTTTGGACGAAGAACCTAAAGATGCTATGAAATCGGCATCGATGTTATCGGTGCCTTCAATATTGCCATCGATTCTTTCGGTATCCGTCGGCCAACGATTGATCTCAAAAGCAATAAAGCTGTTACCCACTTCGCCAAGATCATACAGTTCCAACTGTTTCCAGACCATTTGTACGACCTTCCATTGTTCGCGTAGCGCATTCAGGTTCGCCTCGGTCGTTTCCAGTTGAAAAACCTTTGTCAATGTTTCCAGCTTTTCGGTCTCGAAAACAAAAGCATTGTTCAACGGAACTATCTCGTTTTCATAGATATTTTTGAGCTGACTGTATTTATAGTATTCGACCTCGGAAGAAAATTCCGAATTCCCCTCCTTTTCACAAGCTTGAAAAAGCAAAAACGAAATGGTGCTTACAATTATACCCAAGAAAATGTAAATTCTTTTCATCATGAACAAATTACAACGATTCAATAAAGGCAATCAATTTTGCGCGCTCATCGCCTTTCAATTGCATAAAGGCTTCCTTTGAACCGGTTGCTTCGCCTCCATGCCATAAAATGGCCTCTTCAATAGTACGGGCGCGACCATCATGCAACAAATTGGAATGGCCGTTGACCGTTTCGATCAATCCGATGCCCCACAGGGGCGGGGTACGCCACTCGCTTCCCGTAGCGTCGAAATCGGGGGTACCATCGGCCAAGCCATCACCCATGTCGTGCAACAACAAATCGGTATAGGGCCGTATCGTCTGATTCTCCAATGCCTCTATGGAATACGAGCCCGTTTGCATTACCGGAATATGGCAAGCTACACAATTCGCTTCTGCGAACAATTGTTTGCCCTCAAGAACATTTTGTTCATCAAAATCACGTCTGCCCGGTACGGCCAAGGTCGCCGAATATATGGCCACCTTATCCAAGTTTTCATCACTTATTTCGGGGCTTCCACCATTGGCAATCGTATTGCAATCGATATTTGGTGGGCAGTTTTCATTTGGAAACAATGAAGAGGTAATGCCCAAATCACCAGAAAACGCGCCAGCAATCTGCTGCTTTAAACTGGGTTGGTTGCTCTTCCATCCAAAGCGTCCCATTTTTTTTGATCCGGTCTCGATATCATATACATAATTCACCTTTCCGGAAATACCATCGCCATCGCTATCGTTTTCGTCGGAAAAGCTTAAGATGGTACTTTCAGGAACCGCATCCAACAATCCCAATCCGATCATTTGGTTGGCGACTCGCGGCGAAACCTGAACATCCGATGCCATGGCGCCATAATTGAGGTCGGTAAAATAGTAATCGGGTTTTCGAAGACTTACCGAAGATCCATCGGGATAAGTAACTACTACCGGCTCATAGGTAATCTTTATCTTGCCCTCTACCTCGATATTCTGAATGACATCATCTTGAAATTGTCCGCCATAGGTCGGTTCGGGAAGGTTTCCCCCAAATTCATCTGTTCCAGGAACACTCAAACGAAACAACAATCCCGTGGATAATTCGCCATCAAATTCAGGAGCGCGACCACGACCGTCCTTAAAATGACAACCGGAACATGATCGGGCGTTGAACAAGGGACCGAGTCCGTCACGTGCCTTGGTCGATGCGGGGGCCGTTACCCAGTTTTGATTGAACAGGGAATTTCCCGTAAAGAAGACCAACCCGTTCTCTTCATCAAGGTTCGGTGCTTGAAAGCCAAAGGCATTGGGCGAAACATCGAACAGGGTCGTTTCGCCACCGGAAAATTCTTCCCCTTCCTCTGCTCTTAGGGAAATATATCCATCATCACCATCTTTTTGGCAGCCCATTATGAAAACGATTAAAGAGAAAAAAAACACTTTTCTTAAAGAAGAATCCATCGCCATTTTACTTCCTTTATTGAACAGCAAAATCAGAACTCCTTTTTTGGAGCCCTGATTTTTATCCGGCAAAAATATTATTATTCAGGTAAATCCGAGGAGACGGTTATACCCAATTTTGCACCTCCTTCAACGAATTTATCACCTAAGGCCCTCAGCGCATTTACGGCTTCCAATACCTTAGGTCGCTCTTCGCTATCCGAAATGGCAAAATCAAAAGGTATGGCCGTATCATCAACGGCTGTTTCCGCGGCTGCGAGTTGCGCCGTAATCTCCGCTCCCAAAGTTGCATCGGCTTCCGTAATCAAATCTTCCAAAGAAGCTCCGCTTACCGACGCATAACTACCACGGAACACATTGGCGATACCGGCCAAATTCAATCGTAAATCTCGGTGCGTATTATCACTGAAACAGGAATGTTCATCTTCTTGATCTTGGTTGTCATAGGCCACAAAAACGCGCTCGCCCGCCAATTCGGACTTTGCCAAGGTAGAAATACCCGTCAACATATTTTTGAGGGCGACATCTTCATCGAGCGCCAAAAAAATTGGGCGATAGGTGCCTCCTTCTTTCCACTCATCGATGAGCAGTTGCAGATGATCTAAAAGTAATTCAGCGGTCACCGTCAAATAGTCCCTTCTCCTATCTTGATTGGCCGCGGTACCTCCGTCGACAAAATCGGTATAAGGGCGTTGTCCGGCCATTTTATCGGAAGGATCCGAGTTATCTTGGCCCCATAACAAAAATTCAATGGCATGGAACCCTACACTAATATTCGATTCTCCACCCTGTTCGTTCAAACCCTCTAAAGTAGTCTTGTCAATTGTAGGGTAAGTAACAGGGTCGTTTATAATTCCAGATGTTTCGGCTCCTTCGACATAATCGACATAATTTTCATCCAAGGGCCATGCATTCAATAACCCCTCTGGGCCATCTTCGTCATCGATCGGCCCACTGGCAAATCGAAATGCCTCTGTTTGGCCATAGGGTTCACGGGCCTCTCTCCAAGCGGTTTTAGCCGCTTCGAAATTATCTTCGGTAGGGTCGCCCACAAATGTATTTATCGCTGTTTGAAGAAGAACGGCCGCATCATACGAATCTTGGTAATTTTGAAATACCAGGTTGGCATAAGTGGCCATCACAGCTGATTTTTCGATTCCATTTTCTATCGGGTCTATAGTTACCGGATCGTTATCATCGCTTGAACAAGCAATAAGGACAAAGGCAAAAAGGCTTAAAAAATAGAACTTGGTCGGGTGTTTTTTCATTGTTTCTTTTATTTAGACTGTTTTAAAATAAAGAAGCAAATATATTTCCCGTTTATGATAAAAACAATTTTATTTAGATTAAATTTAAATAAAATTCATTCGAAACCGCTGGATGCTATTTCAATTCTCTTCTAGCCTTTTCTTCCCACAAATCGAACTACCGATCCTTTTCCGTTATGGTACAGGCCTTCGTTCAACTCGATTTCTTTTTCGACCAGTTCGATAACCTCGTAATTCTCAAAATCGGATCTTAATTTTTCAACCGAAGCCAAGGTCTCCAAATCTTTGGGCCCTCCCACCTTTTCGTTTTTAGACCTGTATTCCAAGTGGTTTTTTCCAAAAGCTTCAAAAATGATGGTTCCTCCCTTGCGTAAATATTTATCCAGTATCTTATGGTATTGCGATTTAATATCGGCAGGAAAATGTGCATAAATAAGGGCTATCACGTCAAACTGCCCTGCCTTGTACCCCAATGATGGTAATTCACCCACTTTATAATCAATGGCCACTTTGTTTTTTTCGGCAAGGTAGGTCGCTTTTTTCTTTCCTTCGACACTAATATCAAAGGCCGACACCGACCATCCCAGCTTGGCCGCAAAGACGGCGTTGCGCCCCTCTCCTTCGGCAGGAAAAAGAATGGATCCCGGATTTGGCTTTTCCAATTGTTCTTTTAAATAGTTGTTCGGAGCTTCCCCAAAAGCAAATTCAGGGTTACTATATCGTGTGTTCCACTTTTCAAGCCATTTGTCTTTCATATCTTTTTTCTCTTTTACGAACCTTAATTCCCGTTTTCACAATGCTTCTGTTTCCGGTCTTTTAGTATTATTCATCCAAAGGTATCATCTATTTTGAGCATAAATTGGGTCCCCTTGATCAAATCTTCCAATAGAACCAGGGTACGTTCGTTCATTTTCAGGCAAATATCCATCAACGGATTGGTATACCAAATCTTGTTACAAGTGTTCCCGCCACAATCTTCACAATAGCAGGGCTCGTGCGATTTTTGTACAATGCCCAACAAATTTTGCAAGTCTTCCTCGCACATAAAAATACCCATGGCATCAACGACCAATTGAACGCGACAATGAGGGTGTGGCGGGTTATCCAATAAGTAAGTCGATCCGTAGCCGTTTCTATATATCAATGTCATATATGGTATACTTTATGTTTCGGCCAAGATTTTTCGCCTTTCGTTCTTGTTCAACATAACGACAACCCAAAAGCCAACGAGGGACAAGACGATCCAAAAAACATCGATAAAGAAAATTTGCGAAAATCCATTGGCATAGCTTTTCCAAAACCAATTGAGGGTGACAAATCCATTGACTATCGGAATCAATAATCCCAAAATACTGCCCGACAACAAGGTGTACTTATTGGTAAAACCGTTATTGTTCTTGAGGATAAAAAAAATGGACAAAAGCAACCATCCTATAAAATAGGTGCTGTAAATAAATGTCTTGCCCGCTTCGGGCTGAAATACTTTGACCAAGATGAATTCCAGTGCCGTTATCGGATACATCCCCAGACAAATGGCCAAATAATAACGGACCACATTCCGGTTAAAACGTCTGCGTTTTTCAGGAAGGTGCTTTTTGTCACGGGCCACCAACCAGATCATGATCCCGGATATAATCACAAAGCATGAAATCAGACCTAGAACGAACGAGACCACCCTTAGCGCCAAACCTGCGTAATCGCCCAAATGCAATCGGTAGAGCGTATTCTTTACCCCATCGAGGTAACTAGCAGGTTTTAAGGGATTTTTTTGCTGTACAATACTATCATCGGCAACTTTATAGATTGTATACCCTGTGCCGTTGAACTTAGATCGGTAATCCATATTTCCGCTGATGGAAACATGCATATTGACATCGCCATAATTAAAAATATGGGTTTCGGTCACTTTAAAACCGGGCCAATCTTTCTTGGTCTTTTCGATATAGAGATTTACATCGATAGCCTTTTGTAAAGGTTCGTTTTCAAACTCAAAAATGGGGTGGTTGTACTCCAGATCCTCATACAGTTTGCTTTCGTCACCACCGTACAAAGTGAAAACACTGGGCGCGACCAATAAGATCTTCAACAAAAAAAATGCCCCGGTAACGGCATAAACGAATTGAAAGGGAAAACCGATGACACCCAAGGCTGTGTGGGCATCCGTCCAAAGGGTTTTTAGTTTGGCCCAAGGCCTAAAAAGGTAAAAGTTGGGTATTATCTTTTTCCAATGCACTACAATACCCGTAAAAATGGCGAACAAAAAAAAGAACGCTACAAAACCCGATAGATAGCGCCCATACGGATAGGGAATCTGATCCAAAAAGTGCAATCGGTACAGAAACTCGCCAAGATTATACGATTCCTGATATGTAGAATGCGTACCATCGGCGGTATCATAATAAAAAAATGAGCCCTTTTTATCATTTTCCGTGGCCAAGGTATCTTTTGAACCCCCAAGGTTTACGTTTATTTTACGCTCATTGAAGTAATGCGAAATTTCTACATCCCTACCGTGCAGTTTGTATTCCTTGCCAATATTATCGAGTACCGAATCAATATCTTCCGGAATCTCATCCTTTACCGTTACTGTATGCCCCCTTTCCCAATTCGCGATCTCGTCCCTAAAAAAGGAAAACGAACCTGCAAAAAAAATGACGTATAGCGCCACGCTGATTACAATGCCACTAACCGTATGCGTATGAAAGAGAATATTGTACGTTCGCTGCCCCATAGATTATTGCATTGCCAAATCGGTATTATTTCCGAAATAGATGATTATTCCCAAAAGAAAAGTGGCCAAGAGGTAAATACCCCATATTCTCCATCCGTTTTTGGCCAAAAACGCCAGAACCATAAGAACGGCCCAAAGTATGAACGACGAATAGGTGCTACTAATGACCACATTGATCCGGTCGAACCAACTTGCCAAGACCAGATGTAATGCAACAGAGACCATATAGCCACCCAATATGGCCGCCGATATCTTGGCAAAACGTTGCCAAGGGGATTTTGTAAGGTATTTAGGGTTAGCGGGCATTTGTCTTTCTTTTAATGAATATGGGAAATACGAGTATGACCAAACTGGCTATGGTCATCAAGAGTACAAGTGCCGTAAAAATACCGGCTCCCATACCGTAAATCATCGCGGAAAATATTAGGGCCAGAAGGAGCAATACGATACCCGTCACCTTTGAAAACTTGGGATGTTCTTGTAACCACAAATTTATCTGGGAACGACTTAATTCTGCCCTTTGGGAAGTTCCATACAGGCTATAAAATCCGAAAAAGACAAGCAACGTAATCGCGAAAATCATATTCCCTTGGTTTAACACGGCATATTAATCGATGTGTGTGGTTACGCAATGCCATATAAATTCATAGTCCTTTCCCCTATAGGTTCCCGGCACTTCTTCTTTAATAGTGGTCTCTACGATATATTTTGTCTTCCACGGGAGTTTGAAAGAGACAAAGCCGTTTTCATCGGTTTCCAAGGTTTTTGACCATAAATCGGCAACATATACCTTGACCTCGTTTTTAGGTAACGGTTCATTCTTATACAAAACCTGAAGCTTTACTTCACCTTCTGAATTTGGAATATATTTTAGCGTTATCCCTTTTTCATTTTGCGCAATGGTTCCGTCACCGACTTCCCCAACCTGAAATTTGGCAACCGAATGATAATGGGTCTTAAAAATGCCAAAGTTGTATTGGGTGTAATCAAGTACATCGATATTATCATTATCCAATAGCACCGTATATGTTCCGTGCGATTTTGGCGTGAAATGGGCCACGTAATAATTTTCCTTGGGGACGACCTTTAATTCGGTTCTTTTTCCGTCGACATCAAGCACCCAAAGCGTAAAATCGTTTACCAGTGGAAACGCCTCTCCTTTGACTTTCTCTATAACCCCATAGGTATATTCCCCATAATAGACCCGTATTTCATGTTCTTGGTCCAATTTTCCGTAGGGGGATGTCTCTATCCAGAGATAATGCGCAAAACCTTGAGTGGTAAGCGCCAACATAAACAAAAGGGTAAATACTGTTTTTTTCATTTCCATACTTTTTTTGATTACAACAGTCCCAGGACCATAATGTCCAAGGACTGTTCTGAAACTAACTCAAACTTAACTACTCAAACAAATCGCTAAAAATTATAGGTTACGGTCACCCTACCGTTGATGCCCGGTTCTGATTGCCAGTACAGGTATGTGCCATAGTTGGCCCCGGCATAGAGGTACTCGTTCAATAAATTGTTGACGTTCAACTGTACGCGGAACTTGTTGTTTTTCCATGAAAGTGCACCATCCAATCTAAAATAATCGGGTAGATCGGATTGATTATCGGCCGCCCATGCCCATGTGGAACGATCTATCTGATACTGATAGCCTAAAGAGGCCCCGAATCCTTTTAACACTGAAGTTTTGGCAAAGTTGTAATTGAGCCAACCGTTGGTAACATGTTTGGCATGGCCCGCCACTCTTTGGCCTATTACACTTTCATCGGTATCTTCGGTAATCTCGACGTTGGTGTTGGCATAGTTCAATATCACGTTGAGCTCTGGGGTAATCTCGCCCTGTACGTCAAACTCGATTCCTTTTGATTGTACCTCACCTAATTGAATCGAGAAATCGGGATGCTCAGGGTCGGTAACAAGTACATTTTGTTTCGTAATCTGATACGCTCCCAACGAAGTTTTTAACTTGTCGTTAAAGAATGATTTTTTAATACCGCCTTCAATATCGTTTGCCTCGATGGGATCGAACGTATCCCCATTGAAATCGACACCGTTGGCCGGTAGAAATGATTGGTCGTACAGCGCGTATGCGGATAACGTTGGTAAAATATCGACGCTAAGCCCTGCCCTGGGCGAGAATTTGTTGTCCTGTTCCTCTTTCCCCCGGGTCAAAAGTTCCGTATACCTGCCGGCAAGGGTAAGCCTGATCTTATCGTTCAAAAACCCTATTTCATCCTGCAAGTAGTACGCCCTCACCGTATTGCCGCTGTAAGGATCTCCACCATTTCGGTGTTGCACGGTAACGGATCGATCGAAATCCAACGGTGTGGAATTGCCATATACCGGATTGTAAATATTAAAAGGAACAACATCTATGGCAACCGTATTATAAAAATCGGCCCAATATTTTTTTTCAGTAAAGTCAAAACCGCCCAACAGTTTATGGGTTATCCCTCCTGTATTGAAATTACCATAGAGGTAGGTCTGAAAATATTTTCCGACAGAGAGGGCATCCCACTGGGTAACACGTCTATCGGCATCACCGTTATCGGCGATGGACCATGCCCAGAACGATTGACCCTCCTGGTCGTACCGCAGGTAGGCAAATTGGGTCTCGAATCCCCAATTATCAGAAAAATCGTGCTTGAAGTTCGTAAAGAATGTCAATTCATCGATTTGGGACGCGGGATAATTGGTGTCGGTAAACTTGAAATTCCGATCCAGACTGCCATATCCATCAACCACTGGCGCGAAAACATAGGCTGCACCGATATAGCTTTCCGCCCGTTGTAGGTTAAGTTCGGTCGTAATCCGTGTTTTGTCGGAAAACTTATAAGTCAAGGCCGGTGCCACGCCCCAACGTTCGGCATTTTCATTTCCACGGTGGCTGTCTCCTGTCTGGTACATGGCATTAAAACGGTACAATAATTTTCCATTTTTGGTCAATTTTCCACCGAAATCAAAAGTGCCCCTGTAAAAATCGAAACTTCCGGCACTTAACGATACATTGCCAATAAACGCTTCAGTAGGTTTTTTTGTCACTACATTGTAGAACCCTCCAGGTTCACCGGCGGACATCATAAAGCCCGCAGGGCCTTTCACAAATTCAATGCGATCAACGAATGCCATGTCCTCGGATAACGGCCCCCAAGAGTCTTGGACGTTTACCCCATTTCTAAAGGCGGGCAGGCGAAAACCGCGCATATTGATGCGGGCAAAGTGGCCCCAATGTTCCAGCATGGTCACACCGCTGACATTTCTTATAACACCGTCCATAATACTTGTCGCCTGTTGGTCCTGCAACAGTTCACTGCTAATCACCTGAATATTTTGTGGCAATTTGGCAATCTCGGTTTTCAACCGTAAGGTCGAAGAAGGTTCCCTGACCACATATTGGTTTTGCCGCCCTTCTACAATGACCTCGTCAAGTTGTTCCTGTTTTTCCTGCATCACCAAATCGGGTACAAGGGTCACGGTATTGGCCGTTACGCGAACCTTGATTGATCGGGAAGCAAACCCGACATAAGAAGCTTTGACCGTATGAGTACCCTTTTCTAGATCGTTGATCTGATATTCGCCGTTGGCATCCGTCATGGTACCGATCGAAGTATTTTCAATGGTAATATTGGCATTGGCTATGGGTGTATGCTGTTCGGTAATGACTTTACCCTTAATCCCTCCCGATTGTCCATATGAGAATATCCCGATGATCATACCCAAGGCTAGCGTAGTAATTTTTTTCATTATATAATTTGTTATTTTTAATTAGTCTAAATAAATTAGATGCAAAAATAGAAAGGATAGTCCGGAGATAGATGACGTATTATGACAAAAAAAAGACGTGATTTTACCAATGTGCAGACCATCGATTTGAACGCAACGAAAGGTTCCCTTACCGAAAAAATAGCTTCGCTTTCGAATACATCGACCAACAATGGCGTTCGTACCGAACACTTTCATCTAAAGCCCACCTACGGAAAAGGGTTTATCACCCGTTTCCGAGCACAGGAAATCAATGTTATCATAAGCGAATATCAACTATTCGATGACCTTTGCTATCGCTTATTGCCCGAGACCGATGTACTTCAAATAAGTTTTTTGTTAAAAGGGGAGAAAATCATTTCCATAACGGGTGAAAAGGAAATTTTCTATGAAAACAGGG
This sequence comes from Bacteroidia bacterium, assembly GCA_030428705.1. Classification (GTDB taxonomy): domain Bacteria; phylum Bacteroidota; class Bacteroidia; order Flavobacteriales; family Flavobacteriaceae; genus Meishania. The sequence goes on from JAUIDI010000002.1 coordinate 329,103, forward strand.
AATCCTATTTTGCGAACATTAAAGACTTCAACGGATATGTAAGGATTTTAGGTGGAAAATTTTTCAAGGAAATCAAGATCCGGTTGCCCATTTCATTCTTCTTAGACCATGGCTTTGTCAACGACCAAGAGCTAAAAAAGCTGGGCGACAGCAAACTGATCCTACCCATCACCGATGAACTATTCTCCATTCTGATGCACCTTGAAAGAAAAGATATTTCCGGAACGGCCAATAAAATATACTTGAAGGCAAAAGTGCTGGAATTGATGGCCATTCAAATGGAGAATTACAAACATATAGAAAGGAACCCGATAAGGACAAATGACGAGAAAGTCTTGAAAAAACTTTATTCGGTCAAGCAAACGATCAAGTCAAACCTACACGAGAACTTTTCCCTAAAACAATTGTCCAATGAAGTCGGCCTAAACAGCAATACCCTAAATAAAGAATTTATACGGGTCTTTGGGTGTACGGTCAATGAATTTGCTACGATAGAAAAAATGAACAAAGCAAAGAACCTTTTGGAAAATACCCAGAAAATGGTCTACCAAGTGGCCGAGGAGGTAGGCTACAAAAACGCTACACATTTTACGGCGGCCTTTAAAAGAAAGTTCGAGATGACACCTAACACCTATCGAAAAGCATTATAACAGGCTACAAAACAAATCGGCAAATAGCCTTAAGAAGTGTGTATTTCACCTACTTATCATACTGCCTTGATCGTGAATTCCTTTCGGGTCTTTCTTTCGCGGTAATCCAAAATTTCTTCATGTAATTATGCCGCTCTGGCAAAATCCATATTTAGTAACTTTAGGCTTGAATTCCTTCTATGATTCTCAAGAAACAAGTCTATCGACCCGATAAAAAAGCGAATCCGGTTATCGGGTTGCTCTTGTTTTTGATATCAATTGTACTGTTTGCAATTAGTGGCCCCTTGGGTTTTATCTATGGGATTTTACATTCTTTGTTTACCAAGGGATTTCGAGGCGTGGGCGAATATTTGTTGAAGATTGCCATCTCGATCGACCAATTGGGGAACGTTCAGATGCAGCATTTGCTCAATGTACTTTGGATAAAAGAAGGAGGCTATAAATTCGGAAACCGAGACGAAACAATTTCGAGCGCCTTGGGCCGCAATAACAAACTCGGAACATTGACCGGGTTCGGAAGGATGATAGATAAATTTTTAGACCTTATCGACCCCGACCACTCCTTGAATTCTATCGATTACTACATAGAACCCTCTGAACAGATTATCGATAAATTGGCCTGGATCTATATTGTCGATGGCAAAATTCTTAGTACGCGCAGTAAAGGAAAATCAAAATATTATATTCCAGGAGGAAAACGAGAATTTGGTGAAAGCGATGCCGAGGCCCTGTTCCGTGAGATAAAAGAAGAACTGAGTGTCACACTTGAACTCCGTTCCTTAAGCTTTATAGGAATTTTTGAGGCCTCGGCCGATGGGCATAAACCCGAAATCTTGGTTCGCATGACCTGTTATTCGGCGGACTACTCCGGTGCACTGCAACCGGATTCGGAAATCGAGGAAATCGTTTGGTTGACATATGAAGATCGCGAAAAGGTCTCCGAGGTCGATAAATTGATTTTCGATTATTTAAAAGACCAAGCTTTGTTAGTATGATCAAGCTACTGAAAATACCCAAGTACTTCAACAGAAAGGAAATTATCATCCCTTTAGTTGTCCTCCCGTTGATGCTTCTCGGTTGCCGAGAACAAGAAAGGGAGGTGGTACGCCCCAACGTTCTTTTTATCGCCGTTGACGATCTGCGTGCCGAAATCGGTGCTTATGGAAAGGATTATGTGGTCTCCCCAAATATGGATGCGATAGCTTCCGAGGGTTCGCTCTTCATGAACCATTATGTACAGGTACCCACCTGTGGGGCTTCACGCCACGCACTTTTAACGGGCTATCGCCCTTGGAAGCCGGTTCACCTATCCAATCTCGCAATCGAAAAGGAACTATCTGACAAACCTGAAGATTCCATTCCCGAGACGTTCATCCATCGTTTTAAACAAGCGGGATATCATACCGTTGGAATCGGAAAGATCAGTCATTCCGCCGATGGATATGTTTATGGTTACGAAGAAAATCCATCCCAAAAAAAAGAATTGCCGCACAGTTGGAGCGAGCTTTTGTTCGATGCAGGAAAATGGAAAACAGGTTGGAACGCTTTCTTTGCCTATTCAAACGGGGAAAATCGCCAAAGCCTCAAAAAACAGGTAAGACCGTATGAGGCCGGAGAAGTCAATGACGAAGGGTATCCTGACGGATTAACTGCCGATCTCGCCGTCTCGAAACTCCGTGAACTCAAAGATCAAAATCAACCTTTTTTTATGGGTGTCGGCTTTTTTAAGCCCCACCTGCCTTTCAACGCCCCGAAAAAGTATTGGGTTCTTTATGACCGTGACAAGATTCCCTTGAGTGAAAACCCGAATATTCCCGAGAATGTCAATGTGAAAAGCCTGCACGAAAGCGGCGAGTTCAATCAATATGCCCTTGGGGAGGAAAAAGCTAGTCTTTCGAAATCGGTCTCGGAAGCGTATGCCCGAAAGTTAAGGCATGCCTATCTGGCATCGATAAGTTATGTCGATGCCCAAATCGGCAAATTGACCCAAGAATTGAAATCCAACGGATTGGATAAAAATACTATTATCGTTATCTGGGGCGATCATGGTTGGCATTTGGGCGACCAACGGGTTTGGGGCAAACACACCCTTTTCGAGAATGCCTTGAAAAGCACTCTTATCATAAAATCCCCTTTCTTGGCGCATCGGAACAAGACAGTTGCAACCATCGTTGAATCGGTAGATATCTACCCTACTTTGCTTGAATTGGCCAATATTTCTTCAACGCATAAAACTGATGGAAAAAGTTTTTTACATACCATGGAAGGAAAAGAATCAGAAGAAAACGAAGTCGCCTATAGTTATTTTAAAGATGGCATTTCAATGCGCACCAAAAACTATCGATTGACCAAGTATTATAGAAAAGAAGAACCGACCCTTGAACTTTATGATTATAGAAACGACCCATGGGAAACAAAAAATATAGCTGCGGATAGTGAAGATCTTCTTAGAAAACTTCTACCACTATTGGAAACCGGTAATACCGGGATTTATCAGAATACACCACGGGAATAAGTCGGTTCATAACATTATTTTAATGTTGGGTAAACTTTTTATTACTTTGCGCCCAGTTAACAAAATCCGTTTTCATGGAAATTCTTGGTATTGATATTGGCGGTTCGGGCATAAAGGGTGCGTTGGTCGATCTTGAAAAAGGTGAACTTACCACGGAGCGTTATCGTATACCAACGCCGAAATCAAGAAAGCCGGACGAAATGGCCGAGGTCGTCAAACAAATCGTCGAATACTTTGATTACAAGGGCGAAGTCGGTTGCGGATTTCCTACCGTGATCAAAAAAGGAATCTGCCGTTCTTCTGGCAACCTACATAAATCTTGGGACCATCTTAATGCCGAAGAACTTTTTGAAAAGGCTACAGGTCGTGAGTTCACGGTAATCAACGATGCAGATGCAGCTGGTTACGCCACTATGAACTATGGTACGGGAAAAGGCGAGGATGGTTTCGTAGTAATGATTACAATAGGAACAGGTCTTGGCAGTGGCGCTTTTTTTAATGGTGAGCTGATCCCAAACTTTGAATTGGGCCAAATTCCCTATAAAAAATATAAAAAGATAGAGTCTTGGGCGGCCGCTTCGGCCAAGGAACGAGAAGGACTCAACTACAAACAATGGGGAAAACGTTTCAACAAATTCCTTAAATATGTCGAGTTGATCGTTTCGCCCGACCTTGTAATTTTAGGAGGAGGCACTTCAAAGGATTGGGACGAGTACAAGGACTATATAAAAGTAGAAATGCCTGTAATCCCCGCTGAACTACAGAACCATGCCGGGATTATCGGTGCAGCCTGTGCCGCACAAGTCAGAAAAAAAATCTTGGGCTAGCACGTAGTTTTAAACGACTCTAAGATTCGAAGAATCTATATTTTTCCTAATATTCCAAAAAAGCTAACCGATCTTATTCCGCTTTCTGTCGACCTCTTTCAAAAAGATTTTACGAAGGCGCAAATGTTTCGGTGTAACCTCAACATATTCGTCTTTCTGGATATATTCCAATGCTTCCTCCAATGAAAACTTGATAGCGGGTACGATTTTGGCCTTGTCATCTGCCCCGGCCGAACGAACGTTCGATAATTTTTTGGTTTTGGTGATATTGATCGTCATGTCATCACCACGTGAATTTTCACCAATGACCTGTCCTTCATAAATGTCTTCTCCCGGGTCAACGAAAAATTTGCCACGATCTTGAAGCTTATCGATAGAATAAGGTATCGCCTTACCATTTTCCATAGAAACCAAAGAACCGTTTTGACGCTGCGGAATCTCCCCTTTCATGGGTTGATATTCCAAAAAGCGGTGGGCCATGATTGCTTCCCCGGCCGTAGCTGTCAATAATTGGTTACGCAGTCCGATAATTCCTCTTGAGGGAATCAAAAACTCACAGACCATACGATCGCCCTTGGCCTCCATGCTGGTCATTTCACCTTTTCTAATGGAAACCATCTCGACCGCCTTACCGGAAACTTCCTCTGGCAGATCAATGGTTAAAAATTCAATCGGTTCACATTTGACCCCATCTATTTCCTTGATGATTACCTGCGGCTGGCCAATTTGAAGTTCGTATCCCTCACGACGCATCGTTTCGATCAATACGGAAAGGTGCAAGACCCCCCGGCCGAATACCATGAACTTATCCGCACTATCGGTTTCCTCGACCCGTAATGCCAGATTCTTTTCCAATTCACGCTCCAAACGCTCTTTGATATGGCGTGAAGTAACGAATTTACCATCTTGCCCAAAAAATGGACTATCATTGATGGTGAACAACATACTCATTGTAGGTTCGTCAATGGCTATGGTCTTCAACCCTTCAGGATTTTCGGCATCGGCAATGGTATCGCCGATCTCAAAACCTTCGAGACCGATTATCGCGCAAATATCACCGGTAACCACTTCCTTTACCTTCAAGCGACCAAGACCTTCGAAAGTAAAAAGTTCTTTGATCTTAGACTTTACGATAGTGCCATCCCTTTTCACCAAAGAAACTTGCTGTCCTTCCCTAAGGGTTCCGCGCTGTAACCTTCCAATGGCAATTCGTCCTGTAAAAGAGGAATAATCCAATGAAGTGATCAACATTTGCGTATTGCCTTCCTTCGGTTCAAAAGTTGGGATATGTTCAACGACCATGTCCAACAAAGGCTCGATAGTATCCGTTGGTTTTTGCCAATCGTCACTCATCCAATTGTGCTTTGCCGATCCATAAACAGTGGGGAAATCGAGCTGCCATTCTTCGGCACCAAGCTCGAACATCAAATCGAACACTTTCTCGTGCACTTCCTCTGGGGTGCAATTCTCCTTGTCCACTTTGTTGATGACGACACAGGGTTTCAGGCCAAGATCAATGGCCTTTTGCAATACAAAACGTGTCTGCGGCATAGGGCCCTCAAAAGCATCCACCAGTAACAAAACTCCATCGGCCATGTTCAGCACACGCTCGACCTCGCCACCGAAATCAGCGTGGCCCGGGGTATCAATAATATTGATCTTGGTATCCTTATAAACTACCGATACGTTCTTTGATGTTATGGTAATCCCCCTTTCTCGTTCAAGATCGTTGTTGTCAAGAATCAGTTCACCGGTATTCTGGTTATCCCTGAACAATTGGCAATGGTGCATGATCTTATCGACCAGGGTAGTCTTGCCGTGGTCAACGTGGGCGATGATCGCAATATTTTTAGTAACCGACATAGTCTTTGTTTGAGCGCGCAAAGATACTGCTATTTTTTTCGCCCGCGCCTAAACTAAGCGCATTTTTATTCTATTGGTTCTTAGGAAGTTGTAGGACAAAGAGTACTTAATCAATCAAAAACCGGTCTCCTCGATTTCCTTTTCGTGGCCACCCAACCAAAGGTAAAGTTTACCATAGGGCCATAACCATCCGAGACACCATCTCCTTTGTAGAATCCCGCTCCCAATTCGGCATTAAAATTAAACCCGTTTTTATAGGTACGCTGAATGCCGTACGTAGCGCCATAAAAACCAAGGTTAAAATCATCTGGCCCCTCTATATTGGTCCCAAGGCGCAGTTGCGAAAAAAAGATGCTCCTTGCCGCCGCAAAATAATTGCCGGAATTACCGGATACATTTTTGTTATGGGCGATTCTTCTATTAAAATTATGATAATACCTAACCCTGGTATGCAAGGTAAGCCCCACGGCATAACCTTCTTCATAAGTGGCATAGCCAAGCCCTAGACCACCGGATGCGCTAACATTTTTGAACAATCCGAGTTCATAGCTAATCCCCGGGCTTAACAAATCAAATCTAAACTGATGCCGTTCTAGATTGATAAGGCCGAATGTTTTTCCTTTTTCCTGTATTTGGGAATGAAGTGACAGCGATACACAACCAAATAGAAGAAAAAATGCGCAATAAAGATTTTTTATCATGGAGGCAAAGATGGTTTTGATATCGATAAATCTAAAAAGGAAACCATAGTTAAATACTATCTTTGGGGAAATTTTAAGAAATGGATCTCTCATTAATTCCGCAACTAAAACATATCGATAGCAACAATTTTTTTCTTCTTTCCGGCCCCTGCGCCATCGAAGGAGAAGAGATGGCTTTACGTATTGCCGAAAAAATAGTTTCGCTAACGGACAAGCTCAAAATTCCCTATGTTTTTAAGGGAAGTTTTAAAAAGGCCAACCGTAGCCGAGTAGATTCGTTTACGGGAATCGGTGATGAAAAAGCCCTTAAAATACTTCGGAAGATTTCCGAGACTTTTGAAATTCCTACGATTACCGACATCCATCAAGAATCGGATGCAGAAATGGCGGCCGAATACGTCGATGTCCTCCAAATCCCCGCTTTTTTGGTCCGCCAGACCGATTTGGTCGTAGCGGCCGCCAAAACCGGAAAAGTGGTCAATCTGAAAAAAGGCCAATTCATGTCTCCAGAAAGCATGAAACATGCCGTAATCAAAGTCACCGATTCAGGTAACGACCAAGTATGGATTACCGATCGGGGTACCATGTTCGGTTATCAAGATATGGTAGTCGATTTCAGGGGCATTCCGACCATGAAACAATATGTGCCCGTGGTGTTGGATGTTACCCATTCGTTACAACAGCCCAATCAAGTTTCGGGAGTGACAGGTGGGCGTCCGGCACTTATCAATACCATTGCCCGTGCAGGAATCGCCGTTGGTGTGGATGGTATTTTTATCGAAACCCATTTTGACCCGATGAACGCTAAAAGTGACGGGGCCAATATGTTACCTTTGGATCAACTAGAAAGGCTTTTGACCAATTTGACCGCACTTCGGAAAACTGTGAACACATTGCAATAAATATATCTTCAAAAAGTTATTGGTTAGGTAACCAATCTACTGATAATGTTTCGTTTACTGAAAACCACTGTATTTTTACTTTTTTCGATCACCACCTCTCTTTCTCAGATGCCGGATACTTTTGGCCAAGTAACCGACTTTGAAAGAAACTTGACCTCATACGATAAAGACCCCGATGCGAATGCAATCTATCTTCATGAACGAGGCGATAACTATTTCAAGGTCATAGATAATCGCATTCGGCTAGTAAAGGAATACCACGTTAAAATCAAGGTCTTGAAAAAAGAAGGGTTTGACTTCGGCACGGTAGAAATACCTCTTTATCATAATGGCACATACGCCGAAAAAATCACGAAAATCCAGGCGGTGACGCATAACGATGGCAATCGGTATAACGTTTTACCCTCTGAAATATTTACCGAAGAATATTCAGAACGGTGGAGGTTAAAAAAATTCACTTTTCCAAAACTACAGGTCGGCAGCATATTAGAATATGCGTATACCCTGGTAACACCATACGATTATAAACTTGATGGATGGGAGTTCCAGGCTGCAATACCAAAACTGTATAGTGAATTTAATGCGAAAATACCTGGAAACTGGATCTATAACCGGGCACTTTTTGGTTCACTTAAGTTAGCCATCAACGATTCCAAGATCAAGAAAAATTGTTTTCACGTTGACGGAATTGCAAAAAGTGCCGATTGCGAAGTACTCAAGTACGCCATGAAAGACATTCCTGCGTTTAAAGAGGAGAAAGATTTTATGCTCGCGGCCGAAAATTATAGGTCAAGGCTTGAATTCGAGATTTCCCAATATAATCGATTTGACGGAACCAGTAAAAAATATACAAAATCTTGGAAAGATGTGGATAGTGAATTTAGAAATGACAGGGATATCGGAAGACAATTGACCAAAAAAGGTTTTTTTGAAAGAAACGTTCCGGAGAAATTGTTGACCGAGGGTAGTGACATAGAACGGGCCCAAAATATCTACAAATTTGTACAACAGCATTACAATTGGAACGAAGAGTATTCATCATATGGCGAGGCACGCGTAAAAGATGCGTTTGATGCCAAAAAAGGCAATGCCTGGGAAATCAATATGTCATTGATCAATCTTCTCAATGCGGCTGATATTCCTGCAAATCTTATGTTGCTATCGACGAGACAAAGGGGGCTTCCAAAAAAAATACATCCGGTAATGAGCGATTTCAATTACATAGTCGCCAAAGTAAAAATCGATGAAAAAGATTATTTGTTGGATGCTACCGACAAATATCTTCCATTTGGAATGTTGCCTTTTAGGGTACTTAACCACTATGGAAGGGTAATGGATTTCAAAAATGAAAGCTACTGGCAAAATATCCTTCCAGAACCGACGAACATCAAACAGGTCCGCGCACAACTTGTCCTCGATCTTGAAAACCAAAACGCCAAAGGCGTTTTCGATATTATGAATACAGGTTACAATGCTGTCTACAGAAGAAAACTAATCGACCGGAAAGGCCAAGAGGCGTATTTGGAGGAATTGGAAGATAATATGACAGGCGAGTTTGTAATTACCGACTATGAGTTTGTCAAAGAGCGATCCGATGAGAAAAAAGTAATCGAACGCATAAAATTTGATCTTGGGGAGGCAATACAGGAAAACAAGATTTATTTCAATCCGTTTTTAGTCCATTTTTTTGATTCAAACCCCTTTCTACTTGAGAAGCGTGATTATCCGATAGACTTTGGATACCCAAGAACATACAAATACGAATTGAGAATCAATATACCTACAGGGTATAAGGTCAATGCACTACCTGAAAGTATAGAAATAGGCCTAGGTCAATCTTTGGCCGGTATAAAAATGTATGTACAACGAAACGATTTACAAATCGGTATTAGCTATCAATTGTTTATAAGACATACCCATTTTTTGCCCGAAGATTATGATACGGTCAAAGAAATTTTCAGTAAAGCTGTCGAACTCCAAAAAAATTCTTTGGTAGTCCTTGAAAAAACAGATTCGAAATAAGGCCATAAAATCTGTATTTTAGGCCTAAGTATTTTTTAGGTCTATGAAATCATACGCTTCAATACTACTATTGGCATTATTTTTTATTCTTTCCTGTGGTAGGGGAAAAATCCTTAAAAGGGAAACCAAAAGACCGAACATCGTCTTTATCATGTCGGATGACCATGCTTATCAGGCCATAAGCGCTTATGATGACAGGCTTATTCAGACCCCGAATATCGATCGTATTGCCAAACAAGGCATGCTCTTTACCAATGCGACCGTGACCAATTCGATATGTGCTCCTTCACGTGCCGTAATACTGACTGGAAAACATTCGCATATCAATGGAAAAATAGACAACCTCTCCCCTTTCGATACGACCAACGTAACCTTTCCACAACTCTTGAAGGCATCGGGTTATCAAACAGCCATGTTCGGCAAGCTTCATTTCGGAAACAATCCGAAAGGGTTCGATGAGTTTAAGATTCTTCCAGGCCAAGGCGATTATTACAATCCGAAATTTATCACCAACAAGGGGGATACTACCGTAACCGGATATGTGACCGACATCATTACCGATCTTACCCTGGATTGGATGGAAAAACGGCGCGATACCGCCAAACCTTTTTTATTGATGTACTTGCACAAGGCCCCGCATAGAACGTGGATGCCGGCCCCAAGACATTTTAAAATGTATACAAAAAAAACCTTTCCTCTGCCTGATAATCTTTTTGATAACTATGCAAATCGGAGTTCGGCGGCCAAAACGGCTGAAATGCAGCTGTTGAAGCACATGCAACTTTCGTATGACCTTAAGATTCCTGATACTATCGCAGACCAACTCAATATAAAAAACTGGAACCAACTGGGCAATCGTATTAATCGGCTTACCCCTGACCAACGTGCCGTTTGGGATTCCGTCTATAACCCCATCGCAAAAACCTTTGCGAAAGAATTCCCCACCATGAACGATTCGATGTTGACCGTATGGAAATACCAAAGATATATGCAGGACTATCTCGGTACAATTGCAGCGGTCGATGAAAACGTCGGACGGTTGTTGGATTATCTGGAAGAAAAAGACCTTGATAAGAACACCGTCGTTGTCTATACATCTGATCAGGGATTTTATTTGGGAGAGCACGGCTGGTTCGACAAACGTTTTATGTACAACGAATCATTCAAAACCCCCTTATTGATCAAGTGGCCTCACATAATAAAACCCGGAATTACTGAAGATGAAATGGTACAGAACCTTGATTTCGCACAGACCTTTTTAGAGCTCGCGGGGCTCACGTCCCCAACCGATATGCAAGGAGAAAGCCTTCTGCCTCTTTTAAAAGGCGATAAAAATGGGTGGACACGCGATGCCGTATACTACCATTACTATGAATACCCTGCAGAACATGCCGTAAAAAGACATTACGGTATTGCCACTAAAGAATACAAACTCATTCATTATTACTACGATATTGATGAGTGGGAGCTATACGACCGGACCGCGGATCCCCATGAGGTCAATAATATCATCGATGATCCGAAATATGTCGATGACCTTAATTTGCTCAAACAAAAACTTATCGAGATTCGAAACGAATATGGCGATTCGGACGAACTAAGCAATAGCTTTATTCAACTTTATAAGGATAAAGGCTGGATCGAATAGTCTTAGCCAAATTAGTTGAAAGAGCGCGTCAAAATACCTATCTTTCTAAAATAGGGGAATCTATAAAATTCATTTGCTATGAAAAATAACTTATTCCTTTTCCTATTTGCTCTCTTTATTTTTGGCTGTAAAGAGTCGGATGATGGGCCTTTTATCAAGGTAAACCCAGATGCCGAAATCGGCACTGATTCAGAAGACCAAAATCAAAACTCCCCAGCGGGCGATAACAATACTGAAACTTCAAGTGAGCTCCTTGAAGATATCACTACGGGGTTTCAACAATTAATGACAATCTATGGGTTTCAAGGTGCCCAAGTGGCCGTAATCAGAAATAATAGATTGGTCTATCTAAAATCCTTTGGCAAAGCCGACGTCGATACCAACGTCGATGTCGATCAAAACTCCCTTTTTAGAATCGCGGGAGTTTCCAAGCCAATAACATTGACCGCTATATCCAAACTTGTCGCAGAAGGCCAGATAGGGCTAAACGATTTTGTTTTCGGTGAGGGTTCCTTGTTGGGAACCAAATATGGCTCCTTGCCCTATGAAAGCGATGAACTATCGATTACGGTAGCCCACTTGATCGAACACAAAGGTGGCTTTAGTGATATTCCCAATGATATTATGTTCGATGACGTCAGCTTGACCCACGCCGATTTAATATCGAAAGTACTCGATGAACGATCTTTATCTCGAAAACCAGGTACGGAATACGAATATTCGAATTTTGGATACTCGCTCTTGGGTCGAATCATAGAAGAAGTTACCGGAAAAAGCTACGAAGCTTATGTAAAAGAAGCCATTCTCACACCAATGGGCATCACGTCAATGAAAATTGGTAACAACACAAAAGAAGAGGCCCACGAACATGAAGTGACGTATTATGCCAATCATGAATCACCTTATACAATAAACGTCAACAGAATGGATTCGCATGGCGGATGGATCGCCTCGGCGAAAGATCTGGCCCTATTTGCCATGAAATCGGATACCGAGAATTCCGTTCCCGACCTTCTGGAATCCGGTGAGCATTTGGACTATTTGGAAACTGGCAATTGGAACCATAACGGTGCCCTACCTGGAACTTTGAGTGTTTTACAGGTCAGTTACCCAACATCCTATGTTGTGTTGATAAACAATAGTGCCCCCGACTTTCAACAAATAATACAGGCCATTCGTAATTTTATGAGGGAAAAAACACAGAATAGGGCAGAATGGCCGAATATCGATATATTGGATGATCAGTAAGTTGAATAATCTGAAATATAAAAGAATTCTCTGTCCAAAATCGATTCTAAAACGGTCAAACATGTTCATTTGAAAGCTTTATAGGCGGTTGGTATGTTTCTGAACGATTCCGTCTTATAGAAGATATAATTTTTGACAGTTAAAATTTTCAGACACAAATTGTATATTCAAAGACGTAACTCTTAATAGATGCTATATATGTTCATTAAATTGCTTATCAAAACCAAAAGATTTCTATCAAGGCTATCAAGTACATTAATAACCAAATTGGTTCTATGGTGTTTCCTAGTTCTTGTATTTCTAAGCTGTAGCTCCTCCGATTCCCCTGGCGAGAATCTTGATCAGCCCAATACGATCAACAATGAATCGGAAACGCCAAAAGTAGAGGAACCCGTTGAAATTGAAAGTTTTGATAACTTCGAGCAAAAAGTATCAAATCTAATGACCCGCCTGAATCTTCGGGGCGGCCAAATAGCGATTACCCATAATGAAAAATTAGTGTACTTAGGTAATTTCGGAAATATTGACGATCAAAGTGATTCTGCAACCTCCGAGAACTCTTTATTCAGAATAGCAAGTGTTTCAAAACCAATTACGGCTATTGCTATCTTAAAACTTGTTTCAGAAAACAAGTTGAGCCTAACCGACAAGGTATTCGGTTCTAATTCAATTTTAGGAAATGAGTATGGGACATTGGAATACTCGACATTGGAAAAAAGAATAGAAGTGGGACACTTATTGGCACATACTTCTGGGTTTACAAATAATCCCAGCGATGTTATGTTCGATGACTTAAATCTCTCACAAACAGAGCTTATCGACTTGGTCCTGGATGAGAGAGAGTTATTGCATTCACCAGGCAGCAACTATTATTATTCCAATTTTGGATTTTGTGTACTTGGCAGAATCATTGAGACCGTGTCGGGAGAGAACTATGAGGATTATGTAAGAGAACAGATTTTGAAGCCTATCGGCATATCAGAAGCTTTGGTTGGAGGCAATACACTTGAAGAAAGAAAAATCAATGAGGTAAAGTATTATTCCACTTGGTTTTCACCCTATGCCATGAATGTTACCAGAATGGATTCACATGGCGGGTGGATTGCTTCTGCCAAAAATTTAGCGCGATTTGTAGTGCACACCGATGGTGCTCCGGGAGTAAGGGATTTTTTGGACTATGGTGATATGCAGCCCTATTTCGAAAACGGATTTGGAGGTCACAATGGTGCTTTACCTGGTTCGCTGTCAGGTATTTCTACCGGTCCGATTTTCTCATATGCGTTTGTTTTTAATTCAGGACACAGTTCTTTCGAATCGGATCTTGGTGAAATCAGAAAGTTAATTTCAGACGAAATCCTTATGAGGAAAGACTGGCCCCAAGTAGACTTATTTCAATAACATATTAAACCTATTGCACATAATCAAATAACCATAGTTTAATCTTGGTACCCCATGCAAGTGCTATATTTACAAAAATTTTGAAAACATGAAAAGTGCTATTATTATCTTCTTCTCTCTTTTGGGATTCTATGGTTTAAAGGCCCAGCATACTCATAAAGGAGCTAAACCACTTTTTTACCCGAACATAGAAGGATATGTGACCTTGAAAACCGATTTGCATATGCACACCGTTTTTTCCGACGGAAATGTGTGGCCAACTATTAGGGTGCAAGAGGCCCTTCGTGAAAACCTTGATGCCATTTCGTTGACGGAACACTTGGAATACCAGCCCCACAAAGAAGACATTCCGCATCCTGACCGCAACCGCGCCTACCATTTGGCCATGGCAGAAGCAAAAGAACACGACTTGCTCATAGTGCCTGGCTCAGAGATTACCCGGTCGGAACCCGTTGGCCATAGCAATGCCGTTTTTATTTCAGATGCGAACAAATTACTACACGATAAACCGGAAAGCGCTTTTGAAGCCGCCAAAGAGCAAAAAGCCTTTGTCTTTTGGAACCACCCGGCCTGGTATCGGCAAAGCCCTACCGGAGACCCTATTCTTAGTGATTTTCAGAAAAAGAGAATAGAAAACGGCGAATTGCACGGAATCGAAGTGATCAACACGGGTGATTATGCCAAGGAGTCACTTGCCCTTGCACTCGAACAAAATTTGACCATTATGGGCACCAGTGATATACATGGATTAATCGATTGGGATTATACCGAAAAAGGAATGCACCGACCGATCACATTGGTGTTCACAAAGGAAAAAAGTTTATCAAGTTTAAAGGAAGCCCTTTTTGCGGGAAGAACCGTAGCCGTATATAACTCTCTTTTGGTAGGCAAGGTCGAATTTTTGAAACCTTTGCTCAAAGCAAGTATCAAAATAAATTCCGCCACTTACCATGAGGAATCTCAGGTACTCGCGGTCGAACTTGAAAATGTTTCGAGTAGCGACCTCTTGTTCAAAAACGCGATGCCCTATAACTTCTATAGCAAGGCCCCAATATTTACTGTTAAGGCCGGAGAAAAGGAAACGATTCAATTGAAGACCTTGAAAAATATTGAAACTATCGATTTGAAATTGAAGGCCCTGAAGGCGTATACCGCTCCTAACGAAAATCCAATAGTCGAGTGGAAATTAACAATCGATTAGAAATTCATTCTTTACCATCGACATAATCCTGTAGGTATTTGTAGCGTTTGGTAAGCTTTCCGTTCTTGGTCATGCGCGCTCGTTGTAAAACCCCATCGGCGTCACCGTTGAAAAAAGCGGGAATCACATATTTTGAAAAAGCTTCGCCGAAACCGATGCTTGCATCACGCGGAAGTTCACAAGGCAAATTGTCAACGGCCATCACGGCGATAGCGGATTTATTCTTGAAATTGACCTCCTTTTCGGTTTTCGGATTGTAGCCGTAGATGGGCTTTGCAATCGTGGAGGCACGAATCGTCGTTGCCACCGGCCCATCGATATCACAACTGATATCGGCCACCACTTTAATTTTGAAATCAGGGTGCTTGGCATCCTCCCGTGTGTAGAGATAAGGTGCCCCTTGCCCATAAAAGTGTCCGGCAATATATAAGTCCGTTACCTCGGCAAACCTGAAAAAGTCTGATCTGTACGCTTCCGGATTTTCGAAAAAGTCAGCCTTGTTTCCACGAACACCATCCTTTCGTTTATTGTACTCAGAAGCATCTATTTGGCAATAAACCGGTTCATTGAAATCTTTTTCTAGATATTCTCCGACATTGACCCTTTTAAGTCCCATACCGTCGAGCATTTCTTTTGACCCATTACCGACCCTGCCCTTGCCTGTCAATAAAATCTTGATATTGGGCAGTTTTATTTTTTTTAGTTCGTTGATCAATGCCCTCTGGTCGGTCAATGTTTCCGCCTTTGGTAACTTAAATAGGCCAAATTTGAGTCCGTATGCCCTTAATCCGTTATAGGCGCCGACAATACCGGCATAACGGCCAAAGGCGACCAATCGCATCCCTTTTGAATTGGTAATGACCTCGTGGTCATAAAGTTCGATGTTTTTCTCCAAAACAGCCTTTAGCAGCTTTCTGTTATAGGGTTGCGCTTTGATGGTATGCGAAAAGAAGAAATACTTTTTGTTGGGGATTAAGTTTTTGGTAGGCACCTCTTTCACCCCAAGCAGTACATCACATTCCTTCATTTTGAAGGCAACAGGTATACCTGCCTCTTTATATTCTGCATCGGCAAAGACACGAATCGGCGATGGCTCGACGACTATTTTCGCTTCCGGATGGTTCGAAAGGACTTTTTGGCAGGCTTCGGGGGATAGCACCACCCGCCTATCGGGCGGGGTTTTCCGCTCTCTTATGATTCCGAATTTCATATGGGCTTTGGTATAAATATTGCATAAATGTAAAGGGATTTGTAGCGGTGCGCAAACTTTTATTAGCTTTGCCAACCGCGTTAGGGATAGAGGCAGGTACCGCGTACCGCCGATAGCCCGACCCTTTGAAGTCTTTACGAAAAAGGGGAACGCCAAGATCTTTGAAAAAAAAGTGAGTGCGAACTCCGAAGCACTGGTGACGGAGTGGTATGTTCTCTTTCGCCAAGGCTACGGAGAACAAAATTCGTTAACGGTAAGCGAAGCTTACCTAACTCATTATGGGGCCGACTGGTTTTGACAGCGAGACCAATGGCAATGTAAGCATGTCGAGCGCTGGGGTACAGCTCGTTAATATCATACTTCATACTTTTAATTGGCGATAATAATTACGCTCTTGCCGCTTAATCTGAATTATAGTAAGATTTAGCCTCGTCTCCGCTAGGCGGAGAAGCGAGATGTTCCTGAATAGCCCTTGTTGACGGCGATTTATATAGGAGCACCATAAAAGTCAACACAAGGGTATCCGTTCGCTTTGGCGGTACCTCTAAAACCTTAAGAAGCTAAGTGTACATTAGGCGGTTTCTGGTCAGGTGTGCATCGAAAACCAAGCGGAAACTAAGCATGTAGAAAGCACTGACGTTGCTTGTTTGGACGAGGGTTCGAATCCCTCCGGCTCCACTTTATACCCTGTATTTGTTAGAATACAGGGTTTTTTTGTACGATTATTGTACGGTTCTAGTCCTCTTCCTCTTCTGTTTCGTGGAAATCCGAAAAATTTACCTCATGTATTTCATCGATGGCCGGAAATCTAGTATCAAATCTATCGTAAAGAACTACATTGAACCTATCAAAGATACCTGTAGTCAAATCCTCACCTTCATCCAAATACATTTCCACCATATAGTCATCATCATCCGTTGACCTTTCCATATCAAGGCATATTAGAGTAATTGAGGTTACAGGTATACCATGCAGCCTTACACCTACTATTCTGAACCTCTCTTTATTTAAACCGATCTCATCAGCTATAAATTCAAACTTATCGGCATCCCTAGAACTTAACTCCGCCGCCGCAGTACCGAATAGATCGGTATATTGTGTACTCGCTTTCATAATTTTATTTTTCAAAAGTTTGGCAAAAGATATGCCGTGTTACTGTTGACCCGTAAAAGCAGACATATTGTCTGTTGGAGTTCGTGATTAAATGCCTCTTTATTTTTTTAACCCCTAAGTTCTTACTTATGTGTGTTTTTCATTAGCATACTCGGTATTGCGCATAATTTCAATAAGTCTTGATCGTATGTGGTTCGCCGCTTCTTTTGATATTTCAAGTTCACCGCCCAACTTTTCATCTATCAATCCCTCATCAATATAGCCTTGAATATCACGGGTCAGAATGTAATTATAGTTATTGGAGTTGAACAAACTTGAAATTTTTGCGGTTATGTACCTAGCTACATATTGTAGGTTTCTATCATTTGAATTGGAAACAGCATTGAATAGTGCGTCATTCAGCATTGCAAAATTGTGGTATATGTAATTTACCTTAAAAACGGAAGTGCTGATTTCAATTCTACCGTGAAACGCAAAAGAATCGCTATTGTAAGTATCCGTCGTACTATCATAATCCTCGGAGGGGTTATCTTTAAGTTCCCGATATTTATCAAGTTTATGGAAACCCGTAGCTAATTGGGTCGCCCATCCGTTACCATCGTTTCCACCTTCGTTGTTGGACATATAATCCTTTTCCATGTTCTCATACAGGTTCAACAAATAATTAATGGTCTGCTCATTAAGGATTATTGACATCTGTTTATCGTGATCCTTCCTTTGCTGTGTGTTGGCCTCAATCTGAGCGGTGAATGACTTGTACACTAAATAAGCGGCCAGTAGATTAACGAAGGGTGCCGTTATCCCTCCAATAGTATCTCCTATCTCGCCGGAACCGATGAAACTGACCCCGGAATATAATTGCGTAAATATCAACGGTGAGAAAATTATGAGTACCAGTAAAGCACCTAAGCCTATTTTCTCGGCGTTAGTAAAACTTATAAGCCTTTCTATCCTCTTCTCTTTTTTATTCTCGGTAGTTTCTCCCATTTCTTATTAGTTGGTATCTGTTAATGTAATTCTTTTTGGTACAATTCCGAACTGGAATTACCTGATATTTAAGACTTATCAACCTTGATTGTTAAAAAGGAATAAAGCCAACCTCTTTAGATTCAATGAATAAACAATAATTTAATGGTATGGAATTAAGAAATAAGCAAATAGAAATCCCGGAAGAACCGAAAAGTAACCCATTTGAAAACGACTTGCTTCACAGAGAACAATATGCCCAAGTCCTTACAAGTATCCTGAACAATTACAGTAAAGGTTTTGTGTTAGCAATCGACAATGAATGGGGTACGGGCAAGACAACATTTGTAAAAATGTGGATGGGCTATTTAAAGAGAAGGTCTTACGAAACAATCTACTTTAATGCATGGGAGAACGATTTTCAAGATGGGGTGATTATTGCAATACTATCCGAACTTGAAAAAATAAAAGGGGATTCGGGCAAACTATTTGCGAATGTTTTGAAAAAGGTACTACCTCTTCTAAAAAATACTGGCGTAGAGTTATTCAAACACGCAATGGGCAAAATAACGGGTGATAAAACAGTTGAAGTTATTGCTGAGGGTTTGGGGGAATATTCAATTGCAAGCCTACAAAAGGGTTTAGATGATTTTGAGGATAAAAAGAAAAGTATAAAAGAATTTAGGGAAGTTCTAACCGAATTTGTTCAAAGTATTGATAATGATAAGCCTATTGTTTTCGTCATAGATGAGTTAGATCGTTGCAGGCCAAATTATGCCGTTGAGGTTTTAGAAAAAATGAAACATCTATTTAGCGTCGAGGGTGTTGTTTTTGTTTTATCCATAGATAAAGTACAATTAGGACACGCCATAAGGGGAGTTTATGGGAGTGAAAATATAAACTCAGATGAATATCTAAGAAGGTTTATAGATTTGGAATATTCGTTGCCTAAACCGGATGTGAAGGACTACACCCTCTTCTTGACAAAGCATTTTGGGTTGCACGAATACTATGGAAACGGTGAAAGGCAAAAGCATAGAGAATTTGAAAATGATATTGATGCCTTGATTTTTATGCTAGATTTAATTCAACATCCCTACTCACCAACACTTAGGCAATTGGAAAAGGTTTTAGGGCTATTCTCAATAGTTGTAAAATCCATCAAATTCAACCAATACGCTAACCCTATGTGTGTTATTTATATCATTCTATTGAAGATAATTGATAAGAACGAAAACTATAAAAAATTAGTTAACCGTAAGTTATCCCTCCAAGAATTATTGGATACTACATTATCCATGCTTCCAATTCAAGATGAAAACAAACGTAGTTATTTCATATGGTTCCAAGCTGAGATTGTTTTCTTTTACTGGAAATATTTACATGAGATAGATAAATCGAGTATTCTATATGAAGGTGAGCCTAATGATGAGAGTTTTGAAATAACTGTAGATGGAAAAGCAGACAGTGAGTACAATAGCCTCAAAAGTTCAATTGGAGGTTTACTTAGCGACCATCATTTACGTAGAAGAATTAATTTGTTATCACATATAATTCCTCACATTGAACTTACAAAGGTGGTTAATTAGATTCCGTTGTATCAGATTTGTAAATTCCGATAAGCATTTCAGCTTTGAAAAGTTTTTCTTTTAATTCTTTGTTTTCATCCTCCAATTGATTGGCTCTGGTTTTATTCTCAATGACTTTAACATCGTAAGGAGGTTTAGGGTTTCTAACATTTTGAAATACCCCAATTAGTATAGCTGCTACAGCAACAAATATGGAGAAGATAGATAATATAGATGACTATAAAAGCAAAACCTCAGAGCATAACCAATCTTTAAGGGAGATCTGGTTGAGTGGATTTGATTAACCAACTAATCCTTTTTAGGATTAAAATTTAACTGTGCTTTATAACCTATTTGGATATTGAAGAAATTTGAGCTGGAACTTATGTTTCTAATTCCTTGTTCATATGATAATCGTAAGAAAAAAGCATCGTTGTCATTTTTATCCTTGCTATCATAGAAATACACTTCAGTATTCAATTCGATGGTATTAAAATTTACTGTCCCAGAATCAAACAATCCATTATTTTCGTATCGATTAAAATAAAAGGTGGAGTTTAAACCAAAGTTTGAATATCGCTGAACCTGTATTCCTGCGCCAAATCCTAATCCTAAAGTTGTAGTATTGGAACCATCTTCCTCACCATCTTCCATGGTTTTACTAATATCCAATCCAATCTTTGATTTTAAGTGTAGTTTGTAAGGGTATCTCTTACTAAATCTAGTTTCAAACAAATCAATTTCACCACTCACATTTAGAAAAGATTTTTGAATCAAATCCAAAGTATCGGCTATAGGCAATGCAATATTCTGGTCATTGTCATCAAACCTGGAATAACGGACACTTGAATTGAGTTTTTTGAATATATAGTTATAGCCCTTTATACCAAATGGGTTTAGAAAAAATGTTGAATTGCCTTCAAAACTCACTATGCCATTGGCTGATTCGTTTATTATTCCCAAAAAGTCAGTATAAATTCGAAAATCTATCAATGACTTCAAACTTCCTTTACCATAAACTTTTGCTTTCTTTTTATTACTTGAATTCAAATCAATTAGTTCATTATCAATCACGTAGTTTTCACCATTTTCATAATCATATTCTAAAATGTCCTTAAGCCTAATCATATATTTACTAAAATTTGCGTCTTTGACGCCTTTTCTGAGATAGGTGAGATAAACCTCATGTCTAATTAGACTACTCATGTTGATGGGGGCACGATTTGTAAATACTACAGAATCATTCTTTAATTTACCTTTAATTCTTATATCAAAAATTACCCCCTCCCGGATATCAATTTTTATAGTTCCAATCTTAAGCTTTTTAGAAAACTCTATAGTACTGTCCTTCTTCGAAAAACCTTTTTGGGCCATTTTTAAATCAACTTCAACTTCGTTCTGTTTTAAAATAAATGTACCTAGCAACTTCTTTTCATCTACATCATATTCTTCCTGCAGTTTTTCTTTGGCATCAGCAACTACTTTTTGGGATAGTTTCTCTATTAACTCTTCGGTTTTTACCTCAGTACTATCATTAGTGTTTGTATCTGCCTGAGAAAAGCACATTGTTGAAACGAGAATTGATAAAATTAAAATGGTTGGTTTTTGATACATGACTTTTTTTCAAAACTATTTACCATTCTTTGTCAAAACCATCCCCATTCATGGGTATTTTTTAGCTAAAAGTCTAGCAATAAAAGTGTTATAAACAAAAAAATGGAGCCGCGGCCCCATTGTGTATTTTAAAAAGTGAGGTGTTTACTAAAATTCATATTTCTTCTCCAACGCATAGCGTAGCAACTCCCCGGCTCCGCTTAGCCCCAGTTTACGGATCATGTTCTTTCGGTGCGTATCGACGGTGCTTTTACCGATAAAAAGTTCATCGGCGATTTCATGCGAGGTCTTGCCCCGAGCAATCAACAACAGTATTTCACGCTCACGCGAAGAGAGTACACTTTTGGATCGATTCTTTTCGGCAGTGGGCAAATGAATCTTTTTGTCGAAATAGGTCTTGCCTTCGGCTACGGTCCTTATGGCCTCCTTGACTACCTGTAATGAAGAATTCTTTAAGATATAGCCCACTGCACCTGCATCGAGCATTTGGCGCACGGCCTCTTCTTGGTCGAACATGGTAAAGGCCACCACCTTGGTATTCGGGTATTCTTTTTGAATGATCTTGGTGGCCTCTATACCATCGACCTTGGGCATGCGTATGTCACAGAGCACAATATTAGGGGGCCGCTTGGCAATCATGGCCAACAACTGTTGCCCATCATTGGTATGGCCAACGATGGTGATATCGTCTTCGTACTCCAGATACGATCGGATCCCATCGATCAGGGCCTGGTGGTCTTCGGCGATGACTACGGTAATCATACGGGTATGTCGATTAAGATGGAGGTACCCTTGCCCGGTACGCTATCGACCGTAAAGCTACCTTCTAAATGTTCGATGCGTTTTTCAATAGTGGTGAGCCCCATACCGTTCGCGGTCGTTTTCACCTTACCCATTTCAAAGCCTTTGCCGTTGTCTTCGACAATGATGTTCAATTGGTCTTCATGCTGGGTAAATTGAATACTGGCTTTGGTCGCCCCCGCATGCTTGATGATGTTGGCGACCAGTTCTTGCAGGATTCGAAACAGGGTCAACTCGAGGGAGTTTTCCATACGGTCGGTGAGTCCGAAATCTTCCACCGTAACTTGCAGCGCATTCGTTTCGCTGATGGTCCGGGCCATTTTCTGTACGGCGGGGAGCAGCCCTTGGTTGGCCATCACCCCGGAGTTCTTGGCATGGGCCATACCGCGGATCTTTTGATAGGCCTTTTCGAGCAGGTGCTGCGCATTTTTCATCGCCGGGTCTTTCTTATCGACCTTTACGTTGTCAAAATGCAGTTTTACGGTGGCCATCAAACTGCCTAGGTCGTCGTGCAGCTCGTTGGCGACCTTTTGACGTTCTTTTTCCTGCCCTTCGATCATAGCGTCGATACTGACCAGTTCTTGTTCTTTAAGCAGGGTTTCTACTTTTTGTTGTTCTAACAATGCGGTCTGCTCGGCAAGCTGGCGTTTTTTGGTGGTGTTTTTGTGAAGAAAGACCGCAGTAATTGTTCCGATAGCCAAAAGAGACAATGTCATTATCAAATAGTTTTGGTTAGTTTTTCGACGGTTATCCAATTGAAGCTTATCGAGTTTCAATTTTTCGGTCTCGTTTTCTACCGATAACAAGGCCGTTTCCAAGGTATTGTTCTTTGCACCCATTTTATATTCCAGTTCCACCGAGCTGTTCAAATAGTAATAGGCCGAATCGAACTCTTTTTTTGCATCCAGAATCCATGCCTTAAGTCGATGGTCATAGAATTGTCCCCTTAGTCCAGTGGACCATTCTTCGGAGAGTCTTAAATAAAATTCAGCGTTTTGCAGATTTCCACCTAAAAGATAATTATGCGAGAGCTGCCAATATAACGTACTCTTTAAATTATTCAAATGCGGTTTATCGCAATAGTCCAAAGCATTCTTGAACCAAGTCGTTGCCTCACCAAACGCATCGTCCAATTTAAACTGGGCCCCTTTCTCATATGCGTAATACGGAAAATAGGGGTGGGTTCTCGGCAAGTGCTCGAAATACATGTCCAGCTTTTCCATTTTTTTTGCATATCCTTCGTCAACGGTCAAATCTTCATTTTCCTTTGAGGAAAAGACCACATCAAAATAGGCCAAAATGATTTCATCATCCCTACTGTCTATCAATTCTCTAAATTGATTGAGATATATTTCAAATTGACGACTTCCAATAAAAATTTCTTTGCGAAGTAGTTGAAGGATGCTAACTATACAAAATTTGGTAAGTTCTTTGTTGCCGATTGTATTCGAAATGTTCAAGGCACGTGAAAAGGCCTCATATGATTTTATCGAGGAATAATTTTCTTTTAACAGCTCATTATGACCAATAATCAAATGTGTAATTGTGCTGTCAATTGAAGAAGTCTTGAGTAAACCTTGATCAAAGTGTTGTGACTCTTGAAACTGCACTATTTTCAAAAGTACCTCAATAGGGTTCGAAAGTTCTTCGTCTCGTTGAATTTCTATTTTATGGGAAGCGCATTCGTAATCCATTACTTTAAGGCAACGAAAAAAAAGCTCCAAATCTGAATTTGAAAAACACAGACCTGGCACGCACAAAATTAGAAATATGTTAGTTTTTCTAAGATTTACTTTAGAAAGTAAACCAATGAATTTTTGCATTTGCCCACAGTATTAGGTTTAAATTGATTGTCAAGCCTATCTCTTTTCCTAATCGCTATTCCAT
Organism: Bacteroidia bacterium; assembly: GCA_030428705.1. Lineage (GTDB taxonomy): Bacteria > Bacteroidota > Bacteroidia > Flavobacteriales > Flavobacteriaceae > Meishania. The sequence goes on from JAUIDI010000002.1 coordinate 353,237, forward strand.
CACGTTCATAGAATTCTGAATCGAACATAGGGTGATGTAGGTGTTCTTCAAAGTCAGAAGGTATATTATCATAGATAGGGTATAGCTCACGGCTGACCATCATATCCTGCAGATTTTTAATATCAGTGTCGCACTTCACCTTTATATTTTGATTTGTTCTGTGACCATGTAGCCCCCCGTTTGCCTTGATATGAATGCATAATTGGCCATTAATGCCATTTTGGCAATCCCACGAATCCTCAGTTTTTTGAAGCAAACCTAAATTATAGGCACCCTTATAGTTTACAAGTGATATGTCAATCTCCTTTAATTTATCATTTTCTACCTTAAATTTTCCGGCTACGCCAAAAAAAGTGTTGTATAATTGACTTGCATAAATTAATTGATATCTATCTGGGTCGGTCAGTACAACATTTAGTGAGATTTTCTTAAAATTTTTAAGTTCTTTGGTTTCCATTTTTTATTTTTTTTCTTGGTTCGGTCAAATTTGATGGAATAATAATTTTCAAGAAATCCCCATTGATAGGTATTTTCAACTTTGATCGGTCTTTCCTCTAAATCTAAAAAACTTTTAACAATTTTCTTCTTGTCAGCCGTATGGATTCTTATTCCAAAAAATAAGATTTGCCGGGTTAGGTACATTCTTTCCTACAAAAATCACTTGGAAATACCCATTAGTAGGTATTGTGCCCACTACGACCTCTCGTTAGTTTTACCGCAATAAAACCATACCATGGGTCACAATAAAGATACGTTGAGGCAATCGTTGGTCGAAACCTTCAATCAAAAACAATTGATATATGTTCAAAACCATTTTGGACTAACCAAAATCGAACTGGATTATTTACTGATGCTCAACACAAAATATCATAAGAACCCTGCCCTCTTACTGAAGCAAATCATGCCGAACAAAAGATAGACCATTAACCAAAACCCTTTATGGAACATGATCGTGAGGCCGGGGGAAATTACGAACGTGCGAAGTAAGGGGTTTTTAACTCCAAAATCCACTAGTGCCGTTTTGACCTTGCGCGTAACAAGTTTCAAAACCCATTTTTACTACATCATTTATTTTTTAATTTGGAGCACTTCTTGGAATTTAAATTCCTTTTCCTTATTTTCAATGCTCCTTAGTTACCCCACCAAAAATTTTATTGATTTATTGTCCGAGCTTGAATTTCCATGCATTTAAGTTGTGGACGCGAACGTTTAATCTACACCGTTATGGGGCTTGAAAATTCGACACTTGACACCGGAGTTATTCTCATACTGCTATTTATTTCGATAATGGTCATCGGGCGCATTTTTGTATCGCTGATAAAAATGGGGCAAAACCATGGTGAACGCGAAGAAGTTGGCAATAATGCCCCAAAATAAGCCAAGCTACAACGCTATAGACCATTCCTAAATATTCCCAAAAACACCGATTTTTGAATTAATCGACGATTTGTTACGAAAATTCGACCATTTATCACCGCCACTCCTCTGAACGTGCTTTACACGCGTTGACCGATTTTCTTGCCCCAAAAAAAATGTGGTACTGAACTTTGTAGAAAATTATTTTCTATGAAGGCTATTTATTTTAAACTTAAAAATCGTCTTGAAAGAGAAGATGCTATCGCTGCGGTTAGCTGCTTCGTGATATCTTTGGCCATATTCTTTATTATGAAGGTCCTATACCGTGAAATACCGCTCTAACCGGGAAAGTGCCACCTACTAATTAATAGTAAACCTCAAAGTGTCGAGCTCATTCGCTTTCCATGGTGTAATCTGACCCTGGGTGCGAAAACGTGTACCGCCTACGGTCCTACTTTCTATTGGGCTTGCCGAATTACCCCATGAATTTCTTATGTACGTGGCAATGGCCGCAATATCTTCGTTCTGCAGGGTAGAAAACGAAGGCATGCTCGGCAAAATATCAGGAATGTCATATAGTTTTCCCTCGACCGTTACCGGACCTTCCATACCATGCAATAGGATCATGGCCAATTTATATTGCTCCCCTAAAACCCATTCAGAACCTTTCAAAGGTGGTGCAAAACGTTTCATTCCTTCTCCTTGGGTACCATGACAATTTGCGCAGAGGTTCAGGTATTTTTGCCTACCTATGGCATATATATCGTTATCGATTTCAAAACTCGTCGCGTCTACAACTTCTTCTTTCGGCTTTCCGGGCCAAGTCAGCTTTTTATGAAGGGCTGCCGAAACATCTTTTTGTTTTAAAATAGCCGGCTTGGAATCAAGTACGATTTCACCCGAATCATTATGTCCCCTAGCGTTCAAGATACCATTTACGATGGCCAATGTCAACCACTTGGTTTCCCCTGATTTATTAACTTCAGCAATCTTCAATAATTCTTGGAAATCAAGCATTTCCCCACTGTTGGCAACTGCTGTGGCAAGCATTTCCACAAAAATCTCATGTTTTTGATCATATTCTCTCCATTCCTCATTTTGCAAAAGATCCTTAAGCATCTCAAGTTCCCGGTCTTGTAGGGCACTCATCACCACATCACGTGCCACTGGTAAATGACCGAAACGCTCTAAAAACATTTTTGAGGTTTCGAGAGCCGTTTTTGAATCGATTCCGTGGCTGGAAAGTACCATCTGCATCTGTAAATAAGGATGGGCTTTTTCATAGTGGTCTACCAAGAAATTTTCCAACTCCCTTTTCACATCGATATGGTCCGACTCCATACCATCCAATAATCTCAATGCCGTCGATGCCACTCTTGGGTCGTCAGCCTCCAAAACGGGCAAAACGGTTTCGGATCTTATGAGCCCCAAACCCTCCAAAGTCCATAAGGCGTGTAATTGTGCCAGGGGGTTTCCATTTTCCAGAACCCCTTCCAATTCAGGGGCAGTGGATACTCCCTTTTCTACCAAAAGTCGTTGGGCGGTATCACGGATCCAACCATTCGGACTTCCCAATAATGCTACCAATTTCTTGGAATCCGCCTCGGACAAATCAGGAATTTTACTATTGGTATTTCCCTTTTTGGTTATTCTCCAAATCCTGCCCATATGGATGGGCTTGTCCAGCTTTCGTTCCAAAGTCACTTTTCTGAGATAATCACTCATATATGGGCCGTGCTGGATTATGCCTTTATACATATCGACTACATACAGGGCACCGTCAGGGCCGGAAGCCATGGAAATGGGCCTAAAGCGCTCATCGGTCGATGCCAAAAACTCCCTATCATCATAAACCCCTTTGGCACTCAACATAAAACCTTCCTCGATAATACGGTTTTGCTTGATCAAATTTGCCGTAGGTTCGCATACAAACGCATTTCCATTATAATTATCTGGTAAGCTATTGCCCCTATAAATCAAAGGGCCACAGGCCGAGGCAAATTCCAATAAACGCCCTTGCTCGTCCAAAGTACCCGGAACATAACCACGATTGACCGCTGTATTGCTTCGAATAGGGAATATTTCCCGTTCCAAGGTCAACCCATGGTCAATACCGCTGGAGGGTGTATGATTCTTGTTGCGCATTAGAGTGTTGGGTGGTACCAGGTCGCCATGTAACTGCGACCAATTGTAATTGTAGAACAAACGACCGACATCATCATGTACGATACCCCATTGACCCCGAAACTCGGTTTCATCCTTTATCCATTCATTGTCGATTCTTTTGTAACGATATTTTGACTTGGCATTGTAGAGCCAATTATCGAGGCCGCGCCAAAGCCCGTTGGCGGAATGTTCCGGCATACCCGAACCTCCATAGGTCGAATCGATAAGTATTTTTGAATCTGCCTTAAAATCACCATCGGTATCCTGTGCATACCACAGGGGGATATTCTCGGAAACCAAAATTCCGCCCTTGACTAGGGCAATGGCACGAGGTAGTACAAGACTATCCAAAAAAATAGTACCTCTATCCATTTTACCATCGCCATCATCATCAAATAATACGGATACCCTACCTGTTCGGGCCTTCTCATCGGTACCGTCGATATCGGTCATAAAACCTAGCATCTCGACTACCCATAACCTACCGGCTTCGTCAATTGTCATTGCCACCGGATCTTGAACCAAAGGTTCTGAAGCTACCAGTTCGATTTGAAGGTTGTCATCGGCAAGTACGAATGACGACAGTGCTTCTTTTGGGGTTAAAGGAGGGGAGGGCTCTTTGTTGCTATCACAACTTATCCCCATGACCAAAAGCCCAAACATAAAAATTTTGGGCAATCCCATGCATTCGAACACTATTCGATTCTTCATGACCATTGAAAATCTATAGGATGAAAGAGGCAATATATATCATCAATGCCGCGAAAACCCCAACTACCAAAGTGCCCAAAGTGTAGACGCGATAACCTGTTTTAACGTCAATACCCGAAAATTGGGTCAAAATCCAAAAGCCACTATCATTGGCATGCGAAACCACCATCGCACCTGCTCCTATTGCGGCAACTACAAGTGCCTTATCAATTTCGGTACTAAAACCCATGGTCATTAACAAAGGGGCTACAATGGATGCCGTTGTTATAAGAGCCACCGTTGAAGAACCTTGTGCCGTTTTTATTGCAGCGCAAAGCAAGAATGGAAGCCAGATACCAAGATTGGCCCCGGAAAGCGCATCGGCCAAAACATCGGCAATTCCGCTATTCTGAAGTATGGTACCAAAAATACCACCGGCACCGGTAATCAATATAATATTCGATGCATCGGTAAGGGCCTTACCGACCCACCCAGAAGTGGAGAGCATTTCTTGATCAAACTTTTTTGGCAACAAGAAGGATAAAAACATACCGATAATCAACGCTATAATGGGAGATCCTATAAAAGAAATAAACTTCATGAAACCGGATACCTCGGCTCCTTCGACCAAATTAAATTCCATGATCGACTTTCCCACGATCAGTAAAATAGGGACCAGTATGGGTAAAAACGATTTGAAGGCACTCGGAGCCTGTTTCATTTTATCGGCAATGACCTCATCGGTGATTTCGGGATTGGGATCGATATAGGTTTTCTGCCCCATTTTTTTACAGTAGACAACTGCAACGATCAATGACAATAGACCGATTACCAGACCGACCAGCATGACCAACCCTACATCGGCACCAATAATCCCAGCAGCGGCTATGGGACCTGGGGTAGGAGGAACCAACACATGGGTTATCATCAAACCTAAAATCAGGGCCGTTGCGGTCCCTACAATTGAAAGGCCCGCCCTTTTTGTAAGGCTTTTGTTCAACGGGTTCAAAATGATGAAACCACTGTCGGCAAATACAGGAATCGAAACTATGAAACCGACTATTCCCATCGCTTCATGGACCCTTTTCTTGCCGATCATCCGGAGTACTACCTCGGCCAATTTATAAGCTCCGCCCGAATGTTCCAAAAAGGCACCGATGATGACTCCCAATATGATAACAATACCGATTTTGCCCAGCGTGATCCCGAATCCGTCATTGACCAATTGCACAATGGTATCCAATCCCATTCCTGAAAAAAGTGCAAAGAACAAAGCCGCTCCTAGGAGTGCCAAAAAAGGGTGGACTTTCCACTTGACGGTTAAAAGAATAATAAAAAGTACGCTTAAGACTAGTAATAAAATGGCTAACATAGGTTGGTTTTTAATGTGCGTCGCGCGTCACCTCGGAACTTGATTTACCGACCAAGAAATCGAGATCGGCACCCAGATGCGACTGTTGAACGGTTTTTGTATATAAGCTGGTATATCCTCTATCTACAGGGGGAGCAGGTGGAACCCATTCTGCTTTTCGTTTTTTTAGTTCGGATTCCTCGACATCTAAATGGAGTTTGCGATTAGGGACATCCAATATGATGGTGTCTCCCGATTTTACCAATGCCAACAATCCCCCTACGGATGATTCCGGCGAAACATGGAGTATGACCGTTCCAAAGGCGGTACCGCTCATGCGACCATCCGAAATGCGTACAATATCCTTGATTCCTTTTTTCAACAATTTTTCAGGAAGATCCATATTGCCGACCTCTGCCATGCCGGGATACCCTACGGGCCCGACCCCTTTGAGTACCATTACACTGTTCTCGTCAATCTCCAGATCAGGATCGTCAACCGTTTGTAGAAATTCCTCGATGGTCTCAAAAACGACCGCCCTACCCTTATGGGTCATCAGTTCAGGCGTTGCCGCGGATGGTTTGATTACCGCACCGTTTTCGCAAAGATTACCGTAAAGAACTGCGATTCCGGCTTCCTCCATAAAAGGTTTATCAAGGGTTGCAATGACTTCTTCGTTATAGCATTCCGCGCCGTCGTTATTATCGACCAATGATTTTCCGTTTACGGTAATAACATTGTGATGTAGGTGTTCCTTCATTTCGTTGATGACCACGGGCAATCCTCCGGCGTCAAAAAAATCTTCCATCAAATATGAACCCGAAGGCATCAGATTGACCAAAAGCGGAATCTTGCTTCCGAGCGTATCGAATTCCTTAAGATTCAACTTTACCCCTACCCTGCCGGCAATAGCAAGTAAATGAATGATGAAATTTGTAGACCCCCCAATCGCGGCATTTACCTTTATGGAGTTTTCAAAAGCCTCTTTGGTCAATATTTTCGATATTTTAAGGTCTTCTTTGACCATTTCGACTATACGCCTGCCCGAGAGTTGCGCCATTACCTTTTTACGTGAGTCGACTGCAGGAATCGCGGCGGCCCCGGGGAGGGTGAGCCCCAATGATTCTACCATACAGGCCATCGTAGATGCGGTTCCCATAGTCATGCAATGCCCCGCACTTCTAGCGGAACAAATTTCGGCCTCGATCTGGTCTTCGGGAGTAAAACCCTCGTTCTTGATCTTATCCTTCAACTGCCAGACAAAAGTACCCGAACCGATACGCTCTCCCTTGTATTTCCCATTTAACATCGGCCCACCTGGTACTACGATCGTGGGCAGATCTACACTACAGGCCCCCATTACGGTAGAGGGTGTAGTCTTGTCGCAACCGGTCAAAAGCACAACACCATCCAACGGATTAGCACGGATACTTTCTTCGGTATCCATACTTGCCAAATTTCGAAAGAGCATGGCCGTTGGCCGCATCAATATCTCGCCACAACTTGTCACCGGAAATTCATAAGGTACCCCGCCGGCCTCTAGGACGCCTTTCTTAACAAACTCGGCAAAATCCCGTAAATGGGCATTGCAAGGGGTCAGTTCGGACCATGTATTACATATTCCGATTACCGGGCGGCCCTCAAAATAGTCGGTAGGCAATCCTTGATTGCGCATCCAAGAACGGTGGATAAAGGCCGATTTTGGGTCATCAGGACTGAACCAGTCGGCACTTCTAAGTTTCTTGTCTTTTTTTTCTTCCATAAAATAAATCATCGACTTCCATAAATCGACTTATGGAAATTCGGAAATCAAGGTATCATCTTTAAAGGAGTTTACAAAATCGAAATCTTGTTAATTTTTTACATAATCAATGATTTATGTGAATTGTCCTCAGATATGACAATCTTTTGCTACATTTAATAGCATTTTTATAGAAAAACTTTGAAATATCAAAAATGAGACGACGCACGTTTATCAAGAATTCCTCGGCGACGGCATTGCTTGCCGTCATGCCGGCCTTGCCCGATTTTTCACCTACGTTTGCCGAAATGAGGTTCGGAGTGGCCGATGCATCCTATATGATGCGACGCTACAGAAACATCGAAAGTAAGCTATACCCGCCTTTCGCCAATGCAATGGAAATAATCGATCACTGTGCTTCGTTAGGATTTGGAGGTGTTCAAACCGGCGTCAGGGGATGGGATGCCAAATTCGCGAAGAAGGTAAGAAAGCGTAAGGAAGAACTTGATATTTTTTTGGAGGCACAGATTCGCCTGCCAAAGTCCGATGCCGACATCGAACGCTTTGAGACCGAAGTGAAAAATGCCAAAGAAACGGGAATCGAAATTTTCAGAACCGCCTGCCTTTCAGGTAGAAGATACGAAACCTTTGATTCGATGGAAGGTTTTTTAAAGTTCAAGGAAGCATCTATTTTGGAAATGCAGCGGGCCGAACCCATTATGCGAAAACATCGGGTGAAACTCGCCGTCGAGAACCATAAGGACTGGCGCGCCGATGAATTTGTCAAAATATTGAACGGCCTGGGCAGTGAATGGATCGGGGTTACCTTGGATACAGGAAACAATATATCACTGTTGGAAGACCCTATGCATGTCGTCGAAGTATTGGCCCCATATTCTATTTCGGTCCATCTTAAAGATATGGCCGTAGAAGAGTACGACGACGGTTTCTTAATGTCTGAAGTCAATTTGGGAGAAGGCTATCTCGATATTGAAGGTATGATAAAAACCATCAAAAAACATAATCCCGATATTCGGTTCAACCTTGAAATGATTACGCGGGATCCGTTAAAGATTCCGTGTCTTACCGAAAAATATTGGGCCACTTTTGACCAGATTTCCGCACGGGATTTGGGGAGATACCTCCACGGTATTAAAAGTATAAAGACCAAAGAGCCATTGCCAACCGTGTCGGACAAAGCCACTGATGAGCAATTACGATTGGAAGTTGAGAACAATCGCACCTCATTACAATACGCAAAACAACATTTAGGATTCAAATAGTCCGGTTTTTAAAGTAAAATGAACTATTTTCCGTATCCAAGGCTACTTAAAATAGTCTTTGGTTCATCTTTGAATTAAATCACATAACACATAAAATGAAGAAAGAACTGCTCCCCGGAATAAAACAATTTGAAATTACAGGAAGATGTGCCCTTGTCACGGGTGGCTCGAAAGGCCTTGGTTATGCGATGGCTGCCGGGATGGCCTCTGCGGGCGCCAATATTGCCCTTTTGAACAGAAATTTGGATGAAGGCGAGGAAGCTGCCCGTCAATTATCGGAAGACTATGGCATCAAGGCAAAGGCTTATGCGGCGAATGTTACCGATTTACCGGAAGTAGAAAAGATAGTTTCAGATATTATAGAGGAGTTTGGGCGGTTGGATATTCTGATCAATAGTGCCGGAATCAATATACGCGGAGCCATTGATGAATTGACTCCTGATGAATTCAACCAGGTAATGAAAGTCAATGTTGACGGTACATGGAATGTTTCCCGTGCCGTGGTTCCACAAATGAAAAAACAGGGAAGCGGTAAAATCATCAATATGGCGAGTACTTTGGGTTTGGTCGGATTGGCCAACCGTACCCCCTACGCCACAAGCAAGGGTGCCGTCGTACAATTGACCCGGTCTTTAGGGTTGGAATTGGCGCCTTTCAATATAAACGTCAATGCCATTTGCCCAGGTCCATTTTTGACCGAGATGAACATTCCGATAGCGGATACACCCGAGGCCAAAAATTTTATCGTCGGAGCGACGGCATTGGCACGTTGGGGCGAACTGCGCGAAATTCAAGGGGCGGCCCTTTTTCTGGCCAGCGATGCCGGAAGCTATATGGTCGGATCGATGTTGACCGTTGACGGAGGATGGACGGCCAAGTGATTTAATCAGCGGTTGAAATCACCCCAACTTCGGCAAATGAAGCCCTAAAATCATCACCGTCAGTCTTCGTCCCTTTCAATCGAATATATCTGCCCTTAACAGCTTCGAAGTGAACGGTCTGTTCGATGCGATTATTGACTACGTTGCCAAATTCGCCTTTAGACACACTTTTCCAATTCTTGTTATTCGTGCTGACAAAAAATTCATAATTGGTTATTATCCCAAAAGGATAACGTTCTTGAATCGGCCAATATGTAAAGCCTTTAAGATCGTAAACCTTTCCTAAATCGATTATTACTTCCTGCGGCGCATTGACACCTTCATCGGTAGCCCAAAATGTATTGGGATCCTCATCGACCATCTTAGCGGTATCCTCTAAATTTCCGGAAGAAGTCCAAAGTACCTTCCAGTTCTTTTTAGGAATGTCAAAATAATATTCCGCCGGTCGTGTTTGTTGACCGTTATCGGGATCTACACTTACGGCCTTTACGGTAGTTGGTTCCCTAATCAATAATGGTGCTTCATATTTGTCCGATTCCATGGTCGGGTCGGAACCATCGATGGTATAATGTATGTCAACATTTTTATCGGGAACCGACAAGTATACGGTACCTTCCCGGTTTCTTTTGGCAACAGGTTCTATCAATAAGTTCGGTGCCCTATACAATTCGATATTCGATATGGCCAAAGGCCCTTTGGCATCTAAAAAATTCACTCTAATTTTGGTCGCTTTCACAGTATCGAAACGCAAAATACGTTTATACCCGACGGTGGTCTGTCCATCGATCTCGACCCATTCGCCATCGACCTCGGCGTCCAAAATAAAACGTTTGACACGCTGCCCCAACGGAATGTATTCCTGGATCACGATTCGATTTACCTCGGTAGGTTCACCTAAATCTATCGTTATCATAGCCCGCGAAATACTATCGTTAGTCGCCCAATAGGTCTCCGCATTGCCATCGTTCACGTTTTGTGCCCCGAAACCGGCATCATCGCCCCTTTCATCGGTGGCGATAACGGTTTTACCCTGTGCAAGTTCATTGGCAAAATCCTTATCCAATTGTTCTTTTAGGGCCATCAACTGTTTTACATCTTCCTCGTGTACCAAACCGCGTGTGTCAACAGGTAGGTTCAATAAAAAATTTCCATTTCTTCCAATAGATTCATAGAAAGTCCTGATCAATCGGGGCAATGTCTTTACCTGATGATCCTCTCTCGGATGATAATACCACCCTGGGCGAATGGAAGTATTTACTTCTGCGGGCAACCAATGGGTACCGTCTTCATGGCCCGAACGCAGTTCTACATAGCGTGGCCAACCCGGATAAATCTCATCGCGCCGCATAATGCTCCAGTTTGTCTCGTTGGCCCACCCTTTTTCAGTGCCCACCCATCGAATATCGGGGCCGCCATCACTGAAAATAACGGCATTGGGCTGCAGTTCACGAACTATGGCTTCGGCTTTATCCCATTCGTAATAGGTCTTGTTGTCAATTTTACGTGTTTCGTTCGCACCGCCATAATAGCCAGAACCTCCGTTGGCACCGTCGAACCAAACCTCGAACACTTCGCCATAATTGGTCAAAAGCTCCCGTAGCTGTTCATGAAATTTTTTAACGTATTCGGGATTGCCATAATCCTTATCATGACGATCCCATGGCGATAGATAGATTCCAAACTTCAATCCATATTCCGCGCAGGCATCCGACAAATCTTTTATTAAATCTCCTTTGCCATCTTTCCAAGGTGAATTTTTAACGGAATGCTCCGTGGTCTTGGTCGGCCATAGGCAAAACCCATCATGGTGTTTTGCAGTGATGATTATACCCTTCATGCCAGCTTCCTTGGCCACCCTTGCCCATTGCCTCGTATCTAATTCCGTTGGGTTGAACTGCTGTGGAGATTCGCCTCCCGTTCCCCATTCCATATTGGTAAAGGTATTCATGTTGAAGTGCACAAAAGCATAATACTGTAGCTCGTGCCAGGCCAATTGCCTTTCCGACGGCAAGGGACCCACGGGTTTCGGCGGTTCCACTTTGGTGCAGGAAACTAATGAAAACAGTACCAAGGCCGCGATAAACAAAATCCTAATCTTCATGATTTTCTTTTATTCTATAATATACCAAGAATATCCTTTTGCGGGTATTCGAACATTTAATTCTATTTCAAAACTTCGGTCCAAATTAAATATTTCAGCTTTGCCTTGCTGATCCGATACGGATGCTTTATCCGTCAACCCTGTATAATATAGGGGAATTTTTATGTTTTCCCGTATTTCATTTGGGGTGGGATTAAAAAACAGTACAAACCCCTTTTCCCTTAAATCAGGATTGACATGCATAAAACCGTCCCAAGAACGTCCATTGGGTCTTCTTAAATGAACGATATCGGAATTCAAAATATCCCGATATTTTTTATAATGGGAAATTTGGTCGATGACCAAGGCCTTGGTTTTTTCGGAATCAAATAATCGGGGACCACGATAACAGGCCTGTATGCCAGAGCCGTAGTTCTGCACCATATGGGCCTCGTATGAATCCAAATGGTCTTGTAAGGGTTCAAGGGTCGCGGCATCTCCTCCACCGTGGTATTCGGTCAATGGTACAAAGGTCCAAGCCATGGAAGGGGTCTTTTCCCAGGTTCCATCATAAATGTTCTGTCTCCCTAAAATAATCTGCTGGTCTCTGGGAAGCGACCAATTTACCTCGCGATAGCCGATACCACATTTATTCGATCCCTGTAAAAAATAGAAATCGGGGGCGTTGAGATAAATATCTTTCTCCCTTAACCAATTGTAGAATTGTTTTGTCATGTTCCATTGTACCCATTGCGAATCTTCATAGCCCTTATGGTAGGCATGTGTTGTCGAAGCGCAATAATCCCCAGGATATGGGCCATCGTGTTCCAAAAGATCAAACCCCGTCTTGTCTAAAAAATATCGCAGTTTTTCAAGATAGTCCTTGCCCCATTGCGAAGCCAAACAAGGAGCATTCAAGAATTTGGCACCTCCGGGTTTACCTGTTTCCTTATCGATTACATCTATTGAATCGTTAATCTTTCGGCTCGAAAACAGTGAATACCCTCCCAATTCGATTCCTTTGGCATGGGCGTAGTCGGCCAATTTTTTGAATTTTGAAATATTCGTTGCCGTGGTATCTTCCATGTCAAGGCCACTACCGAAACTCAAAATGACCATTTCATAGCCAGTCGCCACGCATTGGTCTATCGCAGATTTCACCGCATCAGAATCGGTCGTGGTCAGGTGCATGAAAATCGGATTTTCGGTTGCCCATGGGGCCAAGGTTCGATACATTTTTCTGATGGACAAGGCATTTCTTCCCCTATCGGTTCCATCCAACAATAGTTCGTAGGTATGGAAACTTTCGAATACCTCACCGGATTTCAAATCCACATCGGGACCCACTTCCAATTTACTCACCAAGAGGCAAGGTGTTTCCATTTTCCAATTTACCTGGGAAGTGTATTCGGGATCGGCTTCCCAAAAAGTGGTCACATTCGATTCACCTGAGGTAAATCCCCCAAAAGCATAATCGCTTTCGACATGAATATTGGGTCGTTTCCATTCACGTGGTGTTTCCACGGGATTTTCGACTTCGGGAAATGCCAACAATTCACTTTTAAAACTATCTATGGTTACCTGCTTGCCCGATTTATTGTCGATGGTAATCCATTTCGAAATCAGCGGAACCCCATCAAAAATTTCGTAGTGTACATTGACCAAAATTCCCTTTGTTTCAGTGGCATCGTGTTCAAAACTCAAGATCACCTCTTTGCCCGTAGGTATCATTTTTTCCGCAGTATGATATCGTTTGGTCCCCTTCCATTTAATTTTGGGACGAATATCCCTAACAACATGACTTTTATATTGAAACGCATCTTCTATAGAAACTAGGCCATCTAACCATTCTTGCAAGAGATAACCATGTTCAGGCATTCCGGTCAGTCCGCCAATGGGATATGTCGCACCATCGATGGTAACCTCGGCCTCTGGTTTTATACTCCGCAACATTACCTCTCCCATAACCACATTTCTAAAATCCACGGTTGCCGCATTAGGCGCGATCCTAATCCGTCTTTCGACCAGACCGTTACCCAAAACAATATCACCATCCATCATATCGATTGCAGCTTTGTATTGGCCATTATCAATAAGCCAATCAACAGGATTGTCCGATTCCTGTGCGCCACAAAATCCGCTAAGCACCAATAAAGTACATAGAAGTAGCTTTTTTTTCATTCTTGTAGTTTCAGGGTTTCAAAACAATTCAATAGGATAAACCACCTGTTCGCCCCTAGCCTTGTCGATGGGCATTTGGGCGTTCATATCCTTCAAACGATCGGACAATATTTGCGCCAGTTCTTTTGCTTTTTCAGGATTTTCGGTTATCAGGTTTTTCGATTCGCCAATGTCTTCCGCAATATTATATAGTTCCATATGTCCGTCGGCATGAAAATAAATAAGTTTCCACTCTCCTTTTCGTACGGTACTTGCAGCACCAATTCCCGGGCCCGAAACGCCCCACTCGTTCGGATAATGCCATATCAATGGTCTTGTACCGGCATACTCATTCTCCCCTTTTAAGACAGCAGTAAAACTTTCGCCATCCATTTTTTGAACCGTTTGCAAACTGTCAATACCGGCCATTTCGATTATCGTTGAATAGAAATCTTCGATTATGACCTGATAGTCCGTTACGGATTCTGGTTTTGTCTTGCCAGGCCACTTGACCAACATCGGCTCACGGATACCACCTTCGTACATCGAACCCTTGCCGCTGGCCAAAGGTTTATTATGAGTATGGGGCTCCCCACCACGGGCATGGGCACTTAATCCTCCATTATCGGACATAAAGAGAATTATCGTGTTCCCGTCGATATTCTTTTGCTTTAGAAAATCCATTATGTCACCCAAGCTTTTATCCATACCCTCTACCATCGAGGCATATTTGGCCTCTATCGAATCCAATCCTTTTTCAAGGTATTTTTGAAAGAACCTGTCGTCACCCATAATGGGGGTATGAACGGCATAGTGCGCCATATAAAGAAAAAATGGACGCTGCGTAGTTATGGCTGAATCAACAGCCTTTAATGCTTCTTGCGTAATGGCCTCGGTCAAATAAATGTCTTTACCATGATATTTTTCCAAGCCGGGGACGGCCCATATTTCCTTTCCTTCTTTTCCGTTGCCAAAATTTTCGGTTCCCAAATAGCTTTCAGGGGCACCGGCCGCATGGCCGGCAATATTGATATCAAAACCGAGGTTCAACGGGTTTTCGCCAGGGGTACCGATTGCCCCCAAGTGCGCTTTTCCGGCATGGACCGTAAAATAACCCACATCATGAAGTGCCTGTGGCAACGGCATGGCGTAAACGGCCAAGGAATCCCCTGCAACAGGACTCATTCCATTGACATTCCACCTTGGGAATTCAAGTTGCGGATGGCCCACTTCCATCGGTTGGATAACGTCTTTCTTCAAAGTCCAATTGGTTACTCGATGCCGAGCGGCATTCATACCCGTCATCAGGCTTACCCGCGTCGGGGAACAGACCGGGGTAGCATAGGCTTGGGTAAATTTCATGCCCTCCTTGGCCAAACGTTCCATATTCGGGGTATGGTACCGATCATTAAATGCCGTTTTTTCCGTCCAAAAAGGGACAGAGGTGTCTTGCCATCCCATGTCATCGACCAAGAACAGCACGATATTCGGGGGCGGTTCTTCAATGACCTCATTTTCACATGAGAGTATAACAGCCAAGAACGGCCCTAACAGCAGTATCGTTTGAAAAAATCTATTCATCATATTAACTTATCCGATTATTCTTCAAAAACCAATAACTGCTTCCAATCTTTCGAACCAAAAACTTCAAGGTCGTTTTTTTGGTTTTTGCCATCTGTACTTCGGCCGTTCTTAATATACGAGATCATCAACTGCTTTAATACCTTCACCTTTTCGGGATGGTCGGCGTACAGATTATTTTTTTCCTCTGAATCCACATCTAAATCAAACAATTGGAACTTTGGTAGGTTTTGAATTCCTTTTGAATCAGGTTTCGGGTCACTCCAGCCTCCAGAACCGGGGCAAAAAACCAGTTTCCAATTATCTTTTCTAATAGCAAAACTTCCATTGATGGAATGGTGTACCGTAGCTTCCCTTTTATAATTTTCAGAACCCATGCCCGTCAAAAGTGGCATCAGCGAAAAACTATCCTCACCCTCATCTTCTCGCAATGGGATTCCTATTAAATCCGCACAGGTAGCCATGAGGTCCGTAGTGCAAATCGTTTCATCGGATACGCTGCCCGGTCGAATCTTGTCGGGCCATCTCACGATAAAGGGAACGCGATGGCCTCCTTCATAAATATCGGCCTTATGCCCTCGATAAATAGCGCTGGGGTCATGGCCTTTGGCGCCCAAAATTTCAAAATCGGCCTGGGGCGAGCACCCATTGTCACTGGTGAAGATCACGATTGTATTTTCGGCAATTCCTTTTTCATCCAAAACTTGGACCAACCGGCCCATATAATCATCAATCTGCATCACGAAATCAGCATAGGGATTCAATTCGCTTTTCCCAAGCCATTCCTCTGTCGGAAGTATCGGAGTATGGGGAGAGGGCAATGCCAAATACAAAAAAAACGGATTCGCAGAATTGGCCTGTTCCGCAATGTACTGGAAAGATTTCCTGAAAAAATTCGGGGTTACGTCGTCATGTCTAAAATCATTCCCGGTCGGGCCTTCACGCCACCAGGTGTATTTTCCAGTGTCAACAGTTACTGTATCCGGTACAGCGGTAGGCATACCGTTTTCTACATAAACATAGGGCGCCATATCGAGCGAACCCGAATGTCCGTACGAAAAGTCAAAACCCAACGTTCCCGGGCCATTTGATATGGGTCTGGAAAAATCAATGTTTCCATAGTCGGTCGGGCTCCAACCTTCACCACCAACGGTATCGCCCTCTTTTAAGGCCCAATCCCAACCTAAATGCCATTTTCCGATAAAAGCGGTTTGATAGTCCGCCCTCTTTAAAAGTGCAGCGACCGTCGTTCTCGAATTTGGAATCAAGGCTTTAGAAACCCCAGTCAAGACTCCCGACTTCAAAGGGCTTCGCCAGTTATATCTTCCCGTCATGATACCGTACCTCGTCGGTGTACAAACTGCCGCGGAGGTATGTGCGTCGGTAAATTTGATTCCTTCTGTGGCCAGTTTATCAATAGCCGGTGTAAGAATCTTTCCATCCGCATTAAAAGTATGGATATCCCCATATCCCAGATCATCGGCCAGCACATAGATAATATTGGGATATTTTGGCGTTTCGACACTATGCGTTTTCCTTTCATTACAGGAAACGAACAATAACAGTACAAAACATAAAATGTACGGAAAAAACAACCGCGAGCACATTGGCATATCGTTCAGATTGAAGCTCGGACTAAAAATAAACATTCAAAAACAAATTTATCAAGGATAATCCAAAAAGTATCCTTAGGCTAACAACCGAAATCATCAGGTATTCATCGATTACCCCATTTTGGTTCAAAATCTAACTTTTTCCTTTGTTTTTGATAAAAAAATATCATGTTTTGCGTTTTGACTATTAGCTTTTCACCGTTCTTAATCGTATCTTTAAGCAACGTTCTTATTTTAATTGCCTAAATAAGATCATTTGAGTTAGTTTTAGTTTATAAATGGTTGTCCGTTCAAGTAATAGGCAACCATTTTTTCTATCCTTCCGAGTTGTAAAATTCCGTTTATAATTTTGCCCTAACTTTATGGTCCTTAAAAACGTAGGTTATCAATTATAGCATCGTAGACATAGAGACGACGGGGAACGGCATCAAGGGCAATAAGATTACGGAAATCTGCATTTTTAAGTTTGATGGAACGGACATCATCGATGAATTTACTTCTTTGGTGAATCCAGAGTGTGCTATACCTTATTTCATCACAGGACTGACGGGAATCGATGACGATATGGTGCGAAATGCGCCAAAATTTCATGAGATTTCGGAGAAAGTCCTTGATTTTATGAAAGACACTATTTTCGTCGCGCATAGTGTAAACTTCGACTATAATGTCATCAAAAACGAATTCAAGGCCATCGGTATCGATTTTGTTTTGAAGAAATTATGCACCGTTCGCCTTTCAAGGAAATTGATTCCGGGTTACCATTCATATAGTCTAGGAAAACTATGTTCGGCCCTGGGCATTCCGTTGACGGACCGTCATAGAGCCCGGGGCGACGCACATGCGACCGTCTTGCTCTTTAAAAAGCTATTGAACGCCGAAGGCGCATCCGAAGTATTCAAATCTTTTCTAAATGCCCGATCCCAAGAGGCCACCCTTCCGCCTTCGCTACCCAGGGCAACATTTGAAAAATTGCCTTCACAACCCGGAATATATTACTTCAAGGACTCAAAAGGAAAGATTATATATGTTGGAAAAGCCATTAATCTAAAAAAACGCGTTTTAGGACATTTTTACGATAAATCTACCAAAGAAGTGCGTCTATGTCGCGAAACCGCGGACATCGATTTTGAACTCTCGGGAAGTGAACTGCTAGCCCTGTTGATGGAGTCACATGCCATCAAAAAACATTACCCCGAATACAACAGAGCCCAAAAAAGAACTTTGCAACAGTATGCCATTTTTAGCTATGAAGATCGAAATGGTGTTCAACATCTGGCCTTCAACAAAGCAAAGTTGGCTCCAAATGCCCTGATTACTTTTACCAATATGACCGATTGCCGACTCTATCTCGAAGAAATCTGCAAAACTTTTGGGTTGTGCGCCAAATATTGCCATTTGCAGGAAAAGGTAGCTTCCTGTTCCCATTATAGAATACCGCAATGTAATGGAATCTGTCGCGGAACAGAACCCCCATCAAAGTACAACCAAAGTGTAAACGCGGCAATTGCCCACATGCGGTTGCGCAAAGAACATTTTGTTATTAAAGAGAGAGGGCGAAACCATAACGAGGTCGCTTTCGTTCTGGTTCAAAATGATATTTATATGGGATATGGATTTATTGATGGTTCACAACAAATAACTTCTTCTCAAGACCTGGACCCATTTCTAAACCCGCAGAAAGATACCGTGGAAGCAAACGGCATTATCCGTTCATATGTGAACAAGCACCCCGATAGAGTTCTTTCAATTTCGGATACTACAGTTGATCTTATCCAAAGATGAATGAATTAAGTACCTCTGTAAATTATTATTCTTTTTTGCCACTTTTCATAAACAAAACCAACGCTGTGACCAAGGCAATGCAAACAAGGGCAAAGACAGCGATCATAATGATTCCGTTACTCCAATTGACCAAAGGCAAGGTTTGAAACATGCTCATAGGATTCTTTTATAAGACCTAAAAGTAAGGCGCAATATCAAGTAATAATATGACAAAAATCAGAAAACCGCGGTTACGGGCTAATAATTTGACAGGAAAGTATTCGTTTTAACCGAAAGGACTATCTATTCATTTTTTTGTACATACGGATGATGAAAAGCAGCCATACGGCTACCATGACTACCGCCAAAATCCCATATGTCCAAAGAAAGTCCATTTTCATTTAACCTTTATGAATCGTTACGATTCAACGAAACGTCATTCTTAAGCCTTAAAATTTCTTTCAATTCATATTGGCCTACATTCATATAGACGCAGGAAAATCGAAAATGTTACAAAAAAGTTAAATTATTTGGAAAATTTTTTAAACTCTATAGGAAATAACCTACAAAAATATTGGCTTGTTTCATAGGCCCTAATCCGGACATCACCTATAAACAAGGGGATTTCATGAGGTTAATCCACTCTAATTTTGTTCTGGTAAGCAACTTTACTACTCACGACGGATACACTGTTCGGATCATCAAAATAAGCAACCGCTTCTTTGGTTCGAGCAAAGAGAAATTCCTTATCCAGCGCATTGATAATTCCACTACTGAAAATAATGTCGCGAGTAGGCCCTATTGCGCCGGCAATGTAAAACTGTATGCCCCGATCATGGACTTCATGTATAACTTTGGTCAACATCTGCGCGGCGGTCGAATCGATATAGTTGATGGCCTCGGCATTTAGAATCACCCCTTTCAAAGAAGTCGTCTTGGCTTCGATGTATTTAAAAAGCTGCTTTTTGAAGTAGGCCGCGTTGCCAAAATATAACTGGGCGTCAAAACGTACGATCAAAAGATCATCACGTGACACTATCTCACCTTCAAAGCGATAGATGTTTCTATAATGGTCCGAACCCTTGACGTTGCCCAAAACAGCAAAATGTGGTTTCGATGTGCGGTACACCATCAACAAAAGCGAAAAGAGCACCCCTAACAAAATGCCCTGCGTTATACCGATAAAGAGGGTGGCCAAAAATGTCACCAACAATACGAAAAACTCGTCTTTGCGATATTTCCAAAGACTCTTGGCGTAACCGACATCGATCAGTCCGAATACCGATACCATAATGATACTGGCCAATATTGCATTGGGAAGGTAGTAGAACAAGGGGGTCAAAAAAAGTAGTGTCAATACTACCATTATTACGCTGATAATGGACGCTAAATTCGTTCTCGCCCCGGATTCATAATTAATGGCGGAGCGCGAAAAACTTGCCGTTATGGGGAATGCCTGAAAAAAAGAGCCGGCAATATTGGAACTTCCCAGCGCAATCAACTCTTGATTATTGTCAATGGTTTCTTCGCCATTTTTGTCTTGAATGGATTTACCTATCGATACAGCTTCAAGATAGCCCACCAATGCCAAGGTCAATGCCATAGGCCATAAGCTCTTTATGTTTTGCAGGCTAAAATCGGGAATTTGGAACGAGGGCAACCCTTTCGGAATGTTTCCTACAAGATGAACCCCATGTGATTCAAGCTTCAAAAGGAAAACAGCCAAAATACCTAGGATCACTGCAATCAAAATTCCGGGTATTTTTCTGTTCCATTTTTTTAGCGTTACGATAATCAGGATTCCGGTCAGCCCAATTATAAAATCCACAGGGTTGGTATCCTGTATTTTTTCAAAAGCGTTGATTGCCAAGCGATGAAATTGGTTACTTCTTTCGATATCGGTGCCCAAAAGATGTTTCAGCTGACTGAAAATGATAATCAGGGCCGCCCCGGAAGTGAATCCGCTAATAACAGGTCTTGACAAAAAATTGACCAAAAAACCCATTCGGAAAAATCCCAGTACCAATTGAACCGTGCCGACAAAAAATGCCAAAAACAACGCCGTGGCAATATAATTTTCTATACCAGATATCGCCAAGGTACCCAAACCGGCCGCAACTAAAAGTGAATCCATCGCCACCGGACCAACAGCCAATTGCCTCGAAGACCCTAAAAACGAATAGATTAAAACCGGAATGAGCGAAGCATACAAGCCATAGACCGGGGGAAGACCAGCAATCATGGCATAGGCCATTCCTTGAGGTACAAGTATGATACCTACCGTAAGGCCAGCGACCAAATCTTTTGAAAACCAAGCTTTACTGTAGTGTGGCAGCCATTCTAAGAATGGTAGAAATCCTCGCATGGTCCAAAGGTAAGGCAAAAAGCGAAATGTAACTTTGGCCACACTTCAATCTTACGCCCGCATTCCCTTTCTTTCGAAACATATCGTATCTTCAACGAACAAAAACATAAGCATGAAAGTGATAAATTCATTTTTGAAATTAAGCCTATTTACATTCATCTTTTTTTCGGCCATTCAGTGCAAAACCAGTGAAAAACTCTCAAATACTACGGAGGAAGAATGGGTCACCATCTTCAACGGAATAGGCATCAATGATTGGACGACCAAAATCCACCATTACGAAGTGGGCGACAACCATGGCGAAACCTTTCGTGTCGAAGACGGGCTGATCAAAGTGCGCTATGACAAATACGACGGTGATTTCAATGATCGTTTCGGACATTTATATTACAATACACCCTATTCATACTATCATATTTCTCTTGAATACCGTTTTGTCGGCGAATTACATCCTGGCGCGCCAAGCTACACGCTACTCAATAGTGGCCTTATGTTCCATTCCCAAGACCCACGGACCATGCCCAAAGAACAGGATTGGCCTATTTCGGTAGAAATGCAGTTTTTAGCTGGAATCAACGAAGGAGAAGAACGCCCCACCGGCAATATGTGTTCTCCAGGTACCGATGTCGTATACGAGGGCAAGGTAGACCCAAGACATTGCATCAATTCAACCTCGGAGACGCTTTACGGCGATCAATGGGTAAAAGCGGAAGCCATTATTTTGGGGGATTCGCTCATCACCCATATCATCAATGGCAAACCTGTATTGCAATATACCAAGCCACAGATCGGTGGCGGGGTGGCCAATGGTTATGACCCAACGATCAAAGTCGATGGAAAACCATTGAAAGAAGGTTTTGTCGCGTTACAAAGTGAAGGTCAACCCATTGATTTTCGCAACATCAAAATCAAAAACCTAAAAGGTTGCATGGATCCAAAGGCAAAAAACTACAAGGCTTACTTTATAAAATCAGATTCTTCAACCTGTGTCTATCGGTAGCAGACTTTAGTTTGAGCGGTATGATAGTATCCTCGATATAAAAACTACTAAATCCGAATTGAAAATTTCATTACTGAAACAGTAATCGTTCAACACATTTAAAAAACTATACGGTTAAGCAGATTCAGCGGTTCTTATATCCAACTAGTACCGGTCTCCAATTGTTTCAGAAGGCATGGATTCATCAATGGCGTCCAATTCGGCTTGGGTCAATGCAACCTTAAATGCCCCTAGATTCTCTTCAAGACGATGAATTTTCCTTGTACCCGGAATGGTTGTGATTTCATCATTTTGATGCAGAATCCATGCAAGGGCAACTTGTGCTTTGGAAACCCCCTTGCTTTGTGCGATTTGATCGATAACCTCAACAAATTTCAGATTTTCCCTTATCGCTTTCTCCGTAAATCGAGGATTACTTAATCGAAAGTCTCCTTCTTCCAGATCTGCCCGACTCTTGATCCCTCCAGTCAAAAAACCCCGCCCCAAAGGACTATAGGCCACAAAAGTTACGCCTAGTTCCTTACAAACGTCAAAAACCTCTTGCTCCGGTTCACGACTCCATAAGGAATATTCCGTTTGTACCGCTGTTATGGGATGGACTGCGTGGGCCCTACGAAGCGTTTCGGCATTGACCTCGGAAAGGCCCAAGTATTTTACCTTTCCCTGTTTGACCAAATCGGCCATTGTTCCAACAATTTCCTCAATCTCAATTTTTGGATCTTGCCGATGCATATAATACAGATCAATGGCCTCAACACCTAAGTTTTGAAGGCTTTGATCACAGGCCTTCTTGATGTATTCAGGCTTACAATTAAGTCCGAGAAATTCACCATTAGGTCCACGCATCACTGCAAATTTAGTGGCCAAGATCAAGGCTTCCCATCTACTTTTAAATGCCTTTCCCAATAATCTTTCATTGGCCCCCCAACCGTACATATCGGCCGTGTCGAAAAAATTGACTCCCAAGTCAATGGCTTTATGCAATGTCTCAATAGAATCTTTTTCATTAAACGATCCATAAAACTCCGACATCCCCATACAACCAAGTCCAATTCTGTTGACGTTGAGTGTACTGTGCCCCAATATTGTTGTTTGTTTCATTGTTCCTGTATTTTAATGATTATTTTGCAAAGTTGAAGAATTCAGGACGAGGGAGTACGACCATTATCAAACAAGAAATGACCAATTTCAAAGGTTGATCACGATTTATTCGATTTTCGGTATAAACCCGGGGAAAGCTTGGTGTGATTTTTAAAAAATCGACTAAAATGGGTAGGTTCGCTAAAACCTAATTTATATGCGATTTCTTTCGACGAATAAGGTGTGTTTATTAAAAGCGTTTTAGCTACGGAGAGGGTTCGTTTGGAAATCCAATCGTTCACTGTCCTTCCCGTTTTACTTTTTATAACGGAGTTCATATAATTGGGATGCAAATTCAACTTTTCCGCAAAATATTGTGTCTGCAATTTATGGTCAGTTTGATTGCCATCTAGAACTTTCTTAAACTCTGTCTCCAACAGCCTTTTGAACGATTTGACAATTTGAGAGCCTCTATTGCCTTCTTCTATCGGATTATAGGCCGTCCAAAATCTTTCTTTTATTTTGAGCAACAGTACCATGAAAAGATTTCCAAGAATTTTGTTTTTGTACTCGGATTCCTTTTTAAATTCTTTGAAAATTTGACCGTACAGGATTTCGAATTCTTCAAAATCACTTCGCAAGAGTTTTTTAGGTGGAGCTTTTTCAGCCAACAAAAAGGGAAATTCGCCATAAATTTCGGAATGAACGTTCTCACGCAGAAATTTTTCGGATAAAGTAATGATAAAGGCTTCCTTTGATTCGTGTAGTTCGTAGGATTTTATGTGGCCCGGATTCGTAAAATAGATTGTTTGGGAGCCGAAAGGAAATTCATTGTCATCAAGGAAATAAACCCCGGAACCTTCTTTTGTCAAAATGAACGAGAAATAATCAGCTCTTAAAACTGGCGATTTAAATGGAATTTGTTGATGAATATCCGGAATGGAAAGAATGGTAAATTCAATCTCTTGGTCAAAGGGAAGGCCAAGTGTTTTGTATAGATCAGATATTTTGTGATGAACAATTATTTCCATTCAAAGTTTTAAACTATCAGGTAACGATAACCCTGCACAAGATTGGTTGCCAATACTTAGTTTTTACGGGCTCCATGAGTCCGTTGAAAAGTCGCTAGCACAATACATGCCCCTTAAAGTATTCTTTTAGTACCTGGTATCCCTCCCCCGTCATATTCCTTTATAGCGGAGCTAAAAATATGGTCAGATGGGTTTTCATTGTTCAAAAGTGCTAAACCAATTCATATTTCACGTTCCAGAGAAATTAATTCTTGACCGATTTTAATTCTTATCCCATTGTTTTCAATCATTCAATTTCCCTAAAAAAACATTGACTTTGGGGTTAATGGGATTGCCTGCCGAGCGGCGCATAACAACCAATTGTCCGGCATGCCAAACGGCATCTTCGATGGGGCCGTTGATCTGGTTCCAAAAAGGAAATTCGGCCGAACCTTCTTTATTCTTAAAAACAATCGAATATTCCGATAAATCTTTTGCCTCTTTAAAGACAATACTGGCAGTTTCAAGGTTTTGCAAAGTCAGTTTTCGAAGATCCTGAACTGGTGGAATTTCCATCTTGACCGTGCGGTCGTTCGGTACTTTTTTCGCGGTATTCGCAATCGTATTCGATAAAGCATATATATGCTCCATCGTTTCCCTAATACTACGACCTTCATCATTTGGCCGGTAATCAAAATTGTTCTCGGTGAGCCTTTCGGTCGCCCAATAATAGCGAAATCCCAATCCGTCAATCATACGTGAAACAACGGTGCCAGCGGTGTAGTTTTTTGGCACTTCGGGAATGGTAGAATAAGGTAATTCATCCATGGTCTCCTGAGCATTTAGAGTTAGACAAATCGTTAGGGACAAAAGTAAAAGTATCTTTTTCATCCTGTGTGTTTTTGTAAAAAGTATTCAGTACCCGATAAAAATACAATAAAGTGTATCGGGCTGGTTTCGAAACGGATTTATTTTGGGGAAATGGTCACCTTGAATGTCGCCGAACTACTTTCCATAGTTTGGAAACCTCGGTGCAAATTTCGTTGTTCGACGACATAGGGATAAAAAGTAATGGGTTCGATGCATACCATATTGGGGACTTCCGTCCATAACATAAAACTTTTGAACCCTTCGGTTTTGATACGTAACCGTTTTGAATCGTTCAATACAATATCATTGCAATCAGGCACTTGTAATGCCCGACTGCCTACGGCTAAAACTTCCGCTAACGAAATGCTCCTACCATTGGCCTTTATAATAGGATTTTTAACCGACAATCGAAAAGCAGGATGGTAGCCCAACATAAAGGGCATTCCTTTTTCGGCATTAATTTTAAAACTAACGGAAAGTCCACTTTCTAAAATCCGTATCCGTTTTTCAAACTCAAAGTCGTAGGGCCAAAAAAGTTCTTTTTCATCCGACTTTTCAGGGTATTTTGAGTTCACCACTCTGTTACCAGCTTTATACTTTTTCAGATATGTCGCTTGGGTTTCCGATTGCTTTATTAATTCATAGGGCACCTCACGAAGCAATCCGTGTTGATCCTGAACGGCCATTCCCTTTGGTGTTTGTATTCGAAAATCAGCCTCGGCCGTCGGACCGATTATCGGGAACATTTCGGTATCAGTATTGCGCCAACCCGGACTTCCCTTTTGATGCATATATTCATGGCCTTCGACAGAATAGCCTGTCAATTCACCAATATCGATCCTGGCCAACTGACCTTTATGTTTTAATGAAATCATTTTTTCTCTATAGTGCTGCGATAGCTCCATCAAGCCAAGTCAGTCGGTCGGCTATCCAGCCCTTCAAATATTCAAGCTCTTCGTTATGGGAGCTTCCTACAAAATTATTGGGCCAGACATAAGTACCCAGAATTCTCCATGTATTAAAATTGGTGTTTATCGCACCGGCTTTTGTCAAGATGTCAATATCGGCATCAATCTTGGAATGGATAGCAGTTTGCGAAAAAGTCCCGGACCTCAAAGTGTTCCAGCGTTCTTTTACTTGATTTACGAAAGCAGGGTCTTGCAAAAGTCTATCCCACCAAAAAGGTATCTGCCAAAAATCATCGGAACATCGTTCATTGAACTTATAGGCCCAAACATTTGTCTCACCGCCACCGCAATAATCTGCATTGCCAAAGGCAAGGTTAAAATCCCAAATAGGACCCATTTGTAATTTTCCATTTTTATCCTTTTGCAGAAAAGTGCTCAGGCGATACCCATCAACATTGTTCGAAAGTTCGTTGAGCAAGAAGAAATCGATAAAACTGCCGGTATCTATGAATGCGGCATATCCTATTGTAGGATTTGCAAAATCATCCGAAGCCAGAGCATCTTCGAATTGTTCAATATAGTCCGATATATAGATCTTTTGTTCTGAGGTAATATCTTCTTCTTTGGGATATTCGTACAAAAAACGAATTGACTGGCCTGCATTGGAATTGTTAGGTTCGTATAAAGAAAGGAACGAATTGAAGTCGGTATAATCCGTTCCGAAATTAGGGCCGTCCGCTTTGTCTATTTTTAGAATATAACCCCCGGTCAGGTCTTCGCCGGAGATTTCATCTTCACTTAATTTATTGACATCGATCCTCTCGGAATCCCGTTTCAGTTTTTCCATGAATACATAAACTCCCTGATAAAAATCATTAATGGTCACTTCCACAAATTGGCTTCGACTTGCATAACGACCTATCTCATTTGAAAGGTCATAGATAAGTTTATTTCTAATCAAAGATTTATCGCTGTAGGGTGCATAAAAAATCCAATCTGATTCTTCCGGAAGCCCCAATAACGATACATCCAGATCTTCGTCATCGGCATCCCTTGTCTCGAAACCGAATGATTTTTTGGGAAACATTTGCGAAGATTTGCCCCTGATTTCAATTCCTATTTTGCCCTCAAAATCTACACCGCTAGGGGTATTGATAACCATTTGCGCATTGATTTTAGGCTCGTCAACGATGAGGGCGCCATTTGTGTTGATCGAAACCTGCGGCAAACGATCTTCAGGATTTACTTGTATGTAGTTCTCTTCTTCTTGTTCGGTCGAGGGCGATATGCCATCGTCATTGATACATGACAAATTCAAACTAACCAGAATCACAAGCAAGACAACTAGACAAGAACGTGCTATACTATAATTATTTAACCTCATATCGAACATTTTACAACAAGATATGGAATTCACGGAAGAAAGCCTTTTTCACGCATCCACTGGTCGTTGAACATCTTGCCCACATATCGACTACCATGATCGTGAAAAAGTACGACCACAACATCGTCTTTGGTAAAATGTTCCTGCAACTGTAATACCCCCTTAATAGCCGCACCTGCGGAATTACCCAAGAACATGGCCTCTTCCTTGGCCAATCTTTGGGTATAAATAGCGGCATCTTTGTCGGTTACCTTGGTAAAACCGTCGATAATCTCAAAATTCACGTTTTCCGGAAGTATATCTTCCCCGATACCCTCAGTAACATAGGGATAAATTTCGTTCTTGTCGAAAATACCGGTTTCATGATACTTTTTAAAGACCGAACCATAGGTATCGACGCCCCACACCTTGATATCAGGATTTTGTTCCTTTAAATAAGAACCAACCCCGGAAATGGTACCTCCTGTACCAACACCGACCACAAAATGGGTGACCTTGCCATCGGTCTGTTTCCAAATTTCTGGCCCCGTACTTAAATAATGTGCCTTGGTATTCGATTTGTTGTCATATTGGTTGACATACCACGCATTGGGTATTTCGTCGGCCAAACGCCGTGCGGTGGAATAATAGCTCCTCGGATCGTCAGGTTCAACGTCGGTGGGGCAAACATAGACCTTGCTTCCCATTGCCTTGAGCACATCTATTTTTTCCTTCGATTGCTTGTCGTTGATAACGCAGATCAATTTGTAACCTTTGATCGTGGCAGCCAGGGCAAGGCCCATTCCCGTATTGCCGGATGTACCTTCGATTATGGTGCCGCCCGGTTTTAACAAGCCTTTTTCCTCGGCATCTTCGATCATCTTCAGGGCCATACGGTCCTTCACCGAATTACCCGGATTAAAAGTTTCATATTTTGCCAGCACGAGACACGGTAATTCGTCGGTTAACCTGTTCAGCTTGACAAGGGGCGTATTGCCAATGGTCTCAAGTATATTCTTAGCGTATTTCATTTACTTTTCAAAAGTAGCAGTTTTAAGGTTGCTCCACCGTTATTCGAACTTCATAGCCTTTACAGGAGTAATCTTCGTAACGATATAGGAAGGTACCAACAACATCAGCAAGCAAAGCATCAAAACACCGATATTCAATAGAACCACGGTGGGCACATCAATATGTACCGGAATATAATCGATATAATACTCCTCCGGGTTCGGAAATTTGAAAATCTTGAACTTGTTCTGTAACCAGATAAAACCGAGACCTATCACATTGCCCCATAAAAGCCCTATGGCGATCAAATGCGCCGCATTGTACAAAAAGACTTTTCGAATGCTCCAGTTCGGGGTTCCCAGAGCTTTTAGTATACCTATCATTTGGGTACGTTCCAAGATAAGTACCAAAAGTGCCGTAATCATATTGATGCCTCCCACAATAATCATGATACCGATGATTATCGCCACGTTGAAGTCAAAAAGACCGATCCACTCGAAAATCTTGTAATATTTTTGCCTTATGGTCTGCGTATCCAAAGTTGCGACTATTTGTCCGCGTATCTCATTCTCTTTTTGTTGCATAGCATCAAAATCGGTCAGAAAGACCTCGAATTTACCGATTTGATCGGCCTCCCATTTATTCATGCGCTGAATGTGGCGGACATCGATGAAAATATAAAGCGCATCGATTTCTTCGAAACCACTATCATAAATACCGACTATCTCGAACCTTCGCTGATTGGGCACCTGCGAAGCATCACCATCCTTCAGGAAAAAGGTATTGAAGGAGTCCCCTATCTTTAAGTTCAGGCGATTGGCCGTCAGCCTTGAAATAAGCACCTCATTGTTAAGTTCCCCCGAGCACTCCGGAAGCTCCCCTTCAACGATGTATTCTTCGAATATCTTCCAATTGTAATCGGGTCCAATGCCCTTTGCGATTATTCCCTCGAATGTCTCCTCGGTACGGATGATCCCTGCTTTTGTCGCAACGGCCTGTATATGCTCGATGCCTTCGACAGAGGTAAATTTGGGATAAAAGTCCTGTTCCAAAGAAACCGGGGCCACCGACACATCTGAAAAATTATTATCGTAATTGGTAATCTGAATATGTCCGTTAAAAGCGGAAACCTTTTCGCGGATCTTCAGTTTTAGGCCTTCGCTAGAAGCTATGGCGACCAACATCATGATCAAACCTAAGGCAATGGCGGCAATCGCTATTTTTATAATTGGGGCGGAAATACTAATTTTATGTTCCTTACCCTTAATAAGCCGCTTGGCTATAAAATATTCTAAATTCAAGTTATGGCGATTTTATCCGGAATCAAAAATACAGTTTTATTGTGGGTTTTATTGGTCGCGGCCTGCGGAAACCAATCGAAAAAGCCCGACAATGAAATAGCGGACAAAGAACCCGAAATGCAACAGCAGGCCAATAAACCTATTGTGGTAGCGGCAAATAGAACCGATCAATATTTACCGTTATTGAACGGAAAAAAAGTAGGGGTGGTGGCCAACCAGACCACGGTCATCTTTAAGGGCGAGGACGGTTATACCCATTTGGTCGACTCGTTGCTTTCGTTACAAGTGGATATCAAAAAAGTCTTTGCCCCTGAACATGGTTTTAGAGGGCAGGCCGACGCGGGCGAAAAAGTTACCGACGGAACGGATCCAAAAACAGGATTGCCATTGATTTCATTGTATGGCAAAAACAGAAAACCATCTGCAGAACAATTGGCAGATCTTGATGTCGTTCTTTTCGATATTCAAGATGTCGGCGTACGGTTCTATACCTATATCGCGACATTGCAATTGGTCATGGAAGCCTGTGCCGACCATGGTGTTCCGATAATCGTTTTGGATCGGCCAAATCCGAATGGGCATTATGTGGACGGCCCGACCATGGAAATCGAACATTCGGGGTTTTTGGGCATGACGCCAATACCCCTCGTCTATGGCATGACCATAGGTGAATACGCCCAAATGATCAATGGTGAAGGCTGGTTGGAAAATAATACCAAGGCAGACTTGACCGTAATACCTCTTGAAAACTGGACGCATGAAAGCGAATACCATCTTCCGATTCGACCTTCGCCGAACCTGCCCAACGACACGGCCATAAACCTGTACCCAAGCCTAGGTCTCTTTGAAGGCACCAATATCAATGCCGGGCGGGGAACCGAATTTCAATTTCAAAGGTATGGCGCATCCTTTTTAGATGCTACACAGTATAATTTCACATACACCCCTCAACCCAATTTCGGAGCAAAAAACCCTAAGCAAGAGGGCGAACTTTGTTATGGAAAAGACTTGTCACAAATACCCAGAATGAACGAAGTCTCTTTGATGTGGCTCATCGACGCCTATCAAAATGCCGATGACAAGGAAAAGGTTTTCAACACTAGTGGATTCACGAGACATGCGGGCACCGAAAAATTGCAACAACAGTTAGAGGATGGAAAAACAGAAGCGGAAATCAAGGCAACCTGGGCGGATGACCTGAACCGGTTCAAAACCATTAGACAAAAATATTTGAGGTATTAAGCATCTTTTTGAAATCCAGCGGTAGGCTTTCTATATTTATGAAAAGGCTGTTTCAACAGTTCGAGCAGATTACCGTTCTTTACCTCATCGGGAAAAGTATCCACGCCATAAACAATAACTTTCGTATCCAACTTCATGAAGGTGCCCAACATCCTGTCCCAAATCGAAAAAATATTGCCATAGTTCGAGTCGGTATAGGGTAACATATAGTGATGGTGCACTTTATGCATATCGGGCGAAACGATGATCCAACTTAAGATATCATCCACCTTTTTTGGCAGTTTTATGTTGGCATGCCCAAATTGTGTGGCGACCAATGAAAGTGACTGGTACAACATGACAACGCCCATAGGCGCCCCTACAATAAAAACTCCGAAAAGGGTAAAGGCATACCGGATGAAGCTTTCAAAAGGATGGTGCCTGTTGGCCGTCGTAGTATCGACCTTATGATCCGTGTGGTGGACCAAATGGATCATCCAAAGTGGTTTTATGTTATGCTCGACAAAATGGGGAAGATAGGCCCCAAAAAAATCAAGTAGCATAACCCCAAGAACGACGTAGGCCCATAAAGGCATGTCAGAAAACCAATTGATGATCCCAAAATCTTCGGCCATTACCCAATCGCCTGTTTTCAACAACAAAAAAGCCAATAAAAAATTGATCAATACCGTGGTGAACGTAAAGAAAAGATTCGGCCAGGCATGCTTCCATTTTTTGTAATCGAATTTATAAAGTGGTACGAGGCCTTCTAAAATCCAAAAAAAAGTGAGTCCACCGACAAGTATCAAACTTCGGTGGGCCGAAGGAATGTTTTCAAAATAATGTAGGATGTCTTCCATGAACTAAAAATAAGAAATTGGTTATTCAATAGTCTTGAACACTTTGAGGTTTTTATAATTTAGAAACCTTATTGCCATCCTACCAGCTAACCCATTCTTTTTTTCATTTTTTCAACGATATTGAAAGCCGCCGGACAAATGGATACGTTTTTCATCGTCAGATTACTGATCTGATGAAACTTTTTTCGATCCGTGTGCGGAAATTCACGACAAGCCTTCGGCCTTACTTCATAAATCGAACAAATATTGTCATTTCCCAAAAAAGCACATGGTACTTGCTGCAAAACGTGGTCATTGTCCTCATCGATCCTTAGGTAGGTACCTATGAATTGTTGCTGTTTTAAGCGAAGGTGTTTTGAAATGCGACCAATATCGGCATTGGTAAAAAGTGGCCCCGTAGTTTTACAGCAATTAGCACATTGCAAACAGTCGGTCTCTTGAAATTCGGCTTCATGGAGTTCTTGCATGAGATAATCCAATTTTTTTGGGGCTTTCTTTTTGAGTCTACGAAAAAACTTCAAATTCTCAGCGCGCTTTTCCTTGGCCCGAATCGGTAATTGTTTTAAAATTTCATCCATTTGCAATCATTAATGTATCAAAACTAGGTAACAAATCGATAAAAGAGGCATTTTTGCATTCTGAAACGCAATGTGTCGGTTATGGATATTATGGGAATGGCCCTATTGGATTACCTGAATGGGAAATATACCGAAGATATCATAACGTACTCTTCGCTCGATGAGCAAGATATAATTCCGTTACCTCACTTCTTTAGGGGATTCCACGAAATGCCGGCTATAGAACAAAAGGCTTTGAAATTATGTCAGGGAACCATTTTGGATATTGGTTGTGGTGCGGGAAGCCATAGTCTTTATTTACAAGAGAAAAACTACGAAGTCACTGCGTTGGACAATTCCAAAGGAGCCGTTGAAACATGTAAGCTACGCGGTATAAAAAATGCTCGATTAGGAAATTTATATGATTTCGAAGGAGAGCGTTTCGACACGGTTCTGTTATTAATGAACGGGCTGGGCCTTGCCGAAAAGCTCGATCGCTTGGATCGTTTCCTATCGCATATAAAAACCTTGATAAATCAAAACGGGCAAGTAATTGTCGATTCGAGCGACATAATGTATATGTTCGATGAGGATGAGGATGGTGGAAGATGGTTGCCCGATACGACAGGTTATTATGGCGAAGTGGAATTTGTCATGGAATATAAGGGCGTAAGAAGCGATTCTTTTTGGTGGTTATATTGCGATTTTAATACCTTAGAGCATGCTGCAACCGCCAACGCCCTGAACTGTGAGTTGGTAATGCAAGGCGAACATTATGATTATTTGGCAAGATTGACGCTTAAATAATACTAGTAGGCACGCTTTTTGCGTTATCTTTTTAAAATTGCCTCCAAATGAAAAACTATGTTATAGCATCGATCATCATGTGCTTTGGCCTATTGATCGGGTGCTCTAAAAACAGTACGGAAACCGAAAAAGAAATCCCTATTGACAAGTCGGCCAATTTGTTGGGCACGGGCGATTCGGCGGCCGACATACTCTCGAACGACCGTTTCGACAAATTGCTCATCGAAGTCGCTCACGTAACGGGCTTCAAACCTACCCCGTCTGCTATTGATGCTTTTGTCAATTTCATAAAGAGATATACTTTCAAGCAAGATATAGAGATCGTTTACAACGAACTAGAATCGCCTGATGAAGAGACCCTGACCTTACAGGAGATAGCCGATTTGGAAAGTGCAAACAGAACCGTTTATAATTCGGGCAGTACTTTGGCCATATACATTTATTTTGCCGACGCTCCTTCTGACGATGACGACGAAGATGAAGAGCTCGTGACCCTGGGTGCCGTATACCGAAATACTTCTATGGTAATCCATGAGGCCACCGTTCGAAAATTGGCCGGTCAAAGTGCCATTATTTCAAATGCCGATGTTGAAATCGCCACGTTGAACCATGAATTCGGTCACCTTTTCGGCCTTGTCAATCTAGGTTCGCCATCGGTCAATGACCATGAAGGAACCATAGTAGACGCCAATGGTAAAGAAGTAGGCAATAACCATTGTACTGTGGAAGGATGCCTCATGCGCGCCGAACTCCAGCTCGGCCCTTCGAGCAAAACTGCGCTTTCGGCCAAAAGTACAAATCTGACCGGCGGACTCCATTCCGCATGTTCGCTTTCTGGAAGTAGCGTACTCCAAATGTTGCAAAAGAGTGCTTCTAAAGGCGCCGTTGTGGCACCGGGTCTCGACAACGAGTGTATTTTGGATTCACAGGCCAATGGCGGAAGATAGGTTTTCGCCATTTTCCAAAAACTAAGGAATATTGAGGTATTTATGAGTCTGCAACGAAACTTTCCATTTCGGATTTTGCATCACATAGTCAACGATCAAAGGGGTCACCTTTTCGCGCACGCTCCATTCTGGTTGTAGGTACAAAATACAATCCTTACTTACTTTTGAGGCCTCTTCTTCGGCGAAGACCAAATCATGCCTATTGTAAACGATAATTTTAAGCTCGTGCGCTTTTTTGTAAATCCCAACTTTGGGCAGTTTGTTTTTTTTCGGGGAAAGACAGATCCAATCCCATTTTCCTGTTAGGGGATAAGCCCCCGAAGTTTCGATATGGGTCTGTAATTGTTTCGCCTTGAGCGCATCGGTCAAAGGATCCATATTCCATGTCAAGGGTTCCCCTCCCGTTACCACAATGGTATTGGAATATTTGGCCGCATTTTCAACAATTTGCATAATATCTGTCGGCGGATGGGTATCCGCATTCCAACTTTCTTTCACATCGCACCAGTGACATCCTACGTCGCACCCGCCCACACGAATAAAATAAGCGGCAGTACCTTTGTGGAATCCCTCTCCCTGAATCGTGTAGAATTCCTCCATCAGCGGCAGCATTTCACCTTTATCCACCAAATGCATCACTTCATCTCTGACCATTCGGCAAAGATAGGTGCTGTCGGGCAGAAAATTCAAATTGACAACACCAATTTCACGACATAAAAACACGCAGAGGTGTTTATGTGAAACAAACAATACCTTGCACCGATATACCCGCAAAAATGCCTATTTTTAATCCAAATTTGTTTAAATGAGTACCCAAGAAGAATTTTTTGCCCATATCGAAAAGGGCTACACCACAAAAGGGGATTTTATCACCTTAGGTGCCGCCATGCTGAACCAAGAGGCCGTCACCAATGCCTTTGTAAAAATTCCGTTGAAGACCTTGAACCGTCATGGCCTTATTGCAGGGGCCACCGGAACTGGGAAAACCAAATCGTTACAGGTACTTGCCGAAAATTTATCGGATAAGGGAATCCCCGTGTTGTTGATGGATTTAAAAGGAGATTTGAGCGGTATCGCGGAACCTAGTCCGGGACATCCTAAAATCGACGAGCGGCACGCGAAAATTGGGCTTCCGTTCGAACCAAAAAGTTTTCCGGTAGAAATTCTTTCCCTGTCGGAACAAGATGGGGTAAAACTTAGGGCTACGGTATCCGAATTCGGACCGGTATTGTTATCCCGAATCCTTGATTTGACAGAAACCCAAGAAGGAATTGTGGCCGTAGTCTTTAAGTATTGCGACGATAACAAACTGCCCTTATTGGATTTGAAGGATTTTAAAAAAGTGCTGCAATATGCCACGGGTACCGGCAAAAAAGAATTCCAAAAGGATTATGGCCGAATTTCCACCAGCTCAACCGGAACCATTCTTCGCAAGATCATCGAACTTGAACAGCAAGGCGCGGACCTTTTCTTTGGCGAAAAGTCTTTCGAAGTTGACGACTTGACGCAAATCGACGAAAATGGCAGGGGCTATATAAACATCCTTCGCCTGACCGATATTCAAGATAGGCCCAAACTTTTTTCAACGTTTATGCTTAGTTTATTGGCCGAAATCTATGCTACTTTTCCAGAACAGGGAGACAGTGATAAGCCAGAATTGGTTCTTTTTATCGATGAGGCCCATCTTATCTTCAATGAAGCCTCAAAAGCTTTGTTGGATCAAATCGAGAGCATCGTCAAACTGATCCGTTCAAAAGGTATCGGCCTGTATTTCGTCACGCAAAATCCTACCGATGTACCGAATGCCGTTCTTGCCCAATTGGGATTGAAAGTGCAACATGCATTACGGGCCTTTACCGCACGCGACCGTAAAGCCATTAAACTTACTGCGGAAAATTACCCATTATCGGATTATTATGATACCAAAGAGGAGTTGACTTCGTTGGGAATCGGGGAAGCACTGGTGTCGGCCCTGGATGAAAAAGGAAGACCTACACCTTTGGCCGCAACGTTGATGCGCGCGCCGATGAGCCGTATGGATGTGTTGACCGACAGTGAACTGAAATCCGTTATCAGAAGTTCGAAATTGGTCAAAAAATATGGTGAGGTCATCGATCGTGAAAGTGCATACGAGATTCTAAACGAAAAGATAGAAAAGGCCGAAAAAGAAGCCGAGAAAGAAAAGAACCAGGCAACGAGCAGAAGAACATCAAGTCGAAGAAGTACAAGACAAAATCCTGTGATAAAAGTATTGACCAGCGCCACTTTCATAAGGGGTGTTCTCGGTGTACTTAAAAAAGTGATTCGTTAAGAAATATGAGAAAAACGTATTTTTTTATAACCATACTTCTATTATTTGTAAGCTGTAAGGAAGAAGTGGATACTACCTTTTTAATTACCAACAATAGCATTGGCAAATTGGACAAAATAAGTCTGGCCCGTGACATCGATATAATATATGCCCAAGATTCTGTGGTCAAAGACACCACTGTGGTCAACCTATCGAACAATACCAAAAAAATCAAGATTTACGAAAAGGGGGGCAAACACCTCTTGACCTTGACACCGAGTGCCGATAGTATTCCCGGCATTGAAAACGTCAAAATCGAAGATCCGCGATTTACGACCGACAAGGGTATTGGTCTAAACAGCACCTTTAAAGATGTTAAAGACAACTATGCCATTCGTAAAATAATCACCTCGATGAACAATGTGGTTATCCTATTGAAAGATAGCGATATGTATTTTACCATCGATAAGAAAGAGTTGCCTTCTAGTCTGCAATATGGCGCAAGTAGGAATATTGAGGCCGTCCAGATTCCCGATAAGGCGAAAATCAAGTACCTTATGATCGGTTGGGAGTGAAAGATGTTTAAAGTAAGTCTTTCTTTCCTCCTATTATACATTTTTATCGAAATCCAAATAAAGAACCCGACAAGTAATTAATACTATGAACCCGTTACTGCAATATTTACTTGTTCGGCGTGCCAAGGACAAACTGAAGACCAAAAAAGGAGATGGGAAAATTTCCAAAAAACAGCTTGTAAAAGAAGTACGATCCGGTCAAGTAGAATTTGCCCATTTCATCAAAGAAATACTTTTCATTGCTATTGGAATCTTCGCGGCCGGTTTTGGCCTAAAGGGCTTTTTATTGCCCAACGAATTCATCGATGGTGGTGCCACCGGTGTTTCCCTATTGATTCGTGTCAAATCGAATATTCCCTTGGGCATACTTTTAGTAATGGTCAATACACCATTCCTTTTGTTGGGTATCAAGACTATAGGACAAAAGTTTGCCATCAAAAGTATCATAGCGATTCTTGTGCTGGCCTTGGTCGTTCATTTCGTTCATTACCCTACGATTACGAACGATAAACTTTTGATCGCCGTATTTGGAGGCTTTTTTCTTGGCCTGGGCATTGGTATGGCCATGCGAGGAGGAGGAGTTATAGATGGCACAGAGGTTCTTGCCATATATTTAAGTAGAAAATGGCACTTGACCGTTGGTGATGTATTGCTGATCATCAACATTCTTATCTTCTCGGCAGGTGCTTATTTACTATCCATAGAGACCGCTCTCTACGCTATTCTTACCTATTTAGTGGCCGCAAAGACGGTCGACTATGTAGTCGATGGCGTCGAGGAATATATGGGCATTACCATCGTCTCGCAAAAAAGTGAGGAAATCAGAATCATGCTGACCGAGAAATTAGGCAGGGCATGTACCATTTACCAAGGTAAAGGCGGTTATAGGGCGATAGATGGAAAGCAGATTTCGAACGAAATCGTATACACCGTAATCACTCGGCTTGAACTCGCCAAACTTAGTACCGAAATCGATAAAATCGATAAAAAAGCCTTTATCGTCATGAACGTGGTCAAGGACATCAAGGGCGGAATGATCAAGAAAAAACCCTTAAAGGACTGATATATCAAAGGTGCCCGTCTTGTTAATTTGTTCCTAATGCAGGGTACAATTTGCGAACCTTTCTTTACTTTAAGGCAAACTATCCGGCCATGAAACCAATATTCGCCCTATTGGCATTTCTATGTGTGACTTCCTCTTTTTGTCAATATAATTATGAACCCTCCCCGGAGCATCCCTTCGGATTGCCAAATCCGGAGGCATCTCAAGAGTTATTGGATTTTGCCCCTTTGATCGGTGAGTGCGACTGCAAGTCGACCACAAGAAAAGCGGATCAAACCTGGGCCGACCCGATCGACATGATTTGGAGATTCAAATACATTATGAACGGAATGGCCGTGCACGATGAGACTTTAAAGGCAGATGGAAAACATTCCGGAAGTATTCGACAATTCATTGTGGACAGCACGAAATGGTATGTCCATTATTATAGTTCAGGGACACCGTCGACCGTTCTACCCGTTTGGGAAGGGAATAAAAACAGTAATGGGGATATTGTTCTTTATAGGGAGCAAAAAGCCCCTAACGGAAGTGAAGGTTTCTATCGATTAACCTTTTCGAATCTTGATGGAAACGGATACAATTGGGAAGGTGCCTGGGTCTCACGAGATGAATCCATAGTCTATCCTACATGGAAAATCGATTGTACCAAAAGAAATTCCCATGTCAATGAGGTCGAAAAAGAAAAAATATTGACCGCAGCCAAAAACTTTTCCAAAGCATATATGGACGGCGACCTCGATGCTATAGTAAATGCATACACCACGGATGGTAAGATTTTTCCAAACAACACTTTGGTCATTGAAGGTAGCGAGGCCATACGAAAGTATTGGGAGCTACCTGAAGGTGTAACGACATTGCACCACGAACTCAAACCGTCAG
The DNA here is from genome assembly GCA_030428705.1 of Bacteroidia bacterium. GTDB lineage: Bacteria > Bacteroidota > Bacteroidia > Flavobacteriales > Flavobacteriaceae > Meishania. The sequence goes on from JAUIDI010000002.1 coordinate 392,007, forward strand.
AAGTCAATATTTTAGGAAACTATGCCTATGACTATGGTTACTATCAGGGCAAGACCAAACAAGCGGATGGTACCATCGGTACTTGGAAGGGAAAATATGTGGTCGTCTGGCAGAAAGTCGAAGACACTTGGAAAATGTATCTTGACATCTGGAACCGGGTTAGAGAATGAAATAATAGCAATTGATAAGATTTCAAGCTATTTTCTCCGCGAATTTGCCCGATTCGACAATACACACTCCTTGTATTTTTGTGCCCATTCCGTAAGCTCGATCAACTTTTGAAGATATGAGTGTCCAAAATCGGTCAATTCGTACTCAACACGTACGGGTACTTCAGGGTACATCGTTCTTTTGAGATAGCCATCACCCTCTAGCTGTTTTAACCGTTCACTTAGTACTTTGTTAGAAATACCATACACCTTTTTCTTAAGTTGGTTAAATCGTAAAACGGGGTAATATCCTAAATACATTATTATCAAAGTACTCCATTTATCGGATACCATCGCCATAACATCTCGAATAGGGCAAATCAAATCCGTATCACGCAGGTCAAGATGCCCAAACATTTTTTTTAATTTTTTTGCAGATATAACTTTCTGATTTACAGTAATAGTTTCCATATCCATACCATGTTTGCTTTTTGTAACGTGATTTACGATACGATTAATTTAATATTTTTGGTATTCAATAAAGACTAAGTTACAAAAAGAAACTTAATGAAAAAACTGATCAGCAAATATGTCCCATTGGTATATGGTCATTATTACAACTTACTATCGTTGGTCGCTCCTCAAAAAACTGCAGAAAAAGCCTTTCATCTTTTTTGCACCGTCAGAAAAGGCAAAGTACTACAGCAACAAAAAGACTATCTAAACAATTCCAAACACGAATTGCTGGAAGTTGAAGGATATAAAATCCAAACCTATAACTGGACGGGAAACAAAGCGACGATTCTTTTGGTTCATGGCTGGGAAAGTAATTCGTTTCGTTGGCGTAATCTTATTGCCAAACTAAAGGAAAATAATTTCAATATTCTTGCATTTGATGCCCCAGGTCATGGATATTCTTCAGGCAAACATCTCCATGTTCCGCTTTTTGCCAAAATATTACAAAATCTTATCGAAAGGTATAGGCCTGAGTTTCTTGTAGCCCATTCGTTCGGTGGAATGACTGTTTTGTATAACGAACACCTCAATAAAAGTAACGGTGTATCTAAAATTGTTACGGTAGCTTCACCTTCTGAATTCTATGAAATTATGGAGCATTTTCAAAAAATTCTAAAATTCAATGAAAGAACAATGTATGCCTTGGACCAATATGTTTTAAATAGATTCGGTTTTCATATCCGTGAATTTTCAACTTCCGAATTCGTCAAAGGAAATACCAAAAAAGGACTACTTCTTCACGACAAATCTGATGAAGTTACCCCGTACCATGCCTCCGTCAAAGTACAGGCCAACTGGAAGGAAAGTAAGCTAATATCTACGGAAGGACTGGGACACTCATTGCACCAAGACGAGGTGAATGAACATATTATCGATTTTTTGAAGTCGTAATAATAGGGTACTTTTATTCCAAATCTTTTATATGGACAATTTAACTCCCTTTCATATAGCAATACCTGTTCATAATTTAGCCGAATGCCGTACTTTTTATCGCGAGGTGTTGAATTGTGAAGAAGGCAGAAGCAGCGACCATTGGGTCGACTTCAATCTATTCGGCCACCAACTGGTCATTCACTATAAGCCAAAAGTGGGAGACGATGTTTTGCATCATAACCCGGTAGATGGGCATAATGTACCGGTACCGCACTACGGTGTAGTCTTGCCTTGGGATACTTTCCAATCATTTGCAAAAGAACTGGAATCAAAAGGAATCGATTTCATCATCGAGCCCTATGTCCGTTTTAAAGGGCAAGTCGGTGAACAGGCAACAATGTTCTTTTTAGATCCCGCGGGAAACGCTTTGGAATTTAAGGCATTTAAGGATATGGGACAGTTGTTTGCAAAATAATGGAAAAAGTTCTTCAGCAGATTTTCCAAAAAATTTGCCCATCTTAAATCGCTTCTTAAATATCCTTTGTTAATCGAATACTAGAACCATTGATTATCTGTTTACGATAAAGGCTTTCGCATCTCGGTGTCCATCCGACTCGAAAGTGATATAATAAACCCCATTGGAAAGTGTACTAACATCGATTTCCTCAAAAGCACCGTGCTCCACATCAAAAACCTTGCCTGCCAATTTTTGTCTCAAGCTGTTAAATAGCATAACACTTACCTCGTTTGATTCATAAGCACGCAAATCAACATTCAATTGGCTTTCGGTCGGGTTCGGATAAATTATTGGCTCAAAATCAGCTTCTTCCAATTCTTGAACGGTTATTTCCGAAGTGTCAGAAAAGCTGCCGTCAGTAGCGGTCACCGTTATCGAAACCGAACCTTCGGAAAGCGCAGTTACGTTTCCATTAGCATCCACGGTGGCAATGTTTTCATCGCTCGACGACCATACCACAGCGCCATTGTCAGCATTAGCCGGAGATATCGTGGCATTCAAAGTTAAGGTCTCACCCACATATAAAATCGCGGTGGCCAAGGAAACGCTTACCCCGTTGACATGTACTACATTATTATTGACGCTGACCACCGTGGTCGCAGTAAAACCTCCGTCGTTGGTCGTAACCATAATTGAAGCCGTACCTTCCGAAATAGCAGTTACCAGGCCATTGTCATCGACCGTCGCAATACTTTCATCACTGGTAGACCATACCACCGAGTTATCCGCGGCATTCGAAGGGGCTATTATGGCTGTCAAACCTATGGTCTCATCCTCCGCCAATGTAACCTCATCCAAGGAAATGCTTACTCCGCTAACTTGTACAATACCGTTCGAAACGGTAATTTCGCGTGATGCCGTAAAACCTCCATCATCCGTTGTAACTATTATAGTGACCGAACCTTCGGCTACTGCCGTTACTCGACCGTTAGCATCAATTGTAGCTATATTCGCATCACTCGTACCCCATGTTACCCCAGTATTACTGGCATTAGTTGGGTCTATCAAAGCAATTAAATCAACATTTTCCCCAACATTCAAAACAAGTTCGCCCGATGAAAGAGAGACGCCGGAAACCGCAATAGTACTTAAACTCGTAAACCTCCATCTCATAAAATCGGAGCCATCGTTCAAATAAGTCTTTACACTCGCCCCATTCTCGGTCGAGTTATTCTCCACTCCTAAATACAAGCCATTTGTCCTACTTTTAATCGCATACTCTTCATTGCCCACAGATTCAATTGCCCATTGTTGATTAACACCCCCATGAAAAGGATATTGTAAAACATTGGTACCAGAACTTTGTCCATTTTGTTCCACATCCAAATAATTGTCACTATGTTCGGCCTTGATAGTAAAAAACCCACTTTCCGCAGATTCGAACATAAATTGCTGGCTGGTGGCACTACTCGGATTAGACTGTATAATATCTGCCAAGGAAGCCGTTGAAGAATTAAAAACGTCCATCACCATGCCACTTCCTACGTTTGTCAATCGATAGCTTCCAGGCTGGATGCTTGGAGTACCTGTATCAGGATTCAATTGATTAATCCACTCCTCAATCAAAATAACGGCTTTTTCATCCACCAAATTTTTTGCCAAAGGTGGCATCATAATGGTGGTATTCACCGAATTCGTCCTGTGATATAGTATTGACTGCGAGGCATCTCCAGGCACAAGTATTTTTTCCCCTGGAACACCTATCGGTGTGTTTGTGCCAGCAGTCAAAAGTCCCGTTTGTTCCAAAGTATTGAACAACCTTAGGTCGAATTCTGCTCTTTCACCTGATCTACCTGGACGATGGCAATAAGCACAATTAAGATCGAGATAGGAACGGGCCTTTTCATCCAGGGTCGCAGTTGGATCATCCATGGCCTTGTGGGTTTGGTATTGTGCCGCTTTGGCATCATCGATACTTTCGTTCAAAATACCCAAATGACTCAACGTAACCAATTGGTTTGCGTTTATACCCGTTTTATCATAGGTGATATTCTTATTTAAGTAACGTGTTCTTGGGCCCAAGCTACCACCTGAATCATGACAGGCAAAACATTCGGGGCTATTAGGATAATGCCATATCTGGGTCCGTGTACTGCCATTTTCTTCGGTTACGGTTATTTGTTCATCCAAGCTATCATTCAACAGAACAGCATCCGTACCTTGTTCGTTCCATTTGTAAACCAAATAATAATAAGACTCGTCCTCAGCTTTAATGACCAGCCGGGTTTCCAATCTTCTGATGACAGAAGGGTCGCCTTCGTCCACAGGTAGCTCAAGATGCTTTATCAAAACGGAACCAACAGGAAATTCCCAATCACCATTCTCAGAAAACTCAATCTGTTCCTCAGGGGTATCATGTGTTCCATTGTTAGGTACTGCCATCCATCGTTTTTTCAATGCGCCATCAGACCAAAAGGCCTCGGTCATATCGTAAGGAATGACACCATCATTCGGTGTCAACGTTAAAATATCCTGAAAAATTCCTGTTTGTGACAGAAGCTGCGGAACCTCTTCAAAAGTCCCCGAATTTTGGGTAAGTCTGTACAAATAAACATCATCACCCTGACTTAATAAATATAATTCTCCACTATGGTCCTCTCCGAATGATATAATATCGGTCGGTGAAAACTGGGTTAAAAAATCATATTCACCGGTTGTGATATCGACTGCCCAAATCTCTTCACCCACGCCATAATCGGCGCAGATATACTTGCCATAAAAATCTGGCATTTCACTTCCTCGGTAAACAAAACCGCCAATAATAGCATTGGCATCGGAACGTGGAAAAGCAACTAAAGGATGTTCATGGGGCATTCCGTTGTACATGGTAGTACAGTAGCTGGAACCTCCCGCTATGTTTCCTTCGAATACAGGCCAGCCGTAATTCTTGCCCTTAGAGACGACGTTGATTTCCTCATGGGTATTCTCACCAATTTCGCCAATATACATAATTCCGGTTTCGCGGTCTTTGGTCATTCTATGGGGATTTCTATGACCCAACGTATAATATTCTTCAAAGTTCTCCCCTGTAGGGCTCAAAAAAGGATTATCATTTGGAATAAAATAACCTACTCCGGAAATCTCATCACTAAATCGCGTATCATCTGGCATTTTTCGAATAGGAGAATGACTCTTTGTAAAATCCATATCGACATCAATACGCAATACCCCTCCATCTAAATTACCAACAATATCTTGAGGTTTATTATATGCACACTGATCTCCAGTAGTCACATATAAAAACCCATCATCCCCAAAAACCAAACCTCCACCCCTGTGTGTGGATCCGTACAATCTCATCTTCATCATGGTAATTTCAGAACCAGGTATCATTAAATAAGAACTTGGGTCCACTTCTATTCTTTTTAAAATGAGAAAGCCTCCCCAGTGGTCTTCTTGGTTACACCCAAAGCCGCTCACCATACCATTAGGATAATGTCTTCCTTGTCCGTCCTTAGTGGTGTACCATACGAACATATAATTTTTTCCTTGTCCAAATTCAGGATGAATGGCAAGTCCTAAAAATCCTCCATCCCATACTATACCCACATCATCGGATAAATCGGCAATCAAATTCTTACTGCCAACAGCCTCATCGTTTTGAAACGAATAAATCATCCCATTTCGTTGCCCTACGACCAATACATTAGTATTAGGCACAGGTGTAAACGTTAGCGGTGAATCGAACTTAAGGTCCGGAAATGCAATTCTATATGGTTTATGGGTAGGAGGTTGACTAGGAAATGTCCCATTCACAAATTTACCAATCGGTTCTGGAGACGTCAAACCTGGACCAGCGAAAAAAGGAATAAACGATAAAAGACCTATGGCCAGAACAAAAACAAAAAGCCGTATAAACTTTGGAGTACTTTTCTTCATTTTCTTAATTTGGCTTATTTAAAAAGATTCCGATTTGGAGTTGTACCTATTTACCTTAAACCCACAAAATTATCGAACGTGCTACAAAACAGAAATGATTTTTGTCATATTAAACCCTATTAATCTATTTTTTCGATATAAGCCTAAAATCATCGATATATGACCATTACGAAAAAAATTATGTCTCGTTGAAATTGAATAATTTCAGGTAAGCGTAAAGGATTGTCAGCCTCGATCTCATTAGCGAAGCAATTGTGATGGACTTATCAAGAGTTTAATAAGTAAGTTGCGTTTTCTAGAAGTAAATTACTGCGACCATTCGGTGGGTTTTCGATCCCAACGATGCTTTTTTAATTTTTGATATAAATCCGTGGAAAGCCCTTGTCCATCACTAATGGCCGTATTGGCCAAAACGTTACGGGCCTTTCGCATTCCAGGAATCATGGTACCGACCGTTTTGTTCATTGTAATAAAACGCAATGCCATTTCGGCCATAGTCATTCCCTCGGGAATCAACGGTCTTAAAGCATCGGCATGCTCAACACTCGAATTAAGGTTTTCAGGCACAAAATATGTACCTCTCCAATCCCCTTCGAGAAAAACGGTTTCTTTGGTCAGTGTACCGGTCAAAGTCCCTTCATCGAAGGGCACCCGAGCGATGACTCCTATATCCATTTGATCACACAAAGGAAACAGTTCGTCTTCAGGATTCTGGTCGAAAATATTGTAAATGACTTGTACGGCATCTAACTTTCCCGTTTTCAAAGCTTTGATTCCGTTTTCGGGTTCCCAACGATTTACGCTGATTCCCATGGCGGCGATTTTACCTGCTGCCTTTAAATCTTCAATGGCACGTTGCCATTCTTCTCGGTTACTCCATCCATCGTCCCAAGTATGAAACTGCATCAAATCAATCCGTTCGAGGCCCAGGTTTTTCAATGTCTTTTCCGTAAACTCCATAACATGCGAAGTCGGATAGGATTCTTCGAAGGTATACTCGGGCTTCGCAGGCCATTGGAAGTTTTTGGGAGGAATCTTGCTAGCGGCATATAATTTTTTATTCGGGTTTCTTCGAACCAATTGCCCCAGCAATTCTTCACTATGGCCTTCACCATAGCCCCAAGCTGTATCAAAGAAATTGACACCATTTTCAACGGCCAGATCCAAAGATTTTGCTGACTGAATATCGTCCGATTCCGTCCACCCTGCCATTCCCCACATACCATAACCTACCTCGCTTACTTGCCAATCGGTTCTACCAAATCTTTTATATTTCATTTTTCCTTGTTCCTTTTAATAAACTTTTCCTTAACCACGATATAAATGGCATATAATACCCCAAAAATAATCCCATTTCTTGATTTTTCGATTATCATTTCCCTGCTAAAATCACCTTCGATAATCAAAGCAATAATTATAAAGAGAACGATGGCTACCAATACTTGAACGACAATCCTTTTGGTATCCACTATATGTCCTTTTTCTTAAGACTGGCCAAATATTCGATAACATCCCTTATTTCACGTTTTGTCATGGCACTGCCCATTGGTGGCATGCTAGACATGGCATTTTCACGTTTCTTGATCCGTTCCACAGCAATTTCCATGGGCTCGGCATCATTGGTGCGTAATATGAGTTCACGGTCGGTTTCTTCCATTAGCACTCCGATTACCTCCTGACCATCTTTGAGCGTGACCGTTACCGTGCCAAAACCAGGCGCCAATCTCGCACTTGGATTGATCAATGCCTCCAACAACTGCTCCCTATTCAAGACATTTCCAATATTGTCCAATGCAGGACCCACCTGTCCACCGGCACCATCTACCGAGTGGCAACGAACACATTGTCCGGTCGAATTATTATTGAAAAAATTACGGCCTTGCCACCACTCACCACCTTCCAAGGTTTCTTTAAAAGCTTCGACCGTGTTTCCCGTCGATTTCAACGGACCTAAATCGGCCATTAATTTTTCGGATCCCGAAGCTTCCACGGCTTCGATCAAATCTAGAATCACCGCCGAGGATAGCCTTTTTGATTTGGCTTTCGCAATCATTTGGCCCAATACCGGTTCTGTTTGCGTCAATGGCATTTCACCTAGTACACTTAAAGCTTTTTGCTGCTCGCGTATTGAGCCGTTGACAAAAACCGGATCTATAATTGCCGGAAGATCTTCTTTTGAAACATCCAGCTTTGTTACCAATCCGAGGGCCGTAGTGCGTACGTTGAAATCAGAGTCTTTCATACCCGCCTGCATGGCCGATTCAATATTTTCATAATTCAAGTTACCCAAAGCTTCCAACATGGCCGAACGGACTTTTGGCGATTTATGGGCTATCATGATTTTTCGCAATCGGTCGTTTTGCGATTCAATTCCCAAAGCGCTTAGGGTTTTGGAGACCGCAACGAGAATATCCTCATCGGCTTCCAACAAAAATTCCGGGATAAGTCCTTCAATTTTTTGTCGTACCGGTGCGGCATCACGTTTTATTTCGCCACGATATCGACCATCGACACGATCCAATACGGAAGGCGAAGCCCAAGTACCTACCGCCGCCAAGGCTTCACCTTTCAAATGGGCAGGTACTTCTGCTCGTTTTGCAAAAGCAATCAGATTGTTCAACTCTTGTTCACCACCTACCCGTAACGCGGCATTAATGGCTCTTCTCAAAAGAGGCTCGGACGTTAATTTTTCTTCGTTCAAAACAGCGGCCAAAGCGGGCAAAGCCTCCTCTATCGACCAATCATCATTAATGGCACGCGCGGCCTCGGTAACGATAAATTCATCTTCATCTTTTAGGAAACGTGCTACCTCTGGACTTTGCATTCGACGCAGTACCAGCACCGCCGCGATACGGAGACTACGATTTTCATTCCCTTCCAAAGCAACAATCGGGGCTTCCTCACCGATTCTTGAAAGTGCCAAAACAGCGGCGTGTCTCAAATAGTTATCTTCGTCGTTGTTGACCGCCAACATATCCAACAGCGGCTGAACGGCTTCTTTATGCTGTATTCTTCCCAAAGCCTGCGCTGCAAAGAATTTTACACGCGCATTCCCGTGTTTAAGCAAAGGAATAAATGAAGGTCCGGCCGCAACATACTTGACATCCCCTAAAATCTTCACAGCCTGTGCTATGATTTCCGAATCTTCACTATCTAGAAGGCCCAATAGAAGCTCGGCCCTATCAAGGTCATCACTTGCCAGCTGTCCAACACCCCAAATACTATGTATTTTCGCATATTGATCGTTCGACTCTTCAAGAACCTTTTTGAAAGCCTTAAAACCTTTGTTTCCGCGCTTCGCCAATTCAAATTGGGCCTTTTGACGAATTCGCATATCGGCATACGACAACAGTGCTGCCAAATCATCAATTGATTGATCCGAATAATCAAGCGTCATAAGCCTTTCGGTTTCCTTTCGTTCGGTTTCCAGATCATTATTCCCGGCAGAAACATCCAATTTCCAGACACGCCCATAGTTTTTGGTATTCCAACCGTTAATCCAGTCGGCTAAGTACAATGCACCATCTGGTCCGAAACGTATCCCTGTCGGTAACACACCGCTCAGCATATCTTCCTCACCATCCAGTTCAAATGTTGCGCCTTTTTGTTTGAGCCCAAAAGACCATATATGAGAATTGGTAGGGTTACCTACAAACTCGACCAAAAAGAACTTGTCGAGCCATTTTTTTCCGAGTGCGGTACCGGGATTAAATATCATTCCCGTAGGGCCATTGTGGTAGTTCTGTATCGGTGGAAGAATGTAAGCCGCCTGATCTTCCCACCTTGGGATGTATAGCTTTTCGTCCATCCAAACATTATAGCCATTGTTCATCGGATCGGTATACTTTCCGTATTGCCAATTGGCGCGCCATCCCGCGTCGTGGCCTTCCACGATATGCACCAAGCGTTCGCTTTCTCCCCTATGATCGCCATCGTTATCTGATGATATAATATTACCATAGGCATCGAATACGAACTCATGGGTGTTTCTGAGTCCGGCGGCAAATACTTCGAAATCGCTACCGTCAGGATTTGCCCTTACTATAATTCCTTGATTGGGGTACTTGTGGTTCGTACCGTCGGGCAAGGTAATGTTGGCCCCAATATCGCCAATACCCCAATAAATTTTTCCATCGGGACCTTCGATCGCACCGGACATGCCATGACCTCCAAACCCGATGTGAACGGCAAAACCATGTGCCAAGGAAGTTTTGGTATCCAAGACTTCGTCATCGTTCGTATCGACCAATCGCCACATATCGGGACCAACCCCTACAAAGACATCATCGTCACGAACAAGCAAAGCCCCCGCGCAATCGGTAATTTCTTCATTGAAATCATTAAGAATACGGGTCGATTTATCGGCCAGACCATCTTTATTTACATCATCCAAACGCCAAACTTCCTCTTTTTCGACGGCCAAATCATGCCAATCGTGAATGGTGTCATTGTTCAAATCAGGAAACCACTCATTCTCCCCACTTTTTTCAGGGGCAAAAGTTTCCCTCAAAAAATTGCGACGATCTTCTACGGTCTGCCAGGAGATGGAAGGGGTCATCCATTGGCGGTAACCCCTGATATCGAATTCCGAATTTTTTTGACGATTGGTACGGGTCAAATAGATACTACCCTTGTTATCGACCGACATTGCTACGGGATCGGGTGCCAATGAATCGGATGCCCAAAGGGTCAAATCTAACCCTTCGGCCACAACTGCCGGGGTGCTTTCGCGAATTTCCTTGGCCCTTACCATTCCCGTCAAGGAATCTTCATAAATGACCAAAGGGGTTTCTTTGGGAAGCTTGGGCGTACTGTCGCATGAAAATGCCAAAATCGAGATGAGAAAAAGTGATACGGAAAAACGCATTATTGCTATAGATTTCATTTGGTAATGTTATGTGATATGTTCTTAATGTTGATGGAAAGCGTCTGATATAAACGAAAGGACGGTGGGCAACGCTTCCCGCCAATACGTCCAACTATGACGGCCCTCACGAACGCGGTATTCATGCGGAATCTCTTTTTTCTTCATCGCAATATGTACCAAACTGTTTCCTTCGTATAGAAAATCGTCATCGCCACAGTCGATATACCATCGTACGGATTTTATATCTTCAACGGGAACACTTTCAATGAGATTCAGCGCACTATGCCTTTCAAAATATTCTTTTAACTCTGCATTGGAATACTTTTCGTTACGCCGCTCGAACTGTTGTTTTAATTGATCCATGGTAAGCGGGCCTACATATGCACTAAGCGGGCAGGCCGAAGAAAAAAGTTCGGGATGGTGCAAGGCATACATAAAAGAACCTCCCCCGCCCATCGATAGGCCCGCCACGGCGCGGTATCTTTTTTCGCCTTTGATGCGGTATTTCTTTTCGACATGGGGCATGAGTTCTTCAAAGAAAAAATCCTCATATTTCCAATCGCCTACATTGAAATAACCCATACGGCCCGTATCAGCATCGGGCATTACAATGACCATGGGTGTAGCAGTACCGTTTTTAATCGCTTCATCGGTTATTCGCAAAACCTCTCCAAATTGTACCCAACCCGTGTGGTCATCGGTAGCACCGTGCAAAAGGTACAGTACGGGATAGCTTCGCTCGGAAGTATCGTAATCGGGTGGCAGGTATACGGCATATTTGCGTTCACCATTTAAAATCTTACTAGTCATTGACAGGTTGTCGAATACCTTGCCCGATTGGGCCGAAAGGGGCAAAGACACTGCCATTAACAAAATCAGTGCGACCGTTAAATATTTCATGTTTAAGTGTTTTGAGCAATCAAGCTAACAAGATACTAAAGAAAAAGATATAAGGCGTTTAGAAATGGTCTGTATTTGGATTTAATGAACTTATAATATGTGTTAACGCACTCCTTCGAAAGTCATCTTTACTGGTTTGATCGTGCCATCGGCATTGAACTCCATTTTATCCATACAGGTGACACGATGGTCACGGTCTTCGTTTGGTATTGGTCTGCGATGATAAACCATGATCCATTCATCGGTACCGGGTTTGTTTATAACAGAATGATGCCCGGCACCAGTGGCTATGTCGCCTTCCTTTGATTCCAACACAGTTCCAATCCGATCAAAAGGACCCGTGGGGCTATCCGACATGGCATAAGCAACCTTGTAGGTGCCATCGCCCCAATTACCTTCGGACCACATGAAATAGTAAATGCCGTTTCTTAAAAACATAAAGGGACCTTCCACATAGCCTTCAGGAGTTATTTCCTTAAAAAGTTCGCCATTTTCCCAGGGAATGAATCCTGTAAAATCTTCATTCAATTTTCCCAGATTACAATGACTCCATCCCCCGTAGAAGAAATAATAAGTACCATCGACATCCTTGAACACAAATTGGTCGATTGGCTGGGCATCGTTGTAAAAATCAGAAATCAAAGGCTTGCCCAAATAATCCTCGAACGGCCCTCCCGGACTATCCGCTACGGCAACCCCAATACCCCCGTAATGGTTGATATCATTATTCGGGTCATAAGAAAATCTACCCGGTCTTTGAATATCATTGGCACCAAAAAAGAGAAAGCATTTGTCATTTTTTTCAATGATCGAAGGTGCCCAAAGGGCCTGCCGCAACCATTTGATTTTGGTGGTATCCAAGATGTTTTCATGTTTTTGCCAATTCACCAAATCTTTAGAGGAAAAAGCATCGAAATGCAGTTGTTTATCGTAGTCGTCCGAAAAAGTTGGATACACCCAATACGTACCATCAAAAACCGCTCCTTCGGGATCGGCATACCAACCCTCGAAAATGGGGTTTCCCGAAGTAACGTCGGAACTTTCAGCTGTTACGATTTTTTCTTTTTTTGAGGAATCCTTACATCCCACCGTAAAGAAAAAAATGATTAGCATTGTACAAATCGTGGTTCTTGAAAACATAATCAATCCATGGTTAAACATTAATCGATGATAAGGCCCTTTCTGTGAACCCAAAAGTAAGCAAAGATAATATTGGGTACCCAACAGAGCCAAGCCACAAAACGATAGGCCAGTTCAAAATCACCCAGCCCCAATACCAATAATGGCAACCAAATACGCAGGGTTACGGCGGCAAAACAAGCGGCATAGCTGTAGATCATCAAGCCTTGGTGCAGTTGCATGTCTTTGTTTCGTACTGCGAAATACGCCTTGATCGAGGTATATAGCCACAAGAGGCCCAACCCGATAAAACCTAATGAAGATATGATTCCGCCTGTGGCATAAAAGGCGATATAAATGGCGCAGACACTGCTGATAATGGCCGAAACCATGTAAATCTTACCGATATTCCGATGACGTTTTAGATTGGCATTCCGTAATTTTTTACTGAACTGCGCCCAACCGATCAACAGCGCAACACCGCCAAAAAGTATATGCCCATAGAACCCAATATTCCAAAGCACATTTGACAATAGGGCTTCGTCTTTCGAAGCCAAAAGTCCGAATTCACGGTCTATTACGAAATACAATAGGGGATAAAGCCCAATAACTATTGCCAAAAAAACAAAAACGAACCATGCTACCCTATTTGCCCCCATCTTTATCAAATATGTTGGTCGACCAAAACAGTATTTCCATCGGGATCGGTAATCACGAAACTTGCCGGTCCGGTCGTTGACTCATCGGCCTCGCTGGCAAATTGAATGCCGTGTTTCTTTAAGTCTTTCTGAATATCGCGTACATCGTCAAATGATTCCAGTTTTTGGGCGTTTTCATCCCATCCTGGATTGAAGGTCAAAATATTGTTTTCGAACATACCCTGAAACAAACCTACAAGGGTATTTTCGTTTTTCATAATGAGATAATTCCGTTCCATAGACCCTGCAAATACGGCAAAACCCAACTTCTCGTAAAAATCTTTTGAAACGGCCAAATCTTTGACCGCCAGACTGATTGAAAATGCACCTAGTTTCATACTTAAATGTTTTAATTTTTAATGGATGACCGCAAACAGTCATAAATAAACAATCCCAGTCAGGTCGTGCGCGGTCGAGACCTCATTTAAAATACATTAAGTTCAATTACTTCTCGACTGCGCTCGAGGTGACACTAAATTATGATTGATTGCGGACAATCATATAATTATTTGGGAAACGTTTCTATCCTCCATTTTCCAATTAATGCGTCATCGATAGCGCCAACTTGTCAAATCGGCACCTTTTGGGGCACTCTGGGCAATACGTTTCATTATTTTTGGCACATACATGCTATTATAGCGTAATCGGCTTATGGCATTTGGTTGTTCGGGGTCGCCGTTCCAACAGTGTTCGGCCCGATCGCCATAAAGCACTTCACCGTCGTAATAGGGCTCCGTTGTACTTTCTAAAAAGTCTTCCATCAAATATACGGCATTGTTCAAGTAGTAATTATCCATATCACCACAGTAGATATGGATCTTGCCTTTTAGGTGCTCACCGAGTTTGTCCCAATCACGCTCCAGAATGTGCCGGAGGTCGTAATTCTCTTTCCAATATTCGGCTACCTTATGATCAATGTTACCGGTCATTTTATCCCACAGCCTGACGGGATATCCGTCTTCGCCCTGAGGTGAATAGGTAGCTTCCCAAATATCCCATTGTTGCCCCGATCGCGATTTGTCGCCCAAAACCAGTTCTAAATGATTGCCTTCGCGCAAAGTCGATTGAACCTGTCCTAAATAATTGCGATGACTGGGTACTTCCAACTTTTTATTGGCGCTTTTATAGTAATAGGCATTGTCATCTTCATAGATATTGGTAAGGCAGTATGCCCTAAAATCAATCGGGTCGGGACACGCGGCAAAGCAACCGTTATATTCCTCCGGGTATTTCACCTGTACGGCCAAGGCTTCCCAACCCCCGGTGGAACCACCGTACAAAAAGCGCGACCAACCTTCACCGATTCCCCGGAATTCTTTTTCGATATACGGAATAAGCTCGTAGGTAATGGCATCACCATAAGGGCCTTGGCTTGCAGAATTCACTGCATAGGAATCGTCGTAATAAGGTGTCGGATGTTGGATTTCGATTATCAACATACGGGGGAAATCTGGTTCGTTCCAACGTTTATAAAAATCGTAGGCTTCCTGTTGCTGAATGATGTTGTAACCATCCAGATCAAAACGCTCCGAATATTCGGGTTCCAGATCGAGATTCGGAGGTGTCGTGCGGAATCCCCCAAAATCGGAAGGGAAATGTCCGTGAAAAACCATGAGGGGATACCTCGCCTCGGGATGTTCCTCAAATCCCTTGGGCAATAAAACATGAGCGCCCAAATACATATCCCTTCCCCAAAATTCGGAGAGCTTTTCGGATCTGATCTTTATATGTTTGATCCATTCGGTATCCTCTGGTTCTTCAATAGGGGGAATGACTTGATCCATTACGACATCCACATTTTGAATGCCATTCTCGCCTACATTTATTTTGAAAGGCTTGCTATAGAGGTTTCCGGGGGAACGATTCCATTGCTGGCCTTCCCCGTTGTCCATTGGCAATTTTACCGTATGTCCGGTCGATAGGTGAAACGTCTCATAAACATGGAGCAGGGCCTGTACGTTGTACTCACCCGGTGGAATTTCGGAAAGACTCTGATAAGGAAATCCAAAGACATCAGCGTCAAAGACCTTTTTTTCGCCGGACTTCATCTGGTCAACGTTCCTACCGAAAACCAATTGCGTATTCAATCCGTCATTGATCTGGAAACGGGGTTCTTTTTCATCATTGTTCGATAGCATCAGCAGCAATCTACCATCTTTGGCCTGGGCGTTTGCATTTTCGGAAAAAGAAACATTGATGGAGAAATTCATATCAGTTTTCAATCGGTCTTTCGATTGGCACGAAACCAAAAGAAAAAAGGTTAAAACAGAATACGGGAGCATGGTTTTCATAACGGTCGGAATTTGTAGAAAAGGTAATGATTTAGAACGACAACCAAAATACCAAACCCTCAATTCTAACGTTTTAGGTTAAGGCACCGAGCCTACCCAATTATCAGATATGAAAAAACTGGTTTGCCTATTATTGCTTTTTAACGCCATCATTGCAATGAGCAGTTGCAATTACGATGATAGCAACGACATAGATATTATCATTCCAGGAGACAGTACCCAAGCCAAAGAATTGAATGACTCGCGTCCTATCAGTTCGTAATGAACTATTTGGAATTACGATGCCGTTCTCTGGCCAAAAGAGTGTTTTTCAACAACATGGCAATGGTCATTGGACCCACGCCGCCGGGCACAGGAGTAATATAGGAAGCTTTCTTGCTTACATTTTCGAAATCTACGTCGCCGGCAATATAATATCCCTTTTCTTTGGTATCGTCAGGCACCCGCGTAATACCCACGTCGATGATGACGGCATCATCCTTTACCATTTCGGCCTTTAGGAAGTTTGGCACGCCAAGGGCGGAAATGACAATATCAGCCTGTGATATAATCTGGGTAATATTCTTGGTATGGCTATGCGTGAGGGTTACCGTGGAATTTCCGGGCCATCCCTTTCTTCCCATCAAAATGCTCATCGGACGGCCCACGATATGACTTCTTCCGATAACAACGGTGTGTTTTCCCTTGGTATCGACCCTATAGCGTTCCAACAATTCAAGTATACCGAAGGGCGTCGCCGGAATGAAGGTACTCATGTCCAAGGCCATCTTCCCAAAATTTGTCGGATGGAACCCATCAACATCTTTATCGGGATGTACAGCCATAATGACTTTTTGGGTATCAATTTGGTCGGGTAATGGAAGTTGGACGATAAACCCGTCGATATCATCGTTCTCGTTAAGTTCTTTGATTTTCTTCAAAAGTTCTTGCTCAGAGGTCGTACTGGGCATTTGCACCAAGGTCGATTCAAAACCTACCCGTTTGCACGACCTTACTTTGCTACCCACATAGGTAAGGCTCGCACCATCATTACCCACGATTACTGCCGCCAAATGAGGGACCTTCTCCCCTTTTTCTTTCATTTTTGCGACTTCGGTCGCAATCTCTTCCTTTATTTGATTTGATATTTTTCGGCCATCCAGTATCTCCATAAGTACAGTGCTATTGGTTATTTTGTTATCTAAGTCCCCTCATTCCGCCCATCATCTGCATCATTTTTTTTCCGCCGCCGCCCTGCATCATTTTCATCATTTTACTCATCTGATCAAATTGTTTCAGCAACTGGTTGACCTCTTGCACATCTCTTCCGCTACCTTTGGCAATACGTTTTTTTCGACTGGCATTCAACTTTGAAGGATTTGAACGTTCATCAGGTGTCATCGAATGGATGATCGCCTCGATATGTTTGAACGCATCGTCATCGATATCGAGTCCTTTTAAAGCCTTTCCTGCACCTGGAATCATCCCCATCAGGTCTTTGATGTTCCCCATTTTTTTAATCTGTTGGATCTGGGTCAAGAAATCATCAAAACCGAATTTGTTCTTTGCTATCTTCTTTTGGATCTTGCGAGCCTCTTCTTCATCGAATTGCTCTTGCGCACGTTCAACGAGCGAAATGACATCGCCCATACCCAAAATACGGTCGGCCATACGCGAAGGGTGGAAAACATCGATGGCTTCCATTTTCTCGCCCGTACCGATAAACTTTATCGGTTTGTCCACTACCGATTTAATCGAAATTGCGGCCCCGCCTCGGGTATCACCATCCAATTTTGTTAAGATGACCCCATCGAAATTCAATACATCATTGAACGCCTTTGCCGTATTCACGGCATCTTGACCCGTCATGGAATCTACCACGAAAAGTGTTTCCTGGGGTTTGATGGCACTATGGATATTCGAAATCTCGTCCATCATTTTCTCATCTACCGCCAAGCGTCCCGCCGTATCGATTATGACAACGTTAAAACCTTCTGATTTGGCCTTGGCAATACTCGCCTCGGCAATGGCCACGGGGTCATTGTTTTCGCGGTCGGAATAGACTTCGACACCGATCTGCTCACCAACGACATGCAATTGATCGATTGCAGCCGGTCGATAGACATCACAAGCAACCAACAACGGTTTTTTGGACTTTTTTGTCTTTAGGTAGTTCGCCAACTTTCCGGAAAAAGTCGTTTTACCCGAACCTTGCAATCCTGACATTAATATAATCGAAGGCGTGCCCGAAAGATTGATTCCTTCGGTTTCACCACCCATTAGTTCGGTCAATTCATCCTTAACGATCTTGACCATCAACTGGCCCGGTTGTAAGGTTGTCAGCACGTTTTGACCTAAAGCCTTTTCCTTGACCCTGTTCGTAAACTCTTTGGCTATTTTAAAGTTGACATCGGCATCCAACAAAGCCCTTCTGACTTCTTTGGTGGTTTCCGCCACATTGATTTCAGTAATCTGTCCGTGACCCTTTAATACATGTAAGGCCTTATCGAGTTTCTCGCTTAAATTATCGAACATCGTTCACACCATTTTTGAAGAAAGGCAAATTTAACAATAACCATGGTAAAGAAAGACTGATACCGTCAAAAATATGTCTTTGTAGAACAAGAAAGGGCATCATTGCATTTCAATCAAATCTCGAGATGAAAAAAATAAAAAGAGCATCGCTTTTTCAAGGGATGCTCTTTTTTATGAAGTGGGGCGAAAAGGTGTTAATTTTTGGTAAATGTCAATAGATCGGTCGAACCATCACCTCCACTGATATCAATTAATTCAATGGTAGTAGAAGTGTACTTTTTTATTTCCCAGTCATCGGAAAGCTCTTCAAAGAGGTCCGGTGAACTGAATACGATGTTAAAATCGACATCACTTGAACTACTATCGTCATTGCTATTGTCAGAACTTGTAATCGACCAAGCACCCGATAGGGCCGTACTTCCATTGCTGACCGCCAAAACCCCATCTTCTTGAAACGTAAAAACATAACCGGCGTAATCGGAGGTTTCGTCCTTGTCCGAATCAAAATAATACGTAATCCTCCAATCTCCGGTGGAGATTTCGGCTTTGATTGTCGGAATCTCGGAAGCGTCGACAATCTTTAAATTGTCGTCATCATCTTTTGAACACGATTTAAATACCAATACGGTCAAGACAAGAAGTAAAAGATTTTTCAAAGTAGTTTTCATATTATTAGGTTTAGAATGCCCCGAGGTGTAAAGTCGGGGCATAGATCAATTTATTTTTTCTCAAGTACAAGAATATTCATTCCGTCTTCATCATTGACGTGCCGAAGTTCTAATCTGTCTTCGTCAACTTCAACGATGAGGTAATCGTTCGCCAACGGATAATAGTTGCTTTCTGAATTAAAAGCGATTATCATCTCAAGCTTACCTTCGCTATTTCGATAGACCAACCATCTTCCAGTTTCGACCGTTGTACCATTCGGATTGGTCACCACGATCGTTCCATCTTGTTTGAATTCAAAATCATCGTAAGCATAGGCCTGAGAAATCGGGTCGCTATTCACAGATAACAGGGCAACATTCCAAAGTGAGTCGGCAAATAGACCTCGAATCCACACTACGTCATCATCGGCTTCATCATTATCACAATTACGCTCCAAAATCAATTCGTAACCGGTTCCCGGTATTTCAAACTTCAATCTGTCATCCCTTAGATCGCTCAACGGCCATTCGAAACTTACCCCGGGTTCATCGCCCATGACTATTGCCATAACCAAACGGCCTTGGTCATTTGTAGTAATTTCCCAACTACCCTCGCTTGTGATTTCGCCATCGCTCAGGGTTACAACACCTTCGGCCTCAAAACTGAACTCAAAACCTAAAAGTCTTTTAATTTCATCACCTTCGACTTTTACCTTTTTAATGATCCAATCACATTCCCTTAGGATCTCGCGCAAGGTATTCGGATCGTCGTTCAAAATATCACAGGCGTTTTCCATAATAATGCGATTGCCCTCGGTCGTATATAGTTTTATTTTCTCTTCGGAAATCTCGTAAACGTACCAATCGAGATTGAAGTCTACCAATACATCGAATTCAAGTTTCAACAATACACGATAATCGGATACATATGTACTCCATTCTCCAGTGATGTTGTTGCCCGCCCGATCGATTACATTCACCGAACCGTCTTCCTTGAAATTCATAATATACTCAAAGTATTGTTCGGTTTGAACTTGGTTGTCGCGCACGACATCTCGAATCAACCATGGACATTTTACCAAGAGCTTGTCCAATCTTTCTTCGGTAAAATCATCATCATTGTAGTCATCGTCATCATCTTCGTCACAAAGATCTTTGGCCTGCTCGATCGCCGCTGCCAATTCAACATTGCTGTTTACGGTAACTTCAGTACCGTCATACATTACAAAAGCAACTGGAAATTGAATACTGATCAAGTCGTTCTCACCCAGTCCGGCGAAGAACCTGCGCATTTCCATATCGCTTTCAACAACTACACTGCCCGTCTGTACCGAATTAATATCCAAAGTGAAAAAAGTTACAGGATATACCACATCGATACATTCAATGTCATCGTCGTCACCACCTTCCAAACATTGCTCGGCAAGCTCCTTGAGTTCAGCCTCTCCATTGATGGTTATCTCGGAATAATCGGACATGGTTATGGTAATAGGAAAAATAATGTCCAAAAGATCTTCATCATCCTCAACAGCATCGAAAATTTCTTCGATCAAACGGAGGTCATCTTTCGAATCAATGGTAATTTCCAATCCATTGACCTTTACGGTATATGGAAAACGAATATCGAAACAACTGGCCCCATCGACGATATTGTCATAAGAACCATCATTTGAAGCGGTGCGTTCCATCAATTTAGCAGTGGCAGAAGTTGCCGACATCGCCTCTCCCTCCATTGGGTCATCGACATCATAAGTCTCTTTTTGACACGAAGTGAATACCATAGCTGCCGTGAGTAGGCCAAAGTACAGCGAAGATTTAAAAAACTTTTTCATAACGATTTGGATTTTTTTGTTAATACCTTCCTAAAACAACAGAGTTTGAAAATACCCTACTCGGTTTTCATTTTTTTCAAATATCTTTGATAAAAAACCAGCCCAATTGAGCACCGAAAATACCGAAAACATATGTGAGGAACAGCTATTTAGTCAATTCTTCAAGACTAATTCTAAAACGATCTTCAACTATATTTATTATAAATTCGGTAATGAGGAAAAAGCTTATGACGCTGTACAAGAGGCTTTTATGAAACTTTGGGAGAATTGCGCGAAAGTCTCCCCTGCCAAGGCCAAGTCGTACGTATATACAATTGCCAATAATCTTTATCTGAACGTCATAAAGGCCGAAAAAGTTCGAATGAAGTATGCCGACAAGACCTTGAAGACGACGAACGAGTCGCCAGAATTCGTCCTGGAGGAAAACGAGTTCAAGGAAAAATTGGACAAGGCGTTAAACGATTTGCCCGAAAATCAACGAACCACGTTCCTATTAAATCGGATCGATGGAAAGAAATACGCAGAAATTGCCGAAATGGAAGGCGTAAGCATCAAAGCAATCGAAAAAAGAATGCACTTGGCATTAAAAACGTTGCGCGAACAAATAGATGGCATATAATGCAAATCAACGATTAAATACGTGTAATCAACTGATTTTCAAAAATTAATGTGTGTAAAAGTAGGGTTTTTCCCTTTTTAGATGTTATAAAGGCACAAAGCTAGAAATCATGCAAGAAAACTACTTGGCAAAATGGTTGAACAACGATCTCGATGAGAAGGAGCTTGAGGAATTCAAGAATTCTGAAGCATATGCTTCATATCAACGTATCGTTGAAGCTTCAAATAGGTTTGAAGCACCCGATTTTGATATTGAAGAAGCATTGATGGCCTTAAAGAACAAGCAAGCCCTGAACAGCACCAAAGTTGTTCAATTGCATCCGTTCAAAAAGTTCTTACGGGTGGCCGCCGCCGTAGTGGTGCTGGTCACAGGTTCTTATTTTTATCTGAATTCCTTAGATGAAAATGTGAGCACCCAATATGCCGAGAATAAAGAAGTACTGCTTCCCGATGCATCGGAAATCATCTTGAACGCCGATTCCGAAATATCATATAGTGAAAAAAAGTGGGACGATAAACGAAATATTTCGTTAGAAGGTGAGGCCTTTTTCAAGGTCGCCAAAGGGAAAAGATTTACCGTTTCAACCAATGACGGAACGGTTGCCGTTCTCGGTACACAGTTCAATGTTGAAAACCGTAAAGGATTTTTTGAAGTTACCTGTTACGAAGGCTTGGTCAGTGTTACCTTCAATGGTCAGGAGACCAAATTACCGGCAGGTACTTCATTTATGGCCATCAACGGAAAAATTGTTGAAGCCGATGCCCCAAATACCAAGGTTCCTACATGGATGAACAACGAGAGTACTTTCAAGAGTATTCCCCTAAAATATGTATTGGACGAATTTGAAAGACAGCACAACATTACGGTCGAGACCCAAAATATAAATACCGAACAGCTTTTCACCGGTACCTTTAGCAATACCGATACAGATTTGGCGTTGCAGAGTATAAGTGTACCTTCCCGAATAAAGTTTAAATTAGACGGGAATAAAGTGCTGTTCTATGCCGAAAACGCGCCGTAAACGCCTTTTTTATACGCTTACCTTTATACTGCTGACACTGTTCGTAAAGAATGGCAATTCGCAGGAAGCGGCCTTACCAAAGCTACTTATCGCATACATTCAAGAGCTTGAGCAAGAATTCGATATCAAGTTTTCTTATGTAGACGAAGATATTCGACCGGTCGAGGTTATACCTTCCGAAAGTTCGGCCCTGGAAGAAATCTTGTCTAATATCCAAAAACAGACCCAAATCAAGATTCAAAAACTCAATGAGCGGTACTACACCTTGACAAAGAGTGTTACGGTAACCGTCTGCGGTATAGTCTTGGATAATTTCGAACAGAATACCATTCCTGGGGCCACGGTTCAGGTCTTGGGAACCGAAATTGCCATTGTTACCGATTTAGACGGAAACTTTCAACTTGAAAACATTCCCAGAAATGCAGTACTACAAATTCAACATTTGGGTTTTAAGCCGCTTTTTGTCAATGCCGAAGAGTTGATAAACCCTGATCCGTGCGCTACGCTATTACTTGCGCAGAACTATCAGGAACTTGACGAAGTGGTGGTGGTCGAACTGTTGACGACAGGACTTGTAAAACAATCGGACGCAAGTATCGACCTGAACACGGCCGCTTTCGGAATTCTTCCAGGCTTGATCGAGCCCGACGTGCTGCAGACCGTACAGGCCTTACCCGGAATCAAAAGTATCGACGAAACGGTATCCGATATAAACATTCGCGGTGGCACCAATGATCAGAACCTTATTCTTTGGGATGGTATCAAAATGTATCAATCAGGGCATTTTTTTGGGTTGATATCCGCGTTCAATCCCTATCTGAACGATAAGGTCACCATTATTAAAAACGGTACGAGTGCCCAATATGGTGACGGGGTAAGTGGGGTGATCAGCATGCGGACCATTGATGATATTTCGGAAGATATATTTGGTGGGGCAGGCGCCAATTTGATAAGTACGGATGCCTATGTACAAGTACCCATTAACAACAAACTTGCGGTTCAATTTTCAGCGCGCCGCTCCCTGACCGATTTTTTAAATACGCCCGCTTATGAGCAATTTTCCATCCGTGCCTTTCAAGATTCGGAAGTAACACGTAATAGCAGTTTCTTCTTTTACGATTTTGCCGGCAAACTACTTTACGACATCAGCGATCGACAAAAACTCAGGTTCAGTTTTATCAATATCAACAACAAACTGGATTATGACGAAACCAACCAAGATGCAACACGTAGTTCACAGAGTTCGCTCGATCAGACTAATCTGTCTTTCGGTGGAAGCTTGGAAAGTACATGGTCAGATTCGTTCTCATCACATCTGAACGTATATTCCACGCAATATGAATTAGATTCTAGAAACACTACGGTCAACGGGCAACAAAGTCTATCACAGATCAATAGAGTTTTGGAAAGAGGAGTGAAACTGAATACCCTCACAAATATCGGCGTTAACCTAAACTGGTCGAACGGATACCAATTGAGTGAAACCGGCATCCTTAATTTTACCGATGTGTCGCAACCCCCTTTTAAAAGTGATATTCTCGAAGTGATGCGCACCCATTCGTTCTTTTCCGAAATTGGTTATGAATCATCCAATAAAAATCTTTTGGCTCGCATTGGGGGGCGTATGAACTATTTTAACAATCTAGATACTTTTGATGAAATCGTCATCGAACCGAGATTAAACGTCAACTACTCGCTTACCGACCATTTCAAAGTCGAAATTCTAGGAGAGTTCAAGAGTCAGGCCACGAACCAGATCGTCGATTTGGAGCAGAATTTCCTGGGCATCGAAAAAAGAAGATGGATACTCTCCGATGGCACTGTACTGCCCATTACAAAAAGTAAACAGGCCTCCTTGGGGTTAAACTATCAAAATCGGAACCTTTACATCGGCCTCGAAGGTTTTTATAAAGAGGTGGAAGGCATCAGTACAGAGACCCAAGGGTTCCAGAACCCCTTTCAGTTCGGGGGTGAAATCGGCAAATATGAAGTCAAGGGATTGGAATTCCTAATCAATAAAAAAACCGTCGATTACAGTATCTGGTTCAGTTATGCCTATAATTTGAACGATTACTATTTCGAGGATTTGATTCCCAATAAGTTTCCCAACAATCTGGATATCCGACATACTTTTACCTTGGCCGGCACATACACTTACGACAATCTCAAATTAGGACTGGGACTTAATTATCGCACCGGAAAACCTTTTACCGAACCATCAGAGGAAAACCCGATAAATACTGATTTTTTCCCGTATCGTATCAATTATTCCGAACCTAATAGTAGTCGTCTCCCCGAATATCTTCGGGCGGATATTTCCGTTATTTACGATTTTGATATTAGCCCTAGGGTACAAGGATCTTTGGGAGCTTCCGTACTGAACGTTTCGAATCGCATCAATGTTCTTGACACCTACTACCAACTGAACGATCAGGATGAAATTGAAACCATAGCGAGAGAATCTTTGGGCCTGACCCCTAACATTAGTTTTAGGGTGCGTTTTTAGATGGATCAAACATGCAGGCTATCTCGTAGTCAAAATTCAGCATTCGTTGAATAATATGGAATAGTTCGGTAAATTCAGTATGGAAAAAAGACGGCGTTTCAAAATAATTCTCGACCGCAACAGAAAAAAACTCTTGTAAATCAGTCATGCCGTATTCCCTAAAATACTGTGTGAGTAAATCAATTTTTTCCTGAATGCTTCCTTGGCAAAAAGTTCCTTTATTTTTTTCAATCCCACCCTGAACCTTCTAGCCTCCCAAGAATTTTTTTTGAGCATCTCAAAACTTAGGGCATGCGCCAATTCATGAACTGCAAGGTTTTTGTTATCATTCGGAAGATCAAAACCTTCCCATATCTTATCGGCCGAGAATACTAACGTTTTGAACTTGGGATGGTATTCGCCCAAATGGTGCCGTTTTCTAATTTTGGAATAGTAGGCCGTTGGGTATACGATGATCCGAAAGAGCGATCGAACCATCTTATAATCCCTTAGGCCTAGGGTCATAAGAACAGCCGTTGCGTTAAGAATCAAAGTCAGTTCATTTTGCTTTTCGGTCCCTCCATAATACACAAACTTTTTTCTGGTTTTGAACCAAGCGATGCGATCATTGCACTTCTTTTTATATTTCTCAGGAAGCCGGCCATAAATAGAAATGTTATCCGTAATCAGTCGCTGTTCTTTTTCTGAAAGTGGCTTTAAACGGACAAAAGGATTGATTTGGAAAAGGCCAAGCGCATAGTAGACAATGTATAGAAGATGACCAACAAGGTAAAGCAACAATAAAACTCCTAAATAGTCTGAGTCGAACATATCAATATAACTGACGGATGACGACAAAATTGTTCGGAAGGAAGTGCAACATTACACCAATAATACATCGTAAATACCCCGCTTAAAGACATGATCTTACATGCGTTCGGGTACGTCGATACCCAAAAGCCTGAATCCGGATTTGATTACGTCCCCTACCTTTTTCGATAATTGTACGCGCAACGTTTTCTTTAGCCCATCGGCCTCGCCTAAAATAGAAACCTGTTGGTAGAAAGAATTGAATTCTTTTACCAAATCATAGGTATAATTAGCGATCAATGCAGGACTATAATTTTCTGCCGCCAATTGAACGGTTTCAGGAAACAACATGATTTGTTTTATAAGTTCCTTTTCCTTAGGATGCAGCACCAGGGTTCCTTCGATTTTCGCCGATAGGTCTACCTTGGTGTCTTTCGCCTTTCTAAGAATAGATTGGATCCTGGCATAGGTATATTGTATAAAAGGCCCTGTATTTCCTTGAAAATCAACGGACTCTTCAGGATCGAACAGAATCCGTTTTTTCGGATCGACTTTTAGTATGTAATATTTTAGGGCTCCAAGCCCTATTATTTTGTAAAGTTCCTGTTTCTCAGGTTCCGAATAGCCCTCCAATTTTCCCAACTCTTCCGAAATACTACCGGCGGTTTCGGTCATGTCTTCCATCAGGTCGTCGGCGTCTACCACAGTGCCTTCACGGCTCTTCATTTTGCCACTGGGCAAATCGACCATACCATAACTCAAATGGTATAGATTTTCGGCCCAGGCAAATCCAAGCTTTTTTAGAATCAAAAAAAGTACCTTGAAATGATAGTCCTGTTCGTTGCCAACGGTATAGACCATACCGCCAATATCGGGATAATCCTTTACCCGTTGAATCGCCGTACCGATATCTTGGGTCATGTATACCGCCGTACCATCAGAACGTAGTACGATTTTTTCGTCAAGACCCTCATCTGTAAGATCGATCCATACACTACCGTCCTCCTTTTTAAAGAATACTTCATTTTTGAGGCCTTCGGCGATAAAATCCTTTCCCAACAGGTACGTATCGCTCTCGTAATACAATTTATCGAAATCGACCCCGAGATTTTTATAGGTTTCCTCAAAGCCATCATATACCCAGCTATTCATGGTTTTCCAAAGCGAAACCACTTCTTCGTCACCTGCTTCCCACTTTTTAAGCATTTCTTGTGCTTCGATTAATGAGGGCGCCTCTTTTTCGGCAACGTCCTTGTTCTTTCCTTCGCTGACCAAGGCATCGATTTCTTCCTTATACCGGTCATTGAACCTTACATAAAAATTACCAACAAGTTTATCTCCTTTCAATCCGGTACTTTCAGGAGTTTCTCCATTTCCCCACTTTTGCCACGCCAAAATACTCTTGCAGATATGTATGCCACGGTCGTTGATAATCTGGGTCTTATAGACTTTTTTTCCAGAAGCTTTCAGGATTTCGGCAACGGAATATCCCAACAAATTATTACGAATGTGCCCCAAATGCAATGGCTTATTTGTATTTGGGGATGAATATTCTACCATAACCGCTCTTGAATCGTCGCTTTTCACCAATCCGAAGTCTTCCTTATCCCTGACCGACTCGAGAAAGTCAAGATAAAAGCTGTCGTAGATCACCACGTTCAAAAATCCTTTGATGACGTTAAAACCGGAAACATCGGCAACTTCCCTTTGAAGATATTCTCCGATTTGATTCCCTATCTGTTCAGGATTTCCCTTTATTTGTCGCAACATCGGAAAGACCACAATGGTGATATCACCTTCAAAATCTTTTCGGGTTGGTTGAAATTCAACACTATCGAGGTCTATTCCAAAAATGGATTTCACAGCTTCCTTGACCTTTTGCGCCAACACTTCTTGCATATTCTTCTAGAACAGTAATTAAAGCTGCAAAACTACGTATTTTTTATGCTTTGGCCGTTAAGTATCTCCCTGATATGAACTGTTTTCGCTAACTTTATGCTAGCCGGAAAATAAGTGTTCTATGCTTCTCAATGTTTCTTACAACAACGGGGAAATTACCAAAAAGATAGATAGGGAGATCGGCAAACCGTTCACGCTCAAAGAGCGTTGGGCAATGAAAGGTATCGGCTCGCCAAAATTATTCATTACGGAAACCAGCATCGAAATCAGAAATCTCCTGATTCTGGACAATAATCTAGATACTTGCAATATCGAAATGCGCCCCAAGGGAATCATCGTTCGATTTCGTTCATTATTGGAAACTTTCGCATTGATCGTACCGTACTACAAATTGAGAATTTATAAGGGCGATTTTGCTATGTATACGATTTATCGTGACAACTATTTTATCAAGGTGCGGTCCGATACCAAAGCAGTGCAAAAGTTTTTCAAAAAGATGTTGGATTATAAAATAGATAATGCACCCACTTCACTAGGTGACTTATGAACAACCTGATAACGCCACAGATAAATCATGCCTTGGGCAAAAATACCTCGGCCATCATGCATCGGGCACTACCCCCGCCACAAGTTTCGATAGTTTCCAAGGAACTGTGTATTATCCCGCAGCGTTCTTCGATCTTCAGTATCTGATCCTTTTCCAAGCTATTAAATGCCGCAGAACTCATCACTAGATACCTTTTGTCGTCGTCTCCCAAAACCTGGAGCATGTTTCCCGCAAAATGGTACATCTGCTCTTCGGTAATCGGGATAATTTCTTTTTTGGTCTGCTTGAGATGGTCGATAACATTTTTCCGTTCTTTTTTATCGTCAATGGCCTCCAAACAGATAATTGCAAAATCTACTCCCAAAGCCATCATCACATTGGTATGGTAAATGGGCAGGCGCTGGCCATCTACTGTCTGATTGGCCTTAAAGATTACGGGCATGCAATCGAAATCTTCGCAGAATTCAATAAACAATTCTTCGTCCGCTCTTTCAGAAAGGGCACAATAGGCTTTCTGATGAACCCGATCCATAAGAATGCTCCCGGTACCTTCCAAAAAAACACCCTCTTTTTCGGCAGACGTATAGTCCATGATATTTTCGATAACAAAGCCCTGCTCTTCAAGTATATCCAAAATATCCTCACGGCGTTCATTTCTCCTATTTTCTGCGAACATGGGATACAGTCCAACAGTTCCATTAGCATGAAAAGAAATCCAGTTATTGGGGAAAATACTATCGGGTGTATCGCTTTCCTTTTTGTCATCGACCACGATTACGTTGACTCCCTTTGCCCTCAATTTGACAACGAAATTGTCGAACTCTTCCTGTGCGCGGGCATTTATGGTTTGATTCTTAAGGTCCAGATCTTCCATAAAATAATTGTTGACCGCGGTCTGTTCATTCATGCGAAAATTCACCGGACGGATCATCAAAATGGTATTCGTTATTTGCATGGTATCTAGATTATATTACTCGCGGATCAAAGGCAAAGTGCTGCACCTTAACAAACCCTCTTGTTTGCCAATTTCAAAATACGGAATTTCCTCGACCGTAAAGCCCCGTTCGCGCAACCAATCGTTCAATCGGGTAAAGCTTCTCTCGGATACAACAACTTCAGGGGAAATCGAAAACACATTGCTGAACATCTGGTACATCTCATCTGCCGTAATCTCAAAAATATTTTCCTTTCCAAAGAAATCGACCAACCAGTTGTATTCTTCTTCGATCAAAAACCCGTTCTTGTGCAAAATGGCCTTGCCCTTGCCCAATGGTTGAAAGCAACAATCGAGATGCAAGGCATTCTTCCTGGCATTGGTGTTGCTTTTTCGCAATTCGAACGACTTGATCTTCTTATCGGGAAAT
This sequence comes from Bacteroidia bacterium, assembly GCA_030428705.1. Taxonomy (GTDB): domain Bacteria; phylum Bacteroidota; class Bacteroidia; order Flavobacteriales; family Flavobacteriaceae; genus Meishania. The sequence continues at coordinate 421,554 of JAUIDI010000002.1, forward strand.
TGTTCGGCAATGTATTCAACAGCCGCCTTGTTCGTCCGAGCAGTAATATATTCGGAATAATCCTCTCCCGTATAAGTTCCAATAAAGATATAGTCATTCCATGGCATTACATCACCTCCTTCAACATGGACTTCGGCAGGAGGAACCAAAATATTATCCTCATCGATTTTGTCCAATACGTGCAAAATCGCCTGAAACTCTTGCTCCCTATCTGGAAGAATATTGGCTTCTATCAGTTTGTTACCAATAACGAAAGCAATATCGCGGGAAAAAATCTGATTGCAATCCTTAAGCACTTCAGGACGAAAAACCTCGACATCATATTTTCTAAAAACCGTAGCAAAAGCTTCCATTTCTTCGATCATATCAGCTTCTTTCGGATAGGTACCCGCCAATATGTGTTCCAACGATTTGGGGTCGTAAGCCTCTTCTGGGGATGGTACCGGACCGGGACTTTCCGCAGTACCTAAAACCACTGCCTTTAAAGGCGATACCTCATCATTTATGTTCAAATTAAGCATAGGGAAATTTTGCAGTTGGATAAAATAACGTTGATGGCAAACAAAACCGTTCTTTGAGTAGTGAAAAACAAAGAACGGTCAATTTGTGTTATTTAAAAGAACTATCTTAAATCAACGGATACGAAAGGACGCTCATTTTCACCGATATATACCTGACGTGGTCTTCCAATGGGTTCTTTTCGCAACCGCATTTCGCGCCATTGGGCAATCCAACCGGGCAATCTTCCCATGGCGAACATTACGGTGAACATATCTGTGGGTATTCCTAAGGCTCTATAGATAATTCCCGAATAAAAATCTACATTGGGGTAAAGTTTTCTGTCAACAAAATACTTATCTTCAAGCGCTTCTTTTTCAAGGCCTTTGGCAATTTCCAAAATAGGATCTTCAATGCCCAGATCGCCCAGAACCCCATCGGCGGCCTTTTTGATTATCCTGGCCCTCGGGTCGAAATTTTTGTAAACGCGATGCCCAAAGCCCATCAATCTAAATGGGTCTTCTTTGTCCTTGGCTTTGGCCATGTACTTTTTTGTATCCCCTCCATCGGCTTCGATAGCTTCCAACATTTCAAGAACGGCCTGATTCGCGCCACCGTGCAAAGGTCCCCATAAAGCAGCTATTCCCGCAGAAAGTGAAGCGAACAGGCCTGCATGCGAAGAACCAACAATTCGAACCGTAGAAGTAGAGCAATTCTGTTCGTGATCGGCATGCAGAATCAAGAGTTTGTCCAAAGCTTCGATCACTATCTCGTTCTTGGTATATTCTTTATTAGGCCTTTTGAACATCATCTTGTGAAAATTCTCAACGTAGCCTAAACTGTCATCGCCATAGTCAAGTGGAAGTCCTTTTTTCTTACGAAGTGTCCAAGCGACAAGTACCGGAAACTTGGCCAAAATACGTACAATGGCATGGTACATAGCCTCTTCGGAAGAAACGTTGACCGATATGGGATTGAACGCTATCAATGCACTGGTCAGCGAAGTAAGAACGCCCATAGGGTGGGCCGATTTCGGAAAGGCGTCCAAAATCTTCTTCATTTCTTCATCGATATGCGACTCTTCCTTGATATCGTCATGGAACTTTGCCAATTGTTCTTTATTCGGCAATTCACCAAAAATCAAGAGATAGGCGACTTCAAGAAAATCGGCTTTTTCGGCCAGTTCTTCAATGGAGTACCCCCGATATCTCAAAATTCCTTTTTCCCCGTCCAAAAAAGTAATGGCACTTTCACAGCTTCCCGTGTTCTTATACCCAGGATCTATGGTAATCATTCCGTTGGTCACGGAACGCAATGTTTTTATGTCTATGGCCAGTTCGTTTTCGGTTCCCTCAATGACGGGAAACTCATATTTCTTCCCATTATACTCCAATGTAGCTTTGTCTGACATAATGATTATTTTCTTATTATTTATTCTCCTGTAAATTTAAGAAAAACGCTTCACGTTAACAATTAGCGGATTCCCTTTATGGTATTATTAACAGCGCGATAGATGGCAGGTAAAAAGGAAAACTATATACGTATCGCATAGAGGTTTCCGTAGTATTCATCGACCGATTTTTTCCAGGTAAACCGCATCTTTTTGGCATTGGCCTGAATAGTCTTCCATTTTGCCGGATCTGTTCGATATATTTTCAAGGCCAGCTCAAAAACTTTGACCATATTCTTGATTTTTTCATCGTAGGTCTTTCCGCCAAAACTAAAACCTGTCCTTAGATGTTCGACCGTATCTTTCAAGCCACCAGTTTTATGCACCAAACAAGGGTTTCCGTTTCGCATGGCCAACATTTGACTGATACCACATGGCTCGAACAGGCTAGGCATAAAATAGAGATTGGTTTCCAGATAAAGAGAATCGATCAAATCTTCGGATTGCCCATTAGTGAAAATGAAATTCTTGTGTTCATAGCTAATCTCGCGAAACATTTTTTCATACTCAGGGTCTCCGGTTCCCAATAGTATAAAAACGCCATTGGCTTCTTTTAATTTATTGAGGATAGACACCAATACTTCAGGTGAACGCTTAAAAAAATAAAATTTCTGTTCCGTCAATCGAGCAACACTAGCTACTATGAATTCAGGCCTATTGTCTACATAATCCATTATCTTTTCACCAGTATGGGCAAGAAAATCAGCCTTGTATTTTTTCGACTCATCCTGCAACCAGGCAAAAAGTGCCTTGACAATGTTCCTGTAAATCTTACCTTTTTTGGCTACCCTTACATTTTTATAGTTAGACCCATTCAGAATACCGAACAGTCGACCTTCGTTATCGGCTGTCCTTAAATCTTTCTCTAAGCCTTCACCGCCTATAAACTCAGGCGGTGTACTCGGTTTCAATACGTCTTTTTTGTACGACGGGGAAACCGTATGTACCGCATCGGCCAGCCTTATGCCAACGGCCATTAAGTTGATACAATCCTGATATCTATAATCCATTAATAGCTTGGGGTCAAAAGGTACGTTCGGAAACCAATTCGATATCGAAGAGTAATTGTCCATAAATGGTCGTATACCTTGGATTGCTAGATTATGGATAGTATATACATAACGCATTTTTTTAAGTGACCCATACTCGGGGTGATAGGTCTTGAGAAACAAAAGCATGCTGGTATGCCAATCGTGCAAGTGCACAATGTCCAACTCACCGAAAGCATCTTGTTTAATTGCTTCCGCTACGGCTGCGCAAAAAATGGTAAACTTAATATTGTCGGTATAAAAGGGCTCTTTAGGGTCATCATGATAGATATGCCCTATCTGCCCTCCTTGAATTTCGGGATGATGGACTACGTAATGGCGAATATTCTTAAATTCCTTTTTTGGGGCGACCTCATACAACTCAGCGGTATACATCATGCCCCTCAACATAATGTTCAATTTGACCTTCAATTCACCCCCTTGGTGCAATCTTGAATAGGAAGGAACCACGACATGCACTTCATCTCCCCGTTCTGAAATCTCTCTTGGCACATCTCGCACTACATCAGCCATACCGCCCGCCTTACATTTGGGGATACCATCGTTTTCAGCGGCGACGAAGAGAAATTTATTCATTCCGGAATGGATTAAGCGAGATTATAACAAGATATATATTTATGTCAAAAGAAAATATGATCGTGGTCATAAAAAGAATCCCTCCCTAAGATATCGATCGGGAAAGGATTCTTCTTAGGTTTATTTTATCCTTCTATTTTACCTTAAAAGCTTTTTTTTGTGGATAGTAGGCCATACTACCCAACTCTTCCTCGATACGAAGCAGTTGGTTGTACTTGGCCATACGATCCGAACGCGAAGCTGATCCTGTCTTGATTTGACCAGTGTTCAAGGCCACGGCCAGGTCGGCAATGGTATTGTCTTCCGTTTCTCCAGAACGGTGCGACATTACTGAAGTATAACCAGCATTTTTGGCCATGTTCACGGCGGCAATGGTTTCGGTCAAGGTTCCAATCTGGTTTACTTTTATCAATATGGAATTGGCAATTCCCTCTTCGATTCCCCTAGACAATCGCTCCACATTGGTAACGAAAAGATCGTCACCGACCAGTTGTACCTTATCCCCTATTTTTTCAGTTAAGACTTTCCAACCCTCCCAATCGTTTTCGTCCATACCATCTTCGATAGAAATAATCGGATATTTTGTACTCAGGTCGGCCAAATATTGTGCCTGTTCCTCCGAGGTTCTTATTACACCTTTGTCTCCTTCGAACTTGGTATAATCATATTTTCCGTCTATGTAAAATTCGGCAGAGGCACAATCCAATGCAATCATAACATCATTACCCAATTTATAACCGGCCTTTTCAACTGCTTTTGCTATGGTATCAAGGGCATCTTCGGTACCTCCGGGCAAATTAGGGGCAAACCCGCCCTCATCACCTACGGCCGTACTCAATCCTCTATCGTGCAGTACTTTTTTCAGGTTATGGAAAATCTCGGTCCCCATTTGCATAGCATGCGAAAAGTCTTTTGCCTTTACGGGCATTACCATGAATTCTTGAAAAGCTATCGGTGCATCGGAGTGAGACCCTCCATTTATAATGTTCATCATCGGCACGGGCAAGGTATTCGCACTCACCCCACCTACGTACCGGTACAAAGACATTCCCAATTCGTTGGCCGCGGCTTTGGCTACCGCCAACGAAACACCTAAAATTGCATTGGCACCTAATTTTGACTTATTCGGCGTTCCGTCAAGATCGATCATGGTTTGATCGATCAAATTTTGTTCGAAAACCGACATGCCCAGAATCTCTTCGGCAATTTCGGTATTCACGTTGGCAACGGCTTTGCCAACTCCTTTTCCCATAAAGGTATTACCTCCATCACGCAATTCTACGGCCTCATGTTCGCCCGTTGAAGCACCGGAAGGCACCGCCGCCCTGCCCATTATTCCGTTCTCGGTAATAACGTCGACCTCTACTGTAGGGTTACCTCTTGAATCTAAAATCTGTCTCGCGTGAACGCTCAAAATAATACTCATGTGATATTTTTTAAGATTGGTTTTATAAGGATATAAATATACGAAACGGCCTGTTCAATCACAGGCCGAGCTATCGATATTGTGAATGAAATAACATATTCTTAAAATGCACTATCAAATTTGGGAAACCGACTTAATCATATCAAAAAAATGATCGAACAGATAATCGGCATCATGAGGGCCAGGGCTTGCTTCGGGGTGGTATTGGACCGAGAAAACATCTTTGTCCTTCATTCGTATTCCGGCTACGGTCTTATCGTTCAGGTGAACATGGGTTATTTCAAGACTCGCATTCGCCTCTGTTTCCTCCCTATTAATGGCAAAGCCATGATTTTGCGAAGTAATCTCTCCTTTACCAGTCTGCAAGTTCATCACTGGATGGTTTATTCCACGATGACCGTTATGCATTTTATATGTAGAAACTCCGTTGGCCAGAGCAATGACCTGGTGGCCCAGACAAATACCGAATAACGGTTTATCACTGGCTATTATTTTTTTGGCCGTTTTGATCGCGTCCGTGAGAGGCTCGGGATCGCCAGGTCCGTTCGATATGAAATACGCATCGGGGTCGAAAGCGGACATTTCTTCGAATGTCGCGTTATAGGGGAATACCTTTATGTATGCATCTCTTTTGGCAAGGTTTCTCAAAATATTCTTTTTGATTCCGATATCAAGTGCAGCAATTTTATGGGTAGCCTTTTCATCGCCATAAAAATAAGGGGTAGCCGTACTGACCTTAGAGGCCAGTTCCAAACCTTCCATACTCGGCACTTTGGCAAGTTCTTCCTTCAGTTGGGCAACATTTTCAACATCTGTGGAAATAACGGCGTTCATCGCTCCATTGTCCCTAATATAACTTACAAGGGCCCTGGTATCGACATCAGAAATCGCAAACAGGTTGCTTTTGTCGAGAAATTCCTGTAGGCTGGCATCTGCCGCCGGTCGTGAATATGTATAGCTGAAATTCTTACAGATCAGTCCCGCTATCTTAACCGATCCGGATTCTATTTCATCTTTGTTGGTACCATAGTTTCCAATGTGGGCATTAGTGGTCACCATCAGTTGTCCAAAATAGGAAGGATCCGTAAAGATTTCTTGATATCCTGTCATGCCGGTATTGAAGCAAACCTCCCCAAAAGCAGTACCCTCCTTATTACCCACGGCTTTTCCGTGAAAAATTGTTCCATCCGCTAGTAGAATTAAGGCTTTTTTTCTTTCCTGGTATTTCATTTACCTTTTAAATTTAGTTTTACAAAAAAACACAAAAAAAGGATAAACCAGAAAGTCTATCCTTTTTAAAATATTAATACATGCAAATGTTCTATTCTTCCGAATCATCCGCCTTGGCCTCTGTTTCATTTTTATCGGCGCCTTTTGATTCTGTTGCCGGCACCGGTGGAGTAACGGTCTTGCTTCCCGAACCTCTTCTACTTCTTCTCGTGGATTTCTTCTTCGGCTTGCCTGCATTATACAGTTCATTGAAATCGACAAGCTCGATCATGGCCATATCGGCATTATCGCCCAAACGTGTACCCAGTTTGATAATACGGGTATAACCTCCTGGCCGATCACCGACCTTTTCGGAAACTTCACTGAACAGTTCGGAAACCGCGTATTTGTCGCGAAGGTTTTTAAAAACAATTCTTCTGTTATGTGTGCCTTTTTCAGCCGTTTGATTGTTCTCTGCCTTCGATTTTGTAATCAAAGGTTCAATAAACTGCTTGAGGGCCTTTGCCTTTGCCACTGTTGTATTGATTCGTTTATGCTCAATCAAGGAACAGGCCATATTGGCCAACATTGCCTTTCTGTGCGCTGTCTTTCTCCCTAAATGGTTGACTTTTTTACCGTGTCTCATTATCTATTATTTATCATCTTGCTACCAAACCCTAAAATTATATTTTAAGGGAGCAAAATATGATTACTTAATCTTTGTCCAATTTATATTTAGAAAGGTCCATACCAAAGCTCAAACCTTTGTTGATCACCAGTTCCTCAAGTTCTGTCAACGACTTTTTACCAAAGTTCCTGAACTTCATCAAGTCATTTTTATTGAATGACACCAAATCTCCCAAAGTATCGACCTCGGCCGCTTTCAAACAGTTCAAGGCGCGAACCGACAAATCCATATCTACCAATTTTGTTTTTAATAATTGGCGCATATGCAACGACTCTTCGTCATAGGTCTCGGTCTGGGCAATCTCATCGGCCTCCAGCGTAATACGCTCATCAGAGAACAACATGAAGTGGTGTATAAGTACCTTAGCACCTTCGGTCAAAGCGTCTTTGGGATGGATCGATCCGTCCGTAACAATTTCAAACACCAATTTTTCATAATCGGTCTTCTGCTCTACCCGAAAGTTCTCAATGCTATATTTTACATTCTTTATCGGGGTGAAAATGGAATCAATGGCAATGGTCCCCAAAGCCGTACCAGACTTTTTGTTTTCCTCTGCAGGAACATAGCCCCGACCTTTGTCGATTACGATCTCCATATTGATGTTCACCTTGGAATCCATATTGCAGATGACCAAATCGGGATTCAAAACTTGATAACCGGAAATGAATTTTTGAAAATCACCTGCAGTCAATTGATTCTTGCCACTTACGGAAATAGAAACTACCTCTGCCTCTGAATCATCGATCTGTTTTTTAAACCGAACCTGCTTTAAATTCAAGATCATCTCGGTAACATCTTCAACAACACCAGGAATCACTGAAAATTCGTGCTCAACACCATCGATGCGTACCGAAGTTATGGCATGGCCTTCCAATGAAGAAAGCAATACCCTTCTTAATGCGTTCCCAACAGTCAATCCATAACCAGGTTCCAAAGGGCGGAATTCGAATTTCCCTTCGAAATCTGAAGAATCGATCATTATAACTTTATCGGGTTTCTGAAAATTAAATAATGCCATATGAAATTAGTGTTCTGGGTTATTTTGAGTAAAGCTCGACTATTAATTGTTCCTTGATATTTTCAGGAATCTGCATTCTCTCGGGCACGGCAACGAAAGTACCTTCCATCTTTTCAGAGTTCCATGTAATCCATTCGTAAACACTGCTGTTGGCCGATAGTGCATCATTTATCGTTTGCAACGATTTTGACTTTTCTCGAACGCCGACAACATCACCAGGTTTCAATGAATAGGAAGGTATGTTCACCAACTCACCATTTACGGTAATGTGCCTGTGCGAAACCAATTGTCTTGCACCTCTTCTTGAATTCGAAATTCCCATTCTAAAAACCACATTATCCAAACGTGATTCGCACAATTGAAGCAATATCTCACCGGTAACGCCTTCTTTTCTCTTGGCGTTAGCAAAAATATTGCGAAACTGGCGCTCTAAAATACCATAGGTATACTTGGCCTTTTGTTTCTCCATCAATTGAATGGAATATTCCGATTTTTTACCACGGCGTCTATTCTGGCCGTGCATCCCCGGAGGGTAATTCTTTTTTTCGAAAGACTTGTCGTCCCCGAAAATCGCCTCGCCGAATTTACGGGCGATCTTACTTTTTGGTCCTGTGTATCTTGCCATTTTCTTTTAGTTGGAGGTGTGATTATGAATTAAGGCTTATCCTTCGATAATCGTCTCTACACCTCGGTGAAATATATTAGTGATAAATTAAACTCTTCTTCTTTTAGGAGGACGACAACCGTTATGTGGCATAGGGGTCACATCGATTATTTCGGTAACCTCGATTCCCGAATTGTGAATTGACCGAATTGCCGATTCCCTACCATTTCCAGGTCCTTTTACGAATACTTTTACCTTACGAAGGCCAGCTTCATGAGCCACTTTACTGCAATCTTCCGCGGCCACTTGAGCAGCATAAGGGGTATTTTTCTTAGAACCCCTAAAGCCCATTTTTCCGGCAGATGACCAAGAAATGACATCTCCTTTTTTATTCGTTAGGGAAATAATGATATTGTTGAAAGATGCCGTTACATGTGCCTCGCCGACCGAATCAATGATGACCTTTCTTTTTTTGGTGGTCTTAGTACTTGCCTTTGCCATAATACCCTACTTATTATTTAGTTGCCTTTTTCTTGTTGGCAACGGTTTTTCTTTTTCCTTTTCGTGTCCTAGAGTTATTCTTGGTACGTTGGCCTCTTAACGGCAACCCAGATCTATGGCGAATTCCACGGTAACAGCCAATATCCATCAAACGTTTGATGTTCAACTGTGTCTCGGAACGTAGCTCTCCTTCAATTGTATATGAAGAGGCTGCATCCCTGATACGGCCTATCTCATCATCGTTCCAATCGGATACTTTCGTGTCTTCACTAACTTGGGCTTTTGCCAAAATTTCTTGGGCCCTGCTTTTACCTATTCCGAAAATATAGGTAAGTGCAATTACCCCTCGTTTATTTTTTGGTATGTCGATACCTGCAATTCTTGCCATAATTACCCTTGTCTTTGTTTAAATCTAGGATTCTTTTTGTTGATAACATACAACCTGCCTTTTCGACGCACAATCTTGCACTCGGCACTTCTTTTCTTTACTGATGCTCTAACTTTCATCGTATTGTCTTTCTCTATCTTAGTATCTATAAGTAATTCTTGCCTTGGTCAAGTCATAAGGACTCATTTCAAGTTTTACCTTGTCGCCGGGGAGCAACTTGATATAATGCATACGCATCTTTCCTGAAATATGAGCCGTTACCACATGACCATTCTCCAATTCTACCCGAAACATTGCATTTGACAATGCTTCTATTATGGACCCATCTTGCTCTATTGCCGCCTGTTTAGCCATAATCTATGCTACTTTTCTGTTTTTACCGGTTTTCATCAATCCGTCATAATGCCTGTTCAAGAGGTAAGAATTCACCTGCTGCACCGTATCTATGGCCACACCTACCATAATCAAAAGTGAAGTGCCCCCGTAGAACAATGCCCATCCGGCCTGAACGTCCATCAACTTTACCACAAAAGCCGGAAAAACGGCCAAAAGTGCCAAAAATATTGCCCCTGGAAAAGTTATCAATGACATAATCTTATCCAAGAAATCACCTGTTTCCTTTCCCGGTCTGATACCTGGTATAAAACCTCCACTTCTTTTAAGGTCATCTGCCATTTTGTTCGTTGGTACCGTAATCGCCGTATAGAAAAAGGTAAATATTATAATCAGAAAAGCAAACAACAAGTTGTACGCCCAACCGAATATATCGGCAAAATTAACCTGTATCCATTGTCCTGCCGCAGTATCGTCAAAAGCACCACCTATCAACCCTGGTACGAACATAATTGCCTGCGCAAAGATAATAGGCATAACACCGGAGGCGTTCAACTTCAATGGGATATATTGACGCGATCCCATAATATTTTTCTCGTATCCACCAGAAGCCGTTCTTCTTGCATACTGCACCGGAATCTGACGTGTAGCCATGACCAACAATACACAGGCAAGAATGACCAGAAACCAAATAATCACTTCGATCAACACGAACATCAATCCTCCATTGTTATTGGCGGTTCTTGAAACAAATTCCTGAACAAACGACTGGGGCATGGTCGCAATAATCCCGATCATGATCAACAAAGAAATACCATTTCCGATACCCTTATCTGTAATCTTTTCACCCAACCACATCGCAAAGACACAACCGGTCACCAAAATAATAACTGCAGGAATCATAAAATCCAATCCTTTGCCAAGCACAAATGCACTGTCCGGAACTCCGAACATGGTTCCCAAGCTATAAAGGTATGCCGGTGCCTGAACAATACAGATTCCAATGGTCAACCATCGGGTAATCTGATTTTTCGTCTTTCTTCCGCTTTCACCTTCCTTATCCAATTTTTGAAGATAAGGAATGGCTATACTCATCAATTGCACAACAATCGATGCGGAGATGTACGGCATGATACCTAGAGCGAATATGGAAGCATTTGAAAAGGCGCCGCCCGTGAAGGCGTTCAACAATCCAAAAATACCCTGATCCGTACTGGAGGCCAATTGTGACAATTGGGTAGAATCAATACCGGGAAGTACGATCTGACAGCCAAAACGGTAAACCAAAAGAAGACCCAAGGTCAGAATTATTCTGTTCCTAAGTTCTTCAATCTTCCAAATATTCGATATGGTCTCGAAAAATTTCTTCATAGTTTCTTCTTATAAACTTATTGCCTCCCCACCTGCTGCTTCAATAGCCGCTTTGGCGGTGGCAGTAAATTTATGTGCCGTTACTTTAAGCGAAGCCTTTAATTCTCCGCCGCCTAGAATTTTTACCAAATCCTTTCGTTTGGCCAAACCGTTTTCGACCAAGGTATCAAGATCCACAGAATCCTTTACGATCTTGTTATCTACCAAAGCCTGAAGTTTATCTAGATTGATGCCCTGATACTCCTTACGGTTAATATTGGTAAAACCAAACTTGGGCACACGTCTCTGAAGTGGCATTTGCCCACCTTCAAAACCGATTTTTTTGGAATAACCCGATCTTGACTTGGCTCCCTTGTGACCTCTTGTCGCCGTTCCTCCTTTACCTGAGCCTTGACCCCTACCTACTCGCTTACCACTTCTGTTGGCCGAACCTTGCGCTGGTTTTAGATTACTTAAATTCATCTGTTAATTTTTATGCTTCTTCTGTAGAAACCAAATGTTTAACTTTATTTATCATGCCAATAATATTCGGCGTGTCATCATGCTCGACGACTTGACCGATTTTACGAAGACCAAGCGCTTCCAATGTTCGCTTCTGATCTTTTGGCTTTTTGATACCGCTCTTTATCTGTTTTACCCTAATCTTCGCCATTGTATCGTTAATTATCCTTTAAAAACTTTTTCCAAGGAAATTCCTCTTTGTTGCGCCACGGTGTTAGCTCCACGTAACTGCAAAAGTGCGTCAAACGTAGCTTTAACAACATTATGCGGATTTGAGGACCCTTGTGATTTTGAAAGTACATCATGCACCCCAACCGATTCCAATACTGCCCTAACAGCTCCACCGGCAATAACCCCTGTACCATGGGAAGCCGGTTGAATATAGACACGTGCACCTCCATACTTTCCTTTTTGCTCATGCGGCAACGTCGCTTTGTCCAAAGGAATACGTATCAAATTTTTCTTGGCATCCTCAATTGCTTTGGCAATGGCGGTGGCAACTTCTTTTGATTTTCCCAAACCATGTCCTACGACCCCGTTTTCATCACCTACGACAACGATTGCCGAAAATCCGAAGGCACGACCACCCTTGGTGACCTTGGTTACCCTTTGTACACCGACCAACCTATCTTTAAGTTCTAAACCGCCTGGCTTAACCGTTTCTACATTTTTGTATTTCTGGTACATACTTTTATATTAGAATTTTAATCCTGCTTCCCTTGCACCTTCCGCCAAGGCTTTTACACGACCGTGATACAAATTGCCCCCTCTGTCGAATGCAACCTTTTCGATACCGGCCTCCTTTGCCTTCTCGGCAATAGCCTTACCTACTGCGCTAGCAACTTCAGACTTGGTTCCCTTCACTTTGGCCAAATCTTTATCACGGGAAGAAGCGGCCGCCAATGTCTTGCCTTCAATATCGTCTATCACCTGGGCATAGATTTCGCTATTGCTCCTGAAAACAGCTAATCTTGGGCGTTCGGCGGTTCCTGAAGAAACTTTTCGTATTCTTCTTCGGATCCTATATTTTCTTTGTGTCTTCGACAGTTTCATAATACTATAATATTAAGCGGATTTACCTGCTTTTCTCCTTAATTGTTCACCGACAAACTTCACACCTTTTCCTTTGTAAGGCTCCGGTTTACGGAACGATCTGATTTTCGCCGCGATGTGACCTACCAATTGCTTGTCATGCGATGTAAGCTTTATCGTCGGGTTCTTTCCTTTTTCGGAAGTAGTCTCGACCTTTACTTCTGGGGCAAGTTCGAAAACTATATTGTGCGAAAAACCAAGTGCCAAGTCCAACTTCTGTCCTTGGTTACTGGCCCTATAACCAACACCTACCAACTCTAGTTCCTTAGTCCATCCTTTTGAGACACCTTCGACCATATTCGAAAGCAAAGATCTATAAAGACCATGTTTTGCCTTATGCTCCTTAGAATCGGATGGACGGGACACAACGGCTTCTCCATCCTCTATTTTAATGGAAACCCCTGAATATTCTTGGGTCAACTCACCCAACTTACCCTTGACCGTAACCATGTTCTCTTGGACATCTATGGTTACGCCCTCTGGAATCGTTATTGGATTATTACCTATTCTAGACATTTTCTATCGCTTTATTGTATTAATAGACGTAGCACAACACTTCGCCGCCAACATTCTCGTTCTTGGCCTGCTTGCTGGTCATTACACCATGAGAGGTCGATACGATCGCTATACCCAATCCGTTCAAAACTCTTGGCAAATCACTTGAACCGGCGTACTTGCGCAATCCGGGTCTACTCACTCGCTGCAATTTTTTTATAACAGGTTCTTTGGTCAACCTATCATACTTAAGGGCGATCTTGATCTTTTCCTGAACCTTGTCATCTTCAAACTTATAACTCAAGATATAGCCTTGATCGAACAATATCTTCGTTATCTCTTTTTTTACACCGGAAGCAGGTATTTCGACTACCCTATGGCCGGCACGGCTGGCATTTCGAATTCTTGTTAAATAATCTGCTATAGTATCTGTTACCATTTCTATTCTGTTTTGGAATCGGTTTCCGGCTTTTTCAAGCCAGACCTAAAACCAGTTTATAATTAATTACCAGCTCGCTTTTTTAACTCCGGGAATCAATCCTTTATTGGCCATTTCCCTGAACATTACCCTAGAAATACCGAAAGTTCTCATATACCCCTTTGGTCTTCCTGTCAGCTTGCACCTATTGTGCATACGAACCGGAGAGGCATTTTTTGGCAGTTTCTGTAACGCTTCATAGTCACCGGCCTCTTTCAAAGCCTTTCTCTTCTCAGCGTATTTAGCTACAGTTCTCGCCCTTTTTCTTTCGCGGGCCTTCATTGATTCTTTAGCCATGTTATTTCTTTTTAAACGGTAATCCTAGTTCTGTTAATAATGACTTTGCTTCCTTATCGGTATTTGCCGAGGTCACAAACGTTATATCCATACCATTGATTCGATTGATCTTATCGATGTTTATCTCCGGGAAGATGATCTGCTCGGTTACACCAAGGCTATAATTGCCTCTTCCATCAAAACCTGTTGCACGTATTCCTTGAAAATCGCGTACCCTTGGCAAAGCACTGGTGACCAATCTATCCAAGAATTCATACATTCTCTCTCCACGCAATGTGACTTTCGCTCCAATAGGCATTCCCTTACGCAACTTGAAAGCGGCAACGTCTTTTTTGGACATCGTAGGTATGGCTTTTTGTCCCGTTATCATAGTCAATTCGTCAACCGCATGGTCAATAAGTTTCTTATCGGCAACCGCAGCCCCAACACCTCTACTAACTACAATTTTTTCCAATTTAGGGACTTCCATTACGTTTTTGTAACCGAACTCCTCTTTCAACGCATTGACAACGCGCTCACTATATTCTTTCTTCAATCTTGCAACGTAAGCCATAACTATATTACTTCATTGGATTTTCTTGAAACTCTGACTTTTTTACCGTCACGCATTTCGAACCCTACCCTTGTGGTTTCTCCTGATTTAGAATCGATCAACGCCAAGTTCGAGATATGAATCGGAGCTTCCTTTTTTGTAATGCCTCCCTGTGGGTTTTTAGCACTGGGCTTCTCATGTTTCGAAACCATATTGGCACCTTCGACAATCGCCTTGTTCTTGGCTATGTCGACCTTTATGATCTTGCCCTCGGTGCCTTTATGGTCACCGGCTATGATCCGTACGGTATCTCCTGTTTTAATTTTCAACTTTTTCATTATAGCTCTTTTAAAGTACCTCAGGGGCCAATGAAACAATTTTCATGAACTGCTTATCACGAAGCTCCCTGGCTACGGGTCCAAAAACACGCGTTCCTCTCATTTCGCCCGTCGGATTCAACAAAACACAGGCATTATCATCGAAACGGATGTAAGAACCGTCAGGTCTTCTAACTTCTTTTTTTGTGCGAACAACAACCGCGGTCGATACAGCTCCTTTCTTGATACCTCCATTAGGCGTAGCCTCCTTTACGGAAACAACTATCTTATCGCCAATGGAAGCATATCTTCTTTTTGTACCTCCAAGCACACGAATGGTCAAAACCTCTTTTGCCCCTGTGTTATCCGCTACCTTTAACCTTGATTCTTGCTGTAACATAATTATTTAGCTCTTTCTAAGATTTCCACCAACCTCCAACACTTGGTCTTGCTCAAAGGCCTGGTCTCCATTATTTTAACGGTATCGCCTTCATTGCAGTCGTTCTTTTCATCGTGCGCTACATATTTCTTCGTTTTCAAGACGAACTTACCGTACATAGGGTGCTTCACACGCTTTACCTCTGCAACGACAATGGATTTCTCCATTTTATTGCTGGTAACGACCCCAATTCTTTCCTTTCTTAAGTTTCTCTTTTCTTCCATAAAGCAGAACCAGTTATTGGTTTTCCCTATTTGTTAATTCTGTTGCCAATCGAGCGACCGTTCTTCTAACCTTTCTGATTTGAAGCGGATTCTCCAATGGGGTTACGAAATGGGCCATTTTTAAATCGGCATGCTGTTTTTTATACTCGGCAAGCTTTTGAGTTATTTCCTCGACCGACAATTCTTTGATCTCCTTGTTTTTCATGATTCCCGATTATTAATCCTCACCAGTATAATCCCTAGCAACTATAAATTTTGTTTTGACGGGCAGTTTCTGAGCCGCCAATCTCAATGCTTCTTTTGCAATGTCTATATTCACACCCGCAACCTCGAACATAATTCTACCAGGTTTTACTACGGCCACGAAATACTCAGGTGCTCCCTTACCTTTACCCATACGTACCTCCAATGGTTTCTTGGTAATCGGTTTGTCGGGGAATATTTTGATCCACAATTGACCTTCCCTCTTCATATATCTCGTAGCGGCAATACGTGCGGCTTCGATCTGACGTGATGTCAAGAAGGCCGAATCCAAAGATTTTATACCAAACATACCGTTTGAAAGCAAATGACCTCTTCCGGAATTACCCTTCATTCGGCCTTTCTGCATTTTACGAAACTTGGTTCTTTTCGGTTGTAACATTGCTAAACTTCTTTTCTAATTATTTTCTGCGGCGTGGTTTTCTTCCACCATCACCTCGTTTGTCACCTTTTCCTCCTTGGCCCTTGGTCATACCGACCAATGGTGAAAGCTCTCGCTTACCGTAAACCTCACCCTTCATGATCCACACTTTAATACCCAACTTACCATAGGTAGTCTGAGCTTCTTGCAGTGCATAATCAATATCGGCCCTAAAGGTAGAAAGTGGAATACGACCATCTTTATACGATTCAGAACGTGCCATCTCGGCTCCATTCAAACGCCCCGAAATCTGAATCTTGATTCCTTCTGCATTCATGCGCATTGCAGCGGCAATTGCCATTTTTATGGCTCTACGGAAGGAAATCCTGCTCTCGATTTGACGCGCGACACTAGCGGCCACCAAATTGGCATCCAATTCAGGTCTCTTGATCTCATAAATATTGATCTGAACTTCTTTGCCCGTAATTTTCTTAAGCTCTTCCTTAAGCTTATCAACTTCTTGCCCACCTTTACCAATAATGATTCCCGGTCTTGCCGTTGTCACGGTAACGGTAATCAATTTCAAGGTTCGCTCGATAATCACCCTGGAAACGCTGGCCTTTGCCAAACGTGCATGGATGTATTTACGGATTTTATCGTCCTCAGCTAGTTTGTCGCCATAATCATTGCCTCCGTACCAGTTAGACTCCCATCCCCTGATGATTCCAAGACGATTTCCTATCGGATTTGTTTTTTGTCCCATTCTAGCTTTCTATATTATTGTTAGATCCCAAGACCAAGGTTACATGGTTGGAACGCTTTCTAATTCTATGTGCACGACCCTGCGGAGCCGGTCTCAATCTTTTCAACATGGTTCCACCGTCAACCCGGATTTCCTTGATATAAAGATCCGCATCCTCTACATTGGCATCTTCGTTCTTTGCTTGCCAATTGGCAATGGCACTCAACAAAAGCTTTTCCAATCTTCTAGAGGCCTCTTTCGAATCGAATTTCAAGATTGCCAAGGCCTTTTCTACTTGTGCACCTCTGATCAAATCGGCGACCAATCTCATTTTTCTTGGCGAAGTCGGGCAGTTGTTCAGTTTGGCAAACGCCATTTGCTGTTTCTCCGCCTTGATTCTTTCGGCCATTTGTCTTTTTCGAACTCCCATAGCTTACTTTTTACCTTTATTCTTTGCCCCGGCGTGACCCCTAAAAGATCGCGTCGGTGAAAATTCGCCCAATTTATGCCCCACCATGTTCTCCGTAACAAAAACAGGCACAAATTGCCTACCGTTGTGTACGGCGATGGTCAAGCCTACGAAATCAGGTGTTATCATTGATGCCCTAGACCATGTCTTGATGACGCTTTTCTTACCAGATGATGCATTTTGCTGGATTTTCTTTTCCAGACTATAGTGAACGTAAGGTCCTTTTTTTAGTGAACGTGCCATTTCTTTCTACTTTTTATTTCTTTCTACGTTCTAATATATATCTGTTGGTATTCTTCGTCTTTGATCGGGTTCTATACCCTTTTGCAGGAATACCGTTTCTAGACCTAGGATGACCTCCGGAAGCCCTTCCTTCACCACCTCCCATTGGGTGATCCACAGGGTTCATGGCAACCGGTCTCGTCCTCGGCCTTCTACCCAACCATCTGCTTCTACCCGCTTTACCGGAAACCAATAACTGGTGATCGGAATTGGAAATGGCGCCAATAGTCGCCATACAGGCCGAAAGAATCAATCTGGTTTCCCCTGATGGCATTTTTACCGTAGCGAACTTGCCCTCTTTTGCCATAAGCTGTGCAAAAGTACCGGCACTCCTTGCCATTACAGCTCCTTGTCCGGGACGTAATTCAATGCAGGAGATAATGGTTCCCAAAGGAATTTCGCTAAGCGGAAGCGCATTACCAATTTCTGGTGTTGCGTTCGCTCCCGACGATACCTTTTGGCCGACTTGTAGGCCATTTTGGGCGACTATATATCTTTTTTCACCATCTTCATATTTCAACAAGGCGATAAAACCCGTTCTATTGGGATCGTACTGAATCGACTCGACGGTAGCCGCAACCTCTTGCTTGTCCCTCTTGAAGTCAATAATACGATACCTTCTTTTGTGACCTCCACCTTTCTGGCGCATGGTCATCTTTCCTTGACTGTTTCTACCTCCGGACTTTTTTAACGGAGCGAGCAAGCTCTTCTCCGGCTTATCAGTAGTAATCGCGTCAAATCCGTTTACTACTCTAAAACGCTGTCCAGGAGTGACTGGTTTTAATTTTCTAACTGACATTTGTCGTCTTTATAGATTGCTGTAAAAATCAATACTATCTCCTTCCGCCACATCGACTATTGCCTTTTTGATGGCGTTGGTCTTACCGTGTTGCACACCAGTCTTGGTATATCGCGACTTTCTGGTAGGACCATAATTCATTGTTCGTACTTTCTTGACCGATACCCCATAGGTCGCCTCGACGGCATCCTTTATTTGGATCTTGTTCGCCCTTGGATCGACCTCAAAACCATAACGATTGTACAACTCGCTATCAGCGGTCATCTTTTCGGTTATAATAGGCTTTATCAACACATTCATGGTTCTCTATTTTGTTAGGTTCGATTCCAATCCTTCCAAAGCACCTTCCAACAAAACAATATTATTGGCATTCAGTATTTTGTAAGTATTTAATTCTGAGCTAGTTATAACTTCGGAACGCTTCAAATTTCGCGAAGACAAATATACACCATTATTTGAATCGCCCAAGACAAACAAAGATTTTTTATTTTCGAGTCCCAACGACTTCAAAACACCAACAAAATCCTTGGTTTTGGGTGTATCAAAATCAAAGTCCTCAACGACCAAAATCGCCTTCTCTTTTGACTTGATGCTCAATGCGGATTTACGGGCCAATCGTTTCACATTCTTGTTCAATTTTTGGCTATAATCCTTAGGTCTTGGTCCGAATATTCGTCCTCCACCCCTAAAAACCGGTGACTTGATACTACCGGCACGCGCCGTACCCGTACCTTTTTGTTTTTTAATCTTTCGTGTACTTCCGGCAATCTCACCACGTTCCTTAGACTTGTGGGTTCCCTGTCTTTGATGCGCCAAATATTGCTTAACGTCCAAATACACCGCATGATTATTTGGCTCGATTGCGAAAACAGCATCAGAAAGGTCGGCCTTTCTACCTGTCTCTTTTCCTTTGATATCTAAAACTGCTACTTTCATTATTGCCACCTTTGTATCGTTACGTATGCATTTTTATGGCCAGGAACGCATCCTTTGACAACCAAAATATTCTTCTCTGGCACAACTTTCAAAACCCTGAGGTTCTGTACGGTAACGCGTTCTCCACCCATACGGCCGGCCATACGCATTCCCTTGAACACTCGCGATGGATCAGATCCCGCACCGATCGATCCAGGGGCACGTAAACGGTTGTGCTGGCCGTGGGTCGATTGACCTACACCGCCAAAACCATGTCTTTTTACAACCCCTTGAAAACCTTTCCCTTTCGAGGTGCCGACCACGTCGACGAATTCTCCTTCTACAAAAATGTCGACACCCAAGGTATCGCCTAACTTGTAATCACCTTCAAAACCTTGGAATTCAACGACTTTTTTCTTAGGAGACGTACCTGCTTTTTTAAAGTGGCCACTTTCGGCCTTGTTCGCACGTTTCTCTGCCTTGTCATCGAAACCAAGCTGAAGGGCACTGTACCCATCAACTTCTTCGGTTCTGACTTGGGTAATTACGCATGGGCCGGCTTCTATGACGGTACATGGAACGTTCTTTCCATTTTCGTCAAAAATGCTGGTCATGCCTACTTTTTTTCCTATTAACCCAGACATATTTAATTTATATTAATTAGTATTCAATTGTACTCTAAACTTGTTGACAAAAAAACAGGGCCAAAAACAATTCAACCCCGAATTTATTTTTGTTACCGTTTTTCCTTCGCACGCAGCTCCGGACATGTCTTTTAATTCAAAATTCCTAATCCAGAATTCTGAATTATACTTTTATCTCGACCTCGACCCCACTTGGAAGCTCCAACTTCATCAAGGCATCAATCGTCTTCGATGAGGAACTATATATGTCCAAAAGCCTTTTATATGAACTTAACTGGAATTGTTCCCTTGATTTTTTGTTTACGTGCGGAGACCGCAAGACCGTAAAAATCTTCTTATGCGTCGGCAATGGAATCGGACCAGTTACTACCGCTCCGGTTGTTTTTACCGTTTTTACGATCTTCTCCGCAGATTTATCCACCAAATTGTGATCGTAAGATTTTAATTTTATCCTGATTTTTTGACTCATCTTTCTTAAAATTAAGCGGTTACGCCTTTGGCGGCCTTAATTACTTCTTCGGCAATATTAGATGGTGTTTCCGCATAATGCGAAAATTCCATGGTCGAGGTGGCCCTACCCGAAGACAGGGTTCTCAATGAAGTCACATAACCGAACATTTCAGATAATGGCACTTCACCTTTAATGACCTTAGATCCGGCCCTATCGCTCATATTAGAAATTGTTCCTCTTCGTCTGTTCAAATCCCCGACGATATCACCCATATTCTCTTCGGGCGTAAGAACCTCTATTTTCATAATGGGTTCCATAAGCACGGCACGAGCTGCCCGGGCCGCTTCTTTGTATCCCAATTTTGCTGCAAGTTCGAAAGATAAAGAATCGGAATCCACAGCGTGAAACGAACCATCCTTCAAGGTAACTTTCATGCTGTCCATTTCAAAACCAGCCAAAGGACCATTTTTCATGGCTTCCTTGAATCCTTTTTCAACAGACGGTATGAATTCCTTAGGAATATTACCCCCCTTAATCTCATTGACGAATTCAAGCCCAGTACTTGTCTCTTCGCTGGCCGGTTCCATGGTAAATACGATATCGGCAAACTTACCTCTACCACCGGACTGTTTCTTATAAACCTCTCTATGGTCGGCAGATTGCGTAATCGCCTCTTTGTATTCCACTTGAGGCTGACCTTGGTTCACTTCTACTTTGAATTCACGTCGAAGTCGGTCTACAATGATATCCAAATGCAGCTCGCCCATACCAGAAATAATGGTCTGACCGGAAGCTTCATCGGTTTTTACCTGGAAAGTTGGATCTTCTTCAGCCAACTTGGCAAGTGCCATTCCCAGTTTATCGACATCGGCCTTGGTCTTAGGCTCCACAGCGATACCGATAACCGGATCTGGAAAATTCATACTCTCCAATACTATAGGATGTTTCTCGGAAGAAAGTGTATCCCCAGTTTTAATATCCTTGAATCCGACTGCAGCACCAATATCACCCGCCTCGATAAATTCGATTGCGTTCTGCTTGTTGGCGTGCATCTGATAGATTCTTGAAATACGCTCCTTATTACCTGAACGGTTGTTCAGCACATAGGAACCTGCATCCAAGCGACCTGAGTACGCCCTAAAAAATGCCAATCGCCCGACAAAGGGATCCGTAGCAATTTTAAATGCCAATGCGGAAAAGGGCTCTTTGGGGTCCGGTTTTCTAGAAACTTCCTGTTCCGTATCCGGATTAACACCAACAATAGCCTCTTTATCCAAAGGCGAAGGCAAATATCTTACAACGGCATCCAATAAAAATTGAACACCTTTATTCTTAAATGAAGAACCACATATCATTGGTATAATCGCACGATCCATTACGGCGGCCCTAAGCGCTGCATGGACCTCTTCTTCGGTAATCGAATCCTCGTCCTCAAAGAACTTCTCCATCAATTGTTCATCGTACTCCGCTACGGCTTCGATCAATGCTGCGCGATATTCTTTGACTTCAGCTTCCATTTCTACAGGAATATCGATAACGTCGAAAGTAGAACCGAAGTTCTCATCATGCCAAACGATTGCCCTGTTCTTTGCCAAATCTACGATTCCCTTAAAGTCGGCTTCTTCACCGATCGGCAAAACAATAGGCACGGCATTCGACCCTAACATTTCTTTTACCTGATTACAGACCATCAAGAAATTCGAACCTTGCCTATCCATTTTATTTACGAAACCAATTCTAGGCACTTTGTAGTTGTCGGCAAGCCTCCAGTTCGTTTCCGACTGGGGTTCAACACCGTCAACGGCACTAAAAAGGAACACCAATCCGTCAAGAACCCTTAACGAACGGTTTACCTCAACAGTAAAATCAACGTGCCCTGGGGTATCGATAATATTAAAGTGGTATCCTTTTGCATCAGCGGTCGGTTTCCCGTTCTCGGTAGGAAAATGCCATTCACAAGTCGTCGCCGCCGAAGTAATGGTAATACCCCGCTCCTGCTCTTGTTCCATCCAGTCCATAGTAGCGGCACCATCATGAACCTCTCCGATTTTATGGCTTACACCCGTATAAAAAAGGATACGCTCTGTAGTTGTGGTCTTACCCGCATCAATATGGGCGGCAATACCTATATTTCTTGTATATTTTAAATCTCTTGCCATTTCTTAAAATCTAAAGTGGGAAAATGCTTTATTCGCCTCTGCCATTTTGTGGGTATCCACTCTTTTCTTCACTGCAGCACCTTCTTCTTTTGAAGCCGCCAAAATCTCAGCTGCCAACTTCTGCGACATTCCTTTTTCATTACGCTTGCGTGCATAGCTGATCAACCACTTCATAGCGGTAGAAATTTTTCTATCCGGACGGATCTGCATCGGAATCTGAAAGGTAGCCCCCCCAACCCTTCTACTTCTTACCTCGACATGGGGCATAACATTTGACAAAGCATCTTTCCAAAGCTCCAATGCTGTTTTTTCGTCGTCGGTTTTCTTTTCTTCAACAATGTCGATCGCATCGTAAAATATGCTAAAGGCAACTGATTTCTTCCCGTCCCACATCATCATATTGACAAAACGTGTGACCAATTGGTCGTTAAATCTTGGATCGGGCAATAGTGGCCTCTTTTTCGCCTGTTTTTTTCTCATTACTGCTTCTTAAAAAGTTTTAATTACTTCTTTGGGCGTTTTGCACCGTATTTAGATCTTCGCTGAGTCCTACCTGCAACGCCTGCAGTATCTAAAGCACCTCTCACGATATGGTATCTAACACCTGGCAAATCTTTCACCCTTCCGCCCCTGACCAATACTATCGAGTGCTCTTGTAGATTGTGGCCCTCACCTGGAATATATGCGTTGACTTCCTTTCCATTGGTTAACCTAACCCTAGCAACTTTTCGCATTGCCGAATTTGGTTTTTTGGGAGTAGTGGTATACACCCTTGTGCAGACCCCCCTCCTTTGAGGGCACGAATCCAAAGCAGCCGATTTACTCTTCTTGGTAATGGTGACTCTTCCTTTTCGTACTAATTGTGAAATTGTTGGCATACTATATTATATGTATAAACAAATACTACCCCTTTTTAAGGGCTGGCAAATGTAATACTATTTCACAATAATTCAAATCAAGAACGATTAATTTTAAGTGATTTTTTTAATCCCCATTCGATTTCTTCTCTTTTCCATCCTCAAAAATCTCTTAAACACCCTTGGTTGAAAGATTACCAAAAATATTTTTGAATTACACTCATTTAAAAAAACATATTCAATTAATAGTTATTTTTTTTATTTAATTCATAAATAATTAGCCAATTTTTAATAGTATCAATATTACGTCACAAAAAGGATTGAGAAAGTTGCATTATTAAAACCCACTCTTAAAGTTTTATTAAAAATCCTTTGGATTATTAACACGAATTTTTGATTTTTGCCGATAGCTAATTCAAATAATTATAAAATGAGAACAAAATTCAATGGAATCTTAACGCTGCTATTGGCGTTTGTTGTGCAGATGACGTTTGCACAGGAAAAGACGATTACCGGTACGGTTACCGACCAAGACGGTCTGCCATTGCCTGGTGTAAACATCGTCGTACAGGGTACCACAAGTGGGACCCAAACTGACTTTGACGGAAACTACTCTATTAATGGAGAAGTTGGTCAGGTACTCTCTTTCACCTATATAGGTCAAAAAGAGGTACAGGTACCTATAGGTGCCGGTGACACCGTTAATGTACAAATGCAGGAAGATGCCCAGGCCTTGGAAGAGGTCGTGGTTACTGCTCAGGGTATTAAAAGAGAGAAAAAAGCTCTAGGTTATGCCACTAGTTCCGTAGGTGAAGAGGCTCTGGAGCAACGAGCAGAAGGTGATGTTGCACGTGTACTTGCAGGTAAGGCATCAGGGGTTCAGATTACCGCAGCCGGTGGTATGTCAGGTTCTGCAACCAGCGTTACGATTCGTGGTCTAAGTTCATTTAGTGGAAGTAACCAAGCGCTATTTATTGTTGATGGTATTCCTTTTAGTAATGATACCAACAATAACGGCAATGACTTCCTTTCTGGTAATACAGGTTCTTCGCGTTTCTTGGATATCGACCCTAACAACATTGCAAACATTGAGGTGTTAAAGGGGTTGGCCGCAACCACATTGTATGGTACCTTGGGTAAAAACGGTGTTATTTTGATAACCACCAAGGCCGGTGCTGCCAATGGAGGCGTTAAAAAGAACGAGATTTCCGTCAGTACTTCGTACTTTGTCAATCAATATGCATCACTTCCTGATTATCAGCAATCGTATGGTGGTGGTTTCGACCAATCTTTCGGATGGTTCTTCAGTAACTGGGGCCCTAGTTTCGAAGAAGGTGGCACCGCAGGTTGGGGGGCACAACCCGCAATCGACGCAAATGCTACCTTGGAGCACCCATACTCTACAACGGCAATTGCCGCCACGAGAGATGCATTTCCGGAACTTCAAGGTGCTAGATATGCATGGAGACCCTACAGCTCGGTAGAGGACTTTTTCGCACCGGGTTACGTAACAAACACCTCGGTGAACTTCTCTGGGGGCTCGCAAGATGGCAATACAACTTTCAATGCCAACCTGGGACATCTAAACGATGTGGGTTTTACACCTGGAAACCAATTAAAAAGGGTTAACTTCTCAGTAGGTGGACGCTCAAAGTTGAGCAACAAATTTACCATAACCGGGGCTATGAACTATTCCCGAACCGATTATGATACACCTCCTGTCTCTGCAAGTAGGGGTAACGGAGGTATCAGTTCAAACTCTATTTATGGTGCTGTTCTCTTTACACCGATCAGTGTAGACTTGATGGGGCTTCCGTATGAAAACCCCGTGACCGGTGGTAGTGTCTATTATAGAAATGGTAATGACATTATTAACCCCCGTTGGGTAGCCGAACATATCAAATTCAACCAGTTGACCAATAGGTTTTACTTCAATACTTCGTTGAACTATGAACTAAGTGAAAACCTTGGAGTGACGTGGAGAACAGGTTTGGATTTCTATACGGAAAGAAACACACAGTTTTCTGATAAAGGTGGGGTCGAGTTCACCTTCGACATTTTCGGTTTCTTGAATACGTTCGATAACAATAATACCATTTGGGATCATACACTTTCATTTAATGGAAATTATGACCTTTCGGAAAAAATAGGCCTTACGTTTAACCTAGGAGCCAATGCACGATCAGATGATTTTGATATACAGGGTGTTGCCAGTACCGGTCAACTCGTTTATGGTGTAAGAAGGCACTTCAATTATGAGAACCAACTACCCATTCAATTTTCGAGAAAGAGAAACATCGTAGGTGTCTTTGGCGACGTAAGTTTTGATTACGACAACTACTTATTCTTAAACTTTAGTGCAAGAAGGGACTGGGTATCTAACTTGATTAAAGAAAATCGCAGTTTGACCTATCCTGGTGGAAGTATCTCATTTTTGCCTACCGCTGCCTTCAGCGGATTGCAATCAGAAAACGGGCTGAACTATCTAAAGTTACGAGCCAGTTATGGTACATCCGCAAACTTTCCAACTGACTATCCTACAGTAAGCGGTGTGGATCAGACAACTCAAGTTTCAGGTGGAGCCTTTGGGCCGATAACGACCAACAGCATAAGTAATTTTAAAGCCAACCCAGACTTAAAACCTGAGTTGTTAAAAGAATTCGAGGTAGGTTTTGAAAGTAAGTTCTGGAAAAATAGGATTTCATTGGACGCCACCTATTATGATAGACGTACCGACGACCTGATCGTTTTTGAACCCTTATCGCCATCTACCGGATTTACCATTACTCAGAATAACATTGGTCAGATTAGCAACAAAGGTATCGAAGCGGACTTGGGAATCGATTTATTCAGAAGCGAAGATGGCTTTAACTGGAATACCAGTGTCAACTTCTTTACGAATAAGGAAATTGTCGAGGAACAAGAGCAAGATATCATCTTCTATTCTGGTAATACGGCATTGTTCATAGGTGCTAATGCCGCTATAAAAGGTGAATCGCTGGGTACCATTGTCGGTACAGCCTTTTTGCGTGACGAAGCAGGTAATCTGTTAACGAACGATGCAGGTAACTATGTAATCACTGAGTCGGATTTGGATGGCAATGTGCCGATTATCGGTGATGCGGTTCCTGATTATACCATGAACTTCATCAATAGTCTTTCATATAAGAATTGGAGTCTAGGTTTCCAGATAAACCACATAAAAGGTGGTGACATCATGTCAAGTACGATTGCCACTTTGTTGGGTAGGGGCTTGATCGTTGAGACCGAAGATCGTCTCAACACCTATATCCTTCCTGGGGTAAATCAGAATTCGGGACAGCCTAATGATATTCAGTTGAACAACTCAACTTATTTCTTTAACAACCTATTGTTCGGCCCTGCAGAGGCAAAAATATACGATGCTTCTGTACTCAGGCTGCAAGAAGTATCATTAGGATACTCATTGCCTAAGAAAGCTTTGGAAAGAACACCTTTTGGGTCCTTGACCTTTACGTTACAAGGTTTCAACCTTTGGTATGATGCCTACAACACTCCTGATGGGGCCAACTTCGACCCCAACGTTGCAGGTGTCGGTGTGGGTAATGGACGTGGTTTCGATTTCTTGAACGGACCAAGTACCAGAAGATATGGTATGAGCGTAAAGATGACATTTTAAAAAGTTGCTAATTAAAAAGTAAAGCTATTATGAAAAAAATAATAAAATACGTACTGGTGGTATTTTTAGCGGGAAGTTTTTTGAATTCCTGTGATACCACAGATCTTGACCTTAGGGACAACCCTAATATTCTTACTAGCGGTGACCCTAACCTTTTGCTGAATTCTATGCAATTGGCCTATAGAACCAATATGGCGACATTTAACAACATTGGTGGTGCCTTGACAAGGATTCATTTTATGGGCGGCAGGGATTATTTCAACAACTATCCTGGTGCCACTTTGAACGGTGTGTGGAGTAATACTTATAGTAATCTTTTTGCGAACCTTCAGGCAATAGAAGCGGTAAATGCTGAATCAGACATTAATTACGATTTTCACGTAGCCATGGGTAAAACTATGCAGGCACATACTTTGCTTTTGTTGGTCGATTTCTTAGGATCCGCGGCCTATACTGAAGCAGTCAATCCCTTGGAGTTTGCCGCGCCTAATCTTGACGATGGCGCATCAGTCTATCAAGCAGCCCTTGGTCTGTTAGATGAAGCCGAAGCCTTAATGAGCACCAATCCAAGTGCATCGGGCGCAACGGATTTCTTCTACGGAGGAGATGCCGCAAAATGGATAAAAGCCATAAACAGTATTCGTCTAAAAGCTTATGTTACCACAAATGATGCTGCTGGATTCAATGCGGTAATCGCTGGAAATAATTTCATTAGCAGCTCTGATGATGACCTTCAGTTTGAATATGGTACTAGCGAACTTCAGCCAGACACACGTCATCCTGATTTCGCCAATGATTATACCCCCAGCGGAGCGAATATTTATCATTCAAACTGGACCATGGAAACCATGTTGTTGAAAGACGACCCACGTATTCGCTATTACTTCTACCGGCAGGTGAACGGTACCCCTGGGGCCAATGATATAGATGGAAATGCCGTAGACCCTGATGAGGAACTTCTTGCATGTTCATTGGTGGTACCCCCACAACATTATCAAGATGGTGGCTACACCTTTTGTAGCGTCGATAATGGCTATTGGGGCCGGTCACATGGTAACGATGAAGGTACACCTCCAGATGGTTTTCAAAGAACTGCTTCGGGAGTTTACCCCGCAGGTGGTCGTTTTGATGATAATAGCTTTGATGTTGTAGGCCTAGGTCTAGGTGGGGGCGGTGCAGGTATCGAGCCAATAATACTGGCCTCTACTATCGATTTTTGGAGGGGCGATATGGCTACAAGCGATGCCGACAAAGCGGCCTTCATGCAGGCCGGTATGGAAAAATCGATAGCTAAAGTACAGACTTTCGGTGCCTTGGATGCCTCGGCCGATAAATCGTTCGAGCCAAGTGAGAGCGATGTTACCGCCTACGTTGATGGTATTGTTGCCGATTTCAACACTGCAACCGGAGATGATAAGGAAAACATCTTTGCGGAGCAATATTGGATAGCACTTTATGGTGGAGCTGCAGAGTCCTTCAATTACTATAGGAAGACCGGTTATCCAACAACGCTTCTTCCCAGCTGGGAACCAAATCCAGGGCCGTTTCCAAGATCATTCTTGATACCGCAGAACGAGGTAGTAACGAACCCGAATTTGACGCAGAAAACTACGCTTACCGAGCAAGTATTTTGGGATACTAATCCGGCAAGTCCGGCCTTCCCGCCAGCGAATTAATAAACTAAAAAAAAGAGACAATGAAAATTAACTATAAAATTTTTACGGTACTTGCTTTAACATCGCTCTTGTTCACGGCTTGCGATGAGGGAGATGCCGTCGTAGATGACGTAACCGCCAATACCTTGAGAGGAGCGGTCTTAAGAACGATCAGTGTCAATTCTAATGAGTTGCCAATCGGTGATGCAAGCGGTAATTTCTCAGCGGATTTTGAGGTACAAGGTGGAGAAGCCGGTGAATTGGTTTCCGCGATTGATGTGTTTGTAAGTTTTATTGATAATAGTCCATCAAACGGCCCTGGTGACGTTGGCGAAAGCTTGGTAGAGACCATAGATGCTTCTACCTTCGCTATGGGAGATAGAGGTGTGCCAACTTTTTCGTATGCCATTACACTGCCTCAATTATTGGGTGCGACAGGTGTTGCCGAAGATGCCCTAGATGGTAGCGATCAGTTCAGAATTCGTTTTGAGCTTGTCTTGACTGATGGCAGAAGATATTCTTTTGCCCAAAATTCAGGTACTTTGACAGGTTCATACTATAGTTCGCCATTTTTATACTCAGCGACCATTGTATGCCCTCCTAAGGCACCGACTCCCGGTGATTGGGTCGTGAATATGACCGATTCTTATGGCGATGGTTGGCAGACGGATGCCGGACTGGGAGGTTCTGGTATTACCATTACTTTAGACGATGGTACCGTAATAGAAGTTGGAATGTGTTCTCCTTATCCCGGTGGTGCCGGAACTTTCTTAGGAGGATCTGATTGTACTCCTAATGGGGGGTCGAGTGCCTCTGCCACCGTTACAATACCTACAGGCACACAATCGGCCGACTGGTATTTCCCCGGGGATAACTACGGAGAGATAGGCTTCGAAATTGTTACACCTAACGGAAATGTGGTTGGCGGCTACGAAGGAGTAGAGGCTGGACCGATAACCATCGATTTCTGTAAGGATTAATGACAAAAGAAACCTTTCATTTGTCATTAATAATAATTCTCAAATAATTTTGAAAGCCACCTCCTTATAGAGGTGGCTTTTTTTTATGCTTTTTCCTTTTTTAAATTTTGGTAATTTAGAGTACTATTTCGAGCACTTGCTATTTGACCCCTAGGATGATTATATCAAGGAAATCAGTAAAGGTTTTACTTTAGTATGACCAAGTTGAATATTAAAAAATTGCAATGATAAGATTCGGTTATTTTCTTCCCATAATAAGGCTCTTTTTGGCCTTGCCATTTGTGTTTGGGCTGCAATCGTGTTCAGAGGATGAAACCCCTGAGGTTATTCCTGAAACCATAGTCGAAAATGACTCCATTCCCGAAAACAATGTAGAGGAAGAACCTGATTTGACCTCTATGGGAAATGTTGAAGTGTTGAATGCGGAAAAAGTTGATGATAATTACATTCTCGTTAATGATGCGGCTTCCAATCGGGTATATTTAATGGATAAAGAAGCACTTTTATTACATGAATGGAGCCTTACGAATAATATTGGCAACGATGTATTTCTTTTACCCGATGGAAAACTCTTGGCGTCGCTCGAAGCCGATGAACCCAAGATAATTTTAGGTGGCAAAGGCGGTAAGTTGCAATTCGTGTCCCCGGACGGAACTGTGGAATGGAATTATATCTATTCTTCTTCGGAAGAAGAAACACACCATGATGCAGAATTACTACCGAACGGCAACGTTCTGGCGATGGTATGGAAAAGGCATCCTACGGAAGCAGCAACTCAGGCAGGATTCATGCTTGAGGTAGAACTCTTTGTTGAATCCATAATCGAAGTCAATCCTACAACTGATGAAATAGTTTGGGAATGGAATTCTTGGGACCATTTAATTCAAGAGCATGATGATACAAAGGAAAATTATGGTTTGGTTTCAGAACATCCCGAACTTATTGATATTAACTATGTTCCGAATTCAGAGGGTTCAGCCGAGGTCCAAGGTGATATAATGCACGCCAATGCCATTGCTTATGACGAAGTAAATGATGTAATCTTTCTGAGTGCCAATTTTTATTCAGAGGTCTGGGTAATCGACCACAGCACTACGACCGAGGAAGCCGCTCTTCACAGCGGCGGAAACTATGGTAAAGGTGGTGATTTGATTTATCGCTTCGGAAATCCAGATGCCTATCAAAATCCTGAAGGTACACGTCTATTTTACAACAATCATTTTCCCAATTTACTAAAAGGTGAAAATCAAGGTAAAATGCTTATTTTTTCAAATGGAAAAGGTTTTGATCAATCCACGGTTTATGAGTTGGAGCTTCCAACGGATTATAATCTACTGACAAATATCGATAATGAACTTGAAGTAACTTGGTCTTTTACAGATCCTGACCTCTATTCGGCCAAGGTCTCGGGGGCCGTACCGCTTCCCAACGGAAATATTCTGATTACCGAAGGTGATTTCGGATTCTGGGAGGTTACCCGAGAAAAAGAGGTTGTCTGGAAATTCAATGCCGAAGGTTTCTTTTGGAGGGGTTACTCATACCCAAAGAATGCTCCCGAAATAGAGCAACTAGGACTTTCGGACTAAAACCTTAATATCGAAAATCATAGGTTCAATTAAGTTTTGTGATTAATGAAAAGGCTACGGTTATATTTATTGATATCCTTCTTTACACTCATCTCATGTAAAAGTGATTTGAAGGAAAAAGAATCGTCGGAGGCACAAAAAGGAAATGAAAAATCAAGTCAATCCAAGATTTTTGAAAAAATTGGAAGCGAACACAGTAAGATAAACTTCGCAAATTCGATAAAAGAAAATCTAGAAACACTTGAAAACCTGTTTAGTTTTGATTACTTCTATAATGGTGCCGGCGTAGGAGTTGAAGACCTCAACAATGATGGTTTATTGGATATCTTTTTTTGTGGCAACCAGGTCGACAATAAACTTTATATCAATCAGGGAAACTTAGTTTTTAAGGATATTTCAGAAGAGGCCGGGATCAATGTCGGCAAAAAATGGTCGAACGGGGTAACCTTCGTCGACATTAACGATGACGGGCTCAAAGACATCTATGTTTCACAAGGAGGGCCCAATCAACGCCTCAGTAGAAAAAATCTCTTGTTCATCAACAATGGCCCCTCGCCCGACTCCGGTCAAATAAGCTTTACCGAAAAAGCATCCGATTATGGGCTTATGGATATGGGCATTACAACACAATCAGCATTTTTTGATTACGACAATGACGGTGATCTAGATTGTGTTGTAATGAATGAAAATGAGATTTACGGGGTCGACCCCATAAATTTTTACAATTTGGTGTCGCAAAATGTAGAAGCGCAACATTTCAACAGTTCACGCCTATACCGTAACGATAAGGGAAAATTTGTAGATGTCACCAAAAATGCGGGTTTAGAGCGCCCGATTTTTGGATTGGGACTTTGCGTAAGTGATATAAATAAAGACGGGTTTCTAGATATCTATATTGCCAGCGACTATTACATACCTGACGTGCTATATGTGAATAATGGTAACGGCACGTTCTCGGATCGTATAAAGGATTATACGCAGCAGATTTCATACTATGGTATGGGAATCGATATAGCCGATATAAACAAGGATTCCAGAGAAGATATATTTGTTCTTGATATGTCTTCGAGCGATCATATCAGGTCAAAAACCTTAATGGCTTCCATGAATACCGGTAGATTCAATTATTTGGTAAACGAAGCCGGTTTCCACTATCAATACATGTACAATTCATTGCAATTGAACATCGGTAACAACAAGTTTAACAATATCTCACAACTAACGAATATGGCAAATACCGATTGGAGCTGGTCGGTACTGATGACGGATTATGATCACGATGAGGATGCCGATGTCTTTATCACCAACGGTTATCGAAGATATGCCCTTGATAACGACCTTCAGAACAGGGTATATGAAATACAGAAAAAGTACGGTAAGAACGTACCGGTCGAAATTAAAAAACAGTTGTATGAATCGATGCCCTCGGAAAAATTGGCCAATGTACTCTATCAAAATAATGGCGGATTGAGCTTTAAAACAAATGCCCAAGAATGGGGGTTAGAAGACTATTCCTTTAGCAATGGGGCGGCCCAAGGCGACTTGGACAATGATGGCGATTTAGACTTGGTCGTCAACAATATGGACGAAAAGGCATTCCTATATAAAAACTTGACTTCGGAAAGAAATGCCGGCAATTATCTCAGAGTAAAGACCGTTGGCAAAACTTCAGAGCCCTTTGCGAAAATCAAGGTTTCATATGACGGCAAATCACAATTTATCGAACAGAAAAGGGTACGTGGGTACATGTCGGCCCAAGAAAACACTTCGCACTTTGGCTTGGGAAATACAACTAACATCGATACCGTTACCGTGGAGTGGTTGGATGGCAGAATAGAGAAAAAAACCAATGTCAAGCCTAATACAACGGTTCGATTTGATATTGAGAATGCGAAGAACCCAATACACGCGAATGAACATGACGAGCCTATTTTTGTTCAAATGGAAGCCCAGAATTTCGGGCTCGATTTTGTACATCGAGAGAATTTCTACGATGATTTTGAAACTGAAATTTTGCTACCCTATAAACAATCTACCTTTGGTCCTTACATCTCAAAGGGAGATGTTAATGGTGATGGGTTAGAGGACATTTTTGTTGGAGGCGCCTCCGGTCAGGCCGCAAGTCTTTATCTACAGGAAAGTGATGGTTTCAAGAAACAAAAAACCGATGCCTTTGAAGAAGACATGGGCTTCGAGGACATGGAATCTATCTTCTTCGATTTGGATGGGGACAAAGATCTAGATCTATACGTCGTAAGCGGCGGCAGTGAGTTCGCCGAGAATTCTTCCTTTTATCAAGATCGTATTTATTTGAACGACGGGTCGGGCGTTTTTACCAGACACAAAGAGCCTGTATTGCAATCCTTTCCAAAAAGTGGCAAGACAGTGGCAATCATTGATTTTGATAAAGATGGAGACAGTGATTTATTGGTGGGCAATCGAACAATCCCGAAAAGATATCCACAGTATAGTCCATCGGTACTTTATGAAAATGACAATGGGGTACTAAAGAATGTTACTGCAGAAATTGTGCCCGAATTGGAGAATTTCGGAGTTGTCAATAGTATTCTGGCCACTGATTTCGATAATGATGGATGGCAGGATTTTATAGCCGTGGGAGAATGGACCCCAATTGGGTTCTTCAAGAACCGTAATGGAAAACTAAACTTAATTTCCGATTCAGATTCAGATGTTCTAAAATCCAAAGGATGGTGGTTCTCAATCGACGAAACCGATATTAATAATGATGGCCTTAAAGATTATATTGTTGGAAATGTGGGCCTAAATCTTAAGTTCAAGGCCAGCAAGAAAAAACCCTTCAAAATATATTCCAATGATTTTGACGGCAATGGCACAAACGATGTAGTACTGAGCAAACAGTACAAAGGAGAATATGTGCCGGTACGCGGCAGGGAGTGTTCCTCGCAGCAGATGCCTTTCATAAAGGAAAAATTCGGCACTTATTCTGAATTCGCCAATGCCACCCTTGTTGATATTTACGGTGAAGAATTATCCAAATCCTATGAGGAAGAAGTAACTGAGTTCCAATCATTGCTTTTGTTAAATCAGGGTAATGGTAGTTTTGAAAGTAGTCCACTTCCCATTCAAGCGCAACAATTTCCGATTATGGGAAGTGTCTTTGCCGATATCAACAAAGATGGCTTTTCAGACTGTATTGTTGCCGGTAACATCTACGAAACTGAAGTGGAAACCCCGCGACTAGATGCAATATCAGGAGAGATACTGCTTTCAAACGGAAAAGACGGATTTACAGTAATGGACCATATTACTTCAGGCTTGTATTTGCAAGGCAATACCAAGGACATTGTTTTGCTCGGTTTCAAGAATGGACCCTTGCTGTTACAATCACGAAATGACGATCGTTTAAATGCTTACAAATTCGGTCGAAATTAACTAATAATTGGACCCTAACCGTTTAAAAATCATTATTTTTGTTAAGAACATAAATTTATAATTATGAAAAAGATTTTTGGTGCACTGATGATATTCGGTGCATGCAGTTTAGGCTTAGCTCAGTACGCGGGTCAGGCATCAACAACAATGTCGGCTGGAGGTGGACAAGGAGCAACAGGTCAGATTTATGATCTTATGGGTCCTATAAGCGAACGAAACGCCAAAACGGCAGAGAAATATGTTGATTTTCAAGGTTCACCCTATGTTTCGAATACGTTTTTACCTACCACCATGTACTATGGCGTTGAAAATGTAGGTCGAATTTTTTATCGGCATAATGCCCTTAACGATGAAATTGAAATCAGACAGACCAATTCGGACGAAGAGCCATTAAAAAGTTTATCAAGGGATAAAGAAGTTGGTATACTTGTAGACGGCAAAAGATTGAGTTTTAAAACATTTGTAACCTCAAAAAAGAAGACCCTTAACGGATACCTTTTGAATTTAATGGATGGAGAAACCTACAAATTGTACAAAAGAACGCATGTCAAGTTCACGGAAGGAAAACCTGCCGCCAACTCATTCGTAAAAGCCGTACCAAGCAGGTTTAGTCAGTTCACAGAGTATTATTTGCAAAAAGAAGGTGTGAACCGAATAGATGAGATTTCGCAAAAGAACAGCAAATTGTTAAAACTTGTCGAAGGTTCAAAAAAAGAAGAGCTTAAGAATTATTTAAAGGAAAATAAATTGAATATCAAAAACGAAGCGGATTTGATCAAAGCTGTTGAGTTTTTGAATCAATAAGAGTTAAATACTTTTTTTGAATGAAACCATCCCATAATTATGGGATGGTTTTTATTTTATCTTTAACCCATGCAAAAGGTTACGCAGATTTATGGAATCAGAGCCGTTATAGAGGCCATCAACAGTGGGGAAACTATTGAAAAAGTTTTTATCCAAAAGGGACTCAAGGGTGATTTGTCGAAAGAACTTGAAAGTGTATTGAGAAAAAACGGCGTCAATACCTCGTACGTACCTTTCGAAAAGTTGAACCGCCTGACAAACAACAATCATCAAGGCGTCGTGGCCAATATTTCCCCAATTGCTTTCCACACGATTGAAGAACTTGTCGAAAAATTGATGGCCGACGATAAAAAAAAGCCTCTTTTTTTGCTTCTGGACCAACTGTCGGATGTACGTAATTTCGGAGCGATAATCCGCACTGCGGAGTGCTGTGGCGTAGATGGGATAATAATCCAAAAGAAAGGTTCGGCACCGGTAACATCGGACACGATAAAGACTTCGGCAGGGGCCGCTTTCAAAGTTCCCATTGCCAAAGTCGACCATATCAAAGATGCGGTTTTCTATCTTCAAGCTTCACAAATTTCTGTAGTAGCCGCCACCGAAAAAACGGAAGACACCCTCTACGAAATTGATTTCAAAGGCCCATGCGCCATAGTCATGGGATCGGAGGACAGAGGAATATCTCCGTCAATTTTAAAAACAGTCGATCATCGTGCAAAAATTCCCCTGTTCGGTACTATCGGATCACTGAACGTTTCGGTAGCCTGCGGTATATTCCTCTATGAAGTGGTGCGGCAAAGATCAGGTTCTTAGCAAGTTGTTGATGTCAAACCTGTAATACATTGTTGTTTACGAATACCGCCCCACCTACTCTCCTTCTTCATTTTTCTCTTTAAAGTGATAGGTAATCTTAAGTGTATCGGAATCTTGTTTTTCAGGTTGCCTATCTATAAAGTTTCCATCTTCATCGAACTGTTGTAAAAAAGCATCGTTTTCTTCGTCAAAATCCTCACGCTCCCAATCGAATTTCTTGCCAACCGGAATTTTGGTCTTTACAAAAATGGCCAGTATGATTCCCGCTACAAAACCGCCCAAATGACCTTCCCACGAAATTTCATCTTTAACCGGAAAAATATACCAGAGTAAGCTTCCATAGATGAATACCACCATCATCGACAAGGCGACCAACCGATAATATTTGGTAAAAATACCTTTAAAAAAAATGAAGCTGGCCAAAAGATAGATAACCCCACTGGCACCTATGTGGAATGAAGGTCTCCCTATGGCCCAAGTGATAAGTCCAGAAATCAATATGCCCCAAACGAGAACCTTTAGGGCAATCTCGCGATAGAAATAGAACAATGAAGCCAGCAAAATGGCCAAAGGAATGGTATTGTTATACAAATGTGCCAGCGAGCCATGTATAAACGGACTCAGAAAAACCCCTTTCAGGCCAGAAAATGTTCGTGGTTCGATTCCCAGGGAATTGAAATTTACCTGAAAACGCAATTCGACCCAAAAAACGATCCAGATCAGCAACACCGCCGCCAAAGGCACGATTACGACCGAGTTTGAAAACCTGAAATAATGTTTCTCCGACATTACCTAAAATTAGCAATAAGTCGGCCATAACTGTATAAGCGGTAAGATTGTCATGGAAAAAAGAGGAGTATCCTTTCAAACCGATTTGGGTCGAATATTCTATTTTTGCATTATGAACGAACCCCTTGCAGAACGTATCAGGCCCAAAACATTGGCCGATTATATTAGCCAAAACCATTTGGTCGGCAAGCACGGTTCGCTGACCCATCAAATCAAAAAGGGAATTATTCCCTCCCTGATATTTTGGGGGCCACCGGGCACCGGAAAAACAACTTTGGCCCATATTATCTCAAATGAAAGCGAACGCCCCTTTTACGCATTGAGCGCAATAAATAGTGGCGTAAAAGATGTTCGTGATGTTATTGAAAAAGCGAAACAGAGTGGAGGCCTTTTCACGTCGAAAAACCCGATTCTGTTCATCGATGAGATACATCGTTTCAGTAAATCGCAGCAAGACTCGCTCTTGGGAGCCGTTGAAAAAGGTTGGGTCACCCTTATAGGCGCTACTACCGAAAATCCCAGTTTTGAGGTGATTCCGGCCCTATTGTCGCGTTGTCAGGTATATGTTCTGAACCCTTTCGGAAAAGAAGACCTTGAAGCCCTGCTCGACCGTGCGATGAAACAAGACGTTTTACTCAAGTCCAAAAACATCAAACTTAAGGAGACCGAAGCTTTACTGCGACTTTCTGGTGGGGATGGTAGAAAATTGCTAAACATCTTCGAACTGATCGTCAACGCCGAAGAGACCGATAACGTTACGATAACCGATAAGTCGGTCCTTGAAAAGATCCAAAAGAATACGGTACTCTATGATAAAACCGGAGAGCAGCACTATGATATCATTTCGGCCTTTATTAAATCAATTCGTGGCAGTGACCCAAATGGGGCCGTCTATTGGCTGGCCAGAATGATAGAGGGTGGCGAAGATGTCAAGTTCATTGCGCGACGGATGCTTATTTCCGCTTCAGAGGATATCGGATTGGCAAACCCAACCGCCTTGGTCATAGCCAATACTACATTTCAGGCAGTCACTACCATAGGATACCCGGAAGCACGGATCATACTAAGCCAATGTGCCATCTATCTTGCCACTTCGCCCAAAAGCAATGCCAGTTACATGGCTATCGGTAAAGCGCAACAAACTGTCAACCAGACTGGAGACCTATCGGTGCCGTTACGCCTGCGCAACGCACCTTCAAAACTGATGAAGGACCTGGGTTATGGCAAAGACTATAAATACGCCCACGATTTTGAAAACAACTTTGTTATCGAGGAATTTCTTCCAGAGGAAATATCAGGTACCGTTTTTTACGA
Organism: Bacteroidia bacterium; assembly: GCA_030428705.1. GTDB lineage: Bacteria > Bacteroidota > Bacteroidia > Flavobacteriales > Flavobacteriaceae > Meishania. Next base: position 459,993 of record JAUIDI010000002.1, read on the forward strand.
ACCTGGAAATAACCAAAGGGAAAGGGCCATCAAAGACTTTCTGGAAAATCGCTGGAAAGACAAGTATGGTGGTTGACGGTTTGTAGCTGTTGGCCATTGGCTTTTCGCTTTTCGTTAATGGCCGGAGGAGATTGATTTGAACTTTGAGTTTGAGTTTGGATTTGAGTTTTGAGCCTGATTTTTTTAAAACTTGATATTCAGTTCTTCGGAAACCAATTTTCCCCCATCATAATGCTCAAAATACCATTTTCCATCTTTGGAAAATACCATTCCCTGGCCCGCCACACCCTCGGCCAAGTAGTAATTGGAAACGGATGTTTTCATGATTTTCAAGAGAATCTTTGGCGTACTATCCACCAGTTGATATCCATTCGGTAGTTCTTGTGCATACAATACCCCGTCGATCTTTTCTGGGGAATATTCCAAAGCTTGCTCGCTAACATTTTTTATTTCAGAAGATACCGGCTCATAGTTCTGGTACGACTGTTCATTGGTCGTGGCTAACTCTTCGCTTGCCATATCGACAGTATCGGCCTTTTTATAGTCAGATTCTATCGGCGTTCTGTCTTTATAGCTTTGTCGCTCTACCGTAGACTCTTGGGACACTTCTTTTTTCGGATAGTTTTTAGCTTCTTCATTTTTTTCTTCCAACTTTTTTACATCACCCTTGAAATTCAAGTTTACCTGATTAGTGTTCTCTTGTTTGGGTATATAGCTATAACTAAACGAATCGAATGACCTGAAAGCCCCTTTTATGGCTTCCCTATACGCCTCCTTGAAATCCTTCTCCTTGCTTTTACCTTCGACCGTGGTCATTACGGTTGCCCCGTTACAGTCTTTTAAATGCAGTACGACCTTGGTACTGAACATTGAAGAGCCATCTTCTAAAGAAGTAAGTAGGCCTAAACAACGATTACTGTTCAAATCATTCGGCAGGGCGTCATCGTAAACAGCATTATAACCTTTTTGGGTAAAATAATGCTTGACCATGGTACTGGTCTGGTACTGGTTTTCTTTTTTAAAACCATCAAACTGCTTGGGTACGATAATATATTTATAATCGTTCAATGAGGTTTGACCAAGTGCCATAAAACTTCCTATTAGGAATATTGCCGCAAAATAATTTTTCATTTTAGCCTACATATTGGGGTTGCAATTCGGTATTGACCAAAAAACATGCCTATTTTGATTTGGTATAGTGATTGTCCCTAAAAAGTGGGGGTCAATTTTTACTTCCCCAAGATATGATATTTATTCCCAACTGAAAAGAAGCGTACCTACTGGCCGCAAGGTTGCGGTAAGCCAGCAAATTATCAGCCATCAGGTATAGATTCACAGGGCCGGCCTGCAGATTTAACCCCAACCCGATATTGGTCTTGGAGAACTTATCTATGGTATAGGTCGTCTTGACCGCCATAAAATTGCCAAACCTTCTTTGGTAAAAGGCAGAAAGGGCCATTTGGGGGCCTCTGGGCCTATTGATCGCATAAAGCTGGCCGCCAAGTCCGTTGACATATTTTGCGCGGTTCCTATTTCTGCTTGCCGGCGTAATACCGCAGTCGCAATCCGCTTGAGATTGTATAGGTTCCCCAAAGTTATACCGAAGTGAAGCGTACAATTTGGTCGGCCGAAAGGTCAAATAGCTTTTTTCGTCAATCTCAAAAGGAATCAATTCCTCCACCTCGTCAACGAGTTCTTGCCAGAAATCATTATCCGGATCCAACAAGTCCTGGGGAAGAATCTCAATGCCCTCTACCGTGGCCTCGCCGTTTAGGGTGTATGTTCTGATATCGTTCGCGTGATAAATGAAACCGAGATCAAGTAAGCTGGCCGTAAATACGGTCTGCTCATTGAGATCATACGAAAGGCCAAGGTCTAGACCAAGCCCTAAATCGCCTCCGAAAAAACCTCTTTTTAAGATCGTTCCTACCAGATTACCTTCTTTTTCGGCATCCCAAACAGCGTTCAGACCCGAAGTGCGCATGCGCATATCGGCGACCAAAGTACTCGCCAATAAATTGTTCTGTCCTTCGGTAGTAACAAAATATCCCTTGTTTTGGGTCGAATGAAAGTTGATGATGCCCGAGTAAATTTTGGCCCTGATGCCCCCCGTCAACTTGCCCCCCATTCGTTTGTTGATCCCGAAATGAAAAACATTGACGATTTCACCACGGGTCTTTAGGTCACCGAGATCATATTTTCTATTCAACATACCTGCATTTCCCTCAAAACCCAAAAAAGCATAATCTTGAAACCAGTACCCAATGGCATCACCTTCGTTATAAATACCGAAAGAATAGAAATTATCGGGATTTTTACCGCGGAATCCTACATTCAACAATTCTAATTGATAAGTACCGCTCAGTTCATCCCTTGTATCCATTCCGTGAATGATACGATCACGGAATTTATCATTGATATCCAGGCCGTCGTCGGCAAAAATATCATTGACCGAAACGCCACTTGAACCTGCCTGAAAAGAAATACCCGACAAGCCTGGAAAACCCCCATACCATTTAAAATCGGTCTGGGCACCGGGATTTATCATCAACGATTGCGGAATCTCGGTAAAATCATAAAGTACCTGTTTGTTCTGTGCATGCACAAAAAGCCCAGCCAACAAAAAGGCACCGTATATAATTTTGGTCATTTTCATTTTAGCCTAAGCCTGAATTCAGCGGAAGATTTTAAGGTAATCTTGGCATCGGGTATTCCGGAAGTGCTTGTATTATCGCCATTGTTTTGTGCGGTTACCCTAAAATTAGAGGTGTTCGTTATAATATCAATGGGTCGTCCGCCATTGCCATATTGAATCTCACGACGATCTATAGCCGTTGGTGCCGGGTCAATGGTAAAAACTTCGGTATCCAGGACATTACCGGCATCATCGGTGAACTCGACCGTAATTTCCAATTCTTTGCTCGTGGTATTTTCTATTTCATAGGTTATGGTTCCGTCGATAACCCGATCGGCGAATATATTGGTGGCAAAAGCATCGAAATTAAAGTTCTGGGTGATGACGTTGACCCCTGTAATAGCATTAATATATAGTTCGGGAGCCTCAATGTATAAAATACTTGCCTCGTACGAAGGCGTAATACTCAAATCGTCATACTGATCGAAATCTTGTTTATCGACACAGTTACAGCATAGTATGAGCAGCAGGAATGTAGTAGGAATATTTCTTAAAATCCGCTTCATAGCAAAAACCTTTCACGGCCACTTTTATTTTCAATGACCCTAGTGTTTCTGCATATATAACTCTACAAAAAGGTTTTTATTTCACTCAAATCGGTTATGATTTGGCAATATTCGTGATAGGGATCGTTATGGGCGTTAAAATGCAAGGCGTGAAAACCGACTGCTTGGGCACCCATTATATCCGCCTCAAGATTATCGCCTATCATGAGTGATTTTTGGGGAGTTGCCCCAGCTTTTTCCAAAGCCAATTCAAAAATGATAGGATTCGGTTTTTTTGCCCCGGCCATTTCAGAATTCACAACTTGGTCGAAATACTCCCGAATATTCGAATTTTGTAGTTTTTTTTCCTGTATTTCCTGAAATCCGTTGGTAATGATGTGTAGCTTGTAGTTCGGACTTAAATATTGCAGAATTTCCCTGGTATGTGGAAAAACATGATCGAAAGAGGATAAATGTCTGATGTATTCGTTGGCCAATAAGTCTATCGTTTCATCCGAAATGGAATAATCTAGGCGGTTAAATACCGTTTTTAACCGTTGGTAGCGAAGTTCGGCTTTGCTGATCTTTTCCTCGCGATACAGTTTCCAAAAGGAAAGGTTGGTAGGAACGTATATCTCCAGAAAGGCATTAAGGTCAACGCCAATGTTATTCTCGTCAAAAATTTTTTCAAAGGTCAGAGATGAATTCTTTTCAAAATCCCATAAGGTATGGTCCAAATCGAAAAAAATATCGGTAACGACTCCTCTATACATTATATCGTCTTATAACACCTGAATACACATCCTTCCAGTCGATTTTATGGTCACCGCCCAATAATTCGTTTGAAAAAACGGTCACGAACTTACCGTTTACTTTTTTTATCCGGCGATACAGCAAATCGATTTTTTCGAATAACGCCTCCTTGCTCTTAAAATTGGTCAACGCATAATCATGAATGGCAAATGGATGTACCCGAATCGGTTGTCGCGCCTCAAGATTAATATCATAAAAATGGAACGGGTAACTTGTACCGGCGCGGAAACCCAACTCGTGGGTGTAGCCCATGGTATAGTCGTCCGAAAATTCCGCATCCACCAACTCACGATAGGTATCAGGGGCATCGACCCGATTATACCGCATTCTACAATTGTTTATGGGTCGGTTGATTACATTCGACAGTCCATTTTTTTCATTCTTCAAAAGGGCAAGATCATCGAACGAACTGTACGATGCCGCTAATCCCACAACACTGTAATCGGCAATGTATTTGATAAGAAACCTGAACTTATTGTGGTTCGGCGAAACATTTTTATCATAGGTAGAATATGTGGCGAATTGAAAAAAGAACAGGCTTTTGGTATTGTTTTGTTTATGCTGACCGACCAACCACTCGAAATTATCATAGGGATCCTTGCTTGAATCGAACCATACCGTCACACGGCGCGCGACCCGTTTTAACTTGAAATTGCCAAGATCCAATAGAAATCCTCCCAAACTTCTGGTGAAACCTCTATGCGCATAGCAGTGGGAGGTCGTCACGTCGATGATAGAGGTATAAGAATAAGTTCTCTTTTTATGTATTAGTTCAGGAAATCGACTTTTCAAGGCCTCCAGCAACTTCGTTACCCAAATATCCACGACCGGTAATTGCAAAAAGTCATTTTGATAGGCTATACTGTCTTTTGGTGAAAATCGGCCATGGATATCCTTTACATGGGGCAAATATTCTTCATACCGACTCAAAAGATAAAAACTCGCCGAGAAAATATCATAGGGAATATTACTTCGCTCGCCCGTTACAAAGAAACAGGGCACCTCATCCCAATGCCCCACTGTAACTTGAAGGTCATTGATTCCTTGTTCGAATAAAAGATCGTTACTGCGTACGAAGAATTCATTCTGAAGTGGTTGTTTCGTATAGGTTATTTTCGGACCCGAATGCTTGATAAAATCTTCCACTTTGGTCGAAAATGTCAGTTCAATACCCAGCATACGCGAAAAAATGTGCTTCATGATATAGCTGAAGCGGGGCGTAATTTTATGGGTATAGACTAGTAACATCAAAGCATTGTGTTATCGGCAAAACTAAAATAATCCTTTTGGGTAATGATTAGATGGTCCAAAACTTTTATATCAAGGGCCGCGGCCGCCGACCTTAACTTTTCCGTTACTCTTTTGTCCTCGGTACTTGGTTTTAATGTACCCGATGGGTGGTTATGTGCCAAAATCAATCCTACCGCTCCCAATTCAAGGGCTTGCCTCATAACTATGCGAACATCGACCAAAGTGCCCGTAAGGCCTCCTTTGCTCAATTGGTTCGTCTGCAATATCTTATTGGCATTGTTCAGATACACGATCCAGAATTCTTCATGGGGCAACTCGCCAATTATCGGTCTCAAAAGTTCAAATGCATCGCGACTGCTCGAAATTTTGGCGATTTTGGACTCGCCAGCTCCCCTCCTTCGTCGGCCTATTTCCAAGGCCGCGGCAATGGTAACCGCCTTGGCCTCGCCTATTCCCTTAAACTGCATCAATTGTCTAATGGAAAGTTTGCCCAACTCGTTCAAATCGTTGTCGACCGAGGCAAGAATTCGTTTTGAAAGCTCGACAGCACTTTCGTTGCGACTTCCCGAGCCTATGAGTATGGCAATCAGTTCGGCATCGGACAGGACCGACTTTCCTTTGCGGACCAATTTTTCCCTTGGCTTGTCATCGTCGGACCAATGCTTGATGGAGAAAGAAGCCGTTTTTTCGTGCATTCGCTAAAGATAACAAAGAACTCTTTTATGCGTCAGTTTTGTCGTAAATTTCGGAACCGAAATTAATTTCAGTACAATGAAATACCCACCAAAACATCACCAAGAGACAAGTTTTGAAAATGTACTTGAAGTGGTCAAAAATTACCCCTTTGCCACTTTGATCACGGTACAAGAAGATGCACCTCTTATTACCCATATTCCAATGGTTTACGAAACGGATGGAAGCAAGTACGGAAAATTGGTGGCCCATATCGACAAATTCAATCCGCAGGTCAGGACTTTGACCGATGGGGCGCTTACAACTTCTGTTTTCCAAGGTCCCGATTGTTATATTTCCCCAGCCACCTACAGTACCAAACAGTTGCCTACCTGGAACTACATTTTCGCCCATTTAAAAGGAAAAGTAAAGTTGTTGAAAGACAAAGAGGCGGTTAAAAGAACGATGGTGCGAATGACTTCATTTTTGGAGGGAAGCAATCCAAGATTTTCGCTTTCACTCGATAATCCCAGAATGGATGCCCTTGTCGATTACATCATCGGATTCGAAATTGAGATTACCCAATGGGAAGGAAAATTCAAGTTCTCACAGGACAAACACCCGCGAGATCAACAACTGGCCAAGGCCGAACTCATCAAAAGCCAAAAAAAGGACGTTTCGGAATTCGTGGAGCGAATTTTCGAAAACCATAAAAATGCTTAAAAACCGGGTTTGTAATCCGCTGTAGCGTTCAAATCCTCGTCAGGAAGTACTTCAGGATGTTCGATATGCTCACGGGTATCATTGACCGATCTCGATTCTTCAAGAATCACATTCGACATGCCCAACATAAAGGCTATCAAAATAAGTGACATCCTCCGTCGCCACCAAAACCATATTTTCTTGAACAAAACGTTCATATGCGTGCTTAAATTCCATGAATAGGCTACAATTTACGTACCCCACTTTGAAAGTCTGACACATTTGCAGGTATACTACTCTGAATCAATCCTCTACATTTCGTCTTAGTTCGGCCAGATCCAAGCCACCGTAATTGCCGGAACTCATCATAAGCAATACGGAGTCTTTAAAATCTTGCTCGAAAACAAAATCCTTAAAAGCGGGTGCGTCCGTAAAAATCTTGAGGTCGTTTCGTTTGAAGGCCTCCGAAATCTGTGATGGGGTAACTTCCTTCAGTTTCTTAATGGCAACCGATTCGGGTAGATAGAATACGGCCGTCGTATCCGCGGCATCCAAGGCTCCTCCATATTCCTTTAAAAATTTGGGGTTAAAGCTACTATAGGTGTGAAGTTCCAAACAGGCAATCAATTTTCTCTCTGGATATTGCTCCTTTACCGCCTTAGTTGTTGCGGCTACTTTACTAGGCGAATGTGCAAAATCTTTATAAACGATACACGAAGATGATTCAGCAATTTTTTCCAAGCGCTTTGCTGCTCCCTTAAAAGAAGCAATAGCTTCATAAAAATCATCTTCATCGACCCCAATATTTTGACAGACCCACTTGGCCCCGGCCAGATTGTTCAGGTTATGCTCGCCGAAAACTGCAATGGGCATTGGACCTTCAGGGGTATCTAAAAGTGTTTGTCCGTTCACAACCGAATACTCCGGGGTTCGGTAGGGCAATTTTCTAATGGAATTTTCGGAGGCCTCGACCACTTTTTTTACTTCGAGGTCTTCTTCATTGTAGGTGATACTTCCGCCCTTTACGATACTATCCACAAAAATCTGGAACTGCTCTACATAGTTCTCGAATGTCGGAAAGACGTTGATATGATCCCAGGCAATACCGCTCAGCAATGCGATATTGGGTCTGTACAAATGAAATTTCGGACGCCTATCGATGGGCGAAGAGAGATATTCATCACCTTCCAAAACAATAAAATCGTTCGCTTCGGTCAAATGCACCATGCGGTCAAACCCTTCCAATTGCGCCCCGACCAAATAATCGACTTCGCGATTATGGTAGTTCAAAACATGCAATATCATAGAGGTAATGGTGGTCTTGCCATGGCTGCCCCCGATGACGACCCGAGTCTTGTTTTTTGATTGTTCGTACAAAAATTCAGGATACGAATATATTTTCACACCCAGTTCTTGTGCCTTCAATAATTCGGGATTATCGGGTTTGGCATGCATTCCAAGAATTACAGCGTCTAAATCGGATGTTATCTTTTCAGGAAACCAGCCAAATTCGTTGGGCAATAATCCTTTGGCAGCTAAGCGCGATTTCGAAGGCTCGAAGATAACATCGTCACTCCCGCTAATCGTATACCCTTTGTGCTCAAGTGCCAAGGCCAGATTGTGCATGGCACTACCCCCAATGGCTATAAAATGGATTTTCATCAAATCGTTTTAAAGCCCAAAGATAGGGATTGAACAGGGTATCGAAAACCAATACTTTATGATTATCTTAGTTTGGAAAACCAGAAGATGAACATATCCCTAAAAAATAAAAAAGCCCTTGTCGGCGGAAGCAGTGGCGGTATTGGAAAAGCGATTGCCGAACAGTTGGCCGAAAGTGGTGCAAGTGTCACCTTGATGGCAAGGAGCGAGGACAAATTGAAAACCATTGTCTCCGGACTCCCTACCGATCAGGGGCAAAGCCATCAGTTTTTAGTCGTCGATTTTACCGATTTCGAAGAGTATAAAAAAATAATAGCAAAGTATTTCGAAAATAATTCCTTGGATATTCTCGTGAACAACACGCAAGGCCCTTCCGCCGGCAATGCCTTGGAAAAGCAGACCGAGGATTACCAACAGGCTTTCGAACTGCTCTTTAAAACGGTCGTTTTTACGACGGAACTGGCTTTGAAACACATGCGACAAAACAAATGGGGGCGAATCATCAATGTGGCCTCGATCTCGGTCAAGGAACCACTTTCGTATCTAGCACTTTCGAACACTATCCGTGCAGCCGTCGTTACCTGGGCCAAAAGTCTAGCTACCGATGTCGGCAAAGACCAAATTACCGTGAACAGCATTTTGACCGGTTATTTCGATACGGATCGCATTGCCCAACTCAATGCCAAAAAAGCGGAACAATTGGGTATTCCGCAAAAGGAAGTTCGTACGGAAATGGAGTCGAAAGTACCGTTACAGCGCATCGGAGACCCTAGGGAATACGGGTATTTAACGACGTTTTTAGCCTCTGACAAGGCCGCTTATATCACGGGAACACAGATTCCGATCGACGGGGGACTATTAAAGTCTCTATAATACTTTCCCTAATCCAAAACGCCCTTTTACTCGGTTTCGATTGTCATTAAAATTAATTGGAATCATATTTGTGTCGTAAATTTAATTATGATGAAAAACCGAATCGCCTTAATATTCATTATTGGCCTCTGCCTTAGGGTTTCCTCCCAGCAAATATACCCTACGTACTCCAATGCATGGCAAAAAGTCTATATGTATGAAGTGCAGTCATTACCGAAATCAGCATTGGCCGAAGTTGAAAAAATATTTGAACTGGCCAACAAAGACAATAATGCCCCACAACTGGTAAAGACCCTTATCTACAAGTCAAAATTCGCTTTGACGCTTGAAGAAAACACCCAACTAAAGGTCGTTGAGACAATTAAACATGAAATCGCACGCACCGAATTTCCGGCCAAAAATGTTCTGGAAAGTGTTTTGGCCAATATTTACTGGCAATATTTTCAACAGAACCGTTGGAAAATCTATAATCGAACAAAAACCAAAGAAAAGGTACATGCCGAAGATTTCAGAACATGGGACTTGCAGACCCTTTTTCAAGAAGCCCAACTGCACTATCAAAATTCATTAGTTGATATTGACAAACTTCAAAAAAGCGATCTACGGGCTTTCAATGCAATATTGACAACGCAAAGGAATTCGAAAAAATATCGCCCGACCGTTTTTGATTTTTTAGCACACCGCGCCATTGACTTCTATAAAAACGAAGAAGCCGGTCTTACCCGACCTTCGTATAAATTTGAAATCTCAAATTCAACCCTGTTATGCGGTAATTTAGATTTCTTGGAAACCGAGATCGTTACTAAGGACAGTCTATCACAACACCTCTCGGCGTTGAAATTATACAAAGAGCTAACCAAGTTCCACAGCAAGGACAAAGATCCTACTGCATTGATCGATATAACCCTAAATAGATTGGGTTTTGTGAACGCAAATGCAGTTTTCGAGAACAGACGGTCAATTTACTTAGGAACACTTTTCGAATTAAAAGAAGCCTATAAAGCCCACGAAGTTAGTACGGAAATCGATTATGTAATAGCTTCTTTTTTAGATGGGCAGGCCAATGAGTATGTTCCATTGACCAAAACGGAGAACCGCTTTAAAAGAAAAGAAGCAATAAGAATTTGTGAGGAAGCGATTAAAAATTTCCCGAATTCGATAGGGTCCGAAAAATGCGAGGCCCTCAAAACCCGAATCGAACAAAAACAATTAAACATACGCATCGAAAAATTCGTTCCGATCAATACACCGTCAAGAATTCTGGTCAACTACAAAAATCTGGACAAACTTTATTTTAAGGCCTATAAAATTAGTGAAACTCAAAAATCCAGATTTCATAAGATATATAACGACTCAATCCGTACCGCCTTTGTTTCAAAACTTGAACAGGTAAAAACCTGGCAAGTTTCCTTGACAAACGAGCAGGATTTTCAAAACCATACTACCGAAGTGTTACTTCCACCTCTACGACATGGTAATTTTTTGATTGTTGCCACCATGGAAGATGATGTACCGGAAAGTGGTATGATGGCTTTTGGTTTCGCACAAATCACCGATTTGGCCTTAGTTCAAAGCAACCAAATTGACAAAAATGTTTACCAAGTAGTTGACCGGAATACAGGTAAACCGATTGCAAAGGCAAGGGTCAACCTAAAGTCGGAAGTTCGCGGTAACAAATTGAACAAAGATTTCATTACAGATAAAAACGGGCAATTTTCGTTTGAAACAAGTAGGTATCATCATAATGTAATGGTCACTGTCAAAACTCAGAACGACAAGGCAATTTTTGGCCAACTTTACATCAACGGGCAAAATAGAAATTTCAGTGAAGACAGTGATGAAGAAATCGTTGTACGTCCATTCGTATTTACCGATCGTAGTATTTACCGTCCAGGGCAAACGGTATATTTTAAAGTCATCGCCATAAAAAAACAAGGCAAAAAGACCGAAATACTCCCAAATGAATATATAGAGGTGATTCTTGAAGACCCCAACGAGCAAGATGTTCAAGAACTGAACATAAAGCTTAACGAATTCGGTTCGGCATCGGGTGAATTCGTTTTACCGAGTTCAGGGCTGACGGGAACATACAATATTCTCATCGATGAGAGCTATGAGTACGACAGCCAACTTTACGACGACGATGACAATTATTATGGCTTTGAAGACTACTTTGGGCATACCATTTCGGTAGAAGAATATAAGCGCCCTAAGTTCGAAACGAAGTTCGAGCCCGTTACCAACACTTATAGGCTTAATGATAGTATTACTGTAAAAGGCCGGGCAATGGCTTTTGCCGGGAGTACCGTTTCTGATGCTAAGGTTAGTTATAGGGTCATGCGAACGGCCCAATTTCCAAGATGGTATCACATATGGCCCGAACCTTCGTTTTCTTCAGATGCCCTGGAAATTGTCCATGGTGAAACTAATACGAATGCTTCTGGTGAATTTGAAATCGTGTTTAAGGCTATTCCCGACCTGTCCATTAACGAAGAAAACCAACCCACCTTTAACTACACGGTTTTTGCAGATGTCACCGATTTAAACGGTGAGACCCGTAGTTCCGAAACATTGGTCAAAGTTGGTTATCATACGTTAAACGCCACTATTTCAGTTGATGACATGATCGATAAGAAATCTTCCGATCATCACTTGAAAATCAATACCGAAAATCTGAACGGCGCGTTTGTTGCCACCAAGGGAACGATTAGAATCTTCAAATTGAAAGCCTCCGAAAACCCTTTAAGGGTACGCCCGTGGCAAGTACCCGATTATCAAAATTTCACCGAAGAAGAGTTTCGAAGACTTTTTCCGCACGATGCCTATACCAACGACGAACATGATGAAACCAAATTGAAAAAAGGCGAACTCGTCTACGAGAGAACATTCGATACTGAAAAATCAAGAGAATACTCCTTAGGGAATATTAAAAAATGGGTATCAGGACTTTATCTATCGGAAATCGAATGCAGCGATAAAAACGGACAAAAAGTTAAGGACGAACAACGCTTTACCGTTTTCGCAACCAAAGAAAAGCAAGTTGCCGACAATAAATTGTTCTTTATAAACACCGACAAGGTGATTTATAAGCATGGCGAAACAGTTGAACTTCAAGTCGGTTCTGCGGCCGAAAATGTTACGGTAACGATCGAGGTCGAAAAAAAGCAAAAAACAACCTCCACGTATTTTGTGCAGTTGAGCAATGAAACCAAGACGCTCAAAATACCGGTGACCGAAAACGATTCGGGCGGTTTTGGCATCAAGTATCATTTTGTCTGTTACAATAGCTTTAATGCCGGGCAATTGACGGTCATAGTGCCATACGATTCAAATAGACTTTCTATCGAAACGATGACTTTCAGGGACAGACTGCAACCGGGTAGCGAGCAAAAATGGAGTTTCAAAATAAAGAACGACAAAAACGATAGGGTTGCCGCCGAGATTCTCGCCGCCATGTACGATGCTTCCTTAGGCGGGTTTAAAACACATAGTTGGGCGTTCGACCCCATCCAATGTTATCAGTATTCATTATTTGGCATCAGCAGTGCCCATTACAGTTTTGGAGACGTAGGTTTTACGGTTCGTAATTTGCCAAGGAATAACAAAATACTGCCACAACAATTATATGATCATCTGAACTGGTTCGGTTTTAGTTTTAACAATAACCAATGGGTTAACCGAAACTATTTGTCAAAGGTTGAAAGGCCGCGTCATGAATCCCGAAGTTCTTACGACAAAACCGTTTCCGGGGTGGTCACGGATGCCGATAATTTGCCATTGCCCGGTGTAAACGTGTTAATAGAAGGAACGACTTTTGGTACCACTACCGATTTCGACGGTTACTATTCCATCAATGTAAAAAGTGACGATAAATTGATTTTTAGTTATATCGGCTTTAACTCGACCGAAGTCGATATAGATGATGGTAAAACCGTGAACGTGCAACTAGAAGAAGATACCGCAAGGTTAGATGAAGTCGTTGTGGTCGGATATGCAACGGAAACCAAAAGAGCTATGACCAGTACTGTTACCAGTATCATTTCAGAAGAAATTTCGGAAGATAATGACATTGGCCAAGTTTTGGCCGGCAAAGTGGCCGGAGTAGAAATTGTTCGGGACGATAGCGTATCGGACGAAGATTCTTCAATTGTTATCAGAGGGTTAAGTTCAATATCGAATTTGAACAACCCGCTGTTTGTGGTCGATGGCACCATAGTAGAAGATTTTAATATTACCAGTGCCGACGTGCTTGACATCAGTATTTTAAAAGATGAAGCCGCTACGGCATTATATGGTGCAAAGGCCGTTAATGGTGTTGTTATTATTTTGACCAGGTCGGGACAAGCCAAACTCGATGCCGAACTATCTAAAATTCAGGCACGTAAAAACTTACGGGAAACTGCGTTCTTCTATCCCCATCTTCTAACGGATGAAGATGGTAACGTCAGTTTTGAGTTTACCGTGCCCGAGGCCTTGACCCGATGGAACCTCCAATTGCTGGCACACACTAAGAATTTGAAATCGACCTCAAAAACCTTATCTGCGGTTACCCAAAAAGAATTGATGGTCATACCGAACGTACCTCGTTTTTTACGGGAAGGTGATGAAATCGTTATCAGTACCAAAATTGCCAACCTCAGCAGCAAAAAACTATCGGGCACAGCTCGATTAGAACTCATCGATGCCATTGATGGTAGCGACGTTACGAAACAATTACTAATTTCTCCTTCTTCGGGAGAACCGGAGCGGGTCTTTACAGTAGACTCCCTCAATAACACCCAGGTCTCCTGGCGATTGAAAATCGTAGAGGGAATTCAGACCGTGCAATACAAAATCATTGCAAAAGCTGGAGACTTCAGTGATGGGGAACAAAACCTGCTTCCAGTGTTGATCAATCGCATGTTGGTCACCGAAACCTTGCCGATGTGGGTACGAAGCGACCAGACAAAGACCTTCACACTCGACAAGTTGAAAAATGTTTCCTCGAAAAGCTTGAAGCATCATAAGTTAGCTTTGGAAATGACCTCGAACCCCGCTTGGTATGCGGTGCAGGCCCTTCCCTATTTGATGGAATATCCGTATGACTGTAACGAGCAAATCTTTTCAAGATACTATGCCAATAGTTTGGCAAGCCATATCGCCAATTCGAATCCGCGTATTCAAGAAGTTTTCAATCAATGGCGAAATTCCGATGCACTGTTGAGCGATCTTGAAAAAAACCAAGAACTGAAATCCCTTTTGATCCAAGAAACGCCCTGGCTTCGCGATGCCCGATCGGAAACCGAGCAGAAAAAGCGTATCGCTCTCTTGTTCGATCTAAACAAGATGAGACATGAGCAACAGAACGCCTTATCCAAATTAAGGAACAATCAAAAAACCTCCGGAGCTTGGGCCTGGTTTAATGGCGGACCCGACAACCGCTTTATCACGCAACACATCATCACAGGGTTGGGGCATTTAAAGAAATTGGCGGTTACATCGAATGCCCCCGAGATGCAATCCGTTATTAAAAAGGCCATTTCGTATTTAGACAATGAATTCGTCAATGAATACGAGCGTATGAAGCAATATGCCTCGAATATTGACGATGACCATCTAAGCCGAACACAGATCCATTACCTGTATATGCGCAGTTTTTTCAAGGATATTCCTTCGAGCAAAAAGGTCAAGGAAATTACTGCCTACTATAAAGGCCAAACCCAAAAGTATTGGATGAACAAAGAGTTGTATTCCAAAGGAATGTTGGCCTTGGTTTTACATAGAATGGACGATTCGACCACTTCCGGCAAAATATTGAGGTCTTTAAAAGAGAACAGCATAACCTCGGAAGAACTTGGTATGTACTGGAAAGCGAATACCGCCTCATTGTATTGGTATCAGGCTCCCATAGAAACCCAGGCGTTGCTGATCGAGGCTTTTCAGGAAATTGAAAACGACACCAAAACCGTTGACAATCTTAAAATCTGGTTGCTAAAGAATAAACAGACCAATCAGTGGGAAACGACCAAGGCAACGACGGAAGCCGTATACGCCTTATTACTTCAAGGTAGCGATTGGCTCTCGGTTACAGATGCGGTCGAGGTCCTCGTTGGAGGCAACAAAATTGAACCTTCAAAATTGGAAAATACGAAGGTCGAGGCCGGTACGGGATATTTCAAAACCTCATGGAACAGTACCGAAATCACCCCTAAAATGTCGGAAGTACTGATCTCGAAGAAAGGGAAAGGCATCGCTTGGGGAGCATTGTATTGGCAATACTTCGAGGATTTGGATAAAATCACATCGGCGGAAACCCCGTTACAGCTGAAGAAAAAATTGTTCCTGAAAAAAATTACGGATACCGGGGAAGAAATTTCCGAAATCACGGACAAGACCGACTTGAATGTGGGCGATTTGGTTCGTGTGCGAATCGAACTCCGTTCCGACCGGGAAATGGAATTCGTACACATGAAGGACATGCGCGCCTCGGGCATGGAACCCATCAACGTATCCTCACAATACAAATGGCAAGACGGACTCGGTTACTACGAAAGTACCAAAGACGCAAGCACCAATTTCTTTTTCGATTATCTGCCCAAAGGGGTATTCGTATTCGAATATGACCTACGTGTCAACAATGCAGGGGAGTTCAGCAATGGCATTACCACGATCCAGAGTATGTATGCCCCCGAATTTAGTAGTCATAGCAAGGGTGTTCGCATAATCGTGAACTAGAAAATTTGTAAATTTAATGCGCAGAAGAAATTACCGCGCTAAATGAAAACGGTATTTAGCGCAGTCGAAAGAGGGGTTCACTCAATATCGATTTTTACAATGTGTTGAACAACATAGTTTAGAGGTGTACAATTAAAACCAAAAATTATGAAAAATGCACTACAGATTACCCAATCATGTTCCGAAAAATTTGAGAGCTTTGTCCCGACCCCTAATGGAGGATTTTGCAGTTCATGCGAAAAAGAAGTAATCGATTCTACAAACATGCCGGAACCTGAGCTAATTGCCAGTTTCAATAATAAGACTACGAATACCCGTGGCCAATTTAAAAACACACAGTTAAAAACTTATAGAACACCATCCATGAGTAGAAGAAATAATGGCTTTCTTACGCGAAGTATGGCAATGGTAGGGCTTTCATTGTTGAGCCTTGGCAGTGTTGCCAGCTTGCGGGCACAAGATCTGGCCAATGCAGACGCACCGTTAAAAACTGAAGTAAGTGTTTCGCAAAAACCACTTGATACAAATAGCTTCATAGTGCAGGAATATACGGTAAAAGGAACCGTACTTGATGAAACGAACGAACCGCTTTCGGGAGTCAATGTTGTTTTGAAAGGAACTGCGGAAGGGGTTGTTACAGATCTTGACGGAAAGTTCGAATTTCCCAGAACTTTGGAGGTTGACGATGTTTTGGTTTTTAGTTTTATCGGTTATGAAACCAAAGAATATGTCGTTCCTGAAAGTAACTTGTCTACCTTGGACATTACAATAACCTTTGATACCGTGGATGTAGAACTTATGGGTGCCGTGGATACCGGAGGTGTTTACAAAACCAAACGCAACATTTTCCAAAAATTCCTGGGATTGTTCAAATAATGAAATCAATCTTTCCCCTTTTGCTGCTCGTTAGCCTTCTATGTCACGGTCAGCGTGATGATTTTATCAACGTCGATTTTGGAAAAGCGGATAGTATCGCACTTATGCACAAAGGGGAAAGCTTGAGAAACTTACCCATACTGATTCACGGATTAACGGCATCATTGGAAACCGATGTCGAAAAATTCAGGGCCATTTATACATGGGTAGGCACGAATATTGAAAATGACTATCATGCCTATGTCAGAACTAGTAAAAAAAGGAAAAAACATGCCGATGATCGTACCGCCTTTCTTGAATGGAACAAAAGTTTTACCCCCAAGGTTTTCGAAAAGTTAGTGGAACAACGAAAGACGGCCTGTACGGGCTATGCTTTTTTGATAAAAGAAATGGCCCAAATCGCAGGTCTAGAATGTAAGATTATCGATGGCTACGGACGGACACCGACCTTGATTCTGGATGAAGAGAGTATTCCGAATCACTCATGGAACGCCATTGAACTTGATGGCAAGTGGTACTTGGCCGATGCGACATGGTCTGCGGGCCTTGTTATATTTGATGAGGGCGAACCAAGGTTCGAACATGATTATTTTGATGGTTATTTTTTGGCGGACCCGGCCTTGTTCGCAAAAAATCACTACCCCCTTGAAAAGAAGTGGACGTTGCTATCAAATCCTCCTGGCTTTGATGAATTCATAAAAAGCCCCATCGTGTACAAAGAAGCTTTTGCGTCGAACATCGTACCTGTTCAGCCTAATGAAATGTTTTTGGAAACCACAAAAAGCAAGCCCATTGAATTTATTTTTGAGACTCCCAAGGATATTAAAAATGAAAATACAATACTAATATTGAACAATGGTAATTCCGATAAAAGTGTTCACCCCGAAAGCACCTACGAAAAAAGTCAATTACGTTTAAAACATGTTTTTGATAAAACGGGGAAGTTTGACGTTCACATTCAGATGAACGATACCATTGTGGCCACATATGTTGTTAAAGTCAAGCGAAAATAACCCTGTTACGATTGTTATTTCCTTTTTTTAGGCGGATATTTAGAAAGTACCTTGTCCACCAGTTCTTTCAACTTTTGTTCCCGAGCAAATGGGGGAAGATTTTCTTTTAACGAACTGGTACTCACGGCCTGCCAAAAAAGCTGGTCCTTTTTTGCATCGACAAAGTCAAATATAATTTGGCGCTCGAATTTTGAAGTGCCTAATGGGATACCTACCGAAACGCCACCACCTACATTGCTGCCCGTGCCACCGACCCCGACCCCGACAGAAGTATTTTGGGGTGTTTGAAAAGACTTACCTTCTATATTGATAAGAAAATCAGGCTCTTCCGAAAAAACAAGACCTTTGGATTGCAAAGCAATATCCAATGCTTTGAAAAGCCTTTTGTCGTCCAACTCGCCAAGGCCCGTTTCAATGTCGGAATAATAGTTATAAGTGTTGTAGTTGGAAAAATCGGTTTCCTTGTCGAAATCATAGTTGACTTTTACGGCATTACAGGAAATGAACAAAAGCAAAAAAAGAACGCGAAGTAGGTTTTGCATAATAACAGCTTTCCTCTAAAATAAACAAAAAAACGACCCAAATATCTGAAAACCAGCCTTATTCGATTAACTGTTCAACATGGCCCAAAGTCGGTCCTTCAATTCTTGAAGTCCGATTTGTGCTACGGAAGAGATAAATATATAGGGTACGTCCTTGAAATCCTTATCCAATTCGACCTGCATTTCATCCATTAGTTCTTCGTCGAGCATATCACATTTTGAGATACAGATCAAACGTTCTTTGTCCAACAGTTCAGGATTATACCTACGTAACTCATCCAACAAAATTTCATATTCCTTACTGATATCCATACTATCGGCCGGAATCAAGAACAACAGGGTCGCATTGCGTTCGATATGTCGCAAAAAGTAATGTCCTAGACCCTTCCCTTCGGCCGCACCTTCGATGATACCGGGAATATCGGCCATAACGAAACTCTGAAAATCGCGGTGTTGGACAATTCCCAAATTCGGCTTTAACGTGGTAAACTCGTAATCGGCGATTTTGGGTTTGGCCGAGGTCATCACCGAAAGCAAGGTCGATTTTCCTGCATTGGGAAATCCTACCAAGCCCACATCGGCCAAAACTTTTAGTTCGAGAATAACGTCCTTTTCTTGACCGGGCACACCGGGTTGTGCATATCTTGGCGTCTGGTTCGTCGATGTCTTAAAATGCCAATTGCCACGGCCGCCCATACCGCCTTCGACAATGATCTTTTCTTCTTTGTCCTCGGTAATCTCAAAAATTACCTCATTGGTCTCGGTGCTCCTGATTACGGTGCCAAGGGGTACATCGATATATACATCGGTACCATCCGCCCCTGTACTTCGGTTCTTGCTACCATGTTCCGCATGGCCGGCCTTAAAGTGTTTTTTGAACTTGAAGTTGACCAATGTCCACAGGTTTTTATTGCCCCTAAAAATAACATGTCCGCCACGTCCGCCATCACCTCCGTCAGGACCTCCTTTGGCTATGTATTTTTCACGGTGCAAATGCGCCGAACCCTTACCCCCGTTACCGGATTCGACATGTATTTTAACGTAATCTACAAAGTTGCCCTCTGTCATTAAAAAAGTTTACGGTTGGAATTTATACCCTACATGTGGCAAAAGTACGGAATACGATACAAGCGATTTATCGGAAAGCACAAAACGCCGTAAATACCAAAGGTTCAATACTTGTTATCCTATGGAATCGGAAGTAAACACCCAAATAAAATACCCGATCGTAAACAAAACTAGGATTATTATGGCCGCACAACCTACAAAAAAGCAGCTTTTGAACACTTCTCTCGTACCTATGACCTCTTCTTTCATCTGTTCATTTTAATCTATTTTCAAAGGTCAGACCTGCCTTGCCGGCAGGCAGATGTAATTCGCCATCCCGATAGCTATCGGGACATCTCGATGGGTCAAGATTTATTGTGACCCATTTCATACAAGGGCTTTATCAATAACAAAGGTAACCCCCTTTTCTTTGGGCAAGACCCATGAACTGTCGAAATCCTCAATTTTTACGGCCCCTAGTTTCTCAAGGGCACGTTGCGAACGAAAGTTTTTCGGGTTTACATAAAAAACGACCTTGTCGAAATGATCCAAGGCGTAGTTGACCATCAACTTTTTGATTTCACGGTTGTACAGGCCGCCCCAATGATCACGGCCCAAAAAAGACCAACCGATTTCCACTACACCGTTTTCGGCATCGATAATCTTATAGCGCGAACTGCCGATGACCGTACCGTTCTTTTTATCAAGGATGAGCAAAGCTCCTTTCGACGCTAACGACCAATCAAAAAATTGCGTAAAATTTTCAAGGGTATGGCGATCTTTATTCTGGTGCTGTTCCCAAATCAACGGGTCGGAGGCAACCGCGAACAAAGTATCAAAATCTTCCGCTTTTAAAGGCCTGATCAATACAAGATCGTTTTCAAGCGAAGGTTGGCGATCGAAGTTCATCTAAAGACAGGTTCACAACTCTTCGATGACCTTGGCCAATCGCATGGTAATCTCATCAATGGCACCTATGCCGTTTATACTATGGAACTTTCCCTGGGCCTCATAGAAATCTTTCAGGGGAGCCGTTTTTTGGTTATATTCCTCAAAGCGGTTACGGATCTTGTCTTCGTCTTGATCGTCGCTACGACCGCTAACCTTTCCGCGCTCCAGCAATCTTTTGATCAATACTTCGTCATTGGCTTCCAAAGCGATGGTGGCATCGATTTTCATGTTCTTGGTAGCCAAAAATTTATCCAAGGCCTCAGCTTGGGCAGTAGTTCGCGGAAAGCCGTCGAAAATGAATCCACTTGCATCGGGATTTTTATCTACGGCATCTTCCAACATTTTGATCGTAACCTCATCGGGTACCAGATCACCGTTGTCGATATACGATTTGGCCAACTTGCCCAAATCGGTGTCGTTCTTCATATTGAACCTGAACAGATCTCCCGTTGAAATGTGTTCCAAGTTGTATTGGTCTTTTAAAAATTGGGCCTGCGTGCCCTTTCCTGCCCCCGGTTTTCCGAATAGCACAAGATTGATCATATGTTTTTGGTTTAGTTGGTATACTTCCCTTAAGTTTCTGCCGAGTTCCATGTAATCGAGTCCGTAGCCCACGATAAATCTATCGGGTATCTCGATACCCACGTAATCGATGGTATATTCGCCGTTGTAGATTTCCGATTTGTAGAAAAGGCTGGCGATCTTGAATTCCTTTACGTTGATGTTCGAGAACATGTGGATCAGTTCTTGAAGCGTGCGGCCGGTATCGATGATATCCTCTAAAATAATCACGCTTCTGCCCTCGATATTCTCTGATACGTCCAACAAGGTTTCAACGATACCCGTTGAGGTCAGGCCGCCATACGAACTCATTTTCACGAACGACACTTCGCACGGATGCGGATAGGCCTTTAAAAAATCGGATACGAACATAAAGGCCCCGTTGAGCACACCGACAAAAATCGGGGTTTCGTCCTTATAATCGATAGCAATCTTGTCGGCGAGGTCTTTTACGGCCGACAAGATTTCCTTTTCGCTCAAATAAGGCTTAAAATATTTGTCGTGCAGCTTTATCAACACTTGGAAATAGTTTTATTCGATAATCGAGATTTAAGCCTGCCTACCGGCAGGCAGATATTCCGAGGTTTGCCCCGAAATCAAAATTCCGTTCCTTTAAATGCCTCGTTCCCGATAGCCATCGGGATGCCCCGAAGTAATTTACAAGGATGGCAAATATACCAATTTGATTTCTCTTTTGGCCGAGTACGCAACGGGTTTTAAGATTTAGGCGTATTTTTGCCGTGCGACCCTTAAAACAGGGGAAAGTAAATTACAATGGAATACTTTTCTTCGGATTTTACATTAGGGATTTTAGGCGGCGGACAATTGGGCAAAATGCTGTTGAACGAGACCCGGAAATGGGATATCCACACGAAGGTCATGGATGCCTCCGACGAGGCTCCTTGCAAGATTGCCTGTAACGAATTCATAAAAGGAAGCCTTCTCGATTTCGATGCTGTGTACGATTTCGGAAAGAATGTCGATGTGCTGACCATAGAAATAGAGAGCGTGGACCTTGACGCCCTTGAAAAACTGGAGGAGGAAGGAAAAAAAGTTTATCCGCCCACCAAAGCGCTACGAACCATTCAGAACAAGGCCAAGCAAAAGTTGTTCTATGTGGATAATGGAATTCCCACTGCCGAGTTTCATCGGTTCGCTTATAAAAGCGAGATTGCCGATAGCGTACATAATGGGGGATTGGAATTTCCGTTTATTTGGAAGGCCGCCCAATTCGGGTACGATGGTCAGGGCGTAAAGGTCGTTCGCAAATTGGAGGACCTTGAAGGATTGCCCGCCGGGGAATGCATTGCCGAAGAAATGGTTAATTTCAAGAACGAATTGGCCGTAATCGTGGCCAGAAATGTCAGTGGCGAGGTAAAGACCTATCCGGTGGTCGAGATGGAGTTCCATCCGGAAGCAAATCAGGTCGAGTATGTAATCTGTCCCGCACGGATTGATGAAAAAATCGCTGAACAAGCACAGGAAGTTGCCTTGAAAGTATCCGAAAAAATTCAACATGTCGGGTTGTTAGCGGTCGAGATGTTCCAGACCCAAGATGATAAAATATTGGTCAACGAAGTTGCTCCCCGGCCCCATAACAGCGGTCATTATAGCATCGAGGCCAGTTATACCAACCAATTTGAACAACATCTCCGCGCGATATTGGACCTTCCGTTAGGAAATACCGATAGCAAAGTAGCCGGAATCATGGTAAATTTGGTGGGAGCCGAAGGCCATACTGGCGAGGTAGTCTATGAAAACATTGAGGAAATTCTCAAAATGGATGGTGTTACACCTCACATTTATGGAAAGAAACAGACCCGTCCCTTTCGAAAAATGGGACATGTGACCATCGTGAACGAAAATATTTCCGAAGCAAGAAGAATTGCACAACAAGTCAAGGAAAGAATTAAAGTGAAAAGTAATCAGTTATGAGCAAAGTAGCCATAGTCATGGGGAGCACCAGCGACCTTCCCGTCATGCAAGATGCCATCGATGTTTTAAAAGGCTTCGATATCGAGGTCGAGGTCGATATCGTATCAGCACATCGCACGCCCGAAAAACTTTTCGATTTCAGTAAAAATGCACACATAAACGGTTATGCCGTAATCATTGCCGGAGCAGGGGGTGCGGCACACCTACCGGGAATGGTGGCCTCGATGTCTCCTTTGCCCGTTATCGGTGTACCCGTAAAAAGTAGTAATTCTATCGATGGATGGGATTCCGTGCTTTCCATCCTGCAAATGCCGGGCGGTGTACCCGTCGCAACCGTTGCGTTGAACGGAGCCAAAAATGCAGGAATACTTGCGGCCCAAATCATCGGAAGTTCGGACAAATGTGTTTTGGATAAAATCATTCTTTACAAAGAGGGATTAAAGCAAAAGGTAATCGAAGGAGCAAAAAAAGTGAACAGTAAAAAGTGAACAGTTGACAGTCGATAGTGAACAAACAACCATTAACTAGCAACCAAATTCCAAATCTCAAATCATAAATTCCAAAAGCCAATAGCTAACAGCCAAAAGCCGTAAACCACTAGCGATAAACAAGCAACGAACAACCATCCAAAAACATGAACCCCTTATTGACCCCATTCGACACCGCACCTTTTTCACAAATCAAGAACGAGCATTTTAAACCCGCGTTTCTTCAAACAATGGAAGATGCCCGCGCCGAAATCGATGCCATAACGGATAATCAGGAGGCACCGACGTTCAAGAACACGATCGAGGCCTTGGAGTTTTCAGGTCGACAATTGGATCGAATATCCAGCGTATTTTTCAATCTGAACTCCGCCGAGACCAATGAGGAAATCCAGAAAATAGCACAAGAAGTTTCACCTTTGCTTTCAGAATTCAGTAACGATATTACCCTGAACGAAAAGTTGTTTGAAAGGATAAAAACGGTCTACGAACAAGAGGAAGATCTGAATCTCTCCGTAGAACAGCATACACTTTTGGACAAAAAATACAAAAGCTTTAGTCGCAACGGTGCGAACCTGCCGGAAGATAAAAAGAAACGTCTGCGGGAAATCGATGCCGAGCTTTCGAAACTGAAACTGAAGTTCGGTGAGAACGTTCTGGCCGAGACCAACAAATACGAAATGCACCTGACCGATGAAAACGATCTTGAAGGACTGCCCGATGGTGCAAAAGAGGCGGCCGCACAATTGGCGAAGTCAAAAGACAAAGAGGGTTGGTCGATTACACTGGATTACCCCAGTTATATCCCCTTTATGAAATATGCCAAGAATCGGGAACTGCGTAAAGAACTTTCGTTGGCTTTCGGAAGCAAGGGTTTTCATGGGGATGATCTCGACAATCAGGAAAATGTGCTGAAAATCGCCAAACTGCGCCATGAACGAGCCAATCTTTTGGGCTATAAGACCCATGCTCATTTTGTCTTGGAAGAACGCATGGCCGAGGCCCCTGAAAAAGTCCATTCGTTTTTGAACGAACTGCTCGAAAAGGCAAAGCCCGCCGCCGAACGGGAGTTCAAACAACTATCGGCTTATGCAAAAGAGCTCGATGGCTTGGAAAAACTTGAAAAATGGGACGGCAGCTATTATTCCGAAAAACTCAAGCAGCAATTATTTGACCTTGACGATGAGTTGTTAAAACCCTATTTCAAGCTCGAGAACGTAATCGATGGGGTTTTCAAAGTAGCCGAAAAACTGTTCGGACTACGATTCGAGGAAGTTTTCGATATCGAAAAATATTACGAAGAGGTAAAAACCTTCCGGGTCTATGATACCGATAAAAACTTCATCGCATTGTTCTATGCCGATTTCCATCCCCGAAAAGGGAAAAGGGGCGGCGCTTGGATGACTTCCTTTAAACCCCAGTACAAAAAGGATGGAGAAAATGTACGCCCGCATATCTCGAACGTCTGCAATTTTACGCCTTCCACCGAAACAAAACCTTCCCTCTTGACATTCAATGAAGTTACGACCTTGTTCCATGAGTTCGGGCATGGTCTGCATGGTATGTTGGCCGATACCACCTACCCTAGCCTTTCGGGAACCTCAGTCTATTGGGATTTTGTGGAACTACCGAGCCAGGTCATGGAAAACTGGTGCTACGAAAAAGAAGCATTGGAGCTTTTTGCAAGGCACTATGAAACTGGGGAACCCATCCCTATGGAACTGGTACAAAAAATCAAGGAATCGGCCACCTTTCAAGAAGGCATGGCGACCCTCCGCCAACTAAGTTTCGGATTATTGGATATGTCTTGGCACGGAGTCGATCCGTCACGAATAGAGGATGTCAAAAAACACGAAACCCAGGTCTTTGAAGGTACCCAACTATATCCCGATACGCCGGAAACTTGTATGAGCACCGCTTTCGCCCATATTTTTCAGGGTGGTTACTCCTCAGGCTATTACAGTTATAAATGGGCCGAGGTGCTCGATGCCGATGCCTTTGCCTATTTTAAGGAAAAAGGGATTTTCAACAAAGAGATTGCCACAAAATTTAAGGAAAATGTTCTGTCGAAAGGAGGCACCGAAAAACCGATGGTACTCTATAAACGTTTCCGTGGGGCTGAACCTAAAATCGAAGCCCTGTTGGAACGAGCCGGATTGTCGAAAGAATAAAAAATAATCCTAATAACATCTTATTAATACGAAATAGTCATTATTTTAAGAAATTTTTATATTATTTCGTAATCTTTTGCAAAAGATTACACGTATATATATCACATAAGTAGGTTGGGAGATTCTCAAGTCTCCTATACAAAATTAAGAGGGCGTGGGGGCGCCCTCTTTTTTGGTTTGCAATTCTTTTGTAAAGTAATCGTGAAAAAATGGAAAACCATTTCCCTTTTTAAGCCTTTATGCTTTTCTTCACGAAAAATTTGGACTATGACTTTATTTGTCGATATGGACGAGGTGATTGCCGATACCTACAATGCACATATTGAAATCTATAATCGTGATTTCAAAGGCAATTTAAAGGTAGAAGATTGTTTAGGTTCCGAAGTATGGCAAAATGTAGTCGAGGAGCATCAACAGAGTGTCCGCGACCATGCGCGCACCCGCGGATTTTTTCGTGGTCTAAAACCGATGGTCGATAGCCAAAAGGTGCTAAAACAACTTTCTGAAAAATACGAGGTCTATATTGCCACGGCGGCAACACAGTTTCCGAATTCACTTGAAGAAAAATCCGAATGGCTTGACGAGCATTTCCCTTTTATCCCTTGGCAAAAAAGAATTCTTTGCGGCGATAAGCATATTCTTAAAGGAGACGTTCTGATCGATGACCGCACCTATAATTTAGAAGGTTTTGATGGAAGATGCCTTCTTTTCACTTCTCCACACAATATCAATACCAATGGTTTTGAACGGGTCGAAAATTGGCAAGAAGTGGCGGATAAATTGCTATAAAAACCCGCCAGCTGTACGAAATTGTGGTAGCCTAGGTCAAACTTGTTGACTTACCCGATACCTTTTACAACTATTTTCGGGTTTACCCTTTTTAGATGGTCGATAAATGCAATCTTATCTTTTGGGGAAACCAAAACAATGTTCGATCGGTCATAAAAAATCTCAAGACGATCAAATGATGTGGCCGGGGCACTTATGGGGTTATTGGTTCCCGTTATACTGTCGATCGTTTTGATATCGATTCTTTTATGGAGAATAAAACCGCTTTTTATTTCGAGTATATTACCGTTTACGGTATAGTACGTATTCAAAAAAAGATGTACCGAAAACACCAAGGCCATAAAAATTACCATGGTCCCTAACCAAGCATTGTGATAAATTGAAAGAATCATGGCTGCGCCGAGTATTCCAAAAACGAAAATGGCCAGCCCCATTCCTATTTTGGACCTATATATGGTCATAGAACCATTCAATGTTAATCGGGAGTGGCCCCCTTCCAGGCATCATAGCCCCCCTCCAAATTGACCACATTGGTATAGCCTAAAGTTTTGAGCCTTTCCTGAGCCTTTGCACTCCGGCCTCCCATCTTGCAATACACGTAGATTGTCTTATCCTTCGGAATTTTTTCGAACTGCTGGATAAAGGTCTCATCAAACCAGTCGATGTTCAACGCATTGTCCAAATGCCCCGCGTTATATTCCTCGGGTGTACGAACATCTACCAATATCCCATTTTCTATATCATTCTGTGAAAATTCTGTGATAGGTTTTGACGTACTTTGGGCACATCCCAAAGTCAATAAACAAAATATCAATAAACTAACGATCGACTTCATAGGTATAAAGATTTAACCAAAGATAATAAATTATGATGGCCAGAAAATTTGAACGACCCGACAGAAACATGAAGGTAGTTAAACCAAATTCAATTACTTTTGATATGCATGAAAAAAATATGACGGCGCACCAATTAAATCCGGACACTTGGGTAGATTCGTATGCGGACTATCTCTTCAATTACGCCATCGCGCGCGTTAGCGATACCGAAATTGCCAAAGATTTGGTACAGGAGACTTTTTTCGCTGGATTGAAATCAGCCAAGAACTATAAAGGAGATGCCGCCGAGCGAACATGGTTAATAGCCATTCTGAAGCGAAAGGTTATCGATTATTATCGCAAAATCAATTCTAAAAAGGGAAAGGCCGAGGTGCGGGTCAACTATAGTTCGAACGGTGATAGTGATGGTGACTGGATAGAAGAGCAGGTCGCCGACCCATTTAGTTCGTTTGAAAATGACAGCTTGGAAAATGAAGAGCTCGGCGTTGCCATATATGACTGTATCGCGCAATTACCTCAAAAACAATCGTTGGTCTTTACGATGAAAACAATCCGAGGAATGAGCACAGAGGATATTTGTAATGAACTTGATATTAACCCGTCTAATCTTTGGGTTATGATCCATCGCGCCAGAACCACGTTGATGGGATGCCTTAATCAAAATTGGTTTAATCTATGATTTCCTGTGAGGAGGCAGCTACGATCTGCAACAAAACACAATACAAGGAGGCTTCTTTTTCAGAAAAAATCCAATTGAAGTTACATTTACTCTTTTGTAGTACTTGCGCCATGTTCTCTAAAAAAAATGCCAAATTGACCAATCTATGCCAAAAGGCAAACCTTCAAAACTTGACTGAAAAGGAAAAATTGAAGATGAAACAAGAGATACGGAAAAAAATCTAAAAATAGTGTTCTAAATACAAAATCACCCCCCACCAGAGTATAGGAATTGATTCTACCCAAAAAGAGACAAAGTATTTGGAACGCTCTTTTTTAACATAGAAAAGGGCAAAGCCCAACATCAAACTTAATACAGCC
Source organism: Bacteroidia bacterium (assembly GCA_030428705.1). Classification (GTDB taxonomy): domain Bacteria; phylum Bacteroidota; class Bacteroidia; order Flavobacteriales; family Flavobacteriaceae; genus Meishania. The sequence goes on from JAUIDI010000002.1 coordinate 488,104, forward strand.
TTCCCCAATATTTCATTCAACATTAATTCGTCTTTCAAAAAAGTCATTGTATAAAAAAGCAAAGTGACAATGACCCCGACCTTCTTTGTTTTCATGATACCTATTCGCTGAGGCAATGTGTATAAATCAAAGTCGTCATATTTCAGGTCACGTATTTCAAAGGGAATCATGAGTATCAGCACGAGCAAAAAACGCTGTATCAATTCGACCCAAACATCCCAATTCATGATTTTATTTGCTTCGATAGCCGGAAGCATAACGGTCGTCAATGACCACACCAAACCCACCAAAAAAATTTTTAACAGCCCACGACTGCGAAGATTTCTGCCCTGGGGCATAACGGGCAAAGCATAAAGCCCTGTCAAGACTAAAATGGCGCCAATACCCAACCATGTTTTGTAATTAAAAAAACAGGCGTGATACAGGGCAGCTATCAGTGCCGCAAAACTCGCAATTTGAATATCCTTATGGTATCGATTGGATACAAGTATATACTTTTTCGACTCAACACCGTATTTTATGAAATTATAACAGGCGATCGTACCGAAAAAAAGATAATATGATAAGTGAGTGTCCATTTCAATTTTTAAAATGATATAGGTGATTTGAACCAATGCAAATACCGCCAATGCCACATGTACGCTGGCATCTAGATAGAAATTAAAAAGGCGTACGGGCAACTTCATGAATCAAAAGTAGCCAAACTGTTCATAACCCTGTTTTTCGGTTAAAAACTTTAGGTCGAAGGAGTATTAAAAGAGGGTATTTTGCGGTAATAAATCGCTAATTTTGTCCACCTTATTTCAACAACTTAGCATTCATTTCATGACGACAGAAGTATTTGCCAAACGCCATATCGGAATTCAAGAAAATGATCTGGAGACAATGTACGGGACAATCGGTGTCGAAACTTTGGACCAACTTATTTCGGAAACTATTCCCGACGACATCCGGCTCAAAAATAGTCTAGATTTACCGGAAGCCATGAGCGAACATGAATTTCTGTCGCATATTCAAGAATTGGCGGAAAAGAACAAGGTTTTTAAGTCATATATCGGTCTTGGGTATCATGAAAGTATTACTCCATCGGTCATCAAGCGCAATATTCTTGAAAACCCGGGATGGTACACGGCCTATACGCCCTACCAAGCTGAAATCGCCCAAGGTCGTTTGGAGGCGCTTTTGAATTTTCAGACTATGGTGAGCGATCTAACCGGAATGGAACTGGCCAACGCTTCGCTTTTGGATGAAAGTACGGCTGCTGCCGAAGCCATGTCGATGTTATTCGATGTTCGAAGCCGCGATCAAAAAAAGAACGGGGTCGTAAAATTCTTTGTTTCCGAGGAAATACTTCCACAAACACTTTCGCTTTTACAAACGCGATCAACCCCCTTGGGAATCGAGTTGGTCGTGGGTAACCATGAAGAATTCACATTTGGTGCCGACTTCTTTGGAGCCATTTTGCAGTACCCTGGAAAATATGGCCAACTTCATGATTATACTGAATTTGTCACTAAAGCCAAGGACAACGATATTAAAGTAGCCGTCGCGGCCGATATTTTAAGCTTGGTACTATTGAAAGCTCCCGGGGAGTTCGGGGTCGATGTTGTTATAGGCAGTACGCAACGTTTCGGCATTCCGTTGGGCTATGGCGGTCCACATGCCGCATTTTTTGCCACGAAAGAAGCATACAAAAGAAGTATTCCAGGTCGTATTATAGGTGTTACCAAAGATATGGATGGAAAACGTGCGCTTCGCATGGCGCTCCAGACCCGTGAGCAACATATCAAGCGCGACAAGGCAACTTCGAATATTTGCACATCGCAAGTACTATTGGCGGTAATGGCGGGCATGTATGCCGTTTATCATGGCCCAAAAGGACTAAAATATATTGCCGAAAAGGTGCATCGTAAAACACGGTCAATAAGCCAATCGGTGGAAAGTCTAGGATTCAAACAATTGAACACTTCATTTTTCGACACCGTAAAGTTTCAAGTTTCCGACACGGATAAACTGAAATCGCTGGCCGAGGCCAAAGAAATTAACCTTAACTATGTCGATAAGCATACGGTTACGCTATCATTGAACGAAGCGATGGGCGAAAAAGACATAAAGGCCTTGATTGCTTGTTTCGCTGCGCTGGAAGACACAAATAAAGATGATATACCTACGCAATCCAATGCGGATGTAATACCAGATTCGTTAAAAAGAAATACGCCCTTTTTGGAAAACGAGGTTTTCAATTCGTACCACTCGGAAACCGAACTGATGCGCTATATCAAAAAACTGGAGCGTAAAGACCTGTCTTTGAACCACTCCATGATTTCTTTGGGTAGCTGCACGATGAAATTGAACGCCGCTACCGAAATGCTACCGTTGAGCATGGCACGTTGGGCGAATATCCATCCTTTTGTTCCTTTGGATCAAGTCGAAGGGTATCAAACCGTGCTAAACGAACTGGCCAAAGATTTAAGTACAATTACCGGATTTGCAGAAACCTCGTTGCAACCCAATTCAGGGGCGCAAGGTGAATATGCAGGACTTATGGTCATTCGCGCCTATCACGAATCGCGAAACCAAGGTCATCGAAATATCTGTATCATACCTGCTTCGGCCCATGGTACCAATCCTGCATCCGCTGTCATGGCGGGTATGCAAGTAGTTGTGACCAAGACCGACGAAAAAGGAAATATCGATGTCGCCGATCTCGAGGAAAAGGTTATACACCATTCCGATAATCTGGCGGCATTGATGGTCACCTATCCATCGACCCATGGCGTGTTCGAATCCTCTATCAAACACATCACCAAATTAATCCACGACCATGGAGGGCAAGTCTATATGGATGGAGCGAATATGAACGCGCAGGTCGGTTTGACCAATCCTGCAACGATCGGGGCCGACGTATGCCACTTAAACCTTCATAAAACCTTTGCCATACCCCATGGTGGCGGCGGACCTGGGGTGGGCCCGATTTGCGTAGCGGAACAACTGGTTCCCTTCCTTCCCGGCAATCCGATTATCAAAACAGGGGGAGATAAAGCGATAACAGCCATTTCCGCAGCTCCATGGGGGAGTTCACTGGTCTGTTTGATTTCCTACGGATACATTAAAATGCTGGGTGAAGAAGGATTGACCCAGTCTACCAAGATTGCCATTTTAAACGCAAATTACGTTAAAGAACGGTTGAACGGTAAGTTCGATGTTCTCTATTCCGGGGAACGAGGTAGGGCGGCACACGAAATGATCGTTGACTGCAGGCCTTTCAAACAAAATGGTATCGAGGTTACCGATATTGCGAAACGGCTTATGGACTATGGTTTTCATGCTCCCACAGTCTCATTTCCGGTAGCGGGCACCTTGATGATCGAGCCGACCGAAAGTGAAAGTCTTAGCGAATTGGACAGGTTCTGCGATGCCATGCTGTCCATTAGGGAGGAAATTTATACCGCCTCGCCCGACAACCCGAACAATGTCCTGAAAAACGCACCGCATACTATGGACATGGTTACCGATGATACTTGGAATTTTCCATATAGCAGGCAACAAGGGGCATTTCCCCTACCCTATGTATTCCAGAATAAGTTCTGGCCTTCGGTCCGTAGGGTCGATGATGCCTATGGCGACCGTAATTTAATCTGTAGTTGTGCCCCTATCGAAGCTTATGCCGAAGTAGAATAAAAAGCCGAAAGTTTCAGGTTTCAAATTTCGGTTTGTTTAACTTCGAACAAGAAACCTTGAACCAGAAACCAGATCGATGTACGAAAAGACCTATCCGAGCAAACGTTTTCAACAAACGCTATCTTTTCTTAAAAAACATATCGCCACCGATGAACCTATTTTAGATTTAGGAATTGAGAATCCATTTTCCGAAATCATGAAGAAAGAAGGTTTTTTGGTCGAAAATACAACTGGAGAAGATTTGGATATCGACTTTTCAGTTGTACAAAATTCAGATGCCGAGGTGGTGACCGCGTTTGAGATTTTCGAACATCTTTTGGCTCCTTTCAATGTCCTAAAGGAAATCAAAGCCGACAAACTTGTGGCCAGTATTCCTTTAAGCTTATGGTTCGCCACCGCCTACAAAAGCAAGACCGATCCATGGGACAGGCATTACCATGAATTCGAAGATTGGCAATTCGATTGGCTGCTCGAAAAATCCGGATGGGAAATCAAAGATCGGTTAAAGTTTACCAACCCGATTAAAAAAATAGGTATCAGACCTTTGCTGCGAAGTTTTACGCCCAGATATTATATTGTTTACGCAACGCGAAAAAATTCATAATTCCGAATTCAAATTTTGAATTCATAATGAAATACTACATAGTCATTCCCGCGCATAACGAGGAAGCCTTCTTGGCCGATACACTGAACTCGGTCTTAAGGCAAACGCTACAACCGCAAAAAGTAATCGTGATCAATGACAATTCTACCGATGGTACGGAAAGAATAATCGATGAATTCTTGATCTTGAATCCGGTTATGGACAAGTTGAACACTACTTCCTCTACGGCCCACATGCCCGGAAGCAAGGTCATAAACGCTTTTAACAAAGGACTCGAATCCCTTGATGACGATTTCGGGTTTATAGTCAAGCTTGATGCGGACGTCATCCTTCCCGACAATTATTTCGAGAAAATAGCCTATGTCTTCAAGGGAAATCCTAAAGTAGGAATAGCAGGTGGGTTCATCTATGAACTGGACAAAAACGGCAATTGGAAATTGAACCATCCGATGGACAAAAACCATGTACGTGGGGCCTTCAAAGCATATTCAAAAAGCTGTTTCGAAGCGATCGGGGGTTTGAAACCCGCAATGGGTTGGGACACCGTAGATGAACTTTTGGCCCAGTATCATGATTTTGAGATTTTCACGGACGATAGCTTAATAGTAAAACATCTACGCCCTACAGGTAACAATTACAATAAGAGGGCCAAATTACTTCAGGGCAAGGCTATGTATGGCATGCGCTACGGATTTATGATTACGCTGATCGCTTCTTTAAAGATGGCTTGGAAACAACGAAAACGCAAGGCTTTCATAGACAATATGTACGGTTACCTAAGGGCAAAAAAAGACCAGGAACCTTTTTTGGTCTCTAAAAACGAAGGTAAGTTTATTCGCGACCTGCGTTGGAACAATATTAAAAGAAAGCTGTTATAACAAAAAACCCCGCCAAAGCGGGGTTTTTATTCTCATTTAGAAGGGATTATAGACCCAATTCTTTTTTAACATCGGCTAACAGGTCCTTGCCCTTGGCCACAATCAAACCGGTACCCGGTTGTGCATCGATAACATAGTCAAAACCTTGCGCTGCAGCCACTTTTTCAATAGCGGCTTTTGCCTTTTCGGATATGGGCGCAAACAACTCTTGCTGTTTTTTCTGCATTTCTTGTTGGGCGTTTTGCTGAAACTCGCCTATACTTTTTTCGAATCCTTGTAACTCTTCGGCCCGTTTCTTGTTCTCCTCTTCGGTCTTCGAAGGAGCCTCGTTTTGATATAAAGTCACTTTATTTCTTAGTTCTGTCATCGAACTTTCTATATCGGCACTATAAGTCTCCTGCAATTTTTTTAATTCTGCCTCAGCTGATTTCATCTCAGGCATTGCGGCCAACAATTGGGTCACATCAATATGCGCGACCTTACTCTGGGCCTTGACAAAACCGGTAGCGGCTACAAATAGAACTAGGGCTACGGTTATTTTCTTTACTTGTTTCATGAGTGTTTAATTAATATTTGAGTTTTATTTTTTATTCGTTACACGTTTATTGGATTAATGGTCGACATTAAAAGTGTCGTATTCGTACAATTTTTCAATGCTTACCACTAGTTAATACTATCTTTTGCTACTTCTTCTTTTTCTTGTTTCTTGGCATTTTTTTTGGCCTCGCGTTCTTCTAACAATTTTTTTCTTCGTGCCTCATAGGCCTTCTTACGTTCTTCACGCGCTTTCAATTGCTCGGCCCTTTTTTCTTCCGCCGTTTTCTCCCTTGCCTCTTGCGCCTGCTGTGCTTTCTCTTGGCGCTCCAGTAAGGCATCGGACGGGGTATCGGCCTCCTCTATTTCATCTCCTTCAAAGTCCTCCAGACTGTTTCTTGTATTCGCTTTTTTTCTAGGTGCACTTACTTTTCTTGTTCGTGCTATTCCCCTTAAAATGATATCGCTTATATCATGTCTTTTTTCGGAGTACAACATTACGACATCCGCCGATTTATCAAAAATAAAATCATACTTTTTATTGGCCCCTATTTTCTGTACTTCGTTGAATACCTGATCTTGGATCGGTTGAATCAACCTGCGCTTCTGTAGCACCAAATCACCCTGAGGTCCGAATCGATCTTGTTGATACCCGATCATTTCTTTTTCAAGGATCTGTATTTCTTCTTCCCTCTCACTGATCAATTCGTCGGTCAGCAACACTTTTTCGGCCATAAGATCTTTCTTCATCTGGTCTATGACACTCTGTTGCTGCTCGATCTCCACTTTCCATTTTTGCACCTTATCGGCCAATTGCTCACTGGCATCGCGATATTCTTCGACATTCTCCAATATATATTCCATATCGACATAGGCTATTCGAACGCCTCTCGCCTGTGCAAGGGCGTACGTTGAAAAAAGTACTATCCCGAAAAATAAAAGAACGTTTGATTTTGTCTTTACAAGTTTCATCACTAAATCGTTTTATCCAATAGAAAATATCGTGCCAAAAATACTAAAACCTTTATAATGAAGTAATTAGCCTGACACAATTTTTTTTTAAAACTGTTGGCCGATTATGAAGTGTGTTTCCCATCCGTGCGCCCCTGTGTCTTGGCCCGTGTTATCGGGATCGAAGCCGTATCCGAAATCGATTCCCAATAAACCAAATGCCGGCATAAAAATACGTAGCCCCACACCAGCCGATCGTTTAACTTCAAACGGATTAAATTCCTGAAAATTGTTGAAAGCATTGCCCGCTTCTAGAAAAGAGAGCATATAAATTGAGGCCGAAGGCTTTAAGGTTAATGGATATCGCAGTTCTAAGGAAAATTTATTATAGACCAAACCTCCCTCTTGTCTTCCCGTCAAAGGGTCAATAGGAGTCAACGATTGATTTTCATAACCCCGCAGTTGAATAACGTCACGGCCGTCTAAAGTGAAATTGCCAAGACCATCACCACCAACAAAGAAACGTTCAAAAGGCACATCGCCGACATCGTGATTGTAGGCACCTAAAAATCCAAATTCGGCATTGGTACGCAATACTAAAGATTTATCGTCTCGGCCGGCCAAAGTATTGTACCAATCTCCCTTAAAATTAATCTTATAGTATTCCAACCATTTGAATCTTTCTTCTTCAAGCTTTTCACGTTGGCTATTCAATATAGATACTCTTGGGTCAGTCTGGTCCAAATCCCTGATTTCTTCCAACAGGGCACTACTCTCATCGCGAATCGCCTTGAAATCCTTATTGCTGAACAAGGAGTAAGGCGGCGTGAGTTTTGCGGTTATCGAAAAATTCGAACCACCTCTCGGGAAAATACGTCCTCCCAATGTAGCGTTTCTGGATACCCCCAAGGTATAGGTAAAAGAATTGGATTTTCCATTACCAAAACTAAAGAGGCCTATGTTGTAGTTCTTAAAATCATATAATTGATAGCCCAATGAGTGGGATATGGTGAAATAGTCATCAGGCCATTGTACCCTTTTGGCGAGTCCTGCGGATACCCCGGTTATCGAAAACTGACGCGACTTGTCAATATTACGCGTCGCAAAATCATAAGAGAATTGCTGCGTTCGCGAAACGGAAAGATTAAAACGTACCGGTTTTACACCGCCCAACCAAGGTTCTGAAAAATTAAGGCTATAGACCCTAAAGGTACGGCTTGCCTGCAAACGTAAGGCAAATGTTTGCCCATCACCCATCGGCACCGGTTTGTACGCCTCGCCCTTGAAAAGGTTTTGAATCGAAAAATTGCTGAAGGAAAGACCAAGAGTACCGATAAAACCGCCGCCACCATAACCACCTTGCAATTCTATTTGGCTCGAACCGGCCTCGACCAAACTATAATTGATATCTACGGTTCCCTCGTTTGGATTAGCATTACCGACCTCGGGTTTGATATTTTCCGCATCAAAAAAGCCAAGTTGCCCCAATTCACGGATACTTCTTATGATATCGGACTTGTTGTACTTTTGGCCCGGCCGTGTACGCAGTTCCCTAAAAATGACATGGTCATTGGTCTTGTCGTTGCCACTTACCGTAATATGATTCAAGAAGGTCTCCTTACCCTCAATTATTCGAATCTCGAAATTAATCGTATCGTTCTCGGCAGAGACCTCAACCGGATTGATACTTGAGAACAAATACCCGTTATTTTGGTACGCATTGGTCAAATCGAATGCATCGGGATCCGAATCATCGGCGACGCGCTCACGCAATAATACGCCATTGTACGTATCACCCTTTTTAATACCCAATATGGCTGCCAACTCGCGATCCGTATATACAGTATTGCCCACAAAATCGATATCGCCAAAATAGTATTTGTTGCCCTCTTCGACCTTGATCTTGATATCTATATTGTTATCATCTACCTTGATGATCGTATCTGAAAGCACCCGGGCGTCCCGATAACCATTTTCAGCATATTTGTCCACTAAAAGGCCGAGGTCGTTATCATAATCATCACGAATGAACTTTGATTTTTTCCAAAACCTTCCGAATCTTTTCTCTTTGGTCTTTTTCATGGCCTTGCGCAGCTTCTTGGCCTTTATCTTTTCGTTGCCTTCAAAGATGATATCGTGAATCTTGACCTTATCCCCTTTCTTGATATTGATTACCATATTTTGGGTATTGTCCCCCACGGTATCTTTGGCGGTAACTATATTGACCTGGGCATTTAAATACCCTTGCTTCTTGTATTTGTTTTGAAGGTAGTTTTTAGAATTGGCGATAAGGCTCTGTGTAATCTTCTTTCCTTTTTTAAGATCGGTATCTTTCAGAAGTTCATCAACCTTGCGTTCTTTAACGCCATATACAGTAACATTCGATAATGTCGGGCGTTCCAAAATATTCAGTTCAAGAAAAATGTTCTCCCCCTGAATATCGGTAATAAAAAATTTGATATCGGAGAACAACTCAAGACCCCAGAGTTTGTTTATGACCTCACTTATCTGATCTCCGGGCACGGTAATGGGTTGACCGACCCTAAGACCCGTATACGTTTTGACCGTCTGCTCATTATAACTTTGGAGACCGGTCACTTCCAAGCCACCTAAAATATACTTTTTGCCGTCCTCATAAGAGAAGTCTTGAGCTAAAGTAAAGGTGGTAGTTAAGAGTAGTAGAAGAATAAATAAAGGTTCTAGCGGAATGAACCTTTTCATAACGCTAGTTGAGTTGTTCGCTAGTTTTTCCAAATCGTCGTTCTCTGTTCTGGTAATTCTTAATGGCCTCCACTAAATGGTGTTCTGTAAAATCGGGCCAAAATACCTCAATAAAATATAGTTCGGCGTACGCTATCTGCCAAAGCAAAAAATTGCTGATCCTATGCTCTCCACTGGTTCGGATCAACAAATCTACATCTGGCAAATTGCGCGTGTAAAGATGGTTATTAATAATGGTTTCATCAATACTTTCGGGCGAAATTATATTATTTTTAACTTTGCTGGAAATCAATCGAATGGCGGTCTTCAGTTCTTCTCTTGAGCCGTAATTAAGGGCAAGTGTCAAGGTCAATCCTGTGTTATGTTTCGTCTTTTCCTTTACCTCTTCAAGTTCACGCAGGGCTTTTTTGGGTAGCAAGGTAATATCCCCTATCGTATTTAAGCGAACGTTATTATCGACGAGAGTTTTTAGTTCTTTCCGTAGTGAAGACACCAATATGTTCATCAGGGTGTCGACTTCCAATTTGGGGCGTTTCCAGTTTTCCGTGGAGAACGTATATAGGGTAAGGTATTCAATATTGAGTTTCACGCAACTTTCAACCGTTCTTCTGACCGTTCCCACTCCATTCTCATGCCCGAAGACGCGCATTTTTCCTTTCTGTTTGGCCCATCGGCCGTTACCGTCCATGATTATGGCAATATGCCTCGGAAGTCTGGTTCCTTTAATGTCGTCAATGGTGTCCATAACTCGAATTACTCAAAACAATCACCGCAAGGTACTCTACCAAAGGTATAAGTAAAAGTAATTCCTGAAAAAACATACCAATCTTTGCTGTTGGTGTTACCAAAATCGACATCGAGTTGCTGGCTTACATTTGATTTAGACGGATTACTGGCATCAAGATTATCCGTAAAGGTATAGCGCGCACCGACTTCGGCCCCAATGATAAATTGCTGCCCGACCCTCAATTTAATACCAACGGTCATCGGTATGGCAAATGAACCATCCTGTTGGTTCGCATTGACCAATTGCCCGGCACTGAAATAATTATAGTCATATCTGAAATAGGTAACCCCTGTATATAAGTATGGAGTAAATGCCGGACCCAATTTGTGCAGGTTGTATTCCACGAAATTAAATTCCAGGCCCGCCGATGCCTCAAAGACAGAATTGTCGACCACAAAGCCCCTTTGTTTTCTTGAGGAAATGTTCGATTTTGAGTCATCTGCCGTGAATTTACCTCGAATTAAACTGGCACGCCAAGCATACCTTTTACTGGCATTCCATTTGAACAGGCCTCCATAGGCCAACCCGGATGGTAAAACATAATTCGTCCTTCCTACATCACCAATCATATTTGCTCCTCCTGCAAACAAACCAATTTCATACATCTGGGCATTAGCCTGCGTTGCAAGTATCAAAAGAATCAGGACAAAACATTTTTTCATCTATTTAAAAATTTTTATTGGGTTAATGGTCAAACAAATAAAAATTTTCTGCTTAGATCAACCGCTGCGCTTTCGCATAAAAAAATTTAATTATTTCGGTCGGTATGCAAAAAATTAAATTTGCTTATGCTCATTTCATAAATACTAAAAGTTTGTAATGGCAACCCTGCACAGCAGCGACTGTATATTCAGATTATATTACCGTTCTCACTTGATAAACAGGTTTTAGGGGTATTTATTGTTTTTTGGAAGTCTCAATTACGTCTGTCTTCGCCCCACAAAAGTTTGTTGCGAAGTGTTTTGAGAAAACTCTCTGAAGTATATTCTATCATTTTTATCGTGAAGTCGGCCTTTTTGATGGTTATTTGTTGACCGTTGGCCACCGATGCAATTCGTGAATCAAGTGATACCAGATGATTTTCTTCACGGCCCGACACTTTTAGGCGTATTTCGGTATCGTCGGAAATTACAAGCGGTCTGGCATTAAGATTATGCGGGGCAATCGGCGTCAACACCAATGACTTTGCCGTAGGAACGATAACCGGCCCCCCACAACTCAATGAATAGCCCGTAGAACCCGTAGGCGTCGATATGATCAAACCGTCGGCCCAATATGAAGTCAGGTATTCATCGTTCAGATAGGTCTCGACCGTAATCATCGAAGTGGTATCTTTTCTACTTACAGTAACTTCGTTAAGGGCGAAGTTCATATCGCTGAATTCGGGTATATCACAGTCCGAGCTTACGCTCACTAGACTTCTTTCGACGATATGGTAATCTCCTTTGACAAATTCCTGCACCACCTTTCGAACATCTTCTTTGGAGAAGGTCGATAAGAAACCCAACCGACCCGTATTGACCCCGACAATCGGAATACCAAGATTCCTTACATAGGTAGTCGCACGCAAAATGGTACCGTCTCCCCCAAAACTGACAAACATATCGAACGAGGCGTCCAATCCATCAATATCGGTAAAGGTTTGGTAGGTCTTTGCAGAACGATTTTCCGTCAATAATGCGTAAAAATCTTTTTCGATGTGAGCCTCTGCAGCTATCTTGTCAAGTTCATCAAGAAATTCTACGACGTAATCAAGGGCCATGTCTTGATACGTTTGACCGTAAATAGCTACTTTCATCCTTGCTAAACGTTAAGATATTTGTCCAGGTAGTCGGAGCGCTGTTTCAGATCTTCCAAAAATTGATCATCGGTATTGCCGAAAAGCACGTTGTAGTTATACCTTCTAAAAGTTTGTAGAATTTCATTCAAATTGGTTGAATTGATCTTTACCGTAACCTGAATGACATCATTTCTCATATCGGTAATGAAACCACCTATGAGCTTGGCATTGTTGCTTTCGACTATTTGGGCTATTTCACTAAAGGAATAATCCTTAATTCCTTTCGCCACAACAATAATCCCGCCCGGTTCGGTAAAAAATGGAGTGTCGATAAAAACACTTACAACATCGGTCAAGTCGTAATGCCCCAAGACCGCTTCCTGATCATCCAAAACAGGAACCAGGTTGGCCTCGTTTCGTGCAAAAGCTTCAAGAACATCCAGCCAATTGGTGTCCTTGTTCACAAAAAAGGACTCCAGCGTATAGCGGTAGTCCTCGACTTTTTGATCTTTCCCGAAATTTTGCACATCGTTACCACTTAAAACGCCCAAGAACCTTCCTTTTTCAATTACCGTGGCATGTGAAAAGGTACTGTCCTTAAAAAATCGGATGATTTCTTTCATGGAATCTTCCATGCCAAAAACCGGAATGTTCGGTACGATAAGGTCCTGAATATGCATAATTCTAAATATAACGCAAAATACAAATATAAAATATCAAAAGGCATGCCTAATTTGTATTTTTACCCATTCAAAAAAGGATATCGACTCAATGACAAAACTTAGTGTAAACGTTAATAAAATAGCTACGCTCCGCAATTCGAGAGGTGGAAACGTACCCGACTTGATCAGGGTGGCATCCGACATCGAGCGTTTCGGGGCAGAGGGTATTACGATCCATCCACGACCCGATGAACGCCATATTCGCTATCAAGACGCAAGAGACCTTAAAAAGACCGTCAAGACGGAATTCAATATCGAGGGCAACCCGATCCAAAAGTTCGTGGACCTTGTTTTAGAAGTCGGCCCGACCCAGGTTACCTTGGTGCCCGACGCCGTCGATGCCATTACCTCAAATGCCGGTTGGGATACCATCGAGCATCGTTCATTTCTAAAAGATGTGATTACCACTTTTAAGGACAACGGTATCCGTACATCGATTTTCGTCGATGCCAATCCCAAGATGGTCGAAGGAGCGGCCGAAACGGGTACGGATCGCATCGAACTATACACGGAAAGCTATGCCCAAAAGTATGGGACAGGTGCACACGGCGAAGCAGTCTCACCTTTTACTGAAGCAGCCAAAATTGCCCATTCACTTGGTCTCGGCGTCAATGCCGGACATGACCTGAGCCTTGACAATATCAAATTTTTCAAAGAGAATGTGCCTCATTTACTGGAAGTATCAATCGGCCATGCTTTGATTTGCGAGTCATTGTATTTCGGACTCGACAATGTTATCAATATATATTTGAACAAACTGAAATGAACGATTTGTTGCATTCGAAGGTTTTAGGAGAAGGCAAGCCCTTTTTGATTCTTCACGGATTTTTGGGAATGTCGGACAACTGGAAGACCCTAGGCACCAAATATGCCGAAGAGGGATTTCAGGTACACCTTATAGACCAACGCAATCATGGGCATAGTTTTTGGTCGGAAGATTTTGATTACGATATACTTGCAAAAGATCTGTTGGTCTACATGGAACATCATGGTCTAGGAAAAGCTATTTTGCTGGGGCATTCGATGGGCGGAAAAACTGCCATGCAATTCGCCTGCAACTACCCCGATCGAACTGAAAAACTAGTCGTGGCCGATATTGCTCCGAAGTATTACCCGCCTCATCACCATGACATCATAAATGCCCTACATTCTTTGGATTTTGACATCATCGATTCAAGAAGTGAGGCCGATACTGTTTTGGGCGAAAAAATCAAGTCCTTGGGCATCCGTCAATTTTTATTGAAAAACCTGTATTGGGTCGAAAAGGGAAAATTGGGGTTTCGCTGTAATCTTGAGGTATTGGGCCGAAAAATGAATGAAATTGGAGAAAATATTGGCAGTAGCGATATTTATGAGGGCCCAACGCTTTTTTTACGGGGAGATCGCTCCGAATACGTAACCGAAGGGGATTGGGATGCTATCAAAAGGCATTTCCCAAAATCGACTGTTGAGACCGTTCAAAATGCAGGGCACTGGCTACATGCCGAAAACCCAAAAGAGTTCTTCGAAAAATCGATTTCTTTCTTAAAAAGTTAGGGCAGATTTTTGTGCTGTTTTATTTCCCGTCGTTAAATTTTAGTTCGTATTTTCAAAGGAGTATTTTCTGAATTAACTTTATTAAAAATAAAACGATATGAAACTCATTTTAAGAATTCTTCTTAGTGCACTGGCGGTAGTGGTGCTTTCCAAAGTGCTTCCCAACGTCTCAGTCGATACCTATACGACCGCAATCATTGTGGCTATTGTACTAAGCCTGTTGAACTTTATTGTCAAACCTATTCTCGTGATTCTTACCCTTCCGGTGACCATTTTGACCTTTGGTCTCTTTCTGTTGGTCATTAATGCGTTGATCATTCTATTGGCGGATCATTTTGTTGATGGTTTCTCGGTCAACGGACTTGGTTGGGCCTTGCTTTTCAGCCTATTGTTGTCGTTTCTTCAATCCATATTATTTTCCTTGCTGAAAGAAGATAAATAGGTTATCGGCTTGTTCGTACCCTTGTTCCTAAAAACTTGGTAGGCTATTGAAAATGTAGTATTTTTGCCTCCCTTTTACGCAAGCAAAACAATTAAGTAGATGAACATTACCAAAGAACAGATCGATGATTTGAACGCTATCGTCAAGGTCGCGATCGACAAGTCGGATTATCAAGATAAGGTCGACAAAATTTTAAAGGATTACCGAAAGCAGGCGAACATTCCTGGCTTTAGAAAAGGTCAGGTTCCTTTGGGGCTTATCAAAAAACAATACGGCAAGGCCGTTTTGGTCGATGAGGTCAACAAACTGCTCCAAGACAACCTCAACAAATATCTCACCGAAGAAAAATTGGATGTTCTTGGGAATCCGCTTCCAAAACAACAGGATAATTTTGATTGGGACACTGAAGAACTTGCCTTTGAATTCGAATTGGGCCTAGCCCCTGATTTTGAGGTTCCTTTGAAAACAAAAAAAGCGATCACCCATTACAAGATCGTTGCCGACAAGAAAATGGTCGATGAACAGGTCGAACGCATTTTAAAACAATATGGCAAATTGGTCAATAAGGAAGAAGTCGGAAAAAAAGACGAGGTCACGGGTACTTTTGTGAACGAGGTGGAAGAAATCGAACATAAAACAACGCTCGAGCTTGACAAAATAAAAAGTAAAAAGGCACTTGACGCACTTGTCGGAAGCAAAATCGGGGATACCGTAAAATTGAATACAAAAGGACTTTTCAAGGAAGACTACTTGCTTTCCAGCGCCCTCGACATCCCTCAAGAGAAGGCCAAGGGGTTAAAAATCGATGTTGACTTCGCGATTTCGGAAATCAATGAACGTCAACCAGCCGAAATGAACCAAGATCTGTTCGATAAATTGTTCGGAAAAGATGTCGTCAAATCCGAAAAAGAATTAAAAGAACGTATCAAGGAAGATTCCGAAAAGCAATTCGAGCAACAGTCCGACCAAAAGCTTTTGAACGATGTGACCGAGTATTTTATTGAAAATATAAAGTTCGACCTGCCTACGGGCTTTTTGACCAAATGGATCCAAATGACAGGGGAAGAACCGTTAACGGACGAAAAGGCAAAAGAAGAGTTCGAAAAGTCTGAAAAAGGATTGCGCTATCAGTTGATCGAAGGAAAGATAATCAAAGACAACGATCTTCAGGTACAATTCGACGAATTAAAGGAATTCGCCAAAGGCTTTATCAAATCGCAAATGGCCCAGTTCGGTCAGATGAACCCCCAAGAAGAAGAATTGGAAAATATCGCGGCCAGGGTATTGAGCAACCAAGATGAGGTCAAACGGTTGTCGGAACAATTGATGAGTCAAAAATTGTTGAACCTCTATAAGGAAAAGGCCAACTTAAAGGCCAAGGAAGTAACTTATGAAAACTTCGTGAAAGAGGTATACGGGTAAGATTCAAAAAAATAATAAGTATCTTTACGGTGCCGGAAATTTGTTTTCGGCACCTTTTTTTAGCACTAAAATCTATAAGAAACCAATGGATTACGGAAAAGAATTCAAAAATTACGCAATAAACCATCAGGGTATCAGCAGCGTTTATTACGATAAAATCATGAGTAGCATGTATCCCGTTGGCATGACTCCGAATATTATCGAAGAAAGACAGATGAACGTAATCGCAATGGACGTTTATTCACGACTGATGATGGACCGTATCATATTTTTGGGTACGGGTATCAATGATCAGGTCGCCAATATCGTACAGGCACAATTGTTGTTTTTAGAGAGCGTCGATGCATCGAAAGACATACAGATCTATATCAACTCCCCAGGGGGCAGTGTATATGCCGGTCTTGGCATCTATGATACAATGCAGTTCATCAAACCTGATGTTGCCACCATTTGTACCGGTATGGCCGCTTCGATGGGCGCTGTTCTATTGTGTGCGGGCGAAAACGGAAAACGTAGCGGGCTGACCCATTCAAGGGTAATGATACATCAGCCCATGGGCGGTGCCCAGGGCCAGGCCAGTGATATCGAGATTACGGCCCGTGAAATACTGAAGTTGAAAGAAGAGTTGTACGAGATTATTGCCAAACATTCAGGGCAGACAATCAAAAAAGTACATGAAGACAGTGACCGTGATTATTGGATGAAAGCGGACGAGGCCAAAAAGTACGGAATGATCGACGAAATTTTGGTAAGGGACAACAGTTGATTTCGACGAATTACCCAGTCTAATGGTTAGACATCGATTAAATAAACCAAAACCCCGATTCTTTCGTTAGGTTTGTGAAAGAGACATAATTATGGCAAAGGAAAACTTGGAATGTTCATTTTGCGGAAGAAAAAAACCGGAGACCAATCTTTTGATTGCCGGCCTTGATGCGCATATATGCGACCGATGTATCGAGCAGGCACATGGTATAGTTGCCGAAGAGTCAAAGCAGACCAAGACTAATGATCTCTCCTCTGAACTGGTCCTGAAAAAGCCACTTGAAATAAAGGAGTTTCTCGACACTTTCATCATTGGGCAGGAACGTACCAAGAAAGTAATGTCGGTCGCCGTTTATAATCATTATAAGAGACTTTTACAACCGAGTTCGAAAGAGGATGATATAGAAATTCAGAAGAGCAACATAATCATGGTCGGGCAGACAGGGACAGGAAAGACCCTAATGGCCAAGACCATTGCAAGGATGCTCAACGTTCCTTTGGCCATTGTCGACGCGACCGTGCTGACAGAGGCAGGCTACGTAGGTGAGGATGTAGAAAGTATATTGACCCGTTTGCTACAGGCTGCCGATTACAATTTGGAAAAAACCGAACGGGGAATCGTCTTTATCGATGAAATCGATAAAATCGCGCGCAAGAGTGACAACCCATCGATTACCAGGGATGTCTCCGGTGAAGGGGTACAACAAGGGCTTTTAAAACTCTTGGAAGGTACGGTAGTGAACGTACCGCCCAAAGGTGGAAGGAAGCATCCCGACCAAAAGTTCATCGAGGTAAACACTGAAAACATATTGTTCATTGCAGGAGGTGCCTTTGATGGAATCGAACGTACGATTACAAAACGCCTGAATATGCAGGCCGTAGGATATAGTGCATCAAAGTCCGATGAAACTTTGGATCAAAACAACATTTTACAATATATCATACCTAAGGATCTGAAAGAATTCGGTCTGATACCTGAAATAATAGGAAGATTACCCGTATTGACCTATATGAATCCTTTGGACGAGAAGACGCTTAGGGCAATCCTTACAGAACCTAAAAATGCTATTATCAAACAATATGAAAAATTGTTCGATATGGATGGCATCAAGTTTTCAATAACTGAGCAGGCACTTGATTATATCGTTCAAAAAGCCATTGAATACAAATTGGGGGCAAGGGGTCTTCGTTCCCTGTGCGAAGCGATTTTTACCGATGCTATGTTCGAGATGCCGAGTTCGGGCGAAAAGGAATTCAAGGTTACCAAACCTTATGCAGAGAACAAACTATCGCATGAAACCATTAAAAAATTAAAAGCCGTCTCGTAGACGGCTTTTTTTATGATACCAAATCTAGCGCTGGACTAGACAACTTTTTTCTTCTTTTCCTTGTGGGTTACGTTGGCCAAAAGTTCTAAGCATACTTTTTGGATTATTTTTTCATCGGAATATAAAGTATGTCCGAAGTCATTGACAACATCCAAATCGACACCTACCTTCTTGGCCCAGTTCTCGGTCGGTCTGTACTTGTCGTTCGCACCGTAGACCAGCGTTACCAGGGTATCGGGCTTTTCATTCTCCTTGCGGATTCTTGTGGCCGAAACATTATATAATGATTTAATAGGAAGGCCCTTTAAGCCAGCTTTCCAAACAATGGTACCGCCCGTACTGAAGGCCAAATAATGGCTCGGTTCGGACTCACGCTTGACAAGGTGCGCCGCGGCAGTTTCAATTCCTCCATTAACGAATTCCTGATGGATATTTTCGGCAGTATTGATCTTGAGGTCAATGTTGGCCAGTTGTTGGCTATCATAAAAAGTAATGTCGTAGTATTGTTGTAGATATCCGAGATAGGAAGTAATCCACAAGCCTTTTTTGGCTCCCCACATATCGGATACGATTACTAATCTTTCCGCCATAATACTTAAGTTTAAATTGGTAGTTGAGGCTAAATTCCAGACCAATTTGGACAATTAACGGCGGAATACCTTATTTATTTGTTAATTGGGGATATTTCATCGGTGTACCAACCTATTCGCCAAAATTACGAGGGTATTTCCCACAAAAATTTCTATATCCATACAATCTTGAACTTTGGTTTTCAAAGAAGCCAAAAAACCGACAAACCTCATGGAAACATTCATCGGATCGTTCAAAATCTTTTGCCCAAAGAAATACCCAACCTTGGAAACATATCGGGAAAACAATAGTAGTTACCGTCACACGATTGCTGCTGAAAATTATAGCCGCCGCCCAAGACCACTTCTATAGTCCAAGAGTTCATCACGTTGAACTTGGTACCAAGTGCCAATCCGAGGCCGATTCCAAACTTGTTTTCATCGCTATGATCATAATCCCTATAAAAGAGATTGACGTTGTTCTCAATAAAAAATCCAGAAGTGGTTCCCTTTCCGAAATAGTATCTGTAAAAGGGCAGAAATGAGAAATCGGAGGTCAATATATCCGTTGCGTAATTCGGTTTCCGTGAGCCTATGAACCCGCCTATCGAAATCCCGATTGCCGATTTTCTGCCCAAGACCCTTTCAAATGTAAGTTCAGGATAGCCTGCAGGCAGATAAAGGGCATTTAGTCTTATTTCGTTCTTTTTTAAACTCGTATGCGATTGTTGCTGTGAAAATCCCGGAAAGGCGGTTACAGCCATCAAAAGAATAAAAAACAAAGCTTTCATATCTTCTAGTTTTAAAGTTTATCCAAAACTAGACAGGGGCCGCGTTTTTACTATCCGAGATTATGCAGTTGGAAAGAATTCGGACAATTTTACCTATTAGACTACTGTCTCTTTTCTGTAAGTAGCGGGGGTCTGGCCGGTAAATTTTTTAAAAGCCGAATAAAAAGTAGATTTCGAATTGAAGCCACATTCAAGACCTATCGCAACTATCGTATAAGCCGAAAACCGGTGGTCGCCCAAAAGCTGTTTCGCCTGTTCTACCCTATACTTATTGATATAGTCTGAAAAGTTGTTTCCGGCATGGGCGTTTATCAACTTGGAAAGACTGCTGGTACCCATGCCTAATTCTTCGGAAAGCTCTTCGAGGCTCAACAAAGGGTCGATAAATTTTTGGTTTTCCAAAATATACCTGTCCACTTCCTTAAAAACAGTTTCGCGCTTATCGTCTCTTTCCATAGTCAGGTCTGTGTTTCTTGATTCAGCATCTTTTCTTATCTCCTTGCGTAATAGAATCCTATCCTTCAGAACAATATATCTGAAAAAGGCCTGGTAACCTGCCCAGTAAATAAGAATAGAAGATCCCAAACGCAACGGATAGTAACTATACGGTTTCTCTACCCATCCCGTAATATTGAGAATTATGGCAAGTATCCATAATACAAAAACTCCACCGCCTAAATAAAGAAATAGTCTGATCCATCTTAAATCATCATAGGCCAAAATAGGGGTATTCAACTTGGTGAGACCAAATACTATCTGTATCGACTTGAAGTACAAATAAAGCGAATAAAAGAAAGTTATGACATCCTCTAGAATATTATAGGTTTCAAGAATCTCCCAAGACCATACACCTGCATTCACCATATAAAACGTGATGCCCCTGGCCAATAGTTCTGTGAGAAAAATAAAAATGGACATTTTGACCAAGGGGAGCCATTTTTTCTCAATTTCGAGATAATAGACCAAAAAAGCATAGAACATGGGCACGATAAGCACGTACCAAGGAATCGTAAAGTCGTGTAATGAAAATTCGGTGGATATAAACCCCTTTTCTATGAACCAAGATTGTAGGTTGTTGAGCGAAAGAAAGAATACAAAAAGGTTTAAAAACAACACAGGTCTTTCGATCCGTTTCCTCGCCAAAAAAGTAGCAACATTGAAAATCAGCCCTTGAATGGCTCCTGCAATCATCAAAAAATTAAAAACCGCGGTCATGAACAAGAGTTGGAATTGGTTTTGAGTAGAGTTTTATTCATTCATACCCAAAAGTTCCTCAAGGTAGTCCCGTTTGTTCGACAATCGGGGAATCTTATGTTGGCCTCCCAATTTATCCTTTGATTTCAACCAATCGTAGAAAAGGTTTTCGCGGGCAATATGGACCTTGGGCATATTCAAGGTGGTGTTCTTGTACCGTTTTGCCTCATAATCGGAGTTCAACGATTTTAGGGCATTATCAAGAAATTCGGTAAAATAGTCAAGTTCATCGGGCGGCTTGCGGAATTCGATGATCCATTCGTGGGCACCTTTTTCCTTGCCGGACATAAAAACAGGTCCGGCAGTATAATCCTTTATTTCCGCTCCGGTTTTTTTACAGATATTCCTTAAGGCCTCTTCGGCATTTTCAATAATCAGTTCTTCGCCGAACACATTGATGTGGTGTTTTGTGCGGCCCGTTACCTTTATACGATAAGGGCTCAATGAGGTAAACCGAACCGTATCACCGATCTTATAACGCCAAAGGCCCGAATTGGTCGTTATGATGATCGCATAATTTTTGCCGACCTTGACTTCCCAAAGGGGAATGGCCTTTTGTTCATCGGTACCATACGTTTCCATAGGAATGAACTCGTAAAAAATACCGTAATCGAGCATCAGCAGGAGGTCATCGGCATTATTACGGTCCTGAATGGCGAAAAAACCCTCTGATGCATTATAGATCTCATAATATTTGAAACCCTTTCGGGGCAAGAGCTTTTTGTACTGCTCTTTATAAGGATTAAAACTGACCCCACCATGAAAGTAAACCTCAAGGTTTTCCCAAACTTGAAAAATATGGTCCTTGCCCGTTTCTTCAAGAACTTTGTTCAACAATACCAACATCCATGAAGGTACGCCTGCCAGACTGGTCACATTTTCTTGAGTACTTTCCTTTATTATGGCATGTAACTTTGTCTCCCATTCGCTCATCAATGAAACCTTGCTGCTGGGGGTACTACTGAATTCTGCCCAAAGCGGCATATTGTCGATCAGTATGGCCGAGAGATCTCCAAAAAAAGAACCGTTGTCTTCATAAAGTTCCTTGCTTCCTCCCAACCGAAGGCTTTTGCCCGTGAACAATTGTGAATCCTCATTATTGTTCAAGTATAAACAAAGCAGGTCTTTGCCCGATTTATAATGGCAATCTTCCAGTGCCTCAGCACTAACCGGAATGAACTTGCTTTTGGCATTGGTCGTACCACTACTTTTTGCGAACCATTTGATCGAAGTGGGCCAAAAAAGGTTTTGTTCCCCACGGCGCGTACGTTCTATTATGGGTTCGATTTCCTCATAGGATCGAATCGGTATACGTTCACGAAAGGTTTCGTAATTCTCTATCGATTCGAAATCGTATTGTTTTCCAATTTCGGTATCCTCGGCGATTTCTAATAATTGTTGCAATACCTCTTCTTGCACTTCGCCAGGATATTTCAAAAAAAGTTCGATCTGGTGATAGCGTTTCTTCAACAACCATGATGCAATCGAATTGAACAGCGGTATTGCCATTTTCGGTATATTTATCCTCCTAAAATAGCTTAATAAAACATTATTTTCAAATCACGATCCATCACATGCGATACGAGGGAGTTCTTAGAAAAATGCAAACAGAAATCGGAAACCCGATCCAATATTACATGGTTTTTGAAAATGATTTTTTGAATGTCAACCAAATACTGGACAAGCAACTGAGCATCAACTTCATAAAATACCAATGTCTTAGCTGCGGATCGGACCGTAAAATTTATCGTCAAGGATTTTGCAAGACCTGTTTCTATGAAACGCCGGCCGCCGGCGACTGGATTATGCGCCCTGAACTGAGCACAGCACATTTGGACAAAGAGGACCGCGATCTCGAATACGAAAAAAAAATACAGCTACAACCGCATATCGTCTATCTCGCGAATTCGAGCAATATCAAGGTCGGGGTAACCCGAAAATCGCAGGTACCAACGCGTTGGATCGATCAAGGGGCACATGAGGCCATCGAAATCGTGGAAGTGCCCAACCGTTATTTGGCCGGAATCACCGAAGTGGCCTTAAAAGACCATATTGGTGACAAGACCAATTGGCGTAAAATGTTGACCAATGAGGTCGATGATGAAAACTTGGCGGAATGGCGCTCAAAGCTAAAACAGCATATACCTCAGGAAGCCCAAAAATATTTTATAGAGAACAACGGGGAGACCAATCTGGAGTTTCCTGTACTACAATATCCGACCAAGGTAAAAAGCCTGAACCTTGAAAAGACTCCTGAGTATTCTGGAATACTAAAGGGCATAAAAGGACAGTATTTTATTTTCGGGGACAATACCGTTTTTAATGTAAGAGGGAGCGAAGGGTATTATGTCGGGCTAAGAGTTAATTAGGGCATTCCAGTAATCCACAATTCTGGGTTAAGAAAAATCGCAAATGGCAGGAACGAACTAAATTGTACAAAACTAATCGTATTAATCAAGGGGTATTTGCACTATTAAATAAGACAAGGTTCGACACAAAAAATATGAAAACAACTTCCGCACATGATAAACGAATAGCGAATTTGACTTTTGCTTCCGTGTATCCTCATTACGTTTCAAAAGTGGAGGGCAAGGGAAGAGCGAAAGAAGAATTACATCGGGTCATCAGATGGCTGACAGGATTTGACGATAACGCTCTACAGAAACTAATCGACGAAAAAGTAACATTCGAGGAATTCTTTTCAAGGGCCCACCTAAATCCTAACGCCTATCTCATAAAAGGAATGATCTGCGGTTATCGAATAGAAGAAATCGAAACCCCCTTAACCCGAAAAGTGAGATATCTTGACAAATTGGTCGATGAATTGGCAAAGGGCAGAAAGATGGAGAAAATTTTGAGGGAACCATAGCTAAACCCAATTTGAAATTGGAATGTGTTTGTTCGAGACACAAGCACAATACATTTCGATCAATTATAAACTTTTGCCGACGATTTATTGAACGGAATCCTTCTTTTTCTTTTTACCGCCCAGAAGTCCGCCCAAAATATCTTTTGCTTTTTCCTTGACCACATCCTCTTCTTTTTTAACGGGAACGGAATCTGTGGTGGTCTTGGTCGAATCTTCTTTCTTGTCACCACCTAAAATACCGCCCAGGACTTCCTTTACCCCCTCTTTTGTAGGGTCTTGGGTCACGGTCGAATCTTGCCCATTTTGGCCTCCGTTAAGAATACCACCGATGAGATCTTTGGCCTTGTCCTTTCCTGTATTGATAAGCTTTTGCTTTTGAATCTCTACCAATTGGGCCGTTAGATTTTTGATGCCAGATGTCAAATCGGTCGTCACGGTCGGGCTGGTATAACCGCCCCCGATATTCGCAACTACGGGTATCGTTAAATCTTTGAGGGATGCATCATCGATCTTTGCGATGAGGTTGTTCACCTCGCTTCCCAAGTATTTGGCCGGTACTTGCAAAGTGGCCTTGTAGTTCAGTTTTTTATCAAAGGTATGGTTACCGTCAACATTGATGGCAATATCATCATATTTGATGGTAAAAGGCTTTACCGTTACGATTCCATCTTCAAAATCAAGAGCAGTCTTCAATCCTTTTAGATCTAATTTGTCCAACTTGACAAAATCGAGTTTGGTACTCAAGGCTTTCAATAAGTTCGCTTTTTCAGAATCGATATCGGTAGCCAGAACCTCGGCCAGTACCTTCCCCGAAAGATGGGTCAGGTCGGGTGTAAAGTCATCGGTAAGACTTCCGGACAACGTAATGTCGGAATTGAATTTTCCTTGCAACACACTTGCTATCGGAGCCAAAACATCAAAAAGTTCCAAGGCTTTAAAAGTCTCTCCCAATTGTAATTGATCCATCCCCAGTTTCATGGCGAAAGTCGGGGTATCGGTCTTGGTAGAAACCTCTCCATTGAAATCCACTTTTCCATCGAACAGTGACGAGGTCATATTACTGAGCGTAGCTTTTTCGTCCTGTATGCGCAAGTTTCCCTTGACATTTCTTAAAGTCAGGTTGTCATAAAGTACCGTATTGGCCGAAGCATTGATATTGGCATCCAAGAAAGAAGGTATCTTTATTTTCTCATCAGTGGAAGTCGTCTTTGGTACTGCCGTACCAGCTTCCCCGGATTCGACGGCTTCTTCATCGACTATAAAATCGTTCAATGCGAACGTGTTCGATTTTAAATCAAAATTACCCGCTACCTTCTCATCATTGAAGAGGTACCCGAGCAAGTTATCGATCGTACCCGTAGCATTGAAATCGGTCTGGCCGGTTTTTCCGTTCAATTCGTTCAAAGTTACGGTTTTCGGATTGAAGGTCATCGCCACGGAACTCAACTGCACCGGATTTGCCATCTCGGCAGAATTGTATTCGAAATCCCGAAGGTTCATTTTGCCAGTGGTATTTGTGTTTTCGTATCGCTTTTGCTCAACGGATGCCATATCGAAAACAGTGGTCACATCGGCATCTAGCAATCCTTTCAGGTCAAGATCGGCCGGCACGGGGTACGCCTTTTCGATATTGGCCAAGTTCATTTTGGCATCGATATGGGCGTTTACTTTCATATTTCCCATAAGTTCTTTGATGTTGGCCACCATATTGAACCTATCTTGATCGATCATAAAAGAAAGTTTATCGATATCGACATAAGTATCTTCAGATATACCCGTAGTATTGATGATTTTCGTATCAATGAATACATTGCGCACCGCCTTGGGCAAATCGGGATACTTGAACGAAGCGTTTTCAGAATTGACCTTGATGTTGAATTTGGGAATGTACTCTTCGTCAACTATTCCGTTGAACTCGCCCTCAACGACAAAATCACCTGAGGTTTCCACATTTTCGATATTCTTGGAATATGCTTCCGGAATCACGGCCAAAAAGTTCTTGAAGTCGGATGAAGGCGTTTTGAAACTGATATCGACCTCCTGATTGTCTTCGTTCACTTTTACATAGCCATCGAAGACCAAAGGCAACTGATTGATCAATGCTTCGTTCTTCAAAAAAGTGTATTTATCCTCTTTTAGGTCGATACCGATCAGGGCATCCAATTTAATCTTATTTTTATTGAGGTAGTTGGTACTATCCAATTCAAAAGTGACCAGAGCATCGGTCTTGGTATCCAATTCGGATGTTACGGCCGAGAGATCGCCGGTACCGCTATGTTGAATATCGGAAACCCCCAAATATACCTTGGCGGCTCTATCGTCATAAATAACCTCTGAATTTGTTATTTCATACGATTGCAGATCTAAGGTAAACCCTTCGGAAGATTCCAACTCTTCGTTACCATCTTCATTGGCTATTTCATAATTGGCGGTCTCTTCTTCATTGACCTTTACATATATCTTGGCCCCATCGACCGATAGGTTTTTCAGTCCTATCGCTTCTCCCGTACTCTTGAAGAGTTCACCGATACCCATGGTCAAACTTAGGTCTTTGGCCGCAAACAAGGTATCGCCCTCAAAGGGGGCCTTATTGATGAGCGTAACACCTTGTAATCCCAATTCGGCGTTGGGAAAGCTTTTGATCAAACTCAAATTGGCATCTTCGAAATCAAAGGTCGCGTTGACTTTGTTATTGACATTGTTTTTGATAATATCGCCGATTTTAGCCTCCAAAATAAAAGGTGCAGCGACCAAGGCGGCCACAATCAGCAATAGAACGATAGCGATTATCCGTAAGATTTTCTTTTTCATGTATTTGGGGTCTTTCTAAAGAACTTGAAAAAGCAATTAATATTATGCTTCCAAGTCGATTTCCTCACCAACGGCGAGATTAAACCGTTTTCTTAACAGATATACGAAGAAATAGAGAAAAGGGGTGTCGAGAAATGCTATAAAAACCTTAAAAATAAAACCGCTGATGACGAGGCCAAAAAACAGGCTCCATGGCAGAACCCCAAAAACACAGAGCAGCCCGACTACCGTAAACGTATCGATAAATTGGGAAAGGAAGGTTGAAAAATTATTGCGCAGCCAAAGGTGTTTTCCCTTGGTAATTCTTTTCCAGAAGTGATAAATGGCAATATCAACGTATTGTGCACATAGGTAGGCGATCATCGAAGCGAGCACGGCTATCGGCGAAAGTGCAAAAACCTTATTGAACAGTGCATCATCGATCGGTGAAGAAGGGATTGCTGGAGCCACATTGGCGACCAGAACGATACCCATCGAAAAAAAAGAGGCAAAAATACCTGCGGTGACGATTTGGTTGGCCTTCTTTTTTCCAAATATCTCGGAAATCAAATCGGTTATCAAAAAAGTAATCGGATACGGTAGTATGCCGACCGAAACCTCAAAAAGCGAAGCCCCGAAAACGGTAACGTCACCAAAGGGTTTCCAATAAAAGAATTTTTGAAAAATAAGGTTCGATACTACCAAAGAAGTAATGAACAAAGCACCCAAATAGAGATAGATCTTATAGGCCAGTCTTTTATCTTTTTGGGTCATCACCTATTTGATATCAATCACAAATGGCATTCGGGCCTGAATACCTTTTTGTTCCAAGGCCGATTTAACCTCTTTTAATATGGAATATGCTTCCGAACCTATTTCTTCCTCGATCAATTCTTGCTTGGCCTTGACCCCTGCACTTGACAAATCTTCGAGCATACGTTCGAAGCCCGACTTATATTTTGGTAACTTTCGAATACCGTATTCTTCTAATTCCGCCATTTTAGCCGCCTCGGTAATGGCATCCTCTAAATTACCCAATTCGTCGACCAGCCCTATTCGCTTGGCATCGACCCCACTCCAAACGCGACCTTGGGCCAAGCTATCCACTTCGGTAACCGAAAAGCCCCGACCTTGGGCCACACGTTCCAAAAATGTACTATAGGTAGCTTCTATTCCTTCTTGAACGAAATTTCTAAATTCATCGGACATGGGTTCGAAAAGGGAATAATCGACCGAATTTTTGTTCGTACCCACCTGTTCCGCATTGATTCCGATGTCGGCGGCAAGTGCATGAACATTGGGTATCGTACCGAATACCCCGATAGATCCGGTAATGGTCGTGGGTTCTGCAAAGATTTTGTCGGCACCCGCAGCGATATAGTACCCGCCAGAAGCGGCCACATTCCCCATAGAGACCACGACCGGTTTCTTTTCTTTGACCAATTCGACCTCACGCCAAATAATATCGGAAGTCAAGGCACTTCCCCCGGGTGAATTGACCCGGAGTACGACCGCCTTTACCGATTCATCATCACGGGCCTTTACCAAGGCTTTGGTAATGATACCCTGCCCGATAAGGTCTGGGCCACCCTCGCCATGGAGTATTTCCCCCTGGGCAAAGATGACGGCCACCTTGTCGGAGCCCTTTTTTGTAATCTTTTTGTTGGAACGTCTTACGTAGTCCTCGAGGGCAACATAGTTCAAGTCTTCTTCTGAGGCAAGGTTCATTGCCTTTTTTAGTTTTGCCTCATATTGATCGTAGAAAAGTACCCCATCTATCAGGCCGCTTTGTTTTGCATATTTCGGATTCCTTCCTCCCAAAGTATCGGCGATGCTATTGAGATCTGATTCGCTGAGATTCCGCCCTTCGGAAATCTCGGAAAGCATCGAATTCCATAAAGACCCGATCAACTCCTTAATCTGCGTACGGTTCGCCTCGCTCATCTCGTTCTCCAAATAGGGCTCAACGGCACTTTTGTACTTACCATGGCGAATGACTTCCATTTTAACTCCAGTTTTTTCCTGTAAATCCTTATAAAATAACACTTCTGAAGCCAATCCCTTGAAATCCAATACGCCGACGGAATTCAAATAAACGGAATCGGCAATGCTGGCCAAATAATAATCCTTCTGCGTATAAAAATCGCCATAGGCATACACGAACTTGCCCTCTTCCTTGAACGCTGCCAGGGCCTTTCGAATGGCCTGCGTCTGTGCAAGGCCCGCCAAGATAAAGTTGTTGTTCAAACTGATTCCCGTGATATCATCATCTTCCTTGGCAACTTCAATAGCGTGCAAAATCTCATCAAGACCTTGATTTTGTTGGAACAGACCAGCAAACGGATCTTCATCGCTATTGCCTACGTAGTCATTAATGGGACGTTGCAACTGCAGTTCAAGGACCGAATTGTTTTTGATGTTTACACCTTCATCGGCACTCCCCAACAAGCTGACAAAAATCAAAAACATCACAAATAGGATTCCGAAGGCGATCAGGCATCCTAAAATTGCGGCCAAAAGGTTTCTTAGAAAATTCATCTATCCGTTTTTATTAAAGACTGACAAAGATAACCATTGTTACATATGTCCGGTACGATTCGAATTGCGAATCTCAAAAACTTGCCGATCGATGTCGGCTAGTTTTATTTACTTTGCGAACATATCATGAACGACATAAATACGGTTTATCTTTCTTTGGGCAGCAACCTTGGCGAAAGGCTCGGGCATTTGCAACAGGCCATCTTTTTATTGGCAAAAAATGTAGGTCATATCACCGATATATCGAAAGTCTACCAATGTCCTGCCTTAGGTTTTGAGGGCGAAGATTTTCTTAACATTTGTATTGCCCTTCAAACTCCCCTGTACGCCAGCGAAACATTGGACCAAGTATTGGCCATCGAAAAACAAATGGGACGAAATCGTCTTTCCCAAAAGTCTGGATACGAATCGCGAAATATTGACATTGATATCATTTTTTATAATGGCGACGCCATCGATACCCAAAAACTTACCGTGCCCCACCCCAAAATGCAGGAGCGGCGATTTGTATTAAAGCCCCTTGCCGATATCGCTCCCCAATTCTATCATCCTATATTGCAAAAGGATATCCGTAATCTTTTACAGGAATGCAAGGACCAAAGTGTACTGGCGAAGACCGAAAATGTACTTTTCAAAAGCCGGGAAGCCCTTTTTTCCAAAGTAGGATTCATTGCCATCGAGGGAAATATCGGAGCTGGAAAAACTTCATTGGCCACCGAAATGGCCAATGATTTCAATGCGAAATTGGTGTTGGAACGTTTTGCCGATAATCCTTTTTTACCCAACTTTTATCAAGATCCGGCCCGTTACGCCTTTCCTTTGGAAATGTCGTTTTTGGCAGACCGTTATCAACAGTTTTCAGACGACACTTCGCAATACGATCTTTTCAAAAGTTTTATGATCAGCGATTATGACATCTTTAAATCACTCATTTTTGCCAAGGTCACGTTGCAAAAAGAAGAATTCGCACTTTACCGTAAAATCTTTGATTTCATGTACAAAGAGGTCAGGAAACCGCGGATATACGTTTTTTTATACCAGACCACGGAGCGCCTTTTGGAAAATATCAAGAAGCGCGGAAGGGATTACGAACAAGAGATAAAACCCGACTACCTGGAAAAAATAAACCGTGCCTATTTTGATTATATCAAAGGCTATCCTGAACTTAATAGCCTCGTTATCGATATCAGCGAAATGGATTTTTTAGAACGTCAAGAAGATTACGAAACCCTCGTAACTACAATTCAAAACCATGCCCTGAAACAATTCAATTAACATAATTTTGGCAAATTATTTGCACAAAAGAAATGTATTTACGTAATTGTGCCTCTCTAATTCAAGAACTAACTAACTCAAACTATACCAAAGGCCCGACAAATGTCGGGCTTTTTATTGCTTGAGTTTTGACCAAAAACCCCATATCACGACACCGGCACTCACCGATATGTTCAATGAATGTTTGGTACCGAACTGCGGTATTTCCAATACCCCGTCACATATATTGACCACGTCTTGCCGAACTCCCTTGACTTCGTTACCGAAAACCAATGCGTAGGCACTGTCGTTTTTTACCTCAAAATCGTTCAGATGGGTAGCGCCTTCCGCCTGTTCGATCGCCAAGGTCGTTTTACCTTCCAATTTCAGTCGTTGAACAAGCTGTAACGTATCTTCCACATATTCCCATGCAACACTTTCGGTAGCCCCCAGTGCCGTCTTACGAATATCTTTATGGGGTGGTGTTGCCGTTATACCACATAGATAGATTTTTTCGACCAAAAATGCATCGGCCGTTCTGAATACCGAACCAATATTATTGAGGCTTCGGATATTATCCAGTACTATGGTCAAGGGCATTTTTTCGACCGCCTTGAACTGGTCGAGGCTCAATCGATCCAGTTCCTCATTTTTTAACTTTCGCATCGTAATACTTTTCAACTATCGACTTTGAAATATCAACAATAATTCAAATCGCATGGAGAATACCATATATTTATCGTTCAACAAAAATAGGGAGATAAAAAGACGTGGCAGAAAAGGCTAAGACAAAAAAGGTAACCCCTTTGATGAAGCAATACAATACCATCAAGACCAAATATCCTGATGCGCTTTTGCTGTTCCGGGTCGGGGACTTTTACGAAACCTTTGGTGAAGATGCAGTAAAGGCCTCCAAAATATTGGGTATTATCCTGACCCATAGAAACAACGGCGGTGATAGGACCGAATTAGCCGGTTTTCCGCACCATTCCCTGAACACCTATTTGCCCAAATTGGTAAAGGCCGGGCAAAGGGTCGCCATCTGTGACCAGTTGGAAGACCCCAAACAGACCAAGACCATTGTTAAACGTGGGGTTACCGAATTGGTAACGCCCGGTGTCGCCCTTAATGACGATATTCTAAACGCAAAAACCAATAATTTTTTGTGTGCCGTCCATTTCGGTCGAAAACTGGTGGGCATTTCTTTTTTGGACATTTCGACCGGGGAATTTTTTACCTCGGAAGGCACCGAAGAGCAAGTCGATAAATTATTGCAAAATTTTGCTCCTAACGAAATCTTGGTCTCCAAATCGCACAAGAAAGAATTCTTGGAGCTCTTTGGCAACCAGTTCCATACCTTTTATCTGGAAGATTGGATCTTTCAGGAAGATTATGCTACTGAAACCCTTACCGACCATTTTAAGACCGCCACATTAAAAGGTTTTGGAATCGACCATTTAACACAGGGCATAATCGCCTCAGGGGTTGTATTGCACTACCTATCGGAAACTCAACACCGACAGTTACAGCACATTAATAAACTGCAACGAATCGCCGAAGAAGAATACATTTGGATGGACAGGTTCACCATTAAAAACCTGGAACTCTACCATTCGACCAACTTCAATGCCGTTACTCTTTTGGATGTTATCGACAAGACTATTTCGCCAATGGGCGGGCGATTGATCAAAAGATGGTTGGCCTTGCCCCTGAAAAATATCGAGAAAATACGAAGAAGGCATCAAGTGGTTTCCCATTTATCAAAAAACGACACTTCTTTACAAAAACTGCAACAATGGCTCAAACAAATCGGGGATTTGGAGCGGTTGATCTCAAAAACGGCCACGGGAAAAATCAATCCGAAAGAAGTGGTGCAACTCAAAAATTCACTTGAGGTCATCGTACCCATCAAGCAGCATATTGCGCAAAGCGACAATGAGGCCCTTAAGCTTATCGGTGACCAATTACATGCCTGCGAAATGCTCCGTGGTAAGATCAAGGAGGTAATCCATGAGGAGGCCCCTGTTCTTATCTCCAAAGGAAAAACCATTGCCGACGGGTATTCCGAAGAACTGGATGAGTTGAGAAACCTCGCCTTTTCGGGAAAGGATTATTTGAACCAAATGCTGGAGCGGGAAACCGAGCGGACCGGTATTTCTTCCCTAAAAATAGCCTCGAACAACGTATTCGGCTATTACATCGAAGTCCGCAACACGCATAAGGACAAGGTTCCGGAAGAATGGATCCGCAAACAGACCTTGGTCAGTGCCGAACGCTATATTACCGAGGAACTTAAAGAGTACGAAGCCAAAATTCTGGGTGCCGAGGAGCGAATTTTAAGTCTGGAACAACAATTATTCTCGCAACTCATTCTTTGGATGCAGGAATATATCGGCCATGTTCAGAACAATGCCCACCTGATCGCCCAATTGGATTGTCTCTGCGGCTTCGCCCAATTGGCCAATGACAATAACTACATTGAACCTGTTTTGAACGATTCCACGGCCATTGAAATTACCAATGGACGCCATCCCGTAATTGAAAAACAACTGCCCTTGGGCGAGGCCTATATTGCCAATGACATTGTTTTAAACCGTGATACACAACAGATCATTATGATTACCGGCCCCAATATGAGCGGTAAGTCGGCCATATTACGACAGACGGCCTTAATCGTACTATTGGCCCAAATGGGCAGTTTCGTTCCTGCGGAAGCCGCTACCATTGGCTATGTCGATAAAATCTTTACCCGTGTCGGCGCAAGTGACAACATCTCTATGGGGGAATCCACTTTTATGGTGGAGATGAACGAAACGGCATCCATACTCAACAACTTATCCGAGCGTAGCCTTGTGCTTTTGGATGAAATAGGCCGTGGTACCAGTACCTATGACGGCATTAGTATTGCCTGGGCCATTTCTGAGTATCTGCATGAACATCCTGCCCGGGCAAAAACATTGTTCGCAACGCATTATCACGAACTCAACGAAATGAGCGCTACTTTTGAGCGCATCAAAAATTTCAATGTATCCGTCAAGGAGCTTAAAGACAATGTTCTTTTCCTACGGAAACTAACCCCTGGCGGCAGCGAGCACAGTTTCGGTATCCATGTGGCCAAAATGGCGGGTATGCCACAACAGGTCATCCATAAAGCCAACAAGATTTTGAAAAAACTTGAAAAATCGCACTCGAGTGAAGAACTTACCGATAAGCTACAATCCGTTCAAAATGAAATGCAGCTTAGTTTTTTCAATCTTGACGACCCGTTACTGGAAGAAATCAAGGAAGAAATTACCCATCTCGATATCAATACGCTTACCCCGGTCGAGGCCCTTATGAAGCTCAATGAAATCAAACGGCTTTTGACCAAAAACAAAAAGGCGACTTCCTAATTTTTTAATCTTCCAAGTCTAAAACCCTATAGAGGATTCAGCTTGTTTTTCGGATAAAATTTCTTTGTCTTTTACAGAATTGTATTAAATTTGCCCTCGCTATCGCAATGAGGTAGCACGTTCTTTTAAACGCGAAAATAGCTCAGTTGGTAGAGCGCCACCTTGCCAAGGTGGAGGTCGCGGGTTCGAATCCCGTTTTTCGCTCAACAACGGAAACGCTGCTTGTCGGCGTTTTTTTGTTTAAGTCCTGCCCTCCTTCGCCACGGCTATGGAGGACACGCTCGAGTGGTGGTCCCGATAACTATCGGGAGGTTGACACGCCAGCCGAATGGAAAAGGATTTTGTTCTTAACATACTGTACTACCTGTTGCCAAAAAGCGGCAACAAATATGCTCGAGTGGTGGAATTGGTAGACACGCCGGACTTAAAATCCTGTGGGCATTTGCCCGTGCGGGTTCAAGTCCCGCCTCGAGTACCAAGCCTCCTAAAAATTAGGAGGCTTTCTTAATTTTTAGCCATAATCTAACCGAGAGTTATCGATTTTTAGTTAAATCAGTATACACTTTTTTCATCACTTCTGTCTTACCGTTATCTTCGGCTACTGCGGAAGTCGTGAACATCATCACTCCAGTGGACCCACCCGCAAGTCCACCTTTTAGAACTTTTTCAAATTCCTCTTTGGAGATATTCCCCGGGTCATTATGTGCCTGAACGATGGGCCATAATTTTGGATAAACGTTCTTTTTGATATTCAGTCGGTCGCTGAACCATTGTATGTTCTCTTGTACCCAGTCAGGGTCTCTTTCCATTCTACCATGGTATACCATGGGGGAAAATACGTCAACCGTCTCCCTCAATAAGTCATAGTCGAGCCCCAGTATCCGACGTCGAGCACCATTGAATTCTTCGTCATCCCAAGGACAATGGTAGAGCCCAAGTAGGGCATTTGGATTTATTTCCTTAATAATTCCTTTTATTTCTTTGGTCCAATCATAAATGACCTTGCAGCGCCAATCGCGCCATGATTTATCATGATGATCCAATATCCATTGTGATTTCTCAGAAGTGGTCCCGTCTGGAATCTCGATTCCGGAATCTTCTGAAAAACTAGCTAGACAACCGTCACAAAAACAGGTTTCGGGCAAGATGGGTTCAGGATCTTCGAACTGGGCATGCCAATGCACATAATCCATCCAAACACCATCCAGTTCATACTCCGAAAGTAAATTCCGCAACTGATCAAATCGATATTTTCGGAAACCCGGTTCGGTAGGGCAAACCCCCATAAACCAAGACGCAGCTTGTACCTTTTCACCTTTTTCGTTGATCGCCCACGCTTCGGGATGCTTTTCCACATAATTTTTACCGTTCAATGTGGCAAATTCTGCATATACCTTTATGCCCTCCGACTTGGCCCTGTCGAACATATCTTGATCGATAGAGCCGCTATGAACAAAAACAGCATTAATCCCGAGCTCATTAAGACTGAACCCTTTATCCCACAAAGGTTTGGGGTTACCGTACACGCCCCTAATCTCAATCATTTCGGTAGATTTTTGCCCGTAGCAAGACATCAAAATCAATGACCATGTGATAGCAAAAAGTGAATTATATAGGGAACGACATTTAATACCTGAATTCATGTTTGTCGTTTATTTAAACTTTATGTGCCTTGTATTCAAACTATTCCCTTTTTCAGGTCCGAAGCACAGATCATTGAAAATCCAATCAAAGTCAATGCGCTATTTGATGGCCCAAGCAAACCAATCATAGTGCATTTACCCATCGATCAACTTTTTTATTTTTATCAATAATCATGGGCTTTTAGATAATCGTTCAATTCTTGACGGGTCATAGGCAATTTAGCATCGGAATAATTCGCAAGCCAATTTTTAAAATCATTCTTGATCGCTTCGGTCCATTCCGTGTCGATCTGACCTGCCAAATATTTCTTTTCCTTTAAACGCTGAAAACCAAATTCGTCCCTCAATGCCACAATTTCGGAAGCCAATACCAACTCATCGACAAAATTCGCGGGTATGAATACAATTCCGTGTCTGTTGGCCAGAACGACATCACCTGGTAAAACAGTTGCCCTACCGATCCGTATCGGCGCATTGATCGAGGTCAACATCTGCTGCTGTAAATAAGAGGGATCCTCTCCCCTATACCAGCCGTTAAATCCTTCTATTTCCAATAATCCTCCCAAATCCCTGACGCCGCCGTCGAAGACGACCCCGTTTTGGGAATTGGCGTAAATGGCGTTCCCTAAATTAGAACCTATCAACGTACCATCGATTATTCTTCCATAACCATCGGCTACATATACATCACCGGGTTTTAGAATCTCTATGGGCCAAGAATTGCTTCCCCCAATGGTATCCCTTTTTTCGGCCGCGCCTTGCAATTTGACCACTTTTTCAAAATCGGGCCTTAAGGGCATATATTGGGCGGTCACCACGCGCCCGGTCATTACCCCTTCCGGATGGATGACCTGCCAATTCCCTTCATACTGGTTATGGTATCCCTTTCTACGCAAGTAGCCCCACGCCTCTTCTATTCTTATTTTCTTTAGCCGCTTTAAAATGGCATCGGAAACTTTGGGCCTTCCATCGGCAAAACGTTCTCCTTTCCAATCGGAGGTAAGTGTCTTGATATATGCAGGTGACGCCCCGACATCTTGTGCATGGGCAAAACCGGATACTATAAAGGCCGTTATAATTGTCAATATTGTTTTTTTCATTTGAAATATGGTTTAATTAAATTGATTAACTGTATGTTCTGTCGTGCGATCGTGGTTCGTTCCATTCGTCGGTGGATTTAAAGAAGCTTTTGTCCCTTCGATCCAAATGTTTCTTGACGACCTCTTCATCCAACTCTATGCCCAGTCCGGGCGCGGTCAACGGTACCGTGGCAAAACCTTTGTCTATCATTTTAAAGCCCCCAACGGTCTTCACCAAATCTTCCCACCAAGGCAAATCAACGGAATGGTGCTCCAATGCCAAAAAATTCTGTGTGGCGGCGGCACAATGCACATTTGCCATGAACGATACCGGGGTACCGGCCTGATGCATTGCCATCGCAATCCCGAACTCTTCGGCATAATCCCCTATGCGTTTCGTTTCCAACAATCCTCCGGAAGAAGCCAAATCAGGATGGACAATATCTACGGAACGATTATGTATCAAGGGTTTGAAATTGTCCAAATAATGTATGTCCTCACCCGTTGTGGTCGGGGTTTCTATCGCATCCGAAATCGTCTTCCATTGTTCGGTGTATTGCCAGGGCACCATATCTTCAAACCAAGCCAGGCGATATTTATCCAATTTTTTCGCCAACCGAATACCGTTGTTGAGGTCAAAATGGCCATAATGGTCCGTTGAAATAGGAATTTCATAACCGACCATAGTTCGAATATGTTCGACCCTTTCCGCCAATATGTCCAACCCCTTTTCGGTAATCTGAATCTGCGTAAACGGATGTTTGGTATTGGCATAGGAAGTCATGTTGTTCAAATCTCCCCACTGGGCCAAATTGCCCCTTTGGTCTTCCCAAAACTTACCGTTGACAACCGTATCCGGAATTCCTTTGAGTTCCCCGATCGAAACATCCATTTTAAGCCATGTATAGCCCTGTTCCTCTACCCGGAACTTGATGAGTCGTTGCTGTTCTTCTTCCGAACTTGCTTCCGGTGTGTCGGCATAAAGGCGAACCTTATCCCTATAACGTCCTCCTAACAATTGCCATGCCGGCACATCATAGGCCTTGCCGCAAAGGTCCCAAAGGGCCATCTCCACGGCACAGACACCTCCCGCTTGACGGGCGGGGCCACCAAACTGTTTTATTTTCTTGAAAATCTTTTCGACGTTACAGGGGTTTTCACCCAGTATGCGACTTTTCAGGAAAAGCGCATATCGTACATCCGCGGCATCACGCACCTCACCAAGACCATATATACCCTGGTTCGTATCGATTCTTATAATCGCCGTGCCGCCCATAACGGCCGTCAATGCGTAGCGCATATCGGTAATCTTCAAGTCGGACGGAGAGGATGAGCGGCTTACTTTCTGTGTGGTCTGGGCAATGGTTTCTTCTACCGAAAGCCCCATCATTCCGGTAAGGGCGATACCTCCCAAGGCCGTTTTTTTAAGAAAATTACGTCGTTCAGAGGTCGTCTCCGGATTTTTTAGCTCCTTTTTTCTTTTTTTACTTAACAAACGGTCATCGGATCGTTGCCTTTCACTAAGCATTTTAAGTACACTTTTTTTCATATTTGGAATTTATTGCGTTGCTATCTTTAGATTTGGATTAGGAACTTTACCGAGATTACTTTTGTTTAAAACGAACATCCGAGGTAACGCTTAAGCTATATTTTCCCTAAAGATAGAAAAATGAAAACTTCATCGATTTACCGACCTTTCGACCACGGCAAACTCTTCTTGTAAGCGCTCAAAATCAAAAACTTCCCCTTTAAGCACGACCGCATTGATTCGTTTTGTGTTTTCGATAGCTTCCAATGGATTGGCATCCAACAGTACCAAATCGGCCAATTTCCCTACACCGACACTCCCTTGAACAGCTTCTTTTTCAAAGAACAAAGCAGGGTTCAGTGTGGCCGTTCTAAGAGCTTCTGCGGGAGTCAACCCCGATTCGACCAATAGCTGCAGTTCGTAATGCAGGCTTAACCCTGGAAAGCAAAGCGGGTTGGCCCCAACATCAGTGCCCGCCAAAAGACCTATCCCGACATCGTTCATCTCACCGATAAGCTCTTTGTACGCATCGACCAATTTTTTCTTTACCGCTATGATTTTGGGTAACCTGTTCTGTAAATGATCATTATTTTTTGGTTTCCAGTAATCCCGCATATACTTTGGCAAATACTTAAAATGGATGCTATCTTTCACTATTTCTTGTTCAAAATAAGCATTCTTATACCACATTGAGATGGTGGGAGTATGCCACGTATCATTTTTCACGAACGTTTCATATAATGCTCGTGCTTTTCCCGCATCATAGGTATCAAGCATCAGTTCGTTTCTATATACATATTTGTCTACTGTGTCGGTTATATTTCCATAATCGACCTCTTTTGCATATAACCGATCCGCTTGGGTAGAACAGTCTATTAACAGGTTCAAAAGATGTTCTTGGCTTTTCATTCCAGCGATGGACGCCTCGGCCGTGCTTACCGTGAGAGGCACATGGCCGACATGCGGAAAGTCTATTTGCTTGGCATACTTGCTCAATTCGAAATAGATACTGTCGGGCAGCAAGGAATAAATCTTTAAAAAATCGGCACCCGAATTTTTAAGGGAATCGATCATTGGTTTTACCCTATTTAAATCTGCGATTCCCACCGACCCGTCCCACATGGGATTAGGCCCATCGATCAATGGGCCACATGCCACAATATCAGGACCGATCAATTCTTTGGATTTAATCTTGGTTCTCCACTTTTTGATTACCTCCATACTTCCGGCCATATCGCGTATGCCGGTCACACCATAAAGCACGAATAGGGGCATCAATTGATCTCGACTGGCTCCATCCGGATCCATGCGCCACATTTCCGGATCATCGGGGTGGGCATGCATATCCCATAAACCGGGAATTACATAGTTGCCAGATCCATCGATTATTTTAACATTACTATTTTCAGTTTGTTCGTTATGATCTTCGATTTCGACAATTTTATCTCCCTTGATCCAGATATCTTTCTTGGCTTCAAGTAGACTCCCTTCTTTTACATCGACTACCCAAACATTCTTGATCACTAACATCGTGTCAATCTCCCGTTCGGCACATCCAAGCGACAGGAAAAAAGTGACAAATAGAATCGCTATTTTATGCATCATTACTACGATTACGAACCAACAATTTACTCAATATTCTTTTACATAGTTTATAGTCAATAAATTATATCCGTTACGATAATACTGATGTAGATTTGGCCGATTGTTTTCCCAAATAACGGGAACCAATCGACTTGCTTTCTTTATCTTTAAGACCTACTAGTCGGTTATGAAAAAGAAGTACCTCAAAATTTTAGGCTTACTCATACTAATACCGATAGTACTGATTTTATTCTCCAATCTAATCATCGAGAACACCGCAAAGGGCAAGACTTTTTACGAACTTGATGCTGTACCTAAAAATAGGGTGGGATTGATTTTGGGGACTTCAAAAAAAATAAAGGGAGGAGCGCCAAACCCGTATTACACCTATAGAATCGATGCTACGATAAGACTTTACAAATCCGGAAAAATAGATTTTGTACTCGTGAGCGGCGATAATGGAACGATTTATTATAATGAGCCAACAACTATTCAAAAAGACCTGGTAAAAAGTGGGATTCCTGAAGAAAAGATTTTTTTGGACTATGCAGGTTTTAGAACTTTGGATTCGGTAGTTCGGGCCAAAGAGGTTTTCGGGCTTGAAAGCGTAACCATTATCTCTCAGGAATTCCACAATGAAAGGGCCATTTATCTTGCAGAGAAAAAAGGCCTGAAGGCAATCGGTTATAATGCCAAGGATGTTTCCGGGCGACAAGGATATAAGGTACGTTTTAGGGAACATCTTGCAAGGGTCAAGGTATTCATCGATTTAATCTTCAATACCGGACCCAAATTCTATGGAGAAAAAATCAAAATCGAATAAGAATCATTTCTTCTCTTGAAAATTCCTATTTTAGGGAAAACAACCGACCATAAATGCCAAGTTTAAAGACCCTTCTTAAAAATCTCGGCCCAGGATTATTGTTTGCCAGCATGGCCATCGGCACTTCCCACTTGGTTTTATCAACGAAAGCAGGTGCCCAATACGGTTGGGTAATGGCCATACCCATCATTCTTGCAAATATTTTCAAGTATCCCTTTTTCGAATTCGGGGTACGCTACACCAATGTCACCAATAAAACGTTGATCGAAGGCTATTTAGACAGGGGCAAAGGTTATCTGTGGTTTTATGCAGGAATAACACTC
Source organism: Bacteroidia bacterium (assembly GCA_030428705.1). Lineage (GTDB taxonomy): Bacteria > Bacteroidota > Bacteroidia > Flavobacteriales > Flavobacteriaceae > Meishania. The sequence goes on from JAUIDI010000002.1 coordinate 528,692, forward strand.
GTAACCACCTTCACAATTCTGGCCGCTTTGTATACGGTTACGGCAGGTCTGTTCATCAACTTGTTCAAGGTGTCGAACGCATCGATCAGCTTGGTCGCGCTCGGGCTCTTTGTTTTTATCAGTGCCCTGTTGATTATCGGGAAGTACCGATTTCTTGAAACTTCGTTAAAACTTGTAGTAACCATATTGTTCGTTGCGCTTTTGGTCACTACCGCCTTGGTAATTTTTAAAGGACAGGTCGAACCGGTAGAAAATTTTGAACCCACGCCCATTTTCAATGAAATGGGCATTTTATTTTTAATCGGTTTAATGGGGTGGATGCCAACTACTGTAGAAGCCTCGAGTTGGGTCAGTCTCTGGAGTATTGAAAAATGGAAGGACGAAAATCAAAAACCATCCCTGTACGAATCACTTCAGGAATTTAACGTTGGCTATATTATGACCGGTGTTTTGGCCCTTTTCTTCCTGGCCATTGGTTGCTTGACGCTGTACGGAACGAATACGGAATTAAGCGGAAACGCGGTTACATTCGCCGATCAGGTCGTCAATTTATTCACTACCCACATCGGGTCATGGGCCTATATTTTTATCGCCATCTCTGCTTTTGCCACCATGTTCAGCACTTGTATGACCGCCCATGACGCCGTGGCAAGGGTAAGTATCGACATTATCGACCTATTAAACCCTAAAAAAGTTCTTAGCGGCAAAAAAGGTGTTTTTGCCCTTGCAGTAGTAGTTCTAGCTACAGTTAATTTTGTGGTGATTTCAGCGTTTTCCGCCAACATGGGCCAACTGGTGGCCCTTGCCACTTTCGTTTCTTTCGTAGTTGCGCCAATAATAGGGTATATGAACCTAAAAAATGTAATGAGCGAAGATTTACCGAAATCACAACGACCTAAAAGATGGCTTCAGTATTTGACCTATTCCGGTATAATTTTTTTATCGGTTTTTTCGCTGCTTTACTTCTGGATGGTGGTCTTTTGAAATAAGATAGATTTTATTTCAAATCGTCAAAGTTCGAGACTACGAACAACGTACGGGCATTTTGATTATGTAGAAAGTCGAGACAATAGACCCCGTCCTTACAATCGTTGACCAGTTTTGACTCTCCGTATCCTGTAGCCTCTACAATGGTCGAAGAAGGTACTCCATTGGCCAAAAGATAATTTTTAATGGCATCGGCCTGCTGTTGGGAAAGTCTTTTATTTGTGTTTCGATTTCCGCGGCTATCGGTATGGGACTCTATTCGAAGTTTCATCTCCGGAAAACTACGAACAGCGACAATTACTTTATCCAACTCCGCTGAAATTTCAGGGGTTATATTACTCTTGCCTTTTTCAAAAAAGAAGTCATTTAGTTTGACAACTTGCTTGGCTTCTTTTTCCACTACCAAATCAATAAGCTCGACCATGTCGATTTGAAACGGTTGCCCCGAAATTTTATCCAATTCTCCCTTACCGATAGTTCTGCTGTAACGAGAATGGCTTTCCTTGTTGGCTTCCACTATTATATTGTCTCGCCATGGTAGTTCGATACGGTATTGGCCATTTACGTCAGTAGTAACCTGTTTTATCAGATTTCTATCACTATCCAAAATCTTGACCAGAGTTTCTGGGATGCCTTGATCCGATTTTGGTTTTGCGACCTTTCCACTCAAGACTAAAGTCTTAAGTCCAGGTAGGTCACTCACCTTGAATCCGTAAATGTCATCTTTACCTTTTCCACCAGGTCTGTTCGAGGCAAAATATCCTAAATAGCCTTTATCACCTTCATTTTTGATAATAAATCCAAAGTCATCGTATGGCGAATTTATTCCTTCGCCCAAATTCACCGGTATACTAAAACTGTCATCGCCTTGAATCGAACTCTTGTAAATGTCCATTCCGCCCAAACCATAAAAAACATCCGAGGAAAAGTAAAGGTTGTTATCATAAATAAAGGGCGCAATTTCATTGCCCGCCGAATTTATTCGGGGACCGACATTAATAGGTTCCGACATAATCTGTGTATTGTTCGTATGCACATAATATATATCGGTACCTCCGTAACTATCGTCGAAGTTGGCCGCAAAATACAATCTCCCTGTCGCTTCGTCATAAAAAGGATAATAAAAGGACGTACTCAGGTCTTTGAGCAAATAATAGAAAGAGCGATCTGGCCCGGAAGAACTTCTGGCCAATCCGATGGCCAAAGAATTCTTTCCATTTTCATCAAACAATAGCTCGTCATCCTCTTCATTCGATAAAACATAGAAGACTTTACCCAACGATCCTGCATAGTAAGGTGTCGATTTATGATACTTCGAAGCGGGAATTCCTTCAAACAGATTCGGATTTACCACATCGCCATCACCTCCTATACGACCTAAATAAATATCCAGATAAGCTTCTCCCGAAGGACCGTAAATATTTTTGTGCTTATGCCCCCTACTACTACTGAACAAAAGCTTATCGCTCATAAACGATGGGGAAAAATCGGTTTGAGCACTATTGCCATTTATATTGAAGACCTGAAAAACGGTTTCATTCTTTGTTTTGGAACCTAACAGTTCATAGTTGAAATCGGCATTCTCGATCAACTCGGTGGACAAAAGGCCGTTCTTCTTTGCCAACAATGATTTAACGCTATCTTTTTGGGCGGTCTTTGCAAAACTCTGTAACATTTTGTTGAACCTATGGCTCTTAATGATGGTGTCATTGTGGTAAACGTCGGTGTAAATTTTAACGGCATTTTTATAGTTTCCCAATTGAAAGTAGGCATCCGCCAAATTCAAACGTTGGGCATTGGTCAAAGGTTCTTTCTGCATTTCACTTTGGTACTCTGCAATAGCGTCGGCATATGCATATGCATAGAAATAATTATCGGCTTTCGAGTTCCTTTTCTGAGCGAACATGTTACTGACACCCATAAAGACCAATAAAACACAAATTCTTACTTTAACCATAATACACTCTATTAGAAAAACCTTGGCGTATCGATTTGTTTTGGCTTGCCCTTATTTTTAGATCTATTGCGGCCATTATCCTCTCCTCCATCTTTGCCTAAATAGAATTTCAATATCAATTCATGCGAACCGTTATTGAACTTACCGATCTGATTGGTATTATAGTCATAGGAATAGCCCGCAAATATTGAACTGGAAATCTGAAAACCCGCAAGGGCACTCACCGCATTATTTATTCTATATGATACTCCAGCGGTGAAAGCATTATTTATTAAAAAATTCGCCGAAATATTACTGTTCAAAGGGGCTCCTTGAATATAGTTGACCAAAAAAGCAGGTTTGAACTTAAGTCCGTCCGACAAATCGAAAACATAACCTCCTATAAAATTGAATTGCATTTTTCCTTCGACTATGGCCGCGACTTCGTCATCATATACTCCGTCCGTCAAAAAATTCGGAATAGAAGCACCCAAATACCAGATATCGTCCTCATACATGAACAAACCTGCGCCAATGGTAGGGTAAAACTTGTTTACAACTCCCTGACCTCTTGGTTCAGGGCCTTCAAAAGTGCCTTTGGAATAATCTAAATTCAGCAAGGCCCCTCCTAAATCTAGTCCAAATGATAGGTTAACGTTGTCCGACATTTTGACCTGGTACGAATAGGCCAAATCGATGTATGTCTGCGAAATCGGTCCCAATTGATCACTGACCACGTTGAAACCAAGACCATGTTTTCTATTCGCAAATGGAATATTTATCCCGGCCCTAATCGTTCTTGGTGACCCCTCAATATCCAACCATTGTGCCCTGTACAATAAGGCTATTTCAGGATTCTGGACCGATCCTACATAAGCTGGATTAAAACTACCTATATTGTACATATACTGGGTGTACTGAGGTTCATTTTGAGACCAAACTTGATTGACCGAAAACGCAAAACCAAGCAAACAAAAAAGAAACCTATTATATACTTCAAACCTTTTACCAGCCATTCCTGTCATTATCTTATTAGCTGTATCCAGCCCTTTGTAATTTTAGCGCTCTCATTTTCGATGGCTATGTTCAAAATATAAAAATAAGTGCCTTCTGGAACTTCCTTGCCCTTCCAAGTACCGTCCCAAACTTTTTCTTCGGTCATGTTTCGAGCTTCGTAAACGGAGTTTCCGTAGCGATTAAAGATATCGATATCATAGGTAATGTCCACCAGTTCATCCATACCATCGGCATTTTTTCGGAGACGGTTAATTTTCAAATCGTCGTTTATGCCGTCGTCATTCGGTGAAAATTGATTGAAAACGATTCCAATATCCACTACATTGCGGGTGGTTATTTCTACTTCAACCTCTGATATGCTATCTTCATCATTGGCAATGCTCTCCGCAGGCGACGAACGTATTAATTGAGCTTGGTTGACAACGGTACCAATACTTCTAAATACAATCTTGTAAGATAATTCGATTTCTTCACCGACAGCTAGGTTGTCGATAAGCCAAACCCCAGTATTCATATCAAAAGTACTTCCTATTGGCGTGTTTGCTTCCAAAAACCCATAAACTACTCCATCTTCGTTTGAAAAAATATCCTGTACCCTAATATTCGATACAGCATCGTTTAAAGATTTATTGATGACCTTTACAAAATATTCAACCTCAACTTCATCTTCTATATCATTGATGAGGCCAAACACTTCTTTTACTCGGTTTTTGTCCGGCCCTAGTCTTGCTGTTTTCTCGACAATCAGGTTTACGCCCACCGGACGGACAAAAATTATCTCTACCGTAGCCGAGTTATTGGCCTGATTGCCATCTTCCGGAAGTGAAGCCAATAATTCGGCAGTATTTGTATGGACATCACCTTCAATCACAAATGCCTTGATTTCAAGTGTTAACGACTCAAGAGGACCTATCTCAAAAATTTGCCATTCACCTGTATTAGGATCATAATTACCTGCAGAAGCTGTATGCGAATCGTATTCAAAGCCTGATTCCAGCAAATCACCTACTATTATACTTCTTGCTTTTCGATTTTCGAGATTGTTCAATGTTATCGTAAAAATCAAAGTATCCCCTATGGCCGCATTTTCATTATCGACCGTTTTTAACACTTCTAAGTCAATGGGTTGACAATTTATATGGTCGGGGTTCGGGTCACAGGGATCTAGAGGATCACTTTCTCCTTCATCGACTTCGCCATTTCCGTTCAGATCCTCATCGCTATCCGGTATATCATCACCGTCACTGTCGCAAACCCCGTTCAAGGTATTCGGTACACAAGGGTTTAGGTTCGCAGGATCCGACTGATCCACAACGCCATCACTATCTTCATCGGCCACATTGGAATCCAAAGCATCGATGATGCCATCACCATCTTCATCCAATGGGTTTTCAATGTCATCGCCGACTTCGGCACCATCTAATATGCCATCATCATCAGAATCTGCATCTTGGGGGTCGGTCCCAAGCGCTTGTTCTTCACCCCCGAACAATCCATCACCGTCGTCGTCAGTGTCGCAATTGCTTACCGAGACCGTTACCGAAGCCGAATCGTTTTCGCATGGCACCTGTGCATCTGTTGTGGTATACGTAAATACATAAATACCATCGGGAGCACCTATAAAGTCTACGGCAGTTCCATCTCCCGGGGCAATTGTCGCAGGGCCGGAAGAAAATGACCAGGTACCCGGGTCTTCTCCCTGCAATTGCCCATTTAAATCAAGTATGGTATTACCATATTGCGGATCACTACACGAGGAGGTATCCGTAGGCGTTCCGGCCGATGGTTGATAGGCAACTATAACTTCGACCGGTTCTCGGGTCGAAACACAACTATTTTCGGTCGCTTCGACATAAAAAGTATACGTTACTATCCCAATACTTGCCGAAGGTGCATTGACCGTTGTTTCAAAACTTGGCCCCGAACCGATAGGTGTATCACCGTCAATCGTATCGTACCAATTAAATGTAGGATTACCTGTAGAAGAAGCCGTTAAGGTTACTGTACCCGAACCGCATCGTTCATCACCATTAGCTTCTGTAATGGTAGGGGTCGGTGTACTTGCAAGATTTACTACCAACGCCGGACTTGCACAAGTGTTTACTGCATCCCAGAAAAAAGCATAGTACGTTCCTGGCAATGGGTTGTTTATCTGGTCGATAGTCAAGTGGGCACTAGTATTTTCAAGATTGGAATCACTGCTCCATCTTAATGTCGTATTTGGCGGCGGAGTACTATTCGTAAATTGGCTCAAACTTACATCAATAGTGTCACAAAAGGCAGTTTCAGGTGCGTCAGGTGCCAAGGCAGGTGCAGTATCACCGGCGACGCAAGGGTCGCAATCGGTAACTGAGATACTGATATCGGCGGTTTGGTTTACACAGGGTGCGCCAGCTGTTAAAGTATACCTAAATACATAAGTGCCTGATGGATCATTATTAAAATTGACGACATTACTTCCATTAATATTCCCGGGGTTGGCCGGACCTGAAATAAAGCTCCAAGTTCCACCTGCATCTTCGCCGGTGAGCCCATTGTCAAGATCAAAAGTAGTCGTACCAAAAGACGAATCGCTACAACTGGTTAAATTCGCAATCGGAGTTCCTTCATTGGGAGTCTGATTAATGGTAATCGTCAATGCTGTTGAAGGGCTTGCACAAGTCCCTGTTGAAGACCAAAATACCGCATGGTAGGTACCAGCAGTAACAGCATTTGAGGCTGCTACCGACATCAACTGGCCCGCGGTAGTCGGGTTGGCAACGGTACTCCATCTCAAAGCCGATTGAGGTGGCAGACCTCCGCTGAAGAAGTTATTCAGATTCACCGATGCCACATCGCAAAACGAAGTCGGCTCATTATCCAAAACAGGAGCTGTATCTCCGGCCGGGCAATCATTATCGACTATGGTAACCGTTCTATCGCCAGCAGGAGATGAAGCCACCGTAAACAAAGGGTCGCTGGGGGTACCCAATGTCAATACTACGGTTTCATCAGACTCAAAATCCGTATCGTCAATAGGTTGTATTCTTAAAGTTCTGGCCAGTGTACCGGCAGGAAATGTGAGCGTTGCCTGTCCCACAACATCATAATCGGAATTCGCCCCTCCATTTGTGGCGGTTCCAGTTAAAGTATAGGGTACTGTCACCGCTGTTCCAGTACCGTTTTCGAAATCCAAATCAATTCTGAACCTTCCTTCTCCCGGGGGATCCTCTTCTCCCGCATTGGCATCCAAAGTAGTTATGGTAAACTGTCCTGCGTCGTTGTCCTTAATGATTATTGTTTTTGTTCGGTTTGCTACCACCGGATCCAGTATATAGCCTATACCAGCCTGCAAAGTAACAATTACAGTCTCATCCCCTTCGACCAAATTATCATCAATGATACCGGAGACCTCTATTTCTCCTTCAGATTCTCCAGCGGCAAGAAACAAAGACCCCGTCAATGCACCATAATCACTGGATCCCCCCCCACCGATAGCAGTTCCAGAAACCTGATAATTAATCGTCCGATCTATTGCAAGACCTATTCCAGTAAGCGTAACCCGAAAAGCACCAGGATTTGCAATACCTCCAGTTTCGCCGGCATCTCCATCCAGAACAGTAAGATTTGCTTGTTGGGCACCTGCCACAAATCCGATCAGCAAAAATGCCAAAAAGACAAATCGCATATAAAACGATTCAATCCCGGAGGCAATGTTGGAATCAATCCCTATTTTCAAATTCATCCGTTCAATTTTATTTCGAGGCCTGTTCAATTAGTCGGCCGTAATTTGCCGAACACCCCAAGTCCAAAATCAACTAGAGACCGCTTTGAGCCTAAAAAATTCAATTCACAGCTATTGTGTAGGTAGGTCTGAAATGGGATTCAATAATACTAAAAAAAACGTCCTTCAACTTAATTATAGGGTTAAATAAGCCTTTATCGGACAAAATACATATTATTGTGGTTTATCTATTTACGATAATGATGCGGCCATGGTTTTTACGATAGGATCTATCTTACCGACCAAACCTTGAAGCACCTTACCTGGACCCACCTCGACAAATATATCCGCTCCGTCTATGACCATGTTTTTTACACTTTGCGTCCATTTTACAGGTGCTGTCAATTGGGCAATCAAATTCTTTTTGATTTCCTCCGAATCCGTGACCGCCGTGGTCGTTACGTTCTGATAAATTGGACATTTCGGAGCACCGAACGTCGTGTTTTCAATGGCAGCTGCCAATTCTTCACGTGCAGGTTCCATCAGAGGGGAATGAAATGCACCACCAACTGGTAAAACCAAAGCCCTTCTTGCCCCAGCTTCCTTTAACTTTTCACATGCCAAATCGATTGCACCGATATCACCGGAAATAACCAATTGCCCCGGACAATTATAATTTGCGGCGACAACAATACCATCGGTTTCCTCACATATTCTTTCAACAATATGGTCTTCGAGGCCCAAAACAGCGGCCATCGTGCTTGGGCGCAGTTCACAGGCTTTTTGCATGGCCAAGGCCCTTTTTGACACCAGTGTCAGTCCGTCATCAAAGCTCAGCGTTCCATTGGCCACCAATGCCGAAAACTCCCCCAACGAATGTCCTGCAACCATATCGGGCTTGAATTCATCGCCCATCACCTTACTTAAAATAACCGAATGTAAATAGATAGCCGGTTGGGTGACCTTGGTTTCCTTCAAATCTTCGGGAGTACCTTCGAACATTATATCTGTTATCGAAAACCCCAGTATTTCATTGGCATTTTCAAATAATTCTTGTGCCAGAGGATATTTTTCATAAAGGTCAAGACCCATTCCCACAAATTGGGCTCCTTGACCTGGAAATATATATGCGTTCATCGCCTTTTATTTAAGAGGCGCAAAAATAGCTATTTATTGTTTAATCGGTAAGCGTTCGGGACGAAAAATTGGGCAAGAAACTCAGAAAAATCCATTAATTTCTTACCTTATTTACGAAACAACGGAACACTGAAAAACCCTACCTAAACCAGCCTGAATATTTGACGTAGTTATTGGCTATCTTATCAATTTCACCGGCACTCAGCTCAGGACTTATATCTTTTATTTTTTTTGCAGGCATTCCGGCAAACACAGATCCTTCGGGAATATGAGTCCCCTTGGTCACTACCGCACCTGCCGCTATGATACTATTGCTCTCGACAATGCAATCATCCATTATGATACTACCCATTCCGACCAGTACATTATCTTTTATGGTACAACCATGGACAATGGCATTATGGCCGATCGATACATTGTTCCCAATGGTCGTTGGGGATTTTTGATAGGTACAATGAATTACTGCCCCATCCTGTACGTTGACCTTATCTCCCATCCTAATGAAATGTACATCGCCACGGACCACGGCATTAAACCAAATACTGCAGTCATCACCCATACTCACTTCACCGACAACAGTGGCATTTTCGGCAATAAAGCAATTGTTCCCTAGCTGTGGTGCTTTTCCATTTATAGTTCTTATTATCATAATACCGGAAGTTTAAATCGAATCCCGTTAAAAATAGGCCAATAAATCTTTTTTCTTGGATGCCGAAACCATTAATTCCTTTCCATTGGAAACGATCACACTACCGCCTTTTCCCTTTTTATATTTTACGATTTCATTGACGTTTACCAAATATGATTTGTGAATTCGCGCAAAAGGAAACTTGGAAAGGGCTTCTTCAAAGTATTTCAACGTTTTGCTTACCAATATCTTCTTATTTTCAAGGTGGATTTCGGTGTAATTATCATCCGCCCTGCAAAATATGATGTCGGAAACATCCAGCACCTGAAAACCATCCTGTTGCGGCAGGGTTATCTTACCTTTTACATTCTTGATCATAGGCTGAACAATCCGATCGTTCAATGCCTCTTCCTTCTTTTTTATTTCGCTCACGTATTCAACGGCTTTCACCAATTCATCGATATTTATTGGTTTCATCAAATAATACGCGGCGTGGTTGTTCAAAGCGTCCATTGCATAGTGGTTGTATGCCGTAACGAAAACCGTTTCAAAATTACGGTCGGGAACCTGCTCCAACAGGTCAAAAGCATTACCGAACGGCATCTCAACATCGAGAAATATTAGATCCAATTCATGTTCATTGATAAGTTGGATACCTTCCTGTATTGAAGCCGCTTCCCCCTCAATCTTAACATCCTTACAGTATTTTACCAAATAGCTCCTTAGGATCTCACGACTGTTCGCTTCATCCTCTATTATGATTGCCTTTAATTCCATAATTGCCTTTAACCGATCGGTTCAATAAATCTCAAAATCATTCAACTTATTTGCTCTGGACAAAATTCAAACTTCGCAAAACCCCTTTCAATCTTTCTTTAAAGTAAATACCACTTTTGTACCTGCCCCATCGGTTTCGAGATCCGAAATACTGACATCGACTTTGTCCTTATACATATCGTTCAGAATTGCGATGCGCTTTTTGATGTTACCCATGCCCTTTGACTTTTGCTTTTTTTGGTTACGTGTCTTCAATTCGGCAGATTTTTTACGGCCGATACCATTATCAACGATCTCGATTTCGACCGTATCCGGATTCTTCTGGTTCAAAGCGATGTGCAGATATCCTTTTTCCTTTTTATACCGTAACCCGTGCCAAATAGCATTTTCGATATAGGGCTGCAATAACATCGGTGGAATCCAATAAGCCTCTACATCAATATTTTTATCAAGATCAATTTCATAATCAAATTTATCGGGAAAACGAGAATGCTCTAATTTCGTGTAGAGTTCCAGCAATTCCAATTCTTTTGCCAATGGTATGAAATCTTCCTCGGAATTTTCAAGTACCGCCCTCATCAAGGTCGAGAACTCGCTTAGATAACGATTAGCACTTCTTTCATCGCTCTTGGCAATAAAATTATTGACCGAGTTCAACGCATTGAAAATAAAATGTGGGTTCATTTGTGAACGTAAGGACTTCAAAGCCAATAGGTTGTTGGCCAATTTTTGTTGCCGATTACTCCGGTAGAAAAAGAAAGCGGCCAGACCCGTCAAAACAAGTCCCAAAATGAGTGAATAGATGATCCATTGCTGCATTCTATTGCTACGTTTCGCCAATTCTTGTTCGGTAAGGGCCAGACTATACTTACTTTGAGACAATTCCCTTTCTTGCTCCAGCCCCGAAATTCGGCTTTGTTTTGCCGCTATTTCCCTATTGAACCTAGCTGCCCGAGAAATCTCCTGTTCTTTGCGCACATATAGCGTATCGACCAATGCAGCGTATTCTTGCAATGTTTCCAAGGCTTTCGAATACTCGCCACGGTACTTGTAGACCTCTGAAAGCTTTCGCGTCGCATCTTTCTGAACAACAAGGTCATTTTCGCTATCGGCCTCTTCGATACTCTGTTTTAAATAAGGTATGGCCTGATCATATTTGTCCTGAACGATATAGGCATTGGCGATTTTGTAATTGTTTCGTTGCGAAGTAATTGTATCGAAATTGGCAAGACCGTTTGACATTTCAGGTTCAGTCTTTGGCAAACTTTTTAGTTCATCCCCTATTTTTTTTCGCATCTCGATCTCCTCGACATATTGGCTCCTCTGATTAAAGAAATCAGCCACTTTTTCCTTTTCTTGAACGGCGCGTTCGGGAGCAAGGCCGCTCGATAGCTTGAGGGAATTACCGTAATAGGCCTCTGCTTCGATCAATCTATTCCCTTTGGCGTAGGCATCCCCGATTTTTGAATTCAAATCGGTCATCTTTGGTGTAATCTGGTTTTTTTTAGCTACGGTCAGACCTTCCTCATAGAAAGAAACAGCCTTATCTATTTGACCCATACCTGCATACACATCTCCCAAAATTTCGAACAGTTCGGTTCGTTGATAAGGAATCATATCGGTAATCTCGATCAAGGGAAGGAGTACTTTTTCCGCTTCCTCAAAATTCTTGTTCAAGACATATGTACGGCCCAACAACAAAGTTGTACGCGAAGTTTTATTTGCCTCAAGAGCGTCTTTATAACTGGTGATGGCCAAATCATATTGCCTATGGTATTGATATACTTCACCAAGAACGGTCAGTGAAACGGCCAGCTGTTTCTTATCGGCGCGTTCGCCCAATTGGGCAATCGACTGTGTGATAAAATCGATGCTCTTCGCGATATCGGAACGTTTGTAAAAGTTTGCAGAATCCAGATATGACCTGTGCAGTGAAACTGCATTCCTTGAATCGCTATTTTTGCCATTATCCGAATCTTTTTCAGAATACCCCGCTACCAAGACATCTACATCTTCATCACTTTTAAGGATATATCTAACCGTCTCAAATTCCGGACTTGTAAAAACAAGTTCATCACCTATCGAGGCATTTATTTTAAATTCCCCTAAATCATTGGTTACGGCATACATTCCCTTATTCGTCGTAACCTCTACTCCTTTGATTGGCACATGGTTTTCTTTTCCCTTTACAGAACCTTCGATTTCCATCTTGATCTTATGCTCCTGCACTTGGGAAAAGGCCATTGAACAGCCTAGTACAAAAAGTGACAATATATATTTCAACTGTTTCATATCCCTAGTTCAACAACGTAAACTTAGCTGATTTATGCGGTACTAAAAAATGGTGAAATCGGCAAACAGCCCCCGAAACAAAGCCTTTTTCATGCTTTGCTTAGTGGAAGTAGGTGTTCACTCATTGGGGAATCCGTTTCACTCATTATTGGTTTTTTATGAAAATTTTGGAAAATACTTTTATCTGGAAATAATAATAGAAGCAAGTATACAAATTATGACAGGGCCACACGACGAAAGGCCTCATATTGAAAAATAAAAAAGAGAATTAAAACCAAGATATCATGAAAAAGTCAAAACAATTCTGGGTGTTGTTATTTGTACCCCTTTTTACTATCGCCACGTATGGTTGCGAAGCAAAAAACAAAAATTCAATTCAAAGTCCGATCATCGCGAAGGCAGTCTTCCCGGAAAAGGACCGCAAGCCTACCAACAATGTCGTCAAAATCGCACTGCTCTTGGATACTAGCAACAGCATGGACGGGCTCATAAATCAGGCCAAGGCACAACTATGGGACGTCGTAAACAAATTCACGCACGCCAAGTGCGGTAATGCCACCAGGCCGAAACTAGAGATTGCGCTTTACCAATATGGTAATGACAACCTATCGTCTAGAGAGGGTTATATACAACAGGTCTTGAATTTTAGCAACGATCTTGACGAAATCTCTGAAAAACTATTTTCATTAACGACCAATGGTGGTGAAGAGTATTGTGGTGAAGTGATAGCTACCTCCTTAAAGCAATTGGATTGGGGCAAAAATCCCGATAATCTAAAAATGATATTCATAGCAGGCAACGAACCTTTCGATCAGGGCAAATTGAATTACAGAGATGCCGTTGTCAATGCCAAAGAAAAAGACATCATCGTCAATACTATTTTCTGCGGTAATTACGAACAGGGTATAAATACCGATTGGAAAAACGGGGCAATCTTGACAGGAGGAGAATATATGGCCATTGATCATAATCGCCAAGTCGTTCACATCGAAACTCCTTATGACGATATCATTATCAAATTGAACTCAAAACTGAACAAGACCTATATATCGTACGGATCTCTAGGCCAATCTAAAATCAGGGCCCAGGCAGATCAAGACGCCAATGCCATGAGACTTGACGAAGGTGTGGCGGTAAAACGAGCCGTCAGCAAGAGTTCGCGTCTGTACAGTAACTCTACATGGGATTTGGTCGATGCATCGGATGAAGCCGAATTTGACGTTGCAAAAATAGAACGGGAGCAACTTCCCGATGAACTAAAAGGGAAATCGGACAAAGAAATCGAATTGTACATTCAAGAGAAAAAATCGGAAAGATCGGCGATACAAAAAGAAATACAGGTGCTGAATGTAAAAAGGGAAGCCTATATCGCCAAAAATCAACAAGTAGCCCAAAAAGGGGAATTGGAAAACGCAATGTTAAAGGCTATTCAGAAACAAGCGGCCCGAAAGAACTATACGTGGGAATAGTTACTCAGCAAGCTTTTTGAGCAAAGGGCCGGTAAAAATGGTCCTTTGCATTTGCTATTGTGCCGCTGGACAATAGCAGTCATATCTTCTTTCAGATTGGCCAAAGTCATAGCCAATCGTAATCTGGTGGAATCCCCCGTTATCAAAACGAATATCTCCCATTTGATACGAGTAATTATAAGACACCATAAAATTCTTGATATTCGCCCCGACTATCGGGGTAATCAATTGTAAACGCTGCTCGCCAAAGCTATCGGTAGTCTGAAATTGGGCGCCATCGAAACTTCGACGATATGACAGTCCGCCCCAGATTCTACCAAAATCGACATCTTTGTAGACCTTGGCATTGATGTCTAAGGATTTTTCCTGTGTGAAATCGGTCATTTGAAACAAGACCGAAGGTTCAAACTGCCATTCTTGTCTTCCGAAAACATACCCTACCGAGAACAGATACCTTCGAAGGTTATCAATTAAAAACTGCTCAGGATTATCTTGCCTGTTTCTGTAATAGAGGCTTCTTTTGCTGTTCAACATGTTCAATACCGCAACGTGGGCATAAAATTCCATTAGGTTATAAGACATGCCTAGGTCAACATTGAAATAGGTGGCACTGATCTTAGATCCGCTTATGGCAGGATCAGGTAGCCGAAATTCGGTTTCATCAAGGCTACTTTGCAAAATAGTTGGACTAAGGCCAAAAGATATTTGATTGAGGTTTCGAATATCGCCACCGAGCTTCAGATGATGGGCATAGGTAACTTTCAGGCCCGTCTGGGAATGATAGCCATTTGCATCGTTAAAAAAAATCGCGCCGACCCCACTTGGGGTTTCTCCTATTCTGAAGTTGGCATTCAACGTTTGAAGATTGGGCGCATCTTGCACATCGAACCATTGCATTCTTGCTGTTGCCCTAATTTTTCCTCCTTCACCTATCCCTGCCATAGATGGATATACCAAGTAATAATTATCCGATAAATAATCAAAATAGACCGGTATACCCTCTTGTGCCTTGGATTGAAAACCAAAAGCCAATAGGCCGAACAAAAACAATATTCGTTGTTTCATTATAGATTTTGGGGATGCATTAAAATCGATTAAATATAAAGTATAACGGTCGAAACACCACATTATTATATACGGATTAACTTAGAATAAGTCGTATTTTTGCACAAAATCCAAATACTATGAAAGAGTATTCGCTTACTGTGGTAACTACCAACAATCCAGCGATAATGAAGTTCGAGACCAACCATCAATTGGTGAAGGTGAGGAACTATGAGTTCAAAAATATAGACGAGGCCAAGAATTCGCCCCTTGCCCAACAACTTTTTTACCTTCCTTTTATCAAGACAGTCTATATCTCTGGTAATTTTATTGCCCTTGAACGTTTCGATATTGTAAAATGGGATGATGTCAAGGATGAAGTGGCGCAGCAATTGGTCGAGTATCTAAATGCAGGAGAACCTGTGGTCGTTGAGGAAAAGACTACCGACAAGCTACCCATTACGGTTTATGCCGAAGTTACCCCGAATCCATCGGTCATGAAATTCGTGGCCAACAAAAAAATCGTACCGAATGCTTTCGAATTCAAGAATATAGACGAAGCCAAATATTCGGGACTTGCCATGCAATTATTTCAACTACCCTTTGTCAAAGAAGTTTTCTTTGATGTGAATTATGTTTCCATCAGTAAGTTTGATGTTGCCGATTGGGACGATGTCACCATGCAACTCCGAGAAATGATTCGTGACTTTTTGGCGGATGGAAAAGAGGTGGTCTCACCAGATTTCGGTTTACAAAAAAACAATGGCAACACGACAACGGTACCAAATAATGGGGACCTGGACGATACCTCAAAAGAGATTATCGCTATTCTGGAGGAATACGTCAAACCTGCCGTTGCCAGTGACGGGGGCAACATCCTTTTTAAATCGTATGAGGAAGAAAGCAAAACGGTCAATGTCATTCTGCAAGGGGCGTGTAGCGGTTGTCCATCATCTACCTTCACGTTAAAAAATGGTATCGAGACCATGCTAAGAAATATGATGGGCGATAAGGTTAACGAAGTGGTTGCCCTCAATGGCTGATTTTTAGATATGACATTTTACTTTGAAATATTATTTATTACCTTGTTAAAAATCTTAAAATAAAAGTATTATGGGAGTATTAAAAGTCATAGAGGTATTGGCCAATTCAAACGATGGTTGGGAAGCAGCGGCCAAAAATGCCGTGGAGGAAGCCTCAAAATCGGTAAAGAATATTAGGTCGGTCTACATTAAAGAACAGAGTGCCACGGTCAAGGATGGTAAAATCGAAAATTATCGTGTCAACGTCAAGATTACGTTCGAAGTAAAGTAAATCGAGATTAAAATTTGATAAAAGTCCGTCCTTGATTAGATAACGAGGACGGGCTTTTTTAATACTAGATTTTTCTTTATCCTCCAAATGATTTATTGCCGCCATTTGCCAAAATGGCCTTTAAAGAATATTTTTTCGAAGTATCTTAACAATATTTTAATTTGGATTTTTTGATATAGGTCGGCCTCTTTACTATGTTAGGATCAATCAATTTTAATTAAATGAAAGAATTCACCAATTACAAAGAACATATCGAGAATGCTATAGACTGGGTCTGGAATGCTCTGCCAAACCTGCTCATGGCCTTGGTCATACTGATTATCGGAATATGGATCATGCGCTTGATAAATCGCCTGGTCCGTAATTTTTTCGATAAAAAGGACTATGACCAAACATTAGAAACGTTTCTCCAAAGTTTTATTAGAATAACTCTAAAAGCAATACTTTTTGTACTTGTGGTAACGCAATTAGGGGTCAAATCATCTTCTTTGGTGGCCATCATAGGTGCAGCCGGACTTGCTATTGGGCTGGCATTGCAGGGTTCATTGGCCAATTTTGCGGGAGGTGTGCTCATATTGCTCTTCAAGCCCTTTAAAGTAGGCGATTTTATTTCCGCCCAAGGCGTTGATGGTACGGTCAAGGAAATAACCATATTTACTACCAAACTGAACACTTTTGGCAATCAACTGGCGATTTTACCCAATGGTCAATTGAGCAACAACAATATTATCAATTACAACGCCGAAAAACTTCGAAGGGACAAAATCGATATAGGTATCGGTTATGATTCGAACATCAAAAAAGCCAAGGACATCCTTTTGGAAATCTGTACTGAAAACGAGACCATCCTTACCGATCCTGAGCCTGAGGTCTATGTTGGTGAACTGGCCGATAGTTCGGTAAACCTGACGTTACGATTCTGGGCAAAAAATGAAGATTTCTGGGCGGCCCATTTTTATGTAGTCGAAGAAATCAAATATCGATTCGACGATGCAGGTATCGAAATTCCATTTCCGCAACGTGTTGTTCACAACCATGGTAAACAGCCAATACCAGGTGTTTGACTTTAGGCTTCAAGTGCAATTTTCTTTCAGCGGTTTTCCTATATAGCTGAACGCAAGCTATATAAGTTGGATTTAGGCGATTTTTTTAATATCTTTAAGTATCTACAAATACTCCATGTCATGAAAAATATCGCACTACTCCTTATTTTGGTCGGTTCGCTTTCCAATGCGCAGATTTCAGCTAATAGGTATGTTTTGACACCTGCCCAATTGAAAGGGGAATTGGTAGAGATACCGATTGAAGGCACCCCATATGTCAATGAAATCTTCAAAAAGGGCGAGTCCTTTTTTAGCGGTAAGTTTATGGCTTCATCATTGATGCGGTATAATGCAATGAACGAGGTAATAGAAATTATGGATGAAAACGGGAAGTCCAAGGAACTTTTACGCAAAAAGAACATAACCGTCGTTATAGATAACGTAACTTATGAAGTAGTCACATATAAAGAAGGGCAACGAACCAAATTGGGTTATCTAAACCCGATGAACGAAGGTGAAACAATTTTGTATTATAGGCCTAAAAAACAATTCATGCAGGCCGAAAACCCTGAAAATGGTTATGAAGATTATCAACCCGCCATGTACAAAGATGTATCAATGTTCTATATCAAAAAAGGGAACGAGCCCGCTGAACCCGTCAAACTAAGAAAAAACCATATTTTGGGAAAATTGGACGGCAAGAATTCCCTGCTCAAAAAGTTTATTTCCGAACATAATCTAGACCTCAAAGAGAAAAGTGATGTTGTTAAGTTATTGGAATACTACAATTCGTTGCAAAAGACCTCCGATTCGTATTCGGGTTGGGGCGAGACTGGTATCGGTTCTTAGAAAGTCGTTCTTATGAAACAAATCGCTTCACAAATTGTTCTGTCGGTTAAACCCCTAACAATGTCTTGATTACTATAAAGTAAAGTATTTCCCAATAAAATCCCGTTGTTTGAAATTAATTTTTTTATTATTCTTTTTTGTTTTCCCATTAACTATTCTCTGCCAATTGTCTGAAGCAGAACCGGTTATCATAAGCTATAAACTTCCCGGGGCAAGTACAGATCGACAAGTCTATGTCAGTGGCAATGCCTATTGGAACCAAGAATTCAAAACTGGCAAGATTTTTTTACATGGCAAAGGACAAAAAACCGCATTCTTAAGATACGATGCCTATCGGGATCGATTTGAAATTCTTAAGGGTAAGGATATCTTGGGCTACGTTTATAAAGATAGCGATGTCAATATCATTCTTGAGCGAGAAAAAATTGAGTATATCGAATATTTAGATCATGGCAATCTTAAAAAAGGGTATTTTATCCCCTTAAACCTAGGCCAAACTGTACTTTATTTAAGACGACAGAAGATAATCCCTGAAATTGAACTTCCCGAACATGGCTATGAAGATTTCAAACCACCAGCCTTCGAGAAGAAAATCACCTACTACCTTCGAAAAAAAGACAGTCCGGCCAAAGAACTTAACGACCTTAGTCGAAAAGAGGTTTTCGCCGTCTTATGGGACAAATATTCCGAACTTAGACAATATGCCCGCAAAAACAGACTGTACATGCGAACCGAAGAAGAGGTAATACGGGTTTTGGCACATTACGATAGCCTAAAAGCAAAGGAAGACGACCAAGGTGAAAAGTCGAGCGATTAATCTTTTTCAGCTTATAACTTAAAGTCATATGAAATCTAGTTCAATGAAGTGGTTGATTCTTACATTATCTGTTTTACCAATTCTAACTTTCGGGCAATATGAAGAAGAAAATGTAAAAGTTAGGTTAAGATTCCCGGTTCAAGGAGCCTCAGGAGGGGTTTCTTCTACGGTAGAATGGGAAGAAAGGGAATTCATTGTAAGTGGTTCCGTTTATTTTGACAAGACATTCAAGTCGGGAAAAATATTAAAGGACGGCAAACTTCAAGCGGAGTCGTTAATGAGATACAACCCTTTTCGCGATCACTTTGAACTTCAGACATCGGAGAATTCACCGCAACTCATGGTCAAGAGCGGTAATGTCGAGGCCATGCTTGATGGAAAAATCTATCAATATGTCACTTATGAAGATAAGGAACAGCAGAAACAAGGCTATATGAATCCCTTGAACGATGGCCCGACCTATCTGTATGCAAGAACGGTCAAAGAAGTTCCAATAATAGATTTACCGGATCATGGTTACGAAGATTTTAAGTCGCCTGCCTTCGCAACGAAACACTACTATTACATCAAAAGAAATGATAGACCAGCCATCAAGCTATACGCTTTGAGCAGAAAAGAGGTCTTTGCGGTTCTATGGGACAAATATTCAGAGTTGCGGCAATATGCCCGTAAGAACAAACTGCACATGCGGAACGAAGATGAAGTGATCCAGGTTTTGGAGTACTATGATACGTTAAAATCGGAAGATTCTAACGGGAAATGGGACGATTAGGTTTTTTTACTGCCTTGGACGATGAAGTCCTTTAGATAAAACGGTTCAAAATAGGCGACATCTTCAAAACTCTTTTCAATATATTTTTGGTGCGATAAAAACCCCATCTCCCGTGCAGACGGAACCACATGAGTATTAAAGTCGAAATTCGTATGGGTCAAAATTGGCCTACACTTGTCTGCACCGCTTCCAGCCAGAAGCACGATACCCTTGTTTGCAAATTCTTCAAAAGTACCTTCGTCTACTATCTCGGCCATGGTTTCACACACCTCGTTTCCTTTCCTATCGAATACGGCCGAATAGACTTCCATTCTACGGGCATCCAATACTGGAATTATGAAATCAGTTTTATCCGATACAACTTGGTAAGCCATGCTTTTAAGCGTTGCAATCGATATCAATGGAACACCGAGGGCGAAGCATAATCCTTTGGCGGCCGAAACCCCAATGCGAAGGCCTGTGTAAGATCCAGGGCCCTTACTTACAGCTATTGCGTCGACATCTTCTATTTTCAAACCTGATTCGACCAATACCTCGGATATAAAAACATGTAATTTTTCGGCGTGCGAAAAATTCGGCGTGTTCTCCTCCTTCAAGGCCAACAGTTCCCCGTTTTTTGCCAAACTTACCGAACAATTGGTAGTGGCCGTCTCCAAGTTCAAGATTATTCCCATAAAGAACAAAGATACGTTCAACGAACAAACCTGCAAGATTCGAATGAATTGCAGGTTTGTTGCTATCGAGTTAGAAAATCGAGTATTATTTTAATTCTATCGGAAGCCCAAAATAAAATTCAAGTACTTTGACCCTGAAGATATAATCAAATTTGGTGCGTATGACCTCTGCTTGTGCATTGTCCAATCGGCTCTGCGCTTGACTGAAATCGAAGGCATTCATCAACCCGACATCGAAGCGTTCTTTTGAATAGTCATAGGCCAATTGTCTGGCCTCAAGTGTTTTTTGTGCCGCTTCATACGCTTTGATCGCCGCTTGGGCATCGTTCCAGACCTGATTGATGGTATTCTCAAGATCTAACTTTGTTTGATCCAATTGTAATTTTGAACGCTCAAGGTTTATCCGGTTTCTTTTGACGCTATTTCGGGCCGAAAACCCATTTAGGATAGGTATATTCAAAGCCACCCCAAAAGAATGCCCATCATTGATGCCCAACTGATATATGAAGGGATCCATCGCTTCAACGACCGGTCTCGTATTTGGAGCAATAACGGCTTGCCCCGTACCTTCGACAGTTCCAATTTGGGCCGTCGGATTATTGGGGTCAATTTCAAAACCGCCAATAATGTCTTGATAGGAAGCCCTAGTATTATAATTATAAAACCCTGAAAGCCTTGGGTACATGGCCCCTTTGGCCAGTTCAATATCGGTTTCCGCCAATTCTATATTCGCTTCGGCAAACTTAACCTCGTTTCTGTCGGTCACCGCCTTGGCAAAAATCTCACTGGGGGAATTGTTTAAAATAGTGGTAGGCTGAATATTGAATTCTTCATTAGCCACGTCGAAATTTTCATAGTCATTTATCAAAAGTAACTGTGCCAAAGCAATTTTCGACAGTCTTAGATTGTTCTCCGAATTCACGATCTGTTGCAATTGTGTTGCGGCCGTAGCCTCGATCTCCAACAAATCTCCCCTAGCGACCACGCCTGATTCGACCAACTCTACCGTACGTTTCAAGTCTTGTTCTGTGACCGCGTACTGTGCCTTGGCAACAACAAGGTTTTCACGATTAAAAAGAATCTGAAGATAACCATTGGCCACCGCCAGAGATATATCATCTTTCATATTGTCAAGACGATATTGGTTCGCCAAAAGTGCTAGATTTGACCTTCTTAATCGATTGACGTTCTGAAGCCCATTGTACAAATCGACATTTAGACCAACACCACCTGATGTAAACATGGTCGTTAAATTCTCAAGAATGCCTGTGGTAACATTCTGATTGAGACCTATGTTCCATGAATGCGAAGCCTGGGCATTGATACTAGGAAGAAAATTACCCTTGGCATCCAGCTTATTCACCTCGGCATCTTTTAGGTCCAATTCCGATTGTTGAATGGTAATATTGTGTTCTAAGGCATATTCAACGCATTCTTGTAACGTCCATTTTTTATTCTGTGCCGATAAAATCCCGACCGCAAATACGATCAGTAAAGCCGTTAGTCTACTATTCATTTTCTGATTTTTTGATTTTGATTGATGATTATGCTTCGCTATCTTCTTCGGAATCTTCCTCCTCTTCACCTTTCTTTATGGGCTCCGTTTGATTCCACTGTTTTACTTGGTCTTCTTCCGTAATTCCGGAAATAATCTCAACATTTACTCCATCCGATATCCCGATTTCAACATCCTTTCTTTCAAATTTCTGCTCTTCAGGAGACCCCACGGCAACTTCTACATAGGGCTTATCGGTCTTATTGTCAAACTGTAAAAGAGCTTCGGGAATCACCATTATACTATCTCTTTTCTCCAACACCATAGAAGCATTGGCACTATAACCTGCCCGTATGAAAATACTATCGTTGACCTCGACATCGCCTTCTATCTTAAACTGAACGGCTCCTGTCTCCTCTACCCCTTTGGGCGCAATGAATCGTAATTTGGCATCCAATTCAGTGCCTTCCACGGCCCCCAAACTAATTTTAAGGGGCGTACCGACCTGTAATTTTCCGACCTCGCCCTCATCGACTTTTCCTTCGAAAATCATTTTTCCCAAATCAGCGATCGTGGCTATCGTGGTACCGTCATTGAAATTGTTGCTCTGTATCACCTGGTCCCCCTCTTCAACGGGAATTTCCAATATGGTACCGTCTACGGTTGCCCTAATATTGGTATTGGCACTTGAGGAACCGCCTGCCGAACCTACCCTGATAATCTGATAATCGGATCGGGCATTGGATAATTCTTGCGTTGCCTGGTCAAATTGCAATTGTAGATTATTAAAGTCTTGGCTTGAAATGACCCCTTTATCGAAAAGCGATTTGTTTCTATCATATTCGATTTTCACATTGTTCAAGGCTATTTCCGCATTTCTAACACGTCCCCTGGCCTGGTTCAATGATTGTTCGTTCGGAACCACCTTGATGACCGCAATCAAATCACCTGCTTTTACCTTGGCCCCTTCTTCCAAATAAATCTTATCGATAATACCTGAAATCTGTGGTTTGATTTCAATTTCATCCTCAGGGACCACCTTTCCCGTAGCCACGGTCTTCTTCTCAATACTGGAAATAAATGGCTTTTGGGTTTCATAGGTTATCGAAGACTTGCTGTTCGATTTAATAAAAAAAGCGGCAGCCCAAAGTGCGCCAAGCACTAAAAGTCCAATCAATGAGTATTTAACGATTTTGTTCATTTTCAAGTTATTAGTTGTTTATGGTTTTTCCGTTATTCTTCCCTTAGGGCATCTATAGGTTTAATACTTACCGCTCTTTGCGCGGGTATTAACCCGATCAAGGTTCCCAATACGACCATTATCAACAGTGCTCCCAAGACATAGGGTATCGGTACGGTCGGATTGGTATAGGGAAAATCAATATCTTTTGTTAGGTTATTTATCATGGCCAAAATACCTGCCCCTAAGATTATGCCTATTATACCTGCAAGAACGGTCAAGAAAACGGATTCTAATATAATTTGGTTTCGGACCTCGGCCGGAGTAGCGCCTAATGCCCTGCGAACCCCCAATTCCTTAGTACGTTCTTTTACCGAGATCAGAAGAATATTGCCAATACCGATTACTCCTGCCAAAATGGTAGCAATGCCCACAATTAAGGACAAGAATGTCAATCCTTGGGCAAAACCCATTATTTTACTGAATGCCTCGCCCAAATTAAAGGATCCGAATGCTCTTTCATCTTTAGGATCTACCCTATGTATATTCTTTAAGAGCATTTTTACATCCTTTTCGACCTGTATGACGTCGGCATCATCATAGGCGGCGATGCAGAGGTATCCTACATTTTCTCCAGTATTGTATAGCTTTCTAAAAGTTGTAAAGGGAATGAATATCGCGCTATCGTTGTCAAAACTAACACCTTGAGCCAATTTATGGACTCCTATTACCTGAAAATAAACACTACCGATCCGAATGTACTGCCCGATCGGGTCTTCATCTTTTTCAAATAATTCCTGCAAATTCCGCTCACCGATTACGCACACCTTCCGCGCCTGTTCGATATCCTCATCATTAATAAAACGACCACCATCGAATATTTTTTTAGTAGCAATCTTGGTATACACAGGATAATCACCATTCACAGTATATGTACCCGATTTTTGACCTCGCACTGTATAAACTGGTTCCGAACCAAAATTACCCATGTCGATACGCGGGGCGATGTATTGAATTTCAGGAATTCTATTTTGCAAATCGGTAACATTATCAAGCTTCAACTGCATTTGCCGACCGGTTTTGTAGCCACCATATGGCATGCTTGTACTCTGTCCCCAAACGAACATACTGTTCATCGATACCGTTTTGAACACTTTATCAAAACCATTGTCCATTCCTTTGGCCGCACCAGAAAGGCCTATATAAACAAAGATTCCCCAAAGAACACCGATCATTGTTATTATGGTCCTGGTCCTATTTTTGCTGATAGAGCCAAAAATTTCCTGCCAAGTATTTCTGTCAAATATGAATCGCATATTATTCGTCTCTTAATGCTACAATAGGTTTTATGCTTGCAGCTCTTTTTGCCGGAATATATCCTGCAATCGCTCCAAAGAAAATCAATACAACAGTAGCAAAAACTGCCAAGCCGGTATTAATAAAAGGGTTTGTAATAAAAAAGTCTTCGAGTTTCTCCCCTAAAGAACTTAAAATGGCAATTCCGATAATCATTCCCAATATCCCTGAAATCGTGGTTATAAAAACAGACTCCAAAAGAATAGAACTGATTACGGCCCTAGGAGTAGCTCCCAAAGCTTTACGAATACCTAACTCTTTAGTGCGCTCCTTTACAACAAATACCATAATATTACTTATTCCGATAATTCCGGCCAGTATGGTTCCAAAAGCGATAAAACCACCTATATAGGCCAATACACTGGCAAATTGCTGGTTTTGTTTTAAATTGTCGGCTACATTTCTAATATAGATACCCTGTTGGTCGTTGGGACTTATATACTTTTTTTCCCTTAAGAATTTATCCAAGCTCTTATCAAAGGCCATCGCACCTGCATAACCGATCTCGGGCTTGAAGGCCACGATCATTTGATCGACCTTATCAGTATTTTTTTCAATAAGCTGCCTTGTGGTATAGGGAATATATAGTCTACGTTCTTCATCATCACCACCATCGTCTTGATACACACCAATAACCTTGAACATGCTACCGCCAACATCTACATATTTGCCGATAGCATCCTCGGTGCCGAACAAATCTTGCTCTACCAACCTTCCGATAACGGCATACTTCGTGCGATTTTTTATATCTTGCTCGTTGAGGTAACGCCCCCTCATAATAATCGTCTTTTCGGCATGTTGATGTGAAGGTGCCACCGCCCTCGTAGAATAGTTATTAGACTCGTTCTTGTACTTGACCAAGGCACTTCGGGTTATTCTAGGGGTCACATATTCCATGAATAAGGGAAAGTTCTCTTCAATATCGGTAAGGTCACTATTTTCGAACTCAACCTGACGACCCGATTTGTATCCTTTATACGGCACCGAAGTTCTACCTGCATATAAGTAAAACACATTGCTTGCATCCTCATTAAAAAATTTATTGAAGGTATTCTGCAGACCATTGGTCAGACCGACAAGCGAAACGAATATGAGAATACCCAACGCTACGGTAAAGCCCGATAAGAACGTACGCAGTTTGTTCTTTTGTATGGTCTCGAATATTTCTTTCCAGGTATCTCTACTAAACATACGCGGCCGCCCTAACTTGCTTTACTTTTTTATCTTCTAGAATAATACCATCTTTCAAGTGCACGATACGCTTGCACATGTTTGCGATATCAGGTTCGTGGGTAACTATGAGTATAGTATTGCCCTGGTCGTTTATCTTCTGGATCAGGTCCATGACTTCGTAGGAGGTCTTACTATCCAATGCACCTGTGGGCTCATCGGCCAATAGTACTTTTGGCTCTGCCGCCATGGCCCTTGCGATGGCCACTCTTTGCTTTTGCCCCCCGGACAATTCACTGGGCAAGTGAGTGGCCCATTCTTTCAAACCCACCTGGTCTAAATATTTCAAGGATTTCTCTTCGCGTTGCTTTCTTGGCATTCGCTGATAATATAGAGGCAAAGCCACGTTCTCCATAGCCGTCTTATAATTGATCAGATTGAAAGACTGGAAGACGAAGCCCAAAAATTTGTTCCTATAATTCGCAGCTTTTGTTTCATTGAGATTTACAATCGGAACCCCATCTAGGGTATAGGAACCTTCATCAAGTTCATCGAGCATGCCAAGAATATTCAATAAAGTTGATTTTCCCGATCCGGAAGAACCCATAATTGCAACAAGTTCTCCTTCTTCGACACTAAAATTGATTCCTTTGAGAACATGCAGGGAATTGCTCCCCATTTTATAGGATTTATGAAGATCTTTGATTTCTATCATGTCGGTTAAAGTTAGTCAGTCAGGTGCTACCCTCCAGAATTCGTGAATAAGACACCCAAGGTGTTAAAATGTTACAAGATTTGCTCCAAATTTTATGTTAAAATAAATCAGCTGCCAAATTCCTCAGGCTTAACGGCGTTCCAGACTTTGATCTTATCTTCTTTACCTATGCCAGATTTTACTTCAACAAAAATTCCATCGCTTATGCCCAATTCAACATCTCGACGTTCAAATTGTTGTTCGCCCGTTGCAACTTCGACAAAAGGCTTTTTTGTCTTGCCATCGAACTGTACCAAACCTTCCTTAAGGGCAAGAACGCTATCGGCCCTCGCCAAAATAATCGAAGCATTGGCGCTTAAACCGGCTCTAATAAATGTAGTATCCTGCTTTTTGAGAGTTCCTTTAATCTCGAATTGTATCGCTCCATTTTCTGCGTTCCCCTTAGGGGCTATGTAATCCAATACTGCATCAAAAACTGTATTTTCAATGGCCCCTACTGTAATTTCCAAAGGCAGGTTCTCTTTTAGCTTTCCAACCTCCGATTCATCCACTTTGCCCTCAAAAATCATTTTTTCGACATCGGCGATAGCCGCAATAGTCGTTCCTTCATTGAAGTTATTCGCCTCTATTACCTGATTGCCGACTTCGACGGGCACCTCTAAAACCATTCCGCTTACCGTGGCCCTGATCTGCGTATTGGCAGTTGACCCATAACCCTTTGTAGTACCGGTCTTTACAATATCGAAACGCTTATTGGCCGCCCGATAGGCCTGTTGTGCCTGATCAAAGCTCACCTGGGCACGTTCCAAATCCACTTTGGAAACGACTCCCTTATCGAACAGTGCCTGTTGTCTGTCCAAATTTCTTTTTTGGTCGTCAAGGTCTATCTTAGCCGCATCAATATTATCGCGTGCACTGTTCAACGCATCTAGATTCGGAACCACTTTTATTTTTGCCAAAAGATCCCCAGATTTGATATAATCGCCGCCTTCGACATAAATCTCTTCTATAACGCCCGAAATATTAGGTTTGATCAATACTTCTTCCAAAGGCAAAATGCTTCCGGTCGCCACGGTTTTCTTGATAATCGTCTGTGTCGATGGTGTCTCCGTTTCGTAGACCACAGGATCTTCCGCGTTTTTGGAATACAGGTAGTACATTGCACCTCCAAAAGCCAATATAATGGTTAGTAAAATGATGATGGTTACTCTTTTCTTCATTTTCTTGTTTATTTGATTGATGTATTGTCTTGTTACTTTCTTATCCGCCGATATTTCGATCTACATTCTATTCGGTTCTCAAAGCCTCGATAGGTCTTACCTTTATGGCACTGTTCGCAGGGATAAAACCTGCTAGCAATCCCGATACGATAAGAATGACCAATGCCGTTGTCACAACGCCCAAATTAACGCTGGGGTTCACGAACATCATAACTGGGCCGTTGGCATCCAATAAATAGTTGATTCCATAGATTATAAACGCCCCAAAAGCGATTCCGGCCATACCCGAGATTATCGTTAGAAAAATGGATTCCATTAATATTTGTTTTTTTATGGACCACGGACTTTCTCCCAAGGCACGTCGAATTCCTATTTCCTTGGTCCGCTCTTTCACGACTATCAACATAATATTACTGACACCTATAATGCCTGAAAGCAAAACCAAAATACCCACAAAATAGGCGATGAGTTCTAAAGCGCCGAAAAGACTGACCACACGCTGAAATTGCTCGTTAAGGTCGAAATGCCCGATTGCCCGTGCATCCTCAGGGTGAATTCTATGGTTTTCCTTTACAATACTGAAAATCTGTTCCTTGATATCAGTAATGGGAATTTCATCTACCGCCGTAATCGCCATCCAACCTACATCATCCCCTCTATTGAATGCCTGTGAAAATGAGGTAAACGGGATATAAATTTCTTTTTGGGCGTTTTCGCTATCCCCATCGACATTCGATTTTTTGTATGTGCCAATGACCATAAAATTGACATTGTTGATCTTGATGTAAGACCCCAGACATTCTTCCCCTATTTCGTAAAGGCTATTTCGAACATCGATACCGATAACGGCCACCTTGCGCTTTTCATTGATATCCCCATAATTTATAAACCTACCCGAAGTGATGTCCATGGGCTCTTGTTTTATTATCTCCGGATAATCCCCATAAACACTGAAAGCACCTGTTTTTAATCCATGGATAACATTGTTCGAACCACGAAAATTACCCAGTTGGTTTCTTGGGGAAACAAATTTCAGTCCGTCTACATTCTCCCAAATATCGGCCAGGTCACTGGTCTTATAACTAAACTGTCTATCTTTCGGAAGTCCTTTGTAAGCCTTGGTGGCGGTACGCGTCCACATAAACAAAGTATTTGTCGCGATATCCCCAAAATCGGCTCGGATTCCATTTTCAAGCCCCTTACCGGCCGCCAAAAGAATTATCAAGATCAATATTCCCCAAAAAACACCGAACGCGGTCAATACCGTTCTGAACCAATTTGTGGTCAGTACCTGTAAAATTTCGTTCCAGCGATCTTTACTAAACATCTATCTATTTTGAAATGATGAATACGAGTTCATGATCTAGTCGCCTTAAGACCCTTATTCTTCTTTTAGGGCTTCAATCGGTTTTATACGAGCTGCACGCCAAGCAGGGAAAAAACCTGCCAATGTTCCTGCAAAAATCAACAGAAAAACAGTTGTCAAGGCCACATTGAAATCAATCGAGGGATTAGAAACGTAATCAACCTCGACATTGGGCCCTACCAGTTCCAATAAACCCATACTAACGATGAGTCCCCCGAAACCGGAAACCGCCGTAACAAAAACGGCCTCATGCAAAATCATACCGACTATTGACCAAGGCTTGGCACCCAACGCTTTTCGGATACCGATTTCACGCGTTCGCTCCTTAACGATGATCAACATGATATTACTTACCCCGACGATACCGGCAATAATGGTACAGACGCCCACAAACCAAAAGAAAGATTTTATACCCATCATCAGGTTCATGAATCTTTGCACATTCTCCAACGTATTGAAAGTGTTTATGGCACTTTCATCATCAGGTGCTACGGTGTGCGCCTGTTTCAAGTAGGTTTTTAGTTCATCGGTAAATTTCACCGATTCCTCTAGGGTCTTTTCGAAATTAGCTGCCGGTTTTAGGGTAAAGTACATCATATTCAGACTGTCACCACCATTAAAAACACGTTGGCCTGTACTTAGCGGTATATAGACCCGGTTTTCTTCGCGTTCACCACCCTTGTCGCCATAAACGCCTATAATCTGAAAACTCAAATCGGCTATCTTCAGTTCACGGCCAACGGGGTTTTCCTCATTTTGTAACAGCTCTCTATGTATCTTATTGCTAATAACGGCAACTTTGGAAACCGACTCATGGTCTTTATAATTCAAAAAACGACCTTGCGAAATGAACTCGTTCTCTATTTGTTGGTATTCCGGTGAAATACCCTGCACGGAGTAGGCACCAGACTCTTTTTTGTAGTTGATACTGGCATCGAAAACCCTAAAGTTGGGCGACTTGTATTCTAATTCATCGGCATACTTATCCTCAACATAGGCATAATTCTCGTTTCTCAACCGTATCGGCCGACCAGGGTTAAGTCCTTTATACTCCTTCGTGGTGACCTGTGTCCAAACACCGATGCGATTGCTGGCATCTTCTTCAAATTCAAGGGCAATACCATTTTGCATTCCTTGTCCGAAACCCAGTAAGATAACCAGTATGAAAATCCCCGAGGCCACAGATAGGCCTGTAAGGGTCGTCCGTAATTTATTCTTACGGATCGTTTCGAAAATCTCTTGCCATCTTTCGATGTCAAACATGAGGTTGGTGTTGATTGATTGATGAACTAGCTCAATACAATATTGAGCTATTGTATTACAATAAGACTATAAAGTGATGTTAATGTTACAGCGCAACTTATTAAAATATGTTAAAATTTAATACGTACGGCTCAATGTCTCATTTTTTTATATACGAAGTAGAACAAACCCGCGACCAAAATGTATGGTATGGCCATTAAGTAGACAATGCCATTATTAATTCCTTCGGCCGTACTATTGTTACCCCCACTTTCAAGTACTGCCCTACACATTGCGCATTGCGCCTCGGACGTAATGGGAACCAAGAGTACAATAAAAACAAATATGAGATATCTTTTACGCATAAATGTTAGCCAGTTAATAATATGGCGAAATCATCAAATAAACCACTACCCCCGAAACGGCGACATAGAACCAAATCGGAAATGTAATCTTTGCCAACTTTCGATGGGCGGCAAAATCACCCAAGTAGGCCCTGGCAAAGGTCTTCAGCACCAAGGGAATTATCGCTACCGAAAGTATTATATGGGATATCAATATAAAATAATACGCATAGACCAACAGGCCCTGCCCACCAAATTTTGTCGGCTCGGCGGTCATGTGGTAGGCAACGTACATGATTAAAAACAAGACCGACAATATAATACATGATATCATCAACATGCGATGGGTCTTTGGCTTTCCATTTTTGATGGCCCAAACGGCCACTAAAAGCAAGATGGCGGTAAGCGCATTGATGGCCGCATAGATCGGGGGCAAAAAACCAAGCCTTTCGACATTCGGAATTTTCACGCCAAAAAGAATGGCGACCAACACCGGAACAATTATAGATACAATTGTAATCGCCTTATTGAATTTCTTCTCCCTTGTCCGTAATTCACCCATATTATTCAGCCAATAATTTTTTAATGTCCTCTTTAAGAATGCTTATTTGCTCAGACTCCCCATGTTCGTTGCTTCCTTGTTCTTCTGTAATCGCGCCTCTATAGTATATTATGGGATTTCCATAATCATCAACTCTTGAACGTATGTAGCCCTTCTTATCAATAAGGGCAAAAAGGCCGGAATGCTCAAACCCTCCGGGAACATCGGGAGCCTCCGCGGCAAAAATATTGAACCCAACGTTTGCCAACTCATAGATCTTCTGATTGTCCCCGGTCATCAAATGCCAATCCAAATCGGTGATTCCATGTTCTTCTGCATATTCCTTCAAAACTTGAGGTGTGTCGTATTCGGGTGTGATGGAAAAAGAAGCAATCCCAAATTCATCAGATGCGCCAAACTCTTCTTGAATCGAAACAAGATTATTAGTCATGATCGGGCAAATGGAAGGACAACTTGTAAAGAAAAACTCGACAACGAAAACTTTTCCCTTATAATCTTTATCGGAAATCACCAAACTGTCTTGGTTTATAAATTGAAAGTTAGGTACCCGGCGTTTCTTTCCATTCAAAAGAACATATGCCAATTCTTGGTCATTGTTCTTCACGTTCATACGGTCATTCTCTACGACCGTTCCAGCTTTTACCCGATCTACGATTTTCGGAATGAATATAATACCGAATATCAAGACGATCAACGAAACCCAAACGTACGTGTACTTGCCTTTCACCTATATCTTTTTTCTGGACGTGTTCTTCTTTAGGGCCAGACGATATTCGGCCAAAATGATCTTTACATCGTCGACCATTTTATTATTAAGGTCTGCAACCGAAGTAGCATCAAAACCGTATTTGGTGCCTTCATCTTCATCATCGTTCCTACCTCGAAGGTTTCGGTCCTTGTCGATTATAAAGACATACGGGGTCGATAGATTTTCATCTAGAGACAAATCCGTTTTTAGCGAACCGAACAGGTCTGTGATATCATTTTTTTTCATAAAAATGAAATTCCACTTGTCAGTGTCCGACAAAGTACCCAGCTCTTTCTTTAACCCAATGGTTTTTTCTTCCATGCCTTTGGGCACGACCATGACAAATTGAAAATCATCAAATTCGTAAAACCGTTTATATATTTTCTGGTTGAGGTTAAAGGCATGTCCTTTTTTGTGGTCCAAATCACTTCCTAAAAAGCCCAATATGGTAATCTTATCCTCCAAAGCTATGGATGATGGATTCCCATTCAGACCATTTACTTTTTCTGTCAAGATGGCCAGTTTCCCAAAGTTATTCACCCCAGAGGCAAAAAAGAGATAGACTACTAGAGGCAAAACGAACAATACGAATAATACAAAGGATTTCTTCATCTAACAGGCTCGAAATTTGTTGAAAACCCATTTTTAACCAATCGGGATTCCAAAAGACAAAAATAAAAAAGACGGTCGTGATACCGTCTTTTTATGCTGTTAATATTGGAGTTTTAACCCATTTTAAAAATTCCATTTTACAAAACCATCCTTAAAAACATTGTAAATGTAATCGGCTTCGAATAGAAGAATGAATACCAAATAGAGCACGAGGAATATCGGCGTCCAAACGATGGCCCTTCTCAAAGCACTTTTTTCATCCCTTAGGTGCATGAAATCCCAAGCAATATAATAAGCTTTTACCAAGGTCAATGTGATAAATATCCAGTTCAAGAGCTTCATCCCTAAAAAATGGGAATGGGTCAATGAATGAGGTTTGATTATACCCAATGCGACCTCTACAGCCGTAACTATTGTCAAAAACACAAGTACGCCCCAAATTTTTTGGGTATTTGATTTGAACTTTAAAAGTCCTCTGAAAATTTCAAGTTTATGTGCGTGTGCCATGTTAAAATGCTCTTGTTTTATAAATTTTATTATTCGATTCTATACGCCGGTGCCTCAAATTCTAAACCAAATAGAAGAAGGTAAATACAAATACCCAGACCAAATCTACAAAGTGCCAGTACAACCCGACCTTCTCCACCATTTCATAATGGCCGCGACGTTCGTAGGTTCCCAATATGACATTAAAGAATATGATGATATTGATTACCACACCTGAAAATACATGGAAACCGTGAAAGCCTGTTATGAAGAAAAAGAAATCGGCAAAAAGTCGGCTTCCATACTCATTGTGGATTAGGTTTGCTCCTTCCACGACCTGTGAGGCATCCCTTATTTTTTTCAATGATTCCTCCCGATTGAGCACGACCTTTTCACCATCTTCGTTTATCGTTTCGGTGCGAATCAGAATATTCGGATTGGCCAAAAGGCCTTCTTTAACTTCGTTCACCGTGTAACTGGGCATATAACCCTCGGACATGAACCAAACGCCATCTTTGCGATCAAGCTCGGTACGCTCACTAGGAATCGTCTTGGCAAAATCAGCAAGTGCGGCCCTTTCGCCAGTATCCGCCTTTACAAATTGCAAAATTCTACCCCCTTTCGTCTCGATCGCACCATAATCACCCTTGATGAAGGTTGCCCATTCCCATGCTTGAGAACCTACGAATATCGCACCTCCGATAATTGTCAGGAACATATACCAAATGACTTTGGTCTTCTGCATTCTATGACCTGCATCAACGGCCAAAACCATGGTTACGGAAGACATAATCAAAATAAATGTCATAAACGCCACATAGTACATGGGATAATTGCCGTGAAAGAAAGGTACGTGGGTAAAAACCTGATCGGCAATGGGCCATGTTTCGATAAACTTGAATCTTGAAAAGCCGTACGAGGCCAAAAAACCGGAAAAAGTCAAGGCATCGGACACGAGGAAGAACCACATCATCAATTTACCGTAACTCGCATTAAGAGGTCTGTTGCCGCCTCCCCAAACTTTTTCTTCCGTAGTGGTGGTTACCGTTGAATCCATATAGTTTTTAAAGTGTGATTAGATTATGCGCAAATTTACATTTTTTTAAAGGAAATGAAATTTTTTGAAGTTTAAAAAACCTATTAATATCAGATTAAACTAAAAAATGGTATAGCCAATAATAAATGACAATTGATTGGTGTAATCTGAGACCCAGTCAGGATTATCTCCCAAAGCATCCCTTGAAGTATTATATCTTAATTCAATGCCCAACCTTTTGTCATATTTATAACCCACACCAAATGAGAAATATTCTTCAGTTCCGTTTAATGCTAAGTCACCAATCCCTCCTAGTCCAGTTTCATTTTCAAAATCTATCATTGGGTCTAGATTAAAAACGAAAGCCATTGAGACATTGAAGAACAACTTTGATCTATTAGTCAAAAAAACATAATGGCGCACTCCAACAGGAATTTCTATGGTACTATAATCAACACTTGCAGTGTTTTCCATATCCTGCCCATTTATCATTTCATGGTATGTGGTTTTAGCCTTATAGCCCTGGTAAATGGGTTCTAAAAAAATGCCCCACTTGTTTTGGTTAAATGGAAGTATCATTTCCAACTCTAAGCCCAATCTAGGATAAATCTTATTACCAAAATCAATATTCACCTAGCGAGATGGCAACAGGTAATCAACCCTTCTTTCAATTTCCATTCTTGCCAGATTGGCACCAATTTTCAACGAAAGACCCAACTTGCTTCTATCCGCTTTCTTCTTGAATACTTTATACTCGGTATTGGCACATTCATTATAGTTAATAAAATATCGTATTAAGTCACTTTGGGAATAACGTAATTTCTTAACCATGATATTTGTCGATTCACAGCTCAAATCGGCAAACAACTGTTGTCTAAATTGATTATTTTCCCCTATCTCTCCTCCAGTTCTATATTTTTTATAAATCAGAGGTTTTATATTTTGTTGCTCATTGGCATAAAAGAATCGAGTAATATCACTACCCACGTAAGAGTATAAACTTGATTCGCCATCTATTAAGGTTTTCAGAAAAAGAACTTCCTTAGAAAAATTAGAAGTTTTTGAAAAACTCAAGTCACCGGTGTTATCACTCGATCTATCAATTTCCACTTCGGCCCTAATGTACTTTACGACATCGGAGACACCAAATTCTTTTATCTTATCGATTTCACCTACAGATACCTCTGAATTTTCCGAAAGCCGATATTTAAATTCAATAGGATTATCAATCCAATCTACATTTCGGATAAAACATTCGACTTTATTTCCGTTGTTGTCAATAAAATATCCAGATTCAAAATTGATTTGCGCATTGGATAGTACTCCCATAAAAAGAGATATCCACAAAAACCGATGCTTAAACATTTGCAACTATTTGGACAAGTGTTAAGTAGTAAACCCTAGAAATCTAAAAATATTATTTTACCAATAGCATAAACAGCATAAGATAGACCCATAAAAGATCCAAAAAATGCCAAAAAGTGGCCCCTAACGAAATACCCAACATTCTTTCTGGGGTATATTTGCCCTTTATCTGATTGTAAAGAACGACCAATAACGATATGATTCCCGCGACGATATGTACAATGTGGACAGCCGCAATCAAAAACACATACGACATTTTAATATTGCTGGTCGGGCCGGTAAAATAATATCCTTGCGCGACCATCTCTGAAAAGCCCCTGAATTGAAGTACGATAAATACAATACCGAGGGCCAATGTCATCCAAAGTAGATTAGTGCAGGTACTTCGTCTGTTTTCCTTGATCGCTTTTTTGGCAAAAAAATAAGTAATGCTGCTTACGATGATCACAGCGGTACTTACAAAAAAAGATGGCGGCAACTCTAAATCGTGCAACCAATCTTCACGTGTACTGCTTACTATGTAGGCACTTGTCCATCCGGCGAAGGCCATAAGAAGACTTACGATACCAAACCACAGCATCATCTTTTTTGCCCTATCGTTCTTTTCGTACTGCGTTCCTTGGGTCAAATCCATTCAAACAAACTTATCGATTACGTAAACAATTTGCATAAGCGTTATGTAGCTTACACTGGCCAACATTAGTTTTTTTGCGGACTCATTATCCCTTTTTTCGAATAAACGAAATGCAAAAAACAACATCACACACCCCATTAAAAATACAAGGATCGCCGCCGGAACCGAGAGTTCCAATCTTCCCGTAATTCCGAATACCGGTATTACCGATATAACCATCATCCAAATAGTGTACATAATTATCTGTAATGCCGTGCCTTTGTCCTTTTTTCCGGTCGGAAGCATTTTAAATCCTCCTTTTCTATAGTCCTCGTCCAACATCCAGCCCAATGCCCAAAAATGCGGAAACTGCCAAAAAAACTGAATCATGAACAACGTACCCGGTTCGATACCAAAATCATTGGTCGCCGCTACCCAGCCGAGCATAAAGGGAATTGCACCGGGAAACGCGCCTACAAATACCGACAACGGCGTCTTTGTCTTCAACGGAGTGTAAACACTGGTATAAAGAAATATCGAAATGGCACCGAACATGGCGGTCTTGGGATTTAAGACGTAAAGGGAAACGACTCCCAACAAAGTCAACACAATGGCAATCGTCAAGGCTTTGTTCACCGACATTCTACCTGATGGTATCGGTCGATTTTTTGTACGGTTCATCAAAGCGTCCAAATCTTTTTCGATGATCTGGTTATAGGCATTTGAAGCCCCTACCATACAATACCCGCCAAAAGCCAACAACAGCAAAGACCTCAAATCAACATTGTATGCACCCAATAAATATCCCGCGATAGATGAAAACACGACACTCACGGCAAGTCTTGCCTTGGTAATTTCTTTGAAGTCGGCAAAAACCAAACTCCATGAGTCGCCCGTTGCCGTACCCGCCACAGTTTTCATTGTTCTTTTGAGTAAGAATGCAAAGATAACCCGCTCCCATTTTTTTTACAACGAATCGCCCCTATTTATCTTATCTTTGAGAAGAACCCATAACAACCAATGAACCAAACGATTATGAGCAAACTCAAATTACTTTTCTTTTGGCCTGCTTTTGCATTTTTTTCCAGCAGCGTCGTTGGACAAGACCAAGAAGTTACGATTACGATAGACACCTTATCAAATGACGTCTATATGCTAACCGGACAAGGCGGAAATATCGGTATTTATGTTGGCCAAGACCATATATTTATGATCGACGACCAATTCGGTCATTTGAGCGATAAGCTTAAAACCGCAATTAGCAAACTTACCGACAAGCCCGTTGCATTTTTGTTCAACACCCATATGCATGGAGACCATACCGGAGGAAATGCAAACTTCAATTCAGCGGAGACTACCATAGTGGCCCACGACAACGTTCGAAAGACCCTG
The DNA here is from genome assembly GCA_030428705.1 of Bacteroidia bacterium. Lineage (GTDB taxonomy): Bacteria > Bacteroidota > Bacteroidia > Flavobacteriales > Flavobacteriaceae > Meishania. The sequence continues at coordinate 566,053 of JAUIDI010000002.1, forward strand.
GCTGCAAAATCGGTTGAGGATTCCAACTTTGACGTCAAAATGCTTCCCGAAGTTACCTTTTCAGATGATATCACATTTCACGATGGCGATGAGACTATTATGGCCTTTCATGTGCACACGGCGCACACCGATGGAGATGCAATTGTTTATTTTTTGGAAAACAACGTGCTGCATATGGGCGATACTTATTTTGCAGGTCGCTATCCATATATTGATCTAAAAAGTGGAGGTAGTGTCGATGGTTATATCGAAGCACAGAAAAAGGCGCTGCTCGTTATCAACGACGATACGAAAATCATTCCGGGCCACGGAAGACCTTCTAACAAAAAAGAACTTGCAGGTTCAATCGCCATGTTGGAAAATATAAAAGGGATTATTCAAAAGGAAATCGATGCCGGCAAATCTTTGGAAGAGGTCAAGAAGAATTCGAAATTGACCAAGACATATGATGCCAAATACGGGCAGAATTTCATAAATCCCGAGAGGATGCGCGAGATTTTCTACACCAGCCTAATGGACAAGGAATAATCGCACCGCATAAAAAAACCTTGACGTTGACGCCAAGGTTTTTTATCGTATTTATTTTATGCTTCTATTGTAGTTTGAAGGTAATCGGTAAACTAAATGGAACCCTTACCGCTCTACCCCTTTGCTTACCCGGCGTCATTTTCGGAAGCTTTCCGATAATCCTTGCCGCTTCGGCTTCCAGATTTTTATCGGGCCCTCGCATTCTAACACTTCCGATACTACCATCCTTTTGAATCACGAAATTCACGTAAACCTTTCCTTGAACACCCATTTCCTGTGAAATCTCCGGGTATCTAAAGTTCTTTACAACATGTTTCTGGATCATGGTCTGGAAACAGTCCCTCATCGCTTTTGCGCCTTTTCCTTTTTCACCCTCACAACCTGGGTAAATAGGCACATCTTCAATAACGGCAAAAGGAACATCCACATCTTCCTCGACTTCTTCGACCACAACATCTTCGATTTCAACGATTTCCTCTTCTTGGCTGGTCTCGGTAGATTCGATAACCGTCTCTTCTACTTCCTCTTCATCTTCGACTACTTCGATAATTTCGGGCGCTGCCGGTGGCGGTGGCGGTGGCGGGGTCTTGATCTGCTCAGTCATTGGAACTTCCTCGTCAAGATCATCTTCAACGTTCATCGAAATGTCATAATCATTCGTCTTATCGTATGTTTTCCACTCGAACGAGAAGTAGGTCAACAACATGACCAAGAACAGGCCGATAACAAAATACAGACCGCTATTTCTGCCGACGTCTGCTTTTGGATTCTTTTTCAGTTCCATAATCTGTGAATTTTTATGTTCGCTAATTTAATTAAATAATTGAGAAAAATGCAACTATTGTTTCCAATTTAATCCCGTATTTCCAGAAAAAAGGAAATTTACGGCCAATACGCCACATAAAGCACCAATGCTATTGGCCAGGCCATCAAAAATGTCGCCCTCCCTGTCAAGGGTGAACACATATTGAATTGCCTCAATAATTATACCAAAAACAATCATTGACGAACAGGTCAAAAGCAAAGTTTTCCGATATGCAGCCTTTCCTTCCGTGTATTCGCGAACTGCCATAGCCCCCAATATAACCGCCACAAAATAGAATGTAAAATGAACGGCCTTATCTATATGGGGAATTTCAAAACTTGGAAGGTCATCGTCATCAAAAGAAAATAAGCTGGACCATGTTATGAACACCATCCAGCTTAGAAATGTGATTTTATAAAAATGCCTTTTAAGCACCTATCAATTCTTTGTAATCATCCGCACTCAGCAACCCATCGATTTGTGAGCTATCGCTGATCTTTACCTTTATCATCCAGCCTTGACCATAGGGGTCACTGTTCACTTTTTCAGGCTCATCCTCCAATACTTCGTTGAACTCGATTATCTCACCACTCAAAGGCAAAAACAGATCCGATACGGTCTTGACTGCCTCTACGGTTCCGAAGATTTCTTCTTGTTCAAGGGTCTCATCGACCGTTTCAACCTCCACATAAACGATGTCACCCAATTCTCCCTGAGCGAAATCGGTTATGCCTATGGTGGCCACATCGCCATTTATCATCACCCATTCATGGTCTTTAGTATATTTTAATTCGGATGGTATATTCATTTTTCAAATTTTTATCGATCGAGCAAATGTAAATGATTCTTATTACCTTTTCAACAAAGATCAAAACAAAAGAGGAAGGGTTTTTTCCTTATCTTGAAATTTCCGTTTACTATACCCTACCTGGCATTGAAGTTAGTTTCCAAAATTGTAACGAAGTGTAAAGCCCGTATTGATTGTTGTTTGGGGAAAGGCCGTAGATACCGCGAATTTTGAGAACGAGTGGTCATAAAAGAACAAAGCGGCCAAATTCTTGCTCAGGGCATATTCCGCACTGAACTTTATGGACAATAAATTCTGACCCGAGGTTATCTGATTGTTATCGATGTCGAGGTTTCGAATAATGGTAATGTTATCCCTTAGGGTCATATCGGCCTTAAGGTTCAGATCACCTTTCAACCGTGTTTTATTGCCTCCTATATTTGTGACAAACTGAACATCTTTTATACGATAGCCCAGACCAAGGGTGTATTCTTTACCATTTATCTCGGTCATGAGGTTGTTGTCGAAACTCAGCGACATGGTTCTATCAGTACGCACCTCAGCAAGGACACTCACCGAATTTTGCATCTCAAAATCGACCCGCATCAGGGGGTTGAATTGATCGGTCAAGACTACATTGTTCAAAATGAGGTCAGGCAACAAATCGTCAGTTTCCGGATCGGTAGTCGAATTGGTCTTCTCTAAATTGGTTTGAAACGAATTGATGCTGTAGGCCGCACGATATCCATGGCTCAACGAGAAACGTTTGAACTTCTTTTTGAACCATTTGTTACGCATCAAACCGGTGTATTTAATATTCCAATTGGGTATGGGTATTTGACGGAAAATGTCCAGGTTTACCCTATCGGCATCTTGGCCGGTATAGGCGGCAAAGAAAGCGGGCAACAGTACCTCTTGCTGTGTTTTTCCGTATAGTTCGGGAAATCCGTCATCGTCCAATGTACCTGGAGTACCACCCCTATCGGCGACCAAACGATTGGCAATAATGATCCTGTTCTCCTTGAACTTTTCAAAAGTGGCTGAGGTAAATTCATCGCTTTTACCAAAAGCCGTACCTATCATCATGGTCGAAATACTAAAATTGCCATAATCGTTGACCAACCCATTTTGCTCTTGCAGCCACGCCTGTAAATCATAGTTCTCTTGACGGCTTTTCGAATATTGTCGATCGGCCACGAGATCGATGGTCAAATCTTGGGTCGGTTGTGCCGTAGCAGTAATGTTCAACTGCCTATTGGTATTTTTCATATACTGTTCGTTGAATTCATTGAAGTTGGTCAACCAACCTCGTTTGGCAGCTTCAAACCTTACATCCGACTGGCTACCGAACACAAAACCAAGGCTGGGCCTGGCCGTACCGATAAACCCTATCGACTGGGTATAGCCCGGTAAGACCGTTCCGTTGGTTTCACTAAAATTGACATTCAGACGCTTGACCATGGTAAGTATATCCACAGTGGTATTGAAAAGCCCGCTTGTCTTGCCCTTGGTCTTTTCTTGATTCGATGCCGCGTTCCCGGCTTTATCTCTTCGAACCGGTGCCGCATTAGCAGCGGTCTTGCCATCCCGTTTTTTTAGCCCTAGGAGGTCATAGAATTTCTGAAGTCCCATCGAAGCGGTCAAATTATGCGTATTGGCATTTTGAACAGTGTTGATCGAAATCGGGTTCAGTTCGCTTACAGGGGTATCAGGATTCTGTGCTTCTGCAACGGCCTGGTTCAGGGCATCACCACCGCGTTGCCAGTCAAAGTTACTGGTATAGCTATACTGCGCATTTATAAAATCAAGTGCCGGAATCTTGGCGAAGGGTAGTTCGTAGTTCAACTCCATTTGTTGCGCATGCCGATTCGGGACCCCAATATCGAAAAAACCGTCCCAAAGTTCCATTTCCTTCAATATTTCAAGATTCCCTTGGTCATCGCGTGTTTCTCCCAAATAATTTCTTACGATATTGTTGTTACTACCAGTAAGGTTCAGGCGAAGCGATTTGGTCAAGGCATAGTTAATGGCATATTGCCAATTGAATTGGTAGTTGCGCTGTTGTAGTTCTGGCAGCTCTAATCGTTCCACACCTTCTTCCACAACATCCCTAAAACGTTGTTTATTGAACTGTCGGTTGATATTCGAGTTGACCGAAATCGTCGCGGGCAACAAGCTCAAATTCAATTCTTTGAGCCATTTCCAATACTTTCCGGTAAAAAGGGAATCTTTCTTGGCAAAAGGAGCCACTTCTACCGGTTCAAAACTGTGATTGTAAACAAAACCGGTGTTCACATTTTGATCGCGCAGATTGGCGATCTCAAAATCGCGATGATCGGTCTCATTGTACGAATAATTAAAAGTAAAATTTTCGATGTCATAAAAATTGGCATCTGCCTCTTCGCCACGTTCCTTGCGAACCCCTATAAAGTTGATACTGGTCCTCTTCGTATAATCTTCGGCCTGCTCTTGAAGATTGTCGGCCGTTTCTTGATCGGGAGCCGAAGCTATCAGATCATCCAATTTCAGGTCATCATATACCGGATCGAATTCAGGGGTAATAAGTTCTTCGGAAATACCATAGTTGAAGGGAAGTTGGATTCCCCATTTTTTGGGCAACAATTGACCTAGATTTACATTGGTGACCACATCGTAGGAAATCGCATCTTCTCGCAAACGCTCGTTCGGCATTTGATCGATGGCACCAAAGCCAGAAGTGCTTCTTCCACCCGTTGCCGATACATTGGCAAAATCGGCTATGTTTGCATCGACGGCGGCAACGGCGGCCCACCCGCCATTATTGTCGAGTCCGGCCAAACGGAGCTCATTGAACCAAACTTCGCCCCTAGCGGGTAAATTATCGGTATTCTTAACACCAACCATCATACTTCGAATGCTTCCCAACGAAGGATTTCCCCGAATTCCCACACGAAGGCTTCCCTCTGGTCTCGGGGCGAATTCAGCTACAGGTATTATCTCTCCATCCACAATATCGAAAAATTGCAATTCGCTCAAGGGGACATCATTTCGGTTATTGATACGGACAGACTTAATCCTATTAAGGTCGGCAAGTGCAATTTCCATCCTATTCGCTTCTGGCCAAATCTCACTTTCAGAGGAAGCTCCATGGGAAGTGAATTCCAATGGCAATTCCATCTGATAAAAATTCTGTGAAAAATCGGTACCGATCCTTAGGAAACCTACCAGCGGTTTTGTTCCGCTTGGAAAATCGTTTTCGTCGATTTCTTCGGCATGAACGAACATTTTAATTTTTTCATACTGACGTACATCGATATTGATATTCTTAAACACACCACGGGAATCTTCGGATTGCAGGTTCTCGACCAGGAAGGAGAGCGAGGCCTCGTTTTGACGAATAATGGTATTGTTGTTATTCAACCTTTCGCGAATGACCCCCGGGGGCAGCACATAAGGTATCGGTTGCCTTTTCTCATTCTCTTCGATATTCACTGTATTCACGTCGACCGTAGTACCATCATCGGCAGGATTATTGTCGATATCCTCATCTTGGAGCGTTTTGGTATAGGCCCGCCAATCACCTTTTCCAAGGTCAAGGGTGGCAAATCGAAGTACCACATCGTTCGAAAACCCGGTAAGGTACATCCGCATAAAACTAATCGAGCGAAAATCGGTAATACCCCCTTCGGCGTTCGTAAAATCGCTCAACGGTATCTTATACTGAATCCATCTACGGTTCAATGTAGAACCATCGGGCAATTCGGGGGTAACGTCCTCCTTGATGTCCGTGACATATTTATCATTGATAGTAGTATTCGGCTTGATGGCAATACGGTATTCATAATAGCTGTTAACCGTATTCATGGTGAGGTCACGATCGATATCCTCGACATCGGGCAAGGTGGTCGAGCCCCGATTTGTGTTGGTTACCTCAACAGGTGAATTACCATCCGGATTGTTAAAATCGCGATAGCGTTCCAAAATCCCACCATCTCGATTTAGATAGTAGGTATAATTATCCAAAGCGGGATCTTCGCCATTACCATAAATGGCAGCCTCCGACGCATCGTCAAGACCATCGTAACCTACATCTTGAAGGGTACGATTATTCTGATCGGCATCAAAGGCATAGACCAAAGCTTGAGTAGAAGGAACTTGCCCCCAATCGGTCGGTTGAACCGGGTCGGTCGCTTGTATGGGAAGTCCATTTTCATATTGTTTACGGCCATCTTTCAATACATCTTCGGAGATGTTGCCCAAGTTAATGACCAATTCCCCATCATCAGTCGCCAATCCATCAACATAAGGATCCAATACCCAAAATTGCACGAATTCTACATTGGCCTGTTCAAAATTGGTACTACTCAACGAGCGCATAATGCCTCCCCATTTGTTTTCCGCTGCCGTAATTTCAAAATTGGGATTTGTATTATAAGGCCCTTTTTCATTGGGATAATATGCCAAATCCAAAGTGCCCTGCACCGTCGTTTGGCCTTGGGCAATATCTACTTGGGGAAATACCTCATCGATAAAAATCCTTCTGGTAGCATTGGTCGAGATATCACTATCGCTGATTTCAGAAGGCCGTTGGTTTGTATAGAAAATCGGGTCGATGGTGTACCAAGCCATTTTGGCCCTGCCTTGGCCGGTTATCAATCCCGTATCCAAGGGGTCGTTTAAAAACTCCAAAGGTGGACTTGCCATTGACCATCCTAAAGAAGAACGGATATCGATCAACGCTTGTGCCCCTTCGAAATCATCGAGATAGGTGGTAGTTTCACCCTCAAAATCTGCATTTTTGGGCGAATTGGGCCGCAACCAAGCCACTTCACCTCGCACTGACAAGTTCGATGGTACATCGGTATCGATATTGGGCAAATGATTGACCATTCGCGTCAAAAAGGGAATCTCGGTCGAAAAATTACCATTGATACCAAAAATGGTATTGTTCACGGGTTCCGTTCCGTAGTTTGATTTTTGGGTCAATGGTCTTTCGTTCAAATTCAAGAGGGTAGCGCCCATCACGAAATTCTTGTTGAACTGGTGTTCAACATTGACACCGGTAAACCTTCTCGTTTGTTGGCCGAATACCGCATTGTTCTCTACCGAAATATTTATGGGGGTGTTCGAGGCCTCCAGACTGGGATCCAATATCTGCACCGTACCGGCCTGATAATTTACCGTGTAGTCAATACCTTCCTGCAACTGACGGCCACCCGCAGTTACGCGCACCGAACCTCTTGGAACATTGAAGGCCCCAATGGGAATACCATTGCTACCTTCCGACTTATAACGTCCTTTTAATTGGAACCTATTTTTTTCAGAATCCTCGAATGAGTCCGCCTTGGTAGATGAATACAGGTTTCTATAGACATACTTTTTCTGGTTCTCGTTGTACCCTTGATCATTCTCTACATCGTAGGTTCCGCCACCCAAACGTTCGAACAAATATTCGCCAAAAGGTTCGACCTTGGTAAAAATGATAAGCCCCTGTTGCATGTTTACCGTAATACCAGGAACAAAATCGAAGAATCCGTCCCCACCGCTCTGCACATCGTTGTATACGTTGAGACGATCTAGATTGAAGACATCCAAGAGAATTCGTTCTTGAAATCCATCGGGCCACCCCGACCCTGGGCCTTCTACAACCGGAGTAATATAATTTCGTGGTGTTGGATCCGAATACAGTATGTTCAACTTGAAATCATCTTGACTCAACCGAAAAGCCCCGGTCGCGTAGATGTTCTTCATCATCAAATCCCAGATTGGATCAGAGACGTTGGTAATGTTGCTTTTTAACAGTTTTAGAATGAGGGTGTTGTTCTCGATTATCGGATTCGTACCGTTGATTCCGCCTGTAACCGTTGTCGCATCCAAACCTCCGTTGGCGAACTCACCGACCTGATACACTTGTCCGTTATAGGTATATTGATAAGCAACCCCCAAAACCTCATCATTGCTCAAACGTTGATTGAGCGAAATATAGCCCAACTGCGAATTGAAGGTATAATCACGGGTCAATTCAAGTTTTCGGGCGTTTTCAAGAATTGCATAGTCGAATCCTTGATTCGGACTGTAACCGTTAACAAAACTTGAACCATTGAACCCGCTCTCAACGGTAGCGATGTCACGAATGTTGTCATTCAATGCCCCTGTTCCTATTTGTGCGGGATCAAAGTCGTTGGCATCATTTCGTGGCAACGCAACCCCCGTTATATCAAAGAACCCTCCGGTAGCACCATTGGCCCTACCGACCCGGGTATTATCAGGATTCGATTCGCCCAAATCTTGAATACCGACCACATTTCTAACGTTCAAGGTCTGTTGGCTTCGATTGGTCACCCAAACCTCAAGTCGAGTAATCTGCACCTGACTCTTGATATAGGGATAGTTGGCCAACGCCTCGTCATAATTGTTCCTGAAAAAATGGGAAAGAAAGAAATGTTTGTCCTCGTCATAATCCAAGGCGGTCAACGAAAACTCGTTTATGGTTCCACCTCCTTGGGCAACCACGGTATTGTTTTGCGAGCGTTGCTCTGAAAACACTGCGGTGACCTTTGTCTTGCCAAATTGCAATTGGGTCTTTACCCCAAAAAGGCTTTGTGCCCCGGTTATCAGCGAACTGTTCAGTGGCATATTAACATTACCCACTTCTATTTTCTGAAGGATGTCGTCTTCGGTAGGCGTATAATCCAACTTCACGATATTCTGAAAATCGAAGGTCGCCTCAGTATCATAATTGGCGGTAACCTGTAGTCGTTCACCAATCTTGCCCAACATACTGAGACTGATCCTTTGGTCAAAATCAAAGGATAAATTCGTTCGGTTTCTTGGCGAGAGGGATGGGTTGTCGTTCTTCTGCCAAATAACGCCCAGATCCATGGCTACGGAACCCTGGGGTATTACTTCGATCGTATTCCCCCCGAAAACCGATTCAAAAAAGTCATTGTTGATGTAGAAATTCGGAAGTAAGTTCTTTCGAGCCTCTTCGCTACCTTCCTTCTTGCCTGAATAGGCGTCCGATTTTTCCTTGAAATAATTTTTGATATCCTCTTTGCGGACCATCTCTAGGTATTGCTCAGGAGTCAAGATTATCGGATAGCCAATATCGAAATCGCCAATGCTCTCATTGTAAATGTAGCGATCTAACTTTGGGTCATAAATGTATTTGGAAACAATACTATCGGGATTGTCAAGTGCCAATTTTCCTAGGGAAAAGCCAGTCTTGACAGAGTCGACTTCCTGTTCAGTCTGCTCTCCTTCATTCGTTTCTTGTGCGTAGGAAAAATCCGCGGACATCAAGAAAAGTACAAATAGGAAGAGAAGCTTAAATGTCGATTTAAGAAATTGTTTTGCCCCGTCTTTCAAACTTATTACAAATTTTTCAGCGCCAGTTTAATGATGTTCTCGACGCTTAAGGTAGCATCTTGGCTTAAAACCTTGTCAACGGCCTTTTCAGCCTGTCTTCTGACAAATCCAAGAACCTCTAATGCAGATAACGCTTCTTCTTTATTTGTATTGTTCGAATGAGCCGAAACTTCGCTAATATCGTAGACTTTTAAAATCTTGTCACGTAAATCCAAAATTACCCTTTGTGCGGTTTTGGCACCTATCCCCTTGATTGCCTGTATAGACGGTACATCTCCGTTGGCGATGGCATCACGAATCTGTAAGGGCGTCATCGAAGAAAGCATGGTTCTCGCCGTACTCGATCCAATACCTGAAACGGACAATAACAAACGGAAAATCTCGCGTTCCGATTTCTCAACAAAACCAAAAAGTGTATGTGAATCCTCCTTCACCTGCAAATGGGTAAACAGATTGATATTCTCAATGTCCTGTATTTGAGAAAATGTATGAAGTGAAATGTTCACGAAATAGCCGACTCCTCCACATTCGATGATAACATGTGTTGGATTCTTTTCAACCAGTTTGCCTTTTAAGTGATGGATCATTTTTGAGGTATCGGGTTTCAAGTTTCAGCTATATGGAGTTAATCTGAAACTCTTTACTGTTATTTACCAGTTTTCGCTTTCTTTCTTTTCTCCCTTTCCTGGGCATCGATTGCAGCAACCGCCGCCATGTTAACGATTTCATCGACACTTGCCCCTAAAGGGATGATGTGCACCGCCTTTCGCAACCCGACCATTATCGGCCCGATACTATCGGCCCGGTTGAGCTCTTTTAATAATTTGTAAGTAATGTTCGCCGACTCCAAATTGGGAAAAATGAGTGTGTTGACCTTCATTCCCGATACTTTTGAAAAAGGGAACTTACTCGAACTCAATTCTTTGTTCAGGGCAAAATCGGCCTGAATCTCGCCATCTACCAAAAGATCTGGATTCGTTTCATGTAAAATACCGACCGCTTTTCTGACTTTGTTCGCCGAAGTATGATTTGAAGAACCAAAATTCGCGTAAGATACCAGGGCTATGACCGGGTTAAAACCAAATGTTTTTGCGACATTGGCCGTCATTCTCGTAATCTCGGCCAATTCTTCGGCATTCGGATCTATGTTTATCGAAGTATCGGCCAAGAAAATCGGACCGCGGTCAGTAGCCATTATATGTACCGTCGAAACTCTTTTTACATTGGCGGCCCTGCCGATAACCTCAAAAATAGGTTTGACCAAAGTAGGATATGCCCGGGAATAACCCGAAATCATACCATCAGCATCACCTTCTAACACCATCATCGACCCATAATAGGTCCGTTCACGCATCTTCTGCCGGGCACCATATAAAGTAACTCCGTCACGTTGTCTATAATGAAAGTATTTGTGGGCATACTGCTCACGTTTTTCCTCGGCCTCATCAGCATGTGAATCGATGACCAAAAGATCGGCCTCAAAATCGAGCTCTTTTTTCAAAGTCTTGACAATATGTTTTTTGCCCAAAAGAATCGGTATTGCGATACCTTCTTCATAGGTAATCTGTGCCGCTTTCATCACATCCAATTGGTCAGCCTCAGCGAACACAATCTTTTTGGGTTTCATTCTTGCCCTATCGTGCAATTGCCGTACAATTTTGTTATCGTTGCCCGAACGCTGTAAAAGCTCCTCTTTATACCTGTCCCAATCCTCAATCGGCATTCTGGCCACACCACTGTCCATCGCCGCTTTCGCGACGGCAGGCGGAATCTCAGCAATCAATCTGGGATCAAAGGGCTTGGGAATAATGTATTCCCTACCGAATGCCAGTCGGGTCTTTCCATAGGCAATATTTACTTGTTCGGGTACATTTTCTTCGGTCAATTCGGCGAGGGCCCTTACTGCTGCCATTTTCATTTCTTCATTGATCTTGGTAGCCCTTACATCAAGTGCGCCCCTAAAAATAAAAGGGAAACCCAAAACATTGTTCACCTGGTTCGGATGATCTGACCGACCCGTGGCCATTATAATATCCTTACGGGTCTTCATAGCCAGATTATAATCGATTTCTGGATTCGGATTGGCCATCGCGAAAACAATCGGGTCTTTTGCCATCGATTTTAGCATTTTCGGGCTAACGATATCGGCAATGGAGAGCCCAATAAAAACATCGGCATCCTTCATGGCCTCTTCCAAGGTATCAATCTTACGGTCCGTGGCAAACTCAAGTTTGGCAGGAGAAAGGTTTTCGGCATCCTTTCTGATGACCCCTTTACTATCCAACATCACAATATTTTCTGCCTTCGCACCAAAAGCCTTGTACAATTTGGTGCAAGAAACCGCGGCCGCCCCTGCGCCGCTTATTACAATTTTGACTTTCTCGATTTTTTTCTTGGCAATCTTCAATGCATTAAGAAGGGCCGCAGCCGAGATAATCGCCGTACCGTGCTGATCGTCATGCATTACCGGAATATCAAGCTCTTCTTTTAGCCTACGTTCAATTTCGAAAGCTTCAGGGGCTTTGATATCTTCTAAGTTAATGCCACCGAAAGTGGGTGCGATTATTTTTACGGTCTCAACGAATTTGTCTACATCCTTGGTATCAAGTTCGATATCGATTCCATCGATATCAGCAAAAATCTTGAAAAGCAAGCCTTTTCCCTCCATAACTGGTTTTGATGCTTCCGGGCCGATATCTCCCAATCCCAAAACCGCCGTACCATTTGAAATAACGGCTACCAGATTGCCTTTCGCCGTATAGCGGTATACATTTTCTTTTTCCTTTTTAATCTCGAGACAGGGTTCGGCCACACCCGGAGAATAGGCCAACGCGAGATCTCGCTGCGTTGCATAAGGTTTCGTAGGAACTACCTTTATTTTACCCGGTTGGGGTTTGGCATGATAAATCAAGGCTTCCCTACGTTGCTTTTGCTTGCTCATATAGTGTGGTTTTGGAAAACAAATTTAATGGTATTCTTTATAAAAGCGTACCTGAAAAACCTATTAATAAGATTACAGAATATTATATGGGCAGTATTAGGATGTTGAATGCCGGACAGGCCATTTACCTCATAAATCTATATCCTTTGCTTTGTGTACGTTTAGCCGCAAAGCGAGGAAGGCCGCAATAATAAAAAAAGCCCCAGCAAAAAGCATGGCGTTTATTGCACTTCCACCCAGAAGATACTTATAGATAGGGCCAAAGGTCAAAGTTTCTATTCCCATCGGTATTACGATCATCATGTTCAAAATACCCATATAGACACCTCTCCGCTCCTGCGGAACCACTTTCGAGACCATCGTATAAGGTATTCCCATCATTGCCGCCCAACCTATGCCGAACAAAACCATAGGTGCCAAGACCAACAACGGATCTTCTATAAAAGGTATCGAAAATAAGGCCAAACCCGTACCTATCAAGCTGTAAGCGTATATCTTTTTGCCTCCATATTTTAAGGTCAACGGCACCAACGCCAATGCAACGACCATGGTAACAATATTATAGGTCAGACTCATTTGGGCCGATTGCGAGGCAGCCTCTGAGGTAGAGTAACCCAAGGTAAGTTTGAACAAAGGCGTTATATACTGCCAATAAACGAATAATGCATACCACTGAAAAAGATAGACCGCTCCCAATTTCCACATGAAAGAGGGCATTTCTTTTATCGCCGCGGCTATTTCTGCAAATGGTTTGGCTATTCGTTGGCCGAGTGGCAAGGTTCTGTTATGGTCAATTTCTAAAAGTTCCTCTTCGGACGGTGGTATCTCGGGGGTTTTCAGTACCGACCACAATATGGTCGTTATCGATAAGATCCCTCCGATGTAAAATGAATAATACAACCATTTTGGAATCTCGCCTGCAACTTCTATCGAATCACCACCGAACAAAAATTGGAACAACACGATTGATCCGTTAGCCAAAAGTATTCCTGCTCCTACGAAAAGACTCTGCATTTGGTAGCCCAGGCTCAATTGCTTTTCGGGTAATTTATCACCTACAAAGGCGCGATAGGGTTCCATTGCCATATTGTTGCCGACATCGAGAATCCAAAGTAATCCAACGGCAAACCATAAAACCGGACTTGTCGGAAAGGCAAAGAGACAAAGGCTGCCTATGATGGCACCAATCAAGAAATAAGGTTTTCGACGACCCCATCGGGGCGACCAGGTCTTATCCGACATAGCCCCTATAATCGGCTGTACGATAAGTCCCGTGACTGGACCCGCAATATTCAAAATCGGTAACATATCTTCAGGCGCTCCCAGATATAGGAAAATAGGGTTAATAGCAGTTTGTTGCAGGCCAAAACTATATTGAATACCCAAAAAGCCGACATTCATATTGAAAATCTGCCAAAAACTAAGGGTCGGTTTTTTTATCATGTCCATTTGAAGAAAGTTTGGTCGTAAATCAGTCTAACAATATAACATATAAACGGGTAGAAAACCTAAACTTCGCTCGATAATCAAGATTTAAATGCTCTGATGCCTGCCCGACAAGCATTCTGGCGAGCTTGCTCATAACTAGTTTACAATTAAAAAATTACAAATATCACAGGTAATATTCAACCCTCTATACTCCCGTATGGTCAACCTAAAAAATCGATATTTCTTTTCAACCCTGAAAACTTGGTACGCTTGACAGCGGATTTCTGAAATACTTTTTTAAAAACATCTTCGGTAATCTCCTCCCAATTCTTTTTGGACATGGACAATAAATCTGGATGCGGGTCGAACAAAGGTTCATTATGGGCCTTCGAAAATCGGTTCCAGGGACATACATCTTGGCAGATATCGCAGCCAAAAATCCAATCATCGAATTGCCCTTTTACCGAAGAAGGAATCTCGTTTTTCAGCTCAATCGTAAAGTATGAAATGCATTTGCTACCATCTACCACGTATGGTTTTACGATAGCTTCGGTAGGACAGGCATCGATACAGGCGGTACAAGTGCCGCAATGATCGGTTGCCGGAGTATCGTATTGAAGTTCCAAATCCACAATGAGCTCGGCAATAAAATAGAAAGATCCAACTTCCTTGGTTAAGAGATTGCTATTCTTGCCAATCCACCCCAGCCCGCTTCGTGCTGCCCAGGCCTTATCCAATACGGGAGCAGAATCCACAAAGGCCCTCCCGTTAATATCTCCTATTTCATCCAAAATAAACTCTTGAAGTCGCCTTAACTTGGATTTTATCACGTGATGGTAATCTTGCCCGTAAGCATATTTGGAAACTTTGTACGAACTGGTCGTTTGTTTTTCGGAAGGATAATAGTTCAACAACAACGATATAACCGATTTGGCCCCATCAACCAATAACCTCGGATCCAATCGTTTGTCAAAATGGTTTTCCATATAACCCATTTCACCATGCATACTGTTCTCAAGCCACTTCTCTAGACGAGGAGCTTCTTCTTCGAGAAAATTCGCCCTCGATATACCGCATGACAAAAAACCGAGGCGTTTTGCTTCCTCTTTGATCAATTTTGTATGTTCGCTTTTTAAACTGATTATTTTAATTTTTTTGAACTCCGAACCCCCTTCTATAACTCTGATAAAACTACATTAAAAGAATTTTAAATATGCTACTTTCGTTGCTATCATCAATTGATGACGAAAAATGTAACAATTTTGGCTTTTTGTTACTAACCAAAAGAATCAACCGATCATAGCATGATACAAGTCCAGAATTTGACCAAATCCTTTAAGGTCGTTACAAAAAAAGGATTTAAAAAAGAGACTTCAACCGTCAATGCGGTAAACAATGTTTCCTTTGAATGCAGACCGGGGCGTATCTTTTCTTTGTTAGGCCCGAATGGCGCCGGGAAAACAACCACGCTCCGAATTATAGCAGGAATCATCAACCCTTCATCAGGTACCGCCATTGTTGACAATGTAGATATTTCTAAAGGAAATGAAGATGTGAAAAACCATATCGGTTTCCTTACCGGATCGACCGGGCTGTATGAAAGGCTGAATGCCGATGAGACCCTGGATTTCTTTGGGAAAATATACCGCATTCCGGAGACCAAACTTAAAGAACGTAAAGAATATCTCTTTGAAAAATTGGGAATCAATGAATTTAGAAAGAAACGGATCGGACAGATGAGTACAGGTATGAAACAAAAAGTTTCTATCGCCCGAACACTGGTTCATGATCCGGAAGTCTTGATTTTTGATGAACCCACAAGCGGTCTTGACGTCATTACAGCCGAAAGTATCATCGACCTAATCCGAGAGTCGAAACAGAACGGTAAGACCGTAATCTTTTCTTCACATATCATGAGCGAGGTTGATTTGCTCTGTGACGATCTCGCCATTATCAACAAAGGCAATGTCATCTATAACGATTCTTTCGAAAATTTCAAAAGTGAAATGAAGGCCGAGAACCTAACCCAAGAATTTATTAACCGCATAAAAGAAGCTTGATATGAGAGATTTGGCATTAATCATAAAAAAAGAGCTTTCGGAGCTTCTTCGGGATAAAAAAACTATTATCAACTCCATTGTTTTACCAACGCTATTAGTTCCTATTTTGATGATCGGGGCAATAAAGGTGACGCAGTTGATTTCTGAAAAAAATCAGAAGAAAACGATACGTATCGGACTTGTCAATGCGCCCAAAGAATTTATGACTTTGATTAACAATGATACCCTGAACAAAATGACCATCTATTCGCGGACAGAAGATTTTAAGACGCTCATCAATGCCGATTCCGTTCAAACGGCTTTGGTGTTTCCACCGGATTGGAATACACAAATGGACAGTCTGGAAACCAGCGAAGTGCAAATCTTCCGTAACGGCACCAAAGACAATGTAAACGATCGTGTCCGCTCGTTAATCGACGATTATGAAGCACAGCTTAAAAATAAGCGCATAACCCGATTAAAAGTTCCCATTGATAAAATGACCCCTTTTGTAAAAAACTATATCGAAATAGGGGAACAAAAGGAATTGATCGGAAAACGGATCGGTGGTTTTATTCCTTACCTGTTCATTTTGACCATGTGGGGAGGCTGTCTCTTGGCGGCCATCGATCTGGTTACTGGCGAAAAGGAAAGAAAGACCATTGAAACCACTCTTTCATTGCCAATTTCAAAGTTTACCGTCTTGTTAGGGAAAGCAATCGTAGCGTCATTGCTAGGATTTATTCCCGCAATTCTTAACCTAGTAGGACTTATCGCCGGACTCAAATTAATCGATGGAATACCCGATAATTTTAAAATGGCCATAAACGAAATGTTGAGTCCTCAATCGATTACTTTAATCCTTTTATTGTTGATTCCGTTTTCTATTTTCCTATCGGGATTGATAATTTCATTGATTGCCGGGGCAACAACGTTCAAAGAAGCTCAAAGCAAGGCCACACCTATCATCATGTTAATCATATTGCCTTTGGTTTTGGCAATGATGCCCGGTATCGAACTGACCTGGGCCACAGTATTAGTACCCGTACTTAATATCGGTCTGGTGGTAAAGGAGATTATGGCCGGAACAGTTGATATGACCCAATATGCCATTATTCTATTTTCCTTGATTGCATTTGCCGTCGCAACTATTTATTTCAGTTATCGAAAATTCTCCGATGAGAATGCGATTTTGAAGTAATGTAACCCTATCAAAAACTACAACCAAAGGTTTCAGTCTTAATCAGGTTTGGATATCAATCTTATCCATACCCTGAAGGTTCTTTAAAAACTTTTGTAAAAGATTTTCAGGAAGATGGTGGTTGATACCCTGGTACGACATTTTCAATCGGTTTTATAGATTTTAGGTACATAAAAATGGCCTCAATATCCTCATCCGTTAGATTTTTATAGGCCTCGACTGGCATAGGCGGCATGATGGGCCTTGTATCATCTAATCCTTTGTACTTACCCTCTCGCATGGTTTTTTTGAATTGATCCAATGACCATGTTCCAATGCCTGTTTCATGGGGGGTTATATTACCGGCATATGAAGTTCCCCAAGGGCCTACGGCAGCCGTCAGGTCGCCCGCGAACAATGCCCAAGGACCCAGTGGTACATCCTCGGGAATCGGGGGCAGCGCTCCCGAACTATCAAAACCCATCATATAACGTTCCATGTCGGGTACGGGACCTTGTTTTGTCATTTTTTTGGGCGTATGGCAATCGGCACAGCCTATGATGTTCACTAAGTATTCACCTCGGTCTTCTAGTGCATTTTCTATTGGTTTCTCTTCTACTGTCTGCTCTATATTGTTCGATTTTTTTTCATGACAACCTACAAGTACAAACAAAATAATTAATAGCGTTAGATTGGTCTTTGTCTTCATATGGTCAAAATATTAAGGTTTATTTACAATTTAAGTCGTGTTCTTGATGGCCAGATTGCATTATGTATAAATGGATACTTTCATATTACGAAATACATATCTTTACGTACTGTATGCTAAAAAATGCCTTAGAACCTTCGGAACGAGTACGTACTCTACGAAACAAAAATCAAATTTCTCATGGCTCGGGAATATACATGTCAAAATCTTGGGCCGTAGCCAATACCCTTTGTAAGGTCTCCGGTTTACGGATTTTTCTATGGCATTTTCCTCCCTATAATCAACTCCAAATCTTTTGAAAAAACTAAAAAATCCTTTTGGACTATGAATGCTAACAAATTTGCAAGGAACATCCGCTTTGTTAGAAAAGGTATGCAATATGCCCGGTGGTACGTCCAATGAGTCACCGACCGTAAGGGTTTTATATTCGCCATTTATGAAAAATTCCATTTCGCCTTCCATTATCAAAAATGCTTCTTTAAACTTATTGTGTGTGTGCGGTGGAGGCCCTTGGGCACCTACCGGTGTTTCTATTACCGCCATGTCATAATCACCGGCTGTTATATGTAGTGTTACCTTTTGGCCGAGTATCCATAAAGATTGGTTGGTTTTCATTTTATGAGATTTTTATCTCACAATAATAAAAACTTATTTTTAATTTTCAAAATTTTATAAGACATTTGTCTCATGAATAATAAGCACCTACAGTCCGGGCGAAGAAGACAGAAGCTGGCCACTCGAAAAAAAATTCTAGAAGCTGCCAGCAAAATTGCGAAACTTAACAAGCCTTTGAACATGGATGAGATTGCCCAAACGGCGGGTATTTCCAGGGCCACCATTTACCGATATTATTCCAATACCGATTCCATAGCTACCGAACTTATACTGCATCTTAATGTACCTGATGGTGAAAAACTGGCTAAAAAACACGTCAATGACAGCCTATCGGAGGCCATGTTAGGCATTCAGGCCTCCTATCTAGATTTTATACTTAAAAATGAGAATCCGTCAAAGAGATTTCTTGGGGCCTTCTTATCTTCTTCCGACCCCAAATTGGAAAGGGGACAAAACCGTATTACAACCATAAGGAATTATTTAAATTCAAATGGAAAAGCTATTAAAGAATCAGATAAAGAAAAATTGGCAACCATTGCCGTTCTGTTGATGGGGATTGAGGCCATTTTAGTCACCAAGGATGTATGTGACCTGAGCACTGAGAAATCTAAGGAAACACTTAAATGGGCCATGGAAATGTTGCTGAAAGGCTATTCCATTTCTACCTGAAGTTATTGTGAAATAGAAAAACTTTGATTCATTTACAATAATGAAAAAACAGATTAAAAAAAAGAAAACATGATGTTACAATTTTGACAATCCATGATTTCTGGGTCAGTCGGGATGTCAATTTGCGTAAAGAAAGTTTTAAGATAGGAAAATTGTTAAAATAGACCAGGTTGCCTACCCCCTTTAATCCTTCCCAAATGTTTATAGGCCAACTCGGTCACTTCCCTACCACGGGGGGTGCGCATAATAAAGCCCTGTTGAATCAAAAAAGGTTCGTACACCTCTTCAATGGTTTCGGCACTTTCAGATACTGCCGTGGCCAAGGTAGTAATGCCCACAGGGCCTCCCTTGAACTTATCTATGATGGTGGTGAGAATCTTATTGTCCATCTCATCAAGACCATGAGCATCCACATTCAAGGCTTTCAAGCCGAATTTTGAGATATCGATATCGATATTACCATTCCCTTTTATTTGGGCAAAATCACGAACACGTCGTAGTAGTGCATTACAGATACGGGGTGTCCCTCTACTCCGCCCGGCGATTTCTATAGCGGCCTCGTTGGTAATAGGTACTCTTAAAATATCCGAACTTCGCTGCACAATCGTGGACAATAATTCGGTATCGTAGTATTCCAATCGGCTAGTGATACCAAAACGGGCCCGCATGGGTGCGGTCAACAATCCCGATCGGGTGGTAGCCCCAACCAAGGTAAACGGGGACAAATTGATCTGAACCGACCGTGCATTGGGTCCGGTCTCGATCATAATATCAATTTTATAATCTTCCATGGCCGAATAGAGGTACTCCTCCACAATGGGGCTCAACCGATGGATTTCGTCGATGAACAAAACGTCGCGTTCCTCAAGGTTGGTAAGCAAACCCGCCAAATCGCCCGGTTTGTCCAACACCGGCCCTGAGGTGACCTTGATGCCGACCCCCAATTCGTTGGCCAAAATATGGGCCAAGGTGGTCTTTCCCAGTCCAGGAGGGCCGTGGAAAAGTGTATGATCCAAGGCTTCGCCCCGCTGGTTCGCCGCCTGTACGAAAACCTTTAGATTTTCAAGCACCTGTGCCTGCCCCGTAAAATCATCAAAACTTACAGGACGTAAGGCACGTTCAATATCCAATTCCTCAGGGGAAAGGTGTTCGCCCGTTGCATCTAAAAAATCGTTCATACCCTAACAAAGATACTAAAACTAACCCTCACGAAATACGCAAAAAAATTAAGCTAGTTAGGGCAAGATGACAATTATCATCTTTTTTGATTGTAACAATCAAGACCTTTATATTTTATTGTCCACCTTAAAATAAAAATCATGTCAACACCATTCAATTTAGAAAATTACGGT
Source organism: Bacteroidia bacterium (assembly GCA_030428705.1). Classification (GTDB taxonomy): domain Bacteria; phylum Bacteroidota; class Bacteroidia; order Flavobacteriales; family Flavobacteriaceae; genus Meishania. The sequence goes on from JAUIDI010000002.1 coordinate 586,453, forward strand.
ATCCATACCACCAACATTTATAGAAATACCAGTGTCCCGATTCTTTATGAATTAGGCCTTCGGCTTGAAAAAGGTACCGCCATTTCAGATGTAGGCGCCCTTATGACCTATTCGGGTGAAAAAACCGGCCGCAGCCCAAAAGATAAACGTATTGTAAAGCATCCTGATTCAGAAGGCAACATCGATTGGGGAGCTATCAATATTGGTTTGGACGAACATACTTTTATGGTCAACCATGAAAGGGCGATCGACTACCTGAACATTTGCGAACATCTGTATGTCGTCGATGCTTTTGCCGGTTGGGATCCCAAATACCGTATCAAGACCCGAATCATCTGTACAAGGGCCTACCATGCGCTCTTCATGCAGAATATGTTGATTATGCCCACGCAAGAAGAACTTGCCGATTTTGGGGAGCCTGATTACGTTATTTTCAATGCAGGACAGTTTCCAGCAAATCAATATACCTCTGAAATGACATCGAAAACGAGCGTCGATATCAATCTGGAACGAAAGGAAATCGTGATTCTAGGTACCGAATACGCCGGTGAGATGAAAAAGGGAATCTTTTCGATTATGAACTATCTGATGCCCTTACAGAACGTGCTGCCAATGCACTGCTCGGCCAATGTAGGCGAAAAGGACGATGTAACCATTTTATTTGGTCTTTCGGGGACTGGAAAAACTACTTTGAGCGCCGACCCGAAACGAAAGCTTATCGGTGACGACGAACATTGTTGGACCAATGAAGGCACCTTTAATATTGAAGGCGGATGTTATGCAAAGGCCATCGATCTTTCCGCCGAAAAAGAACCCGATATTTTCAATGCCATAAAATTCGGGACCGTACTCGAAAATGTGGTTTATGACAAAGAGACCCGGCAAGTGGATTATTCCGACACTTCGATTACCCAAAACACAAGGGCCTCGTACCCCATCCATTACATTGAAAACATTCAAATGCCTTGTATAGCGGGCCATCCCGAAAATATTATATTCTTGACCTGTGATGCTTTTGGAGTGCTACCCCCAGTGAGTAAATTGACTCCCGAACAGGCCAGTTACCACTTCATTTCGGGATATACGGCCAAAGTAGCCGGTACCGAAATGGGCGTAACCGAGCCTCAGGCCACTTTTAGCGCCTGTTTCGGAGCCGCTTTTATGATGTGGCATCCGAATAAATATGCAGAGCTATTGGCCAAAAAAATTAAGGAACACAAGGTCACGGCCTGGTTGGTCAATACCGGTTGGACAGGTGGCGCCCATGGTGTAGGTTCAAGAATGAAATTAAAATACACCCGTGCGATGATCGACGCCATTCACAACAAAGACTTTGACAACGTGGATTTCGTGAAAGATGAGGAATTTGGATTCCAAATTCCAACGAGCTGTCCGAATGTGCCTTCCGAGGTTCTTGTTCCCAAGAATACTTGGGACGATAAGGCCAAATATGATGAAGTCAAAAAGAAGCTCATCAAACTCTTCACCGACAACTTCAAACAGTTTGCTGACAATGTCAACGCGGATATTGTTGCCGCTGGGCCTAAGAATTTAGAGTTTCAATCTTAGTTAGTTATAATTTTGTTTTCAGAAAGTCTCCGTCGTGCCAATGCGGCGGGGACTTTTGTTTTACCTGATCAAAAGGCGATACATATATTGCTCTAAATATTGTAATTTCAATGCATGCAAGAAAACGATTATTCCCCAGGGCTTCTTCAATATATTCCCTTTTTTTATGTCATTTGGTCCGATGATCTTATAACGGCCTCAGAGCTGAATATAGTTCAAAAAGCCATTGCCCAAGACACGGAACTTTCAAAAGGTGAACAAGACCTATTGTATTCTTGGTTGAATCCTGAAAGTCCGCCTTCGGATGACGAACTTAAAAAATGGAAACATATTGTATCGAATTCGGAAGTCAAGTTGATTGAAAGTGATACCTACCCATTAGCCACTTTCAGTCAAAAAGTTGTTTGCAAGTATTATGATACATGTCCGTTTAACGATAACCTAAAACATATCGAGATAAACTTGGGCATACAGCCCAATCACTATAACCATCTTTTTGATGTGGAGGTGGTTCATGAAAGTACTTCCGATTTTTATGACGCCATGGAAATCGACATTCTTTTAAAGGGAAAACATGCCAATGTTGTAGATGACTTCAGAACCGTTTTAAAAAACGACATTTTTAAATGGGATATCCATAGGGATAAGGAAGGATTTCGTGAAGTTGTTCTGAATCAAGTCAAGTTTCTGGCCAAAAAGGGATATGGAGCCATGGCCTACCCTACCAATTATGGTGGAACCGGAAACATGGAAGGTTATGCCTATATGTTCGAAAACCTGATGTATGCCGACGCTAGCCTTACGATAAAATTCGGGGTACAATTTGGCCTTTTTGGAGGGAGTATTCAAAAACTGGGCACCAAAAAACATCATGAAAAATACCTGAACGATGCAGGCAACGCCCATTTATTAGGCTGCTTTGCAATGACCGAAACGGGACATGGATCCAACGTCAGGGGCGTTAAAACGACTGCAACTTACGATAAAACGTCGGATAACATTATTGTTCACACCCCCGGTAAAAATGACAATAAAGAATATATCGGAAATGCCCTTCATTCAAAAATGGCCTCGGTGTTCGCGCAACTCATCGTGGACGGAAAGAACGAAGGGGTACATGCCATTCTTGTACCGCTCAGGGATTCGAACCATAAGGTACTCCCGGGGATCAGAGTAGCCGACAACGGCTACAAACTAGGATTGAATGGTGTGGACAACGGAAAGATCTGGTTCGATCAGGTTTCCGTTCCACGAGAAAATCTTTTGGACAAATATGGAGAAATAAAATCGGATGGTACATACCATTCGGACATCAAGAATCCTAATAAGCGTTTTTTTACTATGTTGGGCACTTTGGTAGGCGGAAGAATCTGCGTAGCGCGAGCAGGGTTGGGAGGCGCCAAAATGGCCCTGGCCATTGCCATTAAACACGCACTTAAACGCAGGCAGTTCAACGATAGCATCAAGATACAGGAAGATCTCTTGATGGATTATCCTTCACATCAATTGCGTTTGACACCTTTGGTCGCCAGTGCCTATGTATACCACGTTGCCTTGGATAAAATGATGGAAATTTACTGCGATGATTCTCAGCCGGATAAACGGAAAGTCGAGACACAGGTTGCGGGACTTAAGTCCATTATCACTTGGTATGCCAATGAAACGATCCAAGAATGCCGTGAAGCCTGTGGCGGAAAGGGATATCTTATCGAAAATCGCATTGCCGACCTAAAGGGCGATGTCGATATCTTTACGACTTTTGAAGGCGACAATACGGTACTGTTGCAATTGGCCGCCAAAGGTGTACTCTCCGATTTCAAAGCCGAATTCAATAGTGCCGGTTTTGCTTCGGTCCTTAAAATATTGGGAATGCAGTTAAGCGATAAACTGACTACCATCAATCCGGTTTACTCGAACAAGGTCGATAAAGATCATTTATACAACCCAAAGTTTCACAAACACGCCTTCGACTATAGAACGCGACGGTTGACCTATACCTTGGCCATGCGCATTCGTGACTACATCAAAAAGGGCATTCCTTCGTATCAGGCTTTTTTGAAAGTGCAAACCCATCTTTTGGCATTGGGAAAAGCCTATAGTCATGAATTGGCCTACAACATTTATTGCGATTTCACGAATGAAATAACCGATGAAAAAAACAGGTTGGTTTTTGAAAAACTTGGAACACTCCATGCCTTGCATGAACTTCGAAAAGATGCCAGCTGGTATCTTGAACAAGGCTATTTTGGCAACAACAAATCAAAGGCGATCCGCCAACGGGTCGAAAGATTATCTACCGAGTTGCGCCCCCATATTGGTGTTCTTGTAGACGGATTCGGTATTCCAGCGCATTGTATGACCGCACCTATAGCCCAATAAACAATAAGCTACTTCTCCTTATTAAGTTGCGAAGTGTCGAGAAAATCAACAAGTACTATTTTCGCCGCACCATAAAAATAGGTTTTCGAAGAACCCCGTGAAGAAAGCTCAAAATCTTTGTAGGCGTTGATACGGGCACTGGGAGACCCCTCTAAATCCGCCATAACACTGGCGGCTTCCAATTTTTCGGCCTTTAGGTTTGAATTACCTGAAAGATTGACTATAAATGTATCGGTAGTTCCTTCCAACTTTGCCCCTGCACTTTCGGTCATTTTCAGTGTATTTGAATCACTGACCGCATAAATGCCGACATCGATTCTATCTTTTAGGACAATATTCAGAGAATCACTGTTAATATTTAAGTCCCCGGAGCTATTTCCTTCCATATTGACCTGAACAAATGGCGCATTGGCATTCAATTGCAATTTAGAACTGCCAAAGGTATTGATATAAAGTTGCTCGACCGAAATAATGTCCTTCATTTCGATTTGACCATCTCGCATGGTAATGGTTTCCAGATACTTGTAATCAATCGTGATATCCAATTTTTTCTTGCCCGTAATATTATAATATGAGCTGATGACCAAAGTATTGTCCTGTACTTCGAATTTCAGAACATCGATCAGGTTGTCATCTGCGGAAATGGCATACCCTTCGGATGAAGCCTTCTGTAGGGTAATATCCAAATCATCTTTTAACTCTATTGCACTAAAGGCTGGAAGGCTTTCGCTTACATCTACAACGTTCCTATTGCCCTTGATCTTTGGTTTGCGCTGACCTATCGCCTGAAAACATAAAATCAGGGCGATAAAAAATGTTATGTTCTTCATATCGTATTCTCATTGCCAAAGGAGCCGTATTTCTTTGAGTGAATCTAAACCTTTCCTCAAAATAGAAAAAACTCCTTCAAACCCTGTTCGGGGAATTATAAACTAAATGTATCAAAAAAAATGCCCAACTTGAAAAGCTGGGCATTTTAGTTGATATAAATAAAAGTCTTAATGCTGTAATTCTTCCTCGTCTTCCTGTAACGGTACCGTTTGAGGTACAAAATCCTGACCTGGAATCACATACTCTCCGTTCTCATCGGTCTTGCTGTAATCATAGGCCCAACGGTGCACTTCAGGTATTGGCCCGTCCCAATTACCATGAATGTGCTTTACCTCTGCAGTCCATTCCAAAGTATTGGCTTTCCATGGGTTTTTAGGGCCTTTCTTGCCGAAGAAAACACTACTGATAAAATTATAGGTAAAGACCAATTGAGCTCCCGCTGTTATCAGTGCAAAAACGGTCATCAATACCTGTATGTTGGTCATCTCATCGAACATAGGAAAAGCGGTGTTCTCATAATATCTTCTAGGCACCCCGGCCATACCGATAAAATGCATGGGAAAGAATATACCATAGGCACCGACGGCCGTAATCCAAAAGTGTACATAGCCTAAATTCTTGTTCATCATCTTGCCTTCGAACATTTTAGGGAACCAATGATAAACCCCTGCAAAAACGCCATAAAGCGCAGAAATACCCATCACCAAATGAAAGTGGGCTACTACGAAATAGGTATCATGAACATTGATATCCAAGGCACTGTCACCTAGAATGATTCCAGTCAATCCCCCGGTAATGAAAGTCGATACCATAGCAATGGAAAATAACATCCCCGGGTTCATCTGTAAGTTTCCTTTCCATAAAGTGGTAATCCAGTTGAAGGCCTTCACCGCCGATGGAATCGCAATCAACAAAGTGGTAAAGGTAAATACCGATCCCAAGAACGGATTCATACCTGAAATGAACATATGATGACCCCAAACGATGGTCGATAAAAATGCAATCGCTATAATTGATGCGATCATGGCACGATATCCGAAGATAGGCTTCCGAGAATTAACCGCCATAACTTCGGATACGATACCCATTGCGGGAAGAATTACAATATATACCTCAGGGTGTCCGAGGAACCAAAACAGGTGTTCGTACAATACCGGGGAACCGCCTTGATAATGCAATACTTCCCCTTGAATAAAGATATCGGACAAGAAAAAAGATGTTCCGAAACTTCTATCCATCAATAACAGCAATGCCGCCGAAAGCAACACGGGAAAGGAAATAACCCCGATAATCGCCGTTACGAAAAATGCCCAAATGGTCAAGGGCAATCTCGTCATAGACATGCCTTTAGTTCTTAAGTTGAGAATGGTAACAATATAATTCAATGACCCCAATAACGAGGATGCGATAAATATCGCCATGGATACCAACCACAAGGTCATGCCCATACCCGACCCGGACTGGGCCATGGGTAATGCACTAAGCGGGGGATAGATGGTCCATCCGGCTGCAGCTGGTCCAGACTCGACAAAGAGCGAAATGACCATTATTACCGCAGAAATGAAAAACAACCAATACGAGATCATGTTCAAAAATCCTGAAGCCATATCACGGGCACCTATCTGTAGCGGGATCAAGAGGTTACTGAATGTACCGCTAAGTCCTGCAGTCAATACAAAAAAGACCATAATGGTACCGTGAATGGTCACCAATGAAAGGTAAACGTCGGCATCCATAACGCCGTCGGGGGCCCATTTGCCCAATACAGCTTCAAAAATTGAAAATGACTCTCCCGGCCAGGCCAGTTGCATTCTAAAGAGCAATGACATGGCAATACCGATAAAACCCATTACCAAGATACCCGTGATGAGGTACTGCTTGGCAATCATCTTATGGTCTTGGCTAAAAATGTACTTTGTTATAAAGGTCTCTTTGTGATGATGATGCCCTTCTGCATGATCTTCTACGTGTTCGTGTGCTGTGGCAGACATTCTTCTTTTGTTTTTATTAATCTTGTAAAACTATATAATCTATTGCATCGAAGCCATGGTCTGACCGAAAGTCTGTTGTGTCTTCATCCATTCGTTATATTCCTCTTCGGTCTCTACAATAATCTTCATCTGCATATTATAATGTGACTTTCCGCAAATTTTGTTACAGAGCAAAACATAGTCGAATTCCCACGGATCCGAATTGGGTTCACCGTTCGCGGCCCTTTCGGCCCTAATGATATTAGTTCTTTCGACCTTATCGATAATATCAGGGTTTTGTCTCATATCGGCCGTAGTGGTTATCGGTGTAAACGAAAACTCGGTAATCATACCCGGCACACAGTTCATCTGAGCCCTAAAATGTGGAAAATAAGCCGAATGCAGAACATCCTGCGAACGAAATTTAAAGTTTACCTTTCGACCCACCGGAAGGTGCAGTTCCTTAACGATTACATCATCAGAGGCATAGGTGTCGGCTTCGTCGAGTCCGAGTACGTTCGCCCTGTCGATATCAATCATCCTAACATTGGCCCCGCCCAATACATTGTCGGCCCCGGCATATCGTGCGGTCCAATTGAATTGTTGGGCATAGAGTTCCACTACCAAAGGGTCATCCTCTTCGTTGACATCCATTATATTGGTCCAGGTGTACAATCCCCACAGGATCAATGCAGCTAATACGATAACGGGAATAATGGTCCAAATCGCCTCCAACTTATTGCTATCGGCAAAGAACAGTGCCTTTCTACCTGCCTTGCCGCGATATTTATACGCAAAATAATGCAATAAAAATTGGGTAAGCGTCTGTACTATGAAAATGATTACAAAAGACATCAGCATCAAGCTATCATACTCGGCACCATGGGCCGAAGATGCCTCGGGCAAAAGAAACTTGCCGTATTTCCAGAAACTAAAAATGGTTATTGCATAAATGAATATCAGAAATGCAAACATTAGGTACGCATTGTTCTTGTTGTCCTGTTCGTTCGCTATCTGCGCAGTCTCCGTTCTCAACTGGGATAATTCGAATATTTTGGTCATTTGCCAAATGGCAATGAAAACCAGTATTAAAACGGCTAAAGTTAATAATGTAGTCATCGTATGATTTAGTATTATACTTTACTTACTAATAGTGAAAATGCTTGCTTTCTTCAATAAATGGATTCCGTTTCGGCTGTAACGGCACCGTTGAAAGTGCCCTGAATACCCAAAAAATAAAGAATCCTGCAAAGAACAATATCGCACCGATCTCGGTAGTACCAATGTACCATTGGTCTCCCACGGTCGAAGGCATGATCATATTAAATATATCAATATAGTGCCCCACCAAAATTATGATTCCCGCCATGATCACAAACCAATTGACACGTTTGAAATCACTGTTCATCAATATCAAGAAGGGAAATACAAAGTTCATCACCACCATTCCAAAAAATGGCAGTTTATAATCTTCGATACGGGCAACGAAATAGGTAACCTCTTCCGGAATGTTCGAATACCATATCAACATGAATTGCGAAAACCAAAGGTAGGTCCAAAAAATACTGAAACCGAACATAAACTTGGCCAAATCATGTATGTGGCTATCGTTAACATCGGGTAAATGGCCTTTTGATTTCAGGTAAATGGTGACCATGGCTATTACGGTTACCCCCGAAACGATCATACCGGCAAAAGTATACCAACCGAACAATGTACTGAACCAGTGTGGTTCTACGCTCATAAGCCAATCCCAAGACATGATGGATTCCGAAACCAAGTAGAAAACCAAAAATGCAGCCGATATTCGAAAGTTAAGTTTGAAATTGGAGTTATCGTCGGCCTCGTCTTGCTGCAATGACAATTTTCTTGAATACTCCCGGTACAAAATCCAACCGCCTAAAAAGATAGCGGCACGAATCAAAAAGAAGACCGGATTCAGATAACCCGATTTTCCTTGCAGAAGATGGTCATGAGCGACTACATCGGCATCCATCCAAACGAATAAGTGATTCATATGCATTACCGAAAGTACCAGAATGACGAATACGATTATACCACCGGGAACCAAGTAGGCCGTAATACCTTCCATGACCCTAAAGAGCAATGGCGACCAACCAGCCTGAGCGGCACGCTGAATGGCATAAAATGCCAATACGCCCAAGGAAATCATCATGAAAAAGAACGCGGCAACGTATAACGCGGCCCACGGTTTATTACGCAATTGCTGAAGTAGATGTTCATCATGTGAGGCATCATGTCCTTCCCCATGACTTTCCACCGCAACTCCATGTCCTTCATCAGCATGTGTTGCCTCAGCACCATGTGAACCTCCGTGACCATCACCATGGGCGGCAACCATTTCTTTCGCCTCTTCTACCGTACTTGGCATCGTGACAAAACCATACGCCATTGCCAAGGCACCTACTACCATCAAAACAATGGCACCTATTTTTAACCTATTCGAAATTGTGTACATATTTCGCTATGTATTATTTTGTTAAGTCTTGCTTCAACTTCATGACATACTCCGACACCTGCCACATCTCATGCGTATTCAATTGAGCGGCATAAGAACCCATTGAGTTCAAGCCATACTGAATTGTATGAAAACTGGTGCCTACCGTAATATTACGGGCGGCATCGGCATAACTCGGTACACCCAAAATCTTTTCACGTTTGACCAATGTACCTTGACCGTCACCCTTGTCGCCATGACAGATGGCACAGTAAATGGTATAAAGCTCCCCGCCAGCAGCCAAATTTTTGTCTATCTGCAAAGAATCCAACGGACTCTGGTTCAACCGTGCCAATTCTTTTCCTTCCGGAGTATTTTCAAATTCATATGGCATCCATCCACGAGGAATAGTATTGGCCGGAGGCACCATCGCCTCTTGGCTACCTGGAAGAAAACCAATTTCACCATAGGTCTCATAACCCACAGGCTCATACATATTGGGCATGTATTGGTAGTTACGGCTTTTTTCATGCATACACGAAGCCGTTATCAAAAGAAGGCCAAATACGCCGATTATTTTTCCAAAACTTTTCATACTTAATGAAGGTTTTTTTCTGATACGTTTATCTCTACAGCACCGGTATCCAACAGTAGGTCTTTCAATTCTTTTTCATTGTCATGAATTTCGATTTCCATGACAAAATGGTCGTCCGTAGTACGCACATCAGGATTTTCCGCTTTTTTGAACGGCCATAACTTGCTTCTTAAATAGAAGGTAATGACCATTAAGTGCGCGGCAAAAAACACCGTCAATTCGAACATAATCGGTACGAATGCAGGCATGTTCTCGATATAGCTGAAACTGGGTTTACCGCCGATATCCTGTGGCCAGTCTTCGATCATAATATAGTTCATCATCACGATGGCCACGGTCAAGCCCAAACAACCGTACATAAACGATGTAATGGCAATACGTGTCGGGGCAAGGCCCATAGCCTTGTCCAAGCCATGTACCGGAAACGGGCAATATACTTCTTCGATATGATGTTTTGCAGTTTTTACCTTCTTGACCGCATGCATCAGCACATCGTCATCATTGTAATATGCGTGAATAACTTTTGATGCCATATCTACTTCTTGTTATTTAGTTTTCTTGCCTGACCTGCCCAATCGTCACGTTGCGCTCTTCCAGGGAAAGCCTCGGTAATGGAATCCAACAGATTATATTCTTTTTCGGTCATTCGGCTTACCTGTGCGAACGTAAAAATTCCTATCTGGTTCAAGGTTTTTTCCATTTTCGGACCTATTCCCTTGACTTTCTTCAAGTCATCGGGCATTTCCTTAGAGGCGTCAAAAGTACCGATGGAATCCAGCAAACTTGAAACTTCCTTCTTTTCCGATGGAGCTACACTAGGTTTTTCCTCGACTATATTTTCAACGACTTCATCAACAAGTTCTTTTTCTTTCACAACACCCGTTTTACTGATCTGGTATAACGGCTGACCGGCATCTCGCAACTTCTTGTATTTCTCCCCGGATGATTTCAAAATGGATTTAACCTCTGCCTGAGCAATGACCGGGAACGTTCTGGCGTATAAAAGGAACAATACAAAGAAGAATCCCAAAGTTCCGACGAAAATTCCTATGTCAACATAAGTTGGTGAGAACATCGTCCAAGAAGAAGGAAGATAATCCCTATGCAATGAGGTCACGATAATTACGAAACGCTCGAACCACATACCGATGTTCACAACAATCGAAATGAAGAAGGAGAACATGATACTGGTACGCAATTTTTTGAACCACATAAACTGCGGCGAGAACACATTACAGGTCATCATCGCCCAATAAGCCCACCAATAAGGTCCGGTTGCCCTATTCAAAAAGGCGTATTGTTCGTATTCGACACCCGAATACCAGGCCATGAAAAGCTCGGTAATATAGGCACAGCCTACGATCGAACCTGTAATCATGATGATTATGTTCATCAATTCGATATGCTGTACGGTAATATAGGCCTCTAAATGACAGACCTTACGCATGATGATCAACAGCGTATTTACCATCGCGAACCCTGAGAAAACGGCCCCCGCAACGAAATACGGTGGAAATATGGTCGTATGCCAACCTGGAATCACCGACGTGGCAAAGTCAAACGATACGATCGTGTGTACCGAAAGTACAAGTGGTGTGGCCAAACCTGCCAGTACCAAAGACACTTCCTCGAAACGTTGCCAATCTTTGGCACGGCCCGTCCATCCAAAGCTCAATAGGCTATAAATCTTCTTTTGAAACGGTTTCACGGCCCGATCTCGAATCATTGCAAAATCCGGCAACAGCCCGGTATACCAGAATACCAATGAAACGGATAGGTATGTAGAAATCGCAAATACGTCCCAGAGCAATGGTGAGTTAAAGTTCACCCATAAAGATCCGAACTGGTTCGGAATGGGTAGTACCCAATATCCTACCCAAACACGTCCCATGTGAATCACAGGAAACAGTCCCGCTTGAATAACCGAAAAAATGGTCATTGCCTCCGCGGAACGGTTGATGGCCATTCTCCATTTTTGTCTGAAAAGCAACAATACGGCCGAAATCAAGGTTCCGGCATGACCGATACCTACCCACCAAACAAAGTTGGTAATATCCCAGGCCCAGCCAACGGTTTTATTCAATCCCCAAACACCTATCCCGGTAGAAATGGTATAAACTATACAACCGACCCCCCAAAGAAATGCTGCCAAGGAAATGGAAAAAACAATCCACCAATGTTTGTTGGCCCTTCCTTCGATCGGAGCGGCGATATCCACTGATACATCGTGGTAATCTTTATCTCCAATTACCAAGGGTCTTCGTATAGGTGCTTCGTAATGCGACGCCATAATTTATTATCTAGTTACGTTCCTTCTTTTCGTGTGTTTATGCTTCGTTGGTATTTCTCACTTTAACGTGATAGAAGACATTAGGTTTAGTACCGACATGTTCCAACAAATGATACATTCGATTACTCTTCTTTAATTCGGCTACCTTGCTGTCCTTATCGTTCACATCCCCGAACACCATGGCACCACTACCACAAGCCGCCGAACAGGCAGTTTGGAATTCACCATCCTTGATCGATCTTCCATCGCGCTTGGCATCCAATATCGTCTTCTGTGTTTTTTGGATACACATCGAGCATTTTTCCATTACTCCACGCGACCGAACATTGACATCAGGATTAATCACCATTTTGCCCAGATCATTGTTCATATAGTAATCGAACTCGTCGTTGTTATTGTACAGGAACCAATTGAACCTACGTACTTTATATGGACAGTTGTTCGCACAATAGCGGGTTCCGACACAACGGTTGTAAGCCATATGGTTTTGCCCCTGACGACTGTGTGATGTTGCAGCAACAGGACATACCGTTTCACACGGGGCATGGTTGCAATGCTGGCACATTACGGGTTGAAACGCCACTTGAGGATTGGTTGCGGGGCTCTCCATTTCGCCAAAACCGCCCAGCGATCCTTTTTCTCCCCAAAGACCGTCAAGTTCTTCTTTCTTGGTATCGTCTTCTTCAAAAGTATCTTGTGAAGAATAATATCTATCGATACGCAACCAGTGCATATCGCGACTCTTTCTAACTTCTTCCTTACCGACCACCGGAACATTGTTTTCCGCATGGCATGCAATAACACAAGCTCCGCAACCGGTACATGCATTCAAATCGATGGACAGGTTAAAATGATGTCCTATCGAACGGTCAAAGCTATCCCACAAATCCACAGTTGTAGCTGGAACTTCTTGATGGTTTAATGAAACTTGGGGTATCGGGTTCCATTCGGCATGATCGCGTGTATTGAAAATTTCAAGGGTCGTTTCTTTAATAATATCGCCCCTACCCATCAGGGTATTATGCAATTGGATACAGGCAAACTCATGCTCACCGGAAGATTTTTCCAAAGTCACTGTCTGGGAAGCATTAAAATTCTGATATAACGGATAGGCATTGACACCGGTCTGCATTTCAGACTGCATTCCCACTTTTTTCCCATAGCCGAAAGAAAGACCAACGGATCCGTTCGCCTGGCCCGGTTGAACGATTACGGGAACCTTGTCAATAGAAACTCCATTGACCGTTAACTTAGCATAACTACCGTTCAATCCACCGTTGGCAACATTGAAGTTTTCCAATCCTAATTTTTCGGCATCAGCTTTTGAAACGGTCACATAATTGTCCCATGAAACCCTGGTAATAGGATCGGGAAATTCTTGCAACCAAGGGTTACCGGCTTGCTGGCCGTCGCCCATACCCACTTTTGAATACAGGGTCAATTCCATTCCGCCACCGCTTGTCGCATTTGAAAGATTACGCACTGCCGAAGCAATGGGCACAATGGCCGTTTCGGCTACTTCTTCCGATTCAGAACCGACTTCTTTATCGTCAACCACGACTGTCGATATCGCCGGATCTGCTGTTTCCCCTTCCGAGGCCATTGGTTCGCCTGAGGATACAAAAACACCATCTTGAAGTGCCTGGTTCCAACTACCTCCATTGAGGATGCTCGTGTTCCAAGTTTCTGTTATATAATCATAGTAGTTTTGATCGCTACCCATCCATTTTAACAAGGCTCCTTGAAACTGTCGCGTATCGAACAACTCCCGGATAACGGGTTGCGCCAAACTATAATATCCCTTTTTGAATTGGGCATCGCCCCAAGATTCCAAATAATGGTTAGAAGCCGCAGCATATGTAGTAACCTCGGTCGTCTCGTTCCAATTTGTAGTGAACGAAACGGAAAGGGTCACGTTATCAAGCCCCTCTTTAAAATCGGCCGCATTTGGAAGGGAATACATCGGGTTGACACCATCCATCAATAGAACGCCAACTTTACCCGATTTCATATCGGCTATCAACTGATTGACCGCATTGACATTACCTTGTCTCGTATATCTAGGCGCAACGGTATCGAAAGCCTTGCTGCCCAACATTTCGTTTATTGCCAACACGACCGCCTGAGCGTTTACATCATCGAGTCCGGTCACAACAACCGCAGCTGAAGTATTCTTTCTAATATCGGCCGCTACGTTGTCTATTGCCCTTTGGGCGTAATCGGGAAGTTCGCCTCCGATACTTGTACCGTTCAATGTGGCATATAGCTTGGCCAGGGCAACTTTCTGCTGCATCGGAGTCAAAGGCACTCTTTTATCGGCATTGGCCCCTGTCAATGACATATTCGCTTCGAACTGTACGTGACGCGACATTTTTCCGTTCTTAGGGATGCGTCCTTTGGAATAACCACTGTCATATCCGCCTCCTTGCCAATCTCCCAAGAAATCAGCACCGAAGGAAACTATCGTTTCCGCCTTCTCAAAATTATAATCGGCCATTGCCCGTTGACCATATCTGTTCTCGAATGCTGTCAACGCCGCATCTTCCGAAATGGCATCATAAACGACATGGTTTACATTTCCGTAGGCCTCTTTGAACTCGGCGATCAACCGTTCCGTAGAAGGACTTGCATAGGTCGATGTTAAGACCGCAATTTGTTTTCCCGAATTTTTAGCCGTTCCCAGTTGGGCCTTGACCGTTGCGTCCAATGTATCCCAATCTACAGGCTCACCATTGGCAACGGGCCCTTGCAATCTGGTGCTGTCATATAACGATAAGACCGAAGCCTGCACCCGTGCATTGGCATTTCCACCCACTTTGGCATCGGTATTGTTCTCTATTTTTATTGGACGACCTTCTCTGGTCTTTACCAATATACTGGCAAAATCAAAACCATCGGCTATCGTAGTTGCATAATAATTGGACACCCCGGGAACAATGGTTTCGGGCTGCACTACATAGGGAATGGACTTTACAACCGGTCCTTCACATGCCGCCATGGCAGCCGCAGCGGTACTGAACCCGACATATTTTAGAAAATCACGTCTATTGGTCTGGCTTGACTCCAAAGTTTCCTTATCACCTAAAAATTGATCAACAGGAATCTCTTCAACAAATTCATTCTGCCGTAGCGTCTCAACAATGGAATCGTTGGGATTTAACTCCGCTTCGCTCTTCCAATATTTTTTATTCGATGCCATACGTATATCTCTGTAATTAGCTGCTTAGTTCTTTAATAATGACACTTTCCACATTCAAGTCCACCCATCTGGGCTGCCGTTAGGTTCTCGACCCCATATTTCTTGGAAAGCTCGGCGTGTATTTTTTCGTAGTACTCGTTGCCCTCGACTTTTACGTTGGTCTCTCTATGACAATTGACACACCAACCCATGGTCAATGGCGAATATTGGTACATAATCTCCATTTCCTCTACCGGGCCATGGCAAGTCTGGCATTCAAGACCGGCCACCGATACATGCTGTGAATGGTTGAAATAGGCAAAGTCAGGCAAATTGTGAATTCGAATCCATTCTATCGGTTGTGATTCACCGGTATATTTTTGATTTTCCTCATCCCATCCAACGGCCTTGTACAATTTTTTGATTTCGCCGGTATAGAATTCATTGGTATAGCCATTGGCCAAATCTTCCCTGCTCGGGCCTTCGGGATTACCTTTGTATTCGTAAATCGATTTGTGGCAGTTCATACAAACATTCAACGATGGAATACCTGAGGTCTTGGAAACCCTTGCCGAAGAGTGGCAGTACTTACATTCTATTTTGTTGTCCCCGGCATGTATTTTATGCGAATAGTGAATAGGTTGAATGGGTTGGTATCCTTGATCCACACCGACCTGCATCATCCAACCATAGGCAAAGTAACCTGCAGTCAACAATAATAGTATGGAAGTAACCAAAACCAAAAATTGGTTTTTGGCGAAAGCCTTCCAAATCGGGGTTCGCTTTCCGAATTCTTTTTCGACATCGATCCCATTGGAAGCCATCACCCTTTTCAAGGTCTTGTTCACCGAAAACAACATGAACACCAAAAGTGCAAAGACCAAGGCCAAGGCCCCAAGAATCAATTCATTTGATATGCCCGATGATTTGGTGTCGGAACCTGCATCGTTCGTTGAAGCCGCTGCGGCCGCAGCGGGAGCCGCCACAGGAGCGGCCGTATAGGCCAGAATATCATCGATATCCGCGTCCGATAAGGTCGGGAAAGCGGTCATTGCCGCCTGATTGTATTCGTTATATATTTTATTGGCATAGGCATCACCCGACTTGATAACACCCGGACTATTCTTGATCCACGCGTACAGCCATGCCTTATCCAAGCCTTCATCATCTGCCAAGCGACTCTCGACATTGGCAAGGGCCGGCCCCGTCATTTTACGGTCCAAGGCATGACAAGCCGCACAATTTTGATTGAAAAGTGCTTTTCCTTTCACGGCATCGCCCCCACCTGCTTCCGTAGCCGTTTCGGCAACATCGGTCGCTTCGGCAGTCGTCTCTTCTTGTGCAATAAGGGATTGTGAAAAAAACAGGATTAGTAATAAACTGAAACCTAAAACTTTGGCTAGTTGATCGCGGTATTTACCCTCTTTCATATATAAAATATTTCAAAAGAAACTTTGGCACGATAATTCCTTTCTAAAGGATAAAAGTGGTGGTTATCCGTACCTAAATTGATGGCAAAAATACGACATAGACTTTATTCTGAAAATGTTAACGGATTTATAATTTATAATTTATAACTGTTCTAAATAAAGGAATATTCACCACCTTTCACAATTAAAAATTACATTTGTGGAATACATTAAAACTCAATCGGATATCAACATGAAATCCCTCTCTTCCATACTGGTTATCGTATTTGCCACCGCTTTGGGAACGGCCCAACACGGCAAGATAAACATAGAACAGGACCAAAAAATAGCCGAACTGCTCAATATCTATAAATCGGCCAATTCAGATACCGAATACTATACGATACAAGTAGGTTTCGGATCGAGTGACAAAGCCGAAAAAATCAAATCGGAAGTCGAAATCGACTTCCCGGAACTTCCGGTAAAAACGGTTTTCGATTCCCCTACTTTTCGCGTGCGCGTTGGTCGTTTCAAGAAAAAATTGGATGCCGAAAGAAAGTTCATAGAAGTACGGGAAAAATATCCCGACGCGATGCTGTTAAAGCCAAAAAAATCGACCAAATAGGTCGATTTTTTTTAATTCCTTTTACAAAATACTTTAGGGCTACTTCAGCTGTTTCTTCACGGCCACTTCTTGGAAGGCCTCAACGATGTCACTTTCTTGAATATCGTTGTAATTCTTTATCTGTAGACCGCAATCATAGCCCTTGGATACTTCTTTGACATCATCTTTAAAACGCTTCAAAGATGCCAATTCACCGGTATAGATTACCACGCCATCACGTATCAGGCGAACATTCGAGTTTCTAAAGATTTTTCCACTGGTCACCATACACCCGGCGATGGTGCCGACCTTCGAAATTTTAAAGGTCTCCCGTATCTCGGCCGTTCCGGTAATCTCTTCCTTGATTTCAGGTGAAAGCATTCCTTCCATAGCATCTTTCAAATCATTGATGGCATCATAAATAATGGAATACATTCTGATATCGATCTCTTCTTTTTCAGCAACCGCTCGTGCATTGCCCATTGGCCGCACGTTGAACCCTATGATTACCGCATCGGAGGCTGAAGCCAACAACACATCGGACTCTGTAATCGGACCGACTGCCTTGTGAATGATATTGACCTGAATCTCATCGGTGGACAATTGCTGGAATGAATCGGTCAAAGCCTCCACGGATCCATCCACATCACCTTTAAGAATAATGTTCAACTCTTTGAAATCGCCAAGTGCAATACGTCTTCCGATTTCATCCAATGTAATATGGCGCTGGGTTCTTACCGATTGCTCGCGTTGTAATTGTGCCCTACGGTTGGCGATGCCCTTGGCCTCACGCTCATCTTCCATGACATTGAACTTGTCACCTGCCTGGGGTGCCCCGTCAAGACCTAAAATCGAAATGGGCGAAGAAGGCCCTACTTTTGTAACATTTTTACCACGTTCATCTTGCATGGCCTTGACCTTACCGCTACAGATACCCGCCAAAACATAATCTCCTATTTTTAGGGTTCCGGCCTGCACCAAAATCGTCGAAACATACCCTTTTCCTTTGTCCAAAAAGGCTTCAACCACGGTACCGGAAGCCAATTTATTGGGGTTCGCCTTCAATTCTAAAAGTTCAGCCTCCAACAATACTTTTTCAAGTAATTCCTTTACGCCTTCACCAGTCTTAGCCGAAATATCGTGCGATTGGATCTTACCGCCCCAATCCTCGACCAAAAGGTTCATATTGGCCAGGCCTTCCTTGATCTTATCAGGATTGGCCGTTGGCCTATCAATCTTATTTATTGCAAATACGATAGGTACCCCCGCCGCCTGGGCGTGGCTAATAGCCTCTTTGGTCTGGGGCATGATGTCATCATCGGCAGCTATCACGATAATCGCAATATCGGTAACCTGGGCACCACGGGCACGCATGGCGGTAAAGGCCTCGTGACCCGGTGTATCCAAGAAGGATATTTTTTGCCCATTATCCAAGGTAACGGCATAGGCTCCGATATGCTGGGTGATGCCACCACTTTCACCCGCAATTACATTTTCTTCCCGTATATAATCCAATAACGATGTTTTACCATGGTCCACATGACCCATAACCGTAACGATTGGGGCCCTTGGTTCTAAATCTTCGGGAGCATCTTCTTCCTCGACGATACTTTCTTCGATATCGGCGGTCACGAATTCCACTTCATATCCAAATTCTTCGGCCACTATCGAAAGGGTCTCCGCATCGAGCCTTTGGTTCATGGTGACCATAATACCCAAAGACATACATGCAGATATAATTTCGGTCGTAGGAACATCCATCATCGTTGCGACCTCACTTGCGGTCACAAACTCGGTCACCTTGAGTATTTTGCTTTCAAGCTCTTGCTGTTCAAGATCAGCCTCGGTCTGCTGACGATGCTGATCCCTTTTGTCCCTACGATACTTGGCACCCTTGCCTTTTTTCGATTTTCCCTGAAGCTTTTCAAGGGTCTCGCGAACCTGCTTTTGTACATCCTCTTCGGTGGGCTCGACTTTATTGACCGTAGTAAAACGTTTACCTCCTTTTCGATTATCGGAACCTGGACCTCGTGGGCTATCGGTCTTACTGACGATTCGCTTTCTGCGCTTCTTTCGTTCGCTCGTTTCGCCCTTCTCCGGCTCTTCCTTCTTTTTCTTAGGTTTCTGAAACTTTGAAAGATCTATCTTGTCACCCGCAATTTTTGGACCGGTAAGTTTTTGATACTGTGTAGCTATCTTCTCTTTCGGAGGCTCTTTCTCTACGACAGCTTCATCTTTCTTCGATGTCACCGCCTTCGAATCGTCAACCTTTTCTGCCGGTGCCTCTACTTTCTGTTCTTTCTTGGGCTCTTCGACCACTTCTTTTTGAACCCTCTTTTTAGGTTCCAAGTCGATCTTGCCCACAGTTTTCGGGCCACTGAGTTCCGCTTTGGCCTTGACCACCTCGGAGGCCGCTGCACGCCTTTCACGGGCTAACCTTCTTTCTTCTTGTTCCTGCTCTAACTGCAATCGTATGGCTTCTTTCTCCTTGCGCTTTTCCTCACCTACTTCTTTGGATGCAACTTTTTTGCTCTTATCGGTCTGAAATTCATCTTGGAGCACGGCGTACACTTCATCGGATATCTTCGTAGTAGGACGCGCTTCGATTTCGTGCCCCTTGGACGCGAGAAAATCAACGGCCCTGTCCAATGAAATATTGAACTCCTTGAGTACCTTGTTAAGCCTTATTTTTGCAATTCCTGCCATAAATACTTTTTCCTAATTCTTCGAAAACCCGGTATATGCTCACCTGGATTTGCGTTTATTCGCTGCTAATATATAGCTAATCTTCTAATTCTTCTTTGAGTATGCGTATAACTTCCTCTATCGTCTCTTCTTCCAAATCGGTACGTTTGACCAAATCGTCAACATCTTGTTCCAATACGCTACGGGCGGTATCCATACCTATTTTCTTGAATTCCTCGATTATCCAAGCTTCTATTTCATCTGAGAATTCCGTCAATTCCACATCTTCTTCAACGCCTTCACGGAACACATCAATCTCGTAACCCGTCAATTGGCCGGCCAATCTGATATTGTGTCCGCCGCGACCAATGGCCTTTGAAACCTCCTCGGGCTTTAGGTAGACCTGAGCGGTCATTTTTTCGTCGTTCAATTTGACCGAAGATACCCTTGCCGGGCTCAAAGCCCTTGTCACCATCAATTGAGGATTGTTCGTCCAGTTGATAACGTCTATATTTTCATTGCCCAGTTCACGGACGATACCATGAATACGGCTACCTTTCATACCTACACAGGCGCCCACAGGATCGATACGGTCATCGTACGAGTCAACGGCCACTTTTGCTTTTTCCCCAGGAATCCGCACCGCTTTTTTAATTGTTATTAGCCCGTCAAAAACCTCAGGGATTTCTTGAAAGAACAATTGCTCCAAAAACTTGGGGGAGCTTCTCGACATGATAATGGTAGGCTTGCTGCCTTTCAGTTCAACACTCTCGATAATGCCGCGAACATTATCTCCCTTTCTGAAAAAGTCGGATGGAATCTGCCTATCCTTCGGAAGGATGATCTCATTTCCTTCATCATCCAACAAAATAATGGCTTTGTGCCTTATATGGTGTACTTCGGCCGTGTAGATCTCACCTTCAAGATCTTTGAACTGCTTGTAAATGGTCGTATTGTCATGTTCATGGATCTTCGATATCAGGTTCTGCCGCAGGGCCAAAATAGCCCTTCTTCCCAAATCGATCAATTTGACCTCTTCGGATACATCTTCGCCCACCTCGAAATCGGGTTCTATCTTTCGTGCCTCGGACAAAGAAATCTGCTCGTTGGGCTCTTCGACCTCACCATCCTCTACCACAATGCGGTTTCTCCAGATTTCCAAATCACCCTTGTCGGGGTTGATAATGATATCAAAGTTTTCATCAGATCCGAATTTCTTTTTCAGGGCGTTTCTAAAAACATCCTCCAAAATTGCCATCAGCGTAACCCTGTCAATAAACTTGTCGTCCTTGAACTCCGAGAAAGACTCGATCAGCGCAATATTTTCCATTACTTAACTAGAATTAAAATTTTAATATAACCTTTGCTTCTTTAATGTCGGCGAAAGCGATTTCACGCTTTTTTTGAACCGTAACCTTACCTTTTCCAACGGGTTTGGGTTCCCGTGCTTTCCATTCCAAAATAATTCCTTTATCGGTCGTTTCCGTCAAATTGGCCTCGAAGCTTTCTTCAAGGGTATCGACCCTAACTTTTCTACCGATATTCTTTTTATACTGTCTGGGCAAGAGAAGCGGCGAAGCTGCTCCGGCCGATGTCACCTCAATTGAAAAATCTTCTTCTTCCCTATCCAAATTATGTTCGATGGCCCTACTTATCGTTATACAATCTTCGATGGTAACACCGTCATCACCATCCAAGACTACTTTAATCTTGTTGTCGGGCGAAACCGAAAAATCGATCAAGAACAACGACCCATCTTTTGTCAGGGCATCCTTTAAAAGCACATCTACTTTCTCCTTCAACATAACCCTAAGAAATAAAAAAGAGGACTATAACGGTCCCCTCATGAATACTTTGATATCCTTTCAGTCGTGCAAATATACATTTTTTTTGAAACAAAAATAATTATCGGCCCAAACCTTATTCAAAGCATTTAATAGTACTTTTAAAGAAACTAACCGATTACTACCGATATTTATGGATATTCTTTCATCTTTCGACCTGATTATAGCTGCGGCCGTAATCGTTATTCTTTCTTTCTGGTTCAACGGCATTTCTAAAAAGACGAACATACCTTCTGTCTTGATGTTGATCGTACTTGGCGTAATTCTACAGTATGTTCTGAAATTTTTTGTGTCGGATATTCCCGATTTTGCCGGGTCGCTTGAAATTTTGGGAACGGTGGGACTTATCATGATCGTTCTTGAGGCCGCCCTGGAATTGGAACTGAAACGTGAAAAGCTGTTGCCCATTCTCAAATCGATGGCCGTGGCACTGATCGGTCTGGTCGCTTCGGCATGGGTGGCCGCATTGATCATCTATCAATTCATACCCGAGATGACCATGCAATCCGCTTGGTTGTATGCGACCCCTTTGTCGATTTTGTCAAGCGCCATCATCATACCCAGTGTAGGCGGATTAGCGGCTGACAAGAAGGAATTCCATATTTACGAAAGCACCTTTTCGGATATTATGGGGATTATGATGTTCTACTTTCTGGCCGGGGGATTGGATCCTGCAGAGGACTCCGGGGTGACCGGATTTGCCGGAAACATTGTATTGACCATAGTCGTGGCCCTGGTCGCCAGTTATGCGCTTATTCTTATCTTTCAAAGAATAAAGAGCCAGGCTAAACAGTTTTTGCTCATCGCCGTGCTATTATTGCTCTACGCCGTCGGCAAGAAAATGCACCTGTCTTCTTTGATCATCATTCTGGTTTTCGGATTGGTCATTAAAAACATCAAAGTGTTTTTCCCCGGGAAAATGGATGTTTTTCTTGAAAACGAAAAAATACACCAAATCTATCATGAACTACATATCATCACCCTAGAAACGGCTTTTGTCATACGCACCTTTTTCTTTGTCATTTTTGGCCTTTCTATCGTTCTGGCTTCGCTATTTAGTTTAAAAGTGGCCCTGATCAGTATATTGGTCATCGCCTCGATCTATGCTATTCGCTTTGTACTGTTACGTGTTTTTGTAGGGAAGGATATATTACCGCAACTTTTTATTGCCCCAAGAGGATTGATTACCGTACTGCTTTTCTATGCTATCCCGGCACAGGCACAAATCGCTAGTTTTGAGTCGGGCGTACTACTTTTTGTAATAATCGCCACAAGCTTGATCATGACCTGGGCCATGATTAAGGACAAAAAGAAAATGGGCACCCTGCTGGACGAAATCGACCAAGAACTATTGGAAAGAAACGAGGCGGAAGATGTATTAAGAGAACATGAAGAAGCAAAAGGGCATAAGGAAACTCAAGGAGAAAATACAACTGATAAAATTAATCAAGAATCGCCTAAAGAAAGTGATTTAGATCCTGACGATCAGTTTCAAGGGCATTAGAAAATATAAAATCCCGATTTGATCGGGATTTTATTTGTTGGCCTACTAGGACTCGAACCTAGAATGACTGGACCAAAACCAGTAGTGTTGCCAATTACACCATAGGCCATTAAATCTATAAAGAGTGCCCGCCCGCCGTAGTCTCCACCCAGCGGAGTGCAAATGCGGGTGCAAATTTAGAACAAAGTTTGGTTTGCACAAACATTTTTGGTCACAATAGCTTAAAAAATCAAGGTGGGGTGCGCTGTTAACGATTTATAAAATTCTAGCCATAAATCTATTATAATCACTAAATTCGCCCCATCGAAAAATCAAACATTGCATGTTTTCAAAGAACTTCGAGAAATGGGACACGATCCTCGGATGGGTCGTTTTTTTTATAGCCCTTATCGTTTACGCCATTACCGTTGAACCTACCAACAGTTTTTGGGATGCCGGCGAATATATCGCCACCTCGGCCAAGTTACAGGTCGGTCACCCGCCGGGAGCACCTCTTTTGCAAATGATTGGCGCCTTTTTTGCTATGTTCGCTTTTGAGCCCGATCAAGTGGCCCGAATGGTCAACTATGTCTCGGGGGTATCGAGTGCTTTTACCATCCTCTTCATGTTCTGGACGATTACCAACCTCGTTCGAAAACTTATTGGCGAAGGAAAAAAGTTGACCAATAGCAAGGCGATTGCCGTTTTGGGCAGTGGAATCGTCGGCAGCCTCGCCTTTACCTTTTCTGATAGTTTTTGGTTCAATGCCGTAGAGACCGAAGTGTATTCCATGGCCAGTTTTATTATGGCGTTATTGTTATGGCTTGGCCTAAAATGGACGGATAATTTAGAAGACCCAAGGGGTAATCGTTGGTTGGTTCTAATTTCTTTCGTGGTAGGATTGACCTTCGGAATACAGTTCATGGGCTTTTTGGCGATACCATCTATTGGTTTGTTATATTATTTCAAGACCTACAAAAAGACGACCATAAAGAACTTCTTGATCGCAAATGCGGTCGTCATCGGAATATTGATGTTGGTCTATAAGTTTTCATTGACCTATGTCTTAAAATTATTCGGATGGGGCGAGGTCTTTTTCATCAATAGTATCGGACTACCTTTTAATTCCGGGTCCATTATTATCGGACTGCTTTTTGTCGGCGCATTTTATTGGGGACTACGATATACGCGAAAGAACAATTTCAAAACGGCCAATACCATCGTACTCTGTTTGATGTTCTTATTTCTCGGTTTCTCTTCATGGATAATGCTTCCGATCCGTGCAAATGCCAATGTGGTCATCAATGAGAACAATCCGGCCGATGCCCGTGCACTCTTGGCCTATTATAATCGTGAACAGTATCCCGGGGTCGACAGCCCGATTTATGGTACGTATTACTCCGATATGTTCGCACCTGCGGGAGAGGACAAGGATGAAAAACCAAAATATGAAAAGGACGAAACTTTAGGAAAATACGTCATTGTCAATCACTACAAAGGCGCTTTGCAAGGTCCGAATCCGAAACATCGTGGCATTCTCCCGCGAATGTGGAGTGTCCAGAATGCCGAGAATTATATGAAATATTTCGGCCCGCTCGATTTTAAGATGAAGCAGTCGAACGAAGAACTACGAAAAGCGGTCGATCAGGTAAAGACCGGGTTTGCCAATGGCGAGATAGATGCCGAACAATACATCAGTTTTCTCAAACGGTTTAACGAATACCTCGAGGTGCAACCGCCAACCGTTTGGCAGAATATCAAGTACATGTTCGAATTTCAGTTCGGTTATATGTATTGGCGGTATTTTATGTGGAATTTCGCTGGAAAGGAAAACGACGTACAAGGTCGATATAACGGAAATGGTAATTGGCTGTCGGGCATACCCATTGTCGATGCGGCCCGCTTGGGTAGCCAAGATAATCTTCCGACCGATATCAAAGAGAACAAGGCCCGCAACACTTACTTCTTTTTACCCTTGATCTTGGGTTTGATAGGATTGATTTTTCAGGTTTCGAAGAACCCAAAACAGTTTTGGGTACTCGCCATTTTTTTCCTGTTTACTGGCATTGCCATACAATTCTATACGAATCCGGGAATCTTTCAACCCCGTGAGAGGGATTATTCATTGGTCGGATCGTTCTATGTATTCGCCCTATGGATCAGTCTTGGCGTTTATGGTCTTTTCGATGAATTCAAAAAATGGTTGACACCCAAGATATTGGCCCCTATAGTGACCGTCGTTTGCTTTTTGGCAGTACCAACGGTCATGGCCTATCAAAATTGGGACGATCATGACCGTTCGAACCGCTTTACCGCCAATGCCTCGGCAAAGGCCTATCTTGATTCGTGCCAAGAAGATACCGGGGCCATTCTATTTACGATCGGTGACAACGATACTTTTCCCCTTTGGTATGCCCAGGAAATAGAAGGTTATCGTACCGATGTTCGAATTGTCTGTACCAGTCTTTTTGAAACCGATTGGTACGTTGACCAAATGAAACGTAAGGCCTACGAAAGCGACCCTATCCCTTCACAGATAGCCCATGATAAATACCGATGGGGTTCCCGTGATGTATTGTACCATCAGGGGATAACCGAGAATCGTTGGCCCATAAAAGATTTTATCAATTGGCTCGATAGCGATAAACCGCAAACCAAGTTAAAGCACATTTTACAGCAACAGGGCGCCGATTTGAGTGACTATTCGATGAACACCCAAAATATCGTGTACTATCCGACTAATAAAATTCGTATTCCGGTGAACAAAAAGAATGTCTTGGAAAGCGGATTGGTTAAAATGAAGGACAGCGCCGATATTGTGGACTATATCGATATCGACCTTCCGACAAGTGCTATCACGAAGAAGAGTATGATGATGCTGGATATTCTCGCCAATAACGACTGGAAAAGACCGATCTATTTTTCAGGAGGAAGTTTTGACGATGCCGAATACATTTGGATGAAAGACTATCTGCAATTAGATGGTATGGCCTATAAATTGGTACCCATCAGAACCGAACGCCGAAATTCGTTCGAGTTAGGTAGGATAGACAGTGATCTTATGTACGATATCGTAATGAAATGGGATTGGGGCAATTCGGGAAGCCCCGATATTTACCACGACCCCCAGACCCGAATTCAAAGCATTTCGTATCGAAGCAATTTGGCACGTTTGGTCGAAACATTGATAGCCGAAGAAAAGATCGATAAGGCAAAGGATATCATCAATTTGGCCATGGACAATATACCCGTCGATTATTTCGGTTACTATACTTTCGTAGAACCTTTTGTCGATGGCTATTTTAAGGTCGGTGAAACGACAAAAGCAAGGGAATTGTTCGAAAAACTAAAAACCAAATATCAAGAACGATTGGAGTATTATTCGGGCATGACTTTGGACGCCCAATATACCAACATAGACGAAATTATTTCGGACATGGAAGGTTATCGGAGAAATATAGACATCCTTATCAACAATAACGACCGCGAATTGGCCGAAAAAGAAACCTTGGTATTCAATGAATACATTGATAGGTTTGACCATTTCTATAAAAGTGAGGAGCCTTCGATAGAACCCGAACCAAATAGAAATCCTGATATGGTCGATACCGTTGAAACCTTGGACACCATGGCTCAAGATGCCACCTCAACAAACAATACGGAGATATCTGAAGAAATCAAGGATACTACCCTAGCACCCCAAAATTGACACTTTATCAAGTATGTTAATAAAGCTCAAAGTTTGAAAAAATCTTGGTTTTTAAACAGAAAGTTCTGGAGGTCTAGCTTTAAACATATTCACTAAGAATACCAATCAAGGTATTGGCATCTTGCTCTCCGCTTTGGCGCCAGACCATTTCTCCCTTTTTGTAAATCATAAGGGTCGGGAGCCCCTTAACCCGCAATGCTTGCGAAAGTTCTTTGTTCTTGTCGACATCGATCTTAATGACCTTGCCCTTATCGCCCAAGGCGGCCGCCACATCGCGTAATACGGCGTGCATGGCAGTGGATTGTTCGTTCCATTCCGCATAAAAGTCCAATAACACCGGAACTTTTAAATCTATAAGGTCGCCGAATTTTGACATATATGAAGCATTGCGTTATGCGCCAAATGTAGTAAAAATTGTGAAAATATCGATGTTACAAGGCTTTTTGTAGTACTTCATAATCATTCTAATACATTAAGCCTTCTTTTTCAAGGTAATAACCGAAATCTCTGGCCAGATACCTACCCTGCCGGGATAGCCCAGAAAGCCAAAACCACGGTTCACATTGATGTATTGGCCCAACTCTTTATAGATACCCGCCCAATATTTATACCGCCATTTTACGGGGCTCCATTTGATCCAACCAGGAATCTCGATACCGAACTGCATACCATGCGTGTGGCCGCTTAACGTTAAATGGTAATGATAATCATCTTTGATAACGACATCTTCCCAATGCGATGGATCATGGCTCAAGAGTATCTTAAAATCATCTTTGGCGATATTGGTTACCGCTTTTTTTAGGTCGCCGGCTTTCTTGAATCCACCCCTACCCCAATTTTCGACACCGATAAGCGCAATGCGGTCATCTTCCTTTTGCAAGTAACGGCTTTCATTGAGCAATAGGTCAAAGCCCATTTCCTTCTGTAAAGCCATCAAATCTTGAAGATTTTGACTTTTGGCCTCAGGGGTGTCCCAATCGACATAATCGCCATAATCGTGATTTCCCAAAATCGAATATTTACCATCCGGGGCATCAAGGGTGGCAAATAGGTCTTTCCAAGGATACATCTCTTCCGACTTATTATTGACCATATCGCCCGTAAAAAAAAGCACATCACTTTTTTGTCGGTTGATAAGGTCGATGGCATACTCGATTTTTTCCCTATTGTCAAAACTTCCGCTATGCACATCGGAAATCTGGGTAATACGATAGCCATCGAAAGCACTGGGCAAGTCCTCGAATTCAAGATTATAATTCAACACCCTAAAGTTGTACTTGCCTTTGTACATACCATAAAGCAACGCACCAAAAGGAATGGCGGCGATACCCATACCCAATAAGCTAAGAAACCTTCGTCGTTCAGGAATCGTAAAGGTCTTCGTCACACCAAAAAATTTGTGGTAGATTCCGGCCAAAAGCCTAAAAATATCTTCCGAAAAAAGAAATAATATGGTAATCAACTGAAAAGCCATCATGGTCAGCAAAAACCCGAATGCATAACTCTTCGGACGGCTCAGAACCCTGCCGGGTACTTCGCCTAAAGTAAATTGATAAATAAAATTACCCAGTACTAGAAGCGATAATGCAATGAAGAGATAATAGACCCAGGGGTATCTTGTAGCTGCTCTTAACGCTTGCAGCGTATAAAGTGCAAGTGCGAGATAAATAACGATAAAGATGGCCCAACGAAGCATTTCTGTTTTTTACAAATGTATCCGATTAAACAATAAGCACTGATCCGTTTAAATTTTATTTAACGCTATCTACGACCTTACGAATCGTTTCAAGGTCGGAAATACCTATTTCACCATCCTTTAGAAAAGAAGGTGAGTTCATTGATACTTTGGGAATCTCCCTTAATGTTCTTGTAAATTTGACCGCGGAAAGATGCACGGCACCGAACCCTATATCAGCGAACTGAACGATATTATCAGGACGGATTCCACTCCCTGGCATTATTTTGCAGGAAGTGGTCTTTTGATGTAAGGTTTCCAAGAATGCAAGGCCCTCCAGTGCGGATTTTTGTTGTCCTGACGAAAGAATATAGTCGACCCCCATATCTTCCAGTTCTTCCAATGCCTTAAAAGGCTCGACAATCCAATCGAAGGCACGGTGAAAGGTAAACTTCATTGGCCCGGCAGCTTCCTTAAGTTTGGAGGTACGGTTAATATCCAAACGCAAATCTTCGTACAGAACACCCGATACGATTCCTTCAAAACCCAGATCGCGGCAAAGGGCGATATCCTTTTCCACTATTTCAAATTCATCGTCCGAAAAAGTGAAGTCCCCGCTTCGCGGCCGAATCAAGACGTGTACGGGAATCGAAACGTTTTCCTTGACCTTTTGCAACAGTCCATAAGAAGGTGTAATACCCCCCACGGCGAGTTCGGAACAAAGTTCGATTCTATCCGCTCCGGCTTTTTCGGCATTCAAGGCAGATTCCAATGAATTGGCACAAACTTCTACTAGCATTTACCTATATTTAATGCCCTAAAAGTAAACATACCGCCCCATGCAAAGAAGAAAGTTCCTTAAAAATTCCACAACCGCAACAGCCGGATTACTTAGTGCACCGTTACTGGCATCCTGCAAGGATGAAAGCGAGAATACGGCCGTTAACAAAGCGGAGGCCATACCAATACGGCCCATAGTAATCTGCACCTGGAACTTTCACAATGCAACGACAAAAGCCTGGGAAGTTTTGAAGGCTGGGGGAAGCGCTTTGGATGCCGTCGAGCAAGGGGTTATGGTCGAAGAGGCGGATGTCGACAATCAAACGGTAGGTGTCGGTGGGCGTCCCGATCGTGACGGAAATGTAACCTTAGATGCCTGTATCATGGACAAAGACAGCAATTGTGGCGCGGTACTTTGCATGCAGAACATTGCCCATCCCATTTCGGTGGCACGCAAGGTAATGGAAGAAACACCGCACGTAATGTTGGCCGGAAAAGGGGCCGAGCAATTCGCCTACGAACAAGGATTTGAAAAAACAGATCTGTTGACCGAAAAATCAAAAGAGGAATGGCTCGAATGGAAAAAAACGTCAAAATACGAGACTCCTATCAATATTGAAAACCACGATACCATTGGCATGCTGGCCATTGACAGTAACGGTGATATCGCAGGGGGCTGTACTACCAGTGGTATGGCCTACAAAATTGCCGGACGCGTGGGCGATTCGCCCATCATTGGGGCCGGACTCTTTGTCGATAATGAGGTCGGTGGCGCCACGGCGACCGGAGTAGGTGAAGAAGTAGTTCGTACCGTCGGCAGTTTTTTGATCGTAGAATTGATGCGACAGGGCAAATCGCCCCAGGAAGCCTGTGAAGAAGGGGTAAAACGCATCATGGAAAAGAACAGGGACCGTGACGACTTTCAAATCGGTTTTATCGCTATAAACAAACAGGGCGAAACCGGAGGTTACTGCATCCACCCCGGTTTTAGTTATAGCATGTTTTCCGAAGAGGGCCAGATCAACCATCCTGCCGAATCATTCTTGAAATCTTAAGTATAAAATATTTAATCGCACATCTTCTAATAAAACGAAAATGGCAGAACAAAAAAGACTTTTTCTACTCGATGCATACGCACTTATATTCAGGGGCTATTACGCATTGATCAAAAACCCGCGCATCAATTCAAAAGGAATGGACACTTCGGCCATAATGGGTTTTATGAACTCGCTTTTTGATGTCATCAAACGTGAAAAACCGGACCATCTTGCCGTCTGTTTTGATAAAGGTGGGAGCGTGGAACGTACCGAGCTCTATGAAGATTATAAGGCGAATCGCGACGAGACTCCCGATGCCATCAAAGTGGCCGTACCCTATATTCAAGACATTCTTAAGGCCATGCACATTCCCGTTGTGGTGTTGGAAGGCTGGGAGGCAGATGATATCATAGGCACCCTTTCAAAACAGGCCGAAAAAGAAGATTATAAAGTCTTTATGGTAACCCCTGATAAGGATTTCGGACAATTGGTCTCCGAGAACATCTTTATGTACCGCCCCGCCCGTTTGGGCAATGGTATTGAGATATGGGGCATCCCCGAGGTACAAAAGCGTTTCGGGGTCGAGCGTCCCGAACAGGTAATCGACTACTTGGGTATGATGGGCGATGCCAGTGACAATATACCAGGACTTCCCGGGGTCGGGGATAAGACCGCCAAAAAATTCATCGCCGAGTTCGGTTCTTTGGAAAATCTATTGGCCAATACAGACAAACTCAAGGGAAAAATGAAGGAAAAGGTCGAGGAAAATGCCGAACTGGGCCTGCTTTCAAAAAAACTGGCGACCATTTGTGTCGACTGCGATGTGCAATTCAATGCCGAAGATTATGAAATGTCGGTTCCGGATGCTGAAAAAGTGCAGCAGATTTTCGAGGAGTTGGAATTTAGAAGGCTGAAAGACCAATTTATCAAGATATTCTCCGGCGAAACTGATACTCCCCAGACCCAAGTCACCAGCACCCCAACCGCCAAAAAAGAAGCGCAAACCGCAGGTGGAGGTCAATTCTCACTTTTTGGTAACGATGGCTCCGGTGCAGCCACTATAAAGGGTGTTTCAAGCCGAAAAACAATAAAAGACGTGGCCCATGTCTACCAAAGCGTAACATCGGGCATGGCAATGAAATTATTCGTACAAAACCTGATGGCACAGCGATCGGTCTGTTTCGATACGGAAACCACGGGCATTAACCCGATTACCGCCGAGTTGGTCGGAATCGCATTTTCCTGGGAAGCAGGAAAAGGATTCTACATTCCGTTTCCCGAAGACAAAAAAGAAGCCCAGGAACTCATCGAACAGCTTCGTCCCTTTTTCGAATCGGAGGATATCGAAAAAATAGGGCAAAACCTAAAATATGACATCAAGGTCCTGAACAAGTATAATGTAAGGGTCAGAGGCAGGTTTTTCGATACCATGTTGGCACATTACCTGATCAATCCCGATATGCGGCATAATATGGATGTGCTTTCCGAGACCTACCTCAACTATACTCCCGTTTCGATTACCGAACTTATCGGTAAAAAAGGAAAGAACCAATTGAGCATGCGCGAGGTACCTCTCGAACAACAGACCGAATATGCGGTAGAGGATGCCGATATCACTTTTCAGTTGGCGAAACACTTTAGACCTGAATTGGCAGAGGCCAAGACCGAAGATCTTTTCAACGATATCGAGATTCCCTTGCTGCATGTACTTGCCGACATGGAACTTGAAGGCATCAATCTTGACAAGGAGTTCCTGAAATCGCTTTCCGACGAGCTGGAGAATGATATCAAAAACCTGCAAACGAAGATTTACGAAGCTGCAGGCGAGGTATTCAACATTGCTTCGCCCAAACAATTGGGCGAAATCCTTTTTGACAAGATGAAATTGGTCGAGAAGCCTAAAAAAACAAAGACAGGTCAATATTCAACGGCCGAGGATGTACTTTCCTATCTGGCCAAAGACCATGAAATCATTCAAGACGTTTTAGATTATCGTGCCCTTAGCAAACTCAAAAGCACCTATGTCGATGCACTACCAGGGCAGGTCGAACCATCAACGGGAAGGGTACACACCGACTACATGCAAACGGTCGCCGCAACCGGTCGATTGAGCAGTAATAATCCGAATCTTCAGAACATTCCGATACGCACCGAGCGCGGGCGGCAAGTTCGAAAGGCATTTATTCCAAGAAACGAGGATTATATCTTGCTCGCCGCCGACTATTCGCAAATAGAACTTCGCATTATTGCAGCGCTGAGCGAAGAAACCACTATGATCGAGGCGTTCAAAAACGGAGAGGATATTCATGCCTCTACGGCCTCCAAAGTTTTCAACGTTCCCATCGATCAAGTTACCCGCGAACAACGCAGTAATGCCAAAACGGTCAACTTCGGAATCATCTATGGGGTATCGGCCTTTGGATTGAGCAATCAGACCGATTTGTCGCGATCGGAATCGAAAGAGCTCATCGACACCTATTATAAAACCTATCCCAAATTACGGAACTATATCAGCGAGCAAATCGACTTCGCCCGTGAACATGGGTATGTACAGACCGTTTTGGGAAGACGCAGATACTTAAAAGATATCAACGGAAGCAACCAAGTCGTTCGCGGAGCTGCCGAACGCAATGCCGTGAACGCACCTATTCAAGGTAGCGCGGCGGACATTATCAAGATTGCGATGATCAACATCCACAAAAAACTTTTGGAAGGTGATTACAAGACCAAAATGTTGTTACAAGTGCATGATGAACTGGTGTTCGATGTCTACAAACCTGAATTGGATAAAATAAGGCCCTTGATAAAATCGGAAATGGAAAACGCCTATAAACTTTCCGTTCCGTTGGATGTCGAATTGGGAGAAGGTAATAATTGGTTGGTGGCGCACTAAAGACCCCGAAGACTTGAAAAGGGAATTCCAAAATTCCTGGAAACCACATTCGTTTGTTAAGCTTTTCCAAAAATCATACGAAGGATCGATGAAATGCGTTCTTTACCTAGAACCTATATGAAGCTCAATCCTTTAACGAAGAACTATTGTGAAAAAGCTTCTATTAATAACGGTGCTGCTCTTAGGTTTGCAGACTGTCACTGCCCAAAACAAAGATAATGGCGGTAACCCTGCCACCCAAGAAATCCAGCCCGAAAAAGTCAAGGTATTTCCGAATCCGGCCACGAACGTGGTGAACGTATTGGGGCTGTTAAATAGCATGAAAGCCGATATCGTTGTTTCCGATATCTATGGAAACATTGTCTTGAAGCATCAATGGCAAATCAAGAACAAAGCCTTGAACCTGCCTATTTCAAATCTTGAACCCGGAATCTACATGATCTCCATCCGTTCTCAAGAACAGCACGTTAAAACAAAATTTTATAAGAAATAGTAATTTTAATTATCGGTTATCCAACCGTCAGGCAATATCGCAGTTCTATATCTTGTCTCACTGCAAGGAACCAATTCGACCGGCGAACAGTCAACAGGACATGCCGTTTGTGGCGGACAGACCTCACAGGTTTCAATATTCAAAATTTGATTTCCGTCGATTTGCGATTCTGCAATGTTCGACCGATCAATAAAAAGGGAGCTACTCGTTGAAGCCGCTGCCGTAAAATTACCAAGTACGAATTCTGATTTATCGTTTACATTACTGATATTCCCCACTAAAGCGGCCGGTGGTGGCGAATTCAATCCTTTATTGTTATCAACGATATCCTTCAGTATTTTATAATAGTCGTAAGCTGCTGTTGTAAGCGAGTATTGCTCTATTTGAACCAATATGTCCTCTTTGGTATATAACGGAATATTCGCTATCGGTAAATCGACGACCGTAGTGCCATTCGTAAACTTGTTTTCAAAAAGATAGATTTCCTCTGGAAATCGTATGCGCCAACAATCCGAATCGCATCCGTAGTCATAATATTTCTCTATTGAAGTACCATCGAGAGCCGGAGTACAACCTCCATTTCTAAAAATGGACTCATCGCACTGCTCACATATATCCATATTCTCAAACGACTTAAAACGCCATAGATATCTATTATCCTCATTGGAGGGGTCTTCGAAAGTCGTAAGTACCGAATGTCCCGGGACATATGAATTTAATTGTTCGCTAAAAAAGAGGGTTGGATCATAAACGGATTTGAGCTTCTCTATTTTAACGGCACCTACCAACTGTTCGGGCAAAGACTTGTATACTCTGCCATCGGGCAATTCGACAACAAGCAACCACTTTTCTCCTATTTCAGCCTTAAATCCTTGGGGAGGAACATAGACATCCAAATTCTCAATCAGCTTTACCCGTTCCTGCGTTTCGAAATTTTCAAAAACAATAGTGCTCCCATTGATAAATTTATTATCATAAATACCATATTCAACTTCGGAAATATAAACATTCACGTAAGAGGACTCCGGTTTATTGGAGATAAAACCCTCTATGAATACCAACCCTTCCTTGAAATCAAATTCGGGTGAAACAGGGTCGATACAACTAAAAAACAGCAGGCCAATAAACGCATAGTCCAAAATCTTTCTCATTGGCAAATGACCTGAATTAATCGAACACAAAATTATAGGTAACGGCAAACAAGGGACTGTTCATGACCGAAAGTTCATATGTGCCTAAGGGACTTCCCAAAAAGACATCTGAATCAACAGCCCCCTGTCTTTGTGAATAATATAGGTTAAACGGATTTCGTCTGCTGTATACATTATAAATCGTAAAAGTCCAGTCGCCTACCCACTTTCGATTGGGGTTACGGCCATATTTGACCTTCCAAGAAAAATCCAATCGATGATACGGTCTTAAACGGGCATTGTTACGTTCGATAAATATGGGCACGTTGATATCTTCAAGGGCAAAAACACTGTTGGCCACGGTATAGGGCCGTCCACTTTGGGCGGTGAAATTAAAACTCCAGGTGTTATACTTATCTCCTTCAAAATTTATGGTTCCGTTTAAAACGTGGGGCCTGTCAAAATCAGAAGGGTACCATTGGTTGTTGTTTACCCTGTCGGCCAATTTTTCATTCTGTGAGCGCAAGAGACTTCTTGAATACGTATAATTCATCCAACCGTTGAACTTACCTTTCGGCTTCTTAAAACTCAACTCTACGCCATAGGCCTCGCCTTTTGCCTGTACCACATCACGTTCCAAAAATTCTTCAAGAAAAAAGTCGGCCCCCGGTTTGTAGGTAAGGTTGTTCTCCGTATCGCGATAATAGCCTTCTATTCCTATCTCGATCGTATTGTCGGCTATATTTTTGTAAAGGCCCAGACCATAAGTATTACTCGATTGCGGCTTGATATGGGGATCCGAAGTTTTCCACCGCGATGTAGGCAAAGGTGTTGTGGTATTGTAAATATTCTGTAAGTATTGATTGGTTCGTGCATAGCTTGCTTTAAGTGAAGTATTGGCTCCCAATTTTAAATTGGCTCCCAATCGAGGCTCAAGGCCATTGTAGGTCTTTACAGCATCCCCTTTACCGAAAATGGTCGAACCCAAAAGATTGCCTGTATTTTCATCGAAAGTAGCCTCTTCGTAAGGGCCAACGAATACAAAGTGATTAAATCGAAGCCCGCCCGATATTGAAAGTCGCTCTGAAGGATTCCAATTCAGATTGCCATAGACCGCCATTTCATAGCTGGTCTCTTTATCAAGTGTTACAGGAAGAATGCTATTGCCATTACCGGGATCCAGGGCACCTGGACTTATGGTGTATTGATTGGCTTGTATTCCTCCATAATAATCCCACTTATCATTTACCTTCTTTAAATATTCGGATATAAAACTGAGGTAGTTGATTTTTGCCTCATACACGATCTCATTATCATTATCGCGTTCTGGAAAGATTGTCTTTGGGGTATAGTCACTGGCCACGAAAATATTTCTTAGACTCGACTCGTCATCAAAGGTATGTGTCCAGTTCAAGGTACCGTTGAGCGTCTGAAAATCGTATTGATTATTTCTTGCATTGATATTCTGAATCTGTGTGATAAGGTCCAATTGGTAAAAATCCTTGGTAAAAAAACCGGTGAAGGCCACTTGGTCTTTTTCGGTCGGCAGGTATAGTAATTTTAAAGTTCCATCGTAGAAATTGGCCTTGGTATCTTTTAAACGTTCCGAAACCAACGGTAATAGAAATCCGGTCAGTCCAGCCCTAACACCAACATTGAGCATCAATTTGTCCTTGACCAATGGGGTTTTCAAAGAAAGTCTGCTTGATACCAACCCTAAACCGCCCGACAATCTGGTCTTTTCGGTATATGGATTCTCTACTTTTACATCCAAGACCGAGGTAATTCTGCCGCCATATCGTGCAGGAATGTTTGCGCGATATAAATCGACGGAAGAAATCATATCCGGTGTAAACACCGAGAACAGTCCGAATAGATGTGTCGGATTGAATACAGGGGCATAATCGTACAACAAAAGGTTCTGATCCAAGGATCCGCCCCGAACCGAAAGCCCATTGCTAATTTCCCCTGCATTATTGACCCCGGCTACCAGCGTCATTCCTCGAAGCACATCGAACTCGCCGATTGCCGCGGGAATCTTCTTCAAATCCTTGGCATCTAACTGCAAAGCTCCCATCTGTGGCGTTTCAATTTGTGTCAAACGTCTTTTCGCCTGTACAACTACCTCGGACAATTGTTCTTCCTGCTCCACCATTTGAACGGTAATTATCTTGCTTTCATTTAGATTGATCTGTAGCCTATAATCTTGAAAACCAATAAAAGAAACAGTCACATTATAATTGTCTTCGGGCAAACTTATCGAAAAGCGACCCTGGCTATTGGTGATACCGCCACAAGCACATGGCGTAATGGCAATCTGCGCATCATCCATGGGCAAACCTGTAGCCTCGGCCAAAACCTCAAATGAAAGGGCATATTCCTGTGCCTCGACAACCGAAAAATTAAACAGCGCGAAAAAAAATAGAAAATAATTGATGCTTTTCATAGGTTTTAGTTTTATAGATCTATCCAGCCTGAAGGTCTAATGGCGGTTCTGAATTTGGTTTCCGAACAAGGCACAAAATTGGTCGCCGGAGGGGGATAAGGAGACATGAGCGTTGGTTCAAGAACAATCGGATCCTTGGTTTCAAGCTGAGGTTCCTCAATGTTGTCTCGTTCAACGAACATCGAGGCTACAGAAGTAGCCGTAGCATTAAATCTACCAAATACATATTCGTCTGGATCATTGGGGTTTGAAAGATTGCCTATCAAAGCGGCCGGAGGGGGTGCGTTGAGGCCGCTGTTGTTGTCGACAATATCTTTTAAAATCTTATAGTAATCATACGCTGCCGGAGTAATCGCGAACTGTTGTACCTCAACGACCATGTTTTCTTTGGTATAAAGAAGTGCATCACCTACTTTGAGTTTTGATACCGATTTGCCATCAGAGAATTTATCATCGAAAATGGCGATGCTTTCAGGAAAACGTATCTTCCAGCAATCGACCTCGCATACATAGTCGAAGTACCTATCACCAAAACCTATAAGTTCATACGGTATACATCCACCATCTCGGTACAGCCCTTCCCTACATTTTTCACATAAATCCAGATTTTCGAATGACCTATAGCTCCAATAATAATAATTATTTTCATTAGGCGGATCATCAAAGCTGACCGAAATGTCATGCCCTGGAACGAATCTCTCAAGTGATTCGCGATAAACCAATTCAGGATCATAGTCAACTTCAATGTTTTTGATAGGTATTGGTTTTAGCACCTCTTCGGCCGTCGACTCATAGACATTGCCATTTGCCAAACGAACATGCAACTTCCATCGTTCACCAGTATTGACCACAAAATCGGAAGGCGGTATATATGATTCCCCGGCTTCGGTC
The DNA here is from genome assembly GCA_030428705.1 of Bacteroidia bacterium. Lineage (GTDB taxonomy): Bacteria > Bacteroidota > Bacteroidia > Flavobacteriales > Flavobacteriaceae > Meishania. The sequence goes on from JAUIDI010000002.1 coordinate 624,802, forward strand.
AATAACACCTCATTACCACTGTCGATATTGACAAAGCTCACTGTAGCTCCTTCAACGAACTGTATACCATAAACGCCAAACTCGACAGCGGAACGATTGATTATGGCAAAAGATGAACCAGGTGAGGTAGAGGCCAAGGCGTCTATGAAGACTAGGCCTTCTTGAAGTTCAAATTCCGGAGTTATGGGATCGATACAGGAAGTTAAAATCAACGAACCAAGTATGATCGGAAAAATTTTATATTTCAACTTTGTTGATTTTCGTTTTTCGAACATTCGTGGACGTTAACATATTTTAAATATAAGGAGAATAATCCCGATACCTATTAAATAAATCTTTTTTAACCAAGCCAAAAAATCATCGATCAATCCAGCCTGGCGGTCGAATGCCAGTTCGGTATCTCCCCTCCGCACAAGGTGCCGCTCCGGTCAAGGGTTGAGGTACAGGGGCTCCTTCCTCCTCATAATATGTCGGCCCCCTAACTTCTATGGGATTTTCCTCTATCTCGGAGCGATCAATAAAAATTGATTTGGTCGAAGTAGCGGCCGCGGTAAATCTACCGAAAACGAATTCCTCGTCATCATCAGGATTGAACATATTCCCTATCAACCCGGCGGGTGGAGGGGCATTGAGCCCACTATTGTTCTCGACTATATCCTCAAGTATTTCGTAGTACTCGTACGCCTCTTTGGAGAGCATCAATTGTTGTGCGGTTATCACCATATTCTCCTTGGTATAAAGTGGAATGTTGGCAATGGGAAAGTCAACGACGGCTTTTCCATCGGAAAACTTATCATCGAACAAGGCGATTTTGTCGGGATAACGAATGCGCCAACAATCGGAATCACAGACATAATCAAAAACCCACCTTCCAAAAACCTCTTGTGGCAGCGGTATGCAAGCCCCATTTCTAAAATAGGCTTGTACACATTTCTCACACCAGAAAAGTTTTTCGTGCGTTGTATAAGTCCAATAATAGTAATTTTCTTCATTTGGCTTATCTTCAAATGAAACAGAAACACGATGGCCGGGTACGAATCGGCCACCATCGATTTCCCTATATTCAAGTTCTGTTTCGTATGCTGCCAAGATTTCGTCGATCGGAACGGCTTCGGTCACGATTTCGGGAAACGACTCATAACGTTTGCCATTTGGCAATTGAATCGTCAACTTCCACATTTCTCCGGAAGATACTTTGAAGTCCCTCTGTGGCACGTAAGTGCCACTTTCGACTTCCAGTAATGCAACTTTACTTCCAGACCCTTGATTTAAATATTGAACGGTGGCATTTTCAACTTCTGCAATTATGTATTGACCAAATTCGATTGTTGACCGGTTAATCGACACAAAAGACGCTCCCGGTTCTGTAGACACGATACCTTCAACGAAAACCAACCCTTCCTTCAATTCGAATTCAGGAGCCACCGGATCGGTACATGATAATAAAGTCAACGAACTCAAAATAAAGAGCGAAACGTTATGGTCAAAATTCATAAATCACATGAATCAAGCATTATTAACGAATACAACAAAAAAATATAATCTCCCTAATCTAGGATATTTGATAAATCCCGACTTTATTAAACAAAAACCATCAATCGACCCATAACTCAGGCCGTATTGCCGTTCGAAACCTAGTCTCCGTACAAGGGGCGCTGACGGTGGGCGGGGGCGGCAAAGGCGAGTTAAAAGTGGGTTCCAACTTCAAAGGATCCCTGCGTTCAAGAGCTTCTTCTGTTATTCCATTTCGATCAATAAAAATCGCAGCGGTAGATGTCGCCGCTGCTGTAAACCTTCCGAACACAAAAGCTTCCGAATCGTTCGGGTCATACATATTACCAATCAGCGCAGCCGGAGGCGGGGCATTCAATCCACTATTATTATCTACAATATCCTTTAACACTTTATAGTAATCATAGGCCGCCGCAGTCAAAGCCAATTGCTGTACCTCAAGTACCATGTTCTCTTTAGTATACAAGAGTAGATTGCCGATCGACAGTTGGGAAATACTTTTTCCGTTCGAAAATTTGTCATCGAAGATGGCGATGCTTTCCGGAAAACGAATTCGCCAACAATCCGACTCGCAGGGGTAGTCAAAATATGGGAATCCTGTTGCTAGATTACCCAAATACAGACATTCCCCATCCCTAAAAACCCCTTCGTAGCATTTCTCACAAATGGTAAGGTTTTCATAGGTACGATACGTCCAATAATAGTAATTATCCCTATCCGATGGATCATCAAAGGAAACAAAGGCTTCATGGCCGGGTACAAATTTGCCACCAAAGATTTCCCTGAACTCAAGTTCGGCATTGTACTCTACTTCGAGATCTGTAATCGGCACTGACTCCAAAACTGTTTCGGGTGTCGACTCAAATTTTCTACCATTGGCCAATTGAATCTTTAACCTCCATGATTCACCAGTGTTGATCATGAAGTTCGACGGTGGTCGGTAAACTTCGTCAAATCCGGCCAAATAAACTTCCTCTTTGGTATCGGTATTCTCGAATATAACAGTTGCCCCTTCAAGCGGATTGACCACATAAACCCCAAACTCTATTGCAGATTCTTTTATCGTAACAAATGAAGCACCAGGAATAGTCGAAGCGAAGCCCTCGATAAAAATCTGGCCTTCCTCAAACTCGAATTCGGGAGTCACCGGATCCGTGCACGACAAAAAAAGTGCAGACGAAACCAACACCCACCACAGACCTATAAGCCGTAATTTCATGTTAAGGATTTAGTTTTTAAATATAGCCAAATTTGGCGGCATAGATACTTAAGATCTGTTCAAAGAGTAATTGGCTAATCGACCCAGCCTAACGGTCGAACACCCGTTCTGTATCTATTTTCAATACAAGGGGCCGTATATACCTGTGGCGGAGGCGTGGGCCCCAAAGATCCTTCGGGTTGTGATGACAACTCCAGTTCGAGCGGAACCTCTTCAATAAAAGTACGGTCGATCCATATCGAACTAGTTGTCGAGGCAGCTACGGTAAATCTGCCAAGTACGAATTCGTCGCTATCGACCGGGTTGTACATATTACCAACAAGGGCCGCCGGCAACGGTGCATTAAAACCTGAGTTATTATCTATAATGTCTTTTAAGGTACGATAATATTCATAGGCTTCCTCGGAAATCGAAAATTGTTGCAGTTCGACCAGAATGTTCCTTTTGGTGTGCAAAAGGACCTCCGCAACCGGCAAGTTAGTAGTACCGATGCCATCGGTAAATTTGTCCGAAAATATTTTTATTCTATTGCCATATCTGATTCTCCAACAATCGGATTCGCAGGTGTACGTATAATATGGTTTAAAGGCATCGATAATGTTCGGTGATCCACCTTGGCATTCCCCATTCCTTAGATAACCGGAATAACATACCCGACAGTTTATCAACTTTTCGTATGATCGGAAACGCCAATAGTAATAGTTCCTCTGTAGGGGTGGATCGGTAAAACTTACCGATATGATATGGCCGGGCACGAACCGGTCATATTCGGGGCTAAAGTACGTTTCGGGGCTGTAAGACGTTTCGATCGCGTCAACGGGCACCAAATCAACCGCCGTTTCGTTTTCCGACTCATATATGGTACCGTCCGCCAATTGCACGCGTAGTTTAAATGTCTCACCTTTTTGAACGGCAAAATCATTTGAAGGAATATATAGTCCATTATCCAAGGTCAAGGGTATAGAGGCTCCCGTATCAATATTGACGAACATAACGGAAGCATCCTCCACAAAAGCGTTCTTGTAGACACCGAATTCAATAATCGATTTGGTAATGTTGGCATAAGAAGCCCCTATAGTTGTTGAGGCCAACGATTCTATATAGACCAGATTTTCTCTAAACTCAAACTCGGGCCTGATCGGATCGGTACAACTGACCAGTAGAAGCAAAAATACCCAATTCAAACGTTTGAAGTTTGTACCCATCTGGTAAGGTAAAAATTAAAAATACATATTTACGAGACATCAGAGCCTCAAAGCTAAAACCTTATTCCCATTAAATCACGACCTATCGACAGGACAAACCTAACAATCTCGAAAGTGCGCGACAACTACAAGATTATCAATAGTGAATGAACCAAATGACGGCTAGTTTTTGAAATAAAAGGAAATTCCGAATCAAAACATCAATATACTGAAAATCAACAACTCATGAAACATCAACCATCAATCAATCCAGCCCTCAGGGCGAGTACCTGTTCTATACCTATTTTCACTACAGGGAGCCGTAAAAACCTGGGGAGATGGTGTGGGTTCGGAAATTCCCTCGGGTTGGGTAAGTAATTCGTCCTCAAGCGGTACTTCTTCGATGAAGGTGCGGTCGATCCATATTTTACTTGTGGTCGTGGCTGCCACCGTGAACCTTCCGAGCACGAACTCACTATCGTTATCGGGGTTATGCATATTACCGACCAAGGCAGCAGGTAACGGAGCGTTGAACCCAGAGTTGTTATCTATGATGTCCTTTAACGTTTGATAATACTCATAGGCTTTTTCAGAAAGTGTAAATTGTTGCAGTTCGACCAAAATATCCCTTTTTGTATAATAAAGAACTTCAGCGACCGGCAGTTGGGCGACACCAATGCCATCGGTAAATTTGTCCGAAAATATTTCAATCTTGCTGCCATATCTTATTCTCCAACAATCAGATTCGCAGGCGTATGTGTAATATGGTTTATAGGCCTCGGCAATTCCGGGGTTAATACTTTGACAGTCTCCTTCCCTCAAATATCCCGAGAAACATATACGGCAATTCACCAATTTTTCATAAGATCGAAAACGCCAGTAGTAGTAGTTTTTTTGCTCGGGCGAATCAATGAAGCTCACCGATATGGTATGACCAGGAACATAACGATCATATTCGGGACTAAAGTACATTTCAGGATTGTATTGGGTTTCAATCTCATCAATTGCCACTGATTCCACAGCGGTCTCGTTTTCCGACTCATAGATAGTTCCATCGGCCAATTGCACGTGTATCTTCCATGTCTCACCTTGACGGACAATAAAATCATTAGGTGGAACATAGAGTTCATTGTCCAAGGTCAATGGCACAGTTGTGCCATTATCCGAATTGATAAATGAAATGGAGGCATCAGGAATAAAAACGTTTTTATATACGCCAAAATCAATTATGGATTTCGTAAGGCTGGCATAGGAGGCCCCTTCCGAAGTCGAAGCCAGTGACTCAATATAGATTAGATTTTCTTTAAACTCGAATTCGGGCCTGATCGGGTCGGTACAACTGACCAATACAAGTAAAAATACCCAATTCAATCGTTTGAAGTTTATGGCCATCCGGTAAGGTAAAAACTAAAAATACTAATTTTCAAGGCATCGATATCTTAAAATTTGAACCTTTTTCATGCAAAAAAGCCCCCAATCGCAACTGCGACCGAGGGCCATTTTTCTGATGGAACTATTTTATTTTCTTTCGAATAGCAACTCTCCGCTTGCATTAAAATTGGGAATATCCAAATCTGCCGCATCAACACTCATTATATTACCTTCAATAGTCGCATTTATCGTTTTGCTGGTTAAATCAGCGTCAACATATGTAATCACCTCACCATCATAGGTATAGGTGCTTGTCTCGGTATCTACTTCGGTAGGGCACGGAACATCGAGGCCGGTGTTGGTCGCATTTATTTCAAGATAGTCGGCCGAACTCTCTAGGATCACACTTAAATCGGCATTGAACGTCAAGGAAAGAATATAACAGTCCTTTGCCGTTAAGTGATTTAAGATATCTCTACCGAATTTGGCCTCGTCACTAGCCGTTTCGTTATCTATCTTTAATTCGGTCGCTTGCCAAGTACCGACAATGGCCTCTTGCCCTTGAGGACTTTCATCCTCCTTATCGGAAGAACATGAAAAAATCAATCCGGATATGGCCAACAAGGCAAAAATTGTACGTTTCATGATTCGTAATTTAGTTTTATGCTCATAAAACGCAGAAAAGCAGGTAATATTTTAAAGGACAAATCGATAGGTCGCTTTTACCAAAAAAGTATTGTCCATTTTTTGATCAAGGATCTGGCCATCCAAGCTTCGGCCCAAGGAATCCATAGGATCACCCAAACCTTCTACTCCTTGCGACCAAACCAGGAAGATTTCAGACCCTGGGATATACTCCCAACGTACCACCAAATTTGAACGAAACTGGACAAAGGAAAAATCTGGATCACCAATCTGATAGTCAGTCGTTCCATTAACGTCTTCATCTATTAGATACGGACCAATACTATCGGGGCGAGAAATCTGGTTGGTATCAAATAAGGTTACCCGTTCACCCAAATCTTCAGCTACCGGATTGTTCACATAATTGAAGCTACTATATATTCCACGCGAAATAAAGGGTTGTCCATAAAACTGTATCGACAGGTTCGGATTGATACTATAGTTCAACCGAATCGATGTGGCAAACGTTCGCTGATCGATATCGGCTGTAATATAACGGGGCGAACCGATGAAATCAGTTTCGGTCACATACTGGGTTTTATTCGGATTTTCTTCATATTCTATCTCGGCCGACAAGTTGAAGGCGTCGAACGGTTGGTACCTGAATCGTAAAACATAGCGAACCAGCGAAAAATTATCCTGTGCAGCTTGGCTGTTGACGTAACCGATAGTTGCATTGAATTTCTTCCGCTGATCTGTACCCGTAAATACATAAAAGAAATTCTCGTCAGACCATTGCCACCTGGGCCCTCCCCTTAATACGGTATTTGAAAAAATGCGGGGTTTGTGGGCAGCACCGACTTCGGTCCACCAATTGTTTTTATAATTGATGAAGCCCCCCACTTGGTATTGGATACGATTGTAATTACCTTCAAAATCATAGGTGGTAAATTGTTCAAGTCCTATTTGAGCCCTGCGATAAAAACTATTAGGTTTCAAAAAAAGACGTCTCACTTCCGCAAATTGACGTATTTCGTCAGCTTGGCGCAAGAAACCGACATCATTGAGCTCAAGTTCGGGCGACCTCCATATCAAGCCACCATTGTATCTCCAGTTGCCTCCTCCAGCTTTACCTACCTCAATTTTACCCCCGGTACCTGTAAGCGATGTTCTATTCGGATCTACTTCTACATGACCGGCATCGACACGCTGAAAAAGATGGGTAATCTCATTTTGCGTATTGGTAATTGCCTCTTTACTGCCCTCAACGAGACTTGTAACAAAATTGCCAAGCACATAATAGTTTCTATTTTTCCAATTATGCCTAAAATCAAGGCCTCCTGTATAGGCCGACTTGCGTAAAAAATCGAGATTCGAATCCAGTTTTCTATTGGTAGCGGTAAAAATTCCACCGATATACGAATTACGTTTATTGAAATCTTTTTGTGCACGGCCCACGAGATAATTGGTCAAGGGCTCGACCAATACTTTTCTACGTTCCCTATTCGTATCTATTTTTGCATACATATTACCGGTAACGCTTTCCAAGAGGCCCAAAGACCACCCGTTTTTGGTTTTACCCGAGAATTTGGCTGCTCCCAATATGGTGGTATTGTTTGGTTGATCGGCATACTCATCTGCCCCTAAATCGGCTGAACTCTGTGGACTTCGCCCTATTCTTCTACTGTAAAACACATTGTCGTTACCATTGGCAAACTCGTAGTCGAAAATATTCTTGTTCTCAACAAAGAACGGGCGGCGCTCTTCAAAGAAAATTTGAAAACCGTCAAGTGCTATGGCTCCGGGATCGGCATCTACCTGGCCAAAATCGGGGTTGACCGTAAGATCTAACGTCAAGTCGTTCGTGATACCGATTTTGGCGTCCAATCCACCATTGAAAATATAGTCGCTACCATCCCTGAACGGATTGCCACTTTCTTTTTCATAAGTGTCCAATTGATTGACCACAAAGGGTTGGATCTCTACTTGCTTTTGAGGCTGTATGTCGATCAATCCGCGTAGCGTTCCAAATTCACTGACCCAACCAGGGGTATCTCGGGGAATATGTTGCCAAAGTGACCTTTCTTCTTTTCTAAAAAACCTTCGGTGCATCTGAAAACCCCATACCTGTTCCTGCGCTTTACCGAATTTTATTTGACTAAAGGGAATCTTCATCTCGGCGGTCCATCCTTCTTCATCGATATTGGTAGCCGTATACCAAATCGGGTTCCAACTTTCGTCCCAAAAATCACCGTTTTGCGAAATGAACTCATCACCTTTCACGCCGGCTGCGGTGACGGTAAAAGAAAAGGCGGTTCGCTTATCAAAATAACTATCGATATTTATTTCGACCCAATCGCCAGAAAACCCATCCCTGCGCGAAAGTCGTTTTTCGATTTTGGATGGTACGCTGTCATAACAGCGTATACCGACGTACATGTATTTGTCATCGTAAACGATCCTAAATTTTGTCTGCTGACTTGGCGGGGTATCGTTATCGGGTTCGAATTCAGTGAAATCACCTGACCAATCAGCCAGTGTCCAGCCCTCATCGTTTAAAACACCATCGATAATGGGCGGTGCCATTTCTTTAAGCGGCATGGTTACGTAGGTGCGTTTGGGAATGACTTTTGTGGAATCTTGGGCAAAGTTAAAGTTGATAAAAAGGAATAAGACCAGACATGAAACCGTTCGTATCATTGTATTGGTTTTGGTTTGATTCAAAGACCCAAAAATAAAAGGGCTGTTACGGTTTACCGTCGATTTAGTTTTTATTTAACAGAAAACGATTTGATTTGAAAATCAAAGCACAAACCGATACGTAGCTTTTAAAAGAAAGATGTTCTGAGGTTTACTTTCACCAAAAATATTATCCCCAAGACTATTGAAAAGCTTGTCCTGTGGATTGCCCGATTGAGATTGATCCTGCGACCATACCAAGAATATTTCGGATCCCGGGATATACTCCCAACGGACCACAAGATTCGATCGGAATTGAATGAAAGAGAAATCGGGATTATCAAATGTGAAATCAACATTGCCATCTAGGTCTTCATCGACCGAATAAACATCATCGGCAAAGGCAACCTGATTCCCAGAATATGATGTTATCCGATCATCAAAAACTTTTGCCATGGGATCTGTCACCTGTTTAAATTCAGAATACCGCCCCCTTGAGATAAAAGGCTGCCCCCAATATTGAATGGTCAGGTTTGGGTTTATGGTATAGTTGATTCGTAAAGACATGCTCAAGGTGCGCTGTTCGACCTTACCATTTAGGTATTTTATATCACCGTTCACATCAATATTATCGATAAATTGTAGCTCATCATTGTTAATGCTGTACTCCGGGAATGCCGAAATGCGCAGCGCATTAAACGGTTGATATGAAAATCCTGCCTCGATATAGTAGGTTGCATAGGAATTGTCAAGTGCCTTACCTCCTCTATGAAACATACTGTATCTCAACTTTTTCCGGTTATCGGTGTTGATACCGTTCCAAAAACTAATGTCTGAAGATTGCCTTAACCTCGGACCTCCACGAAGCGCAAAATTCGAATATTGGATCGGTTTATAGTTAAACCCTAGATTGGTGAACCAGTTGTTTTTCCAGTTCTGCCAACTATTGGTATTGAACTGCAACATATTGTGATTGCCTTCAAAATCCCAAACACTCCAATGATTATAGTTAATACCGACTTTTCTGAAAATACTATCCGGTTTTAACGTCTGGTAGCCGATCCAGGTATAGTGTCTTATATCGTCTGCCCTAGTTTGAAACCCGATGTCGTTGATTTCTAGTTCAGGGGAACGCCAGGTGGCACCCGATTCGAATTTCCAGTGCCCGTTACCGATCTTACCGATCTGCACATTGCCGCCGGAACCGGTCATCGATGTACGCTCGGGGTCGACCTCGACATGATCGGCATCGACACGCTGAAACAAGTGCGCTATCGATTCTTGCGTATTTTGAATTGCCTCCGCACTTCCTTTGATATGGCTCCAAATAAGATTTCCACCCAAATACCAATCACGATCGTTCCACTGATGCTTAAAATCAAACCCTCCGGAATATGCCGATTCATGGAGAAAATCGACATTTTCGGTAAGATTCTCGCGATTGGTAGCTGTAAACATTCCTCCTATGAACGTATTTCTATCATTAAAATCTTTTTGAATCCGCCCCACAAAGTAATTGGTCAACGGTTCGACCACTTCTTCTCTTCGCACACCTGCATTTTCAATAGTCGCATATTTTCTGGCGGTAACACTTTCCAACACCCCGATCGACCAGCCATTTTTCGTTTTTCCACTGAATTTGGCCGCACCTAAAATATTGGTATTCTCAGGTTGGTCAACAAACTCATCGTCGGTCGTATCCGGATATCCTTGAGGGCTACGACCGATTCTTCTTGAGTAGAAGAGGTTGTCTGACCCAAAGGTATTACCGGCCTCAGAGTTTGAAATTCGATAATCGAATATGTTCTTGTTCTCGACAAAGAAAGGCCGTTGCTCTCTGAAAAAAATCTGAAAACCGTCAAGGGCGATGGCGGATGGATCTGCTTCTACCTGACCGAAATCAGGGTTTATGGTTAAATCAAGGGTCAGGTCATTGGTAATCCCGATTTTGGCATCGAGGCCACCGGTCAGTTTACTATCGCTTCCGTCTAGAAATGGATTACCCGCTTCGGCTTCATAGGTTTTTATGCTCGCTACGGTATAAGGTTGTATCTCCAATTGTTTTTGAGGCTCCAAATTCAGAAGTCCGTGAAGTTCTCCAAATTCACTGACAAATCCAGGAGTGTCAGCCGGAAGACGTTGCCAGACATGGCGTTCTTCTTCCCTAAAATACCGTCTCATCACTTCAAGTCCCCAGACCTGTTCGACCGATTTTCCGAATTTCAATTGACTTAACGGAATTTTCATCTCTGCCGTCCATCCTTCCGAATCTATGTTCGTTTTGGTGTACCAGATCGGGTTCCAACTTTCATCTTCATTGCCCCCGTTATTGGATTCGAAGACATCTGACTTCACACCTGCCGCGGATACGATGAACCCAAAAGCAGTCCGCTTGTCGTGATAGCTATCAATAAAAATTCCGATCCAATCGCCGTCAAAGGTATCCCTTCTTGAAAGACGTTTTACGATTTTATCGGGTTCGTCATCAAAACACCTGATGGCGATATAGAGAAACTTGCGATCATAGGTAATCTTGAACTGGGTCTGGTGGCTAGGTGGGGTATTCTCATCGGGGCGGGTTTCTATAAAGTCGTTGCCCCACTCGACCACGTTCCAGGCCGGGTCGTCCAAAAGTCCGTCGATTACGGGTGCTGTTTGATCTGCAATGGTCTTGGTCTGATATATTCGCTTGGGTACTACGGTAGTCGAATCTTGCGCAAAGGTTGTAAATTTTACAAAATACAAAGCACAAGCTAATAAAAGGCTGGTTCTCATGAATGGTTTTTGATCGATGTAACTAAAAGACTCGCCAAATCGTAATGAGTTACAGTCGGCCAATTGTTTTAAGATTTATTTAACAATGATGGAAAGCCTTATTTTTGTTCGATCCATGGTAAACGAACCAACTATTTTCAAAGATGGAAAAATTGAAAAAATAATCGGAAACAGGCATTTGTATTTCAAGTAATTTAATGTACATTTGCAGCCCCTTTCTGGGGATTGAAGTGTTTAATATATAAAAACAGTAGTGTGGACACATTAAGTTATAAGACCATTTCGGCCAATAGAAAAACCGTTGACAAGCAATGGTTATTGGTGGATGCAGAAGGAGAAACACTTGGACGTCTTGCCTCTAAAGTAGCAAAAATGCTTAGGGGAAAGCACAAGCCAAATTTTACACCACACACCGACTGTGGGGATAACGTGGTCATCATCAATGCGGAGAAAATAACATTGTCAGGCAATAAATGGGAGTCGAAAAAGTACTTGCGTTATACGGGATATCCCGGTGGGCAAAGATCGACTTCGGTCATCGAAGTATTGCAAAAGCATCCTGAACGTATCATTGAAAGAGCGGTAAAGGGAATGTTGCCCAAAAATAGATTGGGTGCCGAGCTTTTCAGAAACCTAAAAGTTTATGCAGGCACCGAGCATGGTCAAGAAGCACAAAAACCGACTGTAGTCAACCTAAAAGAGTTTAAGTAATGGAAACGATTCACAAAATAGGAAGAAGAAAAACGGCGGTTGCCAGAGTATATGTGTCCGAAGGCAAAGGAAATATCACGGTCAACCAAAGAGACCTCAATGATTATTTCACTACGGCGACACTTCAATATAAAGTAAAGCAGCCTTTTACTCTAACAGGCACCGAAGACAATTATGATGTGAAGATCAATGTCTATGGTGGAGGAATTACCGGACAGGCAGAGGCCATTCGTTTGGCGTTGTCACGGGCAATGTGTGAAATTGATGACGAGAACAGGGCAACTTTAAAACCAGAGGGACTTTTGACAAGGGATCCCAGAATGGTAGAGCGTAAGAAATTCGGTCAGAAGAAAGCCCGTAAGAAATTCCAGTTCTCGAAACGATAGATTGTACAACAGACCATCCACCTTTGGTGGATGTTTCGATTATATTTTATTAACAAGTTCATTGAAAGTTTTCCGTCCAAACGGAAGCAATTAAAAATCCTAGTACCATCTTGATTCATGATGGTCAAGGTAAATTAGTTTAGCATCTAAATGTTGGAGGCTTCCTATCACTATATGGGATACCACTTCGGCATTGCTAATTCAAAAGAACGTAAACTAAATTAAAAATGGCTAAAAAAGTCGAAGTAAAAGATTTATTGGAAGCAGGTGTGCATTTTGGCCACCTAACGCGAAAGTGGAACCCTAATATGGCGCCCTACATCTACATGGAGCGAAACGGGATTCACGTAATCAACCTTTACAAAACCGTTGCAAAAATGGAGGAAGCCAATGAGGCCCTCAAAAAAATTGCAGCTTCAGGACGAAAAATTCTTTTCGTCGCCACCAAAAAACAGGCAAAGGACATCGTAGCCGAAAAAGTCGCGAACGTAAACATGCCCTACATTACCGAAAGGTGGCCGGGCGGTATGTTGACAAATTTTGTTACGATCAGAAAGGCCGTCAAGAAAATGGCAGCTATCGACCGTATGAAAAAAGACGGTACTTTTCTTACGTTGTCCAAAAAAGAGCGGTTGCAAGTCGATCGTCTACGTGCCAAATTGGAAAAGAACCTCGGTTCAATTTCCGAAATGACCCGTTTACCGGGAGCATTGTTCGTCGTTGATACGATGCGCGAGCATATTGCCGTGAAGGAGGCCCAAAAATTGAACATTCCTATTTTCGCGATGGTCGATACCAATGGTGATCCGCGTGATGTCGATTTCTTGATTCCTTCAAATGATGATGCATCCAAATCGATAGACATCATTATGACACAGGTCACCAATGCGATTGCCGAAGGATTGGCCGAGCGTAAATCGGAGAAACAGTCCAAAGATGAAGGTGATTCAGAAGAAGTAGAAGAAGAAGTGACAACAAGTGCCGTTGTCGACGATATGGAAGATGAGGCTCTCGAAGAAAAAGCCCCCAAAGCAAGAATTGAAAAGCCTGCTGTACCAAAGTTCAAAAAAGACGTCGAAGAAGAGCCTGTTGAAGAAAAGACCGAAAAGGTCGAGGCTCCCAAAAAATCAAAGTCCAAAGCGGATAAAGATGACGACCTTACAAAAATTGAAGGTGCCGGACCTAAAGCAGCTGAAGCCCTTGTCAATGCAGGTTTGGACACTTTTGATAAAGTCTCCAAAGCAAAACCTGACGCAATAAAGGAAATCTTGACCGAAGCAAGTTCGAGAATGGCCCATCTAGATCCAACTTCTTGGCCAAAGCAAGCCAAGATGGCGGCAGAAGGCAAATGGGACGAACTCAAAGAATGGCAAGACAATGTCAAGGCCGGGGTAGAATAATCGGCCAACGAATGGATTACTAATTTAAGATTGAACCAAAATTTTATCGGGTTCGACAAAAAACATAAAAAATGATGGTAAAAATTACCGCAGCAGACGTAAATAAATTAAGAAAGACTACAGGCGCAGGTATGATGGACTGCAAAAATGCCTTGGTCGAAGCGGAAGGAGATTTTGACAAAGCGATTGAGATTCTTCGTAAAAAAGGACAAAAGGTAGCCGCAAAGAGAGCCGATAGGGATTCTTCGGAAGGTGCGGCCATTGCGAAAGTCAATACCGAAAATACCGAAGGCGTAATCATCTCATTGAATTGTGAGACCGATTTCGTGGCAAAAAACGAGACATTTGTAACCTTGGCAAACGAATTGGCCGAATTGGCATTGGGCCACGACAACAAAGACTCGTTCTTGGCCGCCGATTATAATGGTATCTCCGTTCAAGAAAAGTTGACCGAGCAGACTGGTGTCATCGGTGAAAAAATAGAGATTGGTGGATTTGCCAAGCTAAGTGCACCTTTTGTCGGTTCTTATATTCATGCTGGCAATAAAATTGCCACTTTGGTAGGGCTTTCAGCTGCTGTTGATGGTGCGGCCGTTGCCGCCAAAGATGTGGCCATGCAGGCAGCTGCGATGAATCCTGTTGCCCTGAACGAAGAAGGTGTTGACCAATCGATTATCGATAAGGAAATCGAAATCGCCAAAGATCAATTGCGCCAGGAAGGAAAACCGGAAGCCATGTTGGACAAAATCGCTCAAGGAAAGCTAAAGCGTTTCTTTAAGGACAATACTTTGGTAAACCAGGATTTCATTAAAGACAGTAAACAAAGTGTTGCCCAGTATGTGAAATCGGTAAATACCGATTTGGAGGTTACGGGCTTTGAACGCGTCGCTTTAGGATAAATCTTTAGATCATACCAAAACAAAAAGCCCCGGCCAATGGCCGGGGCTTTTTGTTCTATCGAAACCTCGATTTTATTTTGACCGAATGATAATATCACCGTTAAAGGTTTTAAAAAGCATTTCAGGTCCTCCACCGTTGATACTTCCATTGACCCATTGTTCGATTTTGACCTTGTATTTTCCCCCGGAATTATTTTTATCGACTACGGGCTTTTGCTTATCCACCGCCATGTCAAAATCGGTGAAGATATCGCCCATTTCCGATTTCAGTTTTAAATCGGCTTTTGTTGCACTTGGAAACGTAACCTCCAAATCACCGTTCATACTACTAAAAGCCATACTCGCCCCACTGTTGACCGATATAAAATTCACTTTGATATCACCGTTGACCGTATCTGCAGAAACGGATCCGCTCACGTCTTCAACCGTTATCTCCCCATTGACATTGCTGATCTCGAACTCACCCTTGACGCCATTTACCGTAATGTTTCCTTTGTTCACCGTACCCAATTTCAAGGAAAAATTGACCGGTACTTTGATTTCAAGATTGGTCGGCTTGTTCCATTGCTCATTGATGATCTGAACCGTATTGTTTTTTTCCTCGGCACTTATTTTCATGGAACTGTTTTCGATTCGTTTAAGTCCGTCTTTTTCCTTTTTGTCCTTATAGTGCCCCTTATCATTTCCAAAGGAAGCCTTGACGATTACTTCGGTGCCCTCATAGGCTATTACGTCGATAGATCCCGCCAATTGTTCGACAATCAACTTACCCGAGCTACCAGGATTGCTCAAAGGTACCGTGAACAGTTCGACACTATCTTCCTGGGCACTTAAAATCAGGGGTACCCAAAGCAATGCAATTAAAATTATCCTTAAATTCTTCATGATATCGTATTTTAAATTCTCGTTCTTAATTATATTTTTTTGATTATCACATCACCGTTCAAGGTCTCAAAGTCGAATTCAAGACCGCCTTTACCGATCTGGACCACAGGTTTCGATTCATAGCGATACTTGGTGTTCTTACCACCGGATCCATCTTTAGTAGTCCTGGCAAACTGCTTCGCGATATCGAAATCAGTGAATAGTTCTCCGTTCATGCTTTTAAAGGCTATATCCGCTGAGAGGTCTTTTTGATAGGTAATATTGATATCGCCGTTCAACGAATAATACGTGGAAGATGCAACCGGGTTATCGGCATACGAAATACGGACTTCGCCATTGATACAGTGTACTTTGGTCTGTCCCGTAATGTTCATCAATTCAATACCTCCGTTGATATTATTGGCATTGATATAGGTGCCGCGCGTGTTTTTAACCAAAATCTCACCATCATTGATAGCTCCGACCTTAAGCTGACTTTCTTTTGGCATTTTGACTTTAAAATTGAGTGTGTGTTCATACGGTGATTCTTCCCAACCATTACAATCAATGGAAGTAAAACGACCGTCCTTATAATGCATATTGGGCACATCCGGATAAACGATCAATCGACCATTTGCGTGCAACACATTGACCCCGACTTCCTTTTTGCCGAGTTCCAAATCATTCGCATTACGCGCGGAAATAACCTTATCGACTTCAAGCAGTACAATGTCGCCATCATACCCTTCAACGGTTATCGATCCGTTCAAATTATGAACTTCGAGCATTCTTTCATTTCCGGTGTTCTTATAGGCCAGTTCTTTTTTGATAACTTCCTTGAACTCTTTTTTTTGCGCCGTGGCGTTTTGCATGCCCAAGAATACCACTAGGGCCATACAGGTAATCGTTTTTTTCATGATTCTAAAATTTGACTGTTCGTAAATTAATTGATGAATATTTTTAAATTATCGATGCTATCGATGTTTCCAATTTCTTTTTTACCGATGCGTCCAATTCCTTGGAACGTATAAGTTTCTTGAACGGTTCTATCGATTTTTTCTCTTGCAATGCTACCATTAGATTGGCCAGTGTCACTTGAACAATAGGGGAATCTTGTTTTACTATGGATTGTACCAGGCCTTCCCGAACCAAAGGCTCGTCGAGATAATTGGTCAACGATTCTATGGCGGCCAAGCGTACATTTACATTGGCATCATTATTCAATGTCTGTAACAAGGCATTGATTACCTTTTCGTCGACCTTTGCAATTTTATTGGCCTCATTGATACCTTGTAGCCGTTTGTTGGCCGAAGGCTGATCCAATAAGGTAAGTACCAGTTTTTCACGTACGGCTTCGGTTTCATCATTTTCAACGACCGTAGTCTTTACAAACCCCTCTGATCGGCCATCGGAATTTAAATAGTAACCCAAACCAACTCCCAAGAAGAGAAGTAAAATGCCATAGGCCATCTGTGGTTTCCAAAGGATTTCGGCAAATGCGGCCAACCAACCTTTGGAATTTCCTTTGGACTTTTCGACTTTTTCGATTTCACCGTGGAGCATCTCAAAAAAGCGCTCGTCCATCGCTTCGGAAGGCTCAGGAACTTTGCTGTCGTCAAGTCCATCCCAAGTTCGTTTCAAT
Organism: Bacteroidia bacterium; assembly: GCA_030428705.1. Taxonomy (GTDB): domain Bacteria; phylum Bacteroidota; class Bacteroidia; order Flavobacteriales; family Flavobacteriaceae; genus Meishania. Next base: position 642,068 of record JAUIDI010000002.1, read on the forward strand.
GCTTCAAACTGTTCTCGATGTTCAGGATTCCCTTGCAGGAATTCTTCGAACCCTTTTCTTTCATCCTCGTTCAAAGTATTCGCCAGATACTCCATCATAGCTATTTCAAACTTTTCCTTATTCATAGTATCAACTATTTTCCAATTGTAAAAAAATGGTGCGTAAATCGTTCAAGGCCCTATGCGCCTTTACCTTGGCCGCTCCTTCACTACAACCCAACATCTCCCCTATCTCGCTGAACTTAATTTCCTTGTATTTACTTAAAATCAATATTTCACGTTTTTCGACCGGTAATTTCTGCATAGCCCTGTTCAACAACGATACCGAATCGTTTTGATCCATTATCGAATTCAAATCCTTGTCATCGTACAGTTTGTATTCCACTGAATCCAAATCGCTCTGCATGTTTCCGTTCTTGTTCTTTCGGTAATAATCATAATTCACATTACGGGCCGTCTTGAACATCCAGGCACTATAAGATCCTTCTCCTGTGAACGTATACCTGTATTTCAGCATTCTTACGAAAACATTCTGTACCAGATCCTCGCTTATAGCGGCATTGTTGTTCATGTTGTAAAAGAACCCGAACAATCTTTTTTTATGGCGTTCGTACAAGAGGCCGAGTTTATCCAACTCGCCGGATTTTACTTTAAGCATCAATGCGTTATCGGTTAGCTGCTGCATTTTTCTGTCTTCAAAAGGGTAAACCGAGGTTTTTGGAAAAGGTTACAAAAAATTTGAAATTTCTTTTAAAATAGGCATAAAAAAAACGCCACCTAATTAGGTAGCGTTTCTGTATCGCCCACATCATCACTCCCAGTCCGATTCTTCCAACTCGAAGAGTTCGTTTACCGACACTTTGAAAATACTTGAAAGTCGCATTGAAAGAACTGTCGAAGGAACGTATTTGCCAAGTTCCATGGCATTGATCGTCTGCCTACTGACCTTGGCCTTCTCCGCCAGTGTCGCCTGTGTCATGTTATGTATTGCCCGCTGTACTTTTATACTATTCTTCATATACAAGGGATTTTTTCAGTTTCACCATGGCCCAATTGAACTTCGCAATGAAGAAAATCAATATGTTGAACATATTAAAAACCATCACCCAATAAAAGGAAAGGTCGTAAAGAAAAAGAAATGCCAAAATTAAAATTCCATAGTTCCAATATGTGGCCCAGACCAACGATTGCAACCTTATTTTCTGAATCAACTCATCTTCGTCCCTTTCTTTTGAAAAAGCAACGAAAATGGCTCCTACGATAAAGAGAATTCCCAAAATTTCATTGAGGATGTTGTTTTCGACAAGGCCAACGAATTTCTGTTCCCCTAAAAATTCATCGATAAAAAACCCAGGGACGACAACATCAAAATAACTCGGTTCCCATTCATAGATTACCGTATAAATACCCAATAAAAAAGTAGGTATCACTAAAACCCATCCTATTCTGTTAAACCTGTGCGGAAGCAAATAATTGACTTTCATTTGAATTGTTTTAATCAAAAGTAAAATATTTATTACTAAATGACAAGTATATTTTACATTTTATTTTAAGAATATTTGCTTTTCAGTCCTTCCTTCAAAAAAAACACCGCCAGGCGGCGGTGCGAATAAATCAAATGAATGTGGTTTTAGCCCTTAAGCCATGCTTCCCGAAGTGCTGCTTGTTCGGTACTTGAACCTTCAGCAGTAACTATTTCATCCACCATTAAAGTTGGGCTTCCCACTTTGCCTTCCACAGAAATTTCTTTCCCATTCCTATCGACTATCATTTTAATTTCCGTATCGGGCGTCCATCCAAAGCTTTGTCCTATTATCGGGCGAATTGCCTCCAAATTAATGGGTGTGTCATTGATGCTCTTAATGACATCACCGCCTTGAAGGCCCAGTTCTTTATAAAACGTGCTCAACTCGATTCCCTTTCGAACAAAAACGGCATCGTCATTAGACTGATCGACATCGATAAACGGAACTTCCCCATCTAGAAAATAACCGGTCTCCTTTTCCGAAGTTGTCGTTTCAAGACCGACTTTGCCCAAATATCGGCTATAGTCTATGGGCGTATCGCCGATAACGTGTGTATCAAAAAACTCCCGCACTTCAGGGTAGGTCATCGCAACAATCTCATCTATCAAATTTTCATCTTTGAAAGGTGTATTGTTGCCATATTTCTTCGAAAGCTCTTTCATCATCCATAGCACTCCCTTTTCGCCATTGCTTTTCTCACGCAGCAATATATCAAGGGTCATATTGATCAATGTCCCTTTTTCATATACATTGACATAATTTGCCTTATAAGGTTCCTCTAAAATATTTTGGCTCATCACGGTAAACGACATCGTATCGTCATAGGACTTTGCATTGTTTATTTTACCAATTATGCGCTCATAAAATTCCGTCTCATCGATCAACCCTTGCTGTATCTGAAACAAATTGGCGAAATATTCTGTGGTACCCTCGTACATCCAAAGATGCTTTGACATTTTCGGATCGTTGAAATCGAAAAACTGTATCTCTTCCGAATGAACGTTCAACGGCGTGACAATATGAAAGAACTCATGTGAGACTACGTCGACCATTGCCTGTTCCAGGGCTTCTTTTTGCATCACCTCGGGTAAGACCACAACGGTTGAAGTATGATGTTCCAAAGCTCCGAAGCCATTGGCATCGTCATCTCCCATTTCCGATAGGTACAACAAAATGTTGTATTCTTTTGTACCATCGACATCTCCTAAAAAGGTTTTTTGGGCAATCATCATTTTTTCCATACGGTCTTTCAAACTAGAGGCCGTATACGTTCCATTTGGGGAGTACACGCTTAACGTAACGGTAATATCATTGATCTTGAAAGATTCGGTATTCGGTTTTGAATACAATATGGGATTGTCGATGACATCGAAATAACGACCCGCCAGAAAAACCTCTAAACTCGGGTTATCCGTTTCGGTTTTCTTTATTAGCGATGTGGTAGATTCCAGTCCAGCCGGTTTTTTGACGGACAATTCGTAGGGCACTTCTTTGAGTCCATCAAAGTAGCCCACAAAACCATGAAGGTTCAGCATGAAATTTTCACCCTTTAGAATATTCGTACCTGCTGGGGAAAATACGGCTTCGTCAACTTCGTTTTCGGTATCATAGGTATCATTGACCCAATAGGTAACTTTGTCAAGATTCTTACCGTCTGAAATAGTCCAGGTATTGTCATCGGCCTTCGAGACAGCCAATTCCTTTCCATCGTAATCCAGAGCCTTAAGACCCTCGATATATTTACCGTAGTTATCACTGCTATAGGTGCCGGGAACCGTTTTTGGTATATAAAAGGAAACCGATTCTTGGGTAAAGGCGCCAGGGTCGATTTCTACCATGACCTTATCGTCAACGATATTGTCCAGGTCCAAAATGGCACTGATCGGCGTTTTATCCGCAGCAGGAATCGATTTTACTGAACCACAGCCGTACAACATGCCGAAAACGAGCACTATTATTCCTAATTTTCTGATCATCATATATATAGTTATAGATTTTTAAGCGCTGCAAGATTATAAAATTTGGTACACATGGATGGCATTATTGTGAAATAATTAAGGATTCTTTTAAGGCCTTTCTTCCCTGCCGTCCATAACTTTTTTTGATTATTTTTGTTCGGAATTAAACACGACCGATGCAATACAATCGAATACTTTTAAAACTTAGTGGCGAGGCCTTAATGGGCGAAAAGCAATACGGAATAGACGGTAAGCGACTCGCCGAATATGCTCTGGAAATTAAGGAAGTTGTCGAAAAAGGAATAGAAGTAGCGATTGTAATCGGGGGAGGAAATATCTTTAGGGGCCTGGCAGGTGCAAGCAGTGGCATGGATCGCGTTCAGGCCGACCATATGGGTATGTTGGCTACGGTCATCAACGGCCTTGCTCTTCAAAGTGCATTGGAAATTCAAGGGGTACAGACGAGATTGCAATCGGCCATACAGATCAATGAGGTCGCGGAACCTTTTATTCGGAGAAAAGCCATACGACATTTAGAAAAAGGCAGGGTCGTGATTTTTGGCGGAGGTACGGGTAACCCTTATTTCACGACCGATTCGGCGGCAGTGCTACGAGCAATTGAAATGGAAGCCGATGTCATTTTAAAAGGTACACGGGTCGACGGTATTTACACCTCAGATCCCGAAAAAGATTCGAACGCAACTAAATTCGACACGATATCTTTCAATGATGTTCTCAGAAAAGGACTAAAGGTCATGGACACTACGGCCTTTACCTTAAGTCAAGAGAACCAGTTACCGATTATCGTGTTCGATATGAACAAAAAAGGGAATTTGGTCAAAATCATCGACGGTCAAAATATTGGCACAAAGGTAAATCTATAACTCTGGTATAATTTGTGCTTGTTGTATTTTTAAAGTTTAACATATGAATGAGGAAATTACATTTATTTTAGATGCCGCTAAGGAAAGTATGGATGCAGCTATTGCCCATTTAGAAAAAGAATTCATTAAAATCAGGGCAGGCAAGGCAAGCCCATCGATGTTGTCAAATGTCAAGGTAGATTATTATGGTTCGCAAACACCACTATCCCAGGTATCCAATATCAATACTCCGGATGCCCGAACGATTTCGGTGCAACCATGGGAAAAATCCTTGCTGCCTGAAATAGAAAAGGCCATCATGAACGCCAATCTTGGTTTTAACCCCATGAACAATGGCGATTTGGTCATCATCAACGTACCGCCACTTACCGAAGAGCGGAGGATCCAATTGGTCAAACAGGCCAAAGCCGAGGCCGAAGATGCGAAAGTTGGCGTTAGAAATGCCAGACAAGATGCCAACAAAGAAATTCGCGAGCTCGACATTTCTGAAGACCTCGAAAAAAATGCCGAAACCGATGTACAAGAGCTTACCGATACCTATATCAAAAAAATAGATAATTTTCTAGGGGTGAAAGAGGCCGAGATCATGAAGGTATAGACAAATTATATCCTGTAACATTTTAAAAGCGACCGATGGTCGCTTTTTTTGAATATTCCTTTTATTTCAAAATGATATTTTCACTATTTCTTCATCCTATCGGAAAAAAACGATATCCACTATATAATAAAAACGGCCCTTCTAGGAACACAATCCTGCATTTTCTACCTTTGCCCTGCTTTAGGCAAAGAAAAAAGACCCTGTCATACGACAGGGTTTAATTCGAACCGGTCGCTTTATATGGTATTAAATAGTATCCAAAGCAGAAGTCACATTCAAAATGGTAGCTAAACTAACACAGGGCTTTTGGGCAAAAACCGCACGGATCATTCTGCGTAACCGCGTATTGATCTTGTTTTTGGTAGCGGCCTTTACCGTTTTTCTGGGTCTTCAGTGGGATAAAATGCGCTTTAGTAGTTCGCAAGCGAACCTATTACCAGATGAGCACCCGGTCAACGTTCAATATCAATTATTTTTAGACCAATTCGGCGAAGAGGGCAACGTTATAGTATTTGCCATACGCGACAGCAGTCTTTTTACCACGGATAATTTCAATCGTTGGAACAAGCTCAGCAAACAATTGGCCGCTTTCCCCGAAGTTGATTTTGTCCTTTCCACGGATAACCTACAGGAATTGAAAAAGGACAATGCAAAACAAGAATTTGTATTGGAGCCTCTTATCAAGTCGCCCCCAAAGTCCCAATCGGAATTGGACACCATCACCAAACACCTTTTCAACGACTTGCCTTTCTACGACAACCTATTGTACAACGCCGAGAGTCGAACGGTTCGCACCGTCATGTACTTGGACAAGGATATCGTCAATACTTCTGTACGCAAAGATTTCGTCTTAAAAGATCTGACTACATTAATAGATGACTTTGAGCTGGAGACTGGTCTTGATATCCATGTCTCCGGCATGCCCTACATACGTACCCTGAACTCGCAGAATATTATCGATGAAATCGGCAAATTCATTCTTGCTGCATTGGGCGTGACCTCCCTTATTTTCTTCTTCTTTTTCAGAAGTTTTCGCGCCACTGTCATTTCAATGTTCGTCGTTATCATCGGCGTAATGTGGGCCTTCGGATTTTTGGGATTGCTGCAATATGAAATCACCGTACTGACTGCTTTGATTCCGCCGCTGATTATTGTAATCGGAATTCCCAATTGTATTTTTTTGATCAACAAATATCAACAAGAGGTCAAGAAACATGGAAATCAGGCCCTTTCACTGCAACGGGTCATCTCCAAAATCGGGAATGCCACATTGATGACCAATGTGACCACTGCTTCCGGTTTTGCGACTTTTATCATTACCGATAGCAAGCTGTTAAAAGAATTCGGCATCGTAGCCTCGATTAATATTATAGGTATTTTTATCATTTCACTGTTGATCATCCCTATTGTATACAGTTTCATGCCTCTTCCGAAAACGAAGCATTTGAAACATCTCAACAAGCGTTGGATTGATGCTTTTGTAAATTGGATGGAACGCATCGTGCGCGAAAGACGTATTTCGGTCTATGTAGTATCGATTGCTCTATTGGTTATCAGTATCATCGGAATATATCAAATCAAGATATCGGGTAGCCCTATTGAAGACATGCCCAAAAACAAGCAGTTCTTCAAGGACATTCGATTTTTTGAGGAAGAATTTGACGGTATTATGCCGATCGAGATCGTGGTCAATACCGAAAGGCCAAAAGGTGTCATGAAGCCTGCGACCCTTAAGCGTATGGAACAATTAAGCGATGTAGTCGAAGAAATTCCCGAACTTTCAAGACCAGTTTCCGTGGTCAACTTGGTCAAATACTCCAAACAGGCTTTTTATAATGGCATCCCGAAATACTACCAATTGCCCACATCGCAAGAGAATAATTTCATAATGGAAGTTGCCAGTAAATCATCGGGCAATAGCAATCTATTAAAAAGTTTTGCCGATAGTACCGGTCAAATTGCAAGGATTACAACATTCATGAAAGATGTCGGCACAGAGCGTATGGAAGCGATCGAAACCAGACTTCAAGAGAATATCGATAAATTTTTTCCATCAGAACGATACAATGTCTATATGACCGGTAGCGCCCTTATTTTTCTGAAGGGCACCAAATATCTAGTCAAAAACCTAGTGCTTTCGCTAGCGTTTGCGATATTTCTAATCGCCCTTTTTATGGCATACCTCTTTCGATCTTTTCGTATGATCATTATTTCTCTTATCCCTAATTTACTACCATTGGTCATTACGGCGGGGGTCATGGGGTTTGTAGGTGTGCCCATCAAGCCCTCGACCATCTTGGTCTTCAGTATTGCCTTTGGCATTTCGGTTGATGACACCATACATTTTTTGGCTAAATACCGCCAAGAACTGATCGCCAATAAATGGCGAATCCAGAAATCCGTTTATGCGGCACTGCGCGAAACGGGGGTCAGTATGTTCTACACTTCCATTGTACTTTTTTTCGGTTTTTCGGTTTTCACCATCTCGAATTTCGGGGGTACGGTTGCTCTTGGGGCGTTGGTCTCCGCCACACTGCTCTTTGCCATGCTCGCCAATCTTGTATTGCTGCCTTCCTTATTACTATCGTTGGAGCGAAGCATCGCCAACAAGGAAGTTTTGAAAAAACCCCAAATCGATATTTTGCCCAAAGAAGAAATCCGTCGCGGCAAGAATGTCGATGATGACAATTCTCAAATCTAATAATTGCCCTTTCCGGGTCGGTTCTTTTTTGTCAAAAGGCTATCTTTGGTGTCTAATTTTTGAAGATGGTTTCATTGAACATAAAAGAATTACTTGCCAAAGAGCCTTTATCGCAAGAGGTCACTGTAAATGGTTGGGTCAAAACCTTTAGAAGCAATCGGTTTATTGCCCTGAACGATGGGTCGACCATCAACAACGTTCAATGCGTGGTAGATTTCGAGCAATTTGATGAAACCTTGCTAAGACAAATCAATACTGGTGCCGCATTAACGGTCGAGGGTATTTTGGTCGAAAGTCAAGGTAAGGGACAAAATGTCGAAATTCAAGTCAAGGACATCACCGTCCATGGAGGAGCGGATCCCGAAACCTATCCGATTCAACCCAAAAAACATTCTCTGGAATTTTTAAGGGAAAAAGCCCATCTACGGGTGCGTACCAATACTTTTGCGGCCGTAATGCGGATACGCTCCGCCTTGTCATTTGCCATACATAAATATTTTAGGGAAAACGGATTTTATTATTTTCACGCCCCCATCATTACCGGATCGGATGCCGAGGGAGCAGGCGAAATGTTCAGGGTAACAACTTTGGATGGAAAAAACCCTCCTTTGGATGATAATGGCAACGTTGATTACAAGGAGGATTTTTTTGGAAAGGAAACCAATTTGACCGTCTCCGGCCAATTGGAAGCGGAGGCCTATGCCATGGGGCTGGGCAAGGTATACACTTTTGGACCGACTTTCAGGGCCGAAAATTCGAACACTTCTAGGCACTTGGCCGAGTTTTGGATGATCGAACCCGAGATGGCATTCTTTGACCTTGATGCCAATATGGACCTTGCCGAGGATTTTATCAAGAACGTAATCATGTATATTCTCGAAAATTGTGAAGATGATCTCGTTTTCTTGGAAAAACGTTTGCTTGATGAAGAAAAATCAAAACCTCAGGCCGAACGCAGTGAAATGGCCCTTATCGATAAGTTGAAGTTTATCGTAGAAAATCGCTTTAAACGATTGACCTATACCGAGGCAATCGATATCCTTAAAAATTGCAAGCCCAATAAAAAGAAAAAATTCCAGTATATAATCGAGGAGTGGGGAGCGGACCTACAAAGTGAACATGAGCGTTTTCTCGTTGAGAAGCACTTTAAATGCCCTGTTATCCTCTTTGATTACCCCGCAAAGATAAAAGCGTTTTACATGCGTTTGAACGAAGATGGCAAGACAGTTCGCGCCATGGATATTTTATTTCCCGGTATCGGGGAAATCGTTGGTGGATCGCAACGGGAGGAACGCCTTGATATTTTGAAAGAGAAAATGGCGGCCTTGGACATTCCCGAGGAAGAACTATGGTGGTACCTTGATTTGCGAAAATTCGGTACTGTGGTTCATAGTGGCTTTGGTCTTGGTTTCGAAAGATTGGTTCAATTTACCACTGGAATGGGAAATATCCGGGATGTGATTCCCTTCCCCCGCACCCCCCAGAATGCGGAGTTTTGATTTGAATTCGTTAACTTTATAAGGCACTCAATCGACCTGTATGCTAAAGCAATATTTACAGTTCAAATTATCCCAAAAGCTATCTCCCCAGCAAATTCAGCTCATGAAGCTGATACAACTACCTACGCAGGCTTTCGAACAAAGGTTAAAACAAGAGCTTGAAGAGAACCCCGCCTTGGAAAGTGGCAAGGAAGAATCAGACCTGATCAATGATGAGTACGACGATATGTTCGAAGGCGATACCGATAACGAAACCATTACTGCCGACGATATAAATATCGACGAGTATCTGAGTGATGACGAAATACCCGATTATCGTACCAAGGCAAATAATTATAGTGCTGATGACGAAGAGAAGAGTGTGCCCTATGCCGCAGGCATCTCTTTCAACCAATATCTTCTAAATCAGCTTAACACAGAATATTTGACCGAAGAAGAATGGGCCATTGCCGAATTTTTGGTCGGTAGCGTTGACGAAAGCGGATATATTCGAAGACCTCTGACCGATATCTTGGACGACCTTGCCTTTACACAGAACATATATACCGATGAAAAGACAATCGGCAGAATATTGAAAACGGTACAGGAGTTGGATCCCCCAGGGGTCGCAGCCAGATCATTGGAAGAGTGTTTGACCATACAGCTTAAACGAAAAGAACCTACACCTAGCATTCAATTGGCGCAGACCATACTTGAAAAATCATTTGAACAATTTACCAAGAAACACTATAAAAAACTGATCCAAAAACATGGTATTTCGGAAGAGGAGCTGAAAGATGCCATTTCTGAAATAGAGAAACTGAACCCAAAGCCAGGTGGGTCCTACTCAGGAAATAACCGAATCGTCGAGCATGTCGTACCCGACTTTTCCATTAAGATAGTCGATGGTGAACTCGAACTTTCACTTAACGGCAGAAATGCCCCCGAACTTCATGTTTCCCGTGAGTACAGCAATATGTTGAAAGGGTACAAGGATGCCAAGGAGAAATCAAAATCACAAAAAGATACGGTACAGTTCATCAAACAGAAGTTAGATGCGGCCAAATGGTTTATCGATGCGATACGGCAGCGGCAGCAGACCCTTTTCATCACCATGAACGCCATCATGCAATACCAGAAGGAGTACTTCTTGACCGGGGATGAACGTAACCTCCGGCCCATGATATTAAAGGATATTGCCGATGAGATCCATATGGATGTTTCAACGGTCAGTAGGGTGGCGAACAGTAAATATGTCGATACACCCTACGGTACCAAATTGATCAAGGAATACTTTTCAGAATCGATGAAAAATGATCAGGGCGAAGATGTTTCCACCAAAGAAATAAAAAAAATCCTTGAAACGGTCATCGGCGAAGAGAACAAGAAAAAGCCGCTTACCGATGATAAATTGGCTTCCATACTCAAAGAAAAAGGCTATCCTATTGCCCGAAGAACCGTTGCCAAATACAGGGAACAACTGGATATTCCCGTGGCGCGGTTGAGAAAGCAAATCTGATGGGGAGGTTTCTAAAGGCAGTTTCATTACTATTCCATCCACTTTTTGTTCCGATGGCAGGCACGCTCGCCTACTTTATCATTACCCCTAAATATAGTCCCTTGGAACTTCAGGGCGGCAATATTCTGCCCATCTTTATTCTTACCGTTATCATTCCCATAATCTCTTATCTGATCCTTAGAAACCTAGGTTTGGTCACCAATATTTATATGCCCGATATTCGTGAAAGAAAATATCCTTTGTACATCAATATTCTCCTTTTGTTCTTGATTCTGTACAAAGTCATTCCCAATAATTATATTGCGGAACTCTACTATTTTTTTCTAGGGCTGATCGCCGCTTCGATGACCGCCTTGTTGCTCCTGTTTCTCAACCTTAAGTGTAGCATGCACTTGATGGGCATGGGCAGCTTACTGATGTTTTTAATCAGTCTAAGCATTCATTTCGAAGTCAATATAACCATAGCCTTGAGTATACTCACCCTACTCACAGGACTTGTTGCCAGTGCCAGGCTCTACCTAGAGGCACATTCCAAAGCAGAATTATTTATCGGGTTCTGTATCGGGATGATCACCCAATTATTGACCGTCAAATTTTGGCTATAAAAGAAACTTCAATTTAATTTTGTTTGCCCGTTTTGCCCAGATTTGCAAAGGTATCCCCATCGTACGTCGTATAGTTTATCTTCAACGCATTTACCTTACGCAACTCTTGCTTAATGTCCGATATCAGACCCATACCGGTACGTCTGTCCACCTTTAGGGAAATGGTGGCATATGGCCTCAAATGCTCCGGCATTTTGCCCATCTGATCGAGTATATAGGTCCCAATATCGCTCACATCGGCATATTTATCGTTCAACTGAATTTTTGGTTCAGATCCGAAAACCTCAACATATTTCCCGGTGGGTCTTCCCACGTGGATATAGATGATACGATCTTTCTTTTCCATTTTCTTGATTTCGCTCGCATTGGGAAGTTCATTTTCGACTTTCAACGTTGAATCTTTCATAACCGTCACCGTCATAAAAAAGAACAAGAGCATAAAAACAATGTCTGGAAGTGATGCGGTAGATACCGGAGGAACCCCACCATTGGCTTTAGTAGAGAATTTTGTCATAACGTATTGGTTTATTTGATTTCCGCCTCCGACAATTTTTGCGGATAGCGTTGCTGGATGATTTTCATTTTCTTTTTAAGGTTTGCCTTTTTGACCTTAGAGGTCTGCGGACTCATATATTCAGATTCCATATCGGTATATTTCACCCCATATAGCTTCAACGACTCGCGATTTCTCAATTGATTGTAGGCCCCGACCAATTCATTTTGTATGGTTATAAAGGCGGCATAACTTGTTTCCCGGTCGCTGCTAAGCGATATAACGGACTTGTTAGGGTTTTCAGAAGAAGACACGCTTCGTTCCCCTTGACAATAATCGCAATAGTACCCAGAATCTGGAGCAGCCCCTCCATTATCGAGAAATGCAATCGTGATTTTTCTTAAATCCGTAATGTCCACCAAATCATTATCGACGAGAATCTCATTATTGTTATTGACCCGTACAAGTAATATGTTTTTATCCTTATAGGGTAATGGCGGCGATGTATCGATTGGTGATAGCAAACGATTTAGACCGACATCGGTCTCGATACTGGTGGTCACTAAAAAGAAAATTAATAATAGAAATGCGATATCGGCCATTGAGCCTGCATTTACTTTAGGTATTTCTCCCCTGTTTTTCATACTTGAGTGGTTTGATTGTTGGACAATACTATTTTTGCCCGCTCAAGCAGGTTTTGATAACGTGTAAATTCTGGGGCAATAAAATATTGCTCTAGCAAGGAATGGTTGTTTTACGGGAATAAATTATAGCTATTTCCCAATTAAAAAGCTACAACATTCGTGCCACAACCCATAAAATCAGAGGATGTAAAATACAAACCCTACGCGCAAGGGCTTCATTTCGATTGGTTCACCGTCAATAGTGACATTGTCATCAAAAAGATTATTCAAAGAATAATAAACATGGGCATTGAAGGTATTCCATCCAAAATTGAAAGTCAGTCCATATTGAAATTGACGTACATCACTATTCGAAAACGATATCTTTTCGCTATCGGTAACGAATTTCGACCTACTTGCAAAAACGTACCCCAATTTCGCTCCGGCATATATTCTCCAAAATTTATACTCTTCAGGAGTGGAATTTCTCCAACGGTACTCAATTGGAAGTTCAATTAGGTGGTTCTCAATTTTACTTCTTTTAAGATCGACATTACTAGCTACTTCAGAATACGTAATGTTACCATTGATATCTTCGGCCTTCATATTCGAATAATATGAATTGACTGCATAGCCCAGACCGATACCCAATGCCTTCGTCCTGCTTTGATTGATGGGAATATCTTTAATCAGACCTCCTTGAAGTCCGTAAGACAGGTTGCGCTGGGTAATATCATTTGGTTTGTTCCTGAGAAAGTTATAGGTAATTCCCACATAGAATTGATCTTCTAAGTACTTTGTATCAGGTTCTGAAATACCTTGAGAAAATACCCGTAAGGTGCAAAAAAGAAACGAAAGTGAGAAAATCATTCTCATGGCACCAAAGTTATAACAAATGACAGCATAAAAAAACGCCCTGAATTATTATTCAGAGCGTCTATTATTCTTTAATACTAACTTAATTGATATTGTTGAAGGCATCGCCTTCGTATGTGGTGTAGTTTACTTTCAAGGCATTAACCTTACGCAACTCTTGTTTAATATCCGATATTAAGCCCATATTGGCATCTTTATCGACTTTAAGCGAAGTGGTCAATACGTTCTGAAGCTCTTGTGCTTTCTTCGCACGCTCCATCAAAATAAAATCACCAACTTCCGAAGGACTCGCAAACTTATCGTTCAACTGAATCTTCGGTTCACTACCGAAAGTACTCTGGTATTCTTGGGTCGGCGCCCCTACGTAAATGGTAATTACCCGATCTTTTTTCTCCAGTTTTTTGATTTCACTGGCGTTCGGCAACGTATTCTGTACTTTGACCGTACTGTCTTTCATGACCGTTACGGTCATGAAAAAGAACAAAAGCATAAAAACGATATCGGGCAAAGAGGCGGTCGATACCGCAGGTAGCTCTCCACTCTTTTTCTTGGCAAATTTTGACATAATATTATATTATCTTCTTTATGAAACCCGTTTAGTTCGACGAAGAAGTTTCCGCTTCGGAAAACTTTTGAGGAAACAAATCTTGGATATTCTTTACTTTCTCTTTAAGGTCGTCCCGAACACCACTTGGCGTTTCTGGATTAAGATAGGTAGCCTCCATATCGGTAAAATCCTGTCCGTACAGGCGTTTTGCCTCACGATTACGCAATTCATTATATGCCCCGACAATTTCGTTTTGAACCGTAATGTAAGTACCATATTTGGTCTCCCTATCGTTCTTCAACGAAATAATCGCCTTGGTAGGATTATCCGAAGATTCGGCATTCTTCTTACCCTTGCAATAGGTACAGGTACCATCGCCATTATTATCCAAAAACTCTACTGCCTTTGCTCTAAGTTCTTTGAGGTCAATTATGTTATCGTCAGCAAGCAATTGACCATTTTTATTGATCAAAACCTGAAAGATATTCTTCTGCTTGATGATAACATCGTTCTCTGGCGGTTCAATCGGTGGCAACATACGATCCAAACCTGCATCGGTCTCAATGGTGGTGGTCACCAAGAAAAAGATCAACAACAAGAATGCGATGTCGGCCATCGAACCGGCGTTTACTTCTGGTGCTCCTGCTCTTCTAGCCATAACTAATTTTATTTACTGGTAATTTTTCTGAATCCACCCCATAACATCGCACCTACGGCGATAACGGTAAGGATAAAGAACACATTCAGTCCCATTCCAATCTTCTTAACAGTAGATTCATTTGACATGGCCATATATTCATCGGCAACATCGGTGCCACTGGATAGCACGTAAGAAATGATAACCACTACTGCCAAACCCGCTACTCCGAAAAGTGTTCTTTTCAAACCAGCTGGATTGGAGAATACGTTCTTTAATCCGAAGATCAAACTTGCGGCGACAGCGATCGCCAATAGAATATAGGTTATCCAGAACATGGCATTCATTGCACCACTTTGAGCTGCCTCGTTGGCAGGCATCTCTTTTTCGGGCAACATAAACCACAGTACCGCACCTATCAGACCCAATACTATTAATGCTATTTTAACTATTTTATACATAATATTTTTGGTATTAAGTCAGACTTATTTTTTATGGTCTACCAACATATCGATCAATGAGATCGAAGAATCTTCCATATCATTGACGATACTATCGATTTTCGCAATGATATAGTTGTAAAAGATTTGAAGGATAATAGCCGTAATAAGACCGAATACCGTAGTCAATAACGCCACCTGAATGTCACCGGCAATAAGCGATGCACTTAAGTTACCAACAGCACTAATCTTTTGGAAGGCCTGGATCATACCGATTACCGTACCCATGAACCCAAGCATAGGGGCAATTGCAATGAATAAGGACAACCAAGACACATTTTTCTCCAATTGACCCATTTGAACACCGCCATAGGCAACAACCGCTTTTTCGGCATTGTCGACTCCTTCACTAGCTCTATCCAAACCTTGGTAGTAAATCGATGCAACGGGGCCTTTTGTATTTCTGCATACTTCTTTTGCGGCTTCAATACCTCCCGAAGCCAATGCGTCCTCGACTTGCTGCTTCAACTTAGTAGTATTCGTAGTGGCCATGTTCAAGTAAATGATACGCTCAATGGCCACGGCCAACCCGAGAATCAAACACAAAAGAACGATACCCATGAAACTGGCACCACCCTGAATGAACATTTCCTTTAATACTTGGGTAAAGCCCCTCTCGGCTTCCGGCGCTGCATCTTGCAAAACCATCATTGCTGAAGTAGCTTTTGCACTTACTGTATTTGTACCTGCTACAAATAACCCAGCCGTTGCCAGGATAGAGAATAATTTTTTCATTTTTTCAAACTTAAATTAGTTAGTTAATAAAGAATAAGGTTTAAAGATAAAAAAAAAACGTAATAAACAAAGTAAAACATTGTTGCAGAGAGGAAGGGATTCGAACCCTCGATACACTTTTGGTGTATACACACTTTCCAGGCGTGCGCCTTCGACCACTCGGCCACCTCTCTAAGTTAGCCTTTTAAGGGTTGCCCAAATAACAAAAAAAATATTAGTTGGAGAAATTAAAGCCGTTATTTTTATGACATTTCTCCACGTAGGGAAGTCTCGAATATTGTTTTCATCAGCTTAGGGGAAATGCCGTTTCCGAGGAGGTACATTAGTTTGGTAATAGCCGCCTCAGATGTAATATCCTTACCATTAATGACTTGCATTTTTTCGAGTTGTTTACTGGTCTCATATTGGCCCATAATTACACTACCACCTGAGCATTGGGTAACGTTTACAATGTACAGACCCTTGGCAATCGCTTTTTCAAGTTCAAGCAACAACCATTCTTCGGTAGGTGCGTTGCCCGCACCATAGGTTTCCAAAACCAACGCCTTAAGACCAGGAATGTTAAGTACGCTTTTCAAAACCGATTCATTAAGTCCGGGAAAAAATTTCAATATAGCGACATTGTTATCAAGGTCTTTATGTACGCGAAATTTCTTGTTGTTGCCTTTTCGATATAAGTTGGCTTTATGTACTTTGAGATGCACACCCGATTCCACCAATGCAGGATAGTTCAAGGAAGCGAAGGCTTCAAAATGTTCCGAATTGATTTTAGTAGTACGGTTGGCACGATACAATTTATATTCAAAATACAAGCCCACTTCCTGGATTACCGGGCGACCCTTTTCTTTCAAAGCGGCAATCTGGATCGAGGTTATCAGGTTCTCCTTGGCATCGGTTCGAAGATCCCCTATTGGAAGTTGGCTTCCGGTAAATATGACCGGCTTTGTTAAATTTTCGAGCATAAAACTTATAGCCGATGCACTATAACTCATGGTATCACTACCGTGCAATACCACAAAACCATCATGGCTTTCAAAATGGTCTTCGATAATAGTGGCCATCTCGACCCAATATCCGGGATTCATATTCGACGAATCTATCGGCTTCTTGAAAGAGACACTATCTATATGACAGTCCAATTGAGCTAGTTCAGGAATGTTCTTCTCTAGCTTCTTGAAATCGAAAGGTTTCAAAGTTGACGTTTCGTAATCCTTCATCATACCGATGGTGCCACCCGTATAAATGAGCAATATGTTCGTTTCGTTCTTCATTTGACCTATATACCAAAGACATTCATGGAGTTTTCAGTCGTAGTTTCGGCTATCTCTCCCACAGGCACTCCATAAATGGCGGACAGTTTTTCAAGAACATATACCAGATAAGAACTCTCATTACGCTTTCCTCGAAACGGTACTGGGGCCAAATAAGGCGAATCAGTTTCAAGTACAATATGGTGCAAATCAATCCGGTCAAGAAAAGTATCCAACTTTCCATTTTTGAAGGTAACTACCCCACCGATACCCAATTTCATGTTATATGAAATGGCTTTTTGGGCCTGTTCAAAGGTTCCCGTAAAACAATGGAAGATTCCAAAAAGGTCTTCCGATCTTTCACTTTCCAAAATCTCGAAAATCTCATCAAAAGCTTCCCTACAATGTATGACAATCGGAAGCTGGTTCTTTTTTGCCAATCGAATCTGATATTCAAAAGCCTCTTGTTGCTCCTTTAAGAAAGTCTTGTCCCAATAAAGATCGATCCCAATTTCACCGATTGCGCAGTATTCGTTCCTAGACAACAATTCCTCCACATGATTCAGTTCCTTTAGAAAATCATCCTTGACATGTGTAGGATGCAATCCCGTCATCAAGAACATATTCTCGGGATAGGCCTCTTTCAAATCGAGCATCGCTTTTGTATACGTTGAGTCGATGGCCGGAATAAAAAATCTTTTTATGCCATTGTCCATGGCCTTTTTAATAATCAGGTCGCGATCTTTGTCGAATGCTTCACTGTATAAATGGGTATGGGTGTCGGTAATCATCATCACACAAAAATAGGGCTATCTTTGCCAAAAAGAATACATGGCCAGTCTTAAAAAGTTGCTGCTTCAAAAAAAGTATATTAAGGTTCCCTTGGTGTTGACCGCTACGAATCACTTTGAAATAGAGGCGCAAATAAACGGAGTAAAAGGAAGGTTCATTTTGGATACCGGCGCATCGAACACCTGTATCGGCTTCGATAAAATCGATCTGTTCGAACTCACCTCGGAAGAAACCGAAATAAAGGCTGCCGGGGCCGGGGCGACCAATATGGAAACATTGATCGCACCTAAAAACCGAATTCAAATCGGTGGTTGGAAGAAGAAAAAAATTAAAATCGTACTCTTCGACCTTGTTCACGTAAACGAGGCGTTAACCGCCCACAATGCTTTGCCTGTTGATGGCATTATCGGTGCCGACGTGCTCAAAAAGGCAAAAGCCGTAATCGATTACGGTAAAAGCTGTGTTTATTTAAAATAAGGAATGAGGAATGCTGGCAATATGAAAATACCATATAGTCAGGCCTTACATTTCCAACGCTTTTTTAACATCGTTGTCCATCAGGATTTCCTCTGGACTTTCCAAGGCCTCTTTTACCGCGACCAAAAATCCAACGGATTCTTTCCCATCGATTATTCTATGGTCGTACGAAAGGGCGACATACATGATCGGGGCGATGGCAATCGCACCATCACGAACAATGGGTCGTTCGACAATGTTATGCATCCCCAAAATAGCACTTTGCGGGGGATTGATAATCGGTGTCGACAACATCGAACCGAACACACCACCATTTGTTATGGTAAAGGTGCCGCCAGTCATCTCATCGACAGTTATCTCACCTTCCCTGGCACGAATG
This sequence comes from Bacteroidia bacterium, assembly GCA_030428705.1. Taxonomy (GTDB): domain Bacteria; phylum Bacteroidota; class Bacteroidia; order Flavobacteriales; family Flavobacteriaceae; genus Meishania. The sequence continues at coordinate 660,645 of JAUIDI010000002.1, forward strand.
GCCAAACGCTTTACCTCTGATTCGATACCCCTAAAAGTTAGGTTTTCGGCATTTCGGATAACAGGTACCATCAATCCTTTTGGACCTGATACGGCGATACTGATATCGCAGAAATCGTACGAAATCATTTCCTTGCCATCGATCATCGAATTCACCGCCGGATACATTTCAAGTGCCCGGACAACAGCTTTCGTAAAAAAGGACATAAAGCCTAAACTGACTCCGTGTTTTTCTTTGAAATCTTCTTTGAACTTGGCACGTAACGCAAAAATTGGGGACATATCCACCTCATTGAACGTGGTCAACATGGCCGTCTCGTTTTTGGCGGCCACCAAGCGTTCGGCGACCTTGCGCCGCAGCATCGAAAGTTTTGAACGGGTTTCACCTCGATTTCCTCCAGTGGGGCTTCCCATCGAGGGCACCGCATTCACCGCATCTTCTTTGGTGATTCTACCCTCCCTACCCGAACCTTTTACGGTCGTGGCATCGATTCCCTTTTCATCCAATATCTTTTTGGCGGCCGGAGATGGTGTTCCAGAAGCATAAGTTTCCTTCTCCTTAACTGTCTCAGAGGCCTTTTTATCATCTGTTTTCTTCTCTTCTTTCGGTTGGTCTTTTTGGACTTTATCTTCGGATTCCTCCGCTGCCTTGCCCGAATCGGTCGGTTTGGCGGCGCCAGTATCGATCAAGCAGACTACGGCACCAACCGCAACGGCATCACCTTCCTCAGCTTTCAAGGTAATCGTTCCACTCTCTTCGGCTGGAAGTTCCAAGGTCGCCTTATCGGAATCTACCTCCGCAATTGCCTGATCTTTCTCAACATAATCGCCGTCTTGTACAAGCCATTCGGCAATTTCAACTTCTGTTATCGACTCCCCCGGAGAGGGAACTTTCATTTCTAGAATCATTCTATATGACTTTTAGTATACTCTATTAATTCGCATTTTTAATAAAATCTTCCTTAACCGGAAGATAATTCATTTTCAATTCTCCATTGACCATGATTTGATCAAAATACAATTTCGCCCCTGTGGACTGGAGCATTTCGACGTGGTTTTGAAGGCTCAAATGTAAGTGGGGTTCGGTCGTATTTCCCGAATTTCCACATTGCCCCAAAAGTTCTCCCTGTCTGACATCTTGCCCCTCTTCGACAACTATACTTCCTTCTTTCAGGTGGGCGAACAAAATAAATTCGCCATTATCCGTCTCTAAAACAACCGTATTACCTGTCAATTCTTGCGGATTCAATTCACCGGGAATATTATCATGTACTCCGGTAACCACTTTGACTACCCTTGCATCGCACGGCGCAATAATGTCTTTGCCGAAGGCAAAATAGCTCTCATTTTTTTTGGGGTCGCCCTCATACGAAGCTCCGTTAGCGACCATCAAGATATCGTAGGCGTACTGCTGATCGGCATAATCCACGTGATAGTTCTGTTCAACGGTAGTGCCCCCCCAAAAAACAAACCATTCTTCTTTGAACGGCAACATCATCTTGGTAACGTTTCTTTCCAAAATAGGGACCTCATCATCCTTTAGCGGCTTTATGACCAACCCATTGATCATATTTTGAGGTGTCAGAGAAATTACCACTTCGGCCACCGCCCTTTCAAAATCGGTTCTATAGATGTGCGCACCTTTGTCGATTCGATCAAACCGCATTTCGGTAATATCGCCCATCAGGTTATTGACGTTCTGTTCAAAAAAGGCCAATGTTTGCTCTCTGGGCAAGGCTTTTTTCATATCTACATTAAAGCGGTCAAAAATCGCAATATAATCGCCGTCGTTATACCGTGACATAAATTCAGCCGCTGCCTCGGCATAGCTCCCCTGTTCTTCTTGCGGAAAGGAAGAACCAAAAACAAACAAGAAAACAAGTAAGGTTACAATTCTCATTTGGTTTTTTCTGCTTTGACCTTAGGACGGGTCATATTATCCTTCGACTTGTCGAACACAAAATCGATTACCTGTTGATGTCGCATTTTAGAACGGACCGCACTACCTGCTGCCGGAGATGCATAGAACCTTCTTGAAGCGACCCTGAACTTATGCGCATCGCTAAAATGCATCATCAAATGGCTCCATGCGCCCATATTGCGCGGTTCTTCCTGTGCCCATACCAAATCATCGGCAAACTTGTATTTTGCAATGATATTCTTTATCTCTTCGCTTGGTAACGGGAACAACTGTTCCAGACGTACCAAAGCCACATCCTCACGGCCATCCTCTTCTTTTCGGGCCAATAGGTCGTAATAGAATTTTCCGGTACAGAACACCAACGATTTTACTTTTTTCACATCGACGGATCCGTCGTCGAGCACCTCATGGAAACTTCCGTTTGCCAATTCTTCTACGGTCGAAACTGCCTTCGGATGGCGCAACAGGCTTTTCGGGGTAAAAATGACCAGAGGTTTTCTGAAATTTACCTTCATTTGTCTGCGTAGGATATGGAATATCTGTGCCGGTGTCGTTACATCGGCCACGTACATATTATCCCTCGCACATAGTTGCAGATAACGCTCCATACGTGCCGAAGAATGCTCCGCACCCTGACCTTCATAGCCATGGGGAAGCAGCATGACCAATCCGTTTTGAAGCTTCCATTTATCTTCGGCGGCAGATACATATTGATCGATCATAATCTGCGCACCGTTACTGAAATCACCGAATTGGGCCTCCCAAATGGTTAAGGTATTCGGACTTGCCATGGCATAACCATAATCAAAACCTACGACACCGTACTCCGACAACAACGAATTGTAGATTTGAAACTGTCCTTGTTTTTTGGAAATATTGTTCAAGAGCATTATCTCTTCCTCGCTCTCTTCTACTTTCATGACGGCATGGCGGTGCGAAAAAGTCCCACGCTCCACATCTTGGCCTGACATACGAACATCAAAACCTTCATGCAGTAAAGTACCATAGGCCAAAAGTTCGCCCATCGCCCAATCGAGATTATTGGTCTCGAAGAACATGTTCTTTCGATCTTTTACCAATTTTTCGACTTTGCGCAAGAATTTTTTATCGGAAGGAAGTTCGGTTATCGCCTTGGCGATCTCGGTCAACTTCTTTTTGTCGAACGAAGTATCTACAGGATCCATCATTTCCCATTCACGAACATTGACAAAGCCTTTCCACTCATCCGCCATAAAAGGCGTTATTATCGTCTTGTCCTCTTTTCTTGAATCTTCCAATTCTTCTTCCAGCGAAGCTTTATATTGCTCTTCAAGTTGCTTGACATATCCTTTTTCAATTACCCCTTCCGTCAAAAGACGTTCGGCGTATATATCCCGAGGATTTTTATGCTTGGCAATCGCCTTATACAATTTAGGTTGGGTAAAACGGGGTTCATCCCCTTCATTGTGCCCGTATTTTCGATAGCCCAATAAATCGATAAAGACATCGCGTTTAAAGCGCATACGATACTCTAGGGCAAAAAGGGAAGCATGTACTACCGCCTCGGCATCATCAGCATTTACATGAAGTACGGGGCTCAAAGTAACCTTGCCTACATCAGTACAGTAGGTCGACGTTCTGGCATCGAGATAGTTCGTTGTAAAACCGATTTGGTTGTTTACCACGATATGGATCGTTCCCCCGGTCCTGTACCCGTCAAGATCGGCCATCTGAACTACTTCGTAGACCAGGCCTTGGCCGGCAATTGCAGCATCGCCATGTACCACTATTGGCAAGACTTTCGAAAAATCATCGGCGTAATGCGCGTCTTGTTTGGCCCTGGTAATTCCTTCCACCACCGCACCAACGGTCTCTAAATGCGAGGGGTTAGGGGCAATGTTCATTCTTATCTTGTTTCCGTTATCGGTTTTTCTTTCGGACGTCCATCCCAAGTGGTACTTTACGTCGCCATCGAAAATCTCTTCCTCATAATCCTTACCGTCGAATTCGCTAAAAATATCCTTTGCTGCCTTACCAAAAATATTTGTCAGTACGTTCAGTCGCCCCCGGTGCGCCATGCCCATTACGAACTGCTCGACCCCCAATTCGGCCGCTCTTTCGACAACGGCATCCAAAGCAGGAATCAACGATTCGTTACCTTCCAACGAAAACCGTTTTTGGCCGACATATTTTGTGTGTAAAAATCCTTCAAAAGAAACGGCCTCGTTCAACTTCTTTAGAATGTGTTTCTTTTGTCCGATATCAAATTGCGGATGATTGTCATTGACATTCAGCCAATTTTGGATCCACTCGATGCGTTCGGGGTTTCTTATGTACATATATTCGACCCCGATGGCATCGCAATATATCTTTTGCAAATGGACTATGATTTCGCGAAGTGTAGCGGGGCCCAGGCCCAAAATTTCCCCGGCATTGAACGTAGTGTCAAGGTCCTCGTTGGAGAGCCCGAAATTCTCAATATCCAGGGTTGGAGAATACTTTCTTCTTTCCCTTACCGGATTTGTTTTTGTGAACAGATGCCCCCTACTGCGATACCCGTCGATCAAACGAATGACCTGAAACTCTTTTTGTAGTGACCGGGGCATGTCCAAGGGTTGGCCATTGTTAATGCCCGCAGCGGCCGTTATCGTCTGAACATCCAGTTCATCGAGCGAGCTTTCCACGCCAAAATCAAAACCTTGGAAAAAGGCCCTCCAACTTGGTTCTACGCTATCGGGATGTTGCAGATATTTGTCATAAAGCTCTGCAAAAAAAGAAGTATGTGCAGTGTTTAAAAAGGAAAATTTATCCATAAAAAGGTTTCTCTATCCTACAAACAAAATAAATTCAAAAATACAACATTTACATTTTCTGCATGTTATCTTAGTAGCAATAATGAAGAAACTTAGAGGATAATCACAAAAATATATCAAATGACGCCTAAAAACATTTTATTGTGCCTTATCGCTTTGGCTTTCGGCTTTTTTGCTTCTGCCCAGAACCTGAATGCCAAAGGCGATTTTTGGAGCCATGTTCGATTTGGTGGCGGACTTGGTCTCGGATTTACAAATGGAGGATTCAATGGCTCGATCTCACCTAGTGCGATCTATCAGGCCACCGACAATTTTGCCGTTGGCACGAGCCTCAGTTTCAATTATGCCAAATTCAACGATAACAAGTTATTGGCATATGGAGGAAGTGTGCTTACATTGTTCAACCCGATCCAGTTCATTCAGTTATCGGCGGAGTTCGAAGAACTCAGAATCAACAAGACCATTGCCGCCATACCCAATGATATCAAAGATGATTATTGGTCTCCAGGACTATTTCTTGGCCTCGGCTACACGGACCGGAACTTCACGGTCGGCATTCGATACGATGTACTTTACGATGACCAAAAAAGTATTTACGCCAATGCGTGGATGCCTTTTGTACGGGTGTATTTTTAAAAATCTTGCGAAGTGTAATACAGGGAATTAATCCGCAAGGATATGTTTTGGGGGCTTTGTCGATTCAATCATACTCCTCCTTCAATCTAATCTTTTGTAGTTCACGGCGAAGTACAAGGAAAGTTGCCATTTCGGCAAATTCAACGATATCGGCTTCCTTTGAGCCAACAATGGCCTTTTCGGGCACATCTATCAAGTACATGAGGTTGAGATAGTCGTTGAACTTTTCCATAAGAAGGAAATAAATCTTTTCATGAACCTCACGTTTTAACTCCTCAGGGGTAATCAAAAGTGTAAACCCAACAGATATGTTCGCCAATTGAAAATCTTTGAGCAATTGAACGATCAACTTTGTATAGCGATTTTCTTCCTGGGCCTTTCTCAAGACCTTAATACTGTTCACGTGGTGCTCGTTCATACCGAATACGACCTATTACTGCTTAAAGACCACACCACTCTTCATCACAAAAACAACATTCTCAAGCGTATTGACATTTTTAAGGGGGTCTTCATCAACGGCAATTATATCGGCCAAAAAACCATCTTTCAATTGACCCAGATCACTTGCCATGCCCAATAGTTCGGCATTGGTAATGGTCGCCGAACGGATCGTTTCGATAATGGGCATGCCGGCCTCGTGCATAAACCCGAATTCTTTGCCGTTTTCCCCATGTGGTGAAACCCCGGCATCAGTACCAAAAGCAATCGGCACCCCTTTTTTATAGGCCTTGCCAAAAGTAGCCTGACTGACAGGTCCTATCTCCCGTGCTTTTTGGGCAACCACTGGAGGCAGAAACCCTGGTATTTCGGCCATTTTTGCCGCAGCTTTTCCCGCAGATATGGTAGGCACCAAATAAGTATTGTGCTTTATCATCAGGTCCATGGTTTCCTCACTCATCAGGGTACCGTGCTCAATCGTTTTAATCCCTCCCTTGACCGCTCTTTGCATGCCTTCATCACCATGGGCATGGGCTGCGGTCAACATGCCATAATCTTTGGCCGTTTCTACGATTCCCCTGATCTCTTCCTCTGTAAACTGGGGATTTTGTCCATTCTTCGCAACGCTCATTACCCCGCCGGTAGCCGTAATCTTGATTACATCGGCCCCGTTCTTGTAACGCTGTCGCACTGCTTTTTTAGCATCTTCGGGAGAATTGATCACTCCTTCCTTCGGGCCGGGATTCCTCATTAATTCCTTTTTCATTCCATTGGTGGGATCGGCATGCCCACCAGTGGTTCCTATTGCCTTGCCTGCTGTGAAAATCCGTGGCCCTTTCACAACACCCTTGTTGATAGCGTTTCGCAAAGCGATATTCACTCCTGAGCCGCCCAAATCCCTGACCGTGGTAAAACCGGCCATCAAGGTTCGTTCGGCATATACGGTGGATTGAAAAGCAACATCGGCTTCGTTCTTTGTAAAACGCTCTATATATCTTGAAGGACTCGATTCCCCTTCGATATGCACATGCATATCAATAAACCCAGGAAGTACGACCTTATTTTTTAAGTCAATGACCTTATCATCCGAAGTGCCGTTGACAAAGCCGTTTTGTATCCTCATTATCCTATCGCCAGAAACAACGATCGTTTTTTCCGATAAGAGTTTGCCCGATTGCGTATCAACAATTTTTCCGCACTGTACATAGTAGTCCTGTGCCGTAACAACAGTTGTCAAAAAGAGGGTAAGCAGTAGTAAAAGTTTTTTCATATTGGTGGTATTTCAAATAAAATGAGGGGAATATACGTATATTCCCCTCATTTTCATAATTACCTTCAAATGAACCTATTATGTTTCAAAACAAGAATCATCTCCGTATTTTCTGTTCCCAGTCCCATGCGGATTTCATGGCTTCGTCCAAGGTGTACTCGGCCTTCCAACCCAATATTTCGTTCGCCTTGGTCGTATCTGCATAGGCGGTAGTTATATCACCGGGACGTCTTCCCACAATTTTATAGTTCAATTTTTTTCCCGAAACCCTTTCAAAACTTTGAATGGCCTCTAATACGGAACTTCCTTTGCCCGTACCTACGTTGAAGACTTCATAGTTCTCTTTATTTTTCCCTTCCAAAAGTCGTTTTAGGGCGATTACATGGGCCTTTGCCAAATCGACTACATAGATATAATCACGTATGCACGTACCATCTTCTGTCGGGTAATCATCACCAAAAACGGATAATTCTTCTCTTAATCCAACGCCTGTTTGTGTGATAAACGGAACTAGATTTTGCGGAACGCCAATCGGCAGCTCACCAATTTCGGTACTCGGATGTGCCCCCATCGGATTAAAATATCGCAATGCGATCGCATTTAAACCGGGGGTTACCTTACAGGTATCGGCAATAATCTCTTCACCCATCTGCTTTGTATTGCCATAGGGAGATTCGGCCGGTTTTACAGGTGCATCCTCCGTTATGGGCATCTTGTCGGCTTGGCCGTAAACCGTACAGGAAGAACTGAAAATAAAACTCGCCTTATTTTTCTTGCTCAATTCTTTTAGCAGATAAACAAGCGTACCAATGTTATTTTCATAATACAATAAAGGTTTTTCAACACTTTCGCCCACTGCCTTGGACGCTGCGAAATGGATAACGCCCTCAACATCGTGGTGCCTTTTGAAAAAATCCTCGACTTTGGCCTTTTCCTTAAGATCCAGCTTTTCGAAAATCGGGGTTTTACCTGTAATCGCCGTAATTCCCTTCAATACATTTTCCGAGGAATTCGAACAATCGTCTATAATAACCACTTCGAAACCTTCGTTTTGCAATTCGACAACAGTATGCGAACCGATAAAGCCCAATCCGCCTGTAACAAGTATTTTCATGTCTAATAATTCTGGTTAATGTACGAACATCAAAATTAACGATATCGTTTCTTACGGATTAACAAAACCGATGACCGTAGAAGAAATAAAGGCAATCTGTTCATCGTCCAATTCGGTGTGCATCGGTAGCGAGATAACCTCTTCGACCAATTGATTGGTAACCGGAAAATCCTTTTCATCATATCTGGCATCGGTATAGGCCTTTTGCCGATGCAATGGTATCGGATAATACACGCCGCATGGAATATTTTTCTCGCCCAGATGTGCGACCAGGGCATCCCTTTTTCCGTTGGTTATCCGTAAGGTGTACTGATGAAAAACATGGCAGTCGCATGTATCGTTATCACCTTTACAGGTGTGATCTATTCTGGGCAACACTATATTTTCCTGTCCGGAAAAAGCGACCGAATACTTTTTGGCGGCTTCCCTCCTCCGACTGCAGTATTCATCAAGCTTTGGCAATTTGGCCCTTAAAACGGCAGCCTGAATGGAATCCAAACGCGAATTTACCCCTACGACATCGTGATGGTACCTTTCATACATGCCGTGGTTTACGACTCCTCTCAACGTATGGGCCAGGGTATCGTCATTTGTGAAAATAGCACCTCCATCACCATAGCAGCCCAAATTTTTTGATGGAAAAAACGAGGTCGCGCCGACATGGCCCATAGCACCCGATTTTTGTTTACGGCCATTTTTAAAAGTATAGCTGGCCCCGATGGCTTGGGCATTGTCTTCTATAACATAGAGGCCATGTTCTTCAGCAAGAGCCAAAATCCCATCCATATTGGCGCACTGACCAAAGAGATGTACGGGCACTATGGCCTTCGTCCTTGGTGTAATCGCCTTTTCGATCGCATTCAAATCGATATTAAAAGTCTCTGGATCGACATCAACAAGAACCGGGGTCAATTGCAGAAGGGCGATTACCTCGACCGTTGCCGCAAAGGTAAAATCAGCGGTTATAACTTCATCACCCGGCTTTAAACCCAAACCCATCATGGCAATCTGTAGGGCATCTGTACCGTTTGCACACGGAATCACATGTTTAACTCCCAAATAGTCTTCTAGTTCTTTTTGAAATGCATGGACCTCCGGCCCGTTGATAAAGGCCGAAGTTTCCATAATATTGGCAAGTGCGGAATTGACCTGGTCTTTTATTCCTTCATACTGGCCTCCCAAATCGACCATCTGGATTCTTCTCATCGCGTATTTTAAACAAGTTTCTGCACAAAAATACGAAACGGGGAACTATGATTTCTTTAAAGAAACGTATTTTAGCCACAAACGATACTTAGGTGCAATTTGTCTATAATGTTGTAGCGCTCATCAGTTGGTTCTTCCTAAAATCAGTCGCGCTTTTCAATTCGAAGATCAGGCTTTTCGTCCAAGGCAGAAAAAATGTTATTCCGGACTTAAAAAATACTATTTCAGCATCCGACCAAATCATATGGGTGCACGTCGCATCGTTGGGAGAGTTTGAACAAGGGCTTCCTATAATGGAGAAATTACGTGCCGAATTCCCAACCTATAAAATATTGGTAAGCTTTTTCTCCCCCTCGGGATACGAAATCAAGAAAAATACGCCCGTTGCCGACTTTACCACCTATCTTCCCATTGATACGGCCAAAAATGCCTCTCTTTTTTTGGAGTTTGCACGTCCTCAATTGGCCATCTTCATCAAATATGAAATCTGGCCGAACTATTTGAAGGAGCTTGGCAAGAGACAGATCCCGACCATTTTGGTGTCCGCAATATTCAAAAAGAACCAAATTTACTTTAGAGGGTACGGCGGCTTTATGCGCAACGCCCTGAAAACTTTTTCGCATATTTTTTTGCAGGATAAGTCGTCCGCACGGTTACTCGAATCGATTGGGATAAAAAATACGACCATTGGCGGTGACACGCGTATCGATAGGGTTTCGGAAATTTTGGAACGCGATAACCGGCTCTCCTTTATGGAACAGTTCAAAAAAGACCGTCTATGTTTTGTGGCGGGAAGCACTTGGCCCGAAGATGAAGCAGTCCTTATCGATTATATCAATAATGCGCCCAAGAACCTTAAGTATGTTTTGGCTCCCCATAAGATCGAAAACGGTAAAATCTTGGGGCTGACCGGCGCGATTTCGAAGAAAACGGTACGCTATTCCAAGCTCGACGAAAATACCATTGCCGACTATGAGGTGCTCATCATCGATCATATTGGACTGCTGACCAAAATATACAGCTATGCGGATATCGCTTATGTAGGTGGGGGTTTTGCCACAGGGCTTCACAACACCCTTGAACCCGCCGTTTTTGGAATTCCCGTAATTATCGGTCCTAATTACCGAGGTTTCAAGGAAGCCGAAGATCTGGTGGCCCAAAAAGGGATTCTACCCATCAACGATAGCTTTCAGTTCAGTGAACTGATGAAAAAACTGCTCGACAATGATGGGCTTCGCGCAAAAGCCGGTGCCATAAACGCGTCGTACATAGCCAAAAATAAGGGTGCAAGCATCCAAATCATCGAATTCATCCGTAAATTACTCTGAACCTATTTTGGCTTGGTATGAAATTTTTCCGAATTATCCTGCTTTCAGCGGTATGCTTCACCATCTTCTCTTGTCGGGAAACTTTGGGAGAACAACATCAAGATTCGCAAAAAGAACAAACGGTCCCACCCCGTGATAAAAAAGAAAATCCAAAACCACCCATCGACAATGGGGCACCGAATGGTGACAAGCCGGAATCGCCAAAATCTTCCCCTAAAAAACAAGTAAGAAAACAAGACACGCTCAAACCCTTGCGTGCCAGCCTTTAGTTCACAGTTCATTTCGGTTTGCCTTTTTTTGTTAGCTTTACAAAAACCAACAAACCATCTCGATGAATTCCAAAATCTTAAGAATCTCCATGATTGCGGCCCTTGCCGGATTTTTATTTGGATTCGACACCGTAGTTATCTCGGGCGCGGAGAAAAAATTGCAAATCCTTTGGGATTCCTCGGATGCCTTTCATGGTACGGTAGTTATAGGCATGGCCCTTTTCGGGACGATTGTAGGGGCGGTCTTCGGAGGCATTCCAACTAACAAGATCGGTCGAAAAAACACACTTATTTGGATAGGGGTACTTTTTACGGTCTCGGCTATTGGCTCTGCCCTTGCCAATGACCCATATACCTTTGCGCTTGCAAGATTTATTGGAGGTCTTGGAATCGGCGCTTCAACAGTTGCGGCACCGGCTTATATTTCGGAAATAGCACCTGCAAAACATCGCGGCAGACTGGTCGGTCTCTATCAGTTCATGCTCGTATTCGGAATTTTGATGGCATTCGTGTCAAATTATGCTTTGAGCAATATGGGCGATAACGATTGGCGGTGGATGGTCGGTGTCGAAGCATTTCCTGCCATTATTTATACCATGTTCGTTTTTACCGTCCCTAAAAGCCCCCGATGGCTTTTGACCAAAAATCGAATACAGGAGGCGCGGGAAGTTCTTGCCGCAACAAATCCTGAATTGACCATTGAAACCTTACAGGCCAATATGGACAATGCACTAGAAGAACATGGCGGTTCCGAGAATATTTTCATGAAAAAATATCGATTCCCCTTGATACTGGCCTTTTTGATTGCATTTTTCAACCAGTTTTCGGGCATCAATGCATTTTTATACTATGCACCCCGAATTTTTGAATCGGCCGGATTGGGTGAAAGTACCGCCCTATTAAGCAGTATCGGTATCGGAATAACCAATCTGATATTTACTTTGGTCGGCATATTCCTAATCGACAAGTTGGGCCGAAAACAATTGATGTATATTGGTTCGGTAGGCTACATACTATCCCTGTCTTTGGTATCAGCAGCCTTCATCTTGGAATGGAACGGAATGGCCGTACCCATTTTTCTCTTTCTATTTATCGCTTCGCATGCAATCGGTCAAGGCGCGGTTATCTGGGTATTTATCTCGGAAATATTTCCGAACCACCTCAGAGGTTCGGGTCAATCGTTCGGTAGTTCGACCCATTGGGTACTGGCTTGGCTCATTCCCTCATCAATACCATTTTTGTTCGGATGGATAGGCCCAGGACCAGTGTTTGCCTTTTTTGCCTTTATGATGGTGCTACAATTATTGTTCGTTCGTTTTATTATGCCGGAGACCAAAGGCGTTTCCTTGGAAGGCTTGAGCAAGAAATTGATGAAAGAAGAATAAAAATTCGAATCTTGAAGCGGCACGTCTTATCGATTATTCGGACCGTTCATCGCCCGAACACACTAACTTTGAAGTAGTTAGTCGAAATAAATGCCGAAAAATCCTATTATTTGACTTCAAATCACTACATTTAAGGTAAATAATAATATCATGGAACAGGAAATTACCTTCGGCGTAAGGTTATTGAACGGTTTCTTAAGTGTAATGGTAGTGGTTTTGGTAGGTATTTTACTTGCCGTTGTAGTTAGCCTTATACTTTGGGCGTTCGGTTTCTTTTAGACAATGCCGTATTAATTTCCCCAAATTTTTATGCCCCTATTTATTGTTTATTATTTTGATTTTGACAAATACCAAAAAAAGCCCCTTAAAGGGGCTTTTTTATTCCAAATCTCTAAATCTAATCTACGGTAAGCCTACCGTTCAATCGTTTATCGATTTTCTTTTTCTTTACAGTTATTCGCTTCATGAGATCCATTAGCTTTTCATCTTTGGTCTCCTTATATACCTCGTTGATCTTCAATATTAATTCCTTGGCTTCGCGAGAAGCCGTTACCCTATCGCTAGTAGACATATTGCTCATTTTCCTACTCTCGAATTCCAGGGCCAGTTCAGTAAAATCCATGCTTGTTTTTATGCTAAGATACTCTACACCAAAAGGTTTTAGTGCAAGTATCCATTGTTAATTCTTATTAAATAATCAGCTTTCTATATTTGTGAAAACTTTAATACGCACAATATAGTAAGTGAAATCTTAAATATAACTTAAATCATAATATTTTATATAAAAAATAATCGGACTTAAACGACTTCCCATATTTTATGTAATCAGTCCAATTGAATCCATCTAAGCTTTTTCGATAAAAAACCCTTCGCTATGCGAAGGGTTTTTTTAAGGTTCTTATAATGTTGGGTCGAAATGTTCAGATAAGGGCATTTCAGTTCATACTAAATTTTCCCATTCCCTAAGACCTCGATTTCATATTCAAAGGCTCCCTCTTTTTAATCACTCATTAATTTTCAAAACCATGAGCCAATTTGGCAGTAAGTGCCTTCGACCTTTTGAAGAATCTCAGTATCGGTTCAAAATAGCTGGAAACTGCATAACGCTCAAAATCAAAACGTAAAATAACTTGGGGCGCTTCACCATCATTGATTTTGAGTCCGTTTCCAATCTCAAAATCAAGATACTCCAAACCGTAAATAGGTTTGATGCTTCGGTCGCTATAGCCAAAACTGTTTCCTGAACTATTCAGGTAAAACCTAAAAGCGGTATATTCCCCGGCACCAAGTTCAAGTACATTTTTTAATCTTATAAAAAGTCCAGTGTGTATGCCTTTTAGGTTTAGACACGTCTTCTGCTGGAAATCCTTAATTAAATACTCCTTACCTCGCCCATCCAGTGTGGAGAGCCTCGTAACGTTGAGTATCATTTCAGAAACCCCTTTTTTATTGGCATCTTCATTTTTGAGTGTCAAATCCGCTACCTTTTTACCTTCAGCGTTCCATTGGTCGACCAACTCAAAAGAAAATGGAATCGTTTGCCATATCGTTGGGTAAAACCTCATTTTTTTCATAGTTGTGTGTATTTAAATTATACGCTGCAAAATTCGGCAACAACGGTTTTTGAAAGAACTCCAATTTTCTCATATTTATATGCCCCATTAACCCCTGCTAGCAGTTAGGTACTGATTATCAACAAAATAAGTAGTGTCAATTGGAAAATACCATACCTCTCCGCCTACGGCTCTTTTGCTTTCTATACAATAGCAATCCGACCGCGATCGTGACCCCAAGAAAAGCCAGTATGGCCCCTATAAATCCGGCGGAGGTCACTCCGTAGCCATAAGCGATAGGAAGGCCGGCTAAATATGCCCCGGAAGCATTACCCATGTTAAAAGCGCTTTGATTCATGGACGAACCTAACATTTCAGAACCCTTAGCGGTATTGATAATGGCCATTTGAATAGGTGTCGCAACGGTAAACGAGACCATACCGATAACAAAAGTAAGTACCATTACCGCATACGGGTCGAACGCTAGAACTGTATTGACCAACAACACCAACACCATCGTGGATAGGCTTATGGCAACCGCCTTTAGAGGGGAGAATAGATTTGCCATCTTGGCACCCATAAAATTACCGATAACCATACCGAGGCCAGCAAGGATCATGGCATAGCTAACCATATTTTGAGAAAGATGGGCCACTTGGGTAATCAATGGGGCAATATAACTGTACCATGCAAAAAAACCGCCTGTACCGATGGTGGTCAGGACAATCAAAGCCCATAGTTCAGCATTTCTAATTCCCTTTTCTTGCCTATCGATTGATGTTAGGGGCTCCTCTTTAAGTTTGGGCATCCATAGAAAAATACCGGCCATGGTAAGCACCCCTACAACGCCCACCATTATAAACGATGTGCTCCAGTGGTACTCATGGCCCAAATATGTCCCTATAGGTACCCCAATTACATTGGCAACAGTTAGCCCAGCGAACATAATCGCAATGGCCTGGGCCGCTTTTCCCTCTCTGGCCAATCTTCCGGCGACCACCGCGCCAATACCAAAAAATGCCCCATGAGGTAAACCTGAAAAAAATCGCATTATGAGCATTATACCATAATTAGCAGAAAAGGCGGACAACGTATTGAAAACCGTAAACCAAATCATTAGCATCAAGAGCATACGATGCGGGGGGATTTTTTTACTTATGCCGGTAAGTAAAGGTGCGCCCACGACCACTCCCAAAGCATAGGCGGCGATGAAGTGCCCCGCTTGGGGAATGGTTATATCCATAGCACCTGCGACATCGGGCAGGATACCCATTATTACAAATTCGGTAAGCCCTATTCCGAATCCACTTATGGCCAAGGCCAACAGGGCCTTCTTGTTCGAAACTTCCTTTTTCATAGCATTTTGTTATTAGGTTATCATCAAACTAAAAAACACTTCTATTTCTTAGGCAAATTTCCAAAAGAAACAGGGGAAGGAATACTTCTTTATTATCCAATATATGTGCTGTATTGCCATGATTGGCAAATAATACAACTATTTGGGTTAAAATAGCACAGAAAGTGGCCGTCCCCATAGACGGCACACCACATGATATCCTAAAAAATGGTCATCTTCGCTACTCTATTACCGATGAGATGGTACTTTCATTGAGTGGAATTAATAGTTTTTCTTCCGAAAAATAGCTTGGGCAATTAGGATAATTCAATTCTTCAACGCTCTTTTAAAACCGTCACTCCAAAATTTTCCTAAAAATGTTTTATATCTTTACACTTATTTTGCTTTTTGGAAAAGAGAATTTTGGTGAATACGGATACAGGGAAACAAATAGGACATGTAATCGCCGCATTGATGCTAATGGCTGCATTGATGCTACCGACTACTGTTCAATTTTCCCATATCGTCGAGGGCGAAGGGCATGAGCAGATCGATTGCAAAGAACAGAGCACCCATATTCATCAAAATGTTCCCGATTGCCAGGTATGTCAATTTCATTTGGCCTCTTTCAATTATGATCTGGCTCAATATCCAGATTTCGCACCCATTGTGGTACCGGCAAGAATTGAAAGTCAGTTTCGAGCCTTAAGACTTCATTCCTTTAAAGTAACGAATACCCAGTTAAGGGCACCCCCACAATTTCTTAGTTAAAAAAAGAACCCAGTTTTATTTTAATTAAGAATCCCATATGCGTTTCTATGTATTGGTATTACTGTTATTGAGCAGTGTACCGTCTATATCGCAAAATTGTAATTATACCCTTTCGGGCACCGTGGTCGACCTACATGACGGTTCGGTTTTGGTCGGTGCATTGCTGATCGTAGCTGGTACGGAACAGGCGGTTGTGACCGATGTGGATGGAAAATTCGTCATTCCCGGTCTATGTGAGAACACCTATTCCATACAGGTTTCCCATCCCTATTGTACGACAAGGGGGTTTTCCGTTAAAGTATCGGGCAATATGACCCGAAATTTCCAATTGGAACATCATTTGGAAGAGCTCAATGAAGTGACGCTTCAGGGCAAAGCTTTCCAAAACAAGACCAAAACCTCTTTTGAAAACGAAATTTCAAAAGACGAATTGGAACGTTTCAGTAACGGTTCTTTGGGTGATGCCCTCAATAGCTTGAGCGGTGTCTCATCATTGAACACGGGAAATACGGTGGTAAAACCTTTGATAAACGGCCTGCATAGCAGCCGTGTGGTCATAATGAACGATGGGGTACGGATGGAAGATCAGGAATGGGGAGCCGAACATGCGCCCAATATGGACATCAATACCGCTGGAAATATTACCTTGATCAAAGGAGCGGGAGCTTTGCAGTTCGGTGGCGATGCCGTTGGTGGGGTCATTATCGCAGAGGCGCCGAAAGTTTCGGTAAAGGATAGTCTCTACGGAAAGACCTCATTGACCGGGGCATCGAACGGAAGGGGTGGTTCCCTGACCTCTCGGCTTACCAAAAGCTTTCAGAGCGGTTGGTACGGTACCGTACAGGGAACCGTGAAACGATTTGGCGATTTTGAAGCACCGGATTACATGCTTAGCAATACCGGTATTTTTGAGCGCAATGCTTCTTTGCGTATAGGCCTAAATCGTTTCGCCTATGCGATAGAAGCCTATTATTCATTGTTCAAGAACGAGATCGGTATTTTACGGGCTTCCCATTTAGGTGGGGCACAAGATCAATTGCGGGCCATCAATAGTGACCGCCCGTTGATCATTACCGATTTTACGTATGACATCGCCGAACCCAGACAAGATGTTACCCACCATTTGGCTATGCTTAAGGCATTCAAACGGTTCGATGGTTTGGGCAAAGTGAGCCTGCAATATGATTTTCAGCGAAACCATAGGCTTGAATTCGATATCAGACGTGGGGATGATAGGGATAAGGCCTCTTTGGACCTGCAGTTGGATACGCATACGTTGATGCTCGATCTTCATTCCAGTTTCTCCGATGCGATGGAATTCAAGACTGGGTTATCTGCTCGATACCAGAACAATTTCGCCAATCCCGATACAGGTGTAAGGCGTTTGATTCCCGATTATGACAAATATGATCTGGGCATTTATGGAATCGTGGATTATCGATTGAACGAAAACTGGTTGTTAGAGGCAGGCGGACGTTTTGACTATACCTATATGGATGTTTTCAAGTTTTATCGCACCTCTTTTTGGGAGTCACGTAACTATGACGAGCTTTTTCCGGAAATAGTAATAGAAGAGACAGGAAACCAGATTTTGACCAATCCGCAATTGAATTTTTATAACGCTTCAGCAACGGCCGGGGCGACCTATTCTTTTAAGGATGACTATAAACTGTTCTTGAATTACTCATTGGCCACCCGCGCACCTAATCCTTCGGAACTTTTTAGTGAGGGATTGCACCATTCGGCCTCCCGGATCGAGTTAGGAGATCTGCGTTTCAATTCCGAGACGGCTCATAAATTTTCCTCGACCCT
Source organism: Bacteroidia bacterium (assembly GCA_030428705.1). Taxonomy (GTDB): domain Bacteria; phylum Bacteroidota; class Bacteroidia; order Flavobacteriales; family Flavobacteriaceae; genus Meishania. Next base: position 678,475 of record JAUIDI010000002.1, read on the forward strand.
GCAGCGTGAAAATGAAAATTTCGGTTTCTCGTTGAATCCGTATATCAATTTGATCAATGATTTTATCGTTATCGAGCCTACGGAAATCCAACAGACCGTTAGGGGTAATTTTCAAGTTTGGGAATACCGCCAGACCAATGCCCGATTATTGGGTGTGGATGTGGATGCATCCTATGCATTCACCGAGAATTTCCGTTTTGACCACCAATTTTCTTTGGTCAAAGGATATGATCGTAGTCAAAAGGAAGCCTTGATAGATATTCCGCCGGTCAGTACCAAAAACGGACTGGTCTATCAAAATCGGGATTTCAATAATGTATGGTTGCAACTGCAAAGCGAGTATGTGTTTCGGCAGAACGAATTTCCCGATAACAACTTTGAAGTGTTCATACCAGAAACCGATACGTTTGAAACCGTGGATGTGAGTACCCCGCCAGATGCGTACCATTTACTAAATTTTAATTCAAGTATCGACTTTAGCATAAACCAAAAGTCAACACTTACGGTAGGTTTTGAAGTGACCAATATTTTGAACACTTCCTATCGAAACTACTTGAACCGACTGCGTTACTATGCAGACGATTTGGGTAGAAACTTTTTACTTCATCTTAGAATTAATTATTAATTTTTTAAACAAAAACTATGAGAAATTTGAAATTTTTAAGCCTAGTATTATTTACCGGTCTTCTATATACTGCTTGTTCGAACGATGACGATAACACGCCAGATCCAGTAAACGAAGAGGAAGTAATCACTACATTGACGGCTACCCTTACCCCTGATGGGGGTGGTACGACCATTACCCTCCAAACCCGTGATCTGGACGGTGACGGACCTAATGCCCCTGAGGTAACGGTTTCAGGAAATTTGGCCACTGGAGTTACCTACAATGGTAGCATTGTTTTATTGAACGAGACCGAAACCCCTGCCGAGAACATTACCGAAGAAGTAATGGAAGAAGCCGAGGAACACCAGTTTTTTTACACTACTGGTGGCGGACTTGAAGTAACCACGGTATATGTAGATATGGATAGTGACGGTAACCCTTTGGGAACTGAATTCACGCTTACTGCGGGAAACCCTAGTTCGGGAACGCTTACCTTTACATTACGCCACGAGCCTACAAAACCTAACACAGGACTCTCTGACGCCGGAGGCGAGACCGATATTGCAGCTACGTTCAATGTTACTGTCGAGTAGCCAGAATGTGTTCTTTTTTTAACAACAAAAAAGCCGACTTTTAAAAGTCGGCTTTTCTCTTTGTACAGGCGGAGAGACTCGAACTCTCACACCTTGCGGCACTAGATCCTAAGTTTTTTCTAATTTGTACTCAAAAATATTAAAATACCTTTATATCAGCTACTTACGTAATTTTTGAAATCAAATAAAACCATTAAGAACCATATAAAACCATCATTTGTTTTAACATTGTTTTACCAATTTATGTATCTTTATAAAAATCACAAATGGCAACGATTAAAGCATTACTTTGGAAAAAAGAGAATAAGGCAGGAGAATGTACAATTGCCATTCGCATTACTAAAAATAGGAAATCGACTTATATTCATACAGGTCAAAAAATTAAACCCAAATATTGGGATGAGGTTACCAGCAAAGTTAAAAAAAGTCATCCCAATTCCGCTCGTTTAAACAATTTCATATCTGCCAAAGTTGTAGAAATCAACAAATCGCTTTTAGACTTAGAAAGTGAAGCTAATTCGAAAAGAGAGATTTCCGAAATAAAAAAGGCCATTTCCGGAAAGCATAAAAGTCATTCGTTTTACACATTTGCTAAAGCTTATTTTGATGAACTGGAAAAAAACAAAAAGTATTCGCGCATCAATTGTGAAAGACCCTTATTAAATAGGATAAAGGAGTACCCAAGGGCAAAAACGTTGACCTTCGAGGCCATTACTCCTCTCTTCTTGCGAGGCTTCATCTCCTATTTAAGAAGTACTAAGGATTCCGTTGGGGAAAGAAGTATTGTAAACACACTTATTTTCATACGTACCTTGTACAACAAGGCTTCTCAACAAGGCATTGTCTCTAGGGACAATTACCCTTTTGGTAATACCGATGGAAAGATTAAAATTAGAATTCCAAAATCTATTAAAATCGGTCTTACTTCAGAGGAAATCAAAATTATCGAAGAAATAGATCTTTCTGACAATCCAAAGCAGCATCATACGCGAAATGTATTTCTTTTTAGTTTCTATCTTGCTGGAATGCGAGTTTCCGATGTACTTCAAATGAAATGGGAGAATGTGCAGGGAGACAGGATATATTATACCATGAACAAGAATCAAAAAAACCTATCACTTAAAATACATGATAAACTTCAAAAAATACTGGATGAGTACCTGCCAACTAAAACTTCAAATAGTGATTATATCTTCCCAGAACTAAAAGATGCCAGCAATAATCCCAAAGATATTTTGAGGGTTACCAAAACAGGAAACAAAAGGCTCAATAGATTTTTAGGACAAATTGCCGATAGAGCGGGAATAACGAAGAAAATCACAATGCATATATCCCGTCATTCCTTTGGGAATATATCCGGTGACCGGATTCCATTACAAGTGTTGCAAAAACTCTACAATCATTCTGACATTAAGACTACTATTGATTACCAACAAAACTTTATAAATAAAGATTTGGACGATGCCCTTGATAGTGTCATTGGTTTTTGATCTATCCACACATTTTGCTTAATTACCTTATTTGCCAGATAAATGGTTTATTCGAAAATAATTATGTACTTTTGTTCATAATATTTCTTTGTTCACGTTTTCGTGAACAATAAAATAAAGTGAACAATGAACAGACAAGGAATTGTGCAACTTGCACTGACCAACCTTCAGAAAACAGGTGAAATCGAAGCCAAATGGCTTGATAATGCCCACAATGAAGACTTAGATGGCACGATAGCCCTTACGCTTAACGGCCGGACTATCAAGCTTGGTATAGAAATTAAAAAAGAGCTAAGAAATATCCATCTCACAAAATTAGAGGCATTGGCTAAGGAGTATCATCCATTCATGGTCGTTGCACAGCGCATATTTCCCAAAATAAAACAAGAGCTTCGTAACAGGAACATTGCCTATCTAGAGGCGAACGGTAATATTTACCTCCACGAAAAAGAAACATTCCTTTGGCTGGATGCCAACGAACCCATCGCAATCAAACACAAAACTACCAACAGGGCATTTACCAAAACCGGCCTAAAGGTTGTTTACCAGTTCCTATTGGACGGAACGTGGATAAATAAGACCTATCGTGAAATAGCCGATAAAACGGATACAGGTATCGGCAATATCACGAATATCTTCAATGGCTTAAAGGATGATGGTTTCCTCATTCCGCTTGACAAGGATGCCTACATCTTAGAGGACAATGAAAAGTTACTCGAAAAATGGATTATGGCCTATGAAAAAAAGTTGAAACCAAATCTGGCAATTGGAACTTTTCGATTTGTTGATAACGATACTTTTTTACATTGGAAAGACATTAAACTAAAACAGGGGCAAACGTTCTGGGGAGGAGAACCCGCTGGAGACATATATACCAATTACCTTCGACCGGAGGAGTTGACGCTATACACTGCCGAACCGAGAAACGAATTGATGAAGAACTATAGGCTTGTTCCCGATGAAGGCGGTAATGTAAGGATCTATAAAAAATTCTGGAAGGACAATACCGAGGAAAAAAACGCCGTACATCCGTTGCTAGCTTACGCCGATCTGATAATGAAAGGGGATAGACGGTGTACCGAGACCGCAGAAAAAATATATAATGAGTACTTACAGGATAAATTTTAAACAACTCCGACAAAGACCCGATTTTTTGGAAATGTTGGCAGCTTTGGAACGAGGTTTTGCGGCATTCCATGTTGATTTTTATTTGGTCGGTGCGATAGCCCGTGATATATGGATGACCGCCATCAATAAGATTCCACCTATTCGAATTACAAGGGACATCGATTTCGCGGTCTTCATCGAGGACAAGGGAACTTATGAAAGCTTAAAGCGATATCTAATTGAAATAGAACACTTTCAACCTTCCAAAGAGAATAATTTCGTGTTGTTGTGGCAGGGAAGAATGCAGGTTGACCTACTACCCTTCGGAAACATCGAAGACAAAAATGCAAAGGTAAGTTTGGAAGGTACTGGCCTTACCAGCTTGAACATGCCTGGCTTCAAAGAAATCTATGAGAGCGGATTGCCCGAAGCAGAATTGGAAGGGGAACATCGGTTCAAGTTCTGTACCTTGCCCGGAATTGTTATTTTGAAACTCATCGCTTGGGAAGACCGTCCCGAAATCAGAAGGGATGATCTAAAGGACATCCTTACCATCCTATCCCATTTTTTTGAGATGTACACCGACCAGATTTACAAACTTCATTCAGACCTTTTCGGCAACGATGATTTTGGACTTGATCTCATCGCCGCACGTGTAATGGGTCGTGAAATGAACAAAATTGCGAGCAGAAACGAAAAACTTCATGGCAGACTGTCCCATCTTCTAGAAAAAAATACCATGGATGTTAGCAAAAGCCAAATAGCAAAAATTATGGCAAATATGTCTGACACCACAGTTGAAGAAAGCCTTAGGCCGTTATCGGAAATGTGGCTCGGTTTTCAAGGTGATTAAAAAATTAATTTTCCGCCTCCCCCAAATCTTTCCATAACTAACCTGCGCGAGGATCCTGCGGAGTTTCTTTAGCGTTCCGATAGATAAGCGTAAAAAAGAAACGCCGTAGGGCGCAACCGAACTTTGGCTTTGCACGCCATACTTCTTTTCTCCCTATCCACAAAAAGCGCCCGTCAGGGCGCAAAATTCCATATCGAAATCGCTTCTTTGAATTTTACCATGTATGACCCATACCTTTTCCTTTATATTTCGAGTAATCGGTCAATTCATCCTTAAAACCGTTGAACATTTCTTCTTCTACAAAACTGTTGCTCCCCAACATATTGCCAAGGGCATAAATACCATTTCGAAGTAGTCGCGCCTGTTTTCTGCTTACTTGCTTTTGCGAAACGGCAACTAGGGCTTCCTTCAACCCGTTCTGCATATGGTGTTCCACTATTTGCAATGGGAGATTTGGTCTTACCCCGTCCAATACGAAAAGATAAGCTGCCTTATTATATTGTCCGGTCTCTACCAAATGACCTGCCCAAAGACTCTTCAGATTATCCCGTCCAGATATCTCGATGTTCTCCAAAGTTTTTGTTTGCTCTCCTAAAACCCTGTTCAAGTCCGACAATGATTCCAGATAGGTCTGTGTTTTCGGTGGAATGGAAACACTTACCGGATATTTGGAATATATCGAACCGATGAACAGCTTTCCCTCCTTTTTCTCAAAACGAAAGCCTTTTTCATTGAAAAACTGCACATAGTCTTTCGGGGATTTCTCGAAGGATACCTGCATACGTTCAGCATATTTATGATAAGATTTGAGGCTCAAACGTTCGAACCGTTCCCTGTATCTTTGTGCCATGGCCGCGTAAAGGTTCGAGAATATCAATGGCAGGAATATCGCCGTTGGGCCATGGCGGATTTCTTTTTCTGCTTTGTCGTTCAAAAATTCGACCAATACTTTTTCGTTTTCCCTTATAAAACTGAGGGAAGCATAAAAATCTATTTGTTCTGGAAACTGCACCTTCCCTATATCAAGTTTTAACTGATGCTTATAGGAATTCGCATAACATAGATTGTCCCCATTCGGTTTAGTGCCAAGGCTATGCATCAGCTCAAATAGCACTCCCTTTTTTTTAGGTGTTTCGAATAATTGCTTGGCGATGGCCTGTTTGATCAGTTCGGCTTTTTTGTTTAGCTCTTTTTCCTCTCTGACCGATTCCAAATTGTACAGTTTCTCCTTTGTTATATCGAATTGTTCCTCAACCATATTACCCAAGTTCCGGCTGTCGGTATGCAGATACTTTTTGAGAAATAGAAAACGTTCCGATTTGGTCATTTCCGTCACTATCGGTTTTATGGGCATCCTATAGATATGTTCCGAGAAAATAATTTTTCTCCCTGAATTTCGATAGGTTTCTATATAGGCCTCTTTGATGCACTTTTGAAGTTCCAGTTTTAACTGACTGCTTTCCGTGTACATCTGGGTGTATCCGGTATTGAACAGTTCGGGGTTTTTGTGGATTCCGATATTGAGTGCTATTTCCTCTAATCTGAGGACATAGCCCGACTTGTCATAAATGATAAAGTCCATGGTATTTTCTTCCACGTCATATTCCACCTTGCAGTCCAGTTTTTGGAAGGATTCCAGGATATCCGGCAAATGTTCGGGGTTTATCGTCCTGAAAAGTCCGTAAGTGGTTCGCAGTTGTTTTTCCAGCCGTTTTTTGACCATTGGCAACAGTTTCGAGCATTGGTTCCTTTTGAAGACCTTTTGCAGTTTTGGTCCGCTCAATTGAGGGTGGACGATATAGCCATTGATGAACCTTGACTTATAGCCGTCTTGTATGGCGATTCCATAGGATACTCCTACCCTGCCATTTCGCTCGGTCGTCCTTACCTCAATGTGATGGTCTTTGAGGTGTCCTGCCAGTTCATCAAAGCTTCGCACCTTGTACTTTTGAAGGGTATTGTTCACGATGTCCTGCATATAGAACCTGACCCCGTTGATGTCCCGGTTGCGGAATTCTGGCATTTCGTATTTCGGGAGTTCATTGGTCTGTCTAGTATCGGGTGATGGGGAAAGTCCGAATTCTTTTTCGAGATATTTCTGCGTGGCGATACTCCTTCTTATATCATTGGAGAGGTTGATCTGTAAACAGTCTTCCTTTATGGTGGACGAGACAATATGCACATGCTCGTGCTTGGTATCATGATGACGAATTACGACATAGGGCTGTTCGCCATAGCCCATGTGTTTCATATAACTTTTGGAGAGTTCGAAAAACTCCCTGTCGTTCAAGTTTTCGCCTCGGGGAAGGTTCAAAGAAGCGTGCAGATACCTCTTTTCTGAATCATGACGATTGCCGAGATGATAAAGAACCCTGCCGAAAAACTCCATGTCGGTACTGGTATCGGAATAGGTATTTTGGAAGCCGAGTACGGTGCTCTCCTCTTTTCCCAGGACATATTTCAGCACGCCTTGCACGCTTTTCCGATAAAGTACCCTTGCTATCATTCTTGGTTTTTAATGTTGATGGTTTCAATGAGTTCCAACATCAGTTTGCTGGCTTTGTGTATCTCCCTTTCGAGGTTCGAGTTCGGGCTTCGCATGTTCTTGTAGTTAGCCACCTTGACCAGTTGGTTGATGTTGGTGCCTATCTTGTTGATCTGGTAACTGAGGTTGGAGAAGCCATCGGGAATCCGTTTTTCTTTTACCGTTTCCTTGTTCAGGATAAGCTTTCTTAGGAAAGGGCCTACCGTTCCCCTTTTCGAAAAATCAAGATTATAGGATTGCAAGATGGTCTTCACTTTTTCCAGTTCCGCACCGTTGAACCTGAGCGTTATGGCATGCTCCCTTTTCCTGTCTCCGAGAGGTTTTCTTCCACCTTTATTGCTAGCCATTTTTGAACCGATTTTATCGTTTTTCACTTCGTCAGAAGTAGGCGTTTTTGCGATGCGCAAAACATCACTTGCTATCCACCTACGTGGATAAATATAGACATTTATTTTAATATAAATAATTGATTATCAGTTGTTTAAATTTAAAATATAGAACCATATAAGACCATTTGGAACCAATCGGTTTTGTTGTCATATGATATCGAACTATTTAGGACTATTTGGGTACAAATTTTTATGGATATATTTTTTTTGGAAAAATTGGGAAGGGGTAAAATATACCTCCTTTTTGTGGGTAGGGAGAAAAAAAGGGCAAGCGGCTTTTTCGCCGCTTGGGCTTTTGGCGATCCGAGGAGGTCGGGAGGGAACGCGAAGAATAACCGACCTCGTGCGGCCCGGCGTAAGTGGTCACACGGGAGGTTTTCGAGCAGGGATCGACCGACTTCCGCAGGCGGTTCGGATATATGTCTACAGGTACAGGTTCTCATTTTTAAATTTCCGTTCCACCTAAATATTTAAGAACTTCACTTATTAAAGCCCAGAATTAGGATTTCAAGTGAGATGGAAACAACCGAAGCAAAACTAAAAGAACGTATCAAAGAACTGACCTGTCTTTATGAAGTCAGTTCCATCATCGTAAATTCCGACTACGACCAATTGGAACCTTCGCTAGACGCCATCGCCTATTGCCTCAAAAAAGCATTGCGATTTGGGGACGATGCGCAAGTGGTTCTCATGAGCAAAGATTATCGGGCGGAAACCGAGGGCAACAACGAAAAGCTTGTCTCGCTAATGTCGGATATCAAGGTTTTTAATAAGGTGGAGGGGTTTTTGGAAGTAGGCTATCCTGTGGACAAATATTCGAAGTCCGATTTTTTGGAGGAAGAAGAAAAACTGCTTGAAAACGTTGCCATTGCCGTCGGAAATTTGTTGGAACGAAAGCAGATACGCGATAGCGAAATAGCCGTAAAACGGCAAATGGAACGCACGGACAGACTACATATTCTTGGCGAAATAACCGCCGGTATCGCCCATGAACTAAATACGCCTTTGGCCAATATTCTTGGCTTCGCCGAACTGTTGAAGGAGAAAACAAGCGGCGATGACAATATCCGTGACCTCGAAAAAATCATGGACAATGCCATTTTTAGCCGCGAAATCGTAAAAAAACTGATGTTCTTCGCGTGCGAAATGCCGCAGGAAATGAAAGCGGTACAATTGAATTCGATTATCGAAAATGTTCTGAAACTTTTAACACCGTCCCTCCGGGAGAAAAAAATAAAACTGACCAAATCCTTTAACAATGAAAACATCGAGCTAAAAGCAGACACCGTACAGTTGACTCAAGTCTTGTTCAACCTGATTATGAACGCCGTCTATTATTCCCCCGAAGGTGGACAAATAGATGTGAGCGTAACCGAGGAAGAAAAGAAAGTACGAATATGTATCGCGGACGAGGGCAAGGGCATCGATCCCAAGAACGGGGACAAAATCTTCGAACCTTTTTTTACCACCAAACCGACAGGAGACGGTTCCGGTCTGGGGCTGAGCGTCGTCCACGGTATCATCAACAGCCACAAGGGCGCGATCTCGCACGAACCGAATACCCCGAAAGGAACTATTTTTACCGTTGATTTTCCTAAATTGTGACGATGGGATTGCGCAAAGAAAATATTCTATTGGTCGATGACGATATCGATATTCTGGAACTATTGCAACGGCACCTGCAATCGATGGACTACCATACCTATAAAGCGGTTTCCGTAAAGGAGGCACTCTACATTCTAAAGGATACGTTTATCGACCTCTTGATTACCGATATACAAATGCCGGAGGTCGATGGGCTGCAATTGCTGAAATTCACGAACGAGCATTACCCAGAAATGCCGAAACTGGTCGTTACCGGCTATCCGTCGGTGGATGGGGCCTTGGAAACCTTTAAGTCGGGAGCGACCGATTACTTGACCAAACCCTTTACCAAGGAAGAACTGAAAAAGGCCGTTGAGAAAGCCTTTGAACAGGGGGCCAAACGAAAGACCCCTAAACCCCAAACTCAAGGTGCGGTTAAGAATGTTTATGCCGATATGGTCGGTGAATCGGAAGCCTTTCTAAAGGTTACCGATATCATAGAGCGGGTCAAAGACAACAAGGCGACCGTACTTATCAAGGGCGAGAGCGGAACGGGCAAAGAACTCGTAGCACGCGCCATCCATTATTCAGGAAAGTTTTCTCGCGCCCCTTTTGTGGCGGTCAACTGTGCTGCCATTCCCGAGAACTTGCAAGAGGCCGAACTTTTTGGCTATGTGAAGGGAGCTTTTACCGGGGCCAACGAAAACCGCACCGGATTCTTTCAAGCAGCGGACGGCGGCACACTCTTTCTCGATGAAATCGGTACGGCCTCCTCGGCCGTACAGACCAAACTCCTACGCACTTTACAGGAAAAGGAAATTACCAAGGTAGGCTCCCGAAAATCGGAAAAAGTGGACATCCGCATCATTGCCGCTACCAATTCCGATTTACAGGAAGACATTCAAAAAAAGAACTTTCGTGAAGACCTTTATTATCGTTTGACCGTTGTTGAAATCAATGTGCCGCCGCTTCGAGAACGAAAATCCGATATTCCCCTTCTGGTCGAAAAGTTCTTGCGGAAATACGGTGTCGAATATAAAGACCGGCTTTTACGGATTTCTCCCGATGCCTTTCGGATATTGGAACGGTACCATTGGCCGGGAAACATCCGCGAACTCGAAAATATCATCCAACGCGCGGTTATTATGACCGATGGTCTAGTCGATGTAGATGACCTTCCCGAAAATCTAAAATACCAAATCGCTTTTCCAGATACCGGTTTTCGCACCCTCCGGGAAATGGAAAAGGAGTATGTGCAACGGGTACTCGCCCATACCCGAGGCAACAAGACCAAGGCCGCCGAAATACTTCAGATCGACCGGAAGACCCTACGTGATAAATTGAAGTAGACTACGGTCAAAAATTCCCCGACCGGGGAGAATTTCCCCATTTTACAAATTCCTCCTTATTAAAATTCAAGTGTTTTACAATTGATTATCAGTTGATTATGATTTTTGGCATGCCTATCCATTTTATAGGCATGCCTTTTGTCTTTAATGGCATGAACTTAAATGATAAGATGATGCTACTTTTTATGAACTCTGTGCTGAGCACAAAGGCGCATCTCTTAAAAAGGGAGCGCGAAAAAAAAATTGAAGATCGTAAACGGTCAAAGAAGGAAAGAAAAAGTTTGGAAAATAAAGCAAGAAGAAATGAGGTACGGTAGCTTGATAATGGAAAAAAAGGATTATGTAATGATCCTAAGGAATCGGATTATGGGCCACTCCGTAGAAGACTATTCCCACAAACATATGTTGGAGCGTTTGGAGGAGCAGATGGCCGATGCAATGGTGTACGGCCGAGAAGATATGCCGGAGGATATAATCCGGTTGTATTCTTGGGTAACGGTTACCTCGGCCTCGGGCTGGCACAAAACTTTTCAGGTCGTGCTGCCCTATGAAAAGGACATTAACACGGATAGAATTTCAGTACAAAGCGCCTTGGGTGCCTCGGTCATTGGCCGTTCAGAAGGGGAGGTCGTGCAGTTCGGCACCCCGATAGGCATCATTCCGCTAAAAATCGAAAAAGTGGAACAAAGCCAGGGATATATACGGGAGTTTATTTCGGAGGAAAAATTTGAAAAATTGCTTCCCAAACGCAATGTTCGAAAAGTGTCGTAACGAGGGCTGGCTGCAAGTTGGGTCATGCCCGACCTCTGCCATTGAACCACCGACAAGAAGATTGATTTAAAAATATAAGGGTTACGAACAATGAAATACGGTAGTCTGGTCTTTAGTAAGGAAAATTTTGTGATGATAAAGTATTATCAAGAAATGAACGAGATGTACGAGGATTATGCCCATAAAGATACCTTGGACATACTCTCGGAAAATATGTCGAAGGCACTTGTTATCGATATGGACGATGTGCCAGCGGACGTCGCCCAGTTGTATTCCTCGATCACGGTAAACTGTAATTCAACATGGAACGAGACCTTTCAACTCGTACCCCCTTACGAGGAAAACATCAAGAAAGATAAAATCTCGGTCATAAGCACCTTGGGCGCATCGCTTATAGGGCTCTCGGAGTGCGATACGTTAAAGTACGGTCTTCCAGGTAACATTATCGCGCTAACTATTGATAAAGTGGTGCAACGCAAAGAACAGGTCAAATTGAACATACCTGAAGAGGCCTACGAAAGAATTTTATCGGACCGCGAAAGTAATTTGTTAACCTAAAATATCAAGAAATGACCAAATACATAATTGCCTTTTTATTCTCGGCAAGCGCGTTTTACGCACAAGATAATTTAAACGTGGTACCTGCCAATGTCGAAGTCGGCGATATCTTCGAGATAGGTCGGCCAGAGACGAATTCGTTCAGACATATCAAGTTTCCAAAAGCGAATTTTATTATCAAAAAAGGAGGTATCGCGAATTATAAGCGGGTTGAAGGCCAGAAAGTGGTGGTCACGTCCATTAAGGAAAAAAAGGACGGCACCACAGAGATCAAGATCAAACGCAGAGACGGTGGACGGTTCTTCGGAAGCCATTCCGTGGTAGCCGCCGATTTTGACAAAGCCGTCGATTCTGGCGAACTGACGGTATTATAATATAGTTCGAATTGGTTGGTTGGTTGATGTAATCCGCTCGGCCGGTAACACTTGATTTGCTCAAATAAGGACGATGGCCGGGCGGATTTTCAAAAGAACCTTATATGGTTTTGGACAAAAGATAATCAAACGATAAATAAAAAATTAAACCCATGTTTTCAACAAAACTCACAACACAACAGCGCATACAGATAGGTCTGGTCTTGGCCATGGCATTTTTGCTGGTCTTGGGCTCGAATCGGTTGGATCAACGCCATTTTTCGACCGTTCAGACTACGGTCAATTCTGTGTACGACGATAGGGTCGTGGTACAGGACTTCATCTATCAGTTGAACAATATTTTCCACCAAAAAGAATTGCGGTTGGTACAGAACAATGAATTTAAGGTCGATGCCACCGAAAATCAAAGAGTAGAGGAACTATTGACCGACTTTGGGGAAACCCAACTTACATCAGAAGAAGCAATTCTGCTGAAAGATTTGAACTCGCGGTTTACAACTTTCAAGGAATTGGAGCAGACAATGGCAAACTCCCAAGAAGAATTGGAGGATGGCAAGCGGACAACGGCCATAAAAGAGCTCAATACGCTAGGGAAAAACTTGGACGGACTGGCCGAAATTCAGCTTGAAGAAAGCAACCAATTGACCCAGCGCTCCAAAAAATCGTTGGGAATGAACATTCTATTGTCCAAACTGGAAGTGGCCTTTTTGGTCATCATAGGCATTGCCATGCTGACCTTGATTTTCCAACCGGTCAAGACTTTACAAACCGTACCGGAAAAGGATCTGGGGTAACGAATTTTCAAAAAAAAAGGAACAAATGAAAGATTATAGACGAAGTATCTGCTCAACATGTAGGCATGCGCCCTATTGCTCGTTGACCACGGATATGAGCAACATAAGCTCATGCAGCGAATATGTGCATCACTTGGACACGGGGGAAGAACCCACCTACATGGTATCGATTGAAATGATGGGCAACAACCGACAACGGAACAAACGAAAAGAACCGGTTTTAAACTAAATATAATGACAACATTGACAAAGACATCCAAAAAAACAAGGAAACAGGGCATGTTGGACAACGTCATGCGACAGTTCGACAATGCCGCCGATATCATCGGCCTGAACCCCAACATCCGCAAAATATTGGAAGTGACTAACAACGAGTTCGTGGTGCACTTTCCCGTCCGTATGGATAATGGTGAGGTTGAGATATTCACGGGCTATCGTGTACAGCACAACAATGCATTGGGTCCTTACAAAGGAGGATTGCGATACCATCCCACGGTAGATATCGATGCGGCAAAGGCTCTGGCCATGTGGATGACCTGGAAGACCTCCTTGGCAGGCTTGCCTTATGGAGGTGCAAAAGGTGGCATACAATTGGATCCATCGAATTATTCGCTAGCGGAACTGGAACGGATTACCCGAAGGTTTACCTATGCTTTGGGCGACAACATCGGGCCGGAATTGGACATTCCCGCACCCGATGTGAACACCAATCCCCAGACAATGGCTTGGATATTGGATACCTATATGTCTACCAAATCTCCTTCCGAACGTTCCACTAACATGCACGTGGTTACTGGCAAGCCCATCGGTGCTGGAGGTTCGGAAGGTCGCGACCGTGCCACGGGCTACGGGGTATTCCTCAACATCAAGTTTTGGGCGGAACACAAGAAAGTAGACCTGAAGGATAAGAAATTCATCGTACAAGGTTTCGGCAATGTGGGCTATTGGGCCGCACATTTTTTGGAAAAGGAAGGTGCGGTCATGACCGCAGTTCAGGATGCCTATGGAAGTATCGCTAATGAAGATGGCATGTCTGTAGAAGAATTGATGGAATACGCTACGGCCAACAAGGGAAGCGTTCTCGGTTTTGCCGATGCCGTTCCTATCGACAAGAACGATTTTTTTGCGCTTAACTGTGACATCTGTATCCCATCGGCCTTGGGCAACCAGATTACGGCAAAAAATGCGCCGAAAATCAAGGCCTATCTGATTGCCGAGGGTGCCAACGGCCCTACCGATGTGGAAGCGGAGGAAATCCTTTTGAAAAAAGGCATCGATATCCTTCCTGATATACTTTGCAATTCGGGCGGGGTCATCGGCAGCTACTTCGAGTGGCTCCAAAACCGCAATGGCGAGATTTGGCAACTGGACGAGGTTATGGCCAAACTCGAAAAGAAAATGGGAGAATCGTTCAAAAGGGTCTTGGAGACTTCCCAGAGAAGAAAAGCGGATATGCGAACGGCCGCATTTATCATTGCTATTGAACGATTGGAAGAAGCTTATGTACAACGGGGGATTTTCCCTTGAAAATTTTATAAAAATGAAGAAATACGGAAGCTTGGTTATAGAAAAAAAGGAGTACGTACTCCTAAAAAGAATGATGAACCTGACAGGATATTACAGGGACGATACATTGCGCACATCGGTCAAAAAACTGGTGGGCGAGCTTGAATCGGCCGTTATACTCGACGAAGCCGATATGCCGGAGGATGTAATCCGCCTCAATTCAACCCTGACCATTACGTCGAAAAACGGTTGGCAGCGAAAGTTCAAACTGGTCATGCCCAACGATAGTGATGTGAAGAGCGACAAGGTATCGATCCTTACCCCGATGGGAACGGCCGTTATCGGATATGCCGAGGGCGACCCGCTGGTATGGGAATTCCCCTCCGGCGAGCAGCGACTGACAATTGAAAAAGTGCAACAAGAAAAAAAATTCATTAACGCAAACATGATATTATGAACGTAGCGAGACCATTTTATACTCATGAATCGGACAGTAAGATCATGATAAAAAAAGATAAGGAGGAGGTCAATAATTGGACTGAAGATCTCGAATATATGAACGAGGAGCTGGAATACCTATTGGATATCGAGGACCGCATGTTGAACAATTCAAGACTGTACCAAGAACTACATGACATCCGCAGGGAAAACCAGTTGCGCTTGGGCGAATTGTACCGATACGAGGGCAGCATGCGTAATGCCATTGAATGTGATACCATGGAATGCGATGCCTTCTATCTGCACAAACACGAAAAAAACCGCAACGCCTATTTAGATCATGTAAAAAGGTACAGGAACCTAAAATCAAGAGTTTTGTCAAAAATCCTTTTGTATGCCAAAAGATAATCATTAAAACAAACATCATGAGAAAAAAGATATTATTGCCTACCGATTTTTCCAAGAATTCTTGGAGTGCCATTCAATATTCGGTAAGGTTGTACGAGCACCAAGAGTGTGATTTCTATATACTGAACACCTATTCGACAGAGGCCTTCGGCCTGAAAAATGCGCTGCTGGTCGACCCGGAGGAAAGTCTGAACAAAATTTCGGAAAGAAGGTCCGAAGAGGGCTTGGGCGATATCCTTAACAGGCTTATGGTCGAATATCCGAATCCAAAGCACAATTTTTTCGTCGTCTCACGTGCCACCACCTTGTTGGAGGCGGTGGAAGACCTGACCAACAGTTTCGACATCGATTTAATCGTTATGGCTGCAAAGGGTATCTCTGACGAACGCGAAGGCAAATATGGAAGAAAGACACTCGAGATCATCCAAGATATAAGGAAGTGCCCTGTACTGGTGATTCCGAAGGATGTGACTTTTGACCAGCCGAAAGAAATCGTTTTGGCCACGAACTTCGATTCCGATTTCAGGGCTTCCGAGGTAAAATATCTGTCAGAAATCGCCAAAATTGGAAATGCCCGTATCCGAGTTGTGAGCCTTGTGGAAAACGGTTCGTTAAGCCAGAAGCAAAAACAGAACAAGATGATGTTGCGCAGCTATTTCAAGGATGTCGATCATAGTTTTACCGCACTCGACAACGTACAAATGGCGGAAGCCTTAAGTTGTTTTGTTGAAATCAACAAGAGCAATATGATAAGCTATATCAACAAGAAACCCTCCATTTGGGAACGATTTGGTTTCGCCAAACCTTCCTTGGGCAAATTGGGTTATTTCAAAAACGTGCCGGTATTGGCACTACATGATTGAAAAACCTTTAGTATAGATTCCCAAATATGGAAATTTATTTTCTTTCGCAATCCTGTTTATTTTTCATAACGCAAGTTTGCCGAATAAGGATATTAAGCTGAATATGTAATGGAAAACGGATTTGGCCGATTGCTTTACGACTATCTTTTAAAAACTGGTATGGGCGAAACCCTGGCCTCGTACCTTAATCTGTTGATCTTGTTAGTTGCCGCCTTGATCTTGGCGTGGATTTTAGACCTTATTATCTGGCGCATTCTGCGTTCAGTGTCCTTAAGGTTGGCACGCAAGTCAAAGAACAATTTCGATAACTTTTTGGTAGCGAACAAGGTGCCACGCTATGCGGCGCACATTATTCCCTTGCTGCTACTGTTCGAAATTGTTCCCGTTGCGTTTATCGGTTTTGATTATGCGGGCGGCATCGCCCTGAAAATTCTTCAGATCCTGTTCGTGGTGCTGACCCTTTATGTGGTCAAAAGTGTTTTCAGGAGCACGAACGACTACCTGAAGACCAAGCCAAGGTTTCGCGATAAGCCGATGGACAGCTACATTCAGGTCTTTATGATCTTTGCTTGGATCTTGGGCATCCTGACTATTTTCGCGATCATAACAGACGTCCAGATCTGGAAATTCTTTACCGCACTTGGTGCCGGTTCCGCCATCATCCTATTGATTTTCAAGGATTCCATTCTCGGCCTGGTCGCCAGCATTCAGGTCAGTGCCAACGATATGGTACGTATCGGCGATTGGATAACGTTCGATAAATACGGGGCCGACGGCGATGTCATCGAGATTACCTTGGCAACTGTAAAGGTGCAGAACTTCGATAAGACGATAACCACCATCCCCACCTATGCGCTGATCTCCGATTCGTTCAAGAATTGGCGCGGCATGCAGGAATCGGGCGGCAGGCGCATCAAACGCTCCTTGCTCATCAGCCAAAAAAGCATCCGGTTTTTGACCAAGGACGATGTCGAGGCCTTTAAAAAAATCCAATTGATCGAACCCTACCTCATCGCCAGAAGCGAACAGATAGACAGTTATAATACCGAAAACGAAGTTGACAAGATATTAGCCGTAAACGGTCGGAATTTGACGAATATTGGTGTCTTTAGAAAATACGTGCAGGAATACTTAAAGAACCATCCTGCCGTTAACAAGGGCATGACCCTGATGGTACGACAAATGCCCCCGTCCCCTCAGGGAATCCCTTTGGAAATCTATGCCTTTAGTGCCGACAAGCGTTGGGAAAACTACGAGTTCATCATGGCCGATATTTTCGACCATCTCCTGGCGGCATTGCCCTATTTTCAACATGAGGTCTATGAACTGCCGGTTTCGTTGGATGGAAAATCGCAGTTGCGGGAAGGAAAATAAAGATTGCCCTTTAAATGCTATAAATCGTTTTGTAGAAATTACGGCATTTAGAACCATAAGCTTTAAGGTTCCCGATTGCGGTTCTATAAAGGTCTACCAATCGATGTGCCCAATTATTCGCTCGCTTCATAACGGATACTCTTTAGACTTGAGATGTTAAAATTAGTTTGATTACATAAAATTTACAATTAATTAACGTTAAATTTACATTAAAATTGCTCTGAAGCTGGAAGATTTAAACTTTATAAAACAGTGTTCAGCCATATTTGTAGGTTACTTATTTCCAATCATCCGCTTCCGCACCTTGCTCAAGAATTCATGGGAAATGCCCAGATATGCAGCAATCTGATGTTGTGGAATGCGCTGTTCGAGGGTGGGATATCTTTTCTTGAAATCGAGATACCTTTTGTCAGAGGTTTTATGTAGCATGCTGATCAGCCGTTGCTGCAATGCCCCGAATGATTTTGCCAAAAGTAGGATGGCCAAGAAGTGAAATTGCTTGAACTAGCTCAAGAAAGCCTGGCAGCAGATATGGTCCTTATTTTGTAGTTCGTCAAACGGTTTCGATTGTATCGATTTCCTGTACCAACCGAGGCGTTTCCGATTGTGGCAACTGTTGCAGGCCGCGGCCTAAATCCACGAGGCTCCAAAAACCTCGGACATCTTTGGGATAAGATATACTGGAAAAATCAATCTTCGAAGACTCCTTGTATTTTTCACGGTAGCTCGTCGAATGCAATACGGCATAAATATAGTCCCGTAAATCATTGGGAGTGAACGTGCCCCTATAGTCATCGCGGACTTCGGGACTGTTCGCCATACAGACATTGCCCTCATCAAAGGGCTCGGCCACAAAGGTCAGGCCCAGCTGTTCTTCGATATTTTTGACGATCTTGAGATTTGCCCAATCCCTATTGGCATGGATACTGTGGTACCATTTGTTTAAGTCCTTCAGATATTTTGATATAGCCATAAACTTGAAAATTCGGTTTTTGGGGCTCTGTACCGAACACAGGCCATGAACGAACTCGCTAGGTCCAAACCTGTTGCTGCCCTAGACCCTTTCTTCAAACTCAGGGCAGTCAAGCCGGATATCTTCGTTGAAAAGTTCCTTTTTTAACAGATTACAATAGTCCGTCTTTTTATTTTTTTGATAGTAGGTACACCCGTAACAGGTGCGCTGTACCGTCAAGATTCCATTGCGGTTGAGTTTGTAGATCAATTCGCCCAAGGTCTTGAAAACGTTTTCCAGTTCGTTTGATCCAATAGTATCGATCTGTGCCTTTAGCGGTTCGGCAAAGTCATTGGTTTCCGCTACTATCTTCTTGCCCAAAGCGGACAAGTGTATGGTGTAACTTCGGCTGTCAGGGGATGAAAAATCCTTGAGGATCATTTCCTTCCTGTCCAATACTTTGATGGCATCGCTGACCGTGGGTTTACTGATGTTGAATTCCTTGGCCAGATGGCTCACATTGCAGAGTTCCTGTTTGTGAAAGGCGATAAAGATCAATATCTGGATCTGTATCGGGCTCAATCCCACCTTTTTGGCCTTTTCCCATAGCAATACCTTGAAGACCTCTGAAATACGTTCAAGACCGGCCACGATCTTGCTGGAAATCTCCTTTTGTTGCTGTTCGGGATTGAAAACACTGTTGTTCATCATAAAAAAAACCTGCCGGGATTTGTCCGACAGGTAAAGTTAGCAATCCTAACCGATTAATCGCAATTTTCCATTTCTATAATCGCATAGCCGTTTTTACGTATGGCCGCCATCATTTCCTCGGAAGCCTGTTCAATATGGCAGAACCTGCATTCCTTGGTGGACAGTTCACGGTTCTCCACGGATTTCGTTTTCAAATACTCCTTTCCAAAACCGAATACGGTGCGCTCATCCTTTACATCGCTCGGCACAAGAATATCAAAGTGCATCCTGCGTCCGTCTGTACGCTGTACATAGGTGTCCCAAACTGAAATTTCCATCTATTTTACTTTATAAGGTAACGACAAATCGCCACTGGCCACACTGAAAACTTCGTACACGCCCAACATGGGCAGGTCTTCCTTGCTCGTATTGACTTTCATGAAGGCGGTTACCCCGTCATAACTGAAATCGGTCCTGTTGTTCATGCGATAGTCGGGCACCACTACTTTTATGGTGTTGCTTTTCGTTGTTACGGCATATCCGGGGGAGTCCATATACATGGGCATGCCCGGATTTGTCGGAGGAAGTACCACCGTCTCATCGGCCTTTTGGAACTGTTTGACGGAAAGACCGCCCGCGACCCTCTTGTCCTCATGAAGAATTACCCAATGCGGATGCCAAATTACTCCGTCATTGTCGTAGACCCTATCGTTGTTTTCGTCCCATAAAGGGGTATCGTCAAAATCGGGATGCGAGGTCAATGCCAAGGCCACGATGCCCTCGGTTTGATTGAATCCCACATCCGTAGATTTTAAATTGGTGGGAAAAACATACCCCAGGACCGGGGCCCCATCTAATTGGCCTGCCTTGGTCGGGGTGGTTTTTCCGGCCGTACCGGCCACACTTATTTCCCAAAGGGTCACCCCCATATCAGGATGGTGACTCACTTGCACCTGCTCGATGTCGAAGTCCGCATTCTTGTATCCGCTCGCTTGGGAATAGGAAAATGTACCCATCCAAGAAAAGAGCATTGTCGAAATCAATATTGCTTTTGCTTTCATTTTTAGTGTTTTAAAAAAACTGGAATCCCAAATTATTTATTAGGAATCCTAACTTTATAGGTTAAAAAATAGTCTCAGCCCTTGACATCGGCCATGGAGGCACCAAAATTGATATGAAGCGCATTACTTTCTGGCGTTACTAAGGCGGGAACGGACTTGACCCCCGCAGCTTCGGCCTCGGAAATTCTGGACTTGTCCTCACCAATATTGACGACTTCGATATTCTCGGAACCGACCAAATTAACGATGTCGTGTTCGGCACTGACGCATACGGGGCATCCCGCATGATAAAAAATCGATTTTTTCATTTTACGTTGTTTTTAAGTTTTTGCAATAGTGCGGTACAAATATAGTGAGGATTCCTAACTATACAAATAATTTGACGATTCTATTCGGATTTAAGACCTACCTGTCCCCCTCAATTTTAAAGACAATGCCGTTCAATTCGGGGGTAACCGGAATTTGGCAGGCCAAACGGCTTACTAAACTGCAGCCCTCTATTTTTGACAGGGTCAGTTTTTCATCGATCCCCATTTTTTCGGTAACCGTACCTTCAACGATTCGGATATGGCAGGTACCGCACCAGGCCCTGCCCTTACAGTCGCCCCATTCCTCGATGTATTTGTCAAAGAGCAGTTCCATAAGGTTGTGGTATTCGCGGTTCCTGAAATCCGCGGTACACTCCTCGCCAAATTCGTTAAAGTAGGTCAGTCTATAGGTATTCAACGTCAAGATCTTAGCTATTTATGCAGATGACCGATCTCTTTCAGAACAGATGCGCGATAATGACGACCGTGCTGAAAACCAAGCTAATTATCAAAAGGTTGAACGCAAGTCTGGGCTTCAGTTGCGCCAAAACCGCCCCGTTAAAGGCCATACAAAAGATCGTGACCAAAAAGAGCAGAACAAGGTTCATCTCATGCTGCACACCTCCCATAAGCACTACCATGGCGGCCACCGACCCGATACAGCTCTGGCCTATGATAGCGATGGCCGCATAGCCCGTCTGTTCCCTTTTGAATTCGGCCAACAGGCTATTGTACAGCTTCAATAATAAATTCGTTCTTCTCTTATTCCCAGAACGGGTCATCGGTATTGTCATTGAATCTTTCATCGGTGTGTATTTTTGAGATTATTTTTAATTGTTCTTCACTTGCGACTTCTTGTATCTCCTTAAAAAGCACCCGTTCCTCAAAACGGATATGCTTTTCGAGTTCTTCCTCGATTAGACTGAGGCATCTTGAAATGTCGCTCGTATCCTTAAAAAGCCGATGTAGCCTTTTGTGCTGCGAAAGAGCTTTCTTGACCAATTCGTTGTCGTTGCCTAAAATGGGAAAAACATGTTCTTCCTCCATTTCAAAATGGGGCACTAGGTGGGTCGAGTAAAACCAAACCGCATATTTCTTAATGCGCCGTCCTTCAATCCCTTTCGAAAATCCTGTACGAATCTTCCAACAGAGCAACAGACCGTGATGGTGATCGCGGCTCAGGGGCTGAAGTTCTTTTTTACGCTTTATGGGTTTGGTGTCCATATCGCTATGAAATAAATTTCTGTTCCAAAATTTCCGCTTTTGGAAATAGAATGTTGTTCTCCAGATGGATGTGCAGATGTAGGTCGTCCTGAAATTCCTTGAGCAGCGCAAAGGCCACGGTATACGTGTTGCAGGCATCTTCTGGCGGCGTATAATTACCGCTCAAAGTTGCTATCTGCCTAAAACGTTCCCCTTCGTTATCGTGTTCGTGCATCATGGTCTGTATCGGGTTTTTGACCGTACCGAAACGGGGAGCAGCTAACTTTTCGCCATTCTGTTTTGCTTTGACCATTTTCCGGATGTACGGAAAAAGTACCAGTTCTTCCTTTTTCATGTGCATGGCCAGTTCCCCGGCAGAGGCGTTGAAATGTTCATTGATTTCGAATAGTTCTGGGTGTCTTTCGCCATGAACCTTACAGAGTTTGTTTAGATATTGCCTTAAAACCGGAATACGCTCTTCCACATAGCGATGGTGTTTCTTCTCGATATAATCGGCAAGCAGGTCCAGGGGCCAAGATCTAAAATCGGTAGTATCATCGGAATTCTGTCGTCGTGCCGCTTCGAGCTCGCCCAACAGTTCATCGATATCGATTTTGTGCTTCTCTGCCACCTCGACCACGTTACGGTCGCCCTTACAGCAAAAATCGATTTTGTGGTTCTTGAACACCTGTGCGGCGCGGTAATCGTCTGCCACGATCTGGCCTATTGTCTTTTCCATAGTATTGTTCATGATATCCAATTTTAATTTTTGGTTTTCGGTGTACTAGGACAAATTTGTCCGATTTATGTTCAAATTTTTTACCGCTTCAAATAAGTGGTCCCCACTTCCAACCCCATTGTCATTTCTCGCAGACTGGTAGCTTCGAGCATATTTTTTAAATCGTCCCGAATCGCTACAAATCTATCGTGTACGGGGCAGGGTTTGTTCGCGTTGCATTTTTTTAGCCCCAGTCCACAGCCTACATAAACCTTGTCTCCGTCAATGGCATGTACGATCTGGCCAAGTTTTATTCTCTCGATATTTGATTTTTCGATTTCAAAGCCACCGTACGCTCCTTTGCTCGAAGCGACGATCTTATTTCTTGATAATTGCTGAAGTATCTTTGCGGTAAATGCCACGGGGGAATCAATTTCTTCCGCGATTTCCTTCAGGCTTACTCGCCTACCCTCCAATGATTGTGAGGCGATATAGGTCGCTGCCCTGATACCGTATTCGCATGCTTTTGAGAACATTGGATTGTTTTGAAATCGAATACAAAGATAAAGGTATTTTTTAATTCGGACAAAATTATCCTAATTAAATTCAATCTTCTGCTTGTCTTTCTCTTTACCTATTAAAAACCCCTAAGAACACGTCGTAATTCATCTACATCGGCAACACCGATTTTCTTGCCCGAAGTTCTTAACCATCCTCTTTTCTTGAATTCCGATATAATCCGAATGCACGATTCCGTTGCAGTTCCTACTAGGCTGGCAATATCATCCCTTGATAATTTCAGTTTAAGAAATCCATCCTTATCTTCCCCAAAAGTATCTCTGACATGTAAAATTGCCTCGGCCATACGTTGTTTCACGGTCTTTAGTGACATATTGACAATTACCGAATCAGCCTCCTTTACATCCTGGGCCAGTTGGTGGAGAAGTTCCATGGCGTATTCCGGGTTGCCTTGTACCGCTTCCATTATCCTCTCCTTTGGTATGAAGCAAACTTCCATGTCATCAACGGCAGTTGCGCTGAGATAGGCAGCATCCATGGTGAATAATGACGTTAGCCCCAGCACTTCTCCGCTAGTGGCAAGTTTCAAGATCTGTTTTCGGCCCTCGGAACTAATTTTCGATAATTTGGAGACCCCTTTACGCACACAAAAAATACCTTGAAGATGCTCTCCTTCGTTGAAAACCGGATTCCCTTTTTTGATTATCTTTGTTACTCTCGAATCGGATATCCTTTTCAACTCCTCCTTTCGTAAAATGCAAAGTGCATTGATTTTACGTATAATACAATGCTCGCATGTCTCTTGTAAGCGCGTATCTCTCATGCCCAAAAATTTACCTGACGGATTAAAGATACCACTTAGAGTATAAAAATTCGTACCCGGAAACTGTTTTAAAATAGTTGGGCCCAATAGAAGTAGAAGCAACCAATTCAGCCCGGTAGCCCATTGGTGGCAGCTCTTTTTAAATTCTTGTCTAAAATTGTTGTAGAATGAATTTAAGACTATTTCAAAACAACAGAAGATTTTCATCAAGGAAATTACATATCTTCAACCGTATTAAAATATTATTATATATTTGTATATGTTATACATAATACATTTATGAAAGACCTCATAGCTGCGACTTATGCTCCGATGCTTCCGGACGGTGGACTCAACTTGGATATTGTACGCCAATACGGACAGTTCTTAAAATCCAATAAAGTTACCGGAGCCTTTGTGAATGGCTCTACCGGGGATTTTGTATCGTTAAACACCATTGAGCGCAAGCAACTTATTGAAGCGTGGTCGAAAAACAAGCCTAAGGATTTTTTTCTTACGAACCACGTAGGACACTCCAATCTAAGGGAAGCAAAGGAACTTGCAGCGCATTCAGAAGGCTTGGTGGATGCTATATGCGCCCTTCCTCCTTCCTATTTCAAACCGAAGACTTTGGAAAGCTTGTTATTTTATTGTAGCGAGATTGCAAGTAGCGCGCCCAGCATACCTTTTTATTATTACCACATTCCGCTACTCACAGGGGTCGATTTTCCGATGATCGATTTCTTAAAACTGGCCGTTAAGACCATCCCCAACTTCGGGGGAATAAAATATTCCAAATACAATCCGAGCGATTTTGCCAAGTGCCTACATTTCAACCAAGGTTCGCAAAATATACTTTTCGGTGTCGATGAAAATCTCGTGTCAAGTTTGCCTCTTGGCGCTACCGGATGGGTTGGTAGCACCTATAACCATTTGGCACCACTCTATTATGAGATAATATCCTCATACAAAAACGGTAACGAACAAAAAGCCAATGAACTTCAGGAGAAGGCCGTTTTTTTTGTGGAAACCTTAGATAAGATAAGTGGTTTCAACGGTGCGGGAAAGAGTTTTATGCGACTTTTTGGCCTGGATATGGGCCCTAGTAGGTTTCCGCATAACACCATGACCAATGAACAATTAAATATCGCGATTCAGACCTTGGACAAAAAAGGAATACTACCCTACTTTGGCCAACGCTTTTCTACAAATGCATAGTTAGAATTATCTAAGGCGGCATAGACTCCTATTTTTTAGCCGCACAATCCTATATGTAAAACATTGATGAATGTTAAAATCTCTATTTTTTATTTGCATTATGTATAACATAATACTTTTTATAGTATATTGCGCCCAGATTGTCCAACTAATATTCACTCAAACTCAAAAGGATATGAAATTATCTGAAATAATTCATAGGGTTGAAAAGCACGGACCGACCCGCGTGTCTTATCACAACCTTAAAGCAAGAACATCCGTGCTTATATCGGCATTGGCAATGTTCTTTTTTAGCCAATTTACATTTGCGCAGGAACAAACGATAACAGGAACGGTCACGGATGCCGAAGGCGTACCCTTGCCGGGCGCAAGTATTATAGTCCAAGGTACTACAACTGGAACACAAACTGATTTTGATGGAAATTACGCCCTTGATGCGAGTGTCGGCGACGTATTGGTATTTAGCTATTTGGGTTTTGATTCGCAAGAGCTAACGGTCTCCACCGAGACTACCATCAACGTTGCCCTGGCCCAAAATACAGCAATGCTCGACGAAGTCGTTGTTACAGGTTACGGTAGCCAAACCAGGGGAACTTTGACCACATCGGTTTCTAAATTGGACACCGAGATTTTAGAAACTTCGACAAGATCGAACGCCGCAACCGCCTTACAAGGTACGATTGCCGGTCTTAGGGTAACGAACACAACAGGACAACCAGGTGCTACGCCCCAAATTGTTCTACGTGGCGGTACCAATTTTGACGGCACTGGTTCTCCCCTGATATTGATTGATGGAATTCCAGGTTCATTTTATGCCCTGAATTCCGATGATATCGAGTCCATCGAAGTCTTGAAAGATGCGGCTGCAACCGCGATTTACGGTGCAAGGTCGGCGAATGGGGTTATTCTGGTGACTACCAAAACGGGAAAGGCCGGAAAAGCCTCGATTAATTATAAATACAAGTATAGTATCAATAAGGAAAGAGACGACCAACGGTACCTTTCCGCTGCGGATTTTATCAATTACAACCGACAAGGCCATGCCTATTCAGAGCAGGTTCTTGGTAACCCCAATTTCATACGCCAGTTTATCAATGGTGACAATTCTTTTGGAATAGGTGGCAACACGACCAACTCTCCCTTTACAACACAATTGCTGACACCAGAAAATCAATATTTGCTGAATCAACCCGGCTGGAGTGCGATACCCGATATTTTGGATCCAAGTCGACAAATACTTTTTTTTGACAACAAGAATGTGGGTGATCGTATCTATCAAGATAGCGAGACAAAAGACCACTATATATCATTTGACGGAGGTAATGAAAAAGGATCTTACTATTTAGGCCTTGGACTTTTGGACAATGACGGTCTCATATTAGGTTCAGGCTTTAAAAGATACTCGGGCAAGTTTAGCGGGTCCTATAGAATTTCGGATAAACTAAAAGTCAACTCCAACGTTTTGTACTCACATTCCAACTTAAGTTTAAGCCCTTTAGGAGGTGATGATACCGTTTTTAGAAGATTTCAGGGTCAAGCACCTACATCAAGGGATTTTGACAACAATCCTGACGGCACTTTTTCAGATAGATATGCGGTAGGACAAAATCAAGGTTTTGGTAACCCACTATACTATCAGGATAAATTTGTAAGAAAAAATTTAGAACAGCGATTAGCGGCATCGGTAGGTTTCGACTGGAATATTTTCGAGAACCTGATCTTATCGGTCGATGGCAGCCATTTTACCATAAACAATCATAATGAAAGCTTTAACAGGGCATATCGCGTTGGCAGTAATGAAGGTCCTTTGCGCACAGCTAGGGAGGCTTCCGTAAGTCTTGACCGAACATTGAGAAATCAATTGACGGGCACCTTGAACTACACTAAAAAGTTCGGCAACCATAATGTCAATGCATTGATCGGTGCCGAATATTTTAAGGACAATTTTTTTACTACCGCGGCGGGAACGAGAAATTCACCAACCGACCTAATCGAAACGCTCAATGCTGGAGCAGAGGCCGATGGTATTCCTTTTAGTTTTGAAACTGAATATGTAATTACTTCTGCGTTCGGTAGATTATTATATGATTACGATGATAGATATTTATTGGGGTTTACCTTTAGAAATGATGGTTCATCTAGGTTAGGTAACAACAAGACCGGTTTTTTCCCCGGAGTATCTTTTGGTTGGAACGTACATAACGAAGACTTCTTCATTGATTCGTCGATTAGCAATATAATAAGCAGGTTAAAGCCAAGATTGAGCTACGGTGTTAACGGTAACCAAGATGTATTGGGCGGAACTCAAAATATCGCAGGGTTCAATGTACCTATCAATTATAGGGTTTTTGGTGCTTACGGAGCCCAAGGGGTTTATAATGGGCAAACAGGTTATGCCAACTCGCTCTTACCTACGTTGGATTTGAAATGGGAAAAATCAACAACTTTCAATGTTGGTTTGGACATCTCGTTCTTTAATGAAAGAATTACGTTTATAACGGATGTATACTCTAGGGATATTAAAGATAAACTAGCGAATCTTACCCTACCCTTCTATACCGGATTTAGCAGCATTCTAACCAATAACGGAACCATCAGAAATAAAGGTTTTGAATTACAGGTGAACGGGGATGTTGTCAGGAATGACAATTTAACTTGGAATGTAGGTGCCACTTTTACCACCAATAAAAACTACGTGATAGCCCTTCCAGAGAATGACAATGAACTAAATCGACAAGGAGGTGAACTTATATGGAATCCGAATACCGGACAGGAAGAATGGGTCGGTGGTTTTCAGGAAGGGCAAAGGTCGGGCAACGACCTTGTGGTAGCCTTTGAACAAGCAGGAATATATGCCACTCAAGCAGAGGCCGATGCCGATAATGCGATAACCGATGAATTTATGCCCGCTGCCAGTACAAATCAGCGTTGGGCCGGTGACGTAAAATGGGTAGACCAGAACAATGATGGTATCATCAATGGGCTTGATCGAAAAGTAATAGGGCGTACAACGCCAAACTTTATTGGTGGCTTGACGACTAGCTTGAACTACAAGAACTTTGGTTTATTCGTCAAAACGGATTTTGCGACAGGCCATTTGGTTTGGAACCACATTCGGGCCAAGGGCTATGCACAAACCCAGGGAAACCTGAATCAACCCATCGAAGTATTGGATTCTTGGACTCCTACCAACACTGAAACGGATTGGCCGCGCATGGTATTCGTCAATGCCGCGAAAAACGTATGGAGAGGAAATGAATCACGAGAGAGTTTGCAAAACTTTGGCAATGAACAATTCTGGGAAAAAGGGGATTATTTGGCTCTTAGGGAAATAACCCTCAGTTACAATGTGCCATCGGAATATTTTAACGAAGTCATTCAACGATTAAATATCTATTTAACAGGATCCAACCTTCATTATTTTAAAAGTATGAGCGGTGACACTCCTGAAATCGGTGGTGTTCAATATGGAGCATTCCCCCTTCCCAAGACGATTACCATTGGATTAAACGTAACATTTTAAACTCAATAAAATGAAAAAATATATATACATACTGCTAGCTGTAATTACTTTTAGTGCTTGTGAGAGCGAACTTGATTTGGAAAGCCCAAGTGAATTGACTACCGCAGGATTTTGGGATTCTGAAGAAGGTGTCAGAACAGCCCATACAGGACTGTACGCAAATTTAAGGTCATCGGCCCAAAACCTATGGTTATTGGGTGAAATGAGAAGTGATATTTGGGGAGGACGAACTTATGAGTCAGCGAATAACATTAATTTGATAGAGTCTAATTTTACCGAAGCTACGGCACCTTTTGAAGGTTGGGCCGGTCTATATACTAGAATTCATAGAATAAATGACTTTTTGGTAAATGCCCCTGATGTCAGTTTTATAAATGAGGATGATAAACAACATCTTATGGGGCAAGCTTACGGTTTGCGTGCCTTTTATTACTACACCTTATTAAAAGCGTGGGGGGAAGTACCCATAATTTTGGAACCCGTAGGTGCCATAGACCCCTCTGACCTAAGTAAGCCCCGTTCCTCACAAGAAGAGGTAATGAGTTTGATAAAATCGGATATTGAGGCCTCTTTGGGGGCTTTCGGATCTGATGATAGTTTTTGGGAAGGCAACAGGAATTTCTGGTCCAAGGCCGCAACATTGGCGTTGAAAGGCGATGTTTATATCTGGTCCGGAAATTTACTTGGTGGAGGAACTTCCGACTTTACGGAAGCGAAAAACGCACTTCAACAAATCTCCTCGTTCGGAGTTGATTTAGCACCTAGCGTACCTGAACTATGGGGTGTGGAGAATGAGGGGAACAATGAGTTCATTTTCGCGCTGCAATACAAACAAGACGAAGCCGAGAACTTCTATAACAGCCTAACGGGTAGAAGTACGGAAATCAACCCACAATTTAATGATAAGGGGGAATCGATGATCGATTTTGTTATTGCCGGAGCTAACAGATATGGCCAGTCCGAGAAAACTATTTTGTTATTGGACGATAATGAGGATGGCCGTAAAGATGCTACATTCATTAGACTATATGTCGATGACAACGCAGGAACGGGATACTCTAATTACTCCGAACCCGAATATTTTGGTTCCGTATTCAACAAATTCTTAGGTCAAGTCATAGGCACAGAACGAATCTTTGAAAACGATGTACCGGTCTATCGCTATGCCGATGTCTTGTTGCTCTTGGCAGAAGCAAAAAATCTATTGGGAGAGGATCCTTCAGGGGAAATCAACCAGATTCGTCAAAGAGCATACGGAGCAAGTTATGATGAAGTGGTTCACGGCTATATCAATGGTTCGCAAACCGATAACGCCAACGCTATTCTTGATGAGCGTTACAAAGAATTTATCGGCGAAGGCAAAAGATGGTGGGATTTAAGAAGGGCTGGAGACAGTTATGTTTTAGAAAATGTCGAATTTTTAAATTCTGGGGAAGAGTTTAAATTGTTATTGCCCATAACCACCGACATGATCGGCAGAAACCCGGCATTGGTACAGACTCCTGGATATTAGGTAAGGAAAGTTGTTGAGTTAGTTTGAGAAAAGGTCTTGGCACGTTAACCAAGGCCTTTTTATTTACTACCGTTTTTCTTAAAAGCATGGTCGAAATGTGGTTCCAAATGCCTTCGCATGGCACTTCTAAAAGTTTCGGGCGTACCTACTTTTAGATTCTCCAATAACATGCGGTGGGTAACGAACTTGCCTCCGGAAAAGTGGTAATCGTCAAGATCTGTGTCTTTGGTTTCCTTTAAATAGACATAGTCGAAAACAGGTAACAAAAGGCTCTGGAACTTCTGTAACGTGGTATTGTTCGACATTTGATATAGTTTTCCGTGAAAGGCTATTTCTTTATCCAGCGTGAATCGTATTTTACCTGTCTCGGTAGCCTCTTCGGCTTCAACGATTTCTTCCAGTTCATCTAAATCTTTTTGATCTCTGTTTTCAAAAAGAAAATCGGCCATGCCCATTTCAAGGATTAAGCGTAGTTCGAAAAGTTGTTTTAACGTATCTTCCCCTAACAATGTCGGATCTAAAATACGTTCAAAATTGTTGATGATATCCGGCTGCTTCAAAATCATGCCCCGGTGTTTTTTAGACTCGACCAACCCCAAAGTACGTAGACGCAGAAGGGCTTCACGTACGACCGTCCTGCTTACACCCAGCGATTCGGCAAATTCCAGTTCTTTGGGTATGGCGTCCCCGGGCTTGAGATTATTGTCCTTGAAAAAGGCCAACAGTTTTATCTCAACCTTATCCACAAGAGAGCCCGTGTCTACAGGTTCTATTTTCTTGTACTTCTTCATGTACTCAATTTTGTTTCTATTCGGATAAATAATTAAAATCCATGCACGGGGTACCGATTTTAAATCGTAAAAATAACAATTGTAATTTTCTTCTCTAGATCAATCGTAATACAAGTATTTATTCCCCAGCGCGATTAACGAATTTACGTATTTTTTCATTAAATTTGTATTATGTCATACATATTATATGGAATACGCCGAACTATATAAAAACAC
This sequence comes from Bacteroidia bacterium, assembly GCA_030428705.1. Lineage (GTDB taxonomy): Bacteria > Bacteroidota > Bacteroidia > Flavobacteriales > Flavobacteriaceae > Meishania. The sequence goes on from JAUIDI010000002.1 coordinate 709,592, forward strand.
CTTGCTGAACGACATACTTCTGTTTTGGGAAAAAAATTCCTTGGATAAAGAAAATGGAGGTTATTTTACGTGTTTAGACCGAACCGGAAAGGTATATGATACCGATAAGTTCGTTTGGCTTCAGGCAAGACAGGTATGGACGTTTTCAATGCTCTACAATCAAGTAGAAAAAAGAGAATCTTGGTTGCAAATCGCTACATCAGGTGCCGATTTTCTAAAAAACCACGGAAGGGATTCCGAGGGAAACTTTTATTTTTCACTGACGCGGGAAGGAAAACCATTGGTTCAAGCGTATAACATTTTTTCCGATTGCTTCGCCGCCATGGCCTTTGCCCAATACGCCAAGGCTTCCGAAAAAGAAGAATACGCAATACTTGCAAAAAATACCTACCATAATATCTTGAACAGAAAAGACGATCCGAAAGGAAAATATGAAAAGAGCACAGGCGAAAGAAACCTTAAGAATTTTGCCCTACCGATGATATTGTCCAATTTGGTCTTGGAACTGGAAGGTATTCTGGAAGCTGAAGAAGTGAAACAGACGATCGATTTTAGCATCAACGAAGTCATGGAGGTCTTTTTGCAAAAAGACTCTGGCTTGATTTTCGAAAACGTGCTTTCTGACGGTTCGCTCCAAGATAGTTTCGATGGCAGGCTTATCAATCCCGGGCACGGAATTGAAGCCATGTGGTTTATGATCGATATTGGTGCGCGTCAAAACGATCGGGCACTCATTCAAAGGGCAACGGAAACTATTATTCGGATTTTGGAATACGGCTGGGATGAAGAATTTGGCGGCATCTTCTATTTCATGGATGCAAAGGGCCATCCGCCCCAACAGTTGGAACATGACCAAAAATTGTGGTGGGTACATCTGGAAACCTTGGTGGCCTTGGCAAAGGTCTGGGAACACAACCCCGTCAAATCCGTTAAATATTGGTTCCAAAAGGTACATGGTTATACTTGGTCACATTTTCCAGATCCCGACAATGGGGAATGGTTTGGCTATCTTAACCGCCAAGGAAAACCGCATTTAACTTTAAAGGGCGGCAAATGGAAAGGTTGTTTTCATGTGCCAAGGGCGTTGTACCAATGTTGGAAGACCTTTGAACGCATAGAAGGCAAAGCGTAGATAGTATCAGTAAATTTAACTTCTAAAATCCAATTTAGATTATGAAAATACACAACACTATTTTTTGGATGCTGATCGGTTTGATCTTAATGGTTTCCTGTGGTAAAAATGAGAAGTCCCATCAAATTAAGGTAACCGCCTATCAGCCCATTTTGCCTGTTCTGGCTAAAAAGGAACAAAATAAAGTACTGGCAATTAAACTTGAGGTCGGGGATAGTTCTGTTGTTAATAAAGCAACTTCCTTTGCATTTTCTTTGGAAGGTACCAGCGATATCGCCGATATTCAAACCGCTAGCCTATTCCATTCCAAAACGGATGACTTTGAGAAAGCCAGCTTGGTTGGAACCACTTCCGATATTGATTCGAGCTTCAACATTACGGTCGACCAAGAACTATCGCACGGAGAAAATCATTTTTGGCTTTCGATCACCCTAAATGATACTCCCCATTTATTCCATAAAATCGGTGCACAACTCGTATCGGTTGAAATGGATGATGGAAGTACCGTCCAAACGCTCGACCAAGCTTCCAACAGACCTCAGCGAATAGGCATCGCCCTGAGACAAAAAAACGACGACGACGTAAACACCTTTCGCATACCCGGATTGGCGACGACCAACAAGGGTACCTTGATCGGTGTCTATGACGTACGGCATAATGACCCGGTAGATCTGCAGGAAGATATCGATGTTGGCCTAAGCCGTAGTACCGATGGCGGCAAGACATGGGAGCCGATGAAAATTATCATGGATATGGGCGAGTTCGGCGGACTGCCCCAAAATCAAAACGGCATAGGAGACCCGACCGTTCTTATCGACCGAAATACGAACACGATATGGGTGGCCGCGCTATGGTTGCACGGTTTTCCCGGTGAAAGGGCATGGAATGCCTCTGAACCGGGTATGACACCCAAGGAGACAGGCCAATTTATGCTCGTAAAAAGTGAGGACGACGGACTCACTTGGTCCGAACCGATCAATATTACGGAACAGACCAAAAAACCGGAATGGCAATTATTTTTCAATGGTCCCGGCATGGGCATTACCATGAAAGATGGCACCTTGGTCTTTCCGGCCCAGTTCAAGGACAAAGAGCGAATTCCACATTCCACCATAATTTTCAGTAAAGACAGTGGCAAAACATGGCAGGTGGGTACTGGGGCGAAATCGGAGACTACCGAAGCACAGGTCGTAGAATTGTCAGATGGCAGCTTGATGTTGAATATGCGCGACGACCGAAATCGTGCCGATCGCAAAGATTCACTCAATGGACGCTCCGTAGCCGTCACAAAAGATATGGGGAAAACTTGGATGGAGCACCCCACTTCCAGAAAGGCGTTACAAGCGTCGAACTGTATGGCAAGCATCATTTCGTTTGACCATCCTGAAAAAGGAAGGTTATTTTTCTTTTCCAATCCCGATACCAAGGTACAGCGTGACCATATTACGATAAAGACCAGTTTTGACGAAGGCACGACCTGGCCCAAGGAAAACCAGTTGGAACTCTATGAAGAAAACACCTATGGTTATTCCTGTTTGACGATGGTCGATAAAAACCACATCGGCATTTTGTACGAAGGCAACAAGGAACTTTATTTTGAAAAAATAAGTTTGGATGAACTTTTAGAGGAAAACCAATAGATTTCTAATGGGGTACAAGACTAGGGTCGCTTTCTGGAATTACCGAATAGCACTTACCATAGGATTATGGTTTTTGGGCTACACCTCAATGAACGCAATTCAGAAGCAAGAAAATCTGCTCGCCAAAACATATCCTATAATTCCCTCCCCAAAGGAAATAACCTACGGTCAAGAAGAAGTTTCGTTCGATGGTATTTCCCTCAATCAAGGCGACTTCGATGCCGAAGCCTTGAAATTGGCCAACTATTTTAAATCCGAAGGTATTCCAACGATTACCAATGGACTGAAAATTCAATTTAGAAAAGAGAAGCTTGGAGAATTAGGTCATCTGGAAGCCTATCAACTCGAAATAGATACTGCCATCACAATTACGGCCCAGACATCCAAAGGTGTCTTTTATGGGGTGCAGACATTAAAACAACTTTTCAGAAAGTCAGGACACGAAGGCACGCTACCCAAGGTCAAAGTAACCGATTGGCCCGTGTTTAAAATCCGTGGTTTTATGCACGATACAGGGCGAAACTTTCAATCGGTAGATCAGTTGAAAGAACAGATCGAGGTAATGGCCCAGTATAAATATAATGTTTTCCATTGGCACTTGACCGATGATCCGGGCTGGCGCCTTGAGAGCAAAATATATCCTGAACTTCAGGCCGATTCGACCTTTTCAAGAGGTGTGGGAAAATTTTATAGTCAAGAAGACTTTAAGAATGTTCTTGCCTTTTGTAAGGAACGACACATCACGGTCATTCCGGAATTCGATATTCCCGGCCACACCACTGCATTAAGAAAAGGGTTGGGAATCGAAACCATGAAAGATGAGAAAGTCTTACCTGTTCTTTTAGACTTGTTCGATGAACTCTGCGGGTTGACAGATGCATCTGAAATACCCTATATCCATATAGGTACCGATGAAGTCCGAAATAAGGAGGAATATGTTTCCGACGGCTTTATCTTGAAGATAATGAACCATCTAAAGGCAAAAAATAGGGAAATTATCGTTTGGAAAGAAGGCATAGAAGTTGAGAACGATTCTACCTCTATCAAACAACTTTGGGCACAGCATCCGCCTGAAAAAGGACATCGTTTTATCGATTCCCGCGCCAACTACATCAATCACTTAGACCCCTTTGCGGGCATGTCACGACTTTACTTTCAACAACCTTGCCGACAACCCAAAGGAGATTCATTGGCCTTGGGCGGAATATTGTGCGCCTGGCCCGATAACAATGTGGGGCATGAAAGGGATATTTTAAGGCAAAACCCTATTTACCCTTCCCTGGTTTTTTATTCGGATGCTATTTGGAACGGAAGGAAAAAAAACCATAAGGAGTATTGGGCAAAATTACCGCCATTGGATTCGCCGGAATATCAAGAGTTCAAAACATTCGAGGCCAAAGTTATGACCCATAGGGATGCATTTTTCAAGGGAAAGGAATTCCCCTATGTAAAACAATCTGAGATTCAATGGCAAGTCATCGGGCCCTTTGACCATAAAGGCGATCTGTCAACAACTTTTCCCGTAGAAGAAGAATTAAAAAATAGTTACAACGTAGATGACCAAACCTATACATGGAAAGATTCTGTGGTCGGAGGGACCATTCACTTGAAACATTTTTTTGGTTTCCCTGCCATGACCGAAGCAGAAAGCGGCACTTATTACGCGTATACCAATATCTATTGCCCCGATACTAGAATTCAAGATTTCTGGATAGGTTTTCAGGGTTGGTCGCGCTCTGGAGGGCGACGTGGAGGGCCATTTCCGGAAATCGGACAGTGGCATACCACAAACCCTAAAATTTGGGTCAATGCCAAAGAAGTAGCACCACCGAATTGGAAGCAGCCTAATTTGGGGGTCAAAACCGACGAGATACCCTTTTTGGATGAAGATTATTTTTATCGGAAAACCACAAAAATCCGACTTAAAAAAGGATGGAACAAAGTCCTGCTCAAAATACCGCAGGACAAAAACTCATGGAAATGGATGTTTACCTGTGTTCCTATAGACCTGACAAAAGATGGAGTTCAAGAAGTGGCCGAACTCAAATTCGAAACCAAATTGAACATCGAGCAAAATGAATAGAACAAATATTACAGCCACAATAGCCCTACTTTTTTTGTTCGTTTTGACCGGCTTCGGTCAAGAAATACCTAAGCTGAGCATTACCGAACTGCCAAGCCTACCCGCCCAAGAAGAGGGAAAAACTTCTCTGGGCTTTGCCGGTATGGTCGGTGGTTTTCATAACGATGCCATCATTGCGGCGGGCGGAGCCAATTTCCCGAACGCCCTGCCGTGGGAAGGCGGTGAAAAAATATACAGCGATAAGATCTATATGTTCAAAGACGGAGAATGGCAATTGTCCGAACAGGTGCTACCCTCTCCCCTCGCTTATGGGGCATCCGTATCTATTCCCCAAGGTGTTCTGGTCATCGGCGGGGAAGACGGAACTACGACCGGCGATCGGGTATTACTATTAAATTATGATCCGGCATCCAGCGTTATCGAAATTACCGACTACCCTGCTTTACCCGAACCCTTGGCGTATTCGGCAGCCGTGGTCGAAGAAAATTATGTATACTTAGCTGGCGGCAAAAACAACGAGCGAAGTGTCAACTCCTTTTATCGCTTGGCTTTGGATGGAAAGCAACAGTGGGAAAAACTTACTGATTTTCCGGGTGCTCCAAGGGCGTTGAACTCCATCGCCGTTCAAGAAACCAAAGATTCAAGAAAGCTCTTCGTTATCGGTGGACGCAATCAAATCGCCGGAAAGAAGTCGAAAACTTTGACCGATTTCCTTTCCTATGATTTAAAGGACGGCGTCTGGAAAAACGAAGGGGAACTTTTGATCAACGGAGAACCAAAAGTACTGATGGGCGCCTCAGCGGAAACCATGGGTTCGATGCACTTGATAGTTTATGGCGGTTCGGATGAAGTGCTGTTCGACCAACTCGAAAATATCGCTTTGCAATTGGGCAAAACCGAAAACGATTCGCTAATTGCCCAATTGACAGCAAAAAGGGATAAAATCTTGAACGACCATCCCGGTTTTTCCAAAGAAATTTTAGGATACAATTCCATTACCAAAAAATGGTTCGTGTATGATAGTCTGCCACATCAAATTCCGGTAACCGCACTTCATTTTAAAAAGGACGACGAATTTTTTATCATTTCCGGAGAAATTTCCCCGGGCATTCGAACACCTAAAGTCCGGAAATACAAAATAGCCGAGGCCGTCGAACCGTTCGGCATAATTAACTATACGGTTTTGGCACTCTACCTTTTGATTTCGCTCGGTATCGGCATCTATTTTATGCGCAAACAGAAATCGACCGAGGATTATTTCGTTGGTGGTGGCCGTATTCCGTGGTGGGCTTCCGGTCTTAGTGTTTTTGGAACTTTGTTGAGCGCGATTACCTTTATGGCCATCCCTGCCAAGGCCTTTATAACGGATTGGTCTTTCTTCTTTTTGAACATTACCGCCATTCTGATCACCCCGGTAATCGCCTTCATTTTCATCCCGTTTTTTAATACGCTCAAAATTCGGACGGCCTACGAATATTTGGAAGACCGTTTCAATTATCTGGCACGTGCTTTCGGAAGCCTTTCCTTCATCCTCTTTCAACTGGGACGAATAGGAATTGTATTGCTCTTACCGTCATTGGCCATTTCGATAGTTACGGGAATTCCGGTGGAAACCAGCATTCTTATCATGGGTGTACTGTGTATTCTCTATACCACCTTTGGGGGCATCGAGGCGGTCATTTGGACGGATGTCATGCAGGTCATCGTGCTTTTGGGAGGCAGTATTTTGGCAGTGGTTTGGATCATGTTGAATACCGAAACTTCTTTTGGGGATATGATAACGTATGCGTCGGAACGTGATAAATTCAACATCGCCAACATGGATTTCGATTTTACCGAATCCACTTTTTGGGTGGTGTTCATTGGTGGTCTCGCCTCGGCCATGGTCACACAGGGCACCGATCAAACCATCGTACAGCGTTTTCTGACCAGTACCGATGTAAAGAATTCCCAGAAGACCTTATATACGAATGCGGTATTGACGCTCCCTGCGACCATCATCTTTTTTGGTCTTGGAACCTTGCTCTTTATTTTCTATTCTGAAATGCCCACTGCCCTATCGCCCGCGATTTCGAATAATGATTCCATTTTTCCGTGGTATATCGTAAGGGAACTTCCCATTGGAGTTTCCGGTCTTTTGGTGGCCGGAATTTTCTCGGCGGCCATGTCGAGTATCAGTAGTAGCTTGAATTCCGTATCGACAGCCTATTGCAATGATTTCCATGAGCGTTTCAGGTCCGAAACGACGGACACGAAATTGTTGAAAATAGCAAGAATTGCCACCGTATTGACCGGTATTATCGGGGTACTGTTGGCTTTATGGATGGCAAATTCCAACATCAAATCACTTTGGGATGAGTTCTACAAATTCCTCGGATTGTTTACTGGTGGATTGGGTGGTATGTTCCTATTGGGAATGCTGACAAAAAAAGCCAATGCCACAGGAACGCTATTGGGCTTGGTGGTAAGTGCCTTGTTGATATGGTACATCAGCGTTTTTACCGAAATCAACTTTTTGATGTACGCATTCTTTGGGGTAGCTTCTTGCTTTATTTTTGGATATATTTTTAGTTTGATCTTTAAGGATAAGAATTAGCACATATCGTTACATTACCGACGCAAAACCACCTGGTCTTCAATTCTTCGAGATTCCTTCAAAAATCAAAGTTGTCAACTGCCTGTCAATTTCTACGGGATTAAGTTTTACTTCCGTTTCAAGATACCTCTGGTAAAGCCAACGCAGTGAAGCTAGAATGGTTTGTGTCGCTATTTCAACATTCAGCGACCTGAACTCACCTTGTTCGACTCCGGCTGTAACAACGCCCTGCAACTTGTTTTCATACGCCTTTCTGCGTTCAACGAATTCTTGAAGTTTCGGTTCTTTCAAATTGCGCCATTCGTTAACCAATAAGGCTTGCTCGTATGGCCGTTGTGCCGTTATTCGAATATAAGACGATATAATCAAACTTAATTTCTCCTTGGCGGTATGGCTAGAGTCTAAAATAGGGTCGATCGCACTGTGAAACTCGTCTTGAATATCAAAAAGATACTCCTCGAGTAATGACTGCTTTGAATCAATATAGTTGTACACATTGGCAACTTCAAAATTCAAATCATGCGCAATATCACGCATGGTCGTTGCCTTAAAACCCTTCTTATGAATAAGTTTTAATACAACGGTTAAAAACCGTTCTTTCTTGGTGCTTTTTTTCATCCGTCCGAACCGATACTTTTTGACTCATTGCAAAAGAAAGAAAAGTTTGTGGATTATTAACAATAATATATATTTACATGAACAAATGTTCATCTTTTTTTAAATGTAATATTATGGCACAGACTGAAACGATATTTCCAGAAAAATTAATGGCATGCTGGCACCCGGTAGCATATGGTCATGAAATCAATGATGATTCCCCATTCGGCACTTTTCTTTTGGACGAAGCCGTTGTGGTTTGGCGAACATCCGATGGCGAAGTGCACGCGATGCGCGATGTCTGCATCCACAGAGGAACCGCTTTGTCTTTAGGTTGGATAAAAGACGATTGTCTGGTTTGCCCCTATCACGCTTGGGAATTCGACAAAAAAGGAGATTGTGTAAAGATTCCGCAGGCTCCGGAAGCTGAAATTCCTAGCAAGGCGAAAACCCCAACATACTATTGCCAAGAAAAATTCGGTTTGGTCTGGGTTGCATTGAAAGAGCCGGTTTATGACCTCCCCAATATTCCCGAATACGAGAACAAGGATTGGAAATTAGTGAATACCGGCCCCTTTGATTGGAAAAGCGATAGCTCAAGGCAAGTAGAGAATTTTACGGATTTCGGACATTTCCCATGGGTACATCCTGGTCTTTTGGGAGACCCTGAAAGACCTAAAGTGCCAGATTGCAAAGTGACGGTAAAAGATTCAGTTCTTCATTACTCCGTGATACGGCCTGAAGCCACCAACAGCGATGACTTTCCAATTTTTGCCAATGAGGATGTCGTGAAACCTGAACGACAAAGTAGGTATGAGCTTCATCTGCCATACACCATTGTTCTTCGGTTGGGTTGGGGCGGAGAGAAAGGAATGGTCTATTTTTTTACCTCGCAACCGATTTCACATAATAAATGCCGTGGATATTGTATCATCGGCCGCAATTATGACCATGATGAGCCCGATGCGATTTTACAGGAATTCGAACAAGTCATCTTCGACCAAGACAAACGCATTGTTGAATCACAACGCCCCGAGCAGGTACCGTTTGACTTTACAGAAGAGTTGCATTTGAAATTCGATGCCGTGGCCATGAACTATCGGCGTGCTATGAAAAAGCAAAAATTAAACTATTAATAGAGAAGGCTTTATTTACTTTTATTCCATCTTATTAATCCTAATATTGGTTTTATGAGAACCTTGTTTTTAACGTTCATTTTTTCTGTTATAAGCCTTATTGCCTATTCGCAGAACAATATCCTAATCAAAAATGTCAATGTTTGGGAAAGAATCTTCTTAAATTGATGCCAAGACTTGGCCAGAAAGACCAAAGTATGTGCATCTTTGGGAGAAGGTTGTTCGGTTGTTATCGCGGTTTTTGTAGTTTTAATAAAACAAATCTCCATACCCCCAGATAATCGTTCCCACAAGTCCTGTTGCGACAGATGCTCCAGAGATAAAATCGTGCACTACATCCTTTTCCCGCACTTCCTTGAGTTTTTCCCGTAATGCCATATCGGAATTAAACAGATTCTCGATCTCGGATTTTTTCAGGTTCGACAATATAAACTGAATCGCGACCGAAGCAAAACTAAGCACCGCCCCCGAGCGCATAAACCAGTTTTCTTTGGAATCTATTGAAATAATCGCCGATATGAGGCAGAATATTATTCCGAACACAAGAAGAACGATTGGAATTCTGTACTTTTTCTTAGCTATTAACATAGTTTTAGATTTTAATTCCGTTTTGAAATTTATCCAAAAATTACAAAACTAAATTTCCTATTTAAACCCGTGCTAAAAAATCTTATCATATGCTCCGGCCTTGCAGGTGCGACCGTATTTTTGGGCAGACTGTTGGCCAATTATTTCAATCACCATATCAAGGAAAGTCCGAAAAATAGGTCTATCCCCAATAATCAAAGATTTGGTTAAGGCGTTAAGCCTTTACCTTTGTTTTTCCCAAAAGTCTTTTTCATTGATTTTCTTTTCAAGACGTCATTGTTGATATTAATCTTTTTATCTATAATAACTTGCCTATCCTGAACAAATTGAAACATTCCGGCTTGTATCGGACTTTTTAAAGTGATGTCGGAACTTTCGTTTTGGAACATGGGCGTTTTTAAATCTAATTCTTTGGCCACTTCGTAACCTAGATTGAATGCCCGCTTAAACTTTTGGTCAACTTTTAAATTTTCCTCCATTTTAAAATGTTTCTCGAATATGCTTTTCTATATATTCAGCAATTGATTCTCGATCGTATAGTATTATTTTCTTCTGAGGTTGGGAAAACCTGATTTTCCCCTCATCCCTAAGCTTCTGTAAAGTAGTGGTCGATTTTATCCTGAGCTCCCGCATTGCTTCCTCGCCATCAATCCATTTGTCAGGCTTATCTTTTGTGTTTGCTCGGACATGTTCGATGACTTTATCGAACAAAGCATAGAATGCTTCTTCTTGTAGACATACAACTTCCATTGTTCCATTGGTAAATAATGTTCAGCAAAATTTATGTTATTCCATTGGGAAGGGTATTTAATTTCGTCCATCCACGTTTTAATTCGTTGATAAGTAATCGGTCTTTTATGATTTTTTCTATTCATCAAGTAAAAACCTCATTTGTTTTAACATTGTTTTACCAAAATAAAAAAGCCGAGATTAACATCTCAGCTTTTCCCTTGGTACAGGCGGAGAGACTCGAACTCTCACACCTTTCGGCACTAGATCCTAAGTCTAGCGTGTCTACCAATTCCACCACGCCTGCATTTCCCTCCCGATAGTATTGGGAAACGGGATGCAAATATACGGCAAAAAATCAATTTTGAAATACATCGACTTTAAAAAGTTCTTTTGCTTATTTTAGACGGAGAACAAATTTCCTTCCATGCAAAATATTCAAGAATACATTGCCCAAAACAAAGAACGTTTTATCGATGAACTTTTCGAATTGCTTAAAATTCCTTCTATCAGTGCCGACTCAGCATTTTCGCAAGATGTCATAAATACGGCCGAAGCGGTCAGACTATCTTTGATGGAGGCTGGTTGTGATATCGTGGAAATCTGTGAAACCGATGGATACCCGATCGTATATGGCGAAAAAACAATTGACAAAAATTTACCAACGGTTCTGGTCTATGGCCACTACGATGTGCAACCCCCGGATCCATTGGATTTATGGGACTCCCCGCCATTCGAACCCACCATCAAGAAAATACCCCAACATCCTGATGGTGCCATTTTTGCCCGAGGTGCTTGTGATGACAAAGGACAATTCTATATGCATGTCAAGGCAGTGGAATTTATGATCAAAACAAATCAACTACCCTGTAATGTGAAATTCATGATCGAAGGGGAAGAAGAGGTTGGTAGTAAAAGTCTTTCTGCATTTGTTGCCGACAATCAAGAAAAACTGGCCAATGGTATCATTTTGATCTCGGATACGGGAATGATCGCGAACGACGTGCCCTCTATCACGACCGGCCTTCGAGGCCTCAGCTATGTGGAAGTCGAGGTGACCGGCCCGAACCGAGATCTACATTCGGGACTCTATGGCGGAGCAGTGGCCAATCCGATAAATGTTCTGACCAAGATGATCGCGTCGCTCCATGACGAAAACAACCACATCACCATTCCCGGTTTTTATGATAAGGTCGAAGAATTAACCAATGAAGAAAGGGTCGAAATGGCCAAGGCACCCTTTAATCTTGAAGATTACCAAAAAGCGTTGGAAATCGAATCCGTTTACGGCGAAAAAGGATATACCACCAATGAAAGGAATTCCATTAGGCCTACCTTGGATGTCAACGGTATCTGGGGCGGTTATATCGGCGAGGGCGCCAAAACGGTTATCGCCAGCAAAGCCTACGCGAAAATCTCCATGCGATTGGTCCCCCACCAAGACTGGAAGGAGATTACCCGATTGTTTACCGAACATTTTGAAAGTATCACCCCAAAAGGAGTTAAGGTAAAGGTTACACCGCATCATGGTGGCCAAGGGTATGTTACCCCTATTGACACCGTGGGTTATCGGGCAGCTTCAAAAGCGTATGAGACCGCCTTTGGAAAAAAACCGATACCACAACGTAGCGGAGGAAGTATTCCCATCGTTTCCCTCTTCGAAAAAGAATTGGGCAGTAAAACCATTTTAATGGGCTTCGGTCTCGACAGTGACGCCATACATTCGCCCAACGAACATTTTGGGATTTGGAATTACCTAAAAGGCATTGAAACTATTCCCTATTTTTATCAATATTTTACGGAAATGAGTTCTTGATGTTGGATGTTGGATGTTGGATGTTGGATGTTGGATGTTGGATGTTGGATGTTGGATGTTGGATGTTGGATGTTGGATGTTGGATGTTGGATGTTGGATGTTGGATGTTGGATAAGGAAACAACTATTAACTATTAACTATTAACTATTAACTATTAACTATTAACTATTAACTATTAACTACCAAAAACTTATAACTTTTTCACATATTTGGTAATGATCACAATATGTTGACCGTCTACCTTGCCCTCAATATATTCAGCATTTTCGCGATCTAAAGAAATCCTTCTGACGGCCGTGCCTTGCTTTGCCACCATGCTCGAACCTTTGACCTTTAGATCCTTGACCAGCACAACGCTATCTCCATTTTCAAGGATTGCACCATTGACATCCCTATGTATTATTTTTTCGCTTTCCGACAATCCTTCACCAGTCGCCTTCGCCCAAAGCAGTGTTTCATCATCCAAATAAAGCATATCCAATAAATCCTGTGGCCATCCTTCGGCTTTTAGGCGTGTAAGCATTCGCCATGCCACTACCTTTACGGCATCGTGTTCGCTCCACATACTGTCGTTCAAACAACGCCAATGGTTGGGATCCATCTTACTGGCATCCTCAATTTGACCGATGCAGGTGCTACAAGCCAACAGACTTCCGTCAAGACCTCCGACCGATATTGGTGGAACTTCATAAATGCTCAACCTATCCGTCGAGCTACATAATTCGCATGTTGAACTACTTCGCTCTTGTAAGTCTTCGAGTAAACCCATTCTTGGTGTTTAAAACAAATTGCAAAATTACAGCTAAAATCCATTAAAGAGCTATTCCTTTTTCAAATAGCCATTGTCAAAAAACCAATCCGCCAAACGATCGGGCCATGAAGCCAAGGTTTTTAACTCCGTGCGATAACCCATATTAAATGCATGGCCGCCTTTTGCATAAATATGTGCTTCTATCGCCCCATTTACCTTACGGTAGCCTTCTAAAATCTTGACCACGGGACCCGAGCAACATTCGTCATCATTTGCTACCACCAAGAAAGCAGGTGGAACGTTACTCGGAAACTCTTCGGGTATACCCAACGGCCCGGGGTAAACCAAAATTTGAAAATCGGGCTTCCCATCGACTTCATCGATATCGTCAATGGCCCCTAAATTTGCATCATCGGTATCGTAAGCCACCATGGAAACCACCTCTCCTCCTGCCGAAAAACCAAGCATCCCGATTCTATTTGGATCAATATTCCATTTTCCGGAATTCTTTCTTATCATTCTCATGGCACGATAAGCGTCCTGTTTTGCGTGCACTTGTAAATCATAGGGCGAACCCTCTTCCCTGGCCAATCTGTATTTAAGAACAAAGGCGGTGATACCGAGTTTGTTTAAATAAAGGGCCGCGTCTTTTCCCTCTGAATTAAAGACCAATGCCCTATGTCCTCCACCTGGGCAAATCAATACTGAAGTGCCATTGGCCAAACTATCCGGTGCTTTGTACATCGTTATGGAAGGATTGTGTATGTTCTTCACCCACCAATCTTTTGCCTGCTCGGGCTCATTTTTCAAATGCTCAAATCCGGGTGCCCCATTCTTCCATAGATCAATGACAATAGGTTCGTTTTGGGCATATATAAGAAGTGAAAAAAGAAATGGACAAATTTTAAGTAACAGTTTCATACGCTTTGTTGCTTTTGTTGTCAATAAATATAGAGATAATTAACTCCAATCTACACGAGGCTATAATTACAAAAAAAATAGTTTCTACATTTGTAGAATTAAAATATTTATTCTATGTTTGTAGAACATTCTCTAAAAACGTAGAAATGCAGCTATCAAAATCGGAAGAAGAACTAATGAATTTGCTCTGGAAACAGAAAAAGGCCTTTATGAAAGATTTGTTGGATGCCTACCCTGAGCCAAAACCCGCTACGACAACGGTTGCCACACTTTTAAAGCGTATGACCGATAAGGGTTTTGTCAACTATAAAAGTTTTGGCAGGTCTAGGGAATACTATCCGTTGGTCAAGAAGAAAGACTATTTCTCAAAACATGTGAACGGACTCATAAAAAACTTTTTTAACGATAGCGCCAGTCAGTTTGCCTCGTTCTTTACCCAAGAAACAAACCTGAGCAAAACAGAATTGGAAGAATTGAAAAAACTAATCGATAACGAAATAAAAAAGAAATAACCATGGTCATTTTTCTTGTAAAATCCGCTGCCTGCATGCTTGTTTTCTTTCTTTTCTATAAGCTTTTACTTGAACAAGAAAACATGCATACCTTCAAAAGGTTTTATTTGTTGGCAGCTCTTATGGTTTCCTTTATAATTCCAAGTATTGTATTCACGGAGTATATAGAAGTACAACCCACAACATCGTCTTTAACCACTACTTTGTCTTCTGAAACCCTTGCGACAAACCCAACTCCCATAGCTGCCCAAGCCATGAATCCACTTGATTGGACGCTGTTTTTTTGGGTTGTTTACGGAATAGGTGTCCTGGGTTTTGGAATCCGGTTCTTTGGTCATCTTTTTCAGATAGGCAGAAGAATCAAGGGAAATCCCAAATTAAAAAGCCTTTTTATCACGAAAGTGCTTTTGTTGGAACAATTACCTCCGCATACCTTTTTCAAATACATCTTCGTGAACAAAAAGAAATTTGAAAATAATGATATCCCCGAAGAAGTAATGCTTCATGAAGAAACCCATGCCAGACAGGGGCACAGTATCGATGTGCTGTTCGTGGAGTTTTTACAGATTATTTTCTGGTTCAATCCGCTAGTGCATTTGTATAAGACGGCCATAAAACTCAATCACGAATTTTTGGCGGATAGTGCCGTATTAAAAAAGAACCAAGATAGGATCAACTATCAAAATACGTTGCTCTCGTATTTATCCCCCGAGAGCGCGGAAAAATATCAGTCGACCGGCATCGCGAATGCCATTAATTATTCATCAATCAAAAAACGTTTCACCATCATGAAAAAACAAACATCAAAAAAGGGGGTTCTTTTTAGAAGCCTATTGGTATTGCCTTTACTGGCTATCTTGCTCTACAGTTTTACCGAAACCAAAATGGTTCCGAAAGAAACATTGACCAAAGGAACCTATGGTATCGAAGGGCTTTCACCTAAGACCGATAATCTTGACGAAAATTCAAATATAGCTCGAGTTTCCAACCGAGTCGTCGAACTTGCTGGCTTGGTAATAGATTCTGAAACCTTTCAGCCCATTAAAAATGTCGGAATCTATGATGCCTATGGTAATTTGCTTTCCAAAAGTGACGGCCGGGGTTACTATAAGGTCGAATTTGATAAACTGGGAACAGGTGAAATTCAGTTCGAATTTTCCTTACACAAAGAAGGCTACAAACCACTGGCCGAAAGACAACATTGGGGCAATCTTCAAGGTAAAATCAAATCGACCTTTTATTTCGGCTTACAAAAACATGGTTCCGATTCGCCGGAGTTGTCAGACCTTGCCACCAACAATAAAGACCTCTCCTATCAAGGTGTACTAGATCGCTATGCTTCAATAAAAAAAGGGTTTGAGTTTGAGAAACAGGTCGATATCGCCAAAAAAGGTAATCTTCAGGTTTTCTTCGAGTTCAACGGTTCGTATTACCTAGTAAACGATTCAGGTTGGATAAAGCTAGGTTCAAAATCCGATTTGGTCTCGATCGATGATGAAAAAATAGTTAGGGCCTATGAACTAAACGATGAAATAGAAAGAAACCAGGTTTTGGGCATGACACCGTTGGCAAACGACAATGCTCAGTTCGCAATCTACACGGAGTCGAGCAAACTTCCCGAATCTTTACAAGATAGGGCCTCTTTGGAGGAAATCAAGAAATTCAACACCTTGGCCAAAAAATACAATGCCGTCCCCATTGAGAAAAGAGCAATCCCTTTAAAAGATTTAAATGTGTTGGAGACCATTTATCGTCAAATGTCCAAGGACCAAAGAAAAGAAGCACAGCCTTTTCCGGAATGTCCGTCTCCCGATAAAGTTCAAGAAATCGATAATTTAATCGAAATCAATATTAACAATGATGGCAAACTTTTAGTCCAATCGAACATTTTAGAGCTTAAAGAACTGAAAGATTATCTATCAAAAATAAATAAACACCTTTCCTTCGAACAGCGAAAGAAAACAGTTCGGTCCGTTGTAAAAGTGGGTACCAACACACCCAAAGATGTAATACAACAAGTAAATCAAATTCTAACCGAGTATGGCTGCGCCATGATTAATATTATAGGTCCAGAGGATTCGCCTCGATCGAAAGGGCAAAGCAGTGCCACCCGCAAAGAAATGAAAGAGTACAACACCTTGGCCAAAAAGTACAACAAAATGGACCGCACAAACATGAACATCAAAAAGAAGGATGTTGAACGACTAAAATATATTTATGGCTTAATGTCGGACAAACAACGTGCCGATACCGAACCTTTTCCCGATTTCCCAAAACCGCCTCCACCACCGCCTCCTGCTCCAGTTCCCGATACAGAGAAAGTGGTAGAACTTCCTCCACCCCCTGCTTCACCAAGAATGCAAGAAGGGCAGAAATCAGATGTTCTTCCACCACCTTCCCCAACGACGGTAAATGAGATTATCGAGGTTCCACCCCCTCCTCCTCATCCAAAATCGCCATTGGATTACATAATCGAAATGGCAAAACAAGATGCGGTTTTCTACTATCAAGACGAAAGAATAAGCTCTGATAGGGCGATTCAAATTCTGAAAGAGAACGATAAGATCAATATCGATTTACGCCCGAACGGAAAGAACCCTATTGTAAAATTATCGACAGCGCCAATCGTAATCGAAAACTGAACAAAATCATAATTTTCATCCAAAGCCTCGATTTTCGAGGCTTTTTTTGTAACAAATCCGTCAGGGTTGCGTTCTAATACTATTGTTCCCTTTTCTTACACATACTTACTAGTCACCCAATGCTAGTTCGAGATGTCTTCCTCAGTTATGTCGAAGAAGCATTGAGAACTATTTGACAACCTCTCGACTGCGCCTGTCTGCTGACAAAGGCAAGCTCGAGAGAACATTGTTTTTAATTCATCGATCGAATAATTATGTTACAGAACTTTTTCATTCTCTGCTCCGGGGCCGATGCGGCCATTCTAAAAACCTGTTCTAGTGGTGAACGTACCAAATACGCCGGTATCGGCGCGACCGTTTTCTTTACCGCTGTAATGGCATTCATTGCCAGTTCTTATGCCCTTTACACCGTATTTGATACTATTTTGACCTCGATTTTTTTCGGTTTGCTATGGGGTCTTTTGATTTTTAATTTGGACCGGTTTATCGTTTCCACGATCAAAAAAAGAAACAGTTTCGGCAGCGAGCTTGTACAGGCAACCCCAAGAATTATTCTGGCCATTATTATTGCAGTGGTCATTTCGAAACCTTTGGAAATGAAGATTTTTGAAAAGGAAATCGATCAGGTGTTACTCGAACAGAAGAACGAGATGACCTTGGCCAACAAACAGCAGCTCGCACTCCAATACACCCCGGCCGTGGACAAATTGAATCAGGATATCACCGATCTTAAAGCGGAAATAGCAGCGAAGGAGGCCGAAACGAACGCGCTTTACGACACCTATATTTCGGAAGCGGAAGGAAGGGCTGGAACGATGCTGTTGGGAAAAGGCCCCGTCTATAAAGAAAAACGTGAAAAGCACGATGCCACATTGTCCGAACTTACAGCATTAAAGCAAACCAATGGAGAGAAAATCAAGGCAATCGAGACGCAAATCGTCGCCCTGAATACCGAATACGCCCAAGTGGTGAACGATTCGCAACCCATTATCGATGGCTTCGACGGACTCATGGCCCGGATCAATGCCTTGGGAGAACTACCTTGGATGCCCTCGTTCTTTATTTTCCTGCTGTTTTTGGCTATTGAAACGTCGCCTATTATTGCCAAATTATTGGCTCCAAAGGGTGAGTACGACCTAAAATTGGAAGATGAGGAAAGTGCCTTGAAAACCTGGGTAACGCAAAAGGTATTGCAGCGTGAAAAAATATTGGCCACCGATACCGGGCTGAACGAAAAAATCTATGGCGAAATTGCCGAAGAAGAAGCGGTATACGCCTATAAAAAACAGAAGGCCGAAGAGCTTTTAAAGTTACAGGCCGATGCTTTTCACGATTTGCAGGTAAAAGGCCTATAACGTTCTTAGCCCGCGTAATCGCTCTCCATACCTGATTCCATCTTTTTCAGAAAAACGTCGATGGTCTTTAGAATCCTTTTGAAGTCTTCGTCAAGACCCGTCTCGCCGATATGCAATTTTTCCTCGTGTCGTTCTGCGAACTCCGATGCGTTGGGCATTCCCAACACCCGAATCTTATATTTCAATTTATGGACCATTTCTGCCGCGGCCCTTGGCTCTCCCCGATTGATATGAAAAAGGTATCTACCCAAGTCCCATGAAAATTCTTGCTTAAGAATAGCCACGAACTTTTGCTCAAAATCAAAGTCGGAAGTGCCTGCCAGTTCCACTACATAGGCCAGATTCGGGGATTCTTCCCTGTAATTAATATGCTGCATAACGACCATTGAATGACAAAAAGGGGGAACTTACTACTCCGAGCTAAAGTTTTTCCTTGAAGTCAATTACTCAAACAAAGGTAAGAATTATATTACTTTCAACTAATTTTTGTTGCAAAAGCCTCAATTTGATGGGTCATTCATTCAACTATGTATTTTTGCCATAAAAGTTGAATCCTAATTTTGGGGACATAATGCTAAAAGGGAGACACCCAAAAGAGTTTGAAAAAACATTTAAATCTACAAGCTATAGGAGGTAGCAGAGCGGAATGATCGCACAAACTTCTAGACTGTTTATTCAAGTTTTTCCGGATTTAAAGTTATGTACTTGACAGTCTTTCGATTCCATGTGTAGACCAAATGTATTATTCCGTCTTCCGCTTGGATGACCGTAGGATACGAATACTCCTCACCTTCTTTGTCCGTTGTTTTGCGTAAAGGTTCAAGATCTAAAACCCGCTTCCACTTTTTCCCGTCATTTGAAATGGCAATACTCAAGGGAACCCTATCGCCCCAATTTTTATCCGTTGGATTATACACCAAAAGTTGTCGCCCATCTTTTAACGTGACACCATCGATACCCGAATTGGGGTTCGGAAGCGAAGTGGCCGTCATTTCACTCCAAGTTTGTCCACCATCAGTAGACCAATTTTGACCGATTACACCATTTTTTGTCCGGCTCAACAATTGAAATTTTCCATTGCCATACTTATAGATTACGGGTTGGATGGCTCCAAATTTATCCGGTTCATTAAGCGGGCCGGTTTTTGACCAACTCTTTCCAAAATCATCGCTGGTTTCAATATGAATCGTCCAAACTCCATCTTTTGTTTCGTTGCTCGATGGAGAAAGAATCGTACCATCGTCCAATTGGATCGGTTGGTTTTTAATAGGACCTAAAATGCCTTCAGTAAGTTTTACGGGATCGGACCATGTTCTACCATCATCATCGGAGGTCATTACCATACCCCACCACTCTCGTGGACTGGGCCCAACTTTATAGAACAAATGTAATGACCTATCTTCGGGTTTGAACAGTACCGGATTCCAACATGGATATCGCGTACCATCATCTTGAACCCCGTTGACGACCTCGACCGGAACCGACCAAGAACCGTTTATATTCCTAGAGACCCAAATACCGACATCCTTGTTTTTTTCCTTGGTGCCCCCGAACCAAGAAGCAACGACCGTTCTATTGCTCACTTCGACCGTAGAGGCGTGGCATTCAGGAGTCAAGGCGTCCTCCAAATCGTAAATAAACTCTTGGGTGATTACGGCCGGATGATCTAGGGGTAGAACCGAAGGTAATTTCTTTTCTTGCCCTAGACCAAAAATGGTCATATTCAGGGCTACAAGGGTGAATAGTATTTTCATATCAGTGGTTATTTATAAATATTTGAGCCAAAATCAAATAAGGCTTTTTCGGTACTCCGAAGGGGTCATGCCCATGATACTCTTAAAATAATAGTTGAAATTGGCCAGATTATTATAGCCGCTTTCGAAACATATCTGTGTAATCTGTCTATCCGATTCTGCCAACAACTTGGCCGCAATACCGACACGCACCCGTTTGACGTACTCCATAAAAGTAAGGTCGGTCTTTTTTTTGAAAAACCTACAAAACGAACCAGGGGCCATGTGCAACAATGCCGCAGCTTCTTCCAAGCGAACTCCTTCTTGAACATGCTGAAAAACATATTCGTAGACCTTGTTGATCTTCTCAAGATTCTTGGAGAAGGAATCCGTTTTATCTATGGGATTCGAAAGTTTTTCGCGCCCCTCGACCTGTAACAGCAAATTAAACACCTTCAATAGCTCTATATAATATTCGAGGCCTTCGAGCCGTGTCATTTTTTCAAGCGTTGCCTGAATTCTATAGTAATCTTGAACTTTAAAGCGCAAGCCACGTTCCGATTGCTTCAGAAGTCGCAATACTTTTTCCAGCTCGGGCATCCTGAAAAAATCGGATTTCATAATATTCTCTGAAAAATGGGTGACAATGCAAAAAGAGGCATTTTCCTCCTCTGAAGGTGACAATTCCCAACAATGTGGAAGATCGGGGCCCATCAGCACCAAATCGCCCTTTTCAAATCCGGAAATGTTGTCGCCCACGATTCTACGTCCCGATCCCGATAGGATAAAATTGAGTTCGAAATTTTTATGGGAATGGATATTGTCCACAGACTTCAAGGGAAGTTTTCTCGTAATGAACGAATGTCTATCGGGTACATGTATCTTTTCAAAAACAAATTCCATTAACATTTATATTAACTCCAATTCTTCAATATACAACTTAAATAGGAATTTAAAGTTAAAATATCATGTATTTGTTACAATATAACAGTGGTTTGAAAATCAATTTTAGACGTTATTTGTTTTTATGGATTTACCGCTCAAAGGAATCATACCACCTTTGGTCACCCCATTAACGGAAAATGGCGAACTCGACTTACATGGCCTCAACAATTTAATTGACCATGTCATAGGTGGCGGGGTACACGGATTGTTCCTTTTGGGCACTACGGGAGAAGGAACAAGCCTATCCTATAAAATAAGAAGACAAATGGTTACTGAGACCTGTAACCTTGTTCAAAAGCGTATTCCTGTACTGGTGTGTATCACCGACACGGCATTGGAAGAATCATTGCATTTGGCCGACTACGCAAAGCAAGCGGGAGCGGATGTTCTGGTCATCGCACCTCCCTACTATTTACCCATTTCGCAACTTGAAATGCAAGACTATTTGGAACTATTGTTGCCCAAATTGCCGTTACCGTTCTTATTGTACAATATGCCTAGTTGCACCAAATTGAACCTATCCATAGATACAATCAAAAAGGCCAAAAAAATGGGTGCTCTGGGAATAAAGGATAGTTCAGGTGATTTGGACTACATGAAAACGTTGCTCAAAGAATTTAAGAACGATGAAGATTTCTCGATAATTACCGGTTCCGAACGATATCTCCCTGAGACCATCCTGAACGGAGGGCGTGGTGCCGTCGCCGGGGGCGCCAACTTTTTCCCCAAGCTGTTCGTAGACCTTTATGAAGCCTCATTGGCAAGGGATATGCAGAGAATTACGTTACTTCGTAAAAAAATAGTCCAAATCGACAAGACCATCTATAGCGTGGGGCAGAACACTTCAAAATATATCAAGGGCATTAAAAGTGCGCTTGCGGCGTTGAATATCTGCAGTGATTTTACGGCTCCACCCGTTACGCGTTTTGACGAACATGACCGTGGAAAAATCAAAGCACATATGGATGAATTTTTCTTGGATACCGCATTCAGCCTTACCAAATGAACTATGAACTAGGTTACGTTGATCTTACCATAATTGTCGTCTATGGTCTCATACTATTGGGTATGGGCGTCTTCTTTTTTAAAAAGAGCAGATCTTCCGAGCAATTCATGGTCGCCGGCAAGAGTATTCCTGCCTGGGCGGCGGGCATAGCCGTAATGAGTACTTACACCAGTAGCATCTCGTATATCGCCGTTCCGGGCAAGGCTTTCGATGATAATTGGCATCCTTTGATCTTCGCACTGACCGCAATCCCCGTAACCTGGTTCGTGACCAAATATGTCATTCCCCATTACAGAAAAAACAAGATTGTATCGGTCTATAGTTATTTGGAAGAAAAAATAGGCGGTTGGGGACGACTGTACGCCGCACTTTCATTCTTGCTTTTTATGGTGGGAAGGGTGGCCGTCATACTATATCTTTCATCGCTTTTGTTGACCTCGTTCGTCAATACGGATATCGTTACCGTCATCGTACTTGTAGGAATCGTAACGATATTGTACACATTAATGGGAGGTATGGAAGCCGTCATTTGGACGGATGTAATGCAGTCGGTCATTATGGTCGGGGGCATACTTTTCGTAAGCTATGTGCTGACCGCCGAAGTTTTTGCACGGCCTGAATATCTGATACAGAAAGCTATCGACCAAAATAAGTTCAGTTTGGGAGATTCCGACCTTTCTTTAGGAAGCCGAACGATCTGGGTCATGGTCATTTACGGTATTACCGAGAACATTCGCAATCTCATCGCCGATCAGAATTATACCCAAAAATACAGTTCGGTAGCCACCGAAAAAGAAGCTAAAAAATCTGTTTGGATCGCCATGTTGATCTATTTGCCGTTGACGATCATCTTCTTGTATATTGGCACCGCCCTATTTTCATACTATGGGGGAAGTGCCCACATTCTAAATGAAGGAATATCCAAGGGTGATGAAGTCTTTCCTTTTTTTATCGCCACTGAATTGCCGGTTGGCATAAAAGGATTGATGATCGCCGCTATTATGGCGGCATCGATGAGTACCGTTGATTCCGCCCTGAACAGTTCGGCAACCGTTATGTTCATCGACTTTTATAAAAAGTATTTTAAGCCCAACGCTTCCGAAAAAAGCAGTTTGAAATTCTTACGTCTTTCGACCGTTATCTGGGGAGTTCTCGGTATCGGGTTTGCGCTTTTAATGATCCGGGCAAAAAGCGCTTTGGACGTTTGGTGGCAGATTTCCGGAATTTTTGGCGGGGGAATTCTAGGTCTATTTCTACTGGCTATTTACAACGTGAAAATCACAAGATTACAGGGAATCTTATCGGTAGTCTTTAGTATTCTGATCATCATCTGGGGTACTTTTGCAAGGGATTTGCCCGAAAACTATTCGTGGATCGAATGTACCATTGACCCCATACTGATCGGGGCGATCGGCACTGCGGCCCTTATTGGGTTGGCATTGTTTTTTGCCATGGGCAACAAACGAACCAAAAAGGTCAAGATCTAGTTTCGGGGTTATGTAATGGTGACAAAATCAACTCACTATCCCCATCTTCTTTAAAAGAAAGGAAGCATTCATGTTCTGGCAAATGCCTTCCTTGAATTTGTAGTCAAAATGAAGTTCATTGTCCATGATCTCCGCATCGAAAAAGTAATTTTTAATCTGTGGCAGTTCTTCGCTTACTTCGCATAAACTAAGATCGTGCGTTGCGATGATTCCTGTTGATCTTGAGGCCACTAATCGCTCGAGGAACTTTCTTGATCCCTTGGCCTTATCGGTACTGTTCGTACCTTTCAATATTTCATCAAGAACGATAAAATAGCGGTCCTTTTGAATTTGATCGACGATAAACTTCAGACGTTTCAACTCGGAAAAGAAATACGATTCATCATCGGTCAAAGAATCGGTGGTACGCATGCTCGTAATCAATTTAATGGGAGCATAGATCATGCTTTTGGCACAGACCGGAAGACCGATGTTGGCCATCATAATCTGTAGCGAAACCGTTCGTAAAAAAGTGCTTTTACCCGCCATATTGGCCCCGGTAATGATGAAAAATTGTTCATCGTCGATTTGAAAATTGTTAGGCACACACTTTTCAGGGTGCAAAAGGGGATGCCCAGCCTCTTCGGATTTTATGACTATCTTCTCAGATGTCAGTCGGGGAAAAGTATAAGCAGGGTGATTAAATGCAAAATTTCCCAAACTGTTATAGGCATCGAAAAAAGCGATGGTGTCGAACCAAGCTTCGGTTTTTGTCCCGTGCTTTGCAACCCACTCCTCGATTTTAAAGCTCAGGTCAAGGTCTCGAAGCAAGAAAGCGTTGGTGAAAATACTTACAATAATATTATTACGTTGATCCAAGGCACCAAGCAATTTGGAAAACCGTTTTAAAATAGCAGAGGTCTTTTCATTTTCCGAAATAATTGTTTCCCTTCTTTCCTTAAGCAATTCAGAATCAAAATCAACGTCTTCCAATTCACGAATCAATTTTTGATATTGGTAGAAAGTGCTTTGGATTCTTCCGGTATCCGATGAAAGTTTATTGACCGCTTTAAAATACCTTGCTGTTATGCCCAGACCCAACAGAAACCACAGACCCAGTATCCATCCCGGAACAAAATCCACAAAAAAACCGGTGAACAAGACTCCAGAAATTATGGAAAAAATCATCGGAAGGGTTTTCATAAAAGCTGGCAAAAATGTTCGGTAACCCTGCATCCATTTATTAATTGCCGTATAGGAAGTTTCGGTTTTCACCAATGCGGCTATGGCCGAAAACTCTTGACGCCAATCGGGCATCCAGGCCAGCACTTGAATCGCTTTTTGTTTTTGCGCAATGTCGAGAATTGCGTTTTCAGTCAACAAAGCGGCCAGAGTATCACTCCCCTGCGGTAAGACCGTGCGGTTCAAATATTGGTAAAAAGAACCCCTACCGAACAAATCGATATCTTGGCTAAAATGATGAGTAGGATCCTTATATTCGTTGCCCTGAGGCAAATCGTTGAAATCCCGGCCGAGGACTTTCAGTTCGGTTTTATTCAGGTCGATAAGTGCCTGAAGTTTATTCTTTTGATACTGTAAATCGGTATGTCGGGAAACCAAATAAAGAAAAAGTGCCATCCCTGGAATCAGAATGGCCAAAATCAACTTTATATTTCCCCAGCTCAGATAAATGCCGAACACCGTAACTATAAAGACCAACAAACGCAACAAGCTGGAACCCGAGAGATTTTGCTTGACTTTTGCCAAATGTCCTTTATATCTATTGATTCGGCCTTGATAAAATGAAAGGAGGTCCTGCATGAAAAGATACCCTGAATTAATGAGGCCCAAAGATATGTATTCTTGACTAGCTCTATGTGTTTGCCCTATGCATGGCGTCCAACATGGCTATTTGGCCCAAGTGGTAGATATCATGCTGCGAAATACTGGTCAAAATGGGCAGAAAATTGTACTTTTTACCGGGAACCTGTTCTTGCAGTATAGTCTCGGGCAGGTCGGATAGCTTTTCGAGAAGTTCATTCTGTGTCTCGACCAACCTGTCTTTCAGACCGTCCCATTCCTTCTCGGTATGTATGTGAATGGCCGTCCAATCTTCAGGGCTGTCTATTTTTAGGTCATATCCCAAATCCCCCTCCAACTTTTTTAAAAGAAAAATACGCCAGTTGATTATGTGTTGTACTAAAACGGCGATCGACTTTGCGCCATATTTCTGGTCGTTCACAATTTCCCAAGGGATGGAATCCAACTTTTCCATCATTGAGATTCCGTACCAGGGTTTGCCGTTAAAACATTCCTTAAGATTATGGATAATATGTTCAAATTCAGTAGCCATTTTTAATCAAGGGCTTCAAATTCGGTTTTTAGCTTTCGTGTAAATTTTGAAACCACCAAGTCATACGAGTGGTCGGTCAATTCCAAAATCAATTTCGGAGGTAGGGATTCCAACATCAGCGTATTCCAGTGCACTTTGCTCATGTGATATCCCGCAATGATATCGCCATCGTATTCCTCGCGAAGTGAAATAGCCCTTTCGGGGTCACATTTCAAATTGACCTGTGACGGGGTTCTTTCCAACCCCGATAGGGCAAACATTTTGCCCATAACCTTAAAGACCAAGGTCTGTTCATCAAAGGGGAAATCTTCGGTTACCCCTTTTTTTGACAGACAATAATCCCTAAATTCTTCAATGTTCATTTTCAGCTTTTTTAGAAATAAGCTCCAAATTCGGCCAATAGTACCTTGTCTTAGTAATCTCGCGGTCGCCGATATCATAATCATTTATGGTCTCCAAAGCCTTTCCTCCGATACGTTCGTAAAACCTAGCGGCTTTTGTATTGCCGATTAAGACCCAAAGGTACATCGAAGTCTTGCTAATAGCCTTTATATGTTCCGCAGCATTTATCATCAACTTCTCCCCGATTCGGCGCCCTATAAATTCGGAATCAACATGAAGGTTGTCGATCAGGGTACCGTATTTTGGGTCATCATCGATATAACCACAGACAAACCCTACGAGTCGATTATCTATTTCGGCAACAAGGACGAATTGGTTACGACGAGGGTTTTCAAAACGGTCTTTCCAAACGGCCAATCGTTCTTCAACAACCTTATTGTCTAAAAATTTATCACTGAGAGCCCCACGGTAATTCTGTTGCCAACTCTTCGCATGTAACGCCGCAATAGCCCTATAATCATGCTTTGAAGCAGTCCTAAAACCGACCATTTTCAGATACCCTGCGAATCGTAGACGATTACTTTTGTCCAGAGGTCGCTAGATTCTTCAATAAATAATTTATGCGGTGCCTCGTCTTGGTAATTCTGTTGCGCTTCGGCCGATTCAAATGTTACGATCAACGAATAGGTAAATGAGCCGTCTACCACATCGCGGCTTGCCTTTGGGGGCTTACCGATAAAATTGGTCTTGGCATAAGCGGAATTATCCAAAAACTTCTGTAGGGAAGTCTCAAAAGCCTTTCGATCTTCTTGGCTATCGGGATTCTTTAGCCAAAAATAGACGGTGTGCGCAAAATTAGGGTCGAATTGTTTCATTTCATTTTTCGTTTGGCCGTAAGTCGTAACGGCGGTAATTAATAATAAAGTGCAAATAATTTTTTTCATGTGTTGAATTTTATTGTTATTTCCCGATAGCTATCGGGAGTCACATGTAACCTTTGATGACTAAAATAATCATTGCTCTGAGTGTTTAAGATTATTTTAATCATTTCGGTTTCATTTCCCAAGTATTTTTTTCCGGTTTTCGGTCAATTCCAAAGCGGAATAATCCAGTTTCCAACCGATGGTCTCCGCAATTTTCTCTATCAAAAGTACGGCTTCCAAAGCTTCCTTTCTTGCCGTTTCCATGAGTCCGCTTTTCGGTATTTTATCCATGATATGTTGCCGCGCCTCTTTATTCAGGTTGGTCAGGTCATCCGAAGAAAAGGTATTGAACATGCTGTTCTTGATATCGTAGAATTTCAAATGGGGCTCGATCGACAATACTTCGGGCTGTGGAAAATGGGTCAGGATAATTTTCTTTTTATTCGTATCGGCATGCATTTCGATTTTTCTAAAATCATAGCCAATATGGGTTTTGGCATTTATAATGACCAAGGCTTTCTTTCTGCCGGCGAAAAGGTTCATGAACAAGTCTTTAGTGTTCTCATATGAATATATTTCGGCAAAATCACCTTCGACCGATATCAGTTTACAGACACTTCTGATCTTTTCCAACAGAATGACCGATTGTTCGTTGGTACGCTCTTTCTGTTGTTTCGATCGAAAACGGGAGAAAAGCCAATACATGATGATGGCCCCGAGAATGAATCCTATAACGAGCAGGGGGAAACTATCCATTTTTCTTTCCTATTTCACCTAAATGGGTAAACTTGAATCCGTTATCGTATTTGAGTACGTAACCAAAGATCCTGTCCATACTGACATGGGCGAACAAAATTACCGCGGTCAATTGAAGTAAAGGTACTGAAAGATAGATTCCCATAAAATAAATGGCGCTAGCGAGACCCTTATGATGG
This sequence comes from Bacteroidia bacterium, assembly GCA_030428705.1. GTDB lineage: Bacteria > Bacteroidota > Bacteroidia > Flavobacteriales > Flavobacteriaceae > Meishania. The sequence continues at coordinate 737,793 of JAUIDI010000002.1, forward strand.
AACAAATTATACACAAAAGCACCTATCTTGTCGTTGAAAAGATACCCTGTCATCCCGATATCCGGAGACAATATTAGCGCAAGGAACAACCACCAGGGATAATCAAGCAAACTGAACAGATAGATGCCCAAAATGAACATAAACAATTCTTCCAACTTTAATATCGTATTCATTCTTCCAAAATTTCATATAAAACGGGACGGCTCGGACTGGCATCGTTTTCAAAGGGAGCCGTCTGTAAATTCAAAAAGTAAGTACCGTCTTTTATGGAATTGGGCACAAAAACGAACTCGGTTATGGTAGCATTTTTTCTAATATTCCCGGTAGTGTTCCAGAAGGCATTATGCGCCAACAAGGCCCCATTGTCTTTTTCCTTGTCCACGGACGGTAAATCGACCAGCAAATGCTCGATATTCCCGGTCGCCAAAAATTCGGCCGTCTGCTCCAATAAGTAGGGTGGATTCGTATTCGAATATTGCCGCGATAACTTGTCTTTCAAGTTGGGGAGTGTTCTAATTACAACGGCATCCCTTTTTTTATCGCCCAAGGCATATTGCATCTGCTTTCTCGAAATCACAAAATCGTTTTGGTACTTCTCGGGGGCAATGGTCACCAACTCGGCCAAAAAGAAAAACCGGTCCAAGTTCTTATTGACCGAATGGAATTCTTCAGTGATATGGCCGACGCATTCGGTATGGGTACCATGCGCATGCGGATTGAACCAAACATCGTTGAAGTTCGTAGAAGCCCCTTCGGAAACTTTTCCGATGAATTCACCTTCGGTATGCGGTTCAATCCTCGGATGGTCAATATACCAAGCATTTATATTGGAAGTGTCACCGCGAAGTGGAATCGAAATATCCAACGGTTTGGAAAGATCGACCGTGTAGTTTCTGTTGTTGTGTTTTATATTGGCGATCATACGAACAATGTCTCGTCGAGCAATTAGAATACGCCTATGACGTGCTAAATCGAGATGTCATTGGCAGTTGGTTCTCGACTGCGCTCGAACAGACAAAAATCTTTAAATTATATGGCAATTCAAATTTACTTCTTTTCCAAAAAAAATAAATCCGCCGCAATGCCATCGACCAAAAACTTTCCCCTTTTGGTGGCTTTGAGAATATCATCGTCAAACATCAGCAAATCTTGACTTACATATTCCTGACATTGCATTAGTAGGTAATCCAAGTATTCTGCCCCTAAGGACGATGCTATTTTTTTCAACGATACGCCCCAGATCGTTCGGAGGCCGGTCATGATATATTCGTTATACCGATCGGTCGTGGTCAATATTTCGCTTTCCATAGGAAGCTTTCCTTCGTTGATGGCCTTTAGATATTTTGAATTGTTCCTCACGTTCCAACTGCGTCGATCGCCATCAAAAGAATGTGCCGAAGGGCCTATACCCAAATATTTTCTTCCTTGCCAATAGGCCGAATTGTTTTTTGAGAAAAAGCCTTCCCTTCCAAAATTCGAAATTTCATAATTGATAAAACCATTGGCTTCCAAGACATCGACCAGCATATAAAATTGCCGCCCTGCATCTTCCTCGTCTACGTCGGCCACTTCTCCCTTTTTGATCATATATGCTAGGGCCGTCCTTGGTTCAACGGTCAGTGCATAACTCGAAATATGCGGAATGCCAAACGACAGGGCTTTCTCTATGTTTTGCATCCAGCGTTTATCTTCCATTCCGGGAATACCATAGATCAAATCGATTGAAATATTTTCAAACTTTTTAGAGGCTTCCGAAATGCAATTTTCAGCTTCTTGGGCGTTATGTGCCCGGTTCATCAATTTTAAATCGTCATCGAAAAAAGATTGTATGCCGATGCTGAGACGGTTGATCCCGCTGTCAATATAGTCCGCAAAGATAGTTCTCGACTGCGCTCGAACAGACACCAAGTCATCGGGATTGGCCTCTAAGGTGATTTCAGGGTTTTCGGAGACTTGATAATTATCGTAAACCGCATTGATCAATCGATCGATTTCTTGGGATGTCAGCACCGAGGGCGTGCCTCCCCCAAAATAAATGGTTTCGACGATTTCACTTCCAAATTCATTCTTTCGCAGTTCCAGTTCTTTTTGCAAAGCCAAGACCATCGCATCCTTTTTTGCCATAGAAACAGAAAAATGGAAATCGCAGTAATGACAAGCTTGTTTACAAAAAGGAATGTGGACGTAGATGCCGGACATTTGTTAGTAATAAGTGAACAGTTAAGAGTGAACAGTTTAGGAGTAATCCTTTTTGGAACCAAATTTCTCTGGATGGTTCATCATAAAATAAATCAACTTACCTATTTCATTACTCTTCACTGTTAAATCATATAGCGTATCCTTATCGATATAACCACATGAGAAGGAAAACGCTAGCCATTCCTGGGTTTCCAAATTTTCTGCATCGGAGTCTGTGAGCTTGCTAATAAAATGCTTTTGATAGCGTCTTTTCGCATAAGCCTCTGCAATATTAATGGCAGTACTTCTCGACGAACGCCGTACCTGATCTGTCAAAGAATACGTTTTGTTTTTGGGGAATGATTTGCTTTTTTCATAAATCTCCATAGCAAGTGCAAATGCCTTTTTATAAGCCAAGAGATCTTTAAAAGTCATAACAAATCTTATTGATTACTGCTTACTGTTCACTGCCCACTGCCTACTGCTCACCGCCTACTGTTTACTGATCACTTTTTCACCCTCGATCCATTATTCCTCACGAAAGCCTCCCACCCTGAATAGGACTTGCCTACCTCGATACGCCCCTCATTATAGAAATGGCACACGGCCGCTGCTAACCCGTCGGTACTATCAAGATTTTTGGGCAAAGTTTTTAATTGCAGGGTACTCTGCAACATTTTTGCGACCTGCTCTTTGCTGGCATTTCCGTTGCCCGTAATGGCCATCTTTATTTTCTTGGGGAGGTATTCCGTAATAGGAATCTGTCGCGATAATCCGGCGGCCATGGCAACACCTTGTGCACGGCCCAACTTTAACATCGATTGTACGTTCTTGCTATAAAAAGGTGCCTCAATGGCCATTTCATCGGGGTGATAGGTGTCAATGAGTTGCAACGTGCGCTCAAAAATGAGTTTGAGTTTGGTATAAGGGTCTTTGTACTTACTTAACTGCAGCTCGTTCATCTGAACGAATTCCATCTTCTTGTCAACGACCTTGATAATACCGAACCCCATAATCGTGGTTCCCGGGTCGATACCGAGTATAATCTTTTCCTTGGACAATTTTTGCGTTTTGTTTTTAATTATTCCACAGCACTTCGACAAGCTCAGTGCGACGGATTAAGGTTTTAGGCCTACATATTTGAAATTGTACTCGTGGTTGAACTTCATTTGGCATTCAATTCAATGGGAATTCGATATTTACTTTTAACGGGAATTCCTCTTTTCAGGGCGGGCGCAATTTCAGGAAGCCCCTTAAGGCTCTGAACAATGATACCGTCGAATTCGGGCATCTGTAAATCGATCATTCTACTTTTCTCGATATCCAAAACCTCTATATTCCCCTCTTGATCCACAATGAAATCAACATAGACCGTAGCATTTATCCCTTCGTTTAAAACAAACTCGAATTCCTGCAATGTCATTGTAAAGTGTTTTATTACTTCGCCTGTAAAACACTCTTTCTGCGCCGATTTGTTCAAAAGCTCGTCACAATTTTCAAAAAGGGGATAATTATCGACCTCGTTCCAATCGATATCGCGCATTTCTTGATTGACCAATTCGCGCGTTTTTTTTTCCTTCGACTTTTCAAAATCACAGGAAACAAAAAGAAAAGGAATCACTAAGAACCAAAATTTTCGCATCCACCTCATTACTTGCGCTGAAATTACGATTTTTAAGTCATTCTTGTGCCATATGGATTTCTTGCTTGAGCTCTGAAATCCGTTTTTTAACGAAATCGGATAAGTATGTTTTCTTGTCGCCAAACTTTTTTATGAAGCCTTCATAGAGTTCCAATTTGGCCTTGGGATCCTCATAATATTGATCGGCGACCGTACAAATTTGATAGTAGGCCCTATGATCGGTTTCATCTTCCTTATAGGCCAATCGATAGTAACTCAGGGCGGACTCTAAATCTTTCCTTGTGCGAGCCAGGCTCGCCAATGCAGTATATTCTTGGCTTAAATCGGGCCTTTTGGCCGCAATGGCCTTCTTGAAATAGACCTCGGCACTATCAATCTGTCTTTCCTTATAGAAAGTGTATCCCAGACCGTTATAGGCTTCGGGCGTAAAATCAGGAAACTGTAGCAAGCCCCGATACCTGTTTTTGGCCTTTTCGAATTCCCACAGCTGATAATAACTGTGTCCCAGTTTTTGATAGATGTGGGGTTTTTCCTCCCCCAGTTCAAGCAGGCGCTCGAAAAGAGGTGCCGCTCCTTTATAATCGTAATCGTTAAACAATGCCAGGGCCTTAAGATTGAGTAGGGCTACATCGGCTTCATAAAACCTTAATCCCATATCGATAAAGCGCAAAGCTTGTTGCTTCTCCTTTTTGACAATGAAGTATCTACCCAACTGAAAAAGGCTTCGTAAATGTGTGCTATCGATAGCGACCGCATTTTTATAGGCGACCAGACTACTAGCATCATTTGCCATTTCGCGATACGTTTCACCCAAGTAATAATAGTATTCAGGGTTGTCTTTTTCTTCTTGGGTCAAAGCGTGAAAAACCACATTGGCCTTTTGAAAACTGTCCATTTTAAAATACAGTTTGCCCAATTCGAATTTAGCGACTTGGGAAGTGTTGTCAGAGGCGATTAGGCCCTCATATTCAATTATTGCCTTATCATAATTGCCAATGGCATTGTATGCCCTGGCAATCTGAAGTTTTGAAGTCACAGAACCATCTTTTGCATACTGATTTATGGATTCTGAATAATTTCCCAGGCGATACAGGCTATCGGCAATCATTATCGGCCCGTCTTGTGCATAAACGTTAAAACAAGAGATTGTAAGGAAAAATAAAATCGCCTTTTTCAATTATCAACTGCTGTTTTATTGCAACTTAAATGTAATAGGTAGAGAAAATGAAACTCCTGTGACCTTTCCTTGCTGCTTACCAGGTCTTAATTTTGGTAACAAGTTAATAATTCGTTCAGCTTCGGCCTCCAAAGATGCGTCGGGTCCCTTCTTTTTTAATTGGGTGATATTGCCTAGTTCATCAATAACAAAATTAGTGAGTACCCTCCCCTGTATACCCTTTTCCTGTGCTTCTTTTGGGTATTTAAAATGCGATACGATGTGCTTCCGAAGTTTTTCCTCAAAACAATTGCGTTTGTCGGCAACATTTTCGCATCCCGGAAAGACTGGAACCTCGTCGACTAAAAAAAATGGCCAAGAACTAGTACCTCCCAAATTGCTTCCTTTCAACATAATCCGCAATTGTTTGTCAATACTCTTAACTTCAGAATTATCATCCATTGAGCTTGTAGACAATCGCCTGCGTTTGTCCAATAGTTCTTGATATTTATTCATTACCTCTTCGGAATAAGTCTGGGCGTGTTTAATAGTTCCGGTAGTTTGGTCAAGGTTAGACTTATCAATAAATACCCCTAATTTAGAGTCAATCGCAAGTTTAGCTTTAATCCTTTCGCCATTTAATCCAGAGATGTACGACTCGTCTTCAGATGGAACAAATCTCATCGTGGAATTTCCATCTTTGACGAACAATTGCCAATCATCTTGGTTCTCCGATAGGAGCATTAGCCGTTGAAAGACCTGATTTTCTTCTTCATTCGTAAGGTTTTCTATATCGCCAACGGTAATAGATTCTTGAATAATATCTTTACCTGTTTCTTGTTCACAAGAGGTATAGGCCAACATCCCTAAAACCAAGGGCACCAACATCAAATACTTTAATTGCCAAACTTTTTTTGATCTTGCTTTTTGTAACATGACGATTCGTTTTTTGATTAATGAACTTTTAAAAAATTGATTGATAAAAGAAATATTCTCCGTTTCGAATATTTGCGAAAGCAATACTTCGTACTGCTCTTTTTTATGGGTCTTGGCGACATGCGAATCGGCGATGAACTCGTGCAGTTCAGAAACCCGTTGCTGATAAACATATACCAAAGGGTTGAACCAACCGATGATACGCATCAATTCGAAAAACAGAAGGTCCCATGAATGTTTTTGCTCGATGTGTACCAATTCGTGCTGTATGATACTTTGATGTTCCCTTTCCAAAACCTTGTCCCCCAAGAAAATGGACCTGAAAAATGAAAAGGCGATTTGGCTATTCGCTATGAGTATTCTTGTGAATTTCGAAAAATGTTGGATCGCTCCGTTTTTTCGAAGTCGGTAGATCTGAAACAATTTATAGCCAAAATAAATCGCGGCAAAAAACATTCCCCCGAACAAAATCGTCTCTTCCCAAGAAATATTGAATCGTGGGCCTTCGGTCAGAGAACCGTTACCGGTTACATCGATGTTCATCAACAATTCAGGATATACAAAATACCGTTCGGGCAAAGAACTCTTTAAAGCCTCGATCTTGATCCAGGGGAGCCCCAAGGACAATATATAGGTGCCAATCAGATACGCACGGTTCCATTGGAAAAAAGTTTCCCTTTTGAGCATAAAATCATAGATGACGAGGAACACCAATTGAAAGGCGATACACTCCAATATATATTGTATCATCGTAACAAGTTTTAATTATCGTTTTTCTTTATCTCCTTTAAAATGGATTCCAATTCGGACAGACTCAAATCGTTCTTCTTCATAAAAAAGGAAACCATACTCTTAAAGGAACCCTGAAAATAACCATCGACCAATTTGTTGATGGACTGGTTGCTGTATTCCGATTTCTTGACTACCGGGAAATACAGGTATCCCTTACCCTCTTGCTCGTGATCCACGAAACCCTTGCTTTCTAAAATGCGCACAATGGTAGACACCGTATTATATGCCGGTTTCGGTTCGGGCAGTTTTTCGATGATGGCCGCCACATTGCATTTTTGCAATTGCCATAAAATTTGCATGACTTCCTCTTCTGCCTTGGTCAATTGTTTCATTCAACTAAGTTTTTAGTTTAATAATAAAACAAATATAACTAAATAATTAGTAAGGCCCAAAAATCATGAAAGCTCCTAAAGTTTGATCTGTAACAAATTCGGTTTATCTTCGTCCAACAGAAAAATACTCCCTTTGGAGAAATTGAAAAAGAGCTTATGGATATTGCACTTTTGATTATCGGATTTATCTTGATGTTCGTAGGTATTTTGGGAAGCTTCCTACCTGTACTTCCTGGGCCACCGGTAAGTTGGCTGGGGCTGCTCTTGCTCTTCATGACCCAAGCAATACCTGACGATTGGTGGGTATTGGGAATTACTGGGGCGGTTGCGCTTATCGTTTTTGGTCTTGACTATGCCATACCCGCCATGGGCACCAAGAAATTCGGGGGCACCAAAGCAGGAATGATCGGTGCGACCCTCGGATTGATAGTCGGTCTTTTGGCCCCTATCCCCGGAGGTATTATTATCGGACCTTTCGTAGGCGCATTTATCGGTGAGATCATCAACAAGGCGGATCAAAAAACGGCCTTAAGGGCAGCCTTTGGATCGTTTCTCGGATTTTTAACGGGCACTTTCATGAAATTGATCGTTACCCTAATATTCTTGGGCATCTTTATCTCCACGGCTTGGGACTATCGCAGTGCCCTATTTCCTTTTTTTGATTGATCGGTCATCCCCAGACAACTTTATCCTCGATCGGTCTTCGCGTCATTTCAGGAATTTCCCCTTCGTAATATCCCATATAGAAAAAGCCCAAACACTTTTCACCGGGTGCCAGTTCAAAGAACTCATCCATGTACTTGATGAGCCCCGGGGAACTCCAATAACAACCAATGCCCATTTCGGTGCAACAGAGCCACATGTTCTGAACGGCCATCGCGGTCGCGGCGATCTCTTCCCATTCCGGCAAGCTTTCCAATGGGTCTCGTTGCATACAAATGGCAATGACCGCACCTGCCTTCTTCGGATTATCGATCAGTTTCTTTACCTTGAACTCCTTCGGATTAGGCTCGGTCTCCATATACTTCAGGGAAAGAAACAGGCCCAGCTTTTCACATGATTCACCCTGCAATACCTTAAAGCGCCAAGGTTCCGTTTTTTTATGGGTGGGTGCCCAATTGGCCGCCTCCAAAATCTTTTCAATATCGGCTTTCGCTATTGGTTTATCGATATACTGTGCAGGAAAAACCGAACGTCTTTTTTTTATCAAGTCGAAAATCATAAATACTTTTTACGTCATTTCCGCAAAGGCGGAAATCTATCTTAACCAAGTAAAGTTAAAAACATTCCCTTCGATATTCTCCAACAGAATCAATACTTTTAGGGAATCGAAACAACAAAGCGTAAATGAACCAGATTCCCAGCACATTTTTATACGGTGAAGACCATCTCACGGCAAGTATCGCCATTGCTATCGCGAAGGGAAAGACCTCTGGAAAACTTTCAAAAACAGTACGGAAAAAAGTAAATGCCAGCCGAAAGGTCGTAGCCGACATCGTTGAAAAAGGTCATGCAGTATATGGAATCAATACAGGTTTTGGCCCCTTGTGTACGACTAGCATTTCAAAAGAGGAAACCAAAATTCTACAATCCAACATCCTTAAAAGCCATAGTGTCGGGGTCGGAAGTCCAATACCAACGGAAATCGCGAAACTGATGCTTATCCTCAAGGTGCACGCCTTGGCCAAAGGCTATTCTGGTATAGCGGAAACGACCTTGGAACGGATAATCTGGCATATCGAAAACGATGCCATTCCGGTAGTTCCTTCCCAAGGTTCGGTGGGCGCCTCCGGAGACCTAGCTCCGTTATCTCACTTGTTCTTGCCATTGATCGGACTTGGAAAAATCGAATTCCAAGGAAAAACAATTTCTACCCCCACCCTATTTAAAAAAACCGGACTAAAACCAATGGAATTAGGGCCCAAGGAAGGGTTGGCCCTCATCAACGGAACCCAGTTCATAGCCGCCCATGCGGTCAAAGTCGTCGAAAAATTACAAAGTTGTTTGGCCCAGGCCGATATTATCGGCGCCATGATGATCGAAGGACTTCAAGGTTCGGTCAAGCCTTTTTACAACGAATTGCACGATTTGCGTCCTTACAAGGGCAATCTGCATGTGGCCAAACGCATCAAGCGTCTACTAAAAGGTTCCGAAATTCTTGAAGACCATATCGATTGCGATCGTGTTCAGGATCCGTATTCGTTGCGGTGTATTCCGCAGGTTCATGGGGCCAGCCGAAATGCATGGTTACATTTGAAGGAATTGTTGGAAATAGAATTGAATTCCGTAACGGATAACCCGGTAATCATTGACGAGGAACTGACCATCAGTGGGGGAAACTTTCACGGGCAACCCCTGGCCATGGCCTTGGATTATGCCTGTTTGGCCGCATCGGAAATCGGGAATATTTCAGATCGGCGGGTCTATTTGGCTTTGGAAGGCAATAGTCCCGGGGTGCCCAAATTGTTGATGGAAGATACCGGAATCAATTCCGGCTATATGATCTTACAGTACACTAGCGCGGCTTTGGCGAGCGAGAACAAAGGACTGTGCTTCCCGTCGAGTGCGGATAGCATACCCACCTCGCTGGGCCAAGAAGATCACGTAAGCATGGGCTCCATCTCAGGAAGAAAAGCTTTGCAAGTCATCGAAAACGTGGAAAAAATATTGGCCATTGAAATGCTGAGCGCCGCCCAGGCCTTTGAGTATCGAAAGCCTTTGAAATCAGGGATTTTCTTGGATGAAATCCATAAAGAAATCCGAAAGAAAATAGCCTTTGCCAAAAAAGACCGTGTCTTTGCCGATGATATTGAAAAAGGTATTGAAATGATAAAGAACATGACGATTGTCAAGGTTATCGATCGGGTCAAAAAAGAAAAGAATTTAAGATTTGAAGTACCCTATTCCGAAGAATTCGAGAACTTTTAAAAAAACACATCAATGCAAAGCATTGAACAAATGACCTACCAAGACCAAGCGTAAAACTTGAATTGAAATTTCGTAAAATAATCCGTCTTGTGATGAATCCGAACAGCGTTCGGAGAAGTTAGCGATTATTTAGAAATTGAAAGAAAAGTTTAGCGAGGTTTTGGTCAGTCTAGATTTTTTGTTTCTTTTTCATCAATGGAAAAAGAAAATGATAAAAACATGAATAAGATGAAGCTCTTAGGCCCTTTTAAACAATTGCTCCCGATGACAGGTTTAGCCCTAAAGGGCACACTATCAGACGATCGACTAATTGTTTTGAAGGACGCCGGTATTTTGATTTTGGGTGATAAAATACAATCTATAGGCAACTTCAAGGAACTCAAAAATACATTTCAAGAAGCCGAAATCCACGAGCTTAAAGGAAACCACACAGGCCTGCCCGGATTCATCGATTCGCACACCCATATTTGTTTCGGGGGTTCCCGCGCCAACGACTATGCCATGCGAAATGCAGGCAAGACCTATCTTGAAATCGCAAAAGCAGGTGGCGGCATTTGGGATACCGTGACCCAGACCAGAAAGGCAAGTCAAGAAGATCTCGCAAAAAGCACGGCCAAACTGGCCAATCGTCATTTAAAGAACGGTACGACAACCATAGAGGTCAAAAGTGGGTATGGTTTGTCAATTGATGAAGAATTGAAAATGCTTCGCGCCATTCAGAAGGCGAATAAACGGTCTTCTGTCGATTTGGTTACGACCTGTCTCGCAGCGCATATGCTTCCCAAGGATTTCGAAGGAAGTGCCAAGGAGTACCTGGATAAAATGGCGACAACACTTTTTCCTATCCTTAAAGCAGAAGGCCTTGCAAACCGTATCGACGCCTTTATCGAGGAAAGTGCCTTTTCCGCCGGACAGATCGCCCCATATTTTCAAAAGGCAAAGAAAATGGGTTTCGACATCACGGTGCACGCCGACCAGTTTACTACGGGCGGAAGCAAAGTTGCCGTGGATTTCGAGGCGGTAAGCGCAGACCATTTGGAGGCCAGCACCCAAAAAGAAATTGACCTTTTGGCAAAAAGCGGTACGATTGGGACCGCCTTGCCGGGAGCCTCTTTAGGATTGGGATGCAACTTTACACCTGCCCGTAAAATTTTGGATGCCGGTGGGGCTTTGGCGATCGCGAGTGATCATAATCCCGGTTCGGCACCAATGGGCGATCTGTTGACCCAGGCCGCCATTTTAGGGGCTTTCGAAAAATTGTCGAATGCCGAAGTCTTGTCCGGAATCACGTTTCGGGCCGCCGCGGCACTCAAATTAAAAGATCGGGGCCAATTGGCGAAAGGATATTTGGCCGACCTGGCCATTTTCCACACGACCGATTACAAGGAAATTCTATACAACCAAGGCAACCTAAAACCATGTACAATCTGGAAAAATGGAACGAAAGTTTTTGATAAACATGGTTGAAAGGTACGAAGTACAAAGGTAGAAGTACAAAGTATGGCCAATAGCCAATAGCCAATAGCCAATAGCCAATAGCCAATAGCGAACAAAACAAAATGAACTTCAAAGAAGAAATACTACAGGGCATCCCCACGGAACTCCCCCCTAAAAGGGATTATGTAGTCGATGCCAATCACGCACCCGTACGCAAGGAAATCCTGTCCTCTGACGAAAAAAAGTTGGCGGTTCGCAATGCCCTACGTTACTTTCCTAAAACCTGGCATGCCGAACTGGCCGAGGAATTCGCCCAAGAATTGAAACGATATGGTCGAATCTATATGTACCGTTTCAAACCAAATTACCCCTTGTATGCACGTCCGATCGAGGAGTATCCTTCGAAAACACCTCAGACAGCCGCCATCATGCTGATGATTCAAAATAATTTGGATCCCGCCGTGGCGCAACATCCGGAGGAGCTGATCACCTATGGGGGCAATGGAGCCGTATTCCAAAATTGGGCACAATACCTCTTGACGATGCAATATCTCGCCATCATGACCGAAGAGCAGACGTTGCACATGTATTCGGGGCACCCAATGGGGCTGTTTCCTTCTTCAAAAGAAGCGCCTCGTGTGGTAGTTACCAACGGTATGATGATTCCCAATTATTCCAAACCCGATGACTGGGAAAAATACAATGCTCTCGGTGTGACCCAATACGGACAGATGACCGCCGGCTCGTATATGTATATCGGTCCGCAGGGAATCGTACACGGTACGGCCATCACTGTTATGAACGCTTTTCGCAAAGTTTTGAAAAAGGATGAATCCCCAGCCGGAAAAGTATTCTTGACCGCAGGCTTGGGAGGAATGAGCGGTGCCCAACCCAAAGCGGGCAACATTGCCGGATGTATCACGGTCTGTGCCGAAGTCAATCCGGCGGCGGCGACCAAAAGACACGAGCAGGGCTGGGTCGATGAGCTTATCGTCGATATGGATAGTTTGGTCCTCAGAACAAAATCGGCTATCAAAAACAAGGAAGTCGTCTCACTGGCCTTTATCGGCAACGTGGTCGATGTTTGGCAACATTTTGATGAAGAAAATATTTTCGTGCACCTCGGATCGGACCAAACATCATTGCACAACCCTTGGGCGGGCGGTTATTATCCGGCCGGTTTTTCTTTTGAGGAATCGAATCGCATGATGAGCGAAGACCCGGATACTTTTAAAACAAAAGTGCAGGAGTCCCTTAGAAAACATGCGGCGGCCATAAATAGGCACACGGCAAAAGGCACCTATTTCTTCGATTACGGAAATGCTTTTTTATTGGAAGCCTCACGTGCCGGAGCCGATGTAATTGCCAAAAATCGAATTGATTTTAAATATCCTTCGTATGTACAGGACATTCTCGGACCGATGTGTTTCGATTACGGATTCGGCCCTTTCCGTTGGGTATGCACCTCGGGAAAACCGGAAGACCTGCAAAAAACGGATGCGATCGCATTGACCATCATGAAAGAGATCAAGGCAAATGCACCTGAAGAAATCCAACAGCAAATGCAGGACAACATCAAATGGATCTCAGAGGCCGAACAAAATAAGCTGGTCGTTGGTTCCCAAGCTCGGATTCTATATACCGATGCCGAAGGACGGGCCAAAATTGCGGAAGCCTTTAACCAAGCCATCGCTTCGGGTACGATTTCGGCACCGGTCGTTCTGGGAAGGGACCACCACGATGTGAGCGGTACCGACTCTCCGTTCCGGGAGACAAGCAATATTTACGATGGGAGCAAATTCACCGCCGATATGGCCATTCACAATGTTATTGGCGACAGTTTTCGGGGGGCGACCTGGGTATCCATCCATAATGGAGGTGGCGTCGGTTGGGGTGAGGTCATCAACGGTGGGTTCGGCATGGTGCTCGATGGAAGTGAGGAAGCTTCCAAAAAGTTAAAAAATATGCTGTTCTACGATGTGAACAATGGCATATCGAGGAGAAGTTGGGCACGCAACGAAGAAGCAATGTTTGCCATAAAAAGAGAAATGGAACGCACTCCAGAACTCATGGTTACTTTGCCCAATTTAGTAGAAGACGGATTACTAGAAAATCTATTCGATTAAACCATATGGGCCACTTTATAAAACCCAAAGAAAACTTGTGGACAGGTAGAATTTCCGATCGGCAACTTTACTTGCATGAAAAAGTGGAGTTCGTTGATTTGAAAGAATCGAACTCGGTCTTTTCCCAAAAAACTTTCACAGTCTTAGGCTATGCCTGTGACGAAGGGGTCAAGAGAAACCAAGGTAGAATTGGGGCTTTCGAAGGCCCTGATGCCATTCGAAAACAATTGGGAAAAATGCCCAATCATTTGGATACCGGCACACGGTTTCTGGATGTTGGCACAATCGATTGTTCGGACGGTGATATGGAAGCGGCCCAAGACCTCGTATCGGAAATAGTCGCCCAGCTGTTGAAAGACAATGCATTCACCATTCTTTTGGGGGGCGGACATGATATCGCCTACGGACATTACAACGGTATCAGAAAGCATTTAGGAAGCGGCAAGTCGCTTGGCATTATCAACTTTGATGCACATTTCGACCTGCGGGACAATTCAAAAGGAAACAATTCGGGCACCCCTTTTTATCAAATTGCCAAAGATTGTAAAAAAGATGGTTCGGCATTCAAATACCTCTGTCTGGGTGTTCGAAAAGATGCGAACGATACGGAATTGTTCAAAACAGCCAAGGCATTGGACGTTGCGTATATGCCCAGCGAAAAGTTTACCATGTCTTATCCTAAAATGGTGGTGCGAAAACTTTTGGATTTTATCGCCCAGGTAGACCATATCTATGTAACCGTAGACCTAGATGGGTTTTCATCAGCTTATGCACCGGGTGTCAGTGCTTCCTCGCCCATGGGGTTTTGTCCTCAAATCGTATTGGAATCATTGGAACTTATCACCAAATCACAAAAAATGATTTCTTTCGATATTGCGGAAATGAACCCGAAATATGATATCGACAATCAAACCGCGAAGTTGGCAGCATCATTGGTCCATTTCATTATAACTTCTTTGAACGGTCAATAAAGGTTAGGTTTTCATTTAATCAGATTAAGGTCAATCCGTAATCCATATGGCCTTGGTTTCCTTGTCGCTCACAGAAATAAGCCTTGGCCTTGGAGTACTTCCGTCAAAAATCAATTTCGAGGCGAACAATAGTTTTTCATCGCCTCTAAAAGCAACCCAATGGGGTGTATTGGGGGTATCTAACTGTCTGACTATTTCCTTGTTTCCGTTTTCATCGATACTATAAAAGCATCTTTTTCCCCAATAAGCCAATAACAATTTTCCGTCCGAATAATCGATATCGAAGATTTGATTCCTACCCAAGGGAGGTTCATCCACATTTTCCTCTGTCAGGTTTTTCCATTCCCTAAAAACATTGCCTTGATTATCGGTCAACCAACATCTATCATCGGCCAATAAAAGAATGTCACCATCGTTCAAAAATCTTACTCTTTTCACTTCATGTCCAAATTCGAGAAAAGGTTTTGGAGTCTTCCCTTTTTTCAATCTTAAAATTTCCGGATAACTACAAAAAACTATTTCATCATCCGAAAGCATTGCGAAACCACCCTCACCAATCCTCCATTCATCCCTGAACCAAGGCCAAATTTCTTCAAATTCGCCATCTAAAGACCCTTTCAAAACCCTTGCCTCAAAAGTGTCATTCTCTTCGACGTATTTTCTTTCGATGAGATAAACTGTTCTGTTCTTGGCATAGGCCATAAAATCACTTGCGGGAAACTTTGAGGTTATCAACGGTCTAGGTTCCGTACCTTCCTTCCAAATCATGATACAAGCATGATGGCCCTCGTCTTGAACAGGATTGACGTATGACCAAATCACATAATCGTCTACAACGGTCAAATTACCGGTCGGGTGCGCCTGAACCTTGAACGCAAACATTACGATCGTAAATAAGGAAATGGCTCTTAAATACATGGCACTTCCGAAATTTTATTCCAACCAACTCTGATAATACTTGCCATCATCGATATCCAAAGCGGCCTGCGTCAATTGCAATGGTTTGAACGTATCGATCATTACGGCCAGTTCCTCGGTACCCTTTTTACCGATACTTGCCTCATAAGTGCCTGGGTGCGGCCCATGTGGAATTCCTGCCGGATGCAATGAAATATAGCCTTGATCGATACCCTTTCTGCTCATAAAATCGCCATCGACATAATATAAGACTTCATCGGAATCTATATTCGAGTGATTATAGGGTGCCGGTATTGCCTCGGGGTGGTAATCGTACAATCGCGGACAAAATGAACATACTACGAATGCTGAGGTTTCAAAAGTCTGGTGTACCGGGGGCGGTTGGTGTACACGACCCGTAATGGGCTCGAAATTATGAATGGAGAATCCGTATGGAAAATTATAACCGTCCCAACCTATGATATCGAAAGGATGTGTCGCGTATATCAGATGGTGCAATTGCCCTTGTTTCTTGACCTTTATCAAAAACTCGCCGGTCTCGTCATAGGTCTGTAAATTTTGGGGCAACTTAAAATCCCGTTCACAGAAGGGGGAATGTTCCAAATGTTGCCCGAACCAGTTGCGATACCTTTTCGGGGTGTATATCGGATGATACGATTCGGTAATCAAAAGCCTATTGTCTTCGGTATCGAATTCAATCTGATAGATCATTCCTCTCGGAATCAAAAGATAATCACCGTATTCGAACGGAATCTCCCCGAGCATGGTCTTTAACGTTCCCGTTCCTTTATGGACAAACAGAAGTTCATCGGCATCGGTATTCTTATAAAAATAATCGGTCATTGACCGCTTCGGTGCCGCAAGCCCGATATGCACATCGTTATTGAACAGCACGACCTTTCTACTTTCCAAAAAATCATCCTTGGGTCTGACTTCCAGTCCTTTCAATAATCGTGATTTGATATTGTATTCAACCGCTGCCCTTGGGGAAATGTCCAAGGTCTTGCCCACCTTTTTAATTTGTGTCGGTCTGTGCAAGTGGTACATCAACGACGACATTCCGTCAAAGCCGATCGTTCCGAAAAGTTGCTCATAGTGAAGCGTACCATCTTCTTTTTTGAACTGCGTATGTCGTTTTTGGGGAATTCTTCCAAGTTTGTGATACAACGGCATGATAATAAAAATTTAGTCTTTCATAAAAATACGATAAATGGCATGTTTATTAATACCCTGAACAAGATTTGTGGTCTTCTCAAACTTTGGCATTCCAAAGGCTTAATTCTGAACAAAACTGTTGAAACCGTAGTAAAAGATTCACGGAATTAACGAATTTGTCCTAAAATCTTCATCGGGACGGGAAAAAGGTTTGAACAAACAAAAAAAGCCTTCCTTTATGGAAAGCCTTTCATTGGCCCTGACCTAACTAAAGGTTCGGGTTACAACACAACACAGCAAAGATAGTAAAGGTTTTGACAATCACCAACCATATACAGTCAAACTAAAAACCCATTCAAAAGAGACTTCCCCGAAGACCAAATCAATCGGAAATTGACATCACATGCTGCTCTTTATTTACTGAATATCCGCCCATCCCCAATTCTGGTATGACCAATAAAGGAATCTGCGTGTGAAAGGCTATACGCTTTATCACAGGTTCACGGGTAATTTTTTCCATATAACTGTGCTGATAATTGAGCATAGCTAGTAGATGGATGTCCAACTCGTTAGTAAAGACCTCAAGGGTTTTGGAAACGGAATTCAATTCCGAGACCGTATGCACATAATGTTCGACGTCTTTAAGATACTTGCGAAGCATGTTCAAATTGAACTGCTGCAGTTCTGTCAATGCCTTGATTTCATGCTGCACATGAACGATCCGAATCGTCGCTCCAAAGGTGTTTGCCATTTCCAGCAAGGGTTGCAGTTCTGATTGGGTGAAGAATCTGTTAAAATCGGTCGCAAAGGCTATCTCATTAGGGGTCATAAACCCGAAATGTTGTGGGACGGCCAAAACCGGACAGTTTTTTACGGCCTTGATAATCCGTACCGTATTGCTACCCATAAACACTTCTTCTAGACCCGAGGCTCCTTTGGTTCCGGTTACCACCAAATCAATATCGTGTTCTTCGATTGTTTCTTTAATCTCGTCTACTAATAGGCTAAAAGAAGAAATGCACGTAAAACTGTGGTTTCGATGGTCATAAGTGGTCTTGATCCGCTTCAACGTCTCCCCCAAACCTCGGTTCGAATGTAGCCGTGCCCCATCTTCGGACGTGACACTGTTTGAAGTGGAAGCCATAAACCGACTGCTGGCTATTGCCGGAGTATAGGCATTCAATAAATGAAAAGTACACTCCTCATTTTTAAAGAGTTCAATAGCATACCGAATCGCATTCCAGGCATTGTCTGAAAAATCGGTAGGTATTAGAATATTCTTCATCTTGTCTTTTTAAGAAACAGTGATGTAAAACTAGAACAAGACAAAAACCGAAACTATGACATATATCAGGTTTTGGAATAGCTTTGGCATAGCTCTTGGAATATTGTAAAGTATTCATTTTTAATAGTTTAACATTCTAAAATCTTAGATTATGAAGAAAGAACCTGTCAAAGTTTCACTTATCGAAAGGGGAAATGACAATCTGTACAAAATTAAGTTTCCTAATCTAAAAATCCCCGTCGAAGTGAACGAAGAACTCTACCAAAAAATGCTGCACAGTAATCAATACCGGTTTGTAAATCGATTTACTGGTAGGGCAAAACAGCATTCGGCATAGAACCCTGTCAAATAATCAAAAATGAAAATGCCCAAATAGCTAGCTATTTGGGCATTTCATATATCGTATCACGACCAAGCTATTGGTTTATGTTAAAACCCCTCCACCAAATCCAAAAGCTTGCGTTCTTCCATCACGCCTATCTTCTTGCCCGAAGTCTTGATAAGGCCATTTTTCTTGAAGTCTGAAATAATTCGAATACATGATTCTGTAGCCGTACCTACCACATTGGCATAATCTTCTCGTGAAAGGGTCAAGTTTAAAAATCCGTCACCGTCCTCGCCATAATTATTCTTGAGGTACAAAAAGGCCTCGGCCATACGCTGCTTGACCGTTTTTTGAGACATATTTACGATAACGTCATCGGCTTCCTTTAGGTCATGGGCCATGTGCCGCAAGACTTCTACGGCAAAATTAGGGTTCGTGTTCAACGTATTGGATATAATTTCCTTCGGAATAAAGCAGACCTCCATATCGCTAATGGCCACGGCACTTAAATTGGTCGATTCTTCTGCTATGACCGAACGTTGTCCCATTACTTCTCCCTTACTGGCCAATTTCACGATTTGATCCTTACCGTTCGCACTGAGCTTTGACAATTTGGAAACCCCGTCACGAACACAGAATACTCCGTCCAATTTTTCGCCTTCTTCAAAAAGTGCCTCACCTTTCTTGACTTTTTTAAAAACCTTGGAGTCAGAAACCTTTTTCAGTTCATCCTTACTCATCGCACGGAGCGCATTGAACTGTCTGATAATGCAATTTTCACACCTACTTTCCATCTCCAAAATTTTTATACCTTAATAGCAAAGTTAGTAGCGGCAAGATACGCAAAACCTGACAATTATCATTTTTTGGAACGTCTTCACTTTGCACCTTTGCCGAAGGTATAAGCAAATATAATGGATAGACATAATTGCTATCACTGTGGTGATGATTGTGGCTCCGAACCGATTGAATTCGACGAAAAAGAGTTCTGTTGCAACGGCTGCAAGACGGTTTACGAGATTTTTTCAAGTAATGACCTTTCGTACTATTATGACATCCAGGCAGCGGCAGGTGCCACCCCAAACGCAATCGAGGGGAAGTACGATTTTCTTGACAATCTAGACATTGTTGAAAAGTTGACGGAATTCAATGATAACGACCTTCAAATTGTAAATCTTTACATTCCGCATATTCACTGTAGTTCGTGTATCTGGGTGCTTGAAAACCTGAAAAAGCTGAATGCCCATATTACCGATTCCCAAGTTGATTTTCCCAAAAAAACAATACGTGTATCGTACAAGAGCGCCTATATTTCACTTAAGGAATTGGTCCTATTACTGGCCCGTATAGGTTATGAACCTTACATTTCGTTAGATGATTTCGATAACGAGAAAAAAGGAAGTGATCGTAGTCTGGTTTACAAATTGGGCGTTGCCGGTTTCGCCTTTGGCAATGTGATGTTCCTTTCCTTTCCCGACTATTTTGACTTGTCCTCAAGTGCCGAATCTGGGGGTGAGTTTTGGCTCAACCGCTATGAGGATGTTTTTCGTTGGTTGATGTTCGCTTTTTCGCTTCCCGTTGTCTTCTATGCCGGAAGAGATTATTTTATTTCGGCCTACAAGGGCCTCCGTTCTAAAATATTGAACATCGATGTGCCCATTGCCCTAGGCATTCTTGTACTTTTCCTGCGTAGTACCATTGAAATCATATTCGATTGGGGAAGCGGTTTTTTTGATTCGTTGACCGGACTGGTATTCTTTTTATTGTTGGGTAAATTCTTTCAGCAGAAGACCTATTCGTTTCTTTCTTTCGAGCGTGATTATAAATCGTATTTTCCGATTGCCATAACCCGCATAGCCTCGAATGGAAAAGAAGAAAGTACCCAGGTACATGAAATCAAGAGAGGCGATAGATTGCTGATCCGCAATGGCGAATTGATTCCTGTCGATGGCATCCTGATCAGTGGAAACGGCCGCATAGATTATAGTTTTGTCACCGGAGAATCGGATCCTGTCCGCAAAGAGTCGGGCGACAAGGTTTTTGCAGGCGGCAAACAATTGCAAGGCGCCATTGAGATGGAGGCTCTTAAGTCGGTTTCACAATCCTATTTGACACAACTTTGGGGCAATTCTGTCTTTCAGGAAGACAAAGCGAGTAAGTTCCAAACCTTGACTGACAGCATCGGCAAGCGATTTACGCTCGCTGTATTGACAATAGCGACCGTGGCAACGGCCTTTTGGCTTTATTTGGATCCGAGCAAGGCCATAAACGTATTTACGGCAGTACTCATTATCGCCTGCCCTTGCGCGATTGCCCTCGCCGCACCATTTACCCTGGGCAACATGTTAAGAATATTTGGCCGTAAAAAATTCTATCTAAAAGATACGCGAACAATCGAACAATT
This sequence comes from Bacteroidia bacterium, assembly GCA_030428705.1. Classification (GTDB taxonomy): domain Bacteria; phylum Bacteroidota; class Bacteroidia; order Flavobacteriales; family Flavobacteriaceae; genus Meishania. Next base: position 758,378 of record JAUIDI010000002.1, read on the forward strand.
GGCCCAGATCGATACCGCTATTTTCGATAAGACCGGCACGATTACGACCACAAAAAGAAGTACCGCGACTTACGAAGGAATGCCTTTGACAGCACAGGAAGAGTCTCTTTTGAAAAATACACTTCGCGCTTCGAACCATCCATTGAGTAGGACTCTTTATGAACTGTTGGCCGAGCAGAATATCTACACTTTGGATGAATACGAAGAACATTTGGGCAAGGGCGTCGAAGGTACGAAAGGCGATGGCAGTATTAAAATTGGATCGGCCGATTTTGTCGGAAACCAGCAACCCTCGGACGCACTGAACACCTCTGTGCACATAAGCAGCAATGACGACTACAGGGGAAAATTTATATTTCATAATCAATATCGGGATGGGGTTTCTGAAGTATTTCAAGCCATGTCGGAAACATTGAATCTTGCCATTCTTTCAGGGGACAACGAGGGCGAGAAAACAAGGTTGGAAAAGCTGCTTCCAAAACTCACCCCTTTCTATTTCAACCAAAAGCCGGAACATAAGCTAAGGTTTATAAAATCATTGCAAGAAAAGAACAAACAAGTGTTGATGGTTGGTGATGGATTGAATGATGCGGGCGCCCTGGTGCAGGCCGATGTAGGTATTGCCATTTCTGAAAACGTGAACGTTTTCTCCCCGGCCTGTGATGGAATTTTGGATGCTTCGAAATTTCAGCAATTGTACGCGTATATTGTTGCATCCAAAAAGGCAATGAAAATTATTAAGCTGAGTTTTATACTGTCGTTAATATACAATCTGGTCGGACTCTATTTTGCTGTAACGGGTCAATTACAACCTGTAATCGCCGCCATTCTAATGCCATTGAGTTCTATTAGCGTAGTCGCCTTTACGACCTTGATGACCAACTTATTGGGAAGAAATTTGAAATAATCCTTGAACATGATATATGTCATGTTTATTAATAAAGCCGCGATGTAGTTTTACATCCGAATTCAGGTAGGTATGAGTGTTATTTATGTGTTATTGACAATCAGTATTGTTGTAGCCGTTATCTTTTTCATAGCCTTTATTTTGTCCGTTAAGAGCGGACAATACGATGACTCATATACCCCATCGGTACGTATGCTGTTTGAGGACGAATTGATAAAGTCTACAACGATTCCAACTTCTGGCGAAAAACTAAAAAATAAAAAACCTAACAAAGAGAAAACCCAACTAAATAAAAGAGTTTGATTATGGAAGTACAACAGTTCTATTACGATAACAAGATCGTAAAAAAATTCCTCTACGCAACAATGCTCTGGGGAATTGTGGGCATGACCGTAGGCCTATTGTTGGCCTTTATGTTCTTGTTTCCCAATCTGACCGATGGCATCTCTTGGTTGAGCTTTGGCCGTTTGCGTCCGTTGCACACCAATGCGGTTATTTTTGCCTTTGTGGGCAATGCCATTTTCGCCGGTGTCTACTATTCCACCCAGCGTTTGCTAAAGGCACGGATGTTCAGTGATGTACTGAGCAATATCAATTTCTGGGGCTGGCAATTGATAATCATTGCCGCTGCTATTACATTGCCGTTGGGTTTCACCACTTCAAAAGAATATGCCGAACTGGAATGGCCTATCGATATCGCCATTGCATTGATCTGGGTCGCTTTCGGAGTCAACCTTATCGGTACCATGGTCAAACGCCGACAACGACATTTATATGTTGCCATTTGGTTTTATGTAGCCACGTTTGTAACGGTAGCGGTACTTCATATTTTCAACAGCCTCGAACTTCCGGTAAGTGGTTTAAAAAGTTATTCTGTCTATGCCGGGGTCCAAGATGCCTTGGTACAATGGTGGTACGGCCATAATGCCGTGGCTTTCTTCTTGACCACTCCGTTTTTAGGGCTCATGTATTATTTCGTGCCCAAAGCGGCAAATAGGCCCATTTATTCCTATCGGCTATCTATCGTTCACTTTTGGTCCTTGATTTTTATCTATATCTGGGCCGGCCCTCACCATTTATTGTATTCCGCACTTCCTGATTGGGCGCAAAACCTTGGGGTCGCCTTTTCGGTCATGTTGATCGCGCCTTCTTGGGGCGGTATGATAAACGGATTACTTACCCTTCGTGGGGCATGGGACAAAGTACGCACCGACCCGACTTTAAAATTTATGGTGGTCGCGATTACCGGCTACGGTATGGCTACTTTTGAAGGGCCGATGCTGTCCCTTAAAAATGTGAATGCCATTGCCCACTTTAGCGACTGGATCATCGCCCACGTACACGTAGGTGCCTTAGCCTGGAACGGCTTCTTGACCTTTGGTATGATCTATTGGTTAGTACCTAAAATGTTCAAGACGCGATTGGCATCCGTTGGCTTGGCGAACTTCCATTTCTGGATAGGTACCTTGGGCATCATCCTGTATGCATTGCCGATGTATGTCGCCGGTTTCACCCAAGCCTTGATGTGGAAGGATTTCAATCCTGATGGCACATTGGTCTATGGTAACTTTTTGGAGACCGTCAACGAAATCATCCCCATGTACTGGATGCGTGCTATCGGGGGAAGCCTTTATATCATCGGGGCTATTGTTATGATCTATAATGTCGTGGTCACCATCCGTTCAGGCAGCAAGGTCGAGGACGAACTTGCCGAAGCGGCACCGTTGACCCGTGTGGCCAAGCATAGAACCGCTGGGGAGACCTTTCATACCTGGTTGGAACGTAAACCGATCCAACTTACGATTTTGGCCACCGTTGCCATTTTAATCGGGGGCATCATCCAGATCGTACCAACAATTTTGGTCAAATCGAATATTCCGACCATAACAAGTGTAAAACCCTATACTCCATTGGAACTGGAAGGTCGCGACCTCTATATACGTGAGGGTTGTGTAGGATGCCACTCCCAAATGATCCGACCTTTCAGAAGTGAGGTAGAGCGTTATGGGGAATATGCCAAAGCGGGAGAGTTTGTTTACGACCATCCCTTCCTTTGGGGCAGTAAACGTACAGGTCCTGATTTATTAAGGGTCGGCGGGAAATACTCCGATAACTGGCACTTGAACCATATGTACGACCCACAGAGCACCTCTTCGGGTTCCATCATGCCGGCCTATCAATGGTTGGTACGCAACAAACACGACCGTAGCGGGATAGAAGCCAAAATGAGGGCCATGGTCTCATTGGGTGTTCCCTACTCGGACGAGGATATTGCAAATGCCCAGGCCAATATGGCCGAACAGGCCGAGCAAATAGAGAAAAACCTCTATACAGATCCCGACTTTGCCAAGACCTATGAGGCGGACAAAAAATATGCCGCCGAAAACGGTCAGGAATTTGTAGAAATGCGCGACAGGGAAATCGTCTCGCTCATAGCCTACCTACAACGTTTGGGCACGGATATCAAAGTAAAGGATACTGACGAAATGCTATCTCAAAATAAGTAAGATATGGGATGTTGGACATGGGATTCGAGAAAAGAGTTCAATATAATTTTTCAACAATCTGGTCTAACATCCCACTTCTAAAATCTAATATCTAAAAAGAGTCATGCTAAAATTTGTAAAAAACCACATGGAGAGTATCGAAGGTGTAGCCACCTACCCTATGATATCGCTACTTATCTTCTTTGTCTTTTTTGCGTTGCTTTTTTGGTGGGTATTTACCGCATCGAAGGCATACATCAAAGAAGTCAGCGAACTGCCTTTGGAAAATGATAACAACCAACCTAAAGAAGATTTATTATGAGAACGAATATTCCTTGGTGGATACGCATCCCCGTACTGTTTTTCCTCATCCTCGGATTGATGGAATACTTTATCGATTCCGGTGACAAGCCGGCGATAATCGAATACCCGATTACCCAGTTCTTTATGCTGATGGTATTGTTGATATTGATTGCCATCGAATTGATTTTGAATTCGGTCGAAAATGTGATGTTCCAGTCAATGACCAAAGAGGCACAGGCACGTTACCTCGAATCAAAATCAAAAGCCTGGGAATGGGAATGGGGCAAGAATTTCTGGAAAAAACTCACTGGAAACAAACCTATCGAAAAAGAGGGCGAAATCATTCTCGACCATAATTACGATGGTATACGGGAATTGGACAACAATTTGCCGCCATGGTGGGTCTGGATGTTCTATGCGACCATTATTTTCGGTGTCATCTATTTGGTACGGTTCCACATTTTTAAAGATTACGACCAAGATTTGGAATATGAACAGGAAGTAGCCGCCGCCCAATTGGAAATCGAGGCGTACAAAAAAACGGCCAAAGGTTTGGTCGACGCCAATACCGTGGAACTATTGACCGATGCGGCCGATATCAGTGCGGGCAAGACAGTTTTCGAAACCAATTGCGTAGCATGCCACATGGCCGACGGCGGTGGCGGTATCGGCCCGAACCTGACCGACGACCATTGGATCTTGGGAGGGGGCATTAAAGAAGTATTTACTACCATATCGGAAGGGGGACGCGACGGCAAGGGAATGATTTCCTGGAAACAGACCCTTAAACCCGTCGAAATGGCTCAGGTAGCCAGCTACATTTTACAGGAAATCAACGGTACCACACCTGCCAATCCGAAAGCTCCCGAAGGCGAGTTATGGGTTGATCCGAATACACCCCCAAAGGAAACGCCCGAACAGGTCAATGATTCGACCCTAGTCGTAACCGACTCGACAACGGTGGCGATCAATTGACATGAAGCGATTCCTCTAACGTGCAACTAAGGATAATTTGATAAGAAGAAGGCAGAAAAGAAAATGGCACAGGATCAGGAAAATTTTAGGGATTCCATCGGCACCATTAAAGAAGATGGCAAACGGGCTTGGGTATTTCCCAAAAAACCAAGCGGCAAGTTTTACAACTACCGAAAATACGTCAGCTATTTTTTGTTGATTTTCTTGGTGACCGCTCCCTTTATAAAAATCAACGGTAACCAGTTCTTGATGTTCAATGTGCTGGAACGTCGTTTCAACATTTTCGGCTTCCCGTTTTATCCGCAAGATTTTCACCTTTTCGTGATTTCGATGATTATCGGGGTCATTTTCATTGCCTTGTTCACTGTAGCTTTCGGCCGTATTTTCTGCGGATGGATGTGCCCTCAGACCATTTTTTTGGAGATGGTCTTCCGAAGGATAGAATATTGGATCGACGGCGATCGCGGTGCGCAGATCAAGCTGGACCGTCAACCTTGGAACGCCGAGAAAATCAGGAAACGGGTGTTGAAATGGACAATTTTCTTTATCATTTCCTTTATCATAGCCAATGTCTTCTTGGCCTATTTGATAGGGAGCGACCGTTTGATCCAATACATCACCGACGGGCCACTGCGGCACATCAGTACTATGGTCTCGCTATTGATCTTTACAGCGGTTTTTTATTTTGTATTCGCATGGTTCCGAGAGCAGGTCTGTATCATCGCCTGTCCGTATGGGCGAATGCAGGGGGTTCTGCTGGACAACAAATCGATTGTCGTCGCCTACGACCATAAACGGGGCGAAGGTGAAAACGGTCGTAAAAAGTGGCGTAAAAATGAAGACCGTCAGGCCTTGGGCCATGGCGACTGTATCGATTGTTTTCAATGTGTAAACGTTTGTCCGACCGGTATCGATATCCGAAACGGAACGCAGCTCGAATGCGTAAACTGTACCGCCTGTATCGACGAGTGCGATACCATAATGGAAAAGGTAAATCTTCCAAAAGGGTTGATTCGGTATGCCAGTGAAGACGAAATTACCAAAAAGGAAAAGTTCAAGTTCACCCCACGCCTGAAAGGTTATACTGCCGTACTGACCATCTTGACCGGGGTCTTGATCGGAATGCTTTTTTTAAGGAACGACCTAGAGGCCAACATTCTAAGATTGCCCGGGCAGCTATATGAGCACAAAGAAGGGAATATTATCAGTAATGTCTATACCTACAAATTGCTGAACAAAACGACCAAAGATGTAAACGACGTGACCTTTAAACTGATGTCACACAAGGGAGAGGTCAAACTGGTACGCCACGAAAGTTTTACCGTGCCCGCCGAAGAGTTGGCCGAAGGCACTTTGTTTATCGAGATCAACGCATCTGAGCTTAATGGTGATAAGGACAAACTTAAAATAGGGGTCTATAGTGATGATAAATTGGTCGAGACGACTACAGCGCGGTTTTTGGCCCCAAGAAGTTATAATTAAGATATTATGAAAATAAATTGGGGAACAGGAATCGTAATCGCTTTCGTCGCTTTTATAGGCTTTATTCTATTCTTTGTTGTTCGTATGGCGACCGACGACCGCGCCAATCACGATCTGGTTACGAAAGAATATTACAAGGAAGAGCTTGGATACCAAAAGGAAATCGACGCGGAGACCAATGCCCGGAATGCCGCCCACCAATTGAAAATCAAAAAAACGCCCGAAGGCTTGCTCGTTGTCTTTCCTGAAAAGATCGACCCCAAGAAGCTTGAAGGAAATGTGTCCCTATACAGACCATCCAATAAGCACTTGGATTTTGACTTACCCATAAGTTTATCCAATTCACATTTGCTCATACCTGACAAACGCCTGTTGGATGGTCGCTGGGACATTAAGGTTGCATGGGAATATCAGGGTAAAGCGTATTTACACAAAGAAAATATAACCTATTGAAATGCTGTTATCCGCGATCATATTAGGTCTTATGGGAAGCCTACATTGCGTAGGCATGTGCGGCCCCATTGCCTTTATGCTTCCGGTAGACAGGTCGAACAACTTCAAAAAATTCGGGCAGATCTTTATCTATCATTTCGGAAGGCTCTTGGCGTATGGCATCATCGGGTTGGTTTTTGGTCTATTGGGCAAAGGCCTGTATATTTTCGGAATGCAGCAAAAATTATCGATTGCCATAGGTATTTTAATGATTCTTGTCGTGATAATTCCGTATCGAACATTTGCCAAATACAACTTTTCAAAACCGATTTATAAAGTCATATCGGGTGTAAAAACCCGTCTTGGCCAAGAACTTAAAAAGAAAACTCCCGACACGTTTCTGACCATTGGATTTTTAAATGGGTTTTTACCCTGCGGACTTGTTTACATGGCCTTGTTCGGGGCGATCGCCATGGGAAATGCCGCTGAGGGCAGCCTGTATATGGTTCTGTTCGGGTTGGGGACTATACCCCTCATGACGAGTGCCATCTATTTTGGAAATCTCCTTAAATCAGGAGTTCGGCAGAAAATACAAAAACTGATTCCTGTTTTTGTAGTAGCGGTGGCGCTACTTTTTATTCTACGTGGCCTCGGTTTGGGCATTCCCTATGTATCCCCTAAACCCGTTACCGAGATAATTACGGCAGAAATGCAATGTCATAACTGATAGCGATAACCACGACTATGTGAAAACCATACCGAACGATATTGCCTTAAGGCCCAGGTTTCAGCTAGAGGTGTCCGAACCTCACGAAGAACTGCTTACGGCCTTTGAAAATTCAGCGACCAAACCTTTTTTGACAAAAAGGTTGGACGAACATATTTTTATAAAATTCAATGCAGAACACAATCATTTTTGGTCTCCGCAACTACATTTGGAAATTATTGAAATAGACAAAAACAACAGTCGTATCTATGGTGTTTTTGGGCCCAACCCTACCCTATGGACCTTTTTCATGTTCCTGCATTTCGGCGTTGCCACCTTGTTCATCATCCTAGGAATTTGGGCCTATTCAAGTGCTTCATTGGACAAATCCTACACCCTTCAACTAGCCCTTATGGGTTTTATGGTCGTCCTATGGGTAGTACTCTATTTTTTTGGAAGGGCAGGCAAACATAAAGGAAAGCCTCAAATGCACGAATTATATAGGTTCATGATGACCATTTTAGGTTAAAAAGCTTTATAAATATGAACTCCTTTTTTATATTTAGCCCCCTGAAACATAAAACCCTATAATGAAACGCATTTTAGCATTTGTATCGATAATAACCATGCTCACTTTTATGGATAATGCCCGAGCACAGGAAATCGAAACCGACGAACCGACAGGGGTCGAAAACGTGGCCTATAAATGGGGCAAGATGGCTTTGGATGCCACCGCTTCCGATACGGAACGCTTCAGGCCAAGACCAACTATAACTTCCCGTTATTTGGGTTTGATTTTCGTTTCGATTTTCGATGCCTGGTCGCGATATGATGGAAAAGCGGTTCCCGTGTATTTAGAAAATGTAGATCGAAGACCCTCTGAAGAACAAAATGTAAGGAACAAGGAAATTGCCATCAGTTATGCCGCTTTTGGGGCGATGAAGGAATATTATTATTCCGATACTGAAATGTTCCGAAAGTTAATGGTAGAACTGGGCTTAGATCCAAACAACGTTTCCATGGATCCGAATACCCCCGAGGGCATTGGCAATCTTGCCGCAAAAGCGGTCATCGAAGCCCGAAAGAATGATGGCAGTAACCAATATGGCGAGGTCGAAGGATCCAATGGCCAACCCTATTTTGATTATACCAATTACAATCCGGTCAACTCTGCTGACGTAAATACGGATATCAATCGTTGGCAGCCTAAATATTTTTCCGATGGAAAAGGCGGGCAGTATGCCCCTGGGTGCCTTACTCCTTTTTGGCAACATGTAAAACCTATCACCATGAAGTCCGCCGATCAGTTTCGGCCAGGACCTCCGCCAATGGTCGGTTCCGAGCAGCTAGAAAAAGAAGTCAAGGAGGTCATCGACCTACAGGCCAACCTTAGCGATGAGGACAAAGCTTTGGTAGAATTCATGCGTGATGGGCCACAATCGGTTCAACAAGCGGGACATTGGTTAAAATTCGCCCAAGACGTTTCTAGAAGGGATAACCATACGCTAGACGAGGATGTAAAAATGTATTTCCTTGTTGAAATTGTTGCAATGGATGCTTTTATCGCCTCGTGGGATTCTAAAATGTTCTACGACTATGCGAGGCCGTATGCCTTAGTGCACGATTACTACCAAGACCAAGTCATCAAGGCTTGGGGAGGCCCTGGAAAAGGTATGATCGATATGCAAGGTCAGGAATGGCGACCTTATTCCCCGGATGTTTTTCTATGTCCTCCATTCCCTAGTTATACCTCTGGCCATAGTACCATCAGTGGGGCCTGCGGAGAAGCGCTCAAGCTCTTTACGGGAGACGATTATTTTGGTGAAGAGGTCGAACTGATTCCAGGGTCGATGACCGAAACCGATCCGAAAAATTTCGGCAAACCGGTCGTGCTCAAATTTCCAACATTTACCGAAACGGCCAATATGGCGGGTATATCACGTGTCATGGGCGGTTATCATATTCAGGCCGATAACGTAGCAGGACTCCAACTCGGTCGCGATGTTGCCACTGAGGCATGGAAATTCTATAACAGGCACTTGGGCGAAACGGTAAACTGATCAAAATTTTATACGATTTAAGGGGGGAAGCTATTGGTTTCCCCTTATTTATTTAAAAGAGAGCCACAACATGACATAGCTCATGTTTTTCGATAGTATTCCTATTGAAATTTGTGCCTTCATATTAATTCTAAAAAATGAAAATAGTTTCAAAGGCCGAGGCTGTATCCCTAATATGCTCTGGCGATCGTGTGTTCGTTCAAGGCGCGGCAATGACTCCCAATGAACTGATCGACGCCTTGTGCGAAAGATATGCTGAACTTGAGCATGTAGAAATCATTTCAATACATACCGAGGGTGATGCAAAGTACACCCTTTCGCCCTATTGCGAAACGTTCAAACTGAACTCTTGTTTTGTCGGGGGAAATGTAAGAAAAAGTGTCAACACGTTTAATGCGGACTACATTCCTATATTTCTCAGCGAGATTCCCCTTCTGTTCAAACAGAATATTCTGCCCTTGGATGTAGCCATCGTTCAGGTTTCCCCGCCTGATAAACATGGATATTGTTCCCTAGGGGTTTCGGTCGACGTGGCACTTCCTGCCATCAGAACGGCCAAAAAGATAATCGCGCAGATCAATCCTCAAGTGCCTAGGACACATGGTACAGGTATCGTCCATATAGACCAAATTGAACTTGCGATAGAGGTGAACCGACCCATTCATCAACATGAGCCGACCGAAATTTCGGAACTGGAGCATAATATCGGCGCACAGGTAGCTTCGCTTATCGAAGATGGGGCCACCTTGCAGATGGGTATCGGCAATATTCCGAATGCCGTACTGTCAAACTTGAAGGACCACAAAGATTTGGGCGTTCACACCGAAATGTTTTCGGACGGAATATTACCGTTAGTGAAGAGCGGTGTTATCTCTGGTGAGAACAAAGCGGTCAAAAAAGGCAAGATCGTTAGTTGTTTTGCCGTAGGTTCCCAAAAATTATATGATTTTGTAGACGACAATCCGATTTGTGATTTCAGGGATTCCGGCTATACCAACGATACGGCGCGAATAAGAAGAAACCCGAAGGTGACTGCCATAAACAGTGCCATTGAGATTGACCTGACCGGCCAAATATGCGCAGATACCATTGGAAGTTATCAATTTTCAGGAGTCGGGGGGCAAATGGATTTTATTCGCGGTGCCTCGCTTTCAGAAGGAGGGAAGCCAATTTTTGCCATATCGTCGACTACAAAGAAAAATGTCTCCAAGATAGTACCTTATTTAAAACAAGGTGCCGGAGTGACCACTACCAGAGCGCATGTGCATTACGTTGCGACCGAATATGGTGTGGTGAATCTTTTTGGAAAAAACCTTAAGGAAAGGGCGAAAGCATTGATTTCGATCGCGCACCCAGACCATAGGGAAGCATTGGAAAAGGCATCATACGAACGTTTTAAAAATGGATGATGGCGAACGAAAAAAAGATATCCTGAACAGGGGTGATGTTTCCCGATTGGTCAGGACGTTCTACGGAAAAGTTCGTAAAGACGATATACTCGGCCCCATCTTCAACGGCATTATCAATGATTGGGAAAACCACTTTGAATTGTTGACCGATTTTTGGGAGACCCAGCTTTTCCTTAAACGGAAATATTACGGTAATCCCGTTACGGCCCATCAGGAAGTCGATGACAAAATGGGACATTCAATTACCTCAGAGCATTTCGGGCTTTGGCTGAACCTTTGGTTCGCGACCATCGATGAACTTTTTGACGGTAAAACCGCATGGATCGCCAAAAATAGGGCGCAGAAAATGAGTACCATGTTGTTCCTACAGATTTATCAGCACCGGAAGAAGTCTTAGAAATCCTTCTTCCTTGACCTGTACACTAAGTGGAAAATGGGCAATACCGCCCATAAAAGCAATACCCCAATCGCTATTATCAATCCCAGATTTGTACCGAAGAACTGCTTGAAAACGGCTCCGGTGTATCCCAACAGGGCCGAAATATCCAACTTTAACAATATCAACGTCCGTGATAGATCGATCGGGTTGAACATCGTTGTGGCCAACGAAAACGAATCCAACGGATATTCTTCAAAGATGATCAACGACAATAGAAAAAGTCCATCGTAAATGACGGCTAAAAACAACCATAAGAGTACGGCGTACCCAAACCCCATGATCTTGTTTTCATTGGAAAGCGCAATGTTAAATGACAACGCCGTAAATATGAGCGTCAGAAAGGTTCCGGTGACCAAGAGTAGAGAAAAATTCCAAATGGCCTCACTCCTGAACAATCCGTACAAAACAAACGGTATGCCCAACCCCAGGACCAAACTTAAAGTAAGAGATCCGGCCACACCAAGGTACTGGCCCAAAAATATGGAAGACCGTTTTAGCGGTTGGGCCAGCAATAGCTCTGTAAATTCCTTGGAGTTGTAAAAATACATGACCCCGAATATCGTACCGATCAACGGCACCAATACGATGATGACGTTCATGAACGTTATTACCGCTTTCGAGAGGTCGTTGTTCAGAAACAACAGTACAAAGCCTAGGGCGAGGTAGAACAGAAAATACACATAGCTCCAACGGCTGCGTATCAGGTCATAGAAACTATATTTCAATATTTTAAACATCGGCGGCATGTATCGAGATGTCGGCTATGGCATGCTCAAAGTTAGTTTGGCCGGTCTTGGTTTTCAGTTCGTCTATGCTGCCCTTGAAATAAATCTTGCCCTCTAAAAGATATACGATCTCATCGGCCATTTCTTCTACAAACTGCATGATATGGGAGGTAATCAAAATCGTTTTGCCCTTTTGTTTCCCTTCAAGAATCAATTCCTTCAAACAAATCAACGAGGCTGGATCCAGTCCCGTGGTGGGTTCGTCCAAAATCTTTAACGGGCCATCGAACATAAAAGTCAAGAGAATATTTACCTTTTGCTTGGTGCCACCCGAAAGGGTGCTCAACTTTTTATCCAAAAAAGGATCCAGCCCGAACTGGTCGATCATTCGTTCTTCATTGCCAGGTTTTCGCCGAAGATCTTTTATCATTCGGATCAGCTCCTTTACCTTAAGGTTTCCAGGGAAGTTGGCGATCTGTGGTAGGTAGTCGATTTCTTCGCGGTATTTCCAGCTATTCTTGATATCAGTGTCCAAGACCGAAATTCTTCCCTTGTTAGGAACGACCATACCCAAAATACTTTTAATGAGGGTCGTCTTCCCCGATCCGTTAGGGCCTAGTACGGCGAATATCCCTCCTCCCTTAATAGTCAAATCGACCCCTGAAAGCACTTGGTTCTTGCCGAACTTTTTATGTAGGCCTTGGATCTCGATCATCGCAATGGTTTCATTAGGGGGCTGGCATCCAAAAGATTATCAGGAGTAAATATGGGGGATACTCTTTCCGAAAAGTCGATGATATCCATAAACAGACTGCGCAATAGTACAATAGTTTCAGGGGTTCGGTTTACGATATATGAAAAGAGCTTCACCGGTCGATAGGGCACGTCCCCTATTCCATTTTTATCGAGGTCATAGCCCGTATAACCACTCCAATAGTTCTGTTCAAATTTATTGTCGTTCAACTTGCTGTTGTAGGAAATATCAAAAGAATTGTATAAAAAATTGTTGTTTACAAACGAGTTTGTGTAACAGGCACCCCGCACCTTGATCGCCCATCCGTTATTGACGAAATTATTGTTTTTGTATTCGATGCGATTAGATCCCTCGATATTGATACCGACGGTATTTTCCTCAAAGGTATTGCCGTTGATCTCGGCATCGTTGATTTCTTTCAACAACATTCCGAACGAGGCAGTACCCCAGTTCTTTTTAAAAGAATTGCCCCGCATTTTTATCTTTTTTGAGAACATGACCGCCACCCCGGCCCCGTTGTTCTCGAAAACATTGTCGGTATAGACATCGTCGTTCGAAAACATGAAATGAAGTCCGTACCTGAGGTTGTTCGAACTGGTATTATTGTAAATGGTAATATTATCTGAAAATTCAAGATAAATGCCATCACGTACATGTTGAACGATGTTCCGTTCGACCGTCACGTTTTTCGAATACCACAACTGAATGCCATTACCGGAATTGTACTCATCGATCGCGTCGCCAATAATCTTGTTGTGATAGACCCTGCCATTATTCGACTTTTCAAGGTAGATTCCAAAAAACAGTTTTTCAAGTACGACGTTCTGGATCAGGAAATTTTCGCTTTCTACGACCCTAATGGCCGCATAATCGGCCGTATAACTTGTACCGACATTGATGATAAAAAGTCCGTCTATAGTGACACCATCGGAAACGATCGTAATGATCTCGCCTTTATCCTCGCCATCGATAACGGGGTAATCCTCGCCCAACAAGACCAAAGGTTTGTCAACCCGAATATTGAATTCTTTATAGGTACCTTTTTTAATCAGTAGCGTATCAAAATCAAAAGCTTGAGCCACACCTTCCTTTATGGTCTTTACGGCACAAGATTTACAGATTTCAACGGTCCGGGACCATAAAAGACTTCCTATTAGAAGAAAAATAAACGTGAAAATGTGGTACGTATATTTCATTATCTGACGATAAGAAATTTTGAATTTTCGTTTGCTCGTATCCAATGTTTTTCTTTCTTCGGAAAACTGAAGTATTGCCCATTTTTTAAATGGTATTCCTTGCCATCGATATGGAATATTATATCGCCTTCGAGCATGACCAAATGGGCATCGGTGGGCGAAGTATGCTCGGGAAAGACTGCATCTTTCTCCAAACTGATGCTCATAATCTCAAGTGCATCGGTCTTTGCCAATTTCTCAATATTCAATTTATCGAAGGGTTGTGTTCTGATCTTATCGCTTGTGACGTACATCTTCTTGTGGTTGTTAGTGTCCTTGTGTTATTTTTAGGTTAGTCTTTAAACCTGTCCGTTAGTTCTTCCCAAGAATATATCTCGCCTTCATGGTTCGACTCGGCCTTCTGCGCTTCTTCCAAGGAGGAAAAAGCCGTCAAAAATTCACCCATCGGGCTTGGAATATCCTTACTTATCAAATAAGTTGCCTTTGTTGCATCCATCAATTCCCCTGGGTTAGTGTAGTCATTGACCAAAAACAGGGCGATTTCTGATTTATCGGCCTCCTTCAAATAATTCATCATACATTCTGAGGCATCAAATTTAAAGGCCTTGCCTTTTTCGGTCACGATTTGGGCGGCATGTTGTTGGTCCACTAAGGTCATGCTACAAAAATGACAGGCATCGGATCCATAATTAATCGGTTCGGGAGCGACCTTGCAAGAAGTAATTGTCAGAAGAATCAATCCTACTAGAACGGTGTTTTTTTTCATTTTCAAACTTGCATTTCATTTTCCTTTTTCCCCATAAAAAAGGCGACCAAACCAAATACGATTCCTAAGCCAAGGCAATAGGCCCCTAATTGGGGATACGAATGTGCCCTAAAATTTAGGATATCCTTGGTACCGAACAATGGGGGCTGAAACCCCATTGGGGTACCATCATCATTAGTGAATTTCATGATTGCGCGTGGATCTAGGTTATGGCCGTAATCGTGTTCCCAGAGATAGAAATCAATGAGTCCGGCGGTACTGACCAAGACCATCATGATAAACCAATAAAGAAACCATTTATAATTGCCCTTCCATGCAACGAACAAACCGATAAGTGTGGTTATAATTATCCCGATAGGAAAAATCTTGAACTCGGGAATAGCATCGGGAATATACTTCATACCCACATAATGGTTCATCAGATTAATGTTCTTGATGTCATGGGGATTCGCATCAGCAAAGTCATTGATATAAATATCCATGCCCAACGGGGTGGGATACTGTGGGGCTTCCAGGGTAATGTTCCATAACGGGAATAAAAATAGCATCAATGGCAACAAAGCTCCCAGTAACATTATGATTCGCGATTTCTTCATGGTAACGACAATTAATCTTCATTAGATGAAAAGCGGGAAGGTCTTGGAACGCAACCCGCTTTTCTGCTTGAAAAAAGTACTCTAAAGGGTCAAACTATTCGCCCAAAGACCATTTGAGGTCGATGTTCGAACCGGCAGGGGACACCCTTACATACCCCTGCATTTCTTGATGCAGTGCCGAGCAAAAATCGGTACAATAAAATGGCCACACGCCGACCTGTTTAGGCTCCCAAACAAAGGTTTCAGTCTGCCCCGGCATAATCAGAAGTTCGGAGGTGTTGGCACCGATCATGCTTACACCGTGCGGCACGTCATAGTCTTGTTCCAAATTGGTCACATGAAAATAAACCTTGTCACCGACCTTAATCCCTTCGATATTATCAGGATTGAAGTGGCTTCGGATCATCGACATATATACATGTACTTCTTTTCCGTTGCGTTCTACCCGCACATCGGCATCCGAAGTTGTAGCGTATTTATGCTTGTTCTTTGATAGCTCGTAAATCTTTTTGGAACGTTCTTTCACGATATCGGCGGCAATACCAGCGGCATAATGGGGTTCGCCAACCGTTGGGAAGTCTAACAACAGTTCCATTTTCTCCCCGGAAATATCATACAATTGGGCCGATTGAGTTACTTCCGGTCCAGTGGGCAAATACCTATCTTTGGTAATCTTGTTCATGGCGACCACATATTTACCGAACGGTTTTCTCGAATTTCCACCGGGTATCATCAGATGCCCTACGGAATAATAACAAGGTTGCCTATCGATAACTTCCCAGGTACCTACGTTCCATTTTACGACTTCCGAAGATATGAAGAACGTGGTATAAGCATTTCCGTTTCCATCGAACTCGGTATGCAACGGGCCTAGTCCACCGCTTTTAACAGTTCCGGCCAAGACATCCTCAAACTTCAAGATTGGTATGCCATAGGCATCCCCATCAAACTTTTCGCTTTCGATGGCCGCCAACATCTTGGTAAAGGAGTGTACGGTCAAATCGGCAGACAATTTACCATTACCTACAATATATTCCCCCGTCGGATCTACGTCACAACCGTGGGGGGATTTAGGTGTCGGCAAGAAATAAACCGCCCCTGGCACCTCGGTGGGATCTACCACCAATACTTCTTTCTTCATGGTCGAGGTTGCGGTGTGCGTCTCTTCGTTATAGACGTTATGCGCATAATTGGCAGGCATTTTTTTGCCTCCGCCATTGTTCACATACTCCTCGATTTTCTTCCAATTCACTGCTGCGATAAAATCCTTGTCGTTTTGGGAGGCGTTTACTTCCATCAGCGTATTCGCCTCTTCGGTGTTGTACGTTGTAAAGAAGAACCAACCGTGCGAAGCTCCCCTACCGGGATGTGACAGATCATAATCGAACCCGGGCATCAATAGCTGGAATTTTATGTCCATACCTCCATCTTCAGGATCGACACTTATAAAAGAAAGCGCTCCTTTAAAATTTCCTTTGTACTCACTGATCGGCATATCGCGCTGTGGTACAGGAACTGAAAACCGGGTTCCGGCGACCACATACTCCGTATTTTCGGTAACAAACGATGAACTATGGTTACCGGCACTATTCGGGATTTCGATAATCTCGGTCGTCTCGAAAACACTCAGATCCACTTTTGCTATTCGCGGTGTATTGTTGCCGTTGATGAAGACGTAACGCCCATCAAGTTCACCATTGGTCTGTGAAATATCGGGGTGGTGGGCATCGTCCCATGGCACAAAACCGTGCGAGGTGTTCAACATGGGCTTGGTTTCCTCGTTGTAGCCCCATGCCTTTTCGGCATCCTGTGAAAAAACGGGAATCACTTTGAAAAGTCTCCCCGAGGGAAGCCCATAGACGGACATTTGTCCACTAAATCCACCCGAGATGAAGGCATAGAATTCATCATGCTCACCTGGGTTTACATATACCCGCTCGGCCGCGTTCGAGGTTAGTGCGCCGTTACCGGTCGTTTTGCTTTTGGGCTGGCAACCGCTCATAAGGGCAGCAAGCCCTAATGCACCTAATATTAAAGAACTGTATTTTTTCATTTGTGTCTGTTTAAATATTTATTGGTTGATATTATTCCGATGATGGTAGCATTACCTTATCGATGACATGTACGATTCCGTTTCCAGCCGGAATACTGGCAATTATTTTTGCGCCGCCCACGTAAACATCATCGCCTTTTACTTCAACCATGACATTCTGGTCATTGGCTTGTCCCAGTTTTTTGAATTTCTTCAAGAAGTCCTTGCTATAATTACCGGGGGTTACATGGTATTTTAGAATGTTCGCCAAGGCATCTTTATTTTCCGGTTTAAGTAAATTTTCGACCGTTCCTTCAGGTAAGGCATCGAACGCCTCATTGGTCGGAGCGAAAACCATTAAAGGCCCCGCATTGACGAGGGCGTTTTCCAACCCTGCGGCCTGTACCGCCGCTACAAGGGTCGTGTGGTCGGGTGAACCTATTGCAATGTTCAGCACATTGGGCGTAGACTCGTCATCTTTTATGAAGGCCTGTCCTGTTTTTTGGGTTTCCCCGGTTTCATCCGTTACGGCAGGGGTAGTTATATTTTCCGACTTGATTCCATTCTTGCAACTACATATCAACAACAGCAACAAAAATGGTACTAACAGCTTTTTTTGGTTGGTGAAGGATTTCATGGTATATTATTTTAAGGTTCTAAAAAATTCCAATACACTTCTTGCCTGCTCTTCGGTCAAACCTTGGTTCGCCATGGGAGCACCATTGAACTCTGTCAAGAGATCTTTTGCCAAGGGATCCTCCTTGACCATTCCTTCCGGATTCAAAATCATGTTCATTACCCATTCCGGGCTTCTCCTCTCTAAAATGTTGTTGGGCGCAGGTCCTATGAATTTTTTACCTACCCTATGACAGGCCAAACACATTTGGTTGTAAGTCTCTTCCCCTTTTTTGGCCAGGGCTTCATCGATTTCGGCGGGTAGGGTCAACGAAGTAATCGGGCCGACCCCTTTGTTGGACAAATCGATACGCGTCGATGCGGGTGCCACATCGGCCGTAGATGTCGTTTCGGCAGGTTTTTCGGTCGGTGTCTTTTGGCGATCAACGCTAAACCCTTCTTTTTTCTTTTCTTCTTTTCCACCACAACTTATTATAACTATGGAAAAAAATAATGTGATAACTTTGAGTACAATTTTCATTTGATGCGCTTTAATTGATTAGTGCCCCAAAAGTAATGGGGCGAAAGAATTAAAAACATGATTTTGGTCATATTTAGGATAAAAAGATATTTTTATCCTTTTTTATAAAAAAAGAAAACGAATGCTCTCCAATTCCTCCAAATACGCCTTGAAAGCCGTTCTTTTTTTAGCGGTCAACTCTTCGGAAAGCAACAAGATATTGGTAAAAACCCTTAGTACTCGAACCAATGTTCCGCAGGCTTACCTCTCCAAATTGCTACAAGAACTCTCAAGGCATAATATCGTTTCTTCCACCAAGGGGCCAAAGGGCGGATTCTACCTGACCGAAGAAAACCGAGAGATACATCTTGTACAGATTGTCAATATAATCGATGGAGACAATCGATTGACTTCATGTTTGCTGAGTTTGAGTCAATGCAATGCAGACTACCCCTGTCCCTTGCATGATCTGGCAGGTAGGGCCAAAAGCAACTTTTTGAAGAATCTCGAAGAAACTACCGTTCAAGATCTGGTTTCCGATATTGCGCTGGGCAAATCGTTTTTACCACTTTGAACCATCCATTTTTTGGCACGCACTTTAAAATTGCTTACTTTCCTTATGTTTTTGAATATTTGAAAAATCCACAAAAATGAAAAAAAACACCTCGCGCAGGTCATTTCTAAAGAAAGCTACTATTGGGACTACGGTATTGGGTGCGGCGCCAATGGTTTTTGCAGCCCCATATGGGCAAAGATTAACGTTGAAAAGAACATACGAACAGTCTTCTTTTTCACCGAACGACCAAATCAATTTAGGCTTGATCGGTGTCGGTATTCAAGGTATTTATGATACGAAATCGGCATTAAGAGTATCAGGTGTAAAACTGGTCGCGGCCAGCGACCTTTATACTGGTAGGCTCGATCGCGCGAAAGAGCTTTGGGGTGACGATATTTTCGTTACCCGCGACTATCGAAAATTACTCGATCGCAAAGACATCGATGCCGTTATCGTCGCTACCCCGGACCATTGGCACAAAAAAATTGTTGTAGATGCATTAAAAGCAGGTAAAAATGTGTACTGCGAAAAACCTATGGTACAAAAATGGGAAGATGGTCAAGAGATAATCTCTACCCAGAAATCCACTGGGAAGCTTTGTCAAATAGGAAGCCAGGGAATGTCTTCATTAGGTAACGAAAAAGCCAAACAGCTCTACGAAGAGGGTGCCATAGGCGATATCGTGATGCTCGATTTCTACAATGACCGCTACTCTGCCGAAGGTGCTTGGCAATATCCGATTCCTCCGGATGCCAGTCCTGATACGGTCGATTTCGATACTTTTTTAGGAAGTGCTCCGAAAGTACCTTATGAACCCAAGCGGTTTTTCCGATGGAGAAATTATAAGGATTACGGAACCGGAGTCGCGGGCGACCTTTTCGTTCACGCCTTTTCAACACTCAACTATATTATCAGCTCAAAAGGCCCGAACCGCGCACAGGCAACAGGAGGTCTGCGCTATTGGAACGACGGCCGCGACGTGCCCGATGTCAGTATAACGCTCTACGATTACCCGAAAACGGACACCCATGCAGCCTTTAATGCGGCTTTCCGTATTAATTTCATCGCTGGTAGTGGCGGTGGTGGCGGTTTCAAGCTTATCGGTACCGAAGGTGAGATGGAAGTTGGTCAAAACTCGGTGACCTTGAGGCGTTCCAGACTGGATATGGTACCCGACGGATATTCTATGATAGCCTTTACCGAGGCCACACAGGAGAAAATAAGCGAAGCCTATGCAGCGCAAAATCTCGAACCTAGATCAGGAGCCTTGAAAACGGGTGAAACAAAATGGGAAGCCCCCAATGATTATAAGGGAGGCCACTACGATCACTTCTATAATTTCTTTCAGGCCATCAGAGGGAAGGACAAGATAGTCGAGGATCCTACTTTCGGCCTACGGGCGGCTGGAGCGGCACTTTTGGCCAATGACAGTTATTACCAAAACCGTCCAGTCAATTGGGATCCGGTCGCTATGAAAATAGTCTGACAAAGATCAATACAACAACATTTAAGACAAAAGGGAACCCCAATGGGGTTCCCTTTTCTCACATCAAATAATTATTCCCCACCAAGTGCGGGCAACCATTATATTTTAAAAGTTACGACTGGTATTTTGGAATGATTGGCAATATCTTCCCCAATGCTTCCCATAAAGAAGTGCGAAAGCCCTTTTCGGCCATGGGTAGGGATACCGATGGCATCGGCACCGCTATTTTCACTGTAGTTCAGAATACCTCTTTCGACAGAATAGTCATTATAAATAGACACTTCAATACCCGCATTCGCCTTGGCCAAAAATTGATTTATTCGCTCATAGGTATCGGCAGTACTCAAAAAACTATCCCCGGGAGTATTGACATACACCATATCCAATTCTGCGGAAAGCAAATCGGTAAATGCTTTGGCCTTTTGGAAGGCAAGAAGATTCTCTTCTTTGAAATCGGAGGCAAAAACAAATCGGTCTACCTTGAAGTTTTCTATTTCGTTCTTTATGATCAGTACAGGAATATCAGCATTTCTAACGACTCTTTCGGCGTTAGATCCCACGAAAATCTCTTTTAGACCGTCCGTTCCGTGAGAACCCATTACAATCAACTCGGCATTGTGTTCTTGAGCAACTTCATTGACTTCGCTAAAAACCTTGAAGTGCTTGATGATCGGGGTGAGCTGAATTCCTTTCAGATAAGGTTTATCCAAAAACTTGTTGAAACGTTTTTCGGCCAACTTTATCAAAAAAACGGTCTGCTCCGGATGAAAACCCTCCGACGAAGAAATCATTGCCTGATTAAGTTCCAACATATGTAGGGCCAATATTTCGGAACCGTGCTTTTTGGCCAATGAAGCCGCCACCTTTAAAGCGTACTCGGATTGTTCCGAAAAATCCAAAGGCACTATTATTTTTTTCATCTTTCTATGTTTTAGGATTAAACTGTCATGGAAAACAACCGGGTTTCCGGTTTGTTTCTATGTAGTAGAACGTCAAAGGCCATACAAATGTTGCGAATAAAAGGTCGTCCTTTTTCAGTTACGTCGATACGATTTTCAGAAACGATCACCAATCCATCGGTTTCCATTTCATGTAACCTATCCTTGACTTCGTTCAGCTTTTCAAAATACATATCTTGACTTGCCCAAGAAGATTCGAAATGGCACATTAAATTCAATATATGTTTTCTTACTACCTGGTCTTCAGTGGTCAAGATATGCCCCCTATAAATCGGTATGATATCGTTTTCCACCAGATGTTGGTACTCTTCGATACTCTTTACGTTTTGGGCAAAACTGTACCAGCTATCACTTATACTCGAAGCCCCGAGCCCGATCATCAACTGGGTTTTTGAGGCCGTATAGCCCATGAAATTTCGGTGCAATGCACCCGACTGCATCGATTTGTACAGTGTATCGGTCGACAGCGCAAAATGGTCCATACCGATTTCATGATAACCAACTTCCGCTAAAAGTTCTTTACCTTTTTCATACTGTGCCCTTTTTTCTTCGCCTGTGGGTAGATCGGTGTCCTTATAACCTCTTTGACCATTGCCTTTCAACCAAGGTACATGGGCATAACTGTAAAATGCCAATCGATCCGGCATCAAATCCTTGGTCTTTAAAATGGTTTCTTCAACGTGTTCCATTTTTTGAAAAGGAAGACCAAAAATAATATCATGACCTACGGAAGTATATCCAATCTCCCGGGCCCAATCCGTTACATCTTTGACCTTATCAAAAGGCTGTACGCGATGTATGGCCCTTTGAACGAACTCGTTGTAATCTTGAACGCCAAAACTCACCCTTCTAAAACCGACATCGTACAAGGTCTGCAAATGTTCTTTTGTAGTGTTATTAGGGTGGCCTTCGAAACTGAATTCGTAATTCTCGGCATAATCGGCACTTCTAAATATTCCTTTAATCAGGCGTTTCAAATTGTCCGGAGAAAAGAAAGTAGGGGTGCCCCCGCCTAAATGCAATTCTTTAATCTTCGGTCTGGTACCGAAAAGATCGCAATACAATCCCCACTCTTTAAGAACGGATGTTACATACGGACTCTCAACATCATGTCGCTTTGTAATTCTCTTATGGCATCCGCAGAAAGTACACATGCTTTCACAAAATGGGAGGTGTATGTACAGGCTTATACCCTCAGAGGCATTACTTTCGTTAAAACTCTGCTGTACTGTGGATTTCCATTTCTTGCCTGAAAAGGTTTCCATATTCCAATAAGGTACTGTAGGATAGCTTGTATAACGCGGTCCTGGGATATTGTATTTTTGAACGAGACTGCACATAGAATAGAATTGCTCATTACAAACTTACGTGCACTTTACGCTACAAAACATGATAAATATCAGTTCGGCGTATATCGATAGGCTGCACTTATCGTTTTGTTTTTAGCAACGCTTTGGTTCTATTCTCAAACACTCTAAACTTGACCATCTCGGTTATTAGGTCAAGAGGTATTGGCGCATTCAAAGGGAATTGCACCGAGCCTTTTCCTTGCTTATATTTCGATAGTTCTTTTTCAAACTTACTATGCCCTGAAGGAGTGGCGTAGAATCCGATATGCTTTTCATAAGCCGCAAAATAAACCAACATACCGTAATATTTGAATGCGGGCATGCCGTAGCTTATCGTTTCTTCGGCATCGGGAGCGGCTTTATTGATCCTTAACCTAACCTCTTTCAATATTTTTTGAACGTTCTCGGGAAATTCTGCAATATAGTCATCGATGTTCCGGGGTTTGCCTTTCATACCTTCCTTTTTTATTCGTATAAAATATCTTGCCGCGCAAAAGGTCATGCCTACTTGAATCAAAGCGACACTATGTTTCACAAAGAATCTTTGCAGCCCACTGTAGTATCGAGCCTGCAAATCTTAATTATATTGGTGGGACTATGCTATCAAATGCGCATATTTTTCCCTGTTGTCGAACAAAATCCAAAGCAGAACGGCCCAAATTACCAAAGCAATTATCAATCCGTTGGTATCGACAAATATATGCGTCAAAAGTATACCAACGGCGACCGGAAAAATAATAACCGCGCCCAATGCCCTTGTTTTTGGAATTGCGATCAAGACCCCGCCTACGATTTCGGCCAGACCAAGTAAGGGCATCAGCCATATGATTTCGGTCATGGCCCCCATATCTTTGAGCATGGCCTCGGAAATATCATCGGGAGGCGGCATATAACTAAAAAATTTACTCAATCCGCCATTGAGCAATAAGAGACCAAACAAAATGGACAGTACATTCAAGATCTTTTGCTTCATTATTTTAAAATTTGGTAATCGTTGTTAATTTTCAAATCGATTGTTCTTACCCTCAAAGATTTTTTGGTGTTCGCCCGAAATGATAAAGTGATACGGAGACTATTTCAAAACCACCGCGATATTATCAAGTCGGCAAGACAAAAATCTATGACAGGTTTTTACGCCCTCTAATTTACTGATTTTCAACATACCTTTTAAAGTTATCCAAAATGGCCTGCCAGCCGTCCCGTTGCATATCCAGCGGGTTTTGATCTTCGGGTTCAAAGGCCTCCACTATTGTCGTCGAACCGTCTTGCTCGGTAAAATCGACCGTTACCTCACGACCATCGTCCAATGAATAGGCAATATGTTCTTCAGACCGGATCGAGGTATAGGTTCCGCCCATATCAAATCCAAAACTGCCATCTTTGGCTTCCATACGATAAACAAAACGGCCACCTTCCGACAAATTATTTTCTGCCTTGGGGGTATGCCAATCGCTCGAAGCGCTGTTCCAATTTTCGATGTGTTTTGGGGTCGTCCATATCTTCCATACCAATTCGATATCAGCCCCGATAGTTGTGGTTACCTTAATTTTTTTCATTCCGACAAATTTTTCCGCTGTTTATTTCATGGAATGGATACCAAACATATTACCTTCAGTATCGGTGCCAAGCACGATAAACCCATATTCACCGATCGACATTTTCGGCTTAAAAACCTTTCCTCCCGCGGCTTCTATCCGCGCTTCCTCGATACTACAATCTTCGCTACCAAAATAAATCAAGGTACTATTGCCACTTGCTTCGAAACCTTTCATTTTTACCAAGGCTCCACTACTGCCAAATGCGGCCATATCCGAAGGGAAAAATTTCATTTCAAGTTCGATTTCTCCGGGAGGCATGGGCAAATCCGTCAGCTCGACCTTGAGGATAGTCTCATAAAATTTTTGTGCCCTTTTCATGTCATCGACATAGATTTCGAACCATACTACGGGGTTTACTTTCTGATTTTCCATGGTTTTTATATTTAATTATATGTTCACTTCTTTTTGTTAATAGCTCGTCATCTTAAGATCTTAGGGGTTCTTGTTTCGGTATTTGTTCCTTAGTTGTCTATCTCCGAGACATATCCATATGGAGAACACTCCACCGATGCCCATCAGGGTCGCAAAAGCCCATGGCATACATCCATCCGTCGACTTCCGAGGGTTCTGCAAAGAGTTTTCCGCCCGCCTTTCTGACCATTTCGGCAAAGACATCAACTTCTTTCCTGCTCGGGGCATCGATGTTAAAAAGGGCCTCTGTGCCTTTGTCAGTGTCGGCAACGGTATTCCCTGAAAAACCGGCAAATTGACCTTCCGGAAAAAGCATCATCACGGTCTTGTTTTCATCCAAATAAAATCCTGCCAAATCAGGATTGTTTTCATGCATGGGCACTTCTTCAAAGCCAATGGCATTGAAAAATGCCCTCGAAACCGATATGTCCTTTACCGGTAGGTTGATCCAAAATGATTTTACATTATTCTTCATTTGATTTTTAGTACATACGATTTTATTTCTTTCACTTTCGGATTTTTGAACCCACTTAGCTTATAGACATCACAAAAGGCGTACGAACTTGGCTTTCCATTATCGGTCATATCGATGATACCGTTGACCGAAGCCGTATTGCCATGTGTGATAACCTCATCCACTTCAAGTCGGGCAGGGCGTTCAAGCATCATTTCCACAAGCTCCTTTTCAAAATCTTCGATACCTTTTATTCGCTTATCCCCATAAATGAACCATTCGATATCATTAGTCACATTACCGAGGATGAAAGCCGTATCACTCTCGGCAAAAGCCATATTAAATTTCACCAAAAATTTTCCTTTCTGGGTCATAATGCCGTTTTTTCAAAGATAATGGCACATACGGACTTTTATCAAGTGATTTTACGACAATCACACGGGTTGATTACGACAACCTTGTTTAGTAGATTTGGTATTTAAATTTAAAGCCAAGTCATGAAACATGTTTCCATTCTTGTTCCAAAAGGTCATATCAGTGTAGTCAATGTTTGCGCAGTACACCAAATATTCGGCTGGGTGAACCAGTTCAATATAGAGCAGGGCAAACCGCCAATTTTCAATATACAGTTGGTGGGGCTTGAAAAAAACGCCGATGCCAGTTTGGGCATGGTAACGTTACATGCCAATGCAGTAATCGATGAGGTTACCAAGAGCGACCTGATCGTGCTACCTGCGATCCATTCCGATTTTCAGAAAAGTCTAGTCGAGAACGCTCCCTTGATCCCTTGGCTCAAAACACAGTACAAGAACGGGGCAGAAATCGTGAGCCTTTGCGTAGGTTCTTTTTTCTTGGCCGCGACGGGGTTGTTGGATGGTAAGAGTTGTTCCACCCATTGGCAATTGGCCCATGAGTTTAGAAAGCAATTTCCCAAGGCCAAATTGCAGGATGAAAAAATCCTGACAGACGAAAATGGCATTTACACCAGTGGTGGAGCCTTTGCCTTTACCAACATGGTCATATATCTTGTCGAAAAGTTTGCCGGACGAGAAATCGCCGTGAAGGCCGCCAAAGGTTTCATGATCGATATCGACCGTACCAGCCAATCGCCGTTCATGCTTTTTTCCGGACAAAAAAACCACAAAGACAAACAGGTACTCAGGGCGCAAGAATACATAGAAAAACATTATCAAAACAAAATTGCAGTATCCGATCTATGTGAAAATATGGCACTGAGCCGCCGTACTTTTGAACGTCGTTTCAAAAAGGCCACCGCGAATACGGTATTGGAATATTTACAACGGGTAAAAATAGAAGCCGCCAAAAAAGAACTTGAAAAAGGAAGAAAAACCGTTAACGAGGTGATGTACGAGGTAGGTTACAACGACCCCAAGGCCTTTCGTGACGTGTTCAAAAAAATCGCTGGCATTTCGCCTTTGAAATACAAGACTAAATACGCGAAGACAATATCCATGTAGTGTGTTTATTGCATTAGTTTTTAATGAACGAATCTAACGGTTTTAGTTCATTGCCATCACCATCCAATAAATAGGGTTCAAAATCGGTATCGTTTACCCAGCCGGCCTTCGGGTTTTTACCCGCCATAAAATCGGTATAAAAATTTCTACCGTTTACAAAAGGCGCCTGCTCGTACAAATGTCCAAAACCGATCATGCGCAAATCACCCTGCGCTAAAAGCTTGCTCTCCATTTCCGATTTGAGGGAAGCCTTCATATCGGCATAGGCCAGGTCAGAAGCAAGATTATTCATACAAAAAGGATCTTTTACGATATCGTAAAGCTCTTCTTCTATCCTTTTTCCGAAGTTCATTTTCCAATACTCTTTATTACCGTTTCTCCTTGAGTTTAAGATTTCGGTCTTGGTAGGGCTTCCATCGGTATTCAAATAGCCCGTTTCGGGATTGCCCTTGGGCCATCGGTCAATTTCATAGTTCTTTATGTACAGCATATTGTTCTTATGGATACCGCGAATTGGATAGCCTACATCGCCCGGTCGCCCCGTATCGTGTCTTTCCTTGCCCACAAGAACATAGTCGCGCTCGGCCTCAATTTGTCCCGATTTCTCCGAAACGATGATGTTCATTAGACTTTTCCCAGTGGCCGGATGCATTCCCGAGGATTGCCAATCGACTCCGGCTGCTTCCAAAAAAGTCGGGGCAAGGTCGATAAAGCTGATATAATCGTCCACGACCCTACCTACGGATTTCATTTTATCCTTCCAAAGAACGGCCATGGGAATATGGTTCGCATTTTCATATTGATCGCCCTTGACTCTCGGAAAGGGCATGCCATGATCGGAGGTAACCACGATCAAGGTATTTTCCAATTGTCTCTTCTCCTTTAAGGTCTCCAAGATCTTTACGATATGTTTATCGGTATCCTCGATCTCGAAGGCATAATCAAGCAAATCGTTTCGCGTAACCTCATTATCGGGCCAATAGGGTGGAAAATCTTTAATCATATTCTCTGATTTTCCTCCTAACTTCTTACCCGTACCATATTCGTAGCCCCGATGCGGTTCGATGCTACCGACCCAAAAACTCCAAGGCTGGTCCTGGGGAACCTTTTCCAAAAAGTCCTTGAAGTTGCCACTGTAATCATTATTTGAAATACCCGTCGTGGCAGGCTGCAACTTTTTTTCATTGAAGGCCTGCCCCATGACTTTGCGTTCCCGGCCATCTGCGGTAAGCGTTACCGCCGGACCGTAACCTTTTGAAGTATAACCTGTAGCATATCCATTTTCCAACAACACCTCTTGATAGGTCTTGAACTTGGGCGGAAAATAAATTACATGGTTTGCGGCGGCATCGAGCTGCCAAGGATTCCTTCCAGTAATTATCGAAGCCCTTGAAGGCGCACATTTCGCATTGGGCGTGTAGGCCCTGTTGAAAAGAACACCTTCTTTGGCAATCGCATCAAAGCCAGGAGTGTTTACATAGGTACTTCCGTAAGCACTCATGTCCAATCCGGCATCATCGAAAATAATGACCAGAATATTGGGTCGCTCGTCGACCTGCGATCGTGTACCAAGGCACAATAGGGTAAACAGCAAAAGCATTAAATATTTAATCTTCATATACCAAGGTCTTATTTGGGTCCAAGTTATTTATGAATCCATTTCCAAAATAGAAAAATATGGTGTAAAAATCCACGTTGGTATAGATTATTGTTAGGTATGTCGATTATCGGAAGTCGTTTTGACTGTAATGTCCTACTTTTGCACCATTAAAAATTGAAATTTATGACCTTACTTTTGATGGCGGCCGGAAGCGGCAGCAGATATGGAAAGTTAAAACAATTCGACGACCTTGGACCCGCAGGAGAATTCTTGATGGAATTCGCAATGTACGACGCCCTAAAAAACGGATTCGATCATATTGTGGTCATTACCAAAAAGGAATACATACATCATGTCACCGAACAGATGGAGGGAAAACTTCCGGCTGGAATCAAATTGGATGTTTTGGCCCAAGAGATAACGGACCTTCCCGACGGGGTCGTTTACACCGGGGAAAGGCCAAAGCCTTGGGGCACGGCCCATGCCGTTTGGACCGCCAGAAATGTCATTAACGGACCTTTTGCCGTTATCAATGCCGATGATTTCTATGGGGCGGCCGCCTATCGCAACGCCGCCGACTTTATGCGAGCGCACAAAAATGACAATACATTTGCCCTGGTAGGCTATACACTAAAGGATACGTTATCCGAACACGGTACGGTCTCCCGCGGGGTATGTAAAGTGGACGGTGAAAATTTGGTTTCGGTAAATGAACGATTGAAACTAGAACAAGATGGCGACATTGTCATTGACCGGGATTCGCAGAACAAGTATACCGGTGACGAGCAGGTAAGTATGAATTTCTGGGTCTGTAAGCCATCGATCTTTGATAAGATAGAAAACGATTTTAGAACCTTTCTTGCCGACGAAGAGCTGGCCAAAACAAGTGAACTGTATATTCCTAAAATTGTTCAAGACATGCTACAGGCCGGCGATATTTCGGTAAAAGTAGTTCCTTCCGATGGCGAGTGGTTCGGTGTCACTTACGCCAGTGACCGAGAAAAGGCCGTGGAATATCTAAGTCAAAAGACCTCCGAAGGCGATTATGCTTCTCCCTTATGGAACTGAAATGAGTAAATATCCAGATACGACCTTAAATACAGTTTTACGCCATTTCGAAGTTTCTCAAAAGCAGTACACTTTTAAGCCACTGACCGATGGGTATATCAACGATACTTTTCTAGTATTGGAAAATGGTTGTTCCGTATATATTCTTCAACGCGTAAACCATCAGGTCTTCAAGGATATGAAAGGGCTTATGCGCAATATCGACAAGGCGCTAAAACAACTCGATGCCCCTGATTATCGCAAGATAACTTTGATTAAGACCATAAAGGGCAAAAAATATTTTGAAGACCAAGAAGGATACTGGAGGTTGATGACCTTTATTGACCACAGTACCGCTTACAATACTACCACCGATCCCAAAATAGCCTTCGAGGCGGGCCGAATAATAGGTCAGTTCCATGTATTGTTGCAAGATGTGGAAGTCAATGACTATATCGAGCCCATTCCCCGTTTCCATGACCTCGATTTAAGAAGCGAACAATTTAATCGATCGCTTAAAACGGCAAATTCCGATAAACTGCATATTGCAAATGATATGATTCATTTTGCCATAGATGTATTGGGAAAGCTTTCGGAACTGACACAAAAGAAATTACCCCTCCGAATTTGCCATAATGACACCAAACTCAACAATATTCTTTTCACAAAAAAAGAGAACACCGCCCTTTGTTTAATCGACCTGGATACTTTGATGAAAGGATATTTTTATTATGATTTTGGGGATGCCATCCGTACCATCGCGAATACGGCACCTGAAGACGAACAGGATCATGGTAAGATTACTTTTGATAAAGACCTTTTTAAGTCTTTTGTGGACGGACTCGCATCGGTCGGCCCATTTTTATCACGGGAAGAAATCAATACGGTACATCTCGGTGCGGTATTTATGCCCTTTATTCATGGGCTTAGGGCATTGACCGATTATCTTAACGATAACATTTATTATAAAGTGGCTTACGAGAACCAAAACCTCGATCGCTGTCGCAGCCTTTTTGACTTTACGCAGAAAGCCCTGCTCAATTTGGATTATATGAAGAGGACCGCGGCCGAGAAATTGACATCTGTTTCTAAAAAGTAAGTTATCATCTTTTTTCTAGGATATTCAAAAAAGTAGGGGTCACTTGATTATATTTATATGCGCTACTTATCTTTAAGGAAATACTACGGTTTTTAAAGGATTCTAATGAAATATATTGTTTGTCAAAAACCGGGTGAGTTTATTTTAAAGGAGAAAGAAAAACCTGTTAAAAATTCTGGTGAGGCACTATTGAAAATCAAGAAAGTTGGCATTTGCGGAACCGACTTGCATGCCTATGGAGGAAACCAAGCGTTTTTCACCTATCCTAGAATCCTTGGTCACGAACTGGCCGCCCGAATCGAGGAAATCGATGAAAACGACAAAGGATTAAAACCTGGTGACAGTGTTGTAGTGATGCCCTACCTCAGCTGCAAAAAATGTATCGCCTGTCGTAACGGAAAAACGAATTGCTGTACAAATCTTCAAGTTTTGGGCATACATACCGACGGAGGAATGCAGGAATTCATAGCCTTGCCCATTGACCTTTTAATCCCTGCAAAAAACCTGAATATCGACCAAATGGCCATTGTAGAACCCTTGGCCATTGGTGCCCATGCAATCCGAAGGGCACAGATAAAAAAAGGGGAAACCATAGTAGTTATTGGATGTGGCCCCATCGGAATAGGCATTATGAAATTGGCACAAATTGCAGGCGCAAAGGTAATAGCCATGGACACCAATATAGAACGGATTGAATATGTCAAGAATGAGATCGGGGTAGATTGTGCCATAATTGCCAAAGAAGATGCTTTCGAAAGCGTGGCCCAACTGACCAATGGCGATTTGGCCACGGCAGTATTCGATGCAACGGGACACAAAGGCGCTTTGGAAACCGGTCATCAATACATGTCGCATGGCGGCAGATATGTCTTGGTAGGACTTTCAAAGGGAGAACTAAGTTTTCAGCATCCGGCCATCCATGCCAAGGAAACAACCTTGTTATGCAGTCGAAATGCAACCTTAAACGATTTTGAACATGTTATCGAAGTATTGGGTTCGGGCCAATTTCCCATACATTCCTTTATAACCCATACAGTACCCTATACCGAAATGATCGGTCATTTCGACAATTGGTTGAATCCGAGCAATGGGGTGATAAAGGCAACAGTCGAATTTTAGTCCCGATAAATGAAGCAACTTAACAGAACGACCGTCAAAAATCTACCGGCCTTACCGCTAAGGATAATGCAATTTGGAGGCGGCAATTTCTTGCGGGCATTCGTCGATTGGATGATACAAATACTTAATGAGAAGACCGATTTTAACGCGGCAATTGTTATCATCAAACCTACGGAAAGAGGCGATTACCAAAAATTAAAATCCCAGGACGGTTTGTTTACGGTTGTGTTGGACGGAATCAAAAGTGGAGAATCGATTGCCGAAAAAAAGTTGGTTACCTGTGTTCAAGAAATCATCAACCCTTATACCGAATGGCAACAATACCTTGATCTCGCCAAAGAGACCGATATCCGATTCATAGTCTCAAACACTACGGAAGCAGGTATAAAATTCAATCCCTCGGACAATTATTCGGGTGCCCCCCCCAAGGAGTTTCCGGCCAAACTGACAATCTGGTTGCACCACCGCTATCTGCATTTCAATGCCGATCCATCAAAAGGATGTATTCTTTTACCCTGCGAGCTCATTGAACAAAACGGTACGGGACTAAAGCGTACGATTCTCGATTATGCCAATCATTGGGCCTTGGAAGATGGCTTTAAAAAGTGGGTCGAAGGGTCAAATTATTTTTGCAACACCTTGGTCGACCGCATCGTGTCGGGTTACCGGTTAGATCGGGTCGAAAAGTTACAGACCGAAATGGGCTTTACGGACGACCTTTTGGTGGCAGGCGAATATTACCATAGTTGGGTCATAGATGCACCCGATCTGGTACAGGCCGAACTGCCTTTTGCAAAAACCGGCCTTAACGTTGAATTCGTAGATGATTTGATTCCTTACCGTGAAATGAAAGTGCGGATTCTGAACGGTGCGCATACGGCCATGGTTCCAATAGGCTATTTGTCCGGCTTGCGCTTGGTCGATAAGGTGATGGATGACATAGAAGTGAGCAATTTCATTGAATCGCTGCTGTTGACCGAAGTATGCAAAACACTTGACTTCAACGAGGCGACCAAACATGCATTCGTTCAAGCCGTACTGGACCGCTTTCGAAATCCCCTATTAAAGCATCAACTCATCAGTATTTCATTGAACGGCACCTCTAAATTCGCCACGCGGCTGCTGCCGACCCTAAAGGACTATCTGTCAATCGAAAAGAAACTTCCGACACATATCGTCTTTGCATTGTCCGCTTTGATTCTTTTTTACAAAGGAAAGTGGAACAACGAAAAAATTGCGTTAAACGACAGTGAGCAAGTTTTGGAGTTTTTCGATACCGTATGGAAAGAATTCGAAACGAAAATGATAGACCTTTCCGAAATGGTACATGCCGTTTTAGGAAACGTGGCTATATGGGGTGAGGACCTGAACTTAATTCGTGGCCTTACCGAACAAGTTATCATGTATATAGAAACTATTCAAAAAAAGGGTATCCGGGCCAGTTTGCCATCCAATCAATAGGGTGGAAATTAACGCTTATTTCAAATGTTTTGGAAGATTCTCAACGCGTTCGCAGCAAATCTGCTCCATTACCTGTTTGAGCTGGGTTTTTAAAAGTGAAATCGTATGATTACCGCCCGCTTTGCCAAGAGCGGAAACCCCGTACATAAACGAACGCCCCATAAAGGTGAACTTGGCCCCACTTGCCAAGGTTCTAGCTATATCAGGACCGGAACGCATACCACTGTCCATCATGACGGTTATTTGGTCCCCATATTTTTCGGCAATCCTTGTCAAAGGTTTGATCGTAGATTCGCCGGCATCCAACTGCCTACCGCCATGATTTGAGACGATGATTCCATCAAGGCCCAAACGAATGGCCTTTTCGGCATCGGCTTCGTTTGCTACGCCTTTGAGCACCAGTTTCCCCTTCCACATATCGCGGATCGGTTTTATTTTTTCTTCGTTCAACCTTCCCGAAAAAGTCTGGTCCATAAATTTCCCCAACTGTTTCAAATCAAGATTCTTGGGCATATACGGTTTCAAGGTCTCAAAATTAGGCTGACCATGGATCAAGGTTCTCATGGCCCATTCGGGCTTGCCCAAAATTTGGATTATATTCCTGATCGACATTTTTGGGGGCATGGCCAATCCGTTTCTAATATCACGTGGACGGAATCCGAAGGTCGGCACATCACAAAGAATGACAAAGACCGGACATTCCGCGGCCTCCGCCCTTTTGATGATGTCGTCCCTCAGCCTATTTTCGGTCGGATGGTACAATTGAAACCACGCACGGCCTTCGGTCAATTCGGAAATGCGTTCAATACTACTGGTCGAGACCGTACTCAGCACAAAAGGTATGTTATGCTCAAATGCCGCCTTTGCCAATATTTCAGGAGAATTCGGCCACATGAGTCCTTGTAACCCTACCGGGGCAATGCCGAACGGAGCGTCATAGGTATGGCCGAACAACTCAGTACTGATGTCCGACCCCGTATGTTCGCTCAAATATTCGGGTATCAGTTCAACCTCCCTTATTTCCGAAGTGTTCTTATGCAGATTCACATCTTCGTTGCACCCCCCATCCAAATACTCAAAGGCAAATTTGGGGATTTTCCTTTGGGCCCTTTCGCGCAGATCCTCTATCGACGGATATTGTGCATTAAAAGTTATGTTCGTAATTCTTCCCATTTCCGATTGCCTAATTCTATTTGTTTAAATTTTCCTAGCCGACCTTGTAGACCTTTAAAGTGCGGTATCCATAAAGTGCAACAATTAAAAAGCACGCCAAAGGCAAAATAAACGAGAAATTCACCTCGGGCACCCCTAGAATCGTAATGTCGTTATAAGCACTTCCTCCCATATCAAGAATCATTCCCTGTAAAACGGGCATAAAAGCCCCGCCAACTATTGCCATGACCAAAAAGGCCGAGGCAGGCTTCGCATCGTCGCCCAATCCCGTGAGGGCAATACCGTAAATTGTCGGAAACATCAACGACATACAGAACGATACCAGAACGAGACTATAAAGCCCTCCCATGCCCTGTATAAAAATAGTGCCCAAACAAAACATAACGGCCAAAATCGACAAAAGCATCAACAATTTTCCTGAATTTATAAATTTGAGGAGATAGGTACAAAGAAAACGGCCCAGCAAGAAAATAATCAGGGCCGCATAGGCATAATTTACGGCTTCCCGATTGTCGATGCCCAGGTTTTCCGCATACTGATAAATATATGTCCAACACATGATCTGGGCTCCTACATAAAACATCTGGGTCAAAACCCCGCCCACAAAACGTTCTTTCTTGAAAATGCGTTTTATGGAGTTGAACATATCGGTCGCATTTTCATCTTCCTTCTTTTCGGGCATTTTTACCAAGGCGATGAGAATCATCATAAATATGACAAAAAGGCCCAAAGCAACATACGGGTTTCGAATTACCTGGAGGTCAGACGTCTTTACAGCGGCCTTTGCAGCACCTGTCAAGGTTTCGTAAATAGGGTTTCCGTTTACATCGAGGTCATCGGATTGTAAGGCCGCCAAAATAAAGGTCTGAGCCACAAAAAGCCCAGTCAAGGCACCGATCGGGTTGAACGACTGTGCCAAATTCAAGCGCTGGGTCGCGGTCTCCTCGGCACCCATATCCAAAATAAACGGATTTGAAGTAGTTTCCAAAAACGCAAGGCCAAAGGTCAGTACATACAAAGCCACTAGAAAGAACATGTAATTCTCCATCGCGGCGGCTGGATAAAACAACAATGCCCCGATCGCATACAAAGCGAGTCCGACCAAAATACCGGTTTTATAGGAGTATTTCTTGGCCACATACGCGGCAGGAAGTGCCATGGTGAAATATCCTCCATAAAAAGCGGCCTGCACCCAAGAAGCTTGGGTATTGCTCAGTTCCAATATTTTCTTGAAGGCCGAAACCATCGGGTTCGTAATGTCGTTGGCAAAACCCCAAAGTGCGAATAGGGAAGTTATCAAAATAAATGGAAGCAGTATCTTTTTGGATACCACGGGTGGTTTTTGGTCGGTTGTCATATCATTCGGTATTTTTCACCTATAAGGCCCTGTCAAGATGGGTATATCCGCCATCTACAAAAATGAGTTGCCCAGTGGTATGGCTCGATTTAGACGATAGCAGAAAAACTACCATATTGGCGATTTCTTCGGCGGTGGTCATTCTATTCTCCAAAGGGATATTGGCAACGATACCCTCCAGCTTTTCTTTTGGATTTGGAAATGTTTTTATCCATCGGTCGTACAAGGGTGTAAAACATTCGGCAACAATTACCTCATTTACCCGTATGCCATAAGGTAACAATTCAACCGCCCATTCCCGTGTCAAGGCATTTCGACCTCCGTTTGCCGCAGCGTATGCTGAGGTACCTCCTTGTCCGGTCATGGAAGTCTTTGAACCGATATTTACAATGGACCCCTTGCTTTTTTTGAGCTCGGGCAACACATAATGCGCCATCATATAATAATGGGTAAGATTTCGATTGATAGAACGCAAAAAATCTTCGTAATTGCCATTTTCCAAACCTATCCCATCGTTGACACCGGCATTATTGATTAGCCCATCGATCCTTCCAAACTTTTCAACGGTGCGCTCGACCGCCAATCTACACTGCTCGGGGTCTGTCAGTTCGGCAAATGCATAATAGGCTTTATTTCCATCTTTTTCAATATTCTGGACCGCCGCCATAACATCGTCCCGATTTCTACCGATTATCACCGGAATCGCCCCCTCATTGGCCAACACATTACAAATACCGTTTCCGATACCTTTTGAGCCTCCGGTGACCAGAATGACCTTGTCTTTTAGTTGTAAGTCCAAATCGATATCTTATTGATAGGCACGTGCGGTTTGTTTCGAACTCCCCAATCCTTCGATACCCAGTTCTACAACGTCACCAGGTTTCAGGTATTTAGGCGGGTCAAAACCAAGTCCTACCCCGAAAGGTGTTCCCGTTGAAATAATATCTCCAGGAAGTAAGGTCATAAATTGGCTAATGTAGCTGACCACTTCCTGTGCATTAAAAATAAAATCATCGGTAGAGCTGTTCTGAACCATCTCGCCATTCAACTTCAACCATAAATTCAGGTTGTTTGGGTTCGGTATTTCGTCTTTGGTGGCAATGTAAGGCCCGATGGGAGCGAAAGTATCGCATCCTTTACCTTTGCACCATTGGCCTTCTTTTTCAATCTGAAAGGCTCTTTCACTATAATCGTTGTGCAACACATAACCGGCCACATGGTCGTACGCATTGGCTTCGGAAACATACGAGGCCTTCTTGCCGATTACAATGGCCAACTCGACCTCCCAATCGGTTTTTTCGCTACCTTTTGGTATTATCAAATCATCATTGGGGCCTACAATAGCCGAAGTCGCCTTAAAGAACAATACCGGTTCTTTCGGTATGGCCATACCCGACTCGGCAGCATGTTGCGCATAATTCAGGCCCACACAGACAATTTTCGAAGGACGTGTCATAGGAGGGCCCAGACGCATATCTTTAGATACTCCCGGACAGCTCTTCATATTCGTTTCCAACCAAGAGGCCAACCTATCTATGCCACCCGTGCCAAAAAAGTTTTCGTCATAGTCCTCACCAAAACCGGAAACATCGACCCACGAACCGTCTTCCAGTTCTAGACCCGGTTTTTCATTGCCTTCGTTTCCAAAGCGTATTAATTTCATGTGTTAATTTTTATTGTTTTCAATTGGTCACATGTAACCTTTGATGACTAAAATAATCATTGCCTTGAGTATCTAAAGATTATTTTAGTCATGTCGGTTTCATGTGTTTAAGTTTAAGCGTTTAATTTAATAAATCCACCATCGATGGGAAAGTCGGTTCCTGTAATGAAAGAAGCTTCGTCAGAGCATAAATATAAGGCCAAATTACCGATTTCCTCAGGGATTCCCATTCTTCCGATCGGTTGGGTCTTTGATAATTTGTCGAACATCTCCTTTTCCCGGCCCGGATAATTTTTAGCAATAAATCCATCTACAAAAGGGGTATGTACCCTTCCCGGGGAAATACTATTACACCGAATTCCATATTCCAAATAATCCTTGGCCACCGAATAGGTCATCGTAAGCACTGCGCCTTTTGACATCGCATAGGCAAAACGGTCATTAATACCAACGGTCGCTGCAACAGAAGCCATATTGATAATTACACCTCCCTTTTCTTTCATAAAAGGAATGACCGCATGTATGCAATTATAGACACCTTTGATGTTGACCGCATAAATTCGGTCCAGATCAGCTTCCTGTGTCGTTTCTACATTACCAACATGTGCAATACCCGCATTATTGACCAAAATGTCTATCGGGCCATCTTCCAAAATAGCCCCGATAACTTTTTTGACCTCTTCATGTTCGGCCACATTACAAGTATGGGCCATCGCTTTACCCCCTTTTTCGGTTATCTTGGCAACGGTATCATTTGCAAATTCTTCCTGCAATTCCAAAATGTGCACAATAGCACCACTTTCTGCAAGCGCAAGACAAATGGCCTTGCCGATTCCACTACCTCCGCCCGTTACAATTGCTACTTTGCCCTTTAAACTAAATTTCATTTTCGAATATTTTGATACGAACCTTAATCGAGTTCGACTTAAGAACTTCCTTAAAATTTTTCCTTTTGGAAATGTAAAAAGAAATAATCGAATTTGTTTTTTTGATGGCTACAAATCTTCCTTTTCGACACGACAAATCGCTTGTGATTTTGTTGGCGATTCAAACCAATGTATTTTGGCTGGCATCCACAAGTTAAAATACTTACATTTACCCTTACACAATTTTTTATGCCAGGACATGTAAACTTTGAGAAGTATAAGATGGCAACAAGCTATGCAATAATGTCCACAAAGAAGTAAACTATGAAAATCGCCATGTTGGGCTCAGGTTTTATAGCCCGTTTTTATGCCGAATCATTACATGCACAGCGACGTATGGACCGTGTCACTATGGTGTATTCGAGAAACGAAGAAAATGCGAAACGCTTTGCCAAAGATTATGGGCTGGAGCATTACAGTACTTCGATGGAAGAAGCCATTGCGCACCCCGATGTGGATGTAGTATTGATTTCCCTACCCAACCATTTGCACGAGCCGGCGGTATTGGCCTGTGCTAAAGCAAAAAAACACGTCATCTGTACAAAGCCGTTGGGAAGAAATGCCGAAGAGGCCAAACGAATGTTGGACGCCGTCGAAAACGCCGGAATCTTTGGCGGCTATCTGGAGGATCTTTGTTACACGCCGAAATTCCTGAAATCGATGGAAAGTGTCAAACGCGGTGATATCGGTCGTGTGCTTTGGGCAAAATCCCGCGAAACACACCCCGGTCCGCACAGCGATTGGTTCTGGGACAAGGAAAAATCCGGGGGTGGTGCCATCATCGACCTGGGGTGCCATTGTGTGGAGATCAGCCGAAATTTTATTGGAAAAAATATTAAACCTATCGAGGTCATGTGCTGGGCCGATACCCAGGTCCATCCTATCGATGCCGAAGATCATGCCATCGGACTTGTAAAATATGCCAATGGCGCTATCGGACAGTTCGAAGTCAGTTGGACGTTCAGGGGAGGAATGGATCTTCGCGACGAAGTCATGGGTACGGAAGGCACCATTTGGGTCAACAGTTTTTTGCGTACCGGTTTCGAAATGTTCAGCACGGGAAAAGGTGGTGACGGCTACGTTGCCGAAAAAGCGGAATCAAGTACAGGCTGGTTGTTCCCCGTTGGCGACGAGGCCCACGAACTTGGCTATCCGCACATGTTTACCGATATGTTTACGGCCATAGAGGAAGACCGGGAACCGTTGGAAACCTTCTACGACGGTTATGTAGTGAATGCCATTTTGGATGCCGCTTTCAAATCTGCAAAAAGTAAAACATGGGAACCTGTCGTTTTAGAGGACTGGCGGGGCGATGAACCTGAAGACAACCAAAAACAATGGCAATCATACGATGA
The DNA here is from genome assembly GCA_030428705.1 of Bacteroidia bacterium. Classification (GTDB taxonomy): domain Bacteria; phylum Bacteroidota; class Bacteroidia; order Flavobacteriales; family Flavobacteriaceae; genus Meishania. The sequence continues at coordinate 797,872 of JAUIDI010000002.1, forward strand.
CGACCACTATCTCATTAAAGAGGAAATATTACCTAATGGAGATGTAACGGTAATCTTAAAACATAAAAAAACAGGGGAAGTCTCTAGTAAAGTTACCTTGGCCCGATAACGTTTATAATCGAATAAACCATGAAAAATAAAATCTCAAGACGAAGTGCCATTACTACAGGGCTGAAAGTCAGTGCTGCAGGACTGCTAGGCCTAGGCTTCAACGGCGCAAAGGAAAAATCACCTACAGGTGATACAATGGCATCAAAAGCCAAATTGCCTCTACGGGTAAGCTTGAACACTTCAACTTTAATGGCCTACAAACTCCCGGTCGATCAACAAATCGATTTGGTCGGAAAAGCAGGTTTTAATGGCATTGAACTATGGATGCGCGACATCAAGGCCTATGTAGATGGTGGTGGTAACCTGTTGACCCTAAGGGAAAAACTCCAAGCCCATAATCTGGTATTGGAGAATATAATTGCATTTTCAGAATGGTGCAGTGAAGATTCGGATAAACGGGAAGAAGCATTGAAATTGATGAAATCGGAAATGACGATGGTCGCAGCGCTCGGTGCCAACTATTTTGCCGCCCCCGTTCAGGGAATCGAAAAGATAGACCCGACCAAATACGATGAGTATGCCAAACGCTACCGGGCCATATTGGACCTTGGTGATGAAACGGGGGTCGTTCCTGTTATTGAACTTTGGGGTATGGGAGCTTTACATAAGGTTTCCGATTGTGCCAAAATAGTCATTGACAGCAAGCATCCGAAGGCAACCATGTTGCTCGATTTCTACCATGTACACCGGGGAGGGAACGATTGGAATACGATCAGCACCTTGAACGCCGCAAATTTCCCGGTCATCCACATGAATGATTATCCAGGGAGTCCGGAAGCCGCCTTGTTGACCGATGCCGATCGGGTATTGCCCGGGGAAGGTGTCTGTCCTTTCAATGACATCTTACCAAAATTATATGCTGCCGGGTTTCGGGGAGGGCTTTCGGTAGAGCTTTTCAATAAGGGTTATTGGGAAACCATGGATGCCGAAACACTGCTCAAAAAAAGTTACGATACCACGCGTTCGGCCATAGAAAGTGCATTGCCGAACGTGAAATGATAGAAACAACCATGTATAAACCGATTCGTACCGATCAAGGAAAGTATTATTTCGATACGGCATATCAATATTAGTTTACATTTCGGAATCAATGGACTTTAAAAATACTTCCTATATCGTAATGGGCGGTACCACAGGCATGGGACTATCCGCCGCAATCGCCCTAAACGAAAATGGCGCCAATGTGGTGGTCGTAGGCAGAAATCCGGAGAGTTGTAAAAAGGCGGAGGAAGCTTTAGGGGGCAACTGTATTGCAATCAGTGGCGATGCCACCGAACCCGAAACCATGAAAAAGGCCATTCAAACGGCGCAAGACCACTTCGGAAGTATTTCTGGGCTTTTTCATGTTGCCGGAGGCAGTGGACGAAAATGGGGCGACGGCCCGCTGGACAAAATTACCCTGGAAGGTTGGAACAAGACCATGGAACTTAACCTGACCTCTATGATGCTTTCCAACCAAGCGATGATCAGTTATTTTCTCGAACATAAAAAAGAAGGCGCAATCCTTAATATGGGATCCGTATTGGGGTTCTCCCCTTCCCCAAAACATTTTACGACTCACGCCTATGCCGCCTCCAAGTCGGCGATTATCGGTTTCTCGAAATCCATCGCGGCCTATTATGCGGAACATAACATCCGTGTAAACGTCATTGCCCCGAGCCTGTTCCTTACCCCTATGGCAAAACGTGCTGCCGAAGATGTGGAAATTCTATCCTTTATAAAAACGAAACAACCTTTGGACGGTGGCCGCCCCGGAGCTTCGGAAGATATCAATAATGCCGTATTGATGTTTTTGCATCCCGATTCAAAATTCATTACTGGACAGGTTTTAGCAGTGGATGGAGGATGGTCGATAAGCGAAGGGCAATACCAATAAACAACAGGATGGAAAAGCACTATCTTGGAATCGACATTGGCGGCACGAAAATCAAAATCGTCGTTCTCGATGAAGTTGGCGAAATTCTTGAAAAGAACGAAGTCTTGACCGAAGATGGAAGTGGCGAAGCCGAAATTTGGAAACAAAAAATAATAGCCGCTATTCATCAAAAAACGGAACAATATGCCAATGGGAACCCGGCTTTTTTGTATTGCGGCATTTCCGCACCCGGACTTGTAGATGCGCAAAACAAGATGACGCTCCATATGCCGGAACGATTGCAGGGTATTGAAAATTTCAATTGGTCCGTTGAACTCGACCGAAATATCAAAGTCATCAATGATGGGCACTCCGCCTGCATCGCCGAATACGAATCATTTTATCGTGCCAAAGGGGTACAACATTTTTTGATGCTCACTCTAGGTACGGGCGTGGGCGGTGGAATTATTATCGATGGAAAGCTATATCAAGGAAATCTACAACGGGCCGGACATGTGGGCCATATGACAGTGGACATGAACGGTCCCCAGACCATGACCAATATGCCCGGAAGTCTGGAACATGCCGTAGGAAACTTTTCGGTTTCCCAACGGACAGAAGGCACTTTCAAAAGCATCCGAGAGTTGGTCAATGCTTATGAAAATGGGGATTTAAAAGCCAAAACATGGTGGCTGGAATCCGTTCGCAGACTGGCCGTGGCCTTGGCTTCCTTAACAAATATCCTTTCCCCGGAAATCATTGTTCTAGGAGGAGGTATCACGGCCGGTGCGGAAGATTCCCTTTTAAAGCCCTTAAAGGAATTCATGTCCGATTACGAATGGCGCCCTAGCGGTCATCGAATTAAAATCGAAAAAGCAAAATTGGGGGAATATTCCGGGGCCATCGGTGCCGCTTACTACGCTAAAAACAACATATAGAAAATGAGCCTAACAAAACAATATTTAGAAAAAGGAAAGGGGATTATTGCCGCAATCGAAAAGCAGGAACCCATTATTCAGGAAGTCGCGGAATTGTTCGCCCGATCCATATTGAACGGCCGCATGGTACATCTTTTTGGTTCCGGGCACAGTCGAATAATGGTCGAAGAAATGTGGCCGAGGTATGGCTCGTTCCCGGGGTTTAATCCCATAGTAGAGTTGTCGCTCTCTTTCCATAATCTTGTGGTGGGCGCCAACGGCCAACGACAGGCCATGTTTCTAGAAAACGTTCCGGGATTGGCGGCCCGCATCTTGCGTAATTTTGATACCGATGAAAAAGATACCGCATTGGTCATTTCCTCCAGTGGATGCAATGTCGTTCCTATCGAAATGGCCGAGGAATTTCAAAAACGGAATATCAAAGTAGTCGCTCTGGTGAGTAAGCTACATTTGGAAGGGAGTTCCTCGAAAAAATCCGATGGCAAAAAATTGACCGACTTCGCGGATTATGTTCTCGATACCGGCGCGCCCTTGGGCGATGCCATGATCTATCTCGATGGTCTCGATTCTCCAGTTGCGCCCGGATCCACTTTGGGCGGGGTTTTATTGATCAATTCCATCAAAGCCGAAGTAGCAAGCATTCTCCATAAAAATGGAAAATCACCAAAAGTGCTGAGCAGTGGAAAAATCGTTGGCGAGCAACAAGCGATAGATCTCTTTGAATCGGCCTATGACGAGCATGCCCATCTGATGGCGAAATTGTACCAAAATATCGGCAAACACTAACAAGCCACCTCAATTCAAAATTACGATCGCTTCTTCGAATTAGACCTACAAAAAAAGAATTAGGGGAATATGGATATTTTTAATCAATAAGCCCAAAAATTCTGGGCATCCATAGAGAAAGTTCAGGTATATAGGTCAACAATAACAGTACTAATACCATTACTCCCAACAAAGGCAACAAAGGTCTGATTACTTTGGTCACGGGCACATTGGCCACACCACTGCCAACGAACAACAATGTGCCTACAGGCGGTGTGCATACACCGATACACAGATTCAAAACGATGATCATACCGAACTGCACCGGGTGCATATCTAAAGCCATTACAACAGGAAGGAATATGGGCGTAAAAATCAATACCGCAGGGGTCATGTCCATAAAAGTGCCGACAATCAATAAGGTAATATTGATAAACAAGAGTACTAATAACGGATTCTTTACGGAATCCAGCAGAAAACCGGTAAGGTTCTGTGGAATCGATTCAAAAGAAAACAACCACGACATGGCCATGGAAGTGGAAATCAAGAACATAACTATTGCGGTTGTTTTGGCACTTTTTAAGAGTATCGGGCGAAAATCGGCAAACTTCAATTGCTTGTTATAAAAGCCCAACAACACGGCATATACTACCGCAATGGCAGCCGCCTCGGTAGCTGTAAAGACACCTCCGACAATTCCACCAACGACCACGATCAATAAAGTAAGACTCAGAAAAGCTTTGCTAAAGTCACGGAATACTTGTTTAAAACCCACACGAGGGGCGCGGGGCAATCCTTTTCTTATGGCATAGACATAGACCATAATCATAATTGCCAGGCCGACCAAGATACCCGGAATGTATCCGGCGATAAAAAGTGCTGCGACCGAAGCCGTGCCACCACTGGCTAGCGCAAATATAATGAGTACGTTGCTCGGCGGAATTAATAGACCCGTCGTAGAAGAGGTAATATTCACCGCTGCGCAATATTCCCGTGGGTAACCTTCTTCTTCCATTTTGTCGGTCAAGGTGCTACCGATAGCAGAGGCAGCCGCAATTGCCGATCCTGAAATCGCACCGAACAACATGGCGGAAATGATGTTCACGAACGCAAGCCCCCCAGGAAAACTTCCTATCAACGATTTGGCAAAAGCAATCAATCGGTCAGCGATTCCCCCACGGTTCATTATCTCCCCGGCCAAGATGAAGAACGGAATCGCCAAGAGTGCGAAATTATCGATCCCCGTGGTCATTCGTTGGCTGATAGTTGTAATCGACGGCATAAAAATCATATTCAAGACCAAGGTCAAGGTAGAGGAAATGCCTATGGCATAAGCGACCGGAACACCATAAGCCAAAAGGCCAAAAAAGCTAAGAAACAAAACTAAAATGCTGATGGTCTCAATGCTCATTCGAGGTCGTATTAAAAGTTTTTCGAAAATGGTATAAGGAAAAGAAAATAATTATGGCCCCACTTATGGGAACGATAGCATACACAAACCCAAGAGGAATGTTCAACGCAGGGGATATTTGGCCCAATGTCAATGTCGTATACACCAAGTTGCCGCCTCCGATAATCATTACGACAAGGGCAAACAAGGCCATGATAATTTGGATGATACGTTGCCTTTTGAACCTTTTTTTCTTGGGAAGTTTCGAAAGTAAAAAATCCATCGAAAGGTGCCCTTCTTCCTGTCCATTGATATAGGCGGCGCCCAGAACGGTCAGCCAGATCAAGGCAAACCGTGCAAACTCTTCGGTAAATGAACTTGACCGCCCCACCACATACCGTGATACTACCTGCCAAACCACATCGAGTACCAAAAGGCCGAAGATTATCACCAAAAATGACTCGATAAGCTTATTCAAAAGGCGATACGTTCGTTGCATTAGTTTTTCAGAATTTTTTCGATTACCTCTTTCATTTTGGGATCCTTCATCATGCGCTGTAGCACTGGCCTAGATTTATCGGAAAAGTTACTTTTATCCGGATAGATAAACTCGACCTGGGCTTTCTTGAGCACCTCCATATTTTCTTTTATCGTTTCTTGCCAGTAGACCCTTTGCCGCCTTACGCTTTCATCGGCCGCTTCTTGGAGCCATTCTTTTTCGGTATCGTCAAGTAAGTTCCAGAATTTGGTACCTACAACGACTACATCGGGCACCATCGTGTGCTCATCAAAAGTATAGTACTTGCAGACTTCATAGTGGTTCGAGGTCACAAACGAAGGAATGTTGTTTTCGGCACCATCAACTACATTTTGCTGTAAGGCCGTGTACAGTTCACCATAGGCCATAGGCGTTGCCGACGCACCCAAGGTATTGACCATGTCGACCGACATTTGGTCGTTCATCACACGGATTTTCATTCCATTTAAATCTTCGGGCGAGTTCACGGCTTTGTTTTTGGCGTAGAAGCTTCGGCTTCCGGCATCATAAAAACAGAGTCCCCGTAAAAGATACTCGGTACCGCTTGCCAACAACTGTTTGCCGACTTCACCTTCCAACACGTTAAAAAGATGCTCACTGTCCCTAAACAGATAAGGAATACTGGTCACCTGATATTCAGGAGCGAAGTTCGACATGGATGCAGCACTTACCTTGGTCAGGGCAATACTACCTATCTGCAATAATTCCAACACTTCACGCTCCGATCCGAGTTGACCGTCAGGGAAAACTTTAATCTGTAATTTGCCTCCCGACTTCTCTTCCAAGAATTTCTGCATATCCAAAATTCCCTTATGAACCGGGTGTGTGATAGGAAGTGAATGTGCAAAATACAATGTCTTGGTATCTAGGCCCGATTTACAAGAATTTACAAGCCACCCAAGCAACAAAAAAAGTACTACGGCCAAGAACGTCTTCTTGGCGTTATGATATTTTACGGAATATTGTTGCATAAGCCTTCTAATATAATTCAAAATAGCACATAACATCCGTCCATTCTATAAAGTCTCAACGGTCTATACGCCCGAAAATGAACTAAACCCGCCATCAACATCAAAAACACTGCCCGTTACGAAACTTGAGGCATCGCTCAACAGATAATGTACCATACCGTTGAGTTCGGAAGCATCGCCAAAACGGCCCATAGGGGTGTTCGCAATTATTTTGTCGCCCCGATCGGTATAAGAACCATCTTCGTTGGTCAAGAGTCTTCTGTTCTGGTTACCGATAAAGAACCCCGGGGCTATCGCATTGACCCTAATTTTATCACCATGTTTCGATGCCAGCTCATTGGCCATCCATTTGGTGAAAATATCAATGGCGGCCTTCGCCATAGAATACCCCAAGACCCTTGAAATTGTCTGTTTGGCAGCCATTGAAGATATGTTCACGATAGATCCAAAACCTTGCTCCACCATTAATTCGCTCAAGACAATTGTTGGAAGCACCGTACCGAACAAATTAATGTCAACTACTTTTTTGGTATCGTCAATTTCAAGGTCATATATGGTTTGGTCCGGTTTCAAGGTTGCCCCAGGAATATTGCCTCCCGCCAAATTTATCAATCCGTCTATTTGCCCAATTTCCGAAGCAATCTTTTCACTGATTTTTCTGAGTTGGGCCTCGTTCAATAGATCGACAACATAGGCATGTGCCCTTCCATCGGATATTGTGTCTAGTTCAGCAACTTTTTTATCCAGTTTTTCGGGGGACCTTCCCAGTAAGATTACCTTGGCCCCATTACGGACCAAGTATTCGGATATGGAACCTCCCAAGGCTCCGGTAGCCCCAGACAGAGCATAGGTTTTGTTTTCTATTGAAAATTGGTTGTTGGTCATTTTGCTTACTTTTCCTTGGCCATCTTGTAGGCCTCGATGGTCGTGTAGTACTTTGTCATCATATTGGGGACTTCCCATTCGGGAAGTTTCCCATTTTCCAAGTACTTTAAATAGTTCTCCGTTACCTGGCCAAAATGGGCTTCATGCCCTATTTTGAATTGATCGGGAATATTTATTTTCCAAACGGAATCGAAAACTTTTTCAAAGGTAGTACCAGCGAAATTTTCAGCGATTACTGATTCTATCGCAACTTTTAAAGAATCTTCAAATCCATTTGGATCTTTCGCCTCAATATATAATATGGGTTTATAACTTTCTTCTTCCCCTTGCTTAATCACCAAATTGCTCTTTGTGCCACGCATAATGCTATAATGTGTATCACCAGTTCCTTCCGGAGCCTGATAATTCCATATCACCGACACCTTAGCATGTTTTCCCTTGATCTTATAGTTCATCTCCCCATTTGAGTACGCGTGCAACTTTCCATCGATAATATCCTTTTGCAAATAATCGGGAAACTCATCTAGGCCGGTTACTTTTTTAAACTCCTCCTTGGTCAAAACCGTCGGCCATCTTCGTGCGGACAACATTTCGACATCGGCCGAATCGATAAGCTGCCCTGGAAATGCTTCCCATTGAACCAAATCCACCAAATGCGTCGTTACATCGACAATACCTTCCCCTTCTTCATTGATATCGAAAAACCAAGGTGGCCGAACCAAGGGTTGCCCGGAGACGTATTTAAAAAAGTGATGGACACTCTCTTTGCTAATAGCTGGTTCTTCTAGACTTCCATCGACCAATTCGCCAAAAACATCGGGCAGGGTCGAGAAAAGTTTTTGCAATGCCGTGGTCGATTCAAAACGTTCGGTCATGATATCATAGACCAATAACCCTTTTTCATCGGCAATCTTAAAGGCCTCTTTCAACTTCTCCAATCCTTCGGGATCGATTACCAAAGGTTTGTCGGCATATACATTCAACCCGGCTTTTACCGCCGCCAGGATGTAGTCTATTTTTTTTGAGTTCTTGCCCGCAACGATCATAACGTTGCCCGGTTTTTTATCGAGCATTTGTTCCAGATAATCATCTCCGTAAAACTTTTCAACTTTCCATTGCGTCGGGTAATCTTCCCTAGAATTGTAGGCATCGATTTTATTCAGGAAGTCTTGTACCTCGGCACCTTCGGGCGCAAACACATAAATCGTTGAATCGACCTGTGGATACATGGTCTTATGCACCAAGGCAGCATGAAAATGCCCAGGATCCAAAGTCATCAGTTTTACTTTTGATGGTACTTCATCTTTGGCCGACATGGATTCTTCTTTTTTTTCCCCACAAGACAAAACGAGGCAAAATATTGTGAAAAGCAAATAGTTTCTCATACGTATTCCATTCAAAAATAATTGTTCCAATAGCCTCCAATACCGAGGAAATATTGAACCCATCCTAGGTTCGTTTTAAAGCAAGCATTAAATATAACCATTCAAATTTAAAATGGAATTTTTAAAACCAGAACACCTCTTATATTCGAAAGAGGTGTACATAAGCTATTTTGTTTTGGTGTTTAGACCTTTACATAATCCGTTCCGTAAGGTTTTCGTTGCTCACGTCGAAGCATTGCATTGGCCTCATCGTCGTTAATGAATTCCTCCTTTTCATCGTCCCATTCCAACTTTCTATCAAATTGCATCGCGATATCGCTAATCAAACAAATAACACATGCCTTATGCCCTTTTTCGATTGGTGAGATTGGTTGCTTTCTGGTTTTGATACAATCCAGCCAGTTGCCGTGCTGGTCGTCGATTTTTTCAAGATGGATCTCATTTTCACCAATGACCGATTCCAAAATTTTTGAATCCGATGCATTTAGGGCTTTTGCGCTTTTTTCTTTGTCTACTGGATCACTTGCGGACGCTTGGTAAGCACCCCGTGATACAAATATCCAACCGTCATCACCTATATATTTTACCCCATTGGTATAGCCTCCGCTTGTATAGACCGTAATTCCGTTATCGTATTCATGCTTAACGAAGAAATCGCCGTGTACGTTCCACAATCCTGATTTTGGGAATTCGGCCAGGGCCTCGACCGATTTTGGCCCGGTCAATTCGGTATTCATTCCCCAGGCGGCCGAATCATAGTGGTGTTGTCCCCAACCTGTAATCATGCCTGCACCATAATTTCGTATTCTCAACCAGCCCGGACGTCCATAACCTTCCTGTGGGTGTACCCCTATCTCGGTATAGGGTACTTCTGGCGTCGAACCCAACCACATATCGAAATTCAGATTCGAAGGTATAGGCATTTCAGGGGCCTCAGGCCCTGCGGGGTCTCCTGGCAGTCCTATCTTAACGGTGTGGATCTTACCGATCCTGCCATTTCTTACCAACTCGGCGGCAACCCTAAATTGAGGCATGGCGCGTTGTTGGGTTCCTACCTGTAGTATAACGTTTTTGCTTTTTACGACCTCCCTTAGTTGTTGCCCCTCCTTTATGGTCAACGACGTCGGTTTTTGCAAGTATATATCCTTACCGGCCAAGGCCGCTTCCAAGGCAGGTTGCGAATGCCAATGATCGGGTGTACTTATCATGACGGCGTCGATATCCTTGTTCATCAAGAGCTCACGATAGTCACCGTATACCTTCGTATCCATGTATTTTTCCTTACCCGTCTTTTTTTGGTAAAATTCATCGGTAAAGGTTTTGGCGTGCTGCGCCCTTTTTGAATCCAGATCACAAACGGCCATTATACGAGCATCGTCAAATTGCATGGTATCAGGCATGTCATGGCCCAAGGCTATCCGGCCACACCCGATCTGGCCAATATTTATCTTATTGCTGGGTGCCCCTTTTCCCAGTACATGGGCCGGGACTATACTCGGAAACCCTACCATAGCGGCCGTTCCCAAAGTCGTTTTACTGATAAATCTTCTTCTTTGCATATCTGGTTATCTGTTGATTTAATTTGAATAAATTCTGCGAATCTGTTTTTTGCACGTTACGATTTCCTTGGCTCGAGCTTTGTGGCACCATAAGATGTGCATCGTTCTTTCCGCCCCAAAAATTAAGTGGTTCCAAAATTTTCTTTTGATCGTTCTTTTAAGTTTACAATTAAAACTATTTTTAAATTTGCAAACTCCCGTTTGTGAACGTTAACGAAATAACATAAAAAGCAGCAACAATGCAAAGATTATTGGTTTCATTTTTATCATTTTTGGTTCTGGGGCTTGTTCAGGCCCAAAGCCTCGAACCCATTGAAATTACTTCTGAGTGGCTCGCCAAAATAGAACGCCTTGCGCCTTCGGTGCCCACGGTCAAAAACGTGGACAAAAAGAAAATCTTGGTATTCTCGAAAGCTCCGGGGTTTTACCATTGGACCATTCCACATAACATTGAAATGCTTAAAATACTAGCCAAAAAAACGGATGCTTTTGAAATCCATATTGGTTACGATATAGAAAATTTCGAGAGGAAAAACCTCAAAAAATACGATGCCTTTATACTCAACAATTCGAATCCGAGCGGGCCAGACCGAGATTTGTTCGCAGATCTTTTGAAACAGAACACATCGTTCACAGATAGTGAAATCAAGGAAAAAGCGGCACAATACGAACAAAACCTCTTGGACTATGTGGCCAAAGGCGGAGGGTTGATGATAATGCACGGCGCCATTACATTGCAGAACAATTCCATGGTATTCAGCAAAATGACGGGGGGAAGCTTTGATTATCATCCGAAACAGCAAGAAATACATGTAAAGGAAGTAGACGCGAACCATCCATTGGTAAGGGCTTTCAAAGGAAAAGGATTTACCCATATCGACGAACCCTATTTTTTCAAAAACGCCTATGCAGATTATAACTTCAGGCCTTTGCTCTATATGGAAGTCGATAAGTTGGAAGGGGTGAAAAAAGAGGTTGAAGAAAACATGGTTTATATTTCATGGATCAAAAAATATGGCAAAGGCAGGGTGTTTTATAGCTCGCCGTCGCACAATGCCCAAAGTATGGACAATCCTGAACTACTTCAGTTTTTCTTGGATGGTATGCAGTATGTGGTAGGAGACCTCAAATGTGATGATAGCCCGCTCGGGAAGAAGAAATGAAGCACCACTACTCAAACGAAAGGTTCGTTAAAGAAAATAGCTATTTCTAATCGGGTATTCCGAGGTATCACAATACAAATCACCATATAAGTTCAGCCCTGCTCTGCTGGTTCGAAACCGAACCGAAATGTGTAGAATAGGGGCTCCCTCATGAATGTTTAAATTTTTTGCCACATCGATCGAGGCCGGTTTAGATCTCAGTTCCTGTTCCGCCCCCATAATCTCGATCAAATATTCCCGGCTAAGCGTCTTGAAAAATGAACCATCGACAAATTCATCCGATTTGATCAGCCCCAAGGCATTGAGCGAATACCAATTATTCTCCAAAACGACAGGGCGCCCGTTGATGTTTCTAACCCTTTGAAAATACACACATTGCGATTCTTTTTCTTCATCGGTCAGTGAAAATGGGATTATGGGATCCCAGCCAACAATTCTAGGTGGCTCGGTCACAATAGTCTCCACCTCATAGTCGATGGATCCCGAAATTCCTTTGACCGTAAGCAATCCCAACGACTTGCCCCTTTCGATCACTTTACTTCCCTTGCCCTGTTCTTTTACAATAAATCCTTCTTTCAAAAGTTCGTCAAGGGCCTTGCGCACGGTTGTCCTAGTAATACCGAACCGATTACATAACTCATTTTCTGACGGCAAATATCCCCCGACAGGGTATTTACCTATCTGTATCCTTTTTTTTATATAATCTCGAATAGTACGGTACTTATGCTTTTCGAGCTTTTTGTCCCCCATATTCTTATATTTTAGAACCTAAAATAGTGAGGAAAAGTATAAAATATTACTTGTACGTACAAGTTGGAATAGTTATTTTAGCCCATCGATGCATTTCCGGCTACCTTTAAAATTGTCGCTCCGCCAAAAATGGTTTCAGGAATTCATGGATCAAACCTTTTAAAATATAAATACATGCCCAATATTCCAATCAGGACCACGGTCGTCGGCAGCTATCCCTTTCCGGGGTGGCTCGAATTCGTATCACAGAACCTAGATCAATTTGGTGCCGCCGATATCGAGGAAGCTATTGAAGATGCGGTCATTGCAGCCATACATGACCAAACGGATGCTGGCCTTGATGTCATTACGGATGGTGAACAAACCCGTTTAGACTTTAATCTGTCTTTTTATGGCTTTATCAGCGGAATCGAAAACAATACATCGGATACTCGAAAATTTGGCCCTCCAGCCCATGACCAACGTGGAAAAAACAATATCGTTGGAGATCTTACCGCCCTGAATGGCCTTGGTGCCGTAAAAGAATTTGAGCGGTTAAAAAAATTGGCGCCAAAAGGCCCGGTTTTAAAAGCAAGCATTCCCGGCCCTTACACTTTGGCCGGTAGATTATTGCCAAATGACACATACAAAGACCGTTACGAGATTACCGAAGCACTGTTGCCCATTATCAGCAACGAACTCGAAGCTTTAGTGGCCGCAGGTTGTACCGAAATTACGGTGGACGAACCTTCGATGAGCTGTTATGCCTACAAGGCCGACACCAAGCGTTTCGTCGATATCTTTAATCGTACCGTCAACCCGATCAAAGGAAAATGCAACCTCAGCACGCATTTATGTTTTGGCAATTTCAAGGGAAGGCCGGTAGGGTATCGAAGCATCAAACCGATGTTGCCCGATTTTCTGGACATGGATGTCGACGAAATTCATATCGAAATGGCCAACCGAGAATTCGCCGAAATCGAACTGCTCGCCCCTTTTGCGGAAAAAATGAACGTTGCCGTCGGCATTATCGATGTAAAAAATTACTATATCGAAACCGCGGACGATGTTGTGGAGCGAATCAATCGTTGCCTGAAATACGTCCCTGCCGAAAAACTATCGGTCGCTCCCGATTGCGGTCTGAGCCAAACCGCCCGCTGGGCCTCGAGACAAAAACTGATCAACATGGTCGCTGGGGCGAAACAAGTACGTGAATCGCTATGAACCTAATTCCCGCCTTAAAAAAGAATGAAGATCTAATTGCCGAAATGGATGCCTTTCTTTCTGAAAAAGAAGATTTTCGGCTGTGGTGGCTGGGGCAAAGCGGGTATTTATTGCAGTGGAACGGCAAACGGATCTTGATAGACCCCTACCTTTCCGATTCGCTGACCAAAAAATATGCGGAGACGGAAAAACCCCATATTCGCATGAGCGAGTTGGTAGTGCGGCCTGGTTTATTACGGAATATCTCGGTAGTAACTTCAAGCCATAATCATACGGATCATTTGGATGCCGAGACCTTGGTTCCCGTTCTAAAAAATAATCCTGATATAAAATTTATCATCCCGGAAGCCAATTGTAGATTCGTTGCCGATCGCGTTCAATGTGATATTGACTTCCCCATCGGCATGAATGACGGAATGAGCTATGCAGTCAATGGATTTACCTTTATCGGTATCCCCGCAAAACACAACGAATTAGCACGCGACGAAAATGGTAATTGTAAGTTCATGGGTTATATCATTCAGTTTGGAACCTACTCCATTTACCATAGCGGGGATACCTTATGGTTCGAGGGCATGGTGGACCTGTTGAAACCCTTCAATGTCGATGTCGCCATATTGCCCATCAATGGAAACAAACCGGAACGAAAAGTTGCCGGCAACCTGAACAGTGCCGAAGCGGTGGAATTGGGCCTAGCGATCAATGCAGGTTATGTGATTCCCTGTCATTACGATATGTTTACTTTTAATACGGCAGATGTCAATGAGTTTGTAGCCGAAGCGAAGGGAAAAGGTCAAAAATATAAAGTACTTCTTGGAGGGGAGTGCTTTTCAATCTAGAACTTCAATATCAAGGACGATTATGAAAATTGCAGCGTTTGATTTATTTAAATCGATGACCACCAAATTATTGCCATTATCATCGATTGTTTTTTTAGTTGCCTCTTCCTGTACCGATACAAGGTCAACAGATTACACGACCCCGGAACTCGATTTTGAAACCACTGTGGAAAACGGCTTTAAACTTCCCAAAGGATGGGAGGTAACTTTATGGGCCGAATCTCCGTCCTTGTATAATCCTACCAATATGGATGTCGATGCCAAAGGAAGGATCTGGGTAACCGAGGCAGTCAATTATCGCAGTTTCAACAATGATCCGGAAAAACGATTGAGTTTTGAAGAAGGCGACCGTATCATGATCCTTGAGGACACCGATGGAGATGGCATCAGTGATTCCTCTAAAGTATTCGTTCAAGACAAGGATTTGGTAGCACCAATGGGCATTGCCGTTCTAGGCAACAAGGTTTTTGTCTCTTGTGCCCCTTCGCTACTAGTTTATACCGATGAAAACGGAGATGATGTTCCCGACAAAAAGGAAGTCTTTCTTAAAGGTTTCGGTGGATTGGATCACGATCACAGTCTGCATGCGCTCATTGCCGGACCGGATGGCAAATATTACTTCAACACGGGCAACGCCGGACCACATTACGTAACCGATAAAGCCGGTTGGCAATTGCGTTCGGGGAGCGTTTATACAGGTGGAACACCGTATAACAAAGAAAATGAACCGGCCCTGGTCAGCGATGACGGTCGTATTTGGGTAGGCGGCCTAGCACTTAGAATGGAAAAAGATGGTACCGGTCTGGAAGTCGTAGGCCATAATTTTCGCAACTCTTATGAAGTTGCTTTGGACTCCTACGGAAATATGTGGCAAAATGATAATGACGACCAAGTAGTGACCTGTCGTGTGACCTGGATTATGGAAGGGGGCAATGCCGGTTTTTTCAACACCAATGGCAAACGCACATGGCAGGCCGACAAAAAACCTGGTCAGGATATTTTTACCTCCCATTGGCATCAAGACGATCCAGGGGTAATGCCGGCGGGAGACAATACCGGTGCCGGATCGCCAACGGGCGTTGTGGTCTACGAGGGCGATGCTTTTGGATTCCAGTACAACGGCATGCTATTGAGCGCCGATGCGGGTAGAAATGTCATCTTCGCCTATCAACCTTCAAAAAAAGGGGCCGGTTTCGACCTTAAAAGAAGGGATTTGATCACTTCGATGCAAGAATCCACCGAAGATTATAAATGGAACGATATCGATGACGATACGCGAAAATGGTTTCGGCCAAGTGACGTGGCTGTAGGTACCGACGGTGCCATATATATTGCCGATTGGTATGATCCGGTGGTCGGCGGCCACCAAATGATCGACACCGCAGGTTATGGCCGTATATACCGACTTACGCCCAAGGGAAAGAAATTAAAAAATCCACAGTTGGATCTGACCTCCGTTGATGGCCAAATCGATGCCTTGTTAAACCCGGCAATTAATGTCAGGAATCTGGGATTTGAGAAATTGCTTCACCAAGGGGAAACCGTTGTACCTGATGTTCAAAAAATTTTGGAATCCGACAACCCGCTGCATAAAGCGAGAGCGATCTGGCTTTTGTCAGAATTAGGAAGCAAAGGAACCAAGTTAGTTGAAAATATCCTCGAAAAAGAAACCGACCCGCGTTTGAGGGTGGTGGCCTATCGCGCCCTTACGGATAAAGAAAACTCCGTTTTGAAATATGCTTCCGTGGCAGTCGACGACCCGTCCGAAGAAGTTCGTAGGGAAGTCGCCTTATCGCTCAGGGACATTCCTTGGGAGAATAGCGGGAAGCTCATCAAAGAATTGTTCAAAGGTTACGATGGGCAAGATCGATGGTATTTGGAGGCCTTGGGAACGGCCATAGACGACAATCAAGAATTGGCATACTCCGAATTGGTTTCGAACCAACCGGAAAATCCTGCCGAATGGCCCGATACGTTTGCTTCATTGGTCTGGCGCATACATCCGAAATCGGCCGTGGACGCGCTTAAGAAAAGGGCAATGGCTGAGACCATCGATGAACATCAAAAGAAAAAAGCCATTGATGCCCTGGCCTTTATCAACGATAAAAATGCGGTTGCCGCCATGTTGGATTTAAAGAATTTCAATGGGGACGCTTTTGTTCAAGAAACGGCAAGTTGGTGGGTCGATTTTCGAATGACCAACGATTGGTACGCCCTTTGGGATTGGCAATCGGAAAACGGAACGACTTTTGAACTTCCCAAAGAAATCACCACACTACAAGAAACACTTCTTGACATCGGAAAATCGATGGAAAATCGGATCGAAGCAGGCAACAAAATGGCCAATACTTTAATCGGAGGGCGTATACTGATCAATCTTGCTGCCGAGGAAAAACTTTCAAAACAATTGACCGCCGGAGTTTCGAACGCTATTTTTAAAAATCCGGCGTTGGAAGTACGTACTTTGGCCCATGAATATTTTAATTCCACAAATCATGGAAATATCACGGTAAAAAAAATAATGGCCCTTGATGGCGATAAGGCAAAAGGCAAACGTCTTTTCTCGTATAAATGTGCCACTTGCCACAAGAATGGCCAGGGAGGAAATGACATTGGCCCAAATTTGTCGGCCATTGGGGAAAAATTCGATAGGCCCGCCATTCTCGATGCCATCATAAATCCGAATGCTTCGATTGTCTTTGGATATGAGCCGTTAATGGTCAAAACCAAAACGGGACAGGTTTTCTTCGGTTTTCTCCTTTCCGAAGGGGAAACTTTGGTCCTGAAAGATCCGATCGGCCAACGAATCGTTATCGACCCCGTCAACATCGAAAGCAAGACAAAATTAAAAACCGGTATTATGCCCAATGCCGAAACCTTGGAGCTTAGCAACCAAGACATGGCGGATCTAAGCAACTACCTACTCGATCTTAAAAATACAGGGCTATGAGATAAATAATTCGAAAACTGGCGTCATGCCAAAGTCACATTTTGTTTTAAATGGCACACAACACCACAAAATATTCCAATATGGTTTACTTTTATGTGCTAAGATTCGAATACCTAGAAAATGATGCAAGATGAAAAGCATGCCATGTCGAAAGAACTGGCGCAAAAAATAGATGAAAGTGGTGTTGTTGCCGTACTCATAATCGATAAGGTCGAGCATGCCGTACCGATGGCAAAAGCTCTTTTGAAAGGCGGTGTCGATGCCATTGAGCTAACACTTCGAACACCGGCCGCCATCGATTCGGCCAAGGCCATAAAAAAAGAAGTTCCTGAAATTACCTTGGGTTTTGGTACAGTGTTGACCACGGATCAAGTAAAAGCGGTAGTGGATGTAGGAGCCGATTTTGCGGTTTCGCCAGGTTGCAACCCCAAAATAATTGACGAGGCCAGAAAACAGGGTCTCGACTTTGCCCCGGGCGTTATGACACCGACCGACATCGAAATTGCAGTTGAACATGGGTGTCGGGTCTTGAAATTTTTTCCTGCCGAAACCTCAGGGGGCATGAAGCATCTTGAAAGTATGGCCGCCCCATACATACATCTAGGTTTGAAATTTATTCCTCTTGGCGGATGTAATATTGACAATGCACCCTTATATCTTAAATCTCCTTTGATAACGGCAATTGGGGGCACATGGATAGCCAAAAGACCCTTGATTCAATCCGAGGATTGGGAGACCATAACAATTAATGCAATAGCAATAAGAACACTGATCAATCGGATAAGAAAGGACTAATCGAAACTTGGATCCTTTGTTCTTATCTTACCAATTAATACGCTAATAATATGAAGAAAGTTGTGACCTTCGGGGAAATTATGGGGCGTGTGGCCTCTCCGGAAAACCTACGCCTAAGACAGGCTAGAAATTTTGAAGTTACCTATGCGGGTGCCGAAGCCAGTGTAGCGGCCTCGATCTGTAATTACGGTGGAAAAGCCCGTTATGTAACAGCCCTGCCCAAACATGCCTTGGCCGAAGCCGCAATGGATTCAGTACGTGCCGTCGGTATCGATACCGAATATATTTTGCGTACCGACGAAGGCCGACTAGGGCTTTATTTTCTAGAGACCGGTGCCAACCAACGCCCTAGCAATGTTGTCTATGACCGGGCCGATTCAGCCATATCGATAACACCTGCCGACCAATACGACTGGGAAAATATTTTTAAGGATGCGCAATGGCTGCACCTTAGCGGCATCACTCCCGCCTTGTCCAAAAATGCGGCAGAGGCGACCCTTGTAGCCGCCCAAAAGGCAAAAAAAGCGGGAGCCTCCGTTTCAATCGACCTGAACTTTAGAGGTAAACTGTGGAAATGGGATTCGAACTATTCGCAAAGGGATTTAGCCCAAAAAACCATGCGTGAAATTTTACCTTTTGTAGATGTGGTAGTCGGCAACGAAGAGGACTGCCATGATGTTCTGGACATCCAGGCCGGTGATACCGATGTACATTCGGGCAGTTTGGATACGTCACGCTATCCCGAGGTGGCCAAGCAGGTAGTCCAGCAATTTCCAAACATTAAAAAAGTGGCCATTACATTGCGGGAAAGCCTCTCTGCTAGTCACAACAATTGGGGAGCCATGCTTTATGATGCCTCTGAAAATCAATCCTTTTTTGCTCCTTTGGATGAAAATGGGGAATACAATCCCTATCAAATCAAAAACATAGTCGACCGTGTGGGTGGTGGCGATTCATTTGCCGGCGGGCTGATTTTCTCGTTGATAACCCCCGAACTGAGCGAACCACAAACCGCGTTGAATTATGCAGTGGCGGCTTCTTGTTTAAAACATTCTATCAAGGGCGATTTCAACTATTCGACAAGGGCCGAAGTCGAGCGCCTCATGGGAGGTAATGCTTCAGGGCGTGTGGTTCGCTAAAAAATCCATCGAAGAAACATTACACCAACATGAAGCATTCGAGTATTAAAGGGGGTATCGTCTTAGGGCTGGCCGTTTGTCTTTTTGGATGCAAAAATGGAGGGCCGAAGGCAAATCAAGAATCAGCGACAAAAGAAATCATAAAACCCAATATTGTAATAATATACGCCGATGATCTGGGATATGGGGAGTTAGGTGCCTATGGAGCCACCGAACTGAAAACGCCCAATCTGGATAAATTGGCGAACAGCGGAATACGATTCACAAATGGATATGCTTCTTCAGCCACTTGTACCCCGAGCCGA
The DNA here is from genome assembly GCA_030428705.1 of Bacteroidia bacterium. Lineage (GTDB taxonomy): Bacteria > Bacteroidota > Bacteroidia > Flavobacteriales > Flavobacteriaceae > Meishania. Next base: position 817,413 of record JAUIDI010000002.1, read on the forward strand.
TATGCCCTATTGACAGGTGTGTATCCTTGGCGGAACAAACAGGCCAAAATTCTTCCCGGAACGGCCCCATTGATTATCGACACTTCACAAACGACCCTGCCTAAAGTACTTAGGGAACAAGGCTATCACACAGGCATCGTTGGCAAGTGGCATTTGGGATTGGGAACCGGCAACGTGGATTGGAACCAAAGAATTTCACCAGGACCGAACGAAGTAGGTTTTGACTACAGCAATATTCTCGCAGCCACCCAAGATAGGGTTCCTACCGTTTATATCGAAAATGGCCATGTGGTCAATCTCGATCCGAACGATCCCATTGAAGTCGATTACGAAAAGAACTTTCCGGGGGAACCGACCGGTCTTGAAAATCCGGAATTGCTCAAAATGAAATGGCACCATGGCCATAACAATAGTATTGTAAACGGAATTCCGCGAATCGGGTTCATGAAAGGTGGTGAAGCCGCCAAATGGGTCGATGAAGACATGGCCGATTACTTTTTGAACGAGGCGCAACAATACGTTCGGCAGCATAAGTCAGCACCTTTTTTTCTATACTATGCATTGCAGCAGCCGCATGTTCCGCGCACTCCTCATCCTCGATTCGTCGGCAAATCGGGTATGGGTCCCAGGGGTGATGTCATTGTAGAAGCGGACTGGGTCATCGGTGAATTTATAAAAACCTTGGAAGACGAAGGCCTATTGGAGAATACCTTGATTGTCTTTTCTAGCGATAACGGGCCCGTCGTAAACGACGGCTATTACGATGATTCGGTTGAAAAATTAGGCGATCATAAACCGGCCGGCGTTTTAAGGGGCGGCAAGTATAGCTTGTTCGAGGCGGGTACCCGTGTACCTTTTATCACCTATTGGAAGGGCAATATCGAACCTGGCGTATCGGATGCCATGGTTTCACAAATAGACCTGCTTTCGTCGTTGGCCGCGCTTTCTGGCAGTAATGCCAGCGGAACGGACAGCAAAAACTTATTGGATGTTCTTTTGGGAAAAACAGAAAATGGGCGACAAGAACTCGTTTTAGAGGCTTCGACAAAAACCGCTTTCCGAAAAGGCGATTGGGCAATGATCCCACCTTATGGCGGACCGACTATCAACAACTATGTAAATATAGAACTGGGCAATTCAAGTGAATACCAACTTTATAACCTTACGGAAGATATCGGGCAACAGACCAATCTGGCAGAATCAAATCCTGAAAAGCTCAAGGAACTGATCGATGCCTATGAAGCAATTCGAGGGACCGATGAATAAAAAAGCCTTTTTTAGACGAACAGCAACAGTATTGTCAAGATTATACCGCCAATCGTAAAATACATTCCTTTTTTAAAAACAGAGGTGGTCGGTTTGAACATCCAAAAAGCGGATACGGCAAAAAACAATAGCGAAATCCCGAAGAAAATTCCGAGCCAAAAAAGAGGGTGGCCCGAGTGCATCTTATGTATCTTGTTCATGTTCTCGAGCAGTAGCGGCAGTTTCTTTTCCGTATATTCGGCAACACCTGTTCTTTTGTTATAAGTACCCCCTTGGAAATACAACAGGTCTCCTTCCTCCTTATCGACCCTAAACCGGCCCATTCCCAAAGCTTTTCCTAAATCTTCGGCTGCAATATTGGATTCCAAAACTTTTTCATGGTGGATTTCCTTTTTCAAATAATCGGTATTTCTAAAGGTCAGTACAATGCCGCTGATGGCATAGACAATCATGATCCCGGCCAAAAAGAAACCCAGATATCTGTGTATAACCCTAAATGTTTGTTCTGTCTTTCTTCCCATAATCTATTCATGTAAAAAACTGTACTTAACCACAAGCCATTATCCAAATCAATACGGCTACATATATCAAATATAGTACGATGTGCTTGATATATTTTCTTCCGTTTTGCATCTGAACCTACGTTGATTCTATTTTTCTAAAATATCGAAGTCGATTAAAACGGCCTAAAAGAATTATACCCCTAGACCGTTTATCTAACAAACAACGCTTAAAATTTATTGTTGTGCCATTTCAAGATTAATGGTCATATCGACCTCATCGCCCAAAGTCGGAGTGTCGCCTCCCACTTTAAATTCCAATCGGTTGACCGTACCGGTCAATTTTAGTCCGGCCTTTAATTTTTTGCTACGTTGATCCGTGATAATACCGTTCAATTTCCCTTCCAGGGTTACGGGTTTTGTAACACCGTGCATGGTCAAATCGCCGGTCAATTTAAATGTTTTCTCCCCGGTCTTTTCAAAAGAGGTGGTTTGAAACGAAATTGTAGGATGCGTCTCCGCGTCAAAAAAATCGGCACTTCGCAAATGTTCGTTCCTTCTATCGTTATCCGTATCGATACTTGCGGTTTTGATATCTACGGTAAATTTAGGTTCGGCAAAAGATTCATCTGCCATGGCAGTAATATCGAATTCCCCAAAATGGCCTTCGACCTCTGAAATCCTAAGGTGCGTAATCGCAAAACCGACCTTTGAATGTGCATTGTCGGCCTTCCAGGTGCTCTGTGCGGTGAGTGAGGCACAGACAATAAACGATAAGATTAAAATTGTTTTTTTCATGGTGTTCTAAACTTTAGTTAATGATAATTTATTAAATACTGGATTAAGGTTCATACAAAATAGCTTAGGCATCAACGACCAATGTTTTTAGAAGTGTGTATCCATCTTGGATGTTTCCTTCAATAGCGTCGGCCATGTTCTGTTCAAGGCTATCGCGAAAAATACCATCACGTTCATTGGAAATATAACTGGTTCCCTGATAGTGTTCCGTTACATACACTGTATCACATACATCCTTCGGAAAAGCGATTTGCGTCACCAATAAGGACTTCTTGGCCCTACTCAAAACTTCTAAATGAATATGGGGTGCCCTGCCGCGATAATACCCAGGAAAAATACTGATAAACGAAACCTGTCCGTTGGCATCGGTAACCTGCCTGCCCCTTAAAAAATGTGCATGGGTCAAATCTTCACGTTGCATGCCAAAACCACCATATTCGGAATAATGGCCTTTGCTATCGCAATGCCAAACATCTACCAAGACATCGGCAAGCGGTTTACATGCGTTATGTTTGTTCAAAATGGTCAATGTAGTCAACAATGCAACCCCTTGTCGGTCACCCACGATATTTTCTTGCACATAATCGGACGGCGTTTTATTCGGAAAAGGTCCTTTGGTTTCCCTTGGGGATGCTTCACAATCATTATCCAGAGTTTCGGCAAATGCCCCATCATTATCAGAAATGGAGGCCGCAACGCCCGTAAGGGCGACAACCCCGCCCAGAGCGACAAAACCTTTGGTCAAAAATTCCTTTCTTTTCACGTTCCCGGATTACGGTTTTCGATTAAAATCTTCTTCGCTGACCCGAATATTGCATGGCCTCCCCTTTGCCAAAGCCATAACTAAAACCCAATGCGATAAAGCGGCCTCGTTGCCTTCTGCTATACACTTCAAAATCGTTTTGGGCAATCAGGTCTTCGTTTACACGCGAAGCGAAAAGATCCCGAACACTTAAGTTCAGTACCGCTTTGCCCTTCATTATATCCTTACGCAAGCCAAGATCCATGAAAAGAAAATCGCTACGTATACCCTGTACTGTCTTGACCTGGGACCTATAATTTCCGGTCATTTCCAATTCGAAATCCGCAGGCAGTTTCAGCTTTGTCATCAGTTTAGAGGACCATTGATCACCATTGAAATCAAAAACCGTGTTCTCAAAACTTCCTTTTCTATCAAATTGGCTATAATTGAAATCCCCGTTGAGCGTCATCCATTTGAACGGACTGTATTTGGCATTGAATTCGATACCCGTCGTATTGTTCTCCCCAATATTTTCAGGTCGCACCGTATTCACATTATTTTCAAAGACGGATACCCGTTCGATGACATCGGTCGTATAGCGATGGTAGATTCCGAAATTCAACGAAGCCTTTCCTAGAATATAGATACTTGTAATCTCATAGGAATCGGTGAATTCTGGTTGAAGGTCGGGATTTCCTTGCCGGACACTGAAGTTATTACGAATATTGAAAAACGGATTTAAATCCCACAATCTAGGTCTGTAAACACGCTTCGAATAACCTGCCTGCACCGAAATCTTATCAGTGAACTTATAAGATGAATGAACACTTGGAAAAAGGTTGGTATAATTCTGTTCATTGACCTCATTGGTATTGGCAAGCAACGTGTTCAAACTGGTCTGTTCTAGGCGCAAGCCCGCCTTGACCCCCCATTTTTTCCCTTCGTACGATCCTGTACTATAAAGCCCCAGTACATCTTGGTCGAATTCAAAAATATTGGTCAAGCCCGGATCTATAACAAAATTGAAACCGTCAAAATTGCTTACCTCATAGTCGTTAGCCACGTCGTTCAGTACATATTGGGCGCCGGATTCCAACTTCCATTTTTCTGAAAAAGGCCTAGTATAATCCAACTTAAAAGTGAATACGGATTCCTTGAAATCAGTTCTTGTCCGTTGTTCTTCATCTTCAGCGTCACCACTGATGGCGACGTTGGCGAACTCGGAAGACTGGTCTTTTGCAAAAAAGTTACCCAATGAGCTAAACACAAGGGTATGATCCTCGTTTCCGTCAAAGTCTTTTTTATACTGCAATTCGAATTGAAGTTTCGGGTTCTTGGCCTCGGTCACTTCGGTGCGTTGCCATTCCGAGGTTATTTGATCGGCAGCATCAAGTGCCGCAAAATCGGTAGTGGAAGGCTGATCTTCAATTTCAAGGGCATAATTGCCCGAAAGAGTCACCACGTTATCGTCATTGATATAATAATCCGTGCCGAGTACAAAATTGTAGTAAGTTTCGTTTCTATATTCTGTTCCATTGGACAAGATGGTCGTATTGTTCACCAAATCAACATTTCGATTTTCCCTATCATCGGGCAGTTCCCGCAACCCAAAGCCCAACTGACTGAACAAATTGAACTTTTCGCTTCGGCGGTTCAGGCTCACCCCGATGCTATGCGCATCAGGCGCACCCGTATTTACAGATACCGAACCGTTGAACCCTTTGCGCTGATCCTTCTTGATTACGATATTGATGATTCCCGACGTTCCTTCGGCATCATATTTCGCCGACGGATTGGTTATTACCTCGACCCTATCGATCATATCAGCAGTAATCGTACCCAAGGTATTGCCTTCCTCGCTTGCGATTACCGAAGGTTTACCATTGATCAGAATCTGAACGCCCTGACTGCCCCTGAGACTTATCTGTCCTTCGATATTTACATTGACCGATGGTACATTGTTCAATACCTCCAAAACACTCGCACCCGTACTGCTTAAATCCTTGCCCACATTGAAGACACGCTTGTCCAGTTTGAATTCGGTACGCGATATTTCTCCTTCTACTACCACTTCCTGCAACTGTTGGGCATCTTCAGACAATGCAACAGTACCAAGATCGATTGATTTGTTTTGAGCAGGCGGCTGCGCAAATGTTTTACTTTGAAAGCCCAAAAAACTTATTTCGATATAGAAATCGGTAGCATCGGTGTCCAAGGCAAAGCTGCCATCTTCAAGTGTCGTCGTGCCCTCTATCGGCTTCTTGGTTTCAATATCGGCAACGAGAACGGTCGCAAAACCTATAGGTTGTCCACTGGTTTCCTCAATTACCTTTCCAACGATGGTAGTGGTCTGCGACTGCGCTATAATCTGGTCAACCTTCAAAAATAAAATTCCGAATAAGGTCAGACTAAAAAGAAGCTGTTTGCGCATCATGGTTCCAACTTTAAATTAGATACTTCAAAACTTGCACTTTTATTCGACCTTTTTGCTCAATTTTCCGTAAACGACATAGGTTAACATGCGAACGACGCCCCTATTATCAATATGCCGTTGACCCTTCTAAATCTGTCGATTACGGTTATTAATAAGGACACTTACCATAAAACCTTAATTTTGGGAGATGACGGCAAAAAAACACTTTCTAAACAGCACCGCCCAAGAGGTGTTTTTTCAGGTACTGCTGCATATCGTACTCTTTCTATTCTTCTCGTTCGACAAAGATGAACCGCAGATCCAGCAGTACAAAATTGCTGTCTTTATGAATTATGCCATCGGAGCCTTCATTATCAACTATGTTTTGCTCCCCACTTTCTTCTATAAAAAAAAATATCTCAGATTTTTTTTATCGGTTGCCTTCATCGTCGCCTTTATCATCGTAGTCGAGGAATTCGTAATTGAACGCATCTATTATCCGGATACCAAGGGCCGGCATTTTCCGGGAGTGTTTTATTGTCTGCTCGATGTAATGCCGGTAATTACCATTTTAGTCGGTTTTAAATTCGCTTGGGACGCCTCGAACAAACAAAAGGAAGTCGAAGAGTTACGCACTTCAATGCAGGAAAGTGAGCTTCAGTTTTTGAAATCGCAGATCAACCCACATTTTTTGTTCAACAATCTAAACAACCTCTATTCATACGCCATCGAGCAATCGTCGAAAACACCTTCCATAATTTTGGAACTCTCTTCAGTACTCCGTTATATGCTATATGACTGTAAGGAGAAATTCGTGGCACTTCCAAAAGAAATAGAACATCTCAAGAGCTTTACCCAATTGAACGAGCTACAGATCGAGGAACGTGGAAAGGTCACTTTTAAAACCCAAAACATCAAACCTGAATTTCGTATCGCACCTTTGATCTTGACCGTATTTATCGAAAACGCCTTCAAGCACAGTACGGCAAGCCAATCAAAGGATATAAGTATCGATATCGATATTAAGGTCACCGATAACGGAATGTTGGAATTTAAGTGTGAAAATTCGTTTCAAGCTAACGGAAATACACAGAATCTTTCAAAGGGAATCGGCCTGCAGAACGTAAAAAAGCGGTTACAGATTCTGTATCCGGGTGCCCATGAACTCAGCATAAACGAGAACGATGGACTTTATAGCGTATTTTTAATGATGCAATTAAAAACCGAGGGCTAATGATACGCTGCATTATAATAGAAGACCAACCCCCCGCACAGCGCGTATTGAAAAGATTTATCTCCGATATCGGAAATATTGATTTGAGGGCCACTTTTGCCGATGCCCTTCTGGCAATCGATTTTTTAAAGACCGAACCAATCGACCTTATTTTTCTGGACATCCATTTGCCTAAGATTTCAGGTATCGATTTTTTAAAAACCTTGCAGTATAAACCCAATATCATATTGACCACCGCCTTCTCGGATTATGCACTAGAAAGTTATGAATACGACGTGGTCGATTATTTATTAAAACCTTTTTCCTTTGAACGCTTTGTACAAGCGATTTCAAAGATACCCCAACCGACAAGGCAATCGACAAGACAAGAGGGCGAAATAAAAACCCGGCCCACTCCCGATGTGCTTTTCATAAAATCGGGCTATGAACTTATCAAAATTGAGATTTCCAATATCAACTATATCCGATCGGATTCCGACTATACAGAAATAGTTACCGAAGAGCGAAAATACCTGTCCCAAGAACCCCTGCGCTATTGGGCGGAATATCTCGACGACAATAAATTTGTACGGATCCATAAATCGTATATTGTAAACACCACAAAAATTGAAAAGATAGTCGGTAACCAAATCCGTTTGGATAAAAAAACGACTTTGCCAATCGGTAGGGCGTTCAAGGAAGGCTTTATGAAACATGTAATAAAATAAAAAACGTACCAATATGAAAAAGCTGAAAAAAGAAGACATCAAGCAAGAGGTATTCGACCTCTATGACGACTATGCCCACGATAGAATACCCAGAAGGCTATTTCTCGATAAGTTATCGGCCTATGCCGTTGGCGGGATTACGGTGGGTTCATTACTGAGTTTCATCTCGCCCGATTACGTCAAGAAAATACAGGTTCGACAAGATGACCCAAAATTAAAATCGGAATTTATTACTTATGATTCTCCCAAAGGTGGGGGCTCGATCAAAGGATTGCTGTCCAAACCTTCCGATGCCAAGGGCAAACTTCCGGGTATTGTGGTGGTTCACGAAAACCGCGGTTTGAATCCGCATATTGAAGATGTTGGCCGTCGTGCCGGTATTGCCGGGTTTATTTCATTGGCCCCCGATGCATTGACTCCGTTAGGCGGCTATCCGGGAACAGATGACGAAGGGCGCGAACTACAGCGCAAACGCGACCGTAACGAGATGCTACAAGACTTTATCGCTGCCTTCGAATATCTAAAAAAACATCCCGATTGTACCGGGAAAGTCGGAGTTGTCGGATTTTGCTTTGGGGGATGGATCTCGAATATGATGGCCGTCGAAGTTCCCACTTTAGGGGCGGCCGTTCCTTTTTACGGTGGCCAGCCCAAGGAAGATATCGAAAAGATTAATGCTCCTTTATTGCTCCATTTCGGTGAATTGGATAAACGTGTCAATGAAGGTTGGCCCGCGTATGAAGCCGCATTAAAAAAACATGGTAAGGAATATACGGCCTATATATACGAAAATGCGAACCATGGTTTTCACAACGATACCACACCGCGATATGACCGCGAGGCCGCCGAATTGGCCTGGAAAAGGACAATCGACTTTTTTAAGGAGAAGCTTGCTTAACAATATTGTATTCAACGGAAACATCATGTAACCCATCAAGACTATGAAACTTCGAATGAAGCATCTTTTTTGGGTCATTGCGCCTTGCCTTCTGATTTTTGGGGCATTCGCTCTACAGCAAGGTCCTTCGTCACAAAACGAAAATGGCGAGGATAACGATTCTTTGCCTAGTCGTCGACAGCTACGCCGAAACTTTTTTGAAAAGAGGGAGGTTTTGGTCGTTTACGGGACAAAAGACAAACAACTAAAGGACAAGTATCGGATTCTCCTTGATTCCTTTTCGCAGGCACCTCAAGAAGATACAAGAAGAAATATTGCCATCAAGTTTAAGGAAGCATCTCTTGTAAACGATTCTGATGTTCAGACCAATATACTCTTCTTGGTCGGCACTTCGGAGGGCAATCCGGTATTGCAGCGACTGGTAAAGAAAACCCCCTTTGAAATCGGACCGAATAGCATTAGTTTCAATGGGAAGGAATATATTTCCGATGATGCGGTACTCTCCGTTGGTTTTTATCCCAATGCCGAAAACGACACATTGCCCATCACTTTTCTGACCGGAAACAATGAAACCAAAATCCATGCTTTTTTTGAAAACAAGGTCAATCAGGGAAATCGTTATTTTTTTCGACAAAATATGGATTATGAACTCTACGACAACAAGACAAGGACCGTTTTAGGCGATTTTGATGAGCAATGGCAATTGGACACCTCTACTTTGTTTGACTTTTCATCGGGAATCGGTCTGGTACATAGTTCAAAACACTACGATTTTGTCACGCATCAAAATACAATCGATAGCGACGCAGTTTCAGAACTTGCTCGAGAAATCGAAAAAACCACAAGTTCAATATTGGGTTTTCTTGGCAAGTCTGATGAAAATCCGAAATACACCTACCATATTTATAAAAGTGCCGAAGAAAAAGGTTTGATGACGGGCAATACGGCCCAGGCCCATTTTGAAAGCTCGGACAATTCGGTACATACGGTCATCAACGAAATTTATCAGGGCAATTTCATCGAAAAGGAAAATGCACTTTTGATAAACCAATTTCTTGGCACCTCAAAACTAGCAGCTTTTGAACATGGACTCCCGGTTTACTTTACGGATCGATGGCAACGAAAAGGTTATCATCACTGGTCGGCACAATTGTTCGCTTCGGGCAATGCGCTCACTTTATCGGAGCTTTTCGACAATGAAATCACAGCAATCGAATCTCCTTTGATTATTGATTGTATGTCGGCATCCTTAGTCGATTTTCTATTGGAAACTTGGGGCAGGCAAACATTCCTGAAAAGGTATCCGAACTGGGTACCTTCCCAAAAAGAAATTCTCGACTTGGAACATTTGTGGCAAGATTATCTGTCGAAAAAAGCAAGTATTACTGCCTTTAGTGATAAAGAGGAAACTGAACTACCCTACCTAAAAGGGTTCAACTTTGCGCACGAAGGTTATAGCATTTATAACGGGTATGGTTCTAGAAAGGGAACCGAAGCCATCGAAAAGCAGCATGAAATGGGCAGTAATGCCATTGCGATCGTACCTTATAGCTATATACGTGACAAGAATCGACCGGCCCCTTTTCACTTCAGTAGCGGTGCAGGTTCAGAAAATGACGAAAGTGTGGTCCATTCGGCCTATCAGGCCAAACAATTGGGTATGTACAGCCTTTTAAAACCCCAAATCTTCGTCGGGGGCAGTTGGCCGGGCGATATAGAGATGTCGACCGAGAACGATTGGAAAAAATTCTTTGACTATTATTATCGGTGGATTAGGCATTATGCCTTCTTGGCCGAAATCCATAATATGGATGCACTATGCCTTGGGGTAGAATTTACAAAGGCGACCCTTGGCCAGAGCGAAGCATGGCGAAAGATGATACAAAAGACTAGGGGAATCTTTCATGGTAAAATCACATATGCGGCGAATTGGGGGCAAGAGTTCGAAAACATAGATTTTTGGAACGAACTTGATTTTATTGGCCTGAACTGCTACTATCCCCTAAGCAAGAAAGACGATCCTACCGACGCAGAAATGAGGGCCAAGTTCGATACGATCAAAACAAAGATCAAGACCGTTTACGATAGGTTCAACAAACCCATCGTATTTACCGAAATCGGTTTTAGAAGTATCAATATGCCCTGGAAAAATCCACATGCCGAAGGCGATGACAGTTTTAACGAAACCCACCAACAACGCTGTTATGAGATCGTGTTCGAAGGCATTAACAATGAACCTTGGTGCCAAGGTATTTTATGGTGGAAGTTTCCGAGTTATCTCGAATATCGTGGCCGTGAAAACAGTGCCTTCACACCGAACAACAAAAAGGCCGAAGCGACAATACGAAAATGGTTCTCAAAATAAACTGGCTTTTGCTAACAGTCTTAACATGTCATCTTTTTGGGGGTGGTGGGCCGTTTCTTTTCGGAAAGGCCAAACTATCGGCCGGATAGGTCCGTTTCAAATAATCCATTTGGGTTTTGGCCCAATCGATAATCATCTCGCGCTGTTCATCAGATAGATTTGCCTCTGAGTGAAGGCCAAAGTTGGTATACGAAGGTAGTGGCATTTCACCTTCTCCCACCATTTCAACGATTTCCTCGAACTTGTGGTTTTGAACGAATAACGGTCGTTTGGTGAATTCTGAAAAATTCAGATCCCTTTTACCGTGTTCTATATGGTCGTTGAGCCACCAAGCTATCGGTTGCACGTTAGAATACCAAGGATATATCGTTTTATTAGAATGGCAGTCGTTACAGGCAACCTGAAGTAAATGGCTCACCTCGGCCGGTACTTCATATTTGGTCGAAATATCATAGGTAAGGTCGTTCGATTCGTTTTTTTCAGGTCGGAAGAACTGAATGATTACGAATAAAATCAAAAGTCCAAGTAAAATCTTTTTTAGCATAATAAAGGTTTAATTTATGTTATTCTTTATTGAATCCAGAAAGATAATGCCACACGTACGATTATCTGTACTTTTTGACCCGCTCATCGCTGATTACCCCATTCCAGTTCAGGCCAAAGGCAAAATCGTATTCATTTCCCTCACTATCCCGATAGACTTCCATATCAAAGGGAACATCTTCAAATTGCTTTTCCACAGTCGTCATGTCAGCCGGCATTTGCATCGGCAGTAGCGCAGCCGGTTCGGCTTTTCCCGAAATAATATCCATGATGGCTTGATCTTGAACTCCAAAACCAAGTAAAATGGCATCCGAAGATTTCTCGATTTCAGAAAAGATCATGGGATTAGTGATACTTAATACCGTCAAGACCGGTTTATCTTTCATCAAAGCCTTTGTTTCGACCACCAATTCGGCATCGGTTTTATTATGTGTCGACACCGATTTATCCTTATAACTTCGGTTGGTAAAATCTTCTAGGGGATCTCCACCGGCAATGCTTTCCTCCCTAGCTTCTGAAGCCGTATAATCACCATATTGCAAGCTCATGGGGAAATAACCATTTCCCCCTTTTTCAAGGTCGCTCTTATCATAACCTATACCGGAGGAAGGATTCTCAATAAAAACCAAGGCAACATTGGCTTCCTCGGGATTATCCACCACATTGAAATATTTTTTCACAATTTCAATGTTTACGGGATAGTCGGTCGATTCAGGAAGTTCCATTCCTAAGAAGTTACGGCTGGCTGGTACATAGCGTTTGGGCACAAATACTTTCTTTTTATCCCTTATAGGAAGTACATTATTACTGTTCTTCAACATAACGATAGACTGTAACTGTGCCTCGAAACCAGCCTTCATAAAATCGGGCTGCCCCACAATTCTGTTCGTTTCATCAGGTGACACATACGGATTTTCAAAGATGCCCACCCTAAAAATATTCTTTAAAAGGCGTACCGCCGAGGCTTCCATTCTCGCCCTCATCTTTTCTTCACCATGCTCCTTGACACCCATTTCATAAGCTTCTAGAATAGGCTTGGCGTCGTTATTACCACCGAACTGGTCGACCCCGGCCATCAATGCCTTGTAATGCAATTCGGCTTCCGTGAGATTTTCCACTCCCCACGGCTTTCCATCTATAAAATTATCCATTACGGTATGTTCGTGTGTTATGCTCCAATCGGTACATACCACCCCATCATACCCATATTTGTCACGCAGTAGATTGCCTATGATGTATTCGCTATATGCGTTTCCTACGTTCTCCCCGTTTTCGGAATCCTGGTTCCATGAAATAGTATAATATGGCATAATCGCAGAAGTCTGACCTGTTCCTCCATTAAGTTTGAAGGCCCCTTCGGTAAACGGGATCAGATGCGCATCAAAATTATTTCCGGGATACACCGCAAATTTTCCAGCTGCATAATGGGCATCCCGACCAGCTTCTCCCGAACCGCCACCGGGCCAATGTTTTGCCATGGCATTAACGCTCTCCAATCCCCAACCTCGATCTTCGGTCGACTGAAAACCATCGATATAGGCCTGTGCCATCGCAGCCGATAACTTCGGACTCTCACCGAAAGTACCATTAAACCTTGCCCATCTGGGCTCTGTCGCTATGTCTATCTGAGGTGATAAAGCTGTCGTAATACCCAATGCCCGATATTCTTTTGATGCGATTTCCCCGAACTGCTTCACCAATTCAGGATTAAAGGTAGCTGCCATGCCTAATGAACTGGGCCACATTGAAATAGTACCGCCGGCCGCCGCATCATATTCCATACGTGCAACCGTACCATGACGGGGATCCGAACTATTATTGGCCGGAATGCCCAAACCGATACCCTCACAAAACGCTTGCAGTTTGTTATTCCATTGCGCCGCAATTTGGGGAGATTTTACCGTGGTCACCAAAACATGTCGCAGGTTATCTTCTTCAATGAACTTTTTTTGTTGATCCGTTAAATCGGATGCATCGGTCTTTCCTTCAACATACGGTTGTCCGTCGTATGTTCCCGAAAAATATCCTTGGGGTCTGGCCGGAATCGATTGATGCCCCGAATACAGCATAAGGCCTGCAATTTGGGCTATATCCATCTTTGCGGCCAAATCTTTGGCGCGCTCATCGGTCGATACCCGCCAATCTTCATAAACATCCAATTTACCATTCTTGTTCATATCCTTAAATGCCAAGCGGTCAACTGTGAGTAGTTTTACGCCGGAATCCGGTGAATACCCCAAAGTACTTCCACCTTCATTCTCAACTGCAATAAAGCCATCTTTTTCAATCGTTTTGAATTTTTCGGAACAGCCTGTCAAGAGTATCATATGAGCTAACGCAAACAGCCCATATTTAGATTTAGTTATTTTCATAATCCGATTTTAGGCAATTTTTTAGTTTGATTCAACTATCTTGAACAGTTCAGCATCCAATTGCGGTTTTACCACACAGGTATTGTCAAAATGCATGGTCGCCGTATTCTTGCTATTATATTCGGGCCATTCAGGCAAGCCAGCATGATTGGGATTTCCTGTTTTGGCGAAATGGATCCAGGCAAGGCTCATTTTTTCCGCCAAGACATGGGCTTCTTCTCCACCACCAGTCATATGGTTTGCCAAAGCCACATTATCAAATACAAATGGCAGTTCCATACAATGCAAGGACTTATATTTTCCATCAAAAACGGGAGATTGCCATGTGAAAAGGTACATATAAACCGGGGCGCCATTCGTAAGATCCGATTTGGCATTCGCCTGGGCCACAGCTCCCGGACGGAACATTGTATCGACATCTATCAAATCTTTGGTAGAAGTATCATATGGGTAGGCATGTTTGACCGCTGCAATGTAATCATCGGCTTTTTCTTTATACGTTTCTTTGATGTGGGCCATAATAACATCATCAGACGCCCCAACAAAACGCATATTGGCAAAAGGTGCAAATTCATTTTTTACCGTACCGATCAATAACGGAATGTCTTTGGAAAGTTCCAGAGCTTCCTCCGAAGCGGTTTGATAGGGTAAATCTACCCCGTCTTGGCTAGGGCCCCAACTCAAGCCAAAACCCAAAATAGGTTTTCCCGCTTCGCGCATTTGTGCCTCCACTTTTTTTAGCGCTTTTGAGCTGGCATCGGCCAAAATGTTAAAAGGAATATTCTGTAAGCTATCCACTTGGGTAGCTTTAAGCCCTAGCGTCGATAGGGTTTCCATGGCGATGGCCTGGGTATCTTCCTTATCCAAAATTCTGCCTCGAAAAGCCCCGCTTTGATTTATGGCTTTATGAAAGAGTCCATGCGCTTTAGGCATGGCCATTAACGTATTTACCTTGGCCCCACCACCTGACTGACCGAAAATTGTTACATTTTCGGGATTGCCGCCAAAATTGGAAATATTGTCGCGGACCCATTCCAGAGCCAATACCATATCCAAAATGCTATTATTGGCCGAGTGCTTATATTTTTTACCATAATCCGATAAATCTAAAAAGCCCAGAACGTTCAATCTATGGTTTATCGATACCACCACCACGTCACCTTTCTGGCTCAGATTTGCGCCGTCATAGGATGGGAGTTCGTGACTGGAGCCCGCAGTAAAGCCTCCGCCATGAATCCAAAAAAGTACGGGTCTTTTTTTACCGTCATCTATGCTAGGCGTCCAAACATTTAGGTTGAGGCAATCTTCATTGGTAAAACCCCAATCATGGTCGAACACAAATTCAGATTCATCCTGTATGGTAGTGGTCGGGGTCAATAAAGGCGCGACCGGCCCGTACATCGTCGAGCTACGGATATCATCCCATGGTTCAGGCTTTTTGGCCATTTCAAATCTTTTCGCCACGCCATAGGGAATTCCCTTGTAAGTGAAAATTCCATTTTCAATATAGCCCCGTACCTTTCCGTTTTCGGTATTCGTAACGGCAACATCGGTACCTGTAATGACCTCTTGACCAAAGACCAAGGATACAGAAAGGAACGATGTTATGAAACAGATTTTTAAAACCGTCTTTTTCATTAGTCTATTTTTTAAGTATGATAAATATTGTGGTTCAAATAATCATTCTTGAATTTTCCTAGCGGATCAAGATTTTTGGCCAAAGCAAGAAAATCATCAAATTTTTCATAACGTTCAGAAATCTTGGATGGGTCTATCGAAAAGAGTTTCCCCCAATGGGGCATATAGCCAAAAGGTTCCAGCTCTTTTTCGATCATGACAATCAATTCACCTACTTCTTTTGGATTTTGCTTCCAAGTAAAGTGAATGGCGACACAATCTTTTTTGTAGCACGGACTCATCCACAGATTGTCCGCTGCGATTGTCCTAATCTCCGTGATAAATAGTTGAGGGTGTATTTGTTCTCGTTTTTTTTCCAAGGCCAATATCGCTTCCAATGCTTTTTCCCGGGGAACAAAGAATTCCGATTGCAGTTCTTCACCACTGCTCGGGGTAAAGCCCATTTTAAAATGGGGCAACCTATCATACCAGGGCCCGGGAACACCCATTTGGTCCGTACAGTTGACTGCCGATAGTTCGGTTATGGGATGTAGGTTTCTGGTGGCGGCTTTCGCTCCATAGTACTCATTTCCCAAATCTTTGACCTCTTCGTCCATACTTCTTTTGACCCAGACCTGACTTATCGATTTATCTTGCCAATCGGTAAAAAGGCTGACACTATAGCCACCGGAAAGAATGGCATCGAAATTTTCTTTTAACGACTCCAATGGCAGGTTCTGAAATACGTCTTGTCTCACATCGAAAGTCTTTTGGACTTCCAAGGTCATCTCTGTCAATATTCCCAAGGCACCCAAATTGACCACGGCACCATCGAATAGGTCATCGCCTTTTTTCAAGCGAATAATCTCTCCCTTTCCATTGACCAATTCCAAGGCGGATACCGAACTGGCCAGATTGCCATTATTGACACCCGAACCGTGGGTGGCCGTGGCACATGCCCCGGCCACGGAAATATGTGGCAGGGATGCCAAATTATGGACGGCATACCCTTTTTCATGCAACGTCGGAGCGAAATCACCGTACTTGGTACCGGCACCGACTGTTACGGTCATGGACTCTTCATCGATTCCGACGACTCCTTTGAGGTTCTTCGTCGAGATCTGGTTTAGCGGGCTATCGGCAATATCGTTAAAACAATGGCAAGATCCCAATGCTTTTTGGACATCCAGTTGTTTGACCAATACCTGTACCTCTTCGACCGTTTTGGGTTCGTGAAGATTCTTGGCCTTATAAGCATAATTACCCGCCCAGTTCTTGCGAACAACCTCCGGAGCCACTTCTTCTACAGCTTTTTTCTTTTCCGTTTTGCAGGATGTCAACGGTGTGAGGGCGGTGGCCGCGGCAAAAGTTGCCGTTGTTTTGATGAATTCTTTTCGTTTCATGGCAACAGCTTATTTAAAGCCGATATTCCCGATTCCTTCATGGCTAATCTTAATGGCTTCCAATGGTTCCAGTCCGTCGAAGGTCATGTCTTGTTCCACCATATAATACCGCATGCCCGAAAGATCTTTTTTAGCCAAAATACCGGCAAAATCAATAGTGCCTTTTCCAACCGGGGCAAACCGTCCTTGGTCATCCATATCTTTTACATGCCACATTTTAAAACGCCCTGGGTATTTTTCAAAATAGGCGATCGGATCCGCCCCTGCCTTGGTTACCCAATAGAGGTCCATTTGAAAATTGACGAACTCGGGATTACAATGCTCCAAAAGGTAGTCGATCGGCACAACTCCATCCTCGTTTTCCTTGAATTCAAAATCATGGTTATGGTATAGCAATTTGAGTCCAGCGGCATTCGCCTTCTCGCCTAATGTATCCAATATTTCCGCCAAATTTTTGGCACCTCCTTCCATTCCCATGGTTCTAGTTTCTTGATCAAAACTGAAAAGCCCCATTGGAGGTACGGGTATTACAAAATATTCGAATCCGGCAGCCTTGACATCAGCCATCATGGCATCGGCATTTTCAAGCGTAACGGAACCTTGATGCGTACTTATGGGGTTTAAACCAAGTTCTTCGAGATAGCTCTTAAAAGCATCGGGAGCCATATTGTAAAACTTTCCGTCGGCATAACCAGCCGCCTCGATGTTTTCGTATCCCGCATCGGCTACCTCTTTTAGGGTAGCTCTTGCATCTTCGCCCATGGCATCACGGACGGTATAGAGTGCCAACCCGCCAAATTTCGCATTATCGCTTTCTTCCATTCCGGTTTCTGCCATAGCATCCTCTTCGTTGGCCGTATCCTTACCGGTCGTATTTTTACATGATTGGCTTCCTACCAAGATAAAGGCCAACAACAGACCCTTCAATATCACATCGATTCTCGTTCTTTTCATTTTGTTCATTTTTAAGTGGTTATTTTTTGTTCTTGTGATTTATTTATATTGTTCGACTTGAAACTATAAAGATAGGGTGCTTTATGGGCCCTCCCCTGAAAAAGCTTTTCGTGACGTTCCAGAATATTCATTCCTAAAATACGCCTTTGAAAAGTAGTACGACGCAACTCTTCACCTAAAATAGCTTCATAGACCTTTTGCAATTGTTTCATGGTGAACTTGGAAGGCAACAGGTTCATACCAACCAGTTTCTTTTCGAGATTATCGCGAAGCACCTGCAGCGCCTTTTCAACAATCTGTTCGTGATCCATCATCAACGAAGGAAGCTCATCGATAGCATACCAGTTGATACTGTCGGAAAGCGAATCAGGTTTCGGACTGACCTTGTCATAGTTGATCAAGGCATAATAAGCCACGGTAATAAAACGATCGAGCAACCATTCATTGCGCTTCACATCATAGTCGTTCTCCTCCAATATACGTTTCATGGCCGATGGGTTCGAACGGGTCAGACTTCCAAACGTATGAAATTGTTCCAGATAAATATGTTCAAGTCCGGTTCGTTCTTTTACTCCTCTTTTTACGGCGTCCTCCAAACTTTCATTTCGTTTTACAAATCCCCCGGGCAGGGCAAAAAGTCCTGTGTTATGATATTCTAGAATGAGTATTTTGAGTAGTTTTCCGTTGAATCCGAAGATAACGGAATCATAGGATAGATTATATATAAAATCCTCACCATGAAGTTCTTGCGCTGTTTTCTTTGTGGTCAAAAATGAAAGTTTTTCCAAATTAAGAACAATAATCCAAGAAAACAAAGTATTATTGTAACAAACTGAGACAATAATTAAATCCGACACACCCAATCAAGAAACTTTGGGTCTTTCGGGTCCTCAATTTTAATACCGCCTATTGAAACCAATAATTTAACTTTGGGGGTGGGTCCAATCTTAACTAAAAATAACTGCTCATGCTCGCTTGGTTAGGCTTATTGACGATTGTTGCCTTGCTTGTTTTGATAATGTCAAAGAAAATGACGGCCGTTGCAGCACTGATTATTGTGCCGTTGATTACGGCCCTGATTGCAGGTTTCACCAATGAAATTGCACTTTTTGTCACCGATGGGCTCAAAAGTATTGCACCGACAGGGGTGATGTTCATTTTTGCTATACTCTTTTTTGGAATTTTAACGGATGCCGGAACTTTCAAGCCCTTAATCAAAAAACTCCTACAGTTTGCGGGAAATGACCCGGCCAAAGTGGCAATCGCCACTGCTTTGTTGGCCATGGCCGTACATTTGGATGGCTCAGGAGCTGTGACTTTTTTAGTTACGATTCCCGCATTATTGCCCCTCTACGATACACTGAAAATGAGACGGACAACGCTAGCCACCATAACCGCTCTTGCCGCAGGTACCATGAACATATTGCCTTGGGGCGGCCCTACTATCAGGGCGGCTTCCGCACTTGAGGTTGAGGTTACAGCACTTTTTAACCCTATACTATTTCCAGTTCTTGGAGGATTGACCACTGTTCTCGTAGTATCTTACATCTTAGGCAAGCGCGAAAGAAAACATCTTTCCGACATAAAGGTCGAGCCAACTTTGCCGAAGTCCGAGACCCATGACACACCTTCAGCCCTTGAACGCCCTAAATTGTTCTATTTGAACATTTTCATGATTCTTTTGACAGTCACGGCCTTAATAAGTGGCTTTGCTCCCCCACATATCATTTTTATGGTGGCATTTTCCATCGCGTTGATTATTAACTACCCCGCTCCAAAAGATCAAGGAGAACGTATTAACGCACATGCCAAAGCCGCCTTGCTCATGGCAAGTATTTTATTCGCTGCTGGATGTTTTACCGGAATACTTAAAGGTTCTGGAATGATAGAAGCCATGGCCCAAGGTGCAGTTGCATATATTCCTGAAAGCCTTGGCAATCATCTTGCCGTCATAACCGGTATAGCGGCAATGCCTGCAAGTCTTTTGTTCGATCCAGATTCGTTTTACTTCGGTATCTTGCCCCTTCTATCGACTACAGCATCACATTTCAACGTGGAATCGATTGAAATCGGTCGTGCTGCCATTATGGGACAGATGACCACAGGTTTTCCAGTAAGCCCGCTAACGGGATCAACCTATTTATTGGTAGGCTTGACAGGTGTGGAATTAGGGGAGCACCAGAAAAGGACAATTCCTTTGGCCTTTTTGGTGACCTTGGTAATATTGATATTATCATTGCTTATCGGGGCAATTTCTTGGTAAATTATGAAAACAATACGAATAGGTAGCGGGGCAGGATATTCGGGTGACCGATTAGAACCTGCAATCGACTTGATGGAAAATGGAGATTTAGATTACATCTGTTTTGAGTGTTTGGCGGAACGAACAATTGCTTTGGCCCAAAAATCAAAGCAGGCGGACGAGAACAAGGGATACAATGAACTCTTGCAATATCGAATGGAACAAGTTCTGCCATTGGCCCATACCCGCAAAATTAAGGTGATTACCAATATGGGTGCCGCAAATCCTTTGGCAGCGATGAACACAGTGGTCGAATTAGGCCGAACCATGGGTTTAACCGGACTGAAAGTAGCGGTAGTTCTGGGCGACGATATTAGTCATAGTATTGGCAACTATCTAGATTTCAAAATTTTGGAGACAGGGGAGTCGTTGAATAGGTTGAAAGACAAAATTCTGTCCGCTAACGTTTACTTAGGTTCTGATGGAATCGTCGAAGCGCTGGCTAAAGGAGCTGATATCATTATCACAGGTAGGGTTGCAGATCCGTCGCTTTTCTTGGCCCCAATGGTATACGAATTTGGATGGGACTCTCGGCAAATCGAAAAAATAGGAATAGGAACGCTTGTAGGTCATTTGTTGGAATGTGCCGGACAGGTTACAGGGGGTTATTTTGCAGATCCAGGAAAAAAGGAAGTTCCAGAACTTTGGAATCTAGGATTTCCATTTGTGGAAATTGACGAAAATGGGTGGGGCCATGTAACTAAATTGAAAAATACGGGTGGATGTGTCACCAAGGCAACATGTACCGAACAGTTGTTGTATGAAATTCACGATCCGAAGAAATATATTACCCCGGATTGTATCGCGGACTTTTCAAATGTGGAATTTATTGAGGTTGAAAAAGATAAAATAAGCTTCAAGGGAGCCACTGCACAAAGTGCAACTGACACCTTTAAAGTTAGTGTAGGGTATCAAAATGGATTTCTTGGGGAAGGTCAGATAAGTTATGGAGGGTCTAATTGTATACAAAGAGCGCTGTTGGCCAAAGAGATTGTAAAAAAAAGGTTAGCACAGATGCCCTTTGAAATAGACGAACTTCGCCTTGAATTAATCGGTGTAAATTCGCTTCTAGACCAGAGCGGTTCGACTAGTTCTTTCAGTGAAGTTCGATTACGCGTAGCCGGTCGAACGCAACATGAGGAACAAGCACGGCGCATAGCCAATGAGGTAGAGACCCTTTATACGAATGGTCCTGCAGGAGGCGGAGGGGTATCAAAGAAAGTAGAAGAGATTATTTCAATCGCCTCTACATTGATTCCAAAAAAAGACATAGCGGTTTTCGTCGAATGTAATACCATATAAAAACTATGAAACTTTGGGATATCGCACATACCAGAACAGGTGACAAAGGTAATATTAGCAATATCTCGCTGATTGCCTATGACAAAAGGCATTTCGACCTTATAAAAGAAAGAGTTACTGCCGAAACCGTAAAACAATGGTACGGAGCGCAAGTAAAAGGAGAGGTAATACGATATGAGTTACCGCAGCTCGGGGCATTCAACTTTGTAATGTACGATGCCTTGGAAGGCGGTGTTACAAGTTCAACGGCTTTGGACAAACATGGCAAAACCTTAGGTGCCTATCTTTTGGAAATGACCGTCTAAAATTTGAAAACATGAAGAAAATCTATTTGTTTACGATACTAGGCTTCCTTGCAATTTTGGCCAATGGACAAGCAGGCCTAAAGGGTACAGTAGTTACCGATTCCCTCTACTCGGAGAACCTTCTTAATGATTTTGGCGAAAACCCGACACGTAGTATCTCGGTCTATCTACCTCCTGATTATGAAAGCTCCAATAAAAAATACCCTGTTATTTATTTCCTTCATGGTTTTTTGACGGATGACAAATTAATGGTGCAAATGAAGGATCTACTGGATTATGCCATCGAAGCCCATAAAATCAATCCTTTCATTATGGTGGTTCCTGACCAAAAAACAACATATGACGGTAGTTTTTATTCAAACTCCGGGTTGTTTGGCAATTGGGAAGACTTCACAGTTTTTGACCTTGTTTCATATATGGATGCCAATTATCGCACCTTGCCCAAAAAAGAAAGTCGCGGTATTACCGGTCATAGCATGGGCGGATACGGGGCATTAAAACTAGCAATGAAACATCCCGATGTATTCAGCTCCGTATATGCAATAAGCCCAGGCGCATTGGCAATTGTAAGGGAATATGGCCCTAACAGTGACACTTTTAAAGAGTTTTCGAAAGTAAAGACTCTGGAAGATCTTGACAAAACCTATTTTGGCAAGGTGGTGGTTGCTTTTGGTCGGTCATGGTCGCCAAACCCGAACAAGCCACCTTTTTACTGTGATGTTCCCTTTGAATATGTCAACGGTGAAATGAAAGTAAACCAGCAAATATTGGCAAAATGGCATGAGAATATGCCTTTTTATAGAATTCCTGATTATTTGGACAACTTAAGGCAGCTTAGGGCCATAAAATTGGATTGGGGCCGAAATGCCGGTGAACGCTTCACTATTCAATGCAAAATGTTCAGCCAACAACTCGAAAATGTGGGAATCGATCATTTTTCCGAAGAATATATTGGCACACATGTAAGTAATATTTACACACGGGAAGGACGAATACCGCAACAAGTACTCCCATTTTTTGATATGTATCTAGATTTCGAGTAGAATACACATTGGCCTATTTCTTAACTGGGATTCCGAAATGTATTTAAAGCAAAAAAGTATGCGTTTCACGAATATGTTTTTTTCGAAAAGACAGGGTAAAGTAATGACGATAAAGTTATTACGCTATTTTTTTGTAGTCAAAAACTAAAGTTTTTCCAATTTAAGAACAGTAATTCAAGAAAACAAAGTATTATTGTAACAAACTGAGACAATATCACTTTTAAAGAACACCTACATGAGAACAATACTATCATTTCTACTTATTTTACCAATGATCATGACCTTTGCCCAAGACAAAAATGCCTTTCCGGTTCGAACGAAAACTGTACACGGCATCATCGAAGGAAACTACAATACCCATTCGAGCATCCAGACTTATTTCGGAGTACCTTTCGCCAAACCACCTGTTGGCGAACTACGTTGGAAGGCTCCACAACCTTTGGACAATTGGGAGGGGGTAAAAGAGACCAAGACTTTTGGCCCGCGCCCTATGCAGACCATGGTCTTCGGCGATATGAAATCACGCTCGAACGGGGTAAGTGAAGACTGCCTCTATTTGAACATATGGACCCCTGCTACCCGCAATACCAAAGATCTGCCCGTTCTCGTCTATTTTTTTGGGGGCGGCAACGTTGCCGGTGATGCCTCGGAATACCGGTACGATGGGGAAAGCATGGCTAAAAAAGGTATGGTCGTGGTTACGACCAATTACCGTCTGAATATTTTTGGATTCTTCGCCCATCCCGATTTGAGTGCCGAAGCACCTTATAAGGCCTCTGGAAACTACGGATTACTTGATCAACATGCGGCCTTGAAATGGGTAAGGGATAATATTGCAGCTTTTGGAGGTGACCCAAAAAAAGTAACCATTGCGGGGGAATCGGCCGGGTCTATAGGTGTAAGCCAGCAGATGGCTTCCCCACTCTCGAAAGATCTGATTGCCGGGGCTATCGGTGAAAGTGGCGCGAGCATCAACCCGACCATGGCTCCCATACCTCTCGAAGAAGCCGAAAAAATCGGTTTGGAATTTGCCAAAAACGCCGGGTATCCGAGTTTGGCCGAGCTCCGAAAATTGAGTACCCGAGAAGTCTACGAAATCTATAACGAATCGAAGCGTTTCGGATTTCCGGCGGTCATCGATGGATACTTTCTGCCCAAAACTCTTCCGGAAATTTTCAAGGACAAGGAGCAAGCCCAAGTACCGCTGTTATTGGGATGGAACTCCGCCGAAATTCCAGGCATGGCGTTTACCCAAGGACCGTATTCCAAAGAAAACTATGAAGCCAAGGTAAAAGAGGCCTTCCCCAAAACATATAAGGAAGCCCTTGAACTCTATCCTTATGGAAGCGAAAGGGAAATCGAACACTCCGCAACGGCCTTGGCCTCCGACCGGTTTATTGCGTATAGCACTTGGAAATGGTTCGATCTACACAGAAAAAATAGCGACCAGCCCGTATATCGCTATCTGTATAGCAAATTGCGTCCGCCTTTGAGGGACAACACCTTGACCTCGGGGCTTGCAGGAGGTACTGTAAAAAAAGATGCCGATGCACCTCAGGCCCCGACTCCCAAACCCGTCGGAGCGCCTCATGCCTGCGAAATCGAATATTGTATGGGCAACCTACATTTGGTGGACGATTATGCATGGACATCGGAAGATTATAAAGTATCGGAAGATATGCAGAACTATTTCGCGAATTTCATCAAGACAGGAAACCCCAACGGCACCGATTTGCCCGAATGGAATCCGGCCCAAGCAAAAGACGATTCGCCATCGGTAATGATAATCGATGTAGCAAGTAAACAGGTCAAGGCCGGTAACGACGTACGATATCGTTTTTTGGATAAGTACTACACTGAAAAATAGGTTCTGAAATGAGCATAAACAAATTTAATTTTTTGCATACCAACCGAAATAATTAAATTTTTAATGCGAAAGCGCAGCGGTTGATCTATGCGGAAAATTTTTATTATACTCATTTTCAGATTAATAAAAATTTTTAAATAGATGAAAAAACTGCTGTTTTTGTTATTGGCCGCTCATTTCGGTATCGTCGCGCAAAATGTCGTAAAGACCGAAAATGGTCAAATCGAGGGCTATACCGAAAACAACATTCATATTTTCAAAGGTGTACCATTTGCGCAACCACCTATCGGCGAATTACGTTGGAAAGCCCCCCAACCTATACAGCCTTGGCAAGGGGTTTTGACATGCAAGCAATTCGGACCTAGTCCTATTCAGAATACGCCCAAGCCTTTTTATTGCTGGACCGAGGAATTTATCGCAAAACCGGAACCTTTAAGCGAGGATTGCCTCTATCTTAATATCTGGACCCCACAGTTGGAACCCGAAAAAAAACTTCCTGTCTTTGTTTGGATCTACGGTGGCGGTTTCAACAGCGGTTCCGCCAATTGTGCCATTTATGACGGGCAGGAAATGGCAAAGCAAGGTGTGGTTTTCGTAAGCCTGAATTACAGGGTCGGTGTCTTTGGGTTTATGGCCCACCCTGAACTAAGTAGGGAATCCGGCAACGATGCTTCGGGAAATTATGGGTTCATGGATCAACTAGAGGCCCTTAAATGGGTCAAGAATAACATTGCCAGCTTTGGAGGTGACCCCGAAAACGTGACCATCGCCGGACAATCGGCCGGTTCGTTCAGTGTCAATGCGCAAATAGCTTCGCCTTTGGCCCAAGGTTATTTTCATAAGGCGATAACCCAAAGCGGGGGTTTATTGTATGGAGAACGATTGATGCAGGACCTTACAACCGCAGAGTCGCAGGGCAAAAACTTCATGGAAATGGCCGGGGCCAAAAGTTTAAAAATTTTGAGGGAAATGCCATCTGAAGAATTGCAAAAACTAAGCAATGATCCAAAAGCAGGCAGGTTCGGTGTCACGATTGATGACTACTTTTTACCTGAAGACATTGAGACCCGTTTTAAGCAAGGAAAACATAATCAAGTACCCGTACTTACCGGATGGGTTACCGGTGATGCCAACCTTTTTACAAGTAATGAGGTCACTTCCGAAGGTTTCAAAAAACAGGCAAAAGAAAATTACGGGGAGAATGCCGAAAAATTTTTAAGACTTTTTCCCGCTGAAACCGATGAAGAGGCATTGGCTTCACAGCAAAAAATGAACTTAATGGGTTTTGCGGGTATGCCCAGTTACCTGCTTGCCAAGTATATGGACAAAAATGTTTGGCTTTATGAATTTACTCATGTACCGACCGACAAACCAGGTTTTCCCGATTACGGGGCCTTCCATACATCGGAGGTGCCTTTTGCCCTGCATACTCTGAACGAATGGAAAAGACCATGGAAAACCGAGGAACGAAAATTCGAAAATATCATGTCAGGTTATTGGGTGAATTTTGCAAAAATAGGGGATCCTAATGGTGAGGGGCTTCCGCAATGGAGCCCTGCCAAGATCAATGATAATACGTTACCCATTATGATTCTGGACATAGCCAGTAAACAAGTACAATCCCCCGATATCGAACGCTACCGTTTTTTGGACCAAGTCCGTCAAAAAGACTAAAGGGCATCCACAATCATTTCCATAAGATTTAATTTGACGGTCGCCTACCATTTTGATGACGATCGTTGTTTTTCCTTTAATCGATTATTGACCGAATTGTTATTGCTTGATTTGGTTATTGTTCCAATACTAAAAAGAATCGTTACCTTAAACCCATTAAATCTTAAACGGCAATAACAATGAACAATAAAAAAGCAGTGCTCGTTTTTCTACTCTTTTTTTTAATAGGATTAACGGCAACGGCTCAAAAACAATTCGGACAATTTGATAGAAATCTTGATGTCGGTAATCCTAAAATCAAGGGAGAGGCCAAATACAATGAAGAGGACCAGACCTATACGCTAAAGGGTTCGGGGACAAATATGTGGTTCGGAAACGATGAATTCCAATACCTGCATACTACCCTTCAAGGGGATTTCATTCTTAGGGCCGAAGTAGAATTTTTGGGCGAAGGTGTAGACCCACACAGGAAAGTAGGCTGGATCATCAAAAACGATCTGGATGCAAATTCGCAACATGTCAACGCCTCGACACACGGCGACGGGCTGACCACGCTGCAGTATCGAAAACAAGTGGGAGGAGATACCGAAGAAGTGATTTCAGAAGCAACGTTCCCTGATGTGATTCAATTGGAAAGGATCGGACAGACCTATATCATGTCAACGGCCAAATTCGGGGAAGAATTCGCAAGTGTGACCTTGAACGATATGGAAATGGACACCGAACTTTATGTCGGCCTGTACATTTGTTCGCATAACCCCGATGTTTCCGAAACCGCTGTTTTTCGAAACGTTAGGATCATAACACCTGTCGACCCTGATTATCAGCCCTATACCGACTATTTGGGAAGCAATCTCGAAATTCTCGATATCGAGACCGGACTACGAAAGATAATCTACCGATCGGCGCATTCCATTCAAGCGCCCAATTGGACCGTCGATGGAAAAAAATTGATTTATAACTCCAAAGGACACCTCTACAATTATGAACTTGAAAACGGACATATTTCTCCCCTCAACACGGGTTTTGCCGTCAACAACAACAATGACCACGTATTGACATTTGACGGCACGGTCTTGGGCATCAGCAACCATAATCAGGATGATGGCGGCACTTCTGCACTCTATTATCTTCCCAGTGAGGGCGATTCCCTACCAAAAATGGTCACCAAACAGGGTGTCGGCGCCTCTTATTTTCATGGTTGGTCGCCCGATAACAAGAAAATGGTCTTCACAGGAAATCGGGATGGCGCCTATAACATTCTTACGGTGGATATCGATACAGGCGAGGAAGTTCAACTGACTGATCTGAAAACGTTGGACGATGGCCCGGAGTACAGCCCCGATGGTAAATTTATTTTCTTTAATTCCACACGGACCGGTAAAATGAAGTTATGGCGTATGGAAGCCGACGGTTCTAAACAGACCCAATTAACTTTTGATGAATACAATGATTGGTTCCCCCATATCAGTCCCGACAAAAAGTGGATCGCGTTCATTTCTTTTCCAAAAGACCTAGATCCGAGTACGCATCCGTTTTACAAGCATTGCCTGCTTCGCATTATGCCCTACGAAGGAGGCGAGCCCAAGGTTATCGGTTATGTATACGGAGGACAGGGAACCATCAATGTGCCTAGCTGGTCACCCGATAGTAAGAAAATAGCCTTTGTTACCAACACGGGACTTTAGGGAAAATCCTGTTTTATAACGATCAGCTAAGGGTAAATTCGGGCAGTTTTATAATTTCCCCGCCCTTTAAGGCCGATTCGTGCGCCAATATGCCCACACAGGTAATGTTGGCCGATTGTTTCGCATTCGGATAAGGCGATTCTTCATTGATCAAGGCGTCAATAAAGGCATGAACCAAATGGGGATGCGAACCACCGTGCCCGGCCCCTTGCGTAAACGAAAGATGTTGGTTTTCGTCTTCGTCGTAAACCCCTTTGGTGGTAAACCCCTGGATTTCTTCGGGAAGCAACTTTGCAAAATCAGGACTTTCAATTTCCTCGGGTATTTCGGGTTCAGGTTTTTTGGCCATGTGTACAACTAAAGGTTTTCCTTCTATCAAGGGCCATTCCACGGATTTCTTGGATCCGTATACCTCGAAACTCTCGCGATATTGTCGCGCCACATCAAAAAGCGAGCGATATACCTGGGCACTTAAATCGGAGTTTTTGAATTTGATATGGGTAGTCTCCACAGCATAGGGCGAATCGTATTCTTTGATCAATTCTTCCCGAATGGTACCGGATCCAAAACAGGAAACGTATTCAGCCTCATCTTTGGTCAACGCCAGTACCGGACCAACACAATGGGTCGCATAGTGCATAGGGGGCAGTCCGGGCCAATAATTGGGCCACCCGTCCATATCTTGTTGGTGGCTCGCCTTTAGAAATTGTATTTTGCCCAATTCGCCATTTTCGTACAATTCCTTCATATAAAGAAACTCACGCGCATAGACGACGGTTTCCATCATCATATAGGTTAGTCCGGTTTCTTCGGTCAACCGTACGATTTCCTCACACTCCTCGACGGTGGTCGCCATAGGTACCGTACAGGCCACATGTTTCCCGGCCTTTAATGCCTTGATCGATTGTTCACCATGATTCGGAATGGGCGTATTGATATGCACCGCATCAATTTCTTCATCCTTCAAAAGTTCGTCATACGAAGTATATCGTTTTTTGATGCCAAAGGCATCCCCGATTTCGTTCAGTTTGGTCTCGTTACGCTGACAAATGGCGGCCAAATTCACATTGGGGTATCTTTGATATATGGGGATGAACTCGGCTCCGAATCCCAACCCGATGATGGCTACATTTATTTTTTTTGTACTCATTTTTCGTTTTATGAATTGAATGTTTCCTTTAAAAATTTCAGGCCTTGCGATGCAAATCCGTCCTGACTCTCGGCCAGATGTTTCCAAATACAGACGGCTCCGGCCAGTTCCTTGATTTCAGGGGTAAAACTTTCGATGACTATGGCACCTTTGTAACCGATATCTTCTAGGCCATCCTTAAAATCATTCCAAGGAGTAAGTCCGGTTCCAGGAATACCCCTATGGTTTTCGGATACCTGAACATGAATCAATTTGTCCCCTACCGAATTAATGGCATTCCTAACGTTCTTTTCCTCAATGGTCATGTGGAATCCGTCCAACAAGACCCTCGCCCGCTTATGGTCGATATCGCTAACCAATCGCATTACATCTTCGGCGGTATTGACCATATCGGATTCAAAACGGTTCAACGGTTCCAATGCAATCGATTGACCAAGGGTATCGGCCATTTCACAAACTTTGTGAAGATTGACTACGGCCAATTGCCATTCTTGCTTTCGCTGCTCTTCAGGAACCATGCGCGCCTTCCCTACGGCAGAATACATAGGTCCTGCCAAGAAATCGACCTCCCACAAACTGCACAGTTCAAAGCATTTTTCCACATATTGAAAACAGTTTTCGTGTAGCGAAACGTCTTCGGAGGTTAAATCTTTCGTAGGGCCGAAAACACCGCAAACGGTAGGAAGGAGTCCGTTGTCCGAAAGGGCTTTCTTTACCGTCTTACCATCGATCAGATCGGGGTCTTCGACCGGAATCTCGACAACGTCAAAACCCATTGCCTTGATTTTGGGAAAAAGCGAAATCGACCCAGTAGTAAAAGGAGACTGCCAAAGCCATGTGCTTGCCCCAAACTGTAATTCTTTATTCATATATGCTCAAAAACCTGTTCTACTTTACAATCATTACGCCCTGCATAATGCGCCAGTGCCCCGGAAAAGTACAAATAAAAGGATACGTACCCGGTTCTGTGGGAGCCGTAAACCTTAAGGTGGCCTTCTGTTGCGGATCGACAAGACCGGTGGCAAACAAAACCTCGCCCATCTTTGGTATATATTGGGCATCGGCCCCATTGGGATCCATGGCCAACTTGTCCGCGGCCGCACCGACTTTATCTTTGGTACCCGGCTTTACAATGACCAGATTGTGTTGCATAAAATCGGTATTCTCCAAGACCAATTCGACTGGTTTTCCGGCCGCTACAGTAAATTCGGTAATATCGTATTTCATTTCATTTTGAACGGTCTTGATCATTATCTGCGTCGCCCCGCTGTCGGTTTCCCCTGAACCATTGTCCAAAACATCAAGATTGCCCACATAATTTTTGGCGAAAACTTCCGCTATTGAAGCCCCACCGAACGCATTGTTGGCACTTTCGTTGAAATCGGTCTCGACCTCGTATTTCCAATTTCCCGCCAGCGAAGTAGTCTTGTTGCCCGATCTTATGTACAATTGATCAGGTCTTCCGTAGATTCCTCCGCCCCCGCCTGTGTCTTCCAACCGGATAGCAATGACATTACCACTGTTTTTCAATAATCCTTTCGGGACATCATAATAGCGGTTCTTGGCATAATCCTGCTCTGTAACCCCGATCTGTCGGCCATTGATATAAACGACATCGGAATCGTCTATCGGCCCCAACGAAATATACGTAGAACTGCCTGTGCCGTTAAAATTGAAACTTCGCCTGAACCAAATAATACCATCCATATCGAGACCAGCATCTTCTATATATTGTGGCAATTGCATAGTATTCCAGTTTCTGTCATCATAATCGATCGCCTGCCTTCGCTCCGAAGCCGATGACATTACCTTGAAACCGGGATTCTCTTGGGCGAACATACCCATAAAACCTTCTGCATGTTTATTCGCGGCCGCATATACCGCCTTCGACAACCAATTATCGCCCAGTATTTTCTCATCTTTACTCAGTTCATAAACCATTTTTCCTATTTGCGGGGAAGAAGACCTCTCGGTAAAATACAGCAAGGCGGCCAAGCGAACCGAGGCATCACGATCATTCAACACTTTTGAATCGATAATCGCACTATCGGTGGCCTCATCTTTCGGAAGTATCTGTAGGGCGGCCTTTCGAACGGCGGCAACCGGATGGTACAATCCCCCCTGCACCACTTGTCGTGCTTCGTCATGGGTGCCGATATCCACCAAGCCCTGAATCGTCCAAAGAGCGTGCAAGGCACCGGGATTAAGACCCAAGGCATCGGCCTTTGAATCATTGGCCATTTCATAGAGCCTTGGCAATACATCGACAGCTCCTCCTTCGATCAAAAGCCGTTGGGCGGTCAAACGCCAAAACATATTGTCATTGGCAAGTGCATGTACCAATTCATCGGTATTTTTCTTATCCAAAGAAAATGAATCGTGTTTTTTACCCCATTTGGGCACAACACGCCAAATCCGCCCCCTTGATTTATCGCGCAACGGATTGACATAAGCGTTACCATCGCCGTTTTCGGCATCGAACCCGCCACGTTCCGTAGTCGGCGTGGGGTTGTGCTGAACGATAAAGTTATACCAATCGGCCACCCACACGTTGCCGTCGGGGCCTACTTTTGCCTCTACGGGCGATACCCATTCATCAGAACCGGCCAATAGATTTCCACCATCCTTTTCAAGGTATCCGGCACCATCTTTTATGATTTTGGCGATATGGACGAGCCCTCCGGTGGGTTCGCATACAAATGCAACCTTGTTCCAATACTTTTCCGGGTAATTGCGTGCCGTATAAAAATGGTGCCCGGCGGCCGCGGTAAATCCACCGAAAACATCGACCTGCCTCACGTTAGGGGTAATAGGCTGCATGGCATAATGCCCGTCAATCTTTAAACTGCCCTTGGCCGGAATACCGACCAAACCTTCCATCGCGGCATTCGGTATGCCCAAAAAGACACTATGGGTATTGTTGGCCGTCGAGGCAAAGAGCGAATTGTCTTCGGTAATGCCCAACCCCCACGTATTGTTACTGGTATTCGTCAAGACTTCGAAGTATTCTTTTTTGGGGTTGAAACGATACATATTCTGATTGAAATCGAGGTCTTGACCGTAGATGTTGCCTTCAAAACCAGAATAACCGACCACGCCATAAACATTGTTGTCAATACCATATTGTAAGTTCGATGGCCCGGCATGCGTATCAAAGGTTCCCCAGCCATCGATCAGTATTTCCCTAACATCGGCCTTGTCATCACCATTGGTGTCCTTTAAAAAAAGGAAGTGCGGTGCCTGGGAAACGATGATGCCACCATCGTAAAAGGCAAAACTGGTGGGAATGTTCAGATTCTCGGCGAAGACGGTAACCTTGTCGGCCTTTCCATCATTATCGGTGTCTTCCAGAATCTTTACCCTATCATCACCTACACCATTATCTTCACGCACGGTATTCGGGTAATCGACGGTCTCGATGACCCATAGCCTTCCTTTTTCGTCCCAGTTCATGGCAATGGGGTTGATAATATCAGGTTCGGATGCGAACATTTGCAAATCGAAGCCCGCGGGCACCTGAATCAATTTGGCTGATTCTTCTGGCGAAAGTGGCAGTTGATATTCAAGCGGTGGGTCGCGCTTTTCGTAATTGGGAATGTTATCACGTGGCTCGTATTTCAACATTGGAATATCTTTCGCGAACGCTTCCCAATTTTTCTTGACATTGTCATCGACCGCCCATAGGATTCCGTTTTTGACCAATTGTTGAAACCCGGGATTGGTCCAAGTACGTTCGTCATGGCCGTATGCCGTATAAAAAACCTTGCCCGAACCATATTGCTTGACCCAAGTCCACGGTTCGCGATGATCTCCCTCTACACGTTCCATTAAAACCGTAATGTCGTCGGCTATCTTGTCATGTACATAGGTTTCGTCCCAAGTTGAAAATTCATTCAACCCCTGCATGGTGGGGTGTTCTTTATCAATAATGGTCGTACCGAAGGTGTCGGTGCCATGATCCATGAACTGTGCTCCCACCAAGTCAATGTATTCGGGTGAATTTTTAAAGCAAAAACTAGCGGAGTGGATCGGGATAAAGGCGTGCCCTTCGGAAATATAATCTAACAGTGCTTTCTCCTGCCCCGGCTTTATGGTTTCGTGGTTGGCATATACGATCAAGCCATCGTATTGTTCCAAGTTTTCCAGATTCAAATCGTCAACGTCTTCGGTATAGGTAATATTGATACCGTCTTTCGTCAATGCCGAGGCCAAAATTGGAAAATACGCCCTTGAATTATGGTGCTCGATTTCGTGCCCGAGAAAAAGGAGTTCGATACGCCTTGGAACATCATCCGTAATCTCTTTTTTGGATTCGGACTTACATGCCAACAAAAACAATACAGGGATGGAATATGCGAAAATCAGACGAGCTATTCTTTTCATGAGGATGGATTTATTGCCACTAACCGTTCTGGCGTATCAATAGTAAGTATAAATCCGATTCGAAAATTCCTTTCTTTTATCCCATTCTGACTTTATTATATCATAGAATTCGATTATTATGGTTTTTATGGATAAATTAGTATTGTTATCTTCCAAAACTGGAATAAAGATATTTTGAAATCAGCACTGCAAAAATCGCTCATTCCCCGAACGCACGCCTTCATGGTGCAAGAATTGATACAGCCCGTATTTGATCCGAATTGGCATTTTCATCCGGAATATCAATTGTTCATGGTACTAAAAGGAAAAGGCACCCGGTTTATCGGCGACCATGTCAAGCCGTTTCAAGAGGGCGATATCACTTTTCTTGGACCAAACTTGCCCCATTTTTGGAGAAGCTATACTGAAGACTCCGCTAGTGATAGCGATATTAATGCCGAAGGCATTGTCGTTTATTTTCAAGAGGGTTTTCTAGGAAAATCGTTGTTGGACAAAGAAGAGGGTATCATGTTGCGACAACTTTTCAAAAAAAGCCTTAGAGGCTTTGACGTCACTGGTAAAACGGCTGCTTCCGTTCGGCAAATGCTCTTGGATTTACCTACCCTTGAAGGTTTTGATGCCGTGCTAGGGCTTTTGCGTATTCTGAACCTACTTTCAAGAACCGATGACATTGAACTCTTGGCCAGTTCAGGATATACGAACACGCTACGCGAGGGAGACACGGAAAGAATGAACCGTGTTTACGCGCATGTATTGAAACATTTCAAACGAAAAATACCGATTTCGGAGCTCGCGGCCTTGACACACATGACACCTACTTCGTTCAGTCGCTATTTTAAGACCCATGCCAACAAAACATATTCGGAATTTGTCAGCGAAATACGTGTAGGCCATGCCTGCAAGTTATTGATCGACAAAAAAATGAACGCTTCACAGGCATGTTATGAAAGTGGATTTCGAACCCTGTCAAATTTCAATAGACAGTTCAAGGCTTTCACAAATAGAACCCCTTCGGCGTATAAAAAGCGATATGAAATGACCTGATACCATAATCGAAAATCGAATCGCCTTTTTAACTAGCATCTTCACAGTGTTTTCCTTGTATGAATAAAAAATCAACAGCACAATGAAGAGATCTGATGGTGTAAAAACTTTCCCTATATTGAACTTTTTTCATACCCCATTAACCTCTTATTTGATTACAAAATCATAAGTTCCCGAAGCGAGG
This sequence comes from Bacteroidia bacterium, assembly GCA_030428705.1. GTDB lineage: Bacteria > Bacteroidota > Bacteroidia > Flavobacteriales > Flavobacteriaceae > Meishania. Next base: position 852,167 of record JAUIDI010000002.1, read on the forward strand.
TCCAAAACAACCTCGTCCGTTTTTTGTGAAATGGTCTTTACACCCTCGGCTTTCCTAACCTTTACCCCATTGATAATGATATTTTTGGCCGAGTCGGTCTTCAAATATAGGGTTGCTTTAGTATTGGCCGGAACCGTTGTTTTATAGTTCCATCCCGAATCTTCCCATCGCCACTCGCTTTTTATTCGCCCGTACATACTATCATAGTACCCTTTGGCGAACTTCATATTTTTGTCGGGATCGGGAGTTGGGCGCAAAATAAAATGCTTGAAACCCGCATTCTCGGCGTCGCGTTGTATTCCCAAAGAATAATTGTACATCCAGGCTGCTACGGCACCAAAAGAATAATGGTTGAAGGAATTCATACTATTGTTGCCACCAAAACCATTTTCGACCGTAAACGAGTTCAGACGTTCCCAAATTGTAGTGGCACCATTTTTTACGGAATAAAGCCATGACGGATATGAGGTCTGCTGTAAAAGTCGGTAGGCAATTTCGTTTTTCCCATTTTCCGACAAAGCATGATTCAAGGAAGCCGTGCCGATAAAACCGGTCATCAACGAATATTCGGGACGCATTGCCCCCAATTCATCTTCATTTTGCCGTTTGATTGAAAAAACCAAATTTTCAACAGTTCTTGGCCTATTGACCTCATCAAGCACATCGAATGCCAAAGGAATGGCATAGGAGGCCTGCGTGTCGACAAAATCACCCTTTTTCTTTTGTTTTTCCTCGGGAATAGGAGGACCAAAGCGTAAAGCGGGATTTCCTAAATGCAATGTTTTTCCGGTAGTTGGATCAATATAAGTTTTGTTGAAAAATAGCTTACGATTATGGTACTGCTTCTCAAAATTGGCCGCATCCTCGGTTTTGCCCAAAAGACTTGCCGTCTTAGATAAAATCTCGAGCGTACGGATATGGTAGGCTGCCCAAAATTCGGTATCCTCATTTTTATACGCTTCAGGACTCAACCAATCACCCAAAGGCCCTTCATATAATACCCCAGTGTCAGGATCGATTTTTGTATTCAAGAATTCAACATACCGTACCATGGCATCGTAGTGTTCCCGAAGCAGTGCAAGGTCGCCGTATTGTTGATACACTTCCCATGCCACAATAACCCCGGCACTTCCCCACAACGTGCCACCAAACCCTCCGCCGACGGGGGCAACATCGGTAAACCTGCCATCTTCACGTTGAATGTCGCGCATGGCGAGCAAATGTCTATTCAAAAACGGGCCAACATCGGCCAGATAAGTAGAAGCCCTTGAAAATACATTGATATCGCCGCTCCACCCCATTCTTTCGTTGCGCGCCGGCGTATCTGTAGGTATGGAAAGAAAATTTCCCCGTAACGACCATGTAATATTCTCCCAAAGTTTGTTGACCAGATTATTCGAGGTTTCGTAGTTGGATGCCAACTCTCTAATCGAGCTTATTACATGCCCCTTTACATTCTCGATCGGTATCGGTGCTTCTACACCTGTAACTTCCAAATAACGATAACCATGAAACGTAAATCGCGGTTTTATGGTCTCTTCACCCCCTTTTCTAATATATCTGTCCTGGGCCAATGCCGCCCTTATATTTTCGAGCATGACCATGCCTACGTTGTTTTGATACTCGTTTAAATTCGGATATTTCACCTCGGCATAACGCAAGTTTATGGTATCGCCAGCTTTCCCCGGAGGTAGTTTGACTTCGGGAAAACCGACCATATTCTGTCCCATATCGTATACATAGACCCCAGGGCGAACTTCTTCAACACTTATTGGCTCAAGACTTTTAACAATTGTTGGATTCTGGCCAATTTGACCGATCAATCGTAAATCGTCATATGAAAAATCCTTGGTTTGAAAAGTAGTTCCTTCTAGGGGTACTTCGACCGTCTTTTTCCAATCATCGTCATCATAATCAGCGGTTGTCCATCCTTTAATTCCGTTTTCCTTGGCGGCATCATAAACTTCACCTTGAAAAAAACTGCCGTAACGAATGGGGCCGTCAGAATTCAGTTTCCAGTTTTCATCATCGGTCGTAACAATCTGCCGGGTACCATCTTCAAACGTGATCACCATTTGTGCCAAAAGGGATTGACGATCACCAAAGTAGTTCCAATTTTCACCGCTAAAGGTTATATTACCGCTCCACCAACCTTCACTTAGCCAAGCACCAAGGGCATTTTTGTTACCGGGATCGACCAGTTCGGTCACGTCATAGGTCTGGTACATGTGCGTTTTGTTGTATTGGGTGAGACCCGGGGTAAAATAGTCGGATCCGACACGTTTTCCATTCAGGTAAATTTCATAGATGCCCCTTGCCGTTACGTATAACCTTGCCTTTGACAATTTTTTATTTTCCGCATTGAACTCGGTCCTCAACATCGGAGTCCCGTTCTTACTCGGATCCACCAAGATCAAGGTGCCATTTTCTGCACCGGAAATCGAATAACCTGAATCCGTAATCGTAAAATGGCCGTCTTTATTTACCTCATCTTTAAAAACCCCATGATAGGTTTCTTCCTCTGATATTTCGTCTGAAAACAACAAGTTAGACGGTGTCCTAAAATTACGGACATGGATTTTGGAAAATTCAGCTTTGTGATTTTTATCGGTATAAAATCCGATATCGGCCAACATCGGAAAACTAATATAATCGTTTCCCCGACCGACGGGATTCAGGTTAAAACCGATCTTTCCACGTGGAGGCGGCATTTTATCATCATCCGGCGATATTTTGTCTTTGGCTTCCTGACCGTCCATGTAAACCTCGAAAAAACCAAAATTGCAGGTCACGTAGAAGGTATGAGGGTCATACTTATTTGAATAGTCAAGAAAATCGGCAGGTATTTCAAAAGACCTAAAAGGCACTTCGTTACTATCTCCCGGAGCATATCCGACCCGATAAACATTGAACTTGGCCAAACCTGTTGTGCTGTTATGTAAATCGGAAACATCAATTTCGAAACGTATAAAGCTTTTGTTTCTTCTTGCCTCGACGCCCTGAATGTTCTTATTACGATCCATTAAACGGGTGTCGTTACCTCCAAAAACGAACGATGCCTTGGTACTCTCCGTGGAAGCGTCCAACCGTACGGTATAATCCATTTTAAAGACCGACAGGTAGTGCGAATAAAATACCATATCCTCTTGGCCTCCCCCGATCCATTGGGCACCGTTCCAATGTAAAGAATCGGGATTTCCATCAAATAGACCGGTCTCGAACCACGAAGTGCTTGAACTTGAACTTCCTTGTTCATCCCATACTGTTAATTCCCATATATAACGGGTCATTGCCTTGAGATCCTCCCCTTCATATACAATCCCCAAAGAACTATCGTCAACGACCTTATCGGTATCCCAAGTCAATTTATCGGCCTCGTCTTTCAACTTGATTCGATATGCAGTCTGATATTGCCCATGCTTTTCGGTATCGGTCTTCATTTGCCAGCTGAACCTCGGTTTCTTGATATCAATACCCAAGGGTTCTTTTTGATATTCCACCCTCAAATTCTTCAACGCCGCCTGGGCATGGAGCCAATCGGACCCGAGGGTTAAAGTGATTAAAAACAATGCAATCGAACCAATAGAAAATACTTTGTATTTCATTTTTGAATGAATTTAGTTTCTGAGGTCAGTTTCTTTACAAGAATAATGTATTTGTAGATGAATACCGTTCTGTACTGTTAAGTAGAATCATGAGGTACAACGACTTCTTTCAAACCCCCGACATTTTAAATTCCTATACCGATGCTTTTTTGAATATAAAAAGACCATCATCGTAACTTCCATTCGTATCGTTAACTGCCGTATGGATTCGTGGGGAGCAAAACAGTACAGAACACCTGTTTGAAAAAGTACGATTATTTTTGGTCGAACAAGAATCTTATCAAAAAACGGAAGTAGGATTGACTACGAAACGGTATATGCGGTCAAGATTGCAAATCCCCCGACGTTCGACACATTTCATATGAACAATTATTCTTTATCTTCGAAAAATTCAAACTGATCTCAAAAATATTACGGCACATGAAATTTTTGACAAGCCCCAAAGTCACACCCTATGAACAGATTTACCGGCCAACACATTTTGCTAACCCAAATGAACTTGCCAAAATAATGGGCAATTTGTATTTGAGCTCTATTGTTCTAATGGTCGGTATCCTTATGGGGGGTTGTAATTTTTCAAATACCAAAGAGGGCAAACAAGGTGAAACTATCGCAAAAAACCAATATGTAGGGGGTGAACTTGCGGTTCAGCACGGTATGGAATTGTTCAACCAACATTGTTCAAGTTGCCATAATTTCATAGAAAACGAAATTGGCCCCAATCTGAGCGGGGTTACTTCCGAAGTAGATAAAGATTGGTTAAAGGCATTTATCAAAAATCCCAAATCGGTTATCGACAATGGGGATGCGAGGGCGACAGCACTTTTTGAAAAATACAAATTGTACATGCCTTCATTTTCAAATTTCAACGACGAAGAACTTGAAGACCTTTTGGGTTTCGTACACAAGTTTTCGGAGGCCGAAAAGAAAAACAAAAGCACCCGTAAGGGTGGAATACTCGACCCTATCGTCGATAAAATTCCGACAAGCGACCTAAGTTTGGTTCTTGAAGAATGGCTCACTTTACCGTCAAGTTCGGATGCAAGCCCATTAGCCCGGATAAATACCATGAGGGGGATAAAAACCCGAACGGGAGAGCGGTTGTTCTTGGCAGACCTTCGTGGAAAGTTGTACGAAATAACGAATGGGGACATCCAAGTGTATCTAGATCTCAATTTGGAGGAGGATGATTTCATAGATAATCCCGGCTTCGGGACCGGGCTCGGAAGTTTTGCCTTTCACCCCGACTTTGAAAGCAACGGACTCTTATATACGACCCATACCGAACCGCCGAAAACCGCCTCGGCCGATTTTGCAATACATGATAGTATTCGGGTTACCCTGCAATGGGTATTGACCGAATGGAAGGTCGATGATGTTGCCGCCCAAAAATTCTCAGGTCAGAAAAGGGAGCTTTTACGTGCCGATATGGTATCGGGCATTCATGGGTTCCAAGAACTAACGTTCAATACCACAGCAGCAAAAGGAACTGATGAATATGGCCTATTATATCTCGGTATCGGGGATGGTGGTGCCGCCCTGTCAGGGTATCCTGAATTGTGTGATAATCCAGGAAAAATATGGGGCAGTGTCTTGAGGATCGATCCGACGGGTAGTAACAGCAAAAATGGCAAGTATGGTATTCCGAAAGACAATCCTTTTGTTGGTCAACCCGATAAACTTGGTGAGATTTGGTGCCGGGGCTTTAGAAATCCACATCGCATTACATGGAATCACGACCAACCCGATCAAATGTTTATCTCCAATATCGGGCAACATAGTGTAGAGGAAGTAAACTTGGGGAAAAAGGGTGCGGATTTTGGCTGGCCCAATCGTGAGGGCACCTTTCTTTTCGACCCCGATGCGAATACCGAACTGGTCTATCCGCTTCCGGAAGACGATTCCGGTTATTCCTATCCGGTAATCCAATACGACCATGATGAGGGCAATGCGGTATCGGGCGGTTTTGTTTACACGAACTCGACCATTCCATTGTTACAGGGCAAGTATGTTTTTGGTGATATTCCCAGAGGTACGATTTTCTATTCGAAAACCAGTGAGATCATAGCAGGCAAACAAGCACCTGTGTCAAAGTTGGATATAACTTTCAACGGGCAAATATCAGATATGGAAGCAATTACCGAAAACCAGCGCGTAGACCTTAGATTTGGTCTCGATAATGCCGGAAACCTCTATATTTTCACCAAGAGCAACGGCAAAGTGTACAAGGTGGTCGATTGCGTATCGACCCCACTGAAATAGTACGGCGCAAAAGCCTTCAAATTGCCAAAAAACGCTTAATTTTTGTTAGAAAACAAAAAGTTGAACCACTTCATAGCGATGAATCGAATACGATTGAAAAATGCTGCATTTGATCAAAATCATTGAAGATTCTAAAATCCCCAAATACAAACAGGTCATCAATTCTGTATTTACGGCAATTGAAAAGGGTGACATCAAAAAAAACGACAAACTGCCTTCGGTAAACGAATTATTGATCGAATTCGATATATCAAGGGATACTATCGTAAGGGCCTATGACCATTTGAAAAAACTGGAACTAATAGAGTCCGTACCAGGTAAGGGATACTATATCAAAAAAGACGACCTAGAACTCAAGGCCAAGGTATTCTTGCTGTTCAACAAGTTAAGCGCACATAAAAAAATCATATATGACACTTTTTCAAAAGCATTGGGCGATAAGACGACTATCGATTTTTTTATCTATGAGAACGATTATAGGCAATTTAAGAACCTGATCCTTTCAAGTAAGAATAGGGATTATACCCATTATGCCATCATCTGTCATTTTGAGGAAGGCGGTGATGATCTATTGGCATTTATCGAAAAAAACATCCCGACAGAAAAGCTTTTGATACTGGATAAGCGAATACCGGGCCTCCCAAAAGATATAGCATGCATTTACCAAGATTTTGAAAACGACCTGTATTCGGCACTTGTCGAACTCAATGCGCAATTAAAAAAATACCGTAGGCTAAAATTGATTCTTCCCAAACGTACCTATCATCCCATAGAGATTAAAAAAGGATTTATAAAATTCTGTTCGGAATATGCCTATGGTTTTAGTTGCATCAAAGAGATCGATGACGAGATAATCGAAAAAGAAACGGTTTATATAAACCTGATGGAAAAAGACCTCGTGACCCTCATTAAAAAAATCAAGGCGACCGATCTTAAGGTAGGAAATGACGTTGGCATCATATCTTACAACGACACCCCGATAAAGGAAGTTCTTCTCGATGGCATTTCGGTGATTTCCACGGACTTTGAATCACTGGGAAAGCAAGCGGCGCACGTTATTCTCAAAAACGAAAAACGAAACTACAAAAACCCTTTTTATGCCATACCGCGCAAATCGCTGTAATATATAACTCAAAAGAACAAGGCCATAGTTTCTTCATGAATTAAAACGGTATTGGCAGAACGGTACAGAACGCTTTCAAAATGATGATTCGTTAGATTTGTCGTAAACACATTAATAATGAAGACGAAAACCTTTAAGCATGTAGATTATCTCTGGAGCGACCAAAAAGCTGCCGAATTGGGCAATGACGAGGTGGCCTTATTTTTATATAGATCCAATATTCTTGGTGCCGATTTAAGAATTACGAATTATGGGGGTGGCAATACCAGTTGTAAGACCATTGAAAAAGACCCGCTCACCAACGAAGAAGTCGAGGTTATGTGGATCAAGGGTTCCGGTGGCGATATTGGCACTTTGACAAAGGCAGGTATTGCCGGCCTGTATACCGAAAGGTTGAGAAATCTCAAGAATGTATATGGCGGACTAGCCGATGAAGATCGCATGGTCGGACTTTTCAATCATTGCATATACGATCTCGATAGCAAGGCCCCTTCAATCGATACGCCCTTGCATGGCCTTTTGCCCTTTAAACATATAGACCATCTTCACCCCGATGCGCTTATCGCCATTGCTGCAGCAAAAGACAGCAAAAAGATTACCGAAGAAATCTGGGGAAACAATATGGGCTGGGTGCCTTGGCAAAGACCAGGCTTTGACCTAGGACTACAACTGGAAAAGTGTTTGAACGACAATCCCGATATCAGGGGAATCGTATTGGGCAGCCATGGCCTATTTACTTGGGGGGATAGCTCTTATGAATGTTACATCAATAGCTTAGAGGTTATCGAAATGGCATCCGCCTATATCGAAAATAAAATCGCTGAGAACGGTAGTGTCTTTGGGGGTCAAAAGGTGGAATCATTATCAAGGGAAAATCGAAGGGAGAAAGCGGCGCGGTTAATGCCATTGCTGCGAGGGCTATGTTCTTCGGAAAACAGGATGATCGGTCATTTTAACGATTCAGACACAGTTCTTGAATATATAAACAGCAACGATCTGGAACGTCTGGCGCCCATGGGCACCTCTTGTCCGGATCACTTTCTTAGAACAAAGATCCAACCCTTGGTCTTGCCCATCGAACCCGGGGAAAGTCTTGAGGACACAAAAAAAGTATTTGAAAAACTGGAACCGGCCTTTGACCGGTACCGTCAAGAATATAGTTCCTATTACGAGAATCACAAGAGAAACAATAGCCCCGCCATGCGGGATACAAATCCGGTTATCATCATCTATCCCGGTGTCGGCATGTTCAGTTTTGCCAAAAACAAACAAACGGCCCGTGTTGCCAGCGAATTTTACGTAAACGCAATAAACGTGATGAGGGGTGCCGAAGCAATTTCCGAATATACGGCACTGCCACGGCAGGAAGCTTTTGATATTGAATATTGGTTGTTGGAGGAAGCCAAATTACAACGTATGCCCAAAGAAAAGCCACTCTCGCGTAAAGTGGCCCTTATCACCGGTGCAGGTGGTGGTATCGGTAAGGCTATAGCGGATAAACTGGCCTCCGAAGGCGCCAATGTGGTGCTGGCCGATATCGCGGAAGACAGGCTTGAAGACGCGGTTAAGACCTATACGAACGATGTCGCTACATACACCGTATGCAATGTTACCAAAAGTGAATCGATAGCGGATGCCTATAAAAAGGCCTGCATCGAATTCGGGGGGGTCGATATTCTTGTTCACAGTGCCGGACTTGCCATTTCAAAGCCCTTGGCCGATACCACGGAAAAAGATTGGACCATTTTGCAAGATGTACTCGTAAAAGGTCAATTCGAACTGGCCAAGCAAGCCGTCGAAATCATGCGTACACAAGGCCTTGGTGGTGACATTATTAGCATTGCCAGTAAAAACGGATTGGTTTCCGGCCCCAACAATGTGGGGTATGGCACCGCAAAGGCCGCCCAACAACATATGTCCCGTTTATTGGCCGCAGAATTGGGCGACGACAGAATCCGTGTTAATACGGTGAACCCGGATGGGGTCATCGTCGGCAGCAAGATTTGGGAAGGCGCTTGGGCCGAAGGACGCGCCAAAGCCTATGGTATATCGGTGGAAGAACTCCCGGCACATTATGCCAAGAGAAATCTACTCAATGAAATAATATATCCCGAGGATATTGCCAATGGGGTCTTTGCATACGTCGGTATTCTCGAGAAAACAACGGGCAATATCATCAATGTGGATGGAGGAATGCCCAATGCATTTGTGCGCTAACGCTTCATAAACCAATTCATATGAAAGTAATTAAGGAACAACTGCAAGATGAGAACAAGCGCCAACTAACCGTTCATAAGGAAAACTTTGATTTCTTGGCCAACAAGCTGAACAAAGCGGGAAAAGATATCGATAACCTCATTGAACGTCTATCGGAATTTCAGGTGGCCATACCAAGCTGGGCCCTTGGTGCAGGCGGCACAAGATTCGGCAGGTTTTCATATCAGGGGGAACCATCTTCGTTGGAGCAGAAACTTGACGATGTAGGCATTCTGCATGCCCTCACCCAAACCGCCGGTGCTATTTCACTGCACATCCCTTGGGACATCCCAGAGGATTATGATGCCGTAAGGGAGCGGGCAGATTCCCACGGTCTGGTTTTTGACGCCGTCAACTCGAATACTTTTCAAGATCAGAAAAACGCCGAGCAAAGTTACCGGTACGGTTCACTCTCAAGCAACAATGAAGCCGTGCGTGAACAGGCGATCGAGCATAATATCAAGGTAATCGATATCGGCAAAAAATTGGGATCATTGAGCTTAACGGTGTGGTTGGCCGATGGATCGAACTTTCCTGGTCAACATAATTTTCAGACAGCACTTCTCAATACTGAATGGAGCCTGAAAAAAATCTATTCGGCAATACCAGACGACTGGAAACTGTTTATCGAATACAAACCCTACGAACCTAATTTTTACAGCACCGTAATCCAAGATTGGGGTACTTCCTTCATGTTGGCCAACTCTTGTGGTGAAAAAGCGTACACCTTGGTCGATCTGGGCCACCATTTGCCCAATACCAACATCGAACAAATTGTGGCTACTTTGATGCTCAAGGGCAAATTGGGCGGTTTTCATTTTAACGACAGCAAGTATGGCGATGATGATAGTACGGTAGGCAGTATAAAGCCCTATGCCCTCTTTTTGATTTTCAATGAGCTGGTACACGGTATGCAGAATAATACAAAGAATCCGTACCCGGCTTGGATGATCGATGCAAGTCATAATATTAAGGATCCTTTGGAAGACTTAATCCAGTCGTTGGAGGCAATTCAAATAGCCTACGCCAAATCTTTGTTGATAGACCGTAACAAACTGGAAGATGCCCAAAAAGCCAACGATGTGGTCATCTGCCAAGAAATTTTACAAGAAGCCTATCGCATCGATGTCCGCCCACTACTGGAGCATGCAAGATTGATCCGTAATGGCGCATTGCATCCTCTGAGAACGTTCAGAGCCTTAAATATTAGAAAAAAGTTGGTCGAAGAAAGAGGAAGTGATTCGGTGGCAACAGGATTATAGTTCATTATGAAAAAAGCAATCGCGGTTTTTGACATCGGCAAGACCAATAAAAAATTCTTCGTTTTTGATTTGGACTACCGCGAATTACATCGCGAATACACTCGTTTCGATGAAATCGTCGATGAGGACGGATTCCCATGTGAGAATCTTGAAGCTCTTGAAATTTGGATAAAACAGGTCCTACGCAAACAATTGCGGTCGACCGATTATGAAATCAGCAAGGTCAACTTTTCATGTTATGGTGCTAGCTTAGTGCATATCGATAAAAATGGCAAAGTGCTGACCCCATTGTATAATTATTTAAAACCTTTATCGAAATCGGTTCTTGATTCGTTCTATAAAAAATACGGTCCGGAAGATGCACTTTCGATAGCGACCGGGTCGCCTAAGCTAGGAATGCTCAACTCTGGCATGCAGCTCTATTGGTTAAAACATACGCGGCCCGAGGTCTATGATAAAATCGATTATTCGCTGCATTTGCCCCAATATTTGAGCTACCTTTTTACAGGGATTCCGGTCAGTGAACATTCCAGTATAGGTTGTCACACCTTGCTTTGGGACTATCAAAAAAAAGAGTATCATGACTGGGTCTATAAAGAAGGAATCGATAAAAAATTGCCGCCAATCAAAGCATCGAACGAAATCATTAAAACCACTTTCGACGGTCGGTCCATTTCAATAGGCATTGGCCTTCACGACAGTTCTTCGGCTCTTGTACCCTATATTCGAAGCGCCCAAAACAAATTTATTTTGGTATCCACCGGTACTTGGAGCATAACCATTAATCCATTTTCAGAGGGAGTATTGACAACGGATGACCTAAAAATGGAATGTATTTTTAACATGCGTATCGACGGTACCGCCGTAAAAGTCGCCCGTTTGTTTCTTGGCAACGAGTATTCGTTTCAAATCAAAGAACTCGTTACCCGGTTTCAGTTACCAAATGATCATCATAAGACCGTCAAGTTCGATAAAAACATCTTTTTCGCACTTCGAAAAAATTTTGAATATCATTTTAGATGGGAAAATATCGTTAGTGAGAATGTGCCTCCGGAAACCAAAATTCCAAACATGAATTTCGAGGAAGCCTATCACCGATTGTTGATGGAATTGGTTTTGTTGCAAGTAGAACGCATTCGGTCAACAATGGATAAAGACCCTATCAAACATCTTTATATAGAAGGAGGCTTTAGCGACAATGAGGTGTTCATTCAAATGCTGGCCCATCATTTACCGGAAATGAAACTGCTTACGACCGATGCATCGCTTGGGTCGGCATTGGGTGCCGCAATCGTAATCTCGGATGAAAAACTTGATTCGAAATTTCTGAAAAAACACTATGGCCTAAAAAAAATATGCTAATCCTACATTGACCTAATATAAAACCATTCAATACCTGACCCATGGGCCAAACAAAACCAGATATAAAAGACACTAAGCATATCGAAAACAGTGAATTTGAGCGTGAACCGGTACCCGAATCCAAGCTAAAAAGTTGGAAAAGTTTTTTGGGCATGTACGCAGGTGAACATGCCGCGGGTACCGAATTTGTCATCGGGCCGTTGTTCTTGACTACCGGCGTCAGTGCTTTCGACCTAATCGTCGGTTTGTTGCTGGGCAATTTATTGGCTGTTCTTAGCTGGCGTTTTTTAACGGCAAAAATTGCCGTAAGATATCGGTTGACCTTATACTACCAATTGGAAAGAATTTGCGGAAAAAACCTTGTTACAGGCTATAATCTGGCCAACGGAATTCTGTTTTGCTTCTTGGCCGGTGCCATGATAACCGTTTCCGCGACCGCGGTGGGCATCCCTTTTAACATGGAAATGCCAAAATTGACCGATACCATGCCGAACAGTGTTACTTGGGTGGTCATTGTATTGATCATCGGAGCACTCATTTCATTGATTGCATCAAAAGGGTATGATATGGTTTCAAAAGCGGCCAATTGGATGTCTCCCGTCATTGTACTTGCCTTCCTTGCCTGTGGCATCGTTGCCCTGAATCAGCTTGGGGTAGGCAGCTTTGCTGATTTTTGGGACCTCTGGGGCGAAGGTTCGGAAGCTTTTCCGGGGCAGATAAAATATACCTTTTGGCATGTGGTCATCTGGTCGTGGTTCGCCAATGCCGCCATGCATATCGGTATGTCTGACTTGTCGGTCTTTCGATTCGCAAAAAAGGCCAGTGCCGGTTGGACGACTGCAGCGGGAATGTATGTAGGGCACTATATGGCATGGATTGCCGCGGCACTTTTATACGCCGTTTATTTAAAATCCCCCGAAGCTTTGGTTTTCTTGGAAAACGGAGAGGCGCCACCTGTCGCTCCAGGCCCCTTGGCATACAATGCCATTGGTGTCTTCGGTATTATCGCGGTTGTCTTGGCGGGATGGACGACGGCAAATCCTACGATCTACAGGGCAGGTTTGGCCTTTCAGGCCATCATGCCAAAAACATCGACTTTTTGGGTCACCATTCTTGCCGGAACGATAGCGACAATAGCCGGATTATTTCCGGCTTTTGCCATGAAATTATTGGGCTTTGTAGCGTTGTACGGTTTTATTCTCGCGCCTTTTGGTGCCATTATTGTTTTTGAGCACTTCTTTCATAAAAAAGCAGGTATCGTTCAAAACTATGCCGAGAAAGCCAATATCAAATTCAATAGGGCGGTCTTTTGGGCCTGGGCGATCAGTTTTGGTATTTTCTATTTTATATCTGTGCAGTTCGATGTTTTTCTGTCTTTTGTGACCTTACCCGCCTGGTTACTCTGCGGGATATTATTTTTATTGTTCAGTAAAAAAAATCATGCTTCAAGTAGTTGAGAGCAATAATCAATTTAAGAAGCAATTGAAAAGAATTAGGTTCAATCAGTTTAAATTTCAATCGTATCGCACGTGTTCTACGGTTTTTAATCAAAAAAAGCCTTTCGAAATTCGAAAGGCTTTTTTTACTAGCGGTCTGGACGGGACTCGAACCCGCGACCCCCTGCGTGACAGGCAGGTATTCTAACCAACTGAACTACCAGACCAATGATTTTATCTTAAAAATAGACTTCCGCAACAGCGGAATTCAAATCTTGTTCAAACACTTTTCGCAAAGCGTGTGCAAATATACATTGCTATTTCAATTGCGCAAACAATTTTCTTAAAAATAAGCGACTGTTTTGGTATATGGCTTACAGGCTAAAGAAATTTTTGGCGCTCGATCATCAGCGTATTCAAAACCTTTGAGAAATCCCCCAGTACATCGACACCCACATATTTTATCCTATACTGGGCGCACTTCAATTTAAGCTTGTCGAAATAAGTTTTCATATGTCTTTCATATCCTTCTTTGACCATATCGGAATACAGGTCGATATGCTCACCGGTCTCAACATCTAAAAAACGTTTCGGGGTGCTCGCAAAGTCAAAATTAAGTTCGGTGGCGGTATCCAATAAATGAAACAGCACAACTTCATGTTTGTTGTACTTCAAATGGCGCAGGGCATCAAAAAGTCTGTCATCATCGGTCTCGGACTGGAACATATCGGTAAACAAAAAAATCAGGCTCCGACGTTTGATTTTCTCCGCTATCTGATGCAGATATGTATACGTGTTGGTCGCTTTCGACGGATGGGCATCCAAGGTGATTTCGGAAAGTTTCGCCAATAGCATTTGGTGATGGCGTTCGCTACCTTTCTCAGGATAGTAGAAATTGTACGCTTCGGAGAAAACACTCAGCCCGACGGCATCACGTTGTCTTTTCAGAATATTCATCAATGCGGCAATGGCCAAAACCCCAAAACCTATCTTGTTCAGGTTATCGATACTCAAATCCTTTACTTCAGGATAGTACATAGATGCCGAATTGTCAAGAATCATGTGACAGCGAAGATTGGTTTCCTCTTCGTATCGTTTGGTATAGAGCTTATCGGTCTTGGCAAAGAGCTTCCAGTCGATATGCTTGGTGCTTTCCCCCGTATTATAAATCTTGTGCTCGGCAAATTCTGCCGAGAAGCCATGAAAAGGGCTTTTATGTATCCCGCTTATAAAACCCTCGACCACCTGATCCGCCAAAAGTTCCAAGTTTTGGAACAGCGTGGCCTTGTTCAACTCCGACTGTAGGTCCATAAAGCTAATATAAACTAAAAAAGGGCCGACTTTCGTCAAACCCTTTATAATAAAATATTAAAACCCTTTTGTTTACAATACAGCATCGATGGCATCGGTATAGACCTTTTTAGGGGATACCCCGACTTGTCTATTCACGATTTCACCACCTTTGAACACCAATACGGTCGGTATATTACGAACTCCGTATTTGGCAGCGAATTCTTGGTTTGCATCTACATCGACCTTGCCCACGACGGCCTTGCCTTCGTACTCAGTGCTTACCTCATCAATGATAGGGCCTACCATTCTACAGGGTCCGCACCAAGCTGCCCAAAAATCGACTACAACGGGTTTATCACTTTTTAAGACTACTTCGTCAAAAGTAGCATCTGTTATTTCTAAAGCCATGTTAATTACTTTTATTGATTGTGCAAAGTTAGTCAAAAAAACAGGGACTCCTTACGGCTTGAACCATAGTTATTCACTATGGTACTATAGGCAAACAAAAAAGACCCATTGTTGGGTCTTTTTTTACTTATGGCTCACGTATTTTAATGTCTGCGCCCCTTATGTCTACCCAAAGTGATTTCGGAAGTTGTTCCGTCAACATCGGTATAGATGGCAAGATTATCACAAGTGCCATCTCCATAATCAAGTGTTGCGGTGCCTTCAACGACGTTATATTCCTTGACTCCGGAGGCTATGTAACGACATTCCGAGGGTTTGACCAAAGCCTTGGTGATTTCCATTGAAATGGTCTCACCGTCAAAATTGGTGAACGTGAAAGATCCCGTAATGGTTTTTTCATCATCCATGCAGATGTCCGTGTCACCACCAGCCGTAATTTCTACTGTTCTGGTACCTTCTTTGGTCATGGTGCCCTCATCGCTTTCAATAATCAGGCTAACGGTTCCGCTTATCTCAGGGTTTCCATTGTCATTGCTTGCCGAGTAGGTAAAGCTTTTTGAACCATTAATAACATAGCCGTTAATGGTCAAGTTTTCAACAGTAATGCTGTTTTCCGAAGTAGTGTCTGAAACCGTTTCCACTCGTGTAATGGTACCTGTAATAGTGTTACCTTCACGATCAAGACAGTCTTCGGTAAAGGTAATGATCGTTGTGATGGTGTCACCTTCTTCCGTAGTTTCCATTTCAACGCAGTCGCTAAAATACCCAGAGCGTCCTTTATGTGGCCCTTTGCTAGATTCATAGTTGCCCGCGCCATAAAAATATCCTGAGTAGATCGAGGCATCGTCCAATGCGGTTTCAACATCTTCCAAAGCAGTTTCCAAGTTAACCGCCGACAATGTAGAAGTGCTAGAATAATCAGAGCCATTTTCTTTTTTACAAGAGAAAAGTAAAAGCCCAAGTGCAGTAAAAATCAAAAATTTAGATTTCATGGGATCAGGGATTTTAAAGATTCATATAGTATATGAACAATTGATATGGCCAACACCCTACCCAATAAATGTTAATTCTTTCAGTTCAATTTATAATGCACTTCGCATTCTTCCAATTGTGAAAGCAATTCACTGCTAATCTGTACCTTCTGCTTTCGGCTGATCATATTCACTTTGATCTGTTCCTCCATTTCATAGACAACAAAGTTCAACGCATGATCTCCTTTGTGCGAACGCAAAGTATCTTTTAAGGTCTTGATTCGTTTCTCCTTCAAAGCGGCGATATCCAATTTGATGGTCAGTTTTTTGGCATAGGTATCCATGACTTCCTGTAACAACATAAAACTATTGAACTGCAAACGGGGGTCTCCTTTCTTGCCCGTATCCCTGTTGATCCATCCCTCACGTACGAATACCTTTATATAGACGAACGAATTGATCATCAAAAAATGACGGTATTTCAGATACTCCTCGCCAAAAATCTTGAATTCAAAGGAATCGGTATAATCCTCGACGGAAAACAAGGCCCACCCTTTTCCGTTTTTTGAAATGCGATGTTGTACATCGGTGATCACACCTGCAAAGGACAATTCTCGATTCACATAATTCTCCAATTCATTCGCACATGAAACACTTGCGTTACAAAAGGTATTGATCTCGGTCTTGAAATCATCCAATGGGTGACCTGAAATATAGATGCCCACAACTTCTTTTTCGCGGCGCAATTTTTCCATCGTGCCCCATTCCTCGCACGGGGGCACCGTGGGTTCGGGAATCTGCACCTCGCTCGCATCGCCGAACAAGCTCACCTGTGCCGAATTTTCATTTTCCTGAAACTTGGCCCCGTACTTGATGACCTTTTCCAAAAAAGTGATACCATCTCCTTCATCGTGAAAATATTGCGCCCTATGGGCCGTACCAAAGGAATCGAAACCACCTGCAACGGCCAGGTTCTCAAATGCCTTTTTATTGGCGGCCCTAAGGTCGACACGTTTGGCCATATCGAAGACCGATTTAAAATGTCCGTCTTCCTTTCTGTTCGATACGATCGTCTCTACCGCCGAACGACCGACCCCTTTGATGGCTCCCATTCCGAAGCGGACGGCCCCGTCTTTGTTCACCGCAAACTTGTAATACGATTCGTTTACGTCGGGCCCTAGTACATCAAGGCCCATACGCTTACATTCTTCCATGAAAAATGTCACCTGCTTGATGTCGTTCATGTTGTTGCTCAACACAGCCGCCATGTATTCAGCAGGATAGTGTGCCTTCAAATAGGCCGTTTGATAAGCGATATAGGCATAGCATGTAGAATGGCTTTTGTTGAACGCATAGGAAGCGAAGGCTTCCCAATCCTTCCAAATTTTTTCAAGGATTTCTTTCGGATGACCGTTCGATGCACCGCCTTCAAGAAATTTAGGTTTCATCTTTTGCAGCACAGCAAATATCTTTTTCCCCATGGCCTTTCGCAAAACATCGGCCTCACCTTTCGAAAAACCCGCCAGTTTTTGGGATAGCAACATCACCTGCTCCTGATAGACCGTTATACCATAGGTCTCCCTCAAATACTCTTCCATTTCGGGAAGGTCATAGGTAATCTCGGCCATACCATTCTTTCGGGTAATGAAGTCGGGAATGTACTCCATCGGCCCGGGACGGTAGAGAGCGTTCATCGCGATGAGATCGTCGAATACGGTCGGTCTTAAATTTTTCAGATGTTTCTGCATTCCGGGGGATTCATATTGAAAAATCCCTACCGTATCTCCCCTTTGGAAAAGTTCGTAGGTCTTCTCGTCATCCAATGGAAACTCATCGGGTACCAATTCGATGCCGTGTTTGGCCTTGACGATTTTGACCGTATCCTTGATCAAGGTCAGGGTCTTCAATCCCAAGAAATCCATTTTCAATAGACCGGCGCTTTCGACAACGGAGTTATCGAACTGGGTCACATACAAATTGGAATCCTTGGCGGTCGCCACGGGAACGAAATTGGTAATATCATCAGGGGTAATGATGACCCCGCAGGCGTGGATTCCCGTATTCCGTAACGAACCTTCAAGTACCCTTGCCATTTTCAGGGTCTGGGCCTCCAAGTCATTACCATCGGCTATGTTCAGCAGTTGATTTACTTTTTCAAGTTCCTCTGCTCGAAACCTTTTTTTGAGTTCGGACTCCTCTACCCCAAAAATCTTTGCCAATTTCGACATTGTCGGAATCAACTTGGCGATTCGATCGGCATCGCCCAAGGGCAAATCCAACACCCGCGCCGTATCACGAATCGAGGATTTTGCCGCCATGGTACCGTAAGTGATGATCTGCGCTACCTGGTTAGCCCCATATTTTTTAATGACATAATCCATGACGCGACCACGGCCTTCATCGTCGAAATCAATATCAATATCGGGCATGGATACCCTGTCGGGATTCAAAAACCGCTCAAAAAGCAAATCGTATTTTAAAGGATCGATGTTCGTGATCTTCAAACAATAAGCCACAACCGAACCGGCCGCCGAACCCCTTCCCGGCCCTACTGAAACATTCATATTTCGGGCTTCACGGATGAAATCCTCTACAATCAAAAAGTAACCGGGATAACCCGAGTTCTCGATTGTCTTCAGCTCAAAATCAATACGTTCCCTAATTTCAGGGGTAATTTCGCCGTACCGCTCTTTAGCTCCTTCATAGGTGATATGGCGTAAATAAGCATTTTCGCCCCGCTTACCTCCGTCTACCTCATCTTCATCGACCTTGAATTTTTCAGGAATATCGAATTTCGGCAGCAATACGTCCCTCGCCAAATCGAACGGTTCTATTTTGTCGATAATTTCCTGAACGGTCAAAATGGATTCGGGAAGGTCTTTGAAAAGTTCCTTCATGGCCTCCCCCGACTTGAAATAATACTCTTGATTGGGCAGTCCGTATCGGTATCCCCGGCCACGACCTATCGGGGTGGCCTGCTTTTCTCCGTCCTTTACGCAGAGCAGCACATCGTGTGCTTCGGCATCTTCTTGGGAACAATAATATGTATTGTTCGTCGCCACCAATTTTACTTCGTGCTTTTTGGCAAATTCGATTAAGACCTGATTGACCCGGTCTTCATCTTCCTGCCCATGGCGCATAATCTCAATATATAGGTCGTCGGTAAATTGGCCTTTCCACCAAAGCAAAGCTTCCTCTGCCTGATTTTCTCCAACGTTGAGCACTTTTCCGGGAACTTCTCCATAAAGGTTTCCGGTCAAAACGATAATATCATCCTTGTATTTCTGAATTACCTTCCTATCGATACGCGGCACATAATAAAAACCATCGGTATAGGCGATCGAAGACATTTTACAAAGATTCTGGTAACCTTTTTTGTTCTTGGCCAACAGTACGATCTGATAGCCATAATCTTTTACGTTCTTGTTGGTATGGTCTTCGCATACGAAGAATTCGCAACCGATTATTGGCTTGATTTCCAATCCCGTAGGTTCTTCCCCATGGTTAATTGCTATGGTATTTTTTTCTTCGATACTTTTGTTATGGGCCTTTATTTCTTTGACAAAATGAAAGGCGCCCATCATATTCGCATGGTCGGTCAAGGCCACGGCCGACATATTGTTTTCGGCTGCCGATCGCACCAGATCCTTAATGTTAATCGTAGATTGCAATACCGAAAATTGGGAGTGGTTATGTAGATGCGCGAACGGGGCATCTTCAAGGGTCTTGATATTTTCCTTTATCTCTTCCTGTGATACACCGCCCGTATCTTTTTCCCATAGGGCATCGGCTATTTTTTTCGAAGCCTTCTTAAGATTGATATGCTTGAGGCCAATCAATTCGATTTCCTGCGGATTGGCTTCAGAGAAATTCTCAAAATAATCCGATGGCACATCGAGCTCCTCGACGGTGTAGTGTTTTCTTCGAACAAGTTCTAAAAAACAACGTGTCGTTGCCTCGACATCGGCGGTCGCATTGTGTGCCTCGGCAAAGGGTTCTTTGAACAGGTATTCATGGAGTTCGGTCAGTGTCGGCAGTTTGAACTTCCCGCCACGGCCCCCTGGAATTTGGCACAATAACGCGGTCTCTTCGGTACAGGTATCCAAAACCGGAAGATCTTGCAATAGGTTTTCGATTCCCAAGCGGTGAAATTCCGCCCCCATGATATTGACGTCGAATCCAACATTTTGGCCCACAATGAACTTCGTTCGGGCCATGGCAGTGTTGAATTTTTCCAAAACTTCGGAAAGCGTAACTCCTTCTTGTTCGGCCAAAGCCGTAGAGATACCGTGTATTTTTTCGGCATCATAAGGAATATTGAACCCATCGGGTCGTACCAAATAATCTTGATGCTCGACCAAATTGCCCATTTCGTCATGCAATTGCCATGCAATCTGAATGCATCGAGGCCAGTTATCGGTATCGGTAATGGGTGCATCCCAACGTTTGGGAAGTCCAGTGGTTTCGGTATCAAATACTAGGTACATATATTATCTTCTGTCCGTTCGAGCGCAGTCGAGAACTGCTTAAAAAAGGGTTTAAATCACATCCCGACGGCTATCGGGGCCAAGCACCAAATCTCAAATAACATCTTTGGAATTTGGTGCTTGGGATTTGGAGTTTGTACTTCAAAAAGTACCGATAAAAATAATGAAAAACGGCCCGCCCTAAAAAGGGAGTTGTCATGAGTTATCAACGCTCAAAAAATTAAACATTCAGTTTTCTTTTATTGTATATTGAACCTCAACAAAATTCGTACTATGAAGAATGTTTTGCTTGTATTCTCTTTAATTTTATTGACACTTCCCGAAGTCAAGAGTCAAGACCCGCAAAAACCCCTACCCAATTTCATTATTATTTTTGCCGATGATCTTGGCTACGGAGACCTGAGTTGTTTTGGGCATCCGACCATCAAAACCCCAAATCTCGATAGAATGGCCAACGAGGGTCAAAAATGGACGAATTTTTATGTTGGCGCCAGTGTATGTACGCCAAGCCGTGCCGCCTTGTTGACAGGACGACTTCCGGTTCGAAGTGGCATGGCAAGTGATAGGCATCGTGTGCTTTTTCCCGATTCAAAAAATGGATTGCCCTCTAGTGAAATCACCTTGGCCGAACAGTTGAAAACGGCCGGCTACGCAACGGCCTGTATCGGCAAATGGCATTTGGGCCACAAGGAACAATACCTACCCATCAATAATGGATTCGATTATTATTTCGGAATTCCATATTCCAATGATATGGATCGCCTGCAAGGAGATGCCTATAACGACTATTGGAAACGACCCAACGATTCGATCAAAACAGAACACTTCAATGTACCCCTGCTTCGCAACACGGAAATCATTGAAAGGCCTGCAGACCAAAATACAATAACGACGCGTTACTCAGATGAAGCGGTCAAATACATCAAGGAAAACAAGAAAAAACCGTTCTTCATTTATTTGGCGCACAACCTTCCTCATATTCCGCTTTTCGTTTCCGACAAATTCAAGGGAACAAGTGAGCGGGGGCTTTACGGCGATGTCGTTCAGGAAATCGATAATGGGGTCGGCAAAATACTGAACACACTCAAAGAGGAAGGCCTTGCCGAAAACACTATTGTCGTCTTCACTTCCGATAATGGTCCTTGGCTGCCCTTCAAGCTAAATGGTGGCAGTGCCGGACTCTTAAAAGCAGGGAAAGGTACCACATGGGAAGGGGGCATGCGTGAACCGACCATTTTTTGGGCACCTGAACATATCGAACCGGGAATCATAACCGACCTCGGCACGACCATGGACCTGTTTTCAACTTTTAGCACCATGGCCGGAATAAAATTACCGGATAATCGGATTTTGGACGGGGTCAATCTGAGCGAGACACTATTTAATCGTAAGCCAAGTCAAAGAAAAAGTGTACTATATTATAGAGGAACCGAACTTTATGCCGTAAGACTTGGTGATTTCAAGGCCCATTTTATAACCCAAGGGGCATATGGCGAATTTGGGGAGCGACAAGAACATAATCCCCCATTACTGTATAATCTTAACTTTGATCCCGGCGAGCAATTCAATGTTGCCGAAGAACACCCCGAAATAATCGAACAAATAAGCGTTCTGGTGAAGGAACATCGGTCAAATTTGGTCAAGGGCAAAGATATGTTGGCCGATAGGGAATAGAATTGTATTAAAGCTATTGCACATTTAAAGATTTGAAGTATATTTGCAGCCCTTTATTAGGGGCAATAAGATTCCCGCCAATACGGGAATGACAGAATAAAAACAAAGAATTAATAACCAGGGTCGGGCACCCTACAAATTAATGTGATATGCCAGTAAAGATTAGATTACAGAGACACGGTAAAAAAGGCAAACCTTTCTATTGGGTCGTAGCAGCCGATAGCCGTGCAAAAAGAGATGGTAAATTTTTGGAAAAATTGGGCATCTACAACCCGAACACCAATCCCGCCACCATCGAGATCAACGTCGACAATTCGGTACAATGGTTACAGAACGGCGCACAGCCTACCGACACAGCGCGTGCCATTCTTTCTTATAAAGGGGTGCTTTTAAAACATCATCTTTTAGGAGGCGTTCGCAAAGGGGCATTGACCGAAGAACAAGTTGAAGAAAAGTTCAATGCTTGGTTGGAGGAAAAAGAAAAATCCATTGCGGCCAAGGTAAGTGGTTTGGACAAGGCAAAAGCGGAAGCCAGACAAAAGGCATTGGCCGCCGAAAAAGAAGTCAGTGAAAAGCGTGCTTTGGCAGCTGTAGAAGCCGAACTTCCGGAAACACCTGAAGGAGAGAGTACCGAAGCAGAGGTCGAGGCCGTAGCCGAAGCGCCGGAAGCCAATGCGGCAGTTGAAACGACGGAGACCGTTGAGGAAACCGTCGAAGAGGCAAAAGAAGAAGTAGCTGAAGCCGCAACCGAAGAGGCTCCTAAAGCAGAAAAAGATACCGAGGAGGCAGCAGCTACCGAAGAAGAATAAGTACTAAAAGCGATGCGCAAAGAGGAGTGTTTCTATCTCGGCAAAATCGTTTCAAAATACAGTTATAAAGGCGAGGTCCTCGTTAAACTCGATACCGACGAACCCGAACTTTACGAAAATATGGAATCAGTTTTTATTTCCTTGGGAAATAATCTGGTTCCATTTTTTATTGGCCGATGCCGTCTGCACAAATCGAATCTTCTACGAATCGATTTCGAGGAAATCAATGACGAGGCGGATGCCGATAGAATTATGGGAGCCGAATTATACCTTCCGTTGACTTTTTTGCCCAAACTCGAGGGTAACAAATTCTATTTTCACGAAATCATCGGATTCACCATTTTAGATAGTGTTCACGGGGATATTGGAACTGTTCAAAGTGTCAATGACACCACCTCTCAAGCCTTATTCGAAGTTCAAAAAGGCGAAAAGCAATTATTGATTCCCATTAATGACGAGATTATTACCAAAGTAGACCGCGAACAAAAAACCATTCACGTAAAAACACCTGATGGCTTGGTAGAACTTTACCTATCATAAAATTCCGATTTGGCGTTTTAACAACCTTATTTCAAGGCTGTTTCACAATATTCCAAACATTTTTTGACCTCCTCAATGGCATTCGAACCTTCGGGAACTTCATACTCAAGTTCTATGGTTCCCGGGAAGGTGTATTGTTTATCACGCATTAACTGCAGTGCCTCCCCAATTGGAGTATCACCCTTGCCCCAAGAGAGATTACCTTTATTGTTTTCAGGAGTTTGCCGATCTTTCAGGTGCATACTTTTGATGTGGTCATGCTTTGCCGTGATTATATCCAGAGGTTTATCATTCCCAGCTGCAACATAATGGCCCAGGTCAAGGTTCAACGCATTATATTTAGATTGCTCTAAGGCCGTATCCCAAAAAGTCGGTGTTTGTTGTTCGTGGCCATGATATCCCACATAGATACCATGCTTTGCCCCCATATTTCCCAATTTCAAGGTATGTACGTCATCGCTAGGATGTTCTAAAGTAATGTGTGAGGCTCCTAACGTTTTTGCCGCTTTCATGCCCCAATCGATTTCAGCGTCGGTATTATTTTTTCCAAACGCATTTGGTTTAAAAGCGTAAATACTTACCCCCGCGTCATTGTACATTTTTCTTAGCTTGACGAATTTGTCCATGGAAACCTTTGAGCGCCATTCGGCAACTTCCTTGCTATAGATTTCCATAATTTTTCGCATCTCGGCCAACTTTTTTTCCTCGGCCTCCGTTATTGTTCCCTCCCTTTTAGCTCTCATTAGACCCCAAAGAGCACCTCTATCCAAAGGACTCTCGGGTCGGCCTGCAAAAGTTTCTGCCGGGTCGCCCATTAATTCAATGGCATTGACTCCGCAATCAATAACATATTGAAGCGTAGCTTCCGCACTTTGATCTTCCATACTACGGAATGAATAGGTAATAACCCCTATCTGTACCCCGTTGATTTTCGAGTTGGGCTTTCCATAATTCTTCAATATCGCAGGAGCCCCGAAAAGTGAAGGCCCAACTAATGAAGCCCCGGTCGCGATCAAAGACGTTTTTCCAATAAAAGATCTTCTGCTTATCGTTTTTGTTGCCATTGTTATACGGATTGATTCATCATCAAATTTTAGTCTATAGGTTCTTATCGGTCTGTACCCCGAATACCTTCATTTGTTTTATCGACCAAGGAATCTTTAAATCCTCCATGGGTTCAACATCTTTAAGCAATGTCATTCGAAGGAATTTGGTATCAACTGGGTCAAAAACAAGTACGACCTTTGCGTGGTTCCCTTTTTCCTCGACAAGTTTTGACCAACTTTTTCCGTCGTTCGAAGCCTCAAGCACATACGCTCGCGGGTATGTTTGAATCGGTGGAGGGGCATCGGGCCGCCATCCCCTGGAATTCGGTTGGGACGTAAAATGCAACTCGGATATGTTGGCCGGTTCAGGCAGTTCTATTTGAAACCACATTCCTTTCTTTTGGTCCTCACCAGTAGTCCATCCCTCAAAATTAAAGGCACTTGAAGGGGCTGCCGTACCGCCTATACGGGTAGGTACGGTATGGCTTGCCGTAATTTTCCAATTTTCGTTAGGCAATAATTCCCGTGGAACCGATTTCATCAACTCATCATAGTGATATGGCCCTTCACGTTCCGATGTTTTGGACCGTACCGCACGTACATCTTCAGCAGTAACCATTGATCCCTCATTAGATAAATTGGTTCGGATATAAGATACAATGGCGGCGATCCATTCATCGGACTGTTCTTTGTTGCCCACCATGATACCAGCGGGATAGGTCTTTCCATCAAGCGGGCCTTCGAGTCCGTGCATCACGGTTTTAATCACATATTCTGGATGCGACTGCACACGAACGGAGCCAGTCAATGGAGGTGCCATTACCAGACCCTCGCCAACGGGTGTTCCCGTACCATCGTTTCCATGGCATTGCACACAGAGCTCGTTAAAAATGACCTGCCCCTTTTCCAAAGTATTTTTCTGAACATCGGTAAGCTCACTATCGGTAACTTCCCACCAATTTCTGACCTCTTTGGGTTCCAAAATCTGCGCGCCGATAGTCTGGATTCCTTTGGCCGAATTTGACTTAAGCAGTTTTTTCAAAGCAACATCCAAGGATGGAACCTCCAAAACATGAGCCGACAACATCGCCTGCAGGGCCACATCGACATTTTCATCCGTAAGTAATCTCAAATAATCATCCCCAAAAGATTTATTGCCTCCCTTATACAAAGTCTCGCTGACGCGCATGGCCTGAACCCGCATTCTTGGGTTAGGGTCGTTCAAAAGTTTTCGCACCATTTCGGGTTTAAGCGTACCGAGGCCTTCCAAACTCCACAATGCATGAAAACGGGCCAAGAGATTTTCGCTGTCGATTACCATTGCCTCCAGTTGTGGAGCTATACTTTTGTCCCTTGACAAAACGATCAATTGTTGGGCCTGATCGCGCCACCAACCGTTCGGATGTTCCAAATGCTTGACAAGTTGGGCCGCCGTTTCATTGAGCATGTTCGGCTTGGTCTTGTCACGCTCCATGCTATCATGGGTAATACGCCAAATACGGCCTAGCCCTATGACCTTGTCCAATTGATACTGTTCGATTTTTGCGCGGAGATAGGTGCCTCTTTGTGCCCATTGGCCTTCTTGTATGATACCATGGTACATATCGGTAATATATAAGGTGCCATCGGGCGCGGTCGTCATATCGACCGGACGGAACAAAGGGTCCGTCGAACGCAGGAACTCTGATTTTTGGTCTTGAAACGCATTATGCAAGGTAGTTATGCCCTCGGTAACCACGGGGTTTACCTGACGTACGATACGGGCGACGGGCTCCCCATAGATCAATTGTCCGTAAAGGTCTTTGGGTAGACGATCACCGCGATAGATATCGTTTCCGGCGGCACCGGTAACCCGTTTCGGGCCTCCATTGTTTTCTCGTACCCGATCCATGCCTTCCTGCAGATCACCGATCAAGACAGCAGCGCCCCAGGGTTCTTCAAATCCTTCGGCATAATTATCCTCATAATTGAAATTGCCATAATGTACAGGGTGTTGAAATTGGGAAGGTAGCCCGCTCGCACCGCCCAAAAACCATACCTTGCCATCATCGTCATGGGTCACGCCCCATTGCGCCCTGTTATAACCCGTATTTTCGCGAATGACGCCCGTAGGAGTTTCCCGTACACGAAAGGCATTATACGTACTGTAGAGCCAATTGTCCATGTTGTAGTACATAAAGGCCTGCTGGTGTTCCACGTTGCCCGACCGCCCATAATTATTGGTAAAAAGTTCTTTTTTATCGGCCCGACCATCACCATTGGTATCGGTGAACTTATATACATTGTCCTCATCCGAATTCATAGTCAAGACCGCATCCTTTCCGTAAGGCAATACAAAACGCGGAAAAATAAGACTATCGACGAAGACCGTTCCCTTCTCATAAACGCCATCGTTATCCATATCTTCCCACCGGGAAATTCTACTTGTTGGCTCCAACGTTCCGTCCGAATCGGCTGTGAGCATATAGGTGCGTAATTCAAGAACGAACATACGACCATTGCCGTCGAATGATATTGCCCCAGGTTGTTGTATCTGCGGTTCGGTGAGAATTGGTTCGATATGATAGCCTTCGGGCAACAAAAACTTTTTGGCTTCTTCTTCTGGATACAAAGGAAGTACTGGTTCTTTTGGCCCCAAATCAGCTCCTTTCCAATCTTCATGTTCTGGATCTACTCCTTCGGGAAGTCCTATTTTAGGCAACGAATCTGACATTGATTCAATGACAAGGTCGACGGGGTCCAAATCTTTTTCTTTGGAAGTACAACCACAAAGACCCAAAATCAGGACTGCGATTACCGGGTATTTAAAGTGATACAATCCCCATTTTTTCTTAAGAAAACTCAAATGATACGACATATTCAAATTTTGGTAGGTAAAGGACGAAAATTAAGTATATTGAGGCCAACAAACAAGCTTTTTTTATGTCTTACCAAAATACCGATACTATTATTAACATTATCACAAAAATCAGGAATATCTTTTTTCTCATCACAATCGGACTTGCTTTTTCGTGCAAGGATAAAACCGAAAACGTCCCTGAAAAAAAACCAGTGCCCCCGAATGTTGTTCTGATCTTTACCGACGACCAAGGCTATCAAGACGTCGGGGTGTTCGGCTCACCCAATATTTTGACGCCCAATTTAGATCAAATGGCGGCCGATGGGGTAAAGCTGACCAGCTACTATTCGGCACAGGCGGTCTGCTCGGCATCAAGGGCAGGAATCTTAACAGGTTGTTATCCTAATCGTATCGGCATCCACAACGCATTGGGACCCGACAATACTCATGGAATCAATGATACGGAAACGACCTTGGCCGAAATGCTCAAATCAAAAGGCTATAGAACTGCGATCTTCGGAAAGTGGCATTTGGGCCATCATGAAAAATTCCTCCCGACCAGACACGGTTTTGATGAATGGTTCGGCATTCCTTATTCGAACGATATGTGGCCCTTTCACCCCCAGCAAGGACCTATTTTCAATTTTCCCGACCTGCCCTTATATGAAAATGAAACCGTTATAGATACCCTGACCGAACAATCGCAACTCACCACACAGATAACCGAGCATAGTGTGGATTTTATCACTAGGAACAAAGACAATCCGTTCTTTTTGTACGTTCCGCACCCACAACCCCATGTACCTTTGTTCGTTTCAGATAAGTTCAAAGGGAAATCAGAAAGAGGACTTTACGGCGATGTC
The DNA here is from genome assembly GCA_030428705.1 of Bacteroidia bacterium. GTDB lineage: Bacteria > Bacteroidota > Bacteroidia > Flavobacteriales > Flavobacteriaceae > Meishania. The sequence goes on from JAUIDI010000002.1 coordinate 880,403, forward strand.
ATTATGGAAATCGACTGGTCGGTAGGGCAAATTTTGGACGCCCTCAAAAAGAACGGTCTCGAAGAAAATACGATTGTTATCTTCACTTCCGATAACGGCCCATGGCTTTCTTATGGCAACCATGCGGGTAGTGCCCTGCCGTTAAGGGAAGGCAAGGGTACGGCCTGGGAAGGTGGCCAACGTGAACCTTTTATTATTAAATACCCGGCAAAGTTGAAAGCGGGGCAGATTATCGATACCCCTATTATGGCCATTGATATTTTACCCACCATAGCCGAGGTCACGAACGCAGAACTCCCTATGAAAATCATAGATGGTAAAAGTGCTTGGCGGGTTCTCACGGGAGAAAGCAATGAAAGTCCGCAAGAGGCCTATTTCTTTTATTATCGTGTCAACGAACTTTTCGGGGTGCGTTATGGCAAATGGAAACTGTATTTTCCACATCGTTATCGCACCATGGACGGCCAAGAACCAGGCAAGGACGGAAAGCCCGGCGAGTACCGAATGGTCGATCTCGAGGAAATCGAACTTTATGACCTTTCGAACGACATCAGTGAAACAAACAATGTAGCCGATGCCAATCCTGAGGTGGTGGCCAAAATCAAGGTATTGGCGAACGACATACGTTCGCGTTTGGGAGATTCCCTCATGGAATTGGAAGGATCTGAAACCCGGGAACCAGGGAGATTGGAATGAGCCGCCATTTCAGGTTCAAACAATTTACCGTTCGGCAAGACCGCTGTGCCATGAAGGTGGGCACCGATGGGGTTCTTCTCGGGGCTTGGGCATCACTTGAAAAAGAACCGAATTCGATTCTCGATATCGGTTCAGGAACCGGTGTAATATCAATGATGATGGCCCAAAGATGTTATGCGGAAATCATCGATGCCCTTGAAATTGACGGGGACGCATACGAACAGTGCGTCGAAAATTTTGAGGCCTCGCCATGGGCCGACCGTCTATTCTGCTATCATGCGGGACTCAATGAATTTGTTTTGGAAATAGAGGATAACTACGATTTGATCGTTTCCAACCCTCCTTTTTATTCGGAGGATTTCACAAGTGGGGATGCCTCCCGGGATACTGCGAGACAAAGCCAGTCATTGCCGTTCACTGAACTGCTTGAAGGGGTTTCAAAACTGCTGCTTCCGGGCGGATTGTTCGCCACCATCATTCCTTATAAGGAAGAAAAAAGATTTACCGACTTGGCCGCTAAGATTGACCTGTTTCCCAGACGAATTATGCGGGTAAAGGGAAATCCTTCCTCAGAAATAAAACGATCCCTTATTGAATTTGGTTTCGATAAAAAAGAGGGCAAAATCGATACATTGATAATCGAGACCGAAAGACATCGGTACACCGCCGAATACATCGCCTTAACACAAGATTTCTATTTAAAAATGTAATCCGTCCATTTATTGGGTAAGCGTCAACTTTTTGAGTCCGGCCGATAGCTTTTTCAAAGTCTGTTTTTCTTCATTATAGAATACCGAATCAATGGCAACCGAAGGCCCGGTACACCCATCAAAATCCAATAAGGTAGCATATACCGTTAAATGGTCGATCCTCGAAGAGGTAGGGGCAAGACTTACCGCAAAGAGATTCTTACCTTCGGAATATCCGCCTACCCAAATCAAATATTTGGTCTCTTCGTTATATAGGTCCACCACATCGGTATATAACTCTCCATTTTTGTTAAGGGTAACCCCATCGGGGTCATAACTACCATTTTCAAAAATATTCTCGCCGTCGGTATCTATATACTCAAGAAGCAATTGTTCGTTTATAATTCCCTTCGAAGCTTTGGAAGTAAAGGGTACACCACCGAACGGACTCACCCTAACACAACCGCCTTCATCCTCAATACATGAGGAAAACAATAGGATGATACCGACAAGGGCCAATCTTTTCATGTTTTTCTTTTAAAATTAGGTCAGTCTATTCTATTTTTCAAATTATATATACAACATTTTATTCTTTCAATGTTACATTTCATTAGTACATTTGGCTAAAATTTCATTGCATGAAGTGAGCAATAACAAGAACCGACGCGTGAACAAAATACCTGTCCACCAGCAGTTCCGGCCCACTAAAAGCAATAAAACACAAACGGATGAAACCTGATCTTTTCGAAGCACCGGATTATTACAATTTGGACGACTTACTTTCCGAAGAACATATATTGGTACGTGATGCCGCCCGACAATGGGTCAAACGCGATATTTCGCCCATCATTGAAGACTATGCCCAAAAAGCCGAGTTTCCAAAGCAAATTATCGGCGGATTGGCCGAAATCGGTGCTTTTGGCCCTTATATTCCCGAGGAATATGGTGGTGCCGGATTGGACCAGATCAGTTACGGACTCATTATGCAAGAAATCGAACGTGGCGATAGTGGCGTTCGCTCGACCGCATCGGTACAATCTTCTCTGGTGATGTATCCCATCTTTGCTTATGGCACCGAAGAACAGCGAAAAAAATACCTGCCCAAATTGGCCACTGGCGAACTTATGGGGTGCTTCGGGTTGACCGAACCGAACCACGGATCCAATCCCGGAGGAATGGAATCGAAATTCAAGGATATGGGCGGCCATTATCTTTTGAACGGAGCCAAACTCTGGATTTCAAATTCACCCTTTGCCGATATCGCGGTAGTTTGGGCAAAAAACGAAGAAGGAAGAATACATGGACTTATTGTCGAACGTGGCATGGAAGGTTTTTCTACCCCTGAGACCCACAACAAGTGGTCGTTGCGGGCTTCGGCCACGGGAGAACTGATATTCGATAATGTAAAAGTGCCCAAGGAAAACCTGTTGCCCGGCAAAAATGGACTGGGCGCACCGCTTGGTTGTTTGGATTCGGCACGTTACGGAATTGCCTGGGGGGCTATCGGTGCCGCCATGGATTGTTACGATACCGCACTACGCTACGCCAAAGAGCGTATACAGTTCGGCAAGCCCATTGCCGCCTTTCAATTGCAGCAAAAGAAATTGGCCGAGATGATTACCGAGATTACCAAGGCACAATTGTTGGCTTTTCGATTGGGCCAATTAAAAAACGAGGGCAAGGCCACAACAACCCAAATCTCGATGGCAAAACGCAACAATGTCGATATGGCCCTCAAAATTGCACGTGAGGCAAGACAAATGCTAGGTGGTATGGGAATTACAGGAGATTACAGTATTATGCGGCATATGATGAACCTCGAAAGTGTAATTACTTATGAAGGCACACACGATATCCATCTATTGATAACGGGGGCAGATATTACCGGAATCCCAGCTTTTCAGTAAGATACTAACTTCGAATATATATCAATAATACTTCATCATCAGCGATACCCGGTTCGTCGACGTAGGTCAATTTCAATGATGTACCTTCGATTATGTAGGTGTATTGATCACCGTTCTTCAAAGTAATGAGATTGCCTCCAACGGTATAGTTTCCGGCAGCATTGTTCAGAAATTCGAATTCCCCGGTGTTTTCCACCATAAGGCTACTTCCTTCGAAAGTTATTTTGTGCCCACTAAAATCGGGGTTTTCACCAAACCCGCAGTAGCAAAGAACATCGGTAAGCACCCATTTTCCCTCAAGTTCTACGTTGATGACATCGTCCAGGTCATCGGAACAAGAGACCAAAAGCAAGGTCGCTAGAAGTATGGTGGTTATTCGTTTCATATAATCTCTTGACTTATATCAAGGAATGGTTTCTATATAAGAGAACGCTAAAAACCGATTACTAAGTATATGGTTTGGATGTTTTTTATCCGATAAAAAACAAATCTGTCTTATCTGACCACAAAAATCAAGGCGTTCACATCATTTAATTGTTCCCGTCGAACCTGTGCCGTAAGTTTACCATGTAATTGTTTCAGAAGTAAATTTTTTCATTTTCATATAGTGTTCTCGTAAAAGGGTCCGGTCTTGATTGATCGGGCTCTTTTTAGTTTATGAAACTCCATTTTGAAAGGTGCAAAGCATCGCGACAAAATGGTCGGTTGAATGAATTCAATCGAAGGTCGGAATCTGTTCCAAAATCAACTTTTGATCGAAACTTTATCCAAAGTAACTTTTATCGATTTACTGATCGGGGTTCGGCTTTTTTCCGCAAAATGGTTATAAGGCACCAGAACATTAGTCTCCGGGAAGTAGGCCGCCAAATTTCCCTTTGGGATTTTATAGGGAACGACCAAAAATCTTTTCGCAATACGGACCTGGTTTTCGTAATTACTTTTAATATTCACGACATCCAACTTGTTTAAATTCAGGAATCGCATATCTTCCGAGTTCATGAAGAGTACCCTCCTTTCATTGTAGACTCCCCTATATCGATCATCCAATCCATATATTGTAGTATTGAACTGGTCGTGCGACCGGATGGTCATCAACATAAATTCGCCTTTTTCCAGTCGATGGTCGGGCAGATCGTTAATGGTTATTTGGGCCTTACTGTTCGGAAGCCTGCTAAAATCACGTTCACGCACATTGTTCGGCAGATAATATCCCGTACCCTTTGAGCGCTCCGTAGTATTTTCAAATCCCTTTGCTACTTTATCGATGTATTCCCGGATCAAGTCAAAATCCTTGCCCAATAGAAGCCAGTCAACGGAATGATTTCCTTTGAAGTAGGCATGTGCCATTTTTGCGATAAGTTCGGGTTCGCTCATAATATTTCCGGAGGCAGGTTTTAGCAATCCTTTGGACTGTGTGACCCGCCCCATACTGTTCTCGACCGTAAAATAACGTCGTTTCCCATCTTTTACGTCTTTTTCCGATCGGCCGATAGTGGGTAAAATCAAGGCCGTCTTTCCGGTAACGAGATGGGTACGGTTCAGTTTTGTACTTACCTGAACCGTCAGATTACATCGCTGTAACGCTTCGGCCGTATATTCGGTATCGGATGCGGCCATTAAAAAATTGCCGCCCAAGCACATAAAAACCCTGGCCCTCTCTTCGTACATGGCCCTTATGGAGCCGACAGTATCGACCCCTTCTTTTACGGGAGGTACAAAACCCAAATGTTTTTCGATGCGTTCGTTCAACGATTCGTCGACATAGTGCATAATGCCCACACTGCGGTCGCCCTGTACATTGCTGTGGCCACGCACGGGGCAAGTACCGGCGTTCGGTTTGCCAATAGCGCCTTTGAGCAATAATAAGTTCACATACTCGCGAATGTTCGTTACCCCGTTTTTATGCTGTGTCAGGCCCATCGCCCAACAAACGATGATTTTCGATTTGTTGGCCAAAAGCGAAACCGCCTCTTCGACACTTTTTAGATCGACCCCGCTCAGCCGTAGCAATTTATCCTCATCATAATTGTCAAGGTCGGCGATCAGTTCTTCATAACCTTCGGTATAGGTTTCCAAAAACTCATGGTCGAAAACGGTCCGGTCTTGGGCATCGAGAGTGGCCAATTTTTTAAGGATTAATTTGACCAACGGAATATCTTGATTGATTCTTACGGGCAAATGCAGGTCGGCTATGCCTTGCCCAGAACCGACCCATCCATTAAGATGTTGCGGGTTTTTGAAACTTACAAGTCCGGTTTCCTCAAGTGGATTGATACTGATGACTTTCCCGCCGTTCTTTTTACACTTTTCCAATGCAGAAAGCATTCTCGGGTGGTTCGTTCCAGGATTCTGCCCTGCCACTATGATTACTTCCGCCCCATAGAAATCTTCCAGCTTGACGGAACCTTTTCCGATTCCCAAGGTTTCGTTCAAGGCCACTCCACTCGATTCGTGGCACATATTGGAGCAATCGGGCATATTGTTGGTCCCGAAGGCACGGGCGAACATTCCATATAGAAAGGCCGCTTCGTTGCTCGACCTTCCGGAAGTATAAAAAATCGCCTCATCAGGTGAATCGAGCTTGTACATTTCATCCGCGATCAAATCGAAGGCTTCTTGCCATTCGATAGGCTCGTAATGGATGCTCCCCGGGCGCAATACCAACGGTTCGACCAATCGCCCGAACTTATTCAGCTCATAATCGGTAAGAAGGGAAAGTGCTTCAACGGAATGCTTTTTAAAAAAATCGGCGTCGACCTTTTTCATTGTCGCCTCATCGGCCAAGGCCTTGGCCCCATTTTCACAGAACTCTCCAATTCTTGAAGGTTTTTCCGGGTCTGGCCAAGCACAGCTCGGACAATCGAAACCGTCTTTTTGATTTATTTCGAGCAAGGCGCGCATCGACCGAACAATACCCATCTCCTTAAAACCATGCTCAATGGCAGCCTTTACCCCCATAGCCCCGGCAGCTACCTGCACGGGCTCCTTGATGTCGATGCCCGTAAAATCTTCCGAACCTCGTATCGAAACGTTTCTTCGAAATTCTTGCATGTGATAAAATACTTTTTACATTCCGACAAAATGAATCAACAAGCCTTCGGATTAGGATAATTGTCCGATTGATCCTCAGCTGTGTTTTCAAGACAGGCAAAATCTTTTTCGAGGAGTAAAAAGAGTTCCTTGCCATTTTCGAGATGAAGCGTATTCTGAAAACCGACCCGATTATTCGTTTCCCAATCGCCCAATTCATTTTTGGGCAACAAAAATGTTATTGTATTATCCTTGAACCTGGCCGTCAACTGCCCTACCTCACTCGAGACCGCCACGGCGTATGAAAAAAAGGTATCGTCAAATTCCGTCCGTTCCTCGAACCGCCCATATGTACAGAGCGTTTTAACTTCGGTCCGGGTCAAACGAAAGCGAATCGAGTTGCCTTTAATCCTAATTTTCATATGCGCATTTCACTTTTCCATCGTATTCCGTCTAAGGTAACAAATAAATAATATTCGTATTTTAGAAGACGATTGTCGAACAATAGCCCAATTCACATTATTATGAATGCCAACAGTAACCGAACCGAGATAAAACAGTCATCTTTTTTAATTACCATTATCGCTTTTTTGGTTTTTTACTCCTGTAAGGATAGGCCCCAAGAAAAACCGACTGAAGATATGATCGAAGAAGTCGGAACTTCTGACGGTTTCGAATCGATTTTTGATGGAAGTACTTTGGACAATTGGGACGGCGACCCTACTTACTGGCGCGTGGAAAACGGAAACCTAGTAGGCGAAATTACCCCAGAAACCCTTTTGGATGCCAATACTTTCATTATTTGGCAAGGTGGCGAACCTTCTGATTTTGAGCTTAAATTGGAATTTCGAATTTCGGAAAATGGTAATAGCGGCATCAATTATCGCAGCGAACAATTGGATACCATTCCTTTTGCATTGCGCGGGTATCAAGCCGATATCGATGGCAAACATCGCTATACGGGTCAAAATTATGAGGAAAGAAAACGCACGACCTTGGCCTATCGAGGTGAAAAGGCAGAAATTTCAACACAAGAAAATGCATCCGAGCCCGGGTCGTTAAGAAGTAACGTGCAAAGAAATGCCTGGCAAAGCCGAAAAATTTTGGAGTCGCTCGGACACATGGATTCGCTAAAAACGAAGATTAAAAATGATTGGAACGAAGCCCATTTGATCGTTAAGGGCAATACCATGCAACATTTTATCAACGGTGTTTTGATGAGCGAGGTCATCGACAATGACTCGGTCAACAGAAGCGGTTCAGGCAAAATAGGTGTACAAGTGCATGTGGGGCCGCCGATGAAGGTCGAGTATCGGAATATCCTGTTAAAACAGTTATGATCCGATTATAAAATTGTCGGAAAATCTTCTGCGGGCAAAGGCCCGTATGACTCCCACCAATACCAGGCAGTGACCCTGCGCATGGCATATAAATTTTTCCCATCGGTTCTTACGTTGATCATGCCGTTCAAACGTTTTTTGAACAATCGGGCGCCGATTATATCATTAATGCTCAATGACCCGTCAGGAACCACTTCCATCAGATCGATTTCATTGACATCGGTAAAAGTGCTTGCGATTTCCGTTGAAAAGACCAGTGGGGCATTTGAGCGAGACGCCAGGCCAATGGCCCCGATGAAATTGGCACGCGGATGCCCATGATCCGGCGAATCGCCGGAAGAAACTACCGAGATTTGGGGACGAACGGCCTCAAGAAACGGAGGGTGAAATTCATGGCTCCCATGATGCGGTGTCTTTAGGACATGTGCCCTGAGCTTTTGTTCAAAGCCTGGATGCTCCAGTAAGTATTTACTACCCTCAATATTTACATCGCCCGAAAACAACATGCACACGTCGTCATAATGCAACCCGAAAACGACCGAATGACCGTTAATGGTATGCGGGTGGTTTTTGAACCACTTCAACCGTGGATTTCCGTTTTGATCATGTTCGATGATCGGGCCCAATATTTCCATGGTAACATCTGGATCACCGGTGTCGATAATTCCCGTTTCATGGTTGACCGCGGTATAAATAATATTTTTCTGTTGTATCAAGGCAATCCAATCATCGAACGGGTTTCGCAGCTGCAAATTTTGTAAATCGGCCAATTGGGAATGGTACGTTACCAAATAATTACCATCGGCGCTACGATTTCCTGATTTCTCATCCATCCCGTCAAAGAGTCCGATTCCGTTATGAAGAATCCGTTTGACCTCGATTTTCGGATGTTCAAGAATATCGATCAATCCTTTTAAGTGATCCCCATCGGCGTGGCTCAAGACCATTAGGTCTATTACCAGATTAGGAGACGTAAGATCCGCCAGTTGATATTTCCATTGTAAAAAACCCTTTGCCTGACCATTGGCCCCTCCATCGATCAGAATTTTTTTTCGATTCGGGGTCACCACCAAAGCCGCATCCCCTTGACCGACATCGATGAAATAGATTTCCAATTCGCCCTTCACCATCAATTCATGGGTATTGACGAACCCTTCGTACTTATTTCTATACGTGGCCTTAAACCTTCCGTTTTGGGCTTGTCCGCTTGTTTTGACCTCTTCGCCAAAAATCAATATTTGTTCATAACCGCCACCTGTATCGTTCGCATAGAGTTTTGCGGTTTTCTTGTTGATGTAGCGGGTCGCCATGGTGAACTTGTTTATTTAGATCAGCAAAAACAGATGTAGGGTAATTCTTTAAAAATAAGGTTCTTCGGATACTGAAGAAAAATTAATGTATAATCGGGCCGAATTTATGTGCCGATGGGCTTTTTTCGGGCTATGTACGCTGCATTGGTATCGACTTTGTTCTTGTCCTTTTGTTGAAAGACCCTGACACTTGTTTTCATATCGGCATATCTTGGGTCCGGTATATAGTCTTGTTTTAACATTTTGATGACTTCGATGCTCAAAAAGCCGAATTCACTGACTACTTTGCCATAAAAGCGGTAAACACCCTTGCCTCTAAAGTAATATTGAGCGGCCACAGGTGGGAAAAGCACCGTATCGAAAACTTGGCCTTGTTGATCGACTATGGTCGCAAAATGCATACGCTTGCCATTGTGAGTGGTAGTATTCTTAACGGTAACCAAATAGCCGTAAATATCGATATAACGGTTTAAAAAACGTTCTAAATCCTTGGCGCATCGATTACTTTTCGGAGGTTCGGCCAACAGTTCAAACGGACTGCACAAACAAAAACCCAAAAGTTCCAACTGTGTGAAAGCAATCTCGGGATCCGTTGTATGCAATCGAGGAATTCTGAATTCTTGATGTCGGGGCGGAAATAATTTCGGGTGGTCGATCTTGGCATTTTTATTAAGAAACAAATGGACTTTCCAGAGCAGTTCGTGCTTGTTCACGCTCGTAAATCGAAAAGCATCGATACGGACCAAAATGCTTGCTTGGTCGACGGTCAAAAAAACACGATCTAAAAAATCTTCCAAAGAAATAAACACCCCGTTTGTGGTCCGCTCTTTTAGAATTCGTTCCGATACATGATGTTCCAATTCCCGCAAATGGCCAAAACCTAGAAAAATATCCTTTCCATAAATTACATTTTTATCAAAACTTCTGTTAATACATGGCGGATGTATCGTAGCACCCAGCATTCGGGCTTCGTGTACATAGAATTCAGAACGGTAAAATCCGCCGCCATTGTTGAGTACGGCCACCATAAATTCCAACGGGTAGTAGGCCCTCAGAAAAAGTGTCTGATAACTTTCCACGGCATAGGATGCCGAATGGCCTTTGGCAAAGGCGTAACCAGCAAAACTGGCAATCTGTTCCCAAATTTCCCTGATCAGTTTTTCTTCATAATTCCTTTTTCTGCAATTCTCAAAAAACTTGTCCCTTACTTTTTGAAATTCTTCCCGCGACCGAAATTTTCCACTCATTCCACGACGCAATACATCGGCTTCGCCCAAATCAAGGCCTGCAAAAATATTGGCCACTTTGATGACGTCTTCTTGATACACCATTACGCCATAGGTTTCGGGCATTATTTCCATCATTACCGGATGTGCCTTTTCTTTGGCCCTACCCTTGTCGCGGTGACGAAGGATATATTCCCGCATCATGCCACTTTTGGCAACCCCGGGCCGTATAATCGAGCTTGCGGCGACCAAGCCCAGATAATTATCGACTTCCAATTTTTTGAGCAACATACGCATGGCGGGCGACTCTACATAAAAACAACCCATGCATTGTGCGGTCTTGATCAAGTCGTTGATCTTAGGGTCTTTTATAAACTTGCCGACATTATGAATGTCAATAGCCTTACCGATATCGGGTCGGTTATATTTGATAATCTCTAAAGAGTCCTTGATTTTTGCGAGTCCGCGTTGGCCCAGAATATCGAACTTGTAGAGGCCGACGTCTTCGGCAATGACCATATCGTACTGGGTCGTGGGGAATCCCTTGGGCGGGAGGTTCGTCGCCGAAAACCAATGCAATGGTTTTTCACTGATCAAGATGCCTCCGGCGTGAATACTCAAATAATTGGGCATGCCCTTGATCAACCGGCCATATTTGATGACCAAACGGGAAACCTCATCGAGTTTTGAAACATCATATCTGCCTTCCGACAGAAAATCGATCTCATTTTTCGGGAGTCCGAAGACCTTACCCAATTCACGGATCACGCCCCGCTCCCTAAAAGTGACATAGGTGCCCAAAAGTGCCACATGCTCAAAACGGTCAAAAATATACCGGGTCATTATCGGGCGATCCCGATGTGAAAAATCGATATCAAAATCGGGCGGATTGGAACGGTACAGATTAATGAACCGTTCAAAATACAGATCAAGATCCATAGGGTCCACATCGGTAATGCGAAGCAGATAAGCTACGATACTATTCGCTCCGCTACCCCGGCCCACATAAAAAAATCCTCTTTTACGCGCCTCGGAAACAATATCCCAGTTGATCAAGAAATAAGAAATAAACCCCTTCTCTTTGATCAAGTGCAACTCTTTATGAAGTCGATCGTAAATAGCCTTCCCTGGGTTTTTATAACGATAGGGCAATCCCTCATGACAGAGCTTTTCAATCAATCTTTCATCTTCTTCTTGGTCGCCCATATAGGTTTTCAAATTCTGTGGCTCCCTGTCTTTTGAAAAATCGAAATGAATGGAGCAAGAGTTCATCAATCGCTCGGTATTTTCCAGAATAAAAAGATACTCTGAAAAAGCGACCGCCAAATTTTCGATAGGGAACATTTTTTCATCTTCATTAGCCTCTTCGGTTTTGTCCAACTTGCTCAACAAAACATTGTTATCGATGGCACGTAGTAGTCGATGTGCATTGAAATCGCATTTATTACGAAACGTAACGGGCTGTTGTACGACCAGTTTACGTTTCAATTTCAATAATCCGGAAAAAGGCAAGCGTCGCAAATCGGCAATAGAAACCCCTATGAACTCATGTTCTTTGAATTCACTTTGATTGTTTCGTACCACTTTTTCGAAGGGATATATTACATAGGAATTTTCGAATTTTGGGGCAATCGGGGAAAACGTTGTTTCTTCATGAAGATGCCCTGAAAGAAAATCGTTCAATTCAAAATAACCCTCATTGTTCTTGGCAATGCCTACATAGCATTGGTCTACCCCGTTTCTGAAATCGATGCCAAGTATAGGTCTTATACCATATTCGGAAGCCAATCGTACAAAATTGAGATTGGCCGAGGTATTGTTGATATCGGTCAACGCCAGTCGCGTTATATGGTTCTCTTGAGCAAGGCGCAAAAGTTCCTCTTCGGAAAAAGTTCCGAAGCGAAGACTGTAATATGTATGGCAGTTTAAATACAAGTAGTGTTCGTTGATGGTTGATGGTTGCCGGTCGACTATCAAAAACCATGAACTATCGACCAACAACTTTCAACTAAATATTACCGTTTCCGATGTGCCAAAACAATCGGCGGTTGCCCGTTAAACGGGTTATGCATTCGTCCAATGGTATTCTTCCCCATGGCCGAGGCGCGTATTACACTTTTATCACCATATCGATTTCGAATGTGGTCCATGGCTTGGTAAAGGTTCAAGGCCTCTTCTGTATCTTCGAACAAGTTGATCTGATAATTGCCCGTTACCAAATGACTGAACCGAATGCCTATCAAGCGCACCAATATTCTCCGATTGTAAAGGGTCTTGAACAGTTCCAAGATCTTCGGAATCAAAATATGATCCGCACTGGTATACGGAATGCGTATCTGTTTCGAATAGGTATTAAAATCGGAATATCTGATCTTGACCGCAATACAGGCCGTCAACTTTTCGCCCCGCCGCAATTGATAGGCCAGGTTCTCGGTCATAGCGATCAGAATACCCTTTAATTTTATGACATCGATAGTATCCCTGTCGAAGGTACGTTCGGTGGAAATGGACTTACGTTCCCAAAAGGGAATCACAGGTGTATGGTCGATACCGTTGGCACGTTTCCAGATGACCGTGCCGTTCTTGCCCAGCACACGCTGCATAACATCCATAGGCATTTCTTGAACAGTCTTTATTTGGCGTAATCCCAGATTGCGCAAGATTTGATAGGTCTTATCACCCACCATAGGAATTTTCTTGATGGACAACGGGGCCAGAAAAGGTTTTTCAAATCCGTAATCGATTTTCAATTGATTGTTGGGCTTGGCTTCGTTCGTCGCTACTTTAGAGACCACCTTGTTCACGGAAAGTCCAAATGAAATGGGCAGTCCCGTTTCATTTATGATTTTTTGCCTTAATTCCGATGCATATTTGTAACATCCGAAGAAGCGGTCCATGCCCGTAAGATCGGCATAAAATTCATCGATGCTCGATTTCTCGAACAAGGGTACTTTCTCTTTAATAATCTCGGTAACTACATCGGAAAACTGGCTATAGGTACCCGCATTGCCCTTAATCACCTCAGCTTCGGGGCATAGTTCCCTAGCCATTTTCATGGGCATTCCCGAGTGTATCCCGAAACCCCTTGTCTCATAACTGCAAGCTGCGACAACGCCCCTGTCACTGATACCGCCGACAAGTATCGGCCTGCGCTCTAAGCGACTATCGAGTCGACGTTCCACGGATACAAAAAACGTATCGAGATCGAGATGAAGAATGGTTTTGTTCATCGCATACTAAAAAGTATGCTAATATATGGATTATTTCCTATTTTTTGGATTATTTCCTATTTTTTCAATAAAAAAGGCCCTGATAAAAAATCAGGACCTTCCATAACACAATAAACCTTCCTAATCAAAGGCAAAGCCGGTGAACATTCTAAATAGCAATGCATATAGACCGACCACTATGAGCAAGAAGCTAAACCATGCGAAAATCTTTAAATAATTCTTTAGGATAAAGTGGCCAAGATTTCTAAAACCTTCCAAATAAATCTCCTTGATAAGTACCGCTGTTTTCATAATTACTTCATTTTATCGTTGTACATAGTAATTAGAAACCAAAGGCCATGCTAGGGTCACTGTTTGATGGAAATAATGGTTTAAATGGGCAAAAATTAGATAAAATACGCAATCTAAGCAGTTATTTTACCCAGACGGCACACATAAAAGGCATACTCTTGACTTACTTTGGGAAGTGTTTTAAGCCCGCTATTTACCAGGCGCAATGCTCCAACCGTTTTTAGGAATATACCAAACATCTTTACCTAAGTCGATTCCCCCACCCATTTCTTCCTGCACCACCCTATCGATTACATAAATACCTTTTTCGGCCATATTGTCGAAATCATCGATTCCATTGTTCGGAAAACCGATCCGTGTTCTGTGAATATTGAATTTTTCGGCGAACTTCATATCAAAGGCCTTTTCAACGCCCTCCCTACCTAACATGAATCCCAACAGTCCGCCCCAAGTAGCGGTGGGGTTATCGGAATCCCACCCACAAAGTGCCCCGATCTTAATGGTTTTCTTTAAATCACCTTCGCCATAGAGCAGGCTCACGATACTGGCGCCGAAATTGATTCCTGCAGCAAAACAGCCGTTACAGACCTTATCTTTTGTAGCCCATTCATACCCGTCTTCTTGACGAATCTGGTATTTCTCGTGTAAGGCATCACGTGCTTCTTCCCAAGTTAATCCCGATTCATATTGGGCCTTCACAAAATCAAACATCTTTGCGGCATACGAATCGTCCGGCAGACGTTTTCTGGCCTCTGTGGCCATCCATATCAAATTATCCTTAATGGGTTTGCTAGAATCTGCCAAAGGTGCCAGGGAATACATGATAACATTGAATTCCGAAATCCATTCCGCATTTTGCCGTGCCACATTTTGAATGGGCAGATGTGCCATTTTCAAGGCCACATCGGGGCAGGTCGGGGCGAAAAAACCGAAAATCTCGGTAGTCAGCTGGGCATCGATCATCTCATAATCGGCATTGTTCATAGGGTCACCAGTAGCCGGCGGGACCATTCCCTTTTGCATCAAGTCCAAAGCTGTTTGGTTAGAGACCCATAAAAAGTTCTCTTCTTCGGTTTTAATATGTTTCAACCAACCCTCACGAATCTGTTCGCCCGTCAAGATACTGGTTTCATTGTCGTACAATAGGGTCTGGTAGATGTACTCGATATCGGTATCGTCGTCGGCGCCCCAGATACTATCTTCTGCAGCGTAGATAAAATCAATGGTTTCGGCAAACTTGTTGGAACTCCATAGATTGGGTTGATCCGGCTTGCCCCAATCATCGCGTGTGTAAAAACCGGCCCCTTTTCCATCTTTGGTCGGAATTCCTATTTTGTCCATCTCGGTAACCAATCCTGTCCAATTGGCAATGCACTGCGCAAGCCAAAACCCGTATAAGCTGTTCTTGTAGTCTTCCCTGGAAATTATAATATCAGTGGAATCGGCCGTATACTCCCGATAGGTCAACCTGGAATCGACCATCGTATTTGTCACAATCTTTTCCGCATCGGATAATCTCTCTTTACAAGAAAACGCACAAAGGCAAAATACCATTGCAAACAATGGTCGTAGTCTTAACTCGAAAAACATAGCTTATCTTATTTATTTGAACTTGAACATTTTAAAAATAAGAAAAGCAGAGGGCTTTAGGAAGGCCTTTCAAGATCAAATACTCTTTTTACGAGCACATCTTGATTATATTGCTATTTTTAAAAGGAAAATCGAATTTTTGAAAAAATATTGTAAATGTCAACTCTTAAAAACCGAACCCTCAACGCCCTGTTTTTTATTGTGCTAATGTCGTTGACAGCCTGCAAGGAAAAGAAACAAGAAGCACCTACCCCTATCGAAGAGAACGCTAAAAATAAATGGGTTCCGATTTTCAACGGTAAGGACCTAAAGGACTGGACCATGAAAATCAATGGCTACCCCTTGGGCGAGAATTTCGGGAATACGTTTAGGGTCGAAGACAGCATTCTGAGCATACGTTATGACGAATACGGCCCGGAATTCGGGGAACGGTTCGGAGCGCTCTTTTATGACAGGGAACTTTCCAACTATAGATTGAAAGTGGAATACCGTTTTGTCGGCGAAACGGCGCAGGGAGCCCCCGAATGGGGATATCGCGATAGCGGGGTACAGATCCATACCCAACCCCCAAATACAGTAAAGTTGGACCAACAATTTCCTATTTGTCTAGAATATAATCTGCATGGTGGCAATGGTACCGATGACAGGCCTTTGGGAGCCATTTGCGGCATAGGCATGAAAGTCGAGGTAGACGGAGTGAAAAGCAATCTCTTTTGCACACCGGCCAAGGTGGGCAGAACCTTTCACGGCGACCAATGGGTCACTATCGAAATCGATGTCAAAGATGGAAAAATGACCCACTTCGTCAATGGGGAAGAAATCATGGATTACGCCAACCCTTCCTATGATCCCGAGAACGAGTTTGCAACAATGTTTATCAAGAATGGCGATACCTCCGTGCACAGCGGATATATTTCCTTACAATCGAACAGTCATCCCATCGATTTTAGAAAAATAGAACTGCTTGAATATTAACGTCCCTCAAAATTTTAAAATGAAAGTATTGGTTTCCTTGAATTTTCCTCCCATAGGGATAGAAATGCTCAAAAAAGAAGGATTGGAGGTCACTACATGGACCAACGATCTTCCCATGAACAGGGAACAACTTATCACGGCCAGCCAAAAGCATGATATTCTGCTCTCCTCAAGTATTTACAAGCTGGATGCCGATTTTCTCGAACAGAACAAACACCTGAAATTGATTTCGCAATTTGCGGCCGGGTACAACAATATCGATCTAAAAAAAACATCTGAATTGGGGATTCCCATCGCAAACACACCAAATGCCATGTCGCATGCAACCGCCGATATCGCCTTCGGGCTTATGTTAGCCGTTGCGCGCAAAATGTTCTATATGCACAAAACGATCATTTCAGGAGATTGGGGGCATTTTCGTCCGCAAGCCAATTTGGGCATGGAACTCAAAGGAAAGACCATTGGTGTTTTCGGAATGGGAAGAATAGGAACCGAATTCGCCAAACGCTGTTTCGGGGCCTATGATATGAAAGTCATTTATCATAATAGAACTAGAAATCCAGAAGCGGAAAAGGGCCTAAAGGCAACGTATGTTACTTTTGATGAACTGTTGCTGCAGAGCGATGTGCTATCGGTACACGCCGGACTTTCACAAGAAACCCATGAATTGTTCAATGCCGAAGCATTCTCGAAAATGAAACCGTCGGCCATTTTCATCAATACCGCCAGAGGGGGCATTCACAATGAACCGGATCTTATAGCGGCGCTTCGCAACAAAATCATTTGGGGCGCCGGATTGGATGTTACCAATCCTGAACCCATGAAACCCGACAATCCGTTGCTGAATATGGAAAATGTCGCCGTGTTGCCCCATATCGGTTCGGCCACCATTGAGGCCCGAAACGAAATGTCAAGGCTCGCTGCCCTGAATATCGTTCAATTCGTCAAGGGAGAACCTATCGAAAACCTTGTTCGGACATAAACACGAATGGCTATTTAACGCGTGTTAAAAAGGAAGGTTTTTCAAATCCACATTGCCCCCCGAAATTATAATTCCGGTTTTTTTATTTTCGAACCTTTGCTTCTCGCGCAATACGGCTGCCAAGGCTACCGCGCTTGAGGGTTCGACAATAATCTTCATCCGCTCCCAAATCAATCGCATGGCATTTACTATTTCATCTTCCGTCACCCTTATTATAGCATCGACATAATCCAAAATAATCGGAAAGTTCTTATCGCCCAATTGCGTCTTCAATCCATCGGCGATGGTATAGGTCGTTTCATTACCTTCTATTTTTCCACTTTGCAACGAACGGTAGGCGTCATCGACTTCAAAAGGTTCGCTTCCGATAACCTTACAATCATTTCCGAAGTTTTGTACCGCTAAGGCCGTTCCCGCAATGAGTCCTCCACCGCCTACGGGCGCCACTACAAAATCAAGGTCAGGATGGTCTTGCAACAACTCTAAACAGGCCGTGCCCTGCCCTATTATGACATTCTCATCATTGGAAGGATGGATAAAGGTAGCGCCCGTTTCCGCTTGGATCTTTTGTGCCGCTTTGGCACGGGCCTCCAATGTCGGTTCGCACTCGACAATGTTTCCTCCGTAACCCATAACGGCATCCTTCTTTACTTGCGGAGCCGAGGAAGGCATTACGATATAAGCCTCGACACCGATACTTTTTGCCGCAAGGGAAAGCGCCTGTGCGAAATTTCCGGAGGAATGGGTAACCACGCCTTTTTTCTTTTGTTCATCATCGAGCAATAATATGGCATTGGTCGCGCCCCTCATTTTATAAGCGCCCATTCTTTGAAAATTCTCACATTTAAAGAAAAGTTCGCTTCCTGAAATCTTGTCTATTTGGGAAGAAGTAAGTACAGGCGTTCTATATACATACGGTTTGATACGCCCGTAACATTGCAACAATAGTTGTTTGGCGTTATCGATTGCCACTATTTGGATTTTTTCAATTCAAGGAAACTTTACCTCCGGATTTCACTGCTTCATAGATAGCGTCGATAATTTTCATGTCCTTTACACCTTCTTCACCGTTTACGGGCACTATGGGTTGTTTCCCTTCGAAAATAAGCTCGGCCATTCCATCCATTTGAAGCGTCTGATGGGTCGTATGAGGCTGATCTAGTTCGCCCTTGTGGGTACGTCCTTTGATAGGTCCATAACCGGTAGACGGTCTCATTTCCATCCATCCCTTGGAACCTGTCATAAAAAATCGATCTAAATTGTTCATCGCATAGGTAGACAGGCAATTGGCCACCGCTCCACTGGGAAAACCCATCTGAAATTGAATGGTCTCATCGACACCTTCTTTAAACTTTTCAGGATCCGTTTTAGTTTCTTGGGCGGTGACCCAGATGGGTTCTTCGCCCAGCATATAACGGGCTCCGTTTATCGAGTAGATACCGATATCCATCATGGCCCCGCCTCCGGCCAACTTCTTGTTCAATCTCCATTGGGTTGGATTTCCGATTACAAAACCGGACTGGCCCTGAAAAAATTTGGGTTGACCGAATTCGCCATCTTTGCGCATTCGAATAACTTCGACGGTCTTGGGTTCAAAGTGCATCCGATAACCAATCAATAATTTTACGTTGGCCGCCTTACAGGCATCGACCATTTTTTGTCCTTCGTCCGCATTAATGCCCATAGGCTTTTCGCAGATTACATGTTTGCCAGCTTTTGCGACGCGAATGGTTTGTTCGCAATGCAGGCCATTGGGAGTAATAACATACACTGCATCGATATCAGGATTATTCTTTATTTCATCGAAATTTTCATAATTGTAGCAATTCTTGTTCGGAATACCGTATTCTTTCTGCCATTTCTCGACTTTCGAGGGCGTACCGCTGATCACACCCACCAATTTGGCCCGTTTGCAATCTTTCATTGCATTTGCCACCCGGGTACCATAACTGCCCAGCCCCATGATGGCGACCCGAAGCATCTTGCCCTGATAGGGTCTATCGGAAGCCGCAAATAAACTTGTAGAATTAAAGACAAGTGGCAAACCGATTGCCGAAACGGTAAGTTTTTCAATAAAATTTCTTCGTGATTCCATGATTCTTCGATTTTGTTTAAAAATAGGACTAAAAAGTTTAAATCAAATCTTTGAAAACAAAAAACCGAAATGTTGTAAAGCTTTTTTATCCTAATTACGCCATCGCATTATTGTTTACCATTCAATTTCTTGATCAGGTCGACCTCATCTTGGCGATAGGGGGTTCCGTCTTTTCGAAAAACATCATGGAACCATTCGATGGGTTCCGCACCATTTTCAATAGGCGTGTTCCATTGGTATATGGTATTGCTTTTGCCTTTGACTAGACCCCAGTTTATCGCCCCGATGTTCTCTTCCTTCAAAATCGGCATAATATTGGAAAAGCGACTGTTACGGGTCCTGGCCATGTATTCGGTACAGATCATTGGCCTGCCGTGACTTTTCAAAAGATTGATGATCAACCTGTGATTTTCCGGTCCTTCATAATTGTGGTATGTGATTATATCGGAATTCAAGGCTTGAAAAGCGTTTAGTTCCTGTAAATCCCATTTCCATAGGCCGGCCGAAATGGGTTGTGACGGGTTTACGGCCCTTGCCCACTCAAAGACTTTTTCCAATAGAGGCAACGTTTTGTTCCCCTTGCCCTCATTGCCGGGTTCATTGTAAAGATCCCAAAGGAGTACTCGGTCGTCATTGGCAAAGGTTTTCATAATGTCCTTGACATATGTTTCGAGTTCCGGAAAATTACTCGCTGTATATGAGGCGGGATCCCCCGGATCTTGGATCCAACCTGAGTTGTGGGTTCCGGGTTTGGGGTCCGGTTGCTTTCCAATCTTTGGGGTTTTGTTCCAAACATCGTCAAAAAACACGAACATGGTCTTGATTTTATGGTTGTTGGATATTTTAAGATATTCATCGACCCTTTTCTTAAAACCTTCAGGGTCTTGTTTGTACGCCAAACTATGCAGGTAAACACGCATAACGTTCATGCCTATACCTTCTGCAAACCCCAGCTCCGTGTCAATTGTTTTTGGGTCAAAAGTAGCTTCTTGCCACATTTCCAATTGGTTGATCGCGGTGCTAGGCACAAAATCCGCCCCATTTAGCCATTCATGCTGGTCGTACCATTTTTGGGCCTTTTCAATGGACCACTGCTTAGACTCCAATGATTGCGCGGTAATTGAACCATATGTGAACAATAAAGCAACAATCGATAAAGTTTTAATTGTGTTTTTCATTTTCTTGTTTGTGTTGGTTAATTTAATCTATAATATCCCGTTCAAAACAAAGGTTTCGCATTAGGGACTATGTTTATACAGCCCATATATTTTTCCTAAATGGGGTTCGCTTTCTTGGTATTTTCATTTTTTATCCCAAAACTTCATGAAAGTGCTTCTGAATTATTACAAGTCTCGGTTTCTCCTTTACCATAAAACAATCAATGGTATACAGTTTAAGTTTCCATTATCCGTTAAATATAAATATTTGGTTGCTTTTTGTACCTTACCTTGTACCGGATTACACTAATATTCTTGAAATGTCGTGACGACTAAAAGAATCAGTACTGTCAATTTACAAATCCGCCTATAAAACGGCCGGGGCGTCATGCAAAGCCGAACAGCAATATTAGGACCGTCATGAAAAAATTGCCTTTTGTCATATCGGGTTAAAAGGAATTTGATTTGGAAGAACCGCAAATACTTTCGTTATAGCACACACTATGAATCTAAATGCTTTAAACAAAATAATGGACTTACCTGATTCGAGGAAAATGCCCGTTCTATTTCTTGGTCACGGTAGTCCGATGAACGCCATTGAGGAAAATGAATTCGTCAATGGATTTAGGAGAATCGGAAGAGAGATTTCCACACCGAAAGCCATTCTCTGTATTTCGGCCCATTGGGAAACAAATGGAACATTCGTTACCGCAATGGAAAACCCAAGAACCATTCATGATTTCGGTGGTTTTCCCCAAGAATTGTTCAATGTCCAATATCCTGCGCCAGGAAGTCCTGAATTGGCAAAACAAACCAAGAATATCGTCACAAAAACCAATATCGGTTTGGATGAGAAATGGGGGCTTGACCACGGCGCATGGAGCGTTATCAAGCACATGTACCCAAATGCCGATGTGCCCATCATTCAATTGAGTTTGGATTACTCAAAACCGGCCCGCGATCATTATGACCTTGCCAGGGAACTATACCCGTTGAGGCAAAAGGGTGTATTGATAGTAGGTAGTGGAAACATGGTCCACAACCTTAGATTGGTCGCTTGGGAAAAATTAGCAGGTGAACCCTATGCCTATGATTGGGCCACGGAGGCAAATGAAAAAATGAAGTCAAAAATCTTGAGCGGAAATTTTGAAAACCTAATCGACTACACGAATCAGGGCAGGGCGTTCGATTTGGCAATCCCTACGCCAGAGCATTATCTGCCCTTGCTCTATGCATTGGCGTTGAAAGATAAAAATGACGAAACAACATTATTCAATGACCTGCCCGTTGGCGGTTCTCTATCTATGACATCCGTCAAATTTGAATGAAGATAGGTCGGCCAGGAATCAATATTCTTTCGGCATTTCCCTAATCAATAATCCGAATCATGGCCAAACCTATGGCATATCCCCTAGAAAAAATTTCAAACAGATAATAAAAACCCATACAAATCACAATGATGGCCATTGTTTTCGATATTGGCAATAAATTCTAAATTTACCGCTATGCTCGACCGTTACCTTCCCATTTTTATCATATTGGCCATATTGGCCGAAATTTTGGGTACGGTAGGCGGTTTTGGCTCTTCGGTCTATTTTGTGCCCATTGCCAATTTCTTTTTGGATTTTCAATCCGTTTTAGGGATTACCGCCCTATTCCATTTATCGAGCAACATTTCTAAAATCGCCCTGTTCAAAAAAGGATTCGATAAGAAAATCGTGCTGACATTGGGTATTCCGGCGGTGCTATTCGTTTCGGTCGGAGCTTGGTTGAGCAAATTTATCGATACCACAATGTTGACTTATTTATTGGGAATATTTTTAATCGCGCTAAGTCTGATTTTTTTGATTTTCAAAAAACTGGTCGTAACACCCAACGTCAAAAATTCAATAATCGGAGGATCTCTATCCGGACTGAGCGCAGGCGTTTTGGGAACCGGAGGAGCGATAAGGGGCATTACCCTCGCCGCTTTCAAAATGGACAAGAACAAATTCATAGCAACTTCCGCCATTATCGATTTGGGCGTTGATTTTAGCCGTTCGATCGTATACTACTTCAATGGTTATATGCGAAAAGAGCATTTGTACCTAGTGCCGATTCTTTTGATCGTGAGTATATTGGGAACTTGGGTGGGCAAAAAAATATTGGACAAGATTACCCAAGAACAGTTTCGGGGTTTTGTGTTGTTCTTGATCTTGGGCATCGGGATTGCGAGCATTGTTTCCGAAGTATGGAAATAATCGGTATTGGAAGTAACCATGAAAACCTGACCAGTATTAATTTTCGGATATCAGGATAGTATATGACCATCCTCCATTTCAATGATGCGGTCGGTCCGTTTGGCAAAATCCTCGTCGTGGGTCACGACCAATAACGAAAGTCCTACTTCCTCTTTTAAACGTTTGAAAATATCGAATACATTCTCAGAATTATGACTATCAAGGTTCCCCGTGGGTTCATCTCCCATTAAAATGGTGGGATTGTTAATTAGGGCGCGGGCAATGGCCACACGTTGCTTTTCTCCACCCGAGATCCTTGAAGCACGTTGTTCCGCCAAATGCTCGATATGCAACATCTTTAATTTCTCATGGGCGTCGTGCTTAATTTCAGAATGCGATTTTTCGGCCAACTTTTTGGCCGGCAACATTACGTTTTCAATAACGCTGAATTCGGAGAGTAAATAATGGAACTGAAATACAAAACCGATATTCTTATTACGGATCACCGATAATTCTTGATGGTGTTTTCCGGTAATCAGGGTGTTGTTCAGGTAAAGCTCGCCAGTATAATCCGTATCCATCGTAGAGAGTATGTACAATAAGGTCGATTTTCCTGAACCCGACTTCCCCATTATCGAAGCGAATTCGCCCTCTTCGACCCCAAAAGTGACATCCTTGAGCACATGAAAATCCTTGGGCTTGTAGAAATGTTTGTTGATATTTTTCGTTTCTAGAACTAATTTCATAACAAAATTCAAGTGCCCCTGATAATGCGTACGGGATCGATTTTCTTTGCTTTGTTCGCCGGCAAATAACCCGCTATGAACGTAGATATCAGGGCGAAAATAATTCCGATCACATAGTACAGCGCATTATAATTTACCGGAAAGGTCTTTATGGTGGGCAACGCTTCGGTCTCAAAGGGTGCATTATCGATGAGAACCGAAAGTCCAAAACCGATCAACAATCCCAAAATCCCACCTACGATACCGATCAGCATGGCCTGGCTTAAAAAAATGAACTGTACGTCACGCCCCGAAAACCCTGTCGCCTTTAGTATGGCAATATCTTTCATTTTTTCGTAGATGAGCATGTTCAGTATGTTGTAAATACCAAAACCGGCCACAATAAGCAAGGTTATCGATACGGCATAGGTTATCATATTACGAATGCTGGATCCGGTTTCAAATTGTGCGTTTGCTTCCTTAATATCGGTCGCTTTTATGTCGAACTGTTGTTCCATTTCCCTGGCCATCGGTACGGCCTTGTCCATATTCCATAGTTTGATATTAATGTCGGTAATATAATTTTCGGCTTCCCCTAGAATGCGCTGCGTGGTCTTCAGATTGACATAACTTTGAATATTATCTACCTCCGCGAGTCCGCTTTGATAGATACCCATTATGGTAAGGGGAAAAATATCGCCCGCTATCGTACTGATCTGTACCCGATCACCAGGCTCAAGTGACATTTTCTTTGCAAGCCCCGCGCCGAGCAGAATACCATTATCATTGTTCTTCAAAGCTTCAGGAGTACCCTCAACGATATAGTCCTGAAAGTTCGAAAGGCGGACTTCCTCCATGACATCGATACCGATAAGATTGCCCCCCAATTCTATGGAACCCGAAATGTAAAATATTTGTGCCTGGACCTGTGGCACGGCCCCTTTGACCGCTTCGTCGTTTTTAAGATAATTCAGGATCGGCAATGCATTGTGAATTTTCTTTTGGCTTTGTTTCGGTCGTATCGAATGCACCACATTGAACGCATTCTCAAAGTCATCGAAAAGTGCGATCGGCTGTTTTTTCGAAGGTTCGATTTCATTGTACAAATGAATGTGGGGCGTACGATTCAGAACAAGCCCGTCGAGCAGACCGTTCAGTCCGGTCATAAAGCTGACCAAAGTGATATAGGCCCCTATACCGAAAGTGACTCCTAGGGCCGCCGTAACGGTACTCTTCATTTTGGTCAACAAGTGGGTCTTGGCAATACTTAAAATGACTTTCCAATTGATCATTGCCCGGGTTTGATAATTGGTGTATCAGGATTTAGGCCTTCGAGAATTTCTACTTTATCCAAACTTTGAAGTCCGGTTTTGACCTCGACAAGTCCGTCTTCGGTCTGTACCTGGTTGCCGTTTACCAAGTATGACCTTGGAATTACAAAAACATCCTCCCGCTTTGCGATAACGATATTTCCTTCTCCAGCCAGACCTGGGTACAATGTCACCGGCGCCTTGTCAAAAAGTGCTTCTACCCTGAAAGTTTGGGAACGCTTATCCTTTTGGGGATAGATCTTACTGACCCTTGCCTCGAATACCTGATCTTGATAGGCGTCCAAGGTCACCAAAACCTTTTGGTCTTTCTTTACTTTTACGATATCGACCTCATCGACCAAAAGTTCGATGATGAAAGCGGTCGCACTACCGATCGCCGCCAAGGGATCAAGAGTGGTTACGATTTCCCCGGGTTCTTTAAAAAGTGCGTACACTTTGCCGTCTATTTTGCTGGCTACCGTAAAATCCCCCGTATTGATTTTAGAGGCCTCATAGTTATTTTTTGCCTGCTGTACTTGGGTTCGCAACTCGTTCTTGGTCCGATCGTATCTGCTCTTTAAAAGGTTCAGATTGTTCAGGGAAAGGTCATAGGCCAATCTACGATTGTCGTATTCGATTTTAGAACCTATTTGTTGTTCCCATAGCCGTTTTTGTCTGAAAAAGTTTATGGAGTCGTTTTGAAGCTTTAGGGTCGCCGCCTGTATCTCATCTTCCAACGCTTTTAAGATAGCGGAGCTCCCATCATAATTCTCTTGAGCCAATTGCAGGGCGAGTTTGGCATTTTCAGTATTGAGTTTTGGTGTATTGTTGATGATCTGCGCCAAGGGTGTTTCCTTTTGTACTATATCCCCCTCCTCTACCAAATTCATATCAAGAATACCGGCAACGGCGGCAAAGGCCTGATATAGGCTATCGGGTTGAACGGTTACCGAGGAATATACCGACTCGGTAAGTGCCGTTTTCTCAGGAAATATCCTCTCTTGCCCCTCCCCACAAGAAAACATTAAAAAAAGAAGAAAAACACATCTGACAAAACGCATATTAATCGGGAAAGTGGGTTCGTAATTACTAAATGTAGTAATAATCCTTTGAAACATAGAGGTTGGAGGCGTCAGATTTATTGCGGACAAATTTTGGCAACGTTACTAGTTTTAACAATGATAATTGTCATAAGATTTATGGTAATGTGCATTTACCTTTGAGGTTTAAAACAGTAAACCATGACCATAGAAATTCAATATGTACAGATGTCGACAAGTGACAGCATGAACGATCTTGTAACCGAAAAGCTAAATAAATTGGCAAAAAAATATGATTGGTTGATTCGTGCCCAAGTCCATTTTAAGTTAGAGAACGATCCTTCGGGAAACGGCAAAATCTGTGAAATCGAATTGAGCGCTCCCGGGCCAAGAATCTTTGCAAAGTCGAACACCGATGATTTTGAAAAATCGTTGAACCAAACACTACACGAATTGGACGGTCAATTGCGCAAAAAGAAAACCATAATGAAAAAGCATTAATCATGCGCACATAAATCAGTCTATGATGAACAAGATTCTTGTACCGGTCGATTTTTCAGAACATTCGGAATACGCTTTGGAAGTTGCCGCAACACTCGCCAAAAAGCATAGGGCCGAGATTGTTGTACTTCATATGTTAGGCCTTTCGGAGGCCGTTTTCACCAAAGACGATTCTCAGGAATTCATGGAGGCCCAGTTCTATATGAAACTTTCCAAAAAAAGATTCTCCGAGTTTTTGGAAAAACCCTATCTAAAGGGTATCAAAGTATCGGAAACGGTACAGAACTATAAAATTTTCAGTGAAATCCACAATGTTGCCGAAGAGCAAGACATCGATTTGATAGTAATGGGGTCGCACGGTGCGGGCGGGCTGAGTGAAATATTCGTAGGCTCCAACACTGAAAAAGTGGTTCGAACATCTGAAGTACCTGTGCTTGTAATCAAGAAAAAAGCTTCCGATTTTAAGATAGAAAAAGTGATCCTGGGCTTCGATTTTCAAATCGAAAACAAGAATGCCTATCAAAAAGCGATCAAATTATTCAATGGCATGCACGCCAAGATTCATTTGGTACAGGTGAACCTTCCAGGATTAAATTTCAGGAGTACAACAGAAATCCAGGAAGAAATAGACAAATTTCTAAGGGTTGCCCATCACGGTGATTTACCCCCTAGCGTCGAGATTCATAAAATTTCGGACTATTCGGTGGAAAGTGGCATTTATAACCATGCTCGTAAGGTCGACGCCGATCTTATTGCCGTATTGACCCATGGTCGCAGCGGACTTGCACACTTTTTTAAGGGCAGCATTGGTGAAGACTTGGCCAATCATGCCCAACTGCCCGTGATGACTTTCAAAATCTAGTTCATGGGCACTTCGTGTTTTTTGCATTGTCCGCGACACCAATGTCCATGCAAAAGTTGACCGTCATTTGAAAATCTTCATGTACAAATCCACAATATGCCTCAAGACCTGACTTTGGTCATAAAACCCTTGCTCGGAAGCCCATAATTTTGGGGTACGATTTTTAAAGGAAAGTTTATTAAAGCATAAAATATGGAAGTAATGGAAAAGACCCGTACCAGGGTTTACCGATTTGGCAACAAGACTGCCGATGGTAGCAGCAAGATGAAAAATCTTTTAGGTGGCAAGGGTGCCAACCTAGCTGAAATGAGCGTTATTGGTATTCCCGTACCGCCAGGTTTTACCATTACCACCGAAGTTTGTACCGAGTACAATGAGTTGGGAAGGGAAACCATTGTCAATTTGATCAAAGATGAGATTGAATCGGCCATTGAAAATATAGAGGGTATAATGGGTTCCGTATTCGGAGATCGAGACAACCCCTTATTACTTTCGGTTCGTTCTGGCGCACGTGTATCGATGCCTGGTATGATGGATACGGTTCTTAATCTAGGCCTTAATGATGAAGTCGTTCAGGGCTTGGCATCCAAGACCGGCAATGAACGGTTTGCCTGGGATTCTTATCGAAGGTTCATTCAAATGTACGGTGGGGTCGTGTTGGGAATGAAACCGGAGTCAAAAGATGATATAGACCCATTTGAGGAAATAATGGAACACCTCAAACACAAAAGGGAAATTGAACTTGATACACAGTTTACCGTTCAAGATCTAAAAGATTTGGTCTACGATTTCAAGGATGCGGTGAAAAAACGTACCGGCAAAAATTTCCCCACAGATCCCTGGGGGCAATTATGGGGGGCTATAATGGCTGTATTCAATAGCTGGAACGGTGATCGCGCAGTCTACTATCGCAAAATGAACGGTTACCCCTCCGAATGGGGCACCGCGGTCAACGTTCAGGCCATGGTCTATGGTAATATGGGCGAAAATTCAGGTACAGGCGTATGCTTTACCCGAGACGCCGCCACAGGCGAAAATGTTTTTAACGGAGAATATTTGATCAACGCGCAGGGAGAAGACGTAGTGGCCGGTGTTCGAACCCCACAGCAGATTACAAAGCTGGGGTCGCAACGTTGGGCCGAATTGGCAAAAATAGAGGAAATCGATAGGGCCGAGAATTATCCTTCCTTGGAAGAATTAATGCCTACCATGTACAAAGAACTTTTTAAGTATCAAGATATCCTTGAAAAGCATTATAGCGATATGCAGGATATGGAGTTTACCATTCAAGATGGCAAACTCTGGATTCTTCAGACCCGCAACGGCAAACGTACGGGTGCGGCCATGGTCAAGATCGCGATGGATTTATTGAAAGATGGCCAAATCGAAGAAAAAGAAGCATTGTTGAGAATCGAACCGAACAAGCTTGATGAACTTCTTCACCCGGTATTCGACCCGAAAGCGATAAAGCGGGCAAATATCATCGCCCAGGGCCTACCCGCCTCACCCGGAGCGGCAACAGGTCAGATAGTCTTCTTTGCCGAAAACACCAAAAAATTCAAGAATACCATTTTGACAAGAATAGAAACCTCGCCCGAAGACTTGGAAGGGATGAACCTCGCAAAAGGAATTCTGACCGCACGAGGAGGCATGACCTCGCATGCGGCGGTAGTGGCCAGAGGTATGGGAAAATGTTGTATTTCGGGGGCAGGGGCCCTCAAAATCGATTACAAGAACCGGACTTTGACCGTCGATGGCAAAGAATATCATGAAGGCGACTGGATTTCTTTGAACGGTTCTACCGGAAATATCATTGAAGGAAAAGTAGCGACCTGCCAACCCGAATTGAGCGGTGAGTTCGCAGAGGTCATGAACCTGGCCGACAAATACGGTACGATGCAAGTAAGAACGAATGCGGACACCCCGAAGGATGCCGAAGTAGCCCGTAATTTTGGTGCACAAGGCATCGGTCTTGCAAGAACGGAACATATGTTTTTCGAAGTCGACCGGATCAAGGCCATGCGCGAAATGATCTTGGCCGATACGGTCAAGGGCAGGAAAAATGCTTTGGAAGAATTGTTGCCCATGCAACGTGCCGATTTTGAAGGCATTTTCGAAGCAATGCAAGACCTTCCGGTCACGGTAAGGTTACTCGACCCGCCATTGCATGAATTCGTGCCCCACCAATTGGCTACACAAAAGGAATTGGCCGAAGATATGCATATTTCCCTGGCCGCTGTAAAAGGCAAAGTCGCCGAACTCCACGAGTTCAACCCCATGTTGGGCCATAGGGGTTGTCGCTTGGGCAATACCTATCCTGAAATTACCGAAATGCAGACACGGGCCATTATCGAGGCCGCACTCAACTTAAAGGAAAAAGGAATTACAGCAAAGCCCGAAATTATGGTCCCGTTGGTAGGCACCTATGAAGAATTCGTAGCGCAAGAGAAGATTATTCGAGAAACGGCCCAAAAAGTATTCGAAGAATATGAAGACTCTGTTGAGTTTCTAGTGGGAACCATGATCGAAATTCCCAGGGCCGCCCTTATGGCAAACAAAATTGCGGAAAGGGCCGAATTTTTCTCTTTTGGAACAAACGACCTTACGCAGATGACCTTTGGGTATAGCCGCGATGATGCCGGCAAATTTCTACCGATCTATTTGGAAAAAGGAATTCTCAAGGTCGATCCTTTTGAGGTCTTGGACCAAGAAGGTGTCGGCCAGCTGGTCAAAATGGCCACGGAAAGAGGAAGGAGTGCCAAACCACAGCTTAAAGTGGGGATTTGCGGTGAACATGGTGGTGAACCAAGTTCGGTCGAATTCTGCCATAATACAGGTATGAACTATGTCAGTTGTTCCCCTTTTAGGGTTCCGATCGCCCGGGTGGCCTCTGCCCAAGCGGCCATATCCGGTAAATAAAAGGTCGTTTTGCAAGAAAAGTGCATTGCTGTTCTAAGTAAAAAGGTGGGGTCTAGGTGCTCCACCTTTAAATCAGCATCCACTCTGTTATTGTTTTCAAACAATTGAAAATCAGATATATAAAAACTTGCTTATGTAACTTTTGTTACGTTTTAAAATGACCAATATCATAGAAATCCAAAGGTGGTCAACTTAACTTTACACTCATAAACAAGTCCACTTAAACCAAAAGGCGATGAAGAATCTAGTTATTTTAGGTGCGGGCACCTCCGGCACTATGATGGCGAACCATCTTGTAAAAAAACTTCCGAAAAAAGATTGGAAAATATCCATAGTAGACCAGTGCGAGACACACTACTACCAGCCTGGTTTCCTTTTTCTTCCTTTTGATATCTATACGAGCAAACAGGTGAAAAAAAATGGCAAGAAATTCATTCCGAAAGCCGTGGAATATATCAATGAAAAAATCGAACGCATTGTTCCGGAAGAAAACAACGTACAACTTGCCAATGGTAAGGAACTTTCATATGACATTTTGATCATAGCTACCGGAACGGATATCGCACCGGAGGAAGTAGAAGGAATGAAAGGCCCTAAATGGCACAAGAACATTTTCGATTTCTATACTTATAAAGGAGCCAAGGCCTTGCGCAACAAGCTTCGAGAATGGGAAGGCGGAAAGTTGGTAGTGCACATTACCGAGATGCCCATTAAATGTCCCGTCGCCCCATTGGAATTCGCCTTTCTGGCCGATTCTTATTTCAAGAACAAGGGGATGCGCGATAAGGTCGATATTACCTTTGTAACCCCTTTGGGCGGAGCTTTTACAAAGCCAAGGGCTACCACGGCACTGCACCATCTGCTCGAGGAGAAGGGCATTTCCGAAGTGACCGATTTTGCAATAGAGCGCGTAGACTATAAGAACAATAAGATCATCGACTATGCCGATACCGAAGTCGAATACGACCTTTTGGTAACGGTACCTACCAACATGGGCGATTCGGTAATCGAACGCTCCGGTTTAGGAGATGATCTCAACTTTGTACCGACCAACAAGGCGACCTTACAGAGTTTGGACCATGAAAATATTTTCGCCATTGGCGATGCCACCAATCTGCCCGCGTCAAAAGCAGGATCCGTTGCCCACTTCGAGGCTGAAATATTGACCGAAAATATTGTTAGGTATACCAAAGGGATTCCCTTAAAAGATGAATTCGACGGCCATGCCAATTGCTTTGTCGAAACGGGTAACGGCAAAGCCCTGTTGATAGATTTCAATTATACGCATGAACCCGTAGAAGGAACTTTTCCGTTCCCCGGGGTCGGACCCTTACAACTTTTAAAGGAAAGCCATACGAACCATATGGGCAAAATGGCCTTTAGGTGGATCTATTGGAACATGCTCATCAAGGGTGTTCACATTCCCTTTGTATCGGCTACTATGTCGGAAAAAGGAAAACATTTTGAAGAGGAAGTACAGTAATAATTTTAAATAAACAACATGGAAAAAATCATATCAAACAAGACCATTTCAGTAAACGAAGAGGGATATCTTACCGATTTTTCACAGTGGGACAAAGAAATCGGTCTCGAAATCGCAAAGGAACAAGATATCGAAATGACCGATAAGCATTGGGAGGTAATCGACTATATTCACGACAAGTTCGAAAAAGAAGAACCCTTATCGATTCGGGGAATCAAAAAAAGCGGGGTCATCGACATTAAGGAATTCTACCAATTGTTTCCTGGCGGACCACTTAAAAAAGCAACGATGATAGCCGGAATTCCAAAACCTAAAAGCTGTATCTAGAAACGATAAAAATATCAGATTATGAGTAAGACCAAGGTAAAAAAAATGATGTTCATCTTGTCAAAGGCCACCATTGAAAACGTCTATGCGGCTTTTATCATGGCCAATGGCGCAAGAATGGAGGGTATCGAATCGGAGATATTTTTTACGTTTTTCGGATTGGAAGCCGTTCAAAAGAAAAAACTGGAACACCTTCATGTCGCAACGGTCGGTAACCCTGCCATGCATATCCCTACCA
Organism: Bacteroidia bacterium; assembly: GCA_030428705.1. Lineage (GTDB taxonomy): Bacteria > Bacteroidota > Bacteroidia > Flavobacteriales > Flavobacteriaceae > Meishania. The sequence continues at coordinate 912,545 of JAUIDI010000002.1, forward strand.
TGCTGGGCGGATTACCCGGGGTAGAAGCCTTTGCCACCAAAATGATGAAGAAAGAAATGGAAGAATTGGACATTCCACCGGTCGGCGAATTTTTGGAAATCTTATCGGATTCAGGGTGTCGGCTTTGGGCCTGTAAATTGGCCGTCGATATGTTTCACCTTAAAGAAGAAGATCTTATCGACGAGATAGAAGGCATACTGACCATCGGTGATTTTTATAACAGGGCAGATCAAGAAGGTACACAATTGCTTTTCATTTAACATTAACCTAATACAAAAAACAACGGGACAAATCCCGTTGTTTTTTTATTGCCTTCAATGAATCCTAATTTGTGTTACTTGTCTTGACCTTATATTTTCAAGTGCTATTTTTCCATCAAATGGGCCAATTGCTCGCTTTCCAAAACATGTTCAGTTATGGTGAACAACTCTTTGCGGTTTTCGCGAACTTCTTTGACAAATTTTGCGATTTCATCTTCGAGTTCCTGATGTTCCTCCCTGAATTCAACGGAGTTGTTTTCCAAAGAGCCCTCGACCAAACTTGTCAAATGCGATAAATGTTCTTCGATTTTCACTAAGAGCGATTCACACTCCCTCGTGTCATCCAAAATTCCTTTTCCGACCTTTTGTACTTCCTCTAAATTATCCTTTTGGGTAATCCAAATAAAATATTTGTCAATGAGGTGGTGCAGAAATTTGAGATCGTCCTTATAGAACAAAAGGTCCGATTTCCAGTGTTTCGTCAAGACATACAATTCTTGCCAGTTGGTCTCCTTTATAAATTCGGCCTTCGGCCTAGCTCTAAAATCAGTCATAACCATTGTGTTTTGATTTTATAAAAATAGTTCGATGCCTTGAAGAGCAAAATGATTTTTGTCATAAGAACCAAAGGTATTTGTAATCACCTTTATAGATTGCGGTAGCTCATGGACGACTCTATCGCTACCAGTGTTAAATTACTACGGTTTTCAAAAAAACCCATCTTAACAAAAGAGAAAAAAGGTAATTTTAAGCTATGCACGTTTTTGATAGAAACAGTAATATTTTCAATTTACTTTCAGAGGCCGTTTCAGAGGGTATTTTGGTAGCAAACAAAGAACAGATTATCGTGTCGGCCAACAGTCGGGCAAGTGAAATGTTCGGTTATGGCCCAGAAGAACTTCGAGGAAAATCGCTGAACATATTAATTCCGAAGGCCTATCGCAAAGCGCATGAAAAGCATATTGCCCATTATAATAAAGAAAAGAACAAACGTCGCATGGCCGAAGGGCGAAATCTTTACGGACTACGAAAGAACGATGAGGAATTTCCCATCGAAGTGGGCCTTAATCCATTTTCCCTTTACGGCAATACCTATGTTATGGCCCTTGTCATAGACATTACGGAAAGAAGGGAAAATGAGGAGGAAATACTTGAACTCAACAAGAACCTTGAGAAGAAAATCAAGGCTCGAATCGGTGAATTACGTGACACGGTCGCAAAACTGAAACGCGAGATAAAACGCCGAAAGGAAGCAGAGGCAAAAATTCAAAGTGCCCTCAACAAAGAAAAAGAACTAAACGAGTTAAAGACCAAGTTTCTTTCGCTAGTGTCACATGAGTTCAAAACCCCATTAAGCGGTATTCTCACCTCGGCAACCTTGATCGGAAAATACACCGAAGACGGTCAAGAAGAGAAAAGGGAAAAACATCTAAAGACCATTATTGCCGAAGTACAGCACCTCAACCATATTTTGACGGACTTTCTTTCAGTGGAACGCCTTGAAAAAGGCAAGGAAATCTATAAACTCACCAAATTCTCGTTGAGCAAAGTGGTGAACGAAGTCGTTTACAACACCAATATGCTTTTAAAAAGCGGACAGCAAATAAAATACCCTCAAAATGTCGATGACGTAATGGTTTATCAAGATGAGAAAATCGTCTTGCTTGCCTTGACCAACCTTTTGTACAACGCGGTCAAATATTCCCCCGAAGATACCGAGGTAGATCTACAAATAGAGATTATCGAAGACAAGATGGTTTTGAGGGTCGTCGATCAAGGTATCGGCATACCGAAAAACGACCAAAAACATATTTTCGAACGCTATTTCAGGGCAGAAAATGTCTTATTGACCCAGGGTACGGGTATCGGCCTTAACATCGTAAAGTCGCATATTGAAAACTTAGGGGGGACTATTTATTTTGAAAGTAAAGAAAATATTGGAAGTACGTTTACGGTCGAACTTCCCATCAAGCAATAAAAGTTTGCTCGAACCGATCAAAAGAACCACAAAATGAAAAAGGTACTTTTAATTGAAGATGATACCATTTTACGGGAAAACACGGCAGAATTGCTCACGTTATCGGATTATGACGTACATACGGCCGCAGACGGGGAAAAAGGGGTTCTGGCCGCAAAAGATTATATGCCCGATGTGATCATTTGCGATATCATGATGCCAAAGTTGGATGGATACGGTGTTTTGGAAGAGCTCTCCCAAGACCGTCTCACCAGTAGTATTCCGTTTATATTCCTTTCTGCCAAGACCGAGCATAAAGATATTCGCAAGGGAATGGAACTGGGTGCGGACGATTATTTGACCAAACCCTTTCAAGAATCCGAACTCATCGGTGCCATCGAAAGCCGGCTTGCCAAAATGGCCATTTTAAAGAATATGGCCGGCCAACCAAAAAATGAGGAACAATGTTCAGAGGTAAAAATAAGAACGATCCATCAGTTCAAGAATTATATCGACGATAATAGCGAGGTTCATTCCTTTCGAGCGGGAGAAACCATATATCGGGACGGTATGTACTCGAATACTTTATATCTTATACTCAAAGGGGTTGTAAAAACACATATTTTAGATGAAATGGGCAAGGAATTGATTACCGGAATATATAAACCCGATGACCTATTCGGCTTTTCATCCATTACCCGAAACATGCCCCATAAGGAATCTGCAACGGCCATGGAGGATACCGAACTTGCCGGCCTATCAGAAGAGAAATTGAAAAATGTTATTGATGAAAATCAGGCACTCACCATGGAACTGCTGCAATTGCTTTCCGAAGGCCTTTCCGAAACCAAGGAACAATTATTACAAATGGCCTATGGGTCTGTTCGAAGAAAAACCGCACTTACCTTGCTCAAATTTGCCGAGAAACTTGAAAAAGACCCGAAAGGCAACATTCATATTTTACGAAGCGACCTGGCAAGCGTGGCAGGGATGGCCACCGAGACCTTAATCCGTGCCCTTTCATCTTTCAAAAAAGAAGGACTTATCGATATCGATAATAGAAACATCAAGATTTTAGATCCGGCAAAACTAAGTCAAGTTCATTGACAATAATTCGATACGTTAAGGCCGTAACATGATAATCATCATTTTTTTGGCCGTGCAGTGGTTATAAATTTATGTTATCAACCAAAAATAGTATGGCATGCAACAGATTCTAATCCCAACGGACTTCTCGGACAACTCATGGAATGCCATAAAATTTGCCTTGGAGCTGTTTAAAAAATCGAAATGTACGTTCTATCTATTGCACGTCAACCCCATACCCCCTTATTCAGGTGCCGGAAGTTCGGTCCGTGCAGCCTCGCGTAATTTCGAAGACCATATCCTTAAGGAAAGTCGCGAAAGTCTTCAAAAGTTGTTGACACAGATTGAAGCATTGCCTTTTAACACCAAGCACGCTTTTGTGACCATAGCCCTTCATGATTATTTTGTGGATGCCGTAAAAAGGGAGCTGGAAGAAAAGAAAATAGATTTGGTCATTATGGGGACTAAAGGTGCTTCAGGACTTAAAAAAGCTACCGTAGGAAGCAATACGGGTGATGTCATCACAAAAATAAAGATACCGTTATTGGCCGTTCCTGAAGATGCCGTCTATACCGAACCAAAGGAAATTGCATTCGCCACCGATTATCATATAGGTTACGATGTAAAGGTGTTGGACACCTTGATTGCCATGGCGGTAATACATGGTTCCGTTTTAAGGATTTTGCATATTTCCAAAAAAGGGGAACAACTGACCGAAGAGCAAGAAAAGAACAAAGATTTTCTTGATGATTATTTGGTCGATGTCGAACATAGTTTTCACTCGTTGACCGGTAGTAAACTAGAGACCGCCGTACAGTGTTTTACCGAAAGCAGGGATATCGATATGATCGCCATGGTAGCCAAAAACCTTAACTTTTTTCAACGCATACTCTTCAGGCCTACTGTTGAAGAAATCAGCTATCATACCGAAGTACCGTTTTTGGTACTTCATGAATAGGAATGGCCGATTCAGTGTTTGTGCAAAAGACGTCCTCTACGATATATTGAGGACCAAAATCCAATTTTATTTTTTAAAAAAGAGAGCTTAAGTGTATATAGATGCCATATAGTTCGGGAACTAAATCGTTTTAAAACGACTACAAACGTTTACAAATGAAAGTAATTATTTCTTAACCGAATAACGGCCGAGACGTGTTTTATGTTTGCCATGTCGAATCAAGGAGGTTCGATAGTATTAACTGTTTAACGCTAAAATTAAAATCATGAACGCACTTAAAAACAAAGTACAGTTGATTGGAAACTTGGGCCAAGACCCAGAAATCGTAACCCTAGAAAACGGTAACAAACTAGCTAAATTTTCAATTGCCACGAGCGACCATTACAAAAATGCAAAAGGCGAAAAGGTCGAGGATACCCAATGGCACAATATTGTGGCCTGGGGCAAGACCGCCGAAATCGTGGAAAACTACCTGACCAAGGGTAAGCAAGTAGCCATAGAGGGCAAATTAACCCATCGCTCATATGAGACCAAGGAAGGGGATAAAAGATACATCACCGAAGTCCGATGCAACGAGCTTTTGATGTTGGGCAAGTAAATTGAATACATTCTTTCGAGCGCTTTGCCTGATGTGGTAAAGCGCTCGTTTTTTTCAATACCCAAACAAGATTCCTAAAACTGGACGGTTACACCCATTGTTCCGGGACCAAAGTTTAGGTTCCAACTCAATTTTTTTGTTTGATCATTATACTTTTCATCATATTTTTTGTCAAGATAACGATCAATAGACTCCACAGTGGCGACACTTATGGCGAGTGAGAATACGAAATCACTGAGCCAGTGCTGCCCATCCCACACTCTTGAGAGACCGGGTATGCTACCAATGAGGTAAATACCTGCTTTTACCCAAGGACTCTCGAACTGCTTGGCAATGGCATAGGCGTTGGTAAAGGCCATCAGCGCATGTCCTGAAGGGAACGAATGGAAATTACGACTCGAATTGAACGGGTCAAATGTGTCTTTGCCCAGATCGGCCAACGGTCTGGCCCTTCCCACCAACGACTTCAATACTTGCTGCAACAATCCGGCAGAGGTTGCTGAAGAAATCAATAAGACCCCAGTTCGTCGTAGTTTTTCGTTTTTAGTGAGCAGACCGGCCAAATATACTCCCGAAGTGGCCAGATAATTGTTTTCAGGATTACCGTAGAACGTTCCATAATCTCGTATCCATTTTGGAATTCCCTGCTGTTGGAGCCTTATGAACTTTGAGGTATTATCGTCAAACAAATACGTTAGCCCCGTACCTGCTACTACACCCCCAAATTGTTTCCATTGTTTTCCTTGCCAATGCAAGGGCCGGGTATACGAATAACCTACCCCTTTAAAGATGTTGGCCACGTCGTACTTTAACATTTCCCATCGCGTATCCAAGGAGTCAGGCAATCCCTTTTGTGCGCTAATGTTCGAAATCACAATAAAATACAGAAAGAACAGATTTTTACGCATACCGTCATTTTAATCGTGAAAGCTATAAAAATCCAATGAATCGTTTTGTTTCTTGACCATTTAATGGAAAACTACCAATTAAGCGGCTATCGGTAATGCGAAATCGGCTCCGGGTTTTGCATGGTCGCATAAAAATCGGTAATAATCCCATCACGATCAAAATTTTCCCACAGCAAAATTTCACGTGTATTTTGCGGACGCTCTACCCACTGACCTTCTACGAATATGGGGCAGGGTACTTTTTTGGTTTCGCCCCAGGCACCATTTTTCATGACCGCCAAGGCCACCATATCGAACAAGGGGCGCGATGGGGTGACCTGATCGGTACCCATATGGTCAAAGATGTGCTCAAAAAGGTTTACGGCATAGTCACCAAAAGTATCGAATTCACCACCATGTCTTCCGGTAATCGGTATTGCGGCCTTCGGGCCCAGACCGGCCATTTTTTCATCGACCTCCTTTTTGGTCACCGACACCGCATCGGTGCCCGAAGGTTTTCCATAACGTACAGTGACCATTTCAAACGGAACCTTACTGTTCAACACATAGTTCATAGCTATGGTATCATTGTCTTGGTTGTATTCGCCCGGTTCGGGATAATTGCTCCCGAGCCAAACGATCCTGGTGCGTTCGGCAAAAGAGGGGTCCTTTTTCAATGCCAGGGCAACATTGGTCAACTTGCCTACCGCGACAACGATTACCGAATCTTTTTTTGTTTCCTCAAGGATAAAATCCACCCCATCTTGGCCATCATAATTTTCGGGGTCAAAGTTTCTGGATATGTCCGAAAAATTTCCTTCGGCCCCCTTGAGAAGTGGCGTAGCTCCCTTTAGGTTATGAGCCAAACAAGAACTGGTTTTATATGATTTCATATGTATTCATATATCTAATAATCAATTACTTAACTTTTTTAAAGAATCAGTAAAAATCATAAAAAACCTCAAAATGTTTTAGGTATGTTTTAGGTAAAATTTTTACATTGTAGTTTCTTAAGCAATATTTCCACTTAAAATGGCTTCAATAAAGATAGTACTTTGGAAACATGATCAAAAAAAGGACGGTACTTATCCATTAGCCATTCGAATTACCCAGAATAGAAAAACGAGATACATTTTTACTGGAAAATATATTTTGGAAAAGGATTGGGATAATGTTTTGGGCAGGGTCAAAAAGTCCCATATAAATTCGGCAAGACTGAACAATTATTTACTAAAAAAATTGACAGAGGTAGATAGTATTGCTTTGGAAGCCGATGCTTCCAAAGAATATATTTCTAGTAAACAAATAAAGAATAAAGCAAAACATAAAGGTCGCACCGTTTCTTTTTTTCAATTGGGAGCAGAAAGGGTTACAAACAGATATCAGGCGGGGAAATTTTCTACATGTAAAGGGGAACTTTCCATGTTGATCAATGTGCGTGAATTTTTAAAGTGGAATCGTTTTGAAGAAAGAGAATCGGTAATTAACGGAATTAAGGAAAGGCGGCGAAATAGAGTTGGAAGCTCTCGAAAATTTGGCTATAATTTCCTTGAACATGTAAAGGAGGAATTTAGTAAAGATACTTCCCTATATTTTGAGGACATAACGGAAGCCTTTTTAAGTAATTTTAAGGTGTTCTGTATTTCCTATTTAGAACATAAGACCCGAACTGTTACAAACCACCTCATTTATATCCGTACACTTTTTAATGCAGCAATAAAGGAGGGAGTTGTAGAAGCTAAACACTATCCATTTGCTGGAGAGAAGGAACGAATACGAATCAAACCTACCCAGAAAATTGGTTTGACCAGGGAGGAAATTGAACGAATTGAAAAAGTGTCTTTGGAGAACCGAAGTCCCATTTGGCATACTCGAAATATTTGGTTGTTTTCGTTCTATTTTGCCGGAATCCGTATATCTGATGTACTTCAGATGAAATGGTCGGATTTAATGGATGGCCGTCTCTATTACACGATGAACAAGAATGAAAAGCCACTAAGCCTAAAAATTCCCGCACAGGCCAAAGAAATATTGGATTTTTATAGACCTTCTCAGCGCTCACATGATGATTATATTTTTCCATATTTAAAAAATGCGAATCAAAATAGTAAACGGGACATTTTTGTAAAGACTAGGAATGGGATTGCTGTTCTCAATAAATATCTTAAACAACTTGCTAAAAAATGCAATATAACCAAGAACCTTTCCAATCATATTGCTCGCCATTCTTTTGGAAATATTGCTGGCGACACCATTTCTCCTTTAATGTTGCAAAAACTATATCGTCATAGTGATTTAAAAACAACCATCATGTATCAAGCTAATTTTATTCACAAAGATGCAGATGATGCGTTGGATGCAGTTTTAAATCCTTAAGATTTAAGTAGAGATATTTTATTTCAATTTCATTGCAATTACATTGAATTGACTTTCAATATTGAAAAACTAATGAATTTCCTTAATGAGTGTAAAGGAAAGAATAATCTTAAACAGCCGAATAGCCTTAAACCACAAAAAAAATCGACCTCAAATCGATTTTAATTTCCAACCGCAATTAATTATACACCCTGTTAGCGGTTGTTTTTATTTCTATCGTGTCGCTTTTTATTAATTCCTGAGGACCAATTTCAAAAAATTCATATGGAAATTCATTGTTTTTCCAAATTCGACCTTCTAGATTGTCTTTTGGATATACCATAAATTCTGAAAATCCGTTTTTATCGGTAATTGTTTTTCCCATTGTTGAACCGCCTGGAAGTCCATATAAAAGTGGTCTTTGAGCTGATAGTTGGATAGTATCGCCTTTGATTGAGTCACCTGTTTTGGAATCAACTAATTTGAGGACGATTCTTTTTTTCTCATTCCAGTTGTAATATTTTTCGAACTTCCAGTACTCATATAGATTGAATGAGAAAAATACCAAAATCATGGTGCCTACTGAAATTGGTATTAAATGGATTTTAGTCTTATTGAAAAAATATCTTTCTACTAGTTTCCAGCTTATTGTTTGGGTTGCGGCATTTAATAATAATGGTGCTATGAAGAAACTAGAATTAATAAATGGGACGAACAATATATAAGACATAATCAAACCCATAGAAGATATTAAAAATCCGATTACCAAACTAAACCAGCTTTTTGTCTTGAAACATGCATTCGAAATATAGGTATTTAATAATCCAAATATTACAACAATTGAAAAATCCGCTAAGCCAAAAAATAAGGCTCCAAAATAAGTAGTTGGGAATAGAAGAATTAGATAAATAATAAATACTGATATGTAAAATATGATTTTTCTTTTCTTCATTTTACAAATAACCGCTAACGGTTAGTGTATGATAAGGTGCGGACTTTTCCTACGGAAAATGTCCGCCTGAAACTAAAGATAATTGATTGCAAAGGATTCCGTTTAAGGAATCCGACCGCAATTAATTATACACCGTGTTGTGCATAGTTAATTTATTTCAAGTCCATTTTTGTTAATGAAGTGCCAAGTTTGCATTTTGCATTTTTCAAGTCCTTGATTTAAAATCAAACAGTCGTTTGAAACTTTAGCCTTTCCGTTGTCAAAACTTTCAGCGCATTTGTATTTCGGTACGATTACTATTTCTCCCTTATTATTTGCAAAACCATATTTTCCGTTTTCGACGATAAGTATCATTCCCTCGGATTCCTTTATTTCCGAACCTTCTCCGTTCCAAACAGCATTGAATAATTTCTTTTCTTCCATATCAATTCCGATAAGTCCCTTCTCTTTATCGAATACAACTGCATAATTATTTACAGTGTCCGTAAAGCATCTGGCATATTTATCTAAAGGAATTATTGTGTCACCATTTTGATTGATATATCCAGAAGTATAACCAAACGGCTCATGTTTTGAAACTTGATTATAGTCTTTGACCAGGTACCAAACCGGTTTTTTCGACTGACAACCAGTTAAAACCAATAATACCAATAAAGCTTTTAGAAATGTGTTCATTTAATTATGCACAACGCCGCGCTATGTGTAGTCCGGCGAATTTTATGGAAATATAGTGAAAACCTGTAACGATGATACGGTTATCTGTCCTGTTTCGGTTATTGTGAACCGTATCATCGTTCATCGATAAAGCCATGTAATGGCCGTCTATCGTGGTTTTCATGGTATTGGTAATAAAATTTGTCGACCAGATTACATATAGCGTCCTGATATGTTGAGTAGATAAGCCGTAGCGGCGGTCTTTGCAAAGAGGTCCCTTATCCTACGGCCAATGTAATCTGGCATAGCGCGGCGATGATGTCGACTGGCTTTTGGTGCGGCAATTGCGCCAGCAATGCGACAAAAGTACGCCGCAGGCGTATTCGACATCGGTTCGGCTATGATTAGTTGCGGCTTTAGAAATCCGCAGGATTTCCCGCCGTAGACTAAACATAGTAATTATGCGTGGATTTTCCGCAGGAAAATCCGTAGCAATTAATTATAGGTATTGTTGTAGGCAGTGTTTTTTTATTGCGTGATTAAATTCAAGTGACGTTTTATACGCAAGAATACGTCATTAAGGTGCTTCCGTGATTTGAGTTCCTTTACAACGTCTTCTTTCGCATTAATTCCGTTGATTTCTGGCAAAAGCAATGAACTGATGAAAAGCTTCAAATTCTGAATTCGTTCTATTGGGTTTAGCGGACTTTCTAAATCTAATGTTTTGATAAATATCTTGTTTTCCTTCCGTTTAGAAGGACCGAATCTATTCCAAATATGCATGGTCACCTCTGTATAGTCCAAGTCCTTAAAATTGAATCCATAATTTAAGTAGTAACTGTTACTAAAGTTTGATTTTTGTAGCTCAATAATTTTTTCCAGTTCCTCTGTTTCCGCAGTCCATTTATTCCCTTTCTTTTTGAATCCATGAGGTTTCAAAAGTTGGTCAAGTTCCGCTTTAAATTCTTGGTTTGTCATTTTTTGGACATTGCCCACAACGGTTTTGGCTATGGTTTCGTTACGGAATGGTACGCGAGTATCATTCCGCCGTAACCATAAATTTAGCAAAAAGGCTCGAAATTCCGATTAGGAATTTCAGCCGTAATGAACTATAGCCGTTGT